>NZ_CP050022.2:6060000-7260000 GCF_011602485.2 Bradyrhizobium sp. 1(2017) | reverse complement strand
CACGCTTGAGCACGCCGGAGACAATCTTGAACGTCTCGGTGCGGCCAGCGCCGACGAGGCCGAAGACGCCGGTGATCTGTCCGGCGAATACCGACAGCGAATTGTTCTTCACCATCGGTGCCATCTTCAGATTTTGGACCGTGAGTACGCGCGCGCCGGCCGGCCGCACGGTGCTCTTCCGCGCGCCGTAGAGCGTGTTGGAGAGGTCGCGCCCGACCATGGCCTGCACGATGGCGGCACGGTCGAATTTGGCCGCGTCGTCCGTCACGACGTGCTTGCCGTCGCGCAGCACCGTGATGCGGTCGGCCAGCAGCAGGGCCTCTTCCAGGGCGTGCGAGATGAAGACGATCGAGACGCCGCGCTTCCTGAGATCGCGGACCAGGTCGAAGAAGTATTTCTTCTCCTCCGGCGTCAGCGATGCGGTCGGCTCGTCGAAGATGATCACCTTGGCGCGGTGCAGGACCGCGCGCGCGATCTCGACCATCTGCTTCTTGGCCGCGCCGAGGCCGCTCACGGTGGCGGTCGGCGTGACGTCGAAATTGAGCGATTGCAAAAACTGCTGCGCGGCGATGTAGATGCCGCGCAGGCGGTTGTAGAACTTTTCCTGCCCGAGAAACAGATTCTGCGCCACCGTCATGGTCGGCACCAGGCTGTTCTCCTGGAACACCATGGCGATGCCGAGGTTGCGCGCCTCCAGCGGCGTTCTTGGTGCGACGGCGGCGCCGTCGATCGTCATGGTACCCGAGGTCAGCGTCACCACGCCGGCCATCACCTTGGTCAGGGTGGACTTGCCCGCACCGTTCTCGCCGACCAGCGCGTGGATTTCACCGCGGCGGAGGTCGAAGTCCACCCCGTCGATGGCGGGCACACCGGCGTAGAGCTTTGTCGCCTTGCGCAGCGAGAGCATGACGTCGCTCATGAGCAAAACTCCTCGGCAAGGCCATCGAGTGGCAGTCGCAATACGCGGCCAGGTCCTTTCGCGATCAGAATGAGATCGCGGCCCATCTCAATCGCCGCAACGACGCCGTGATTGACGCCGTCGACCCGGCTATGCAGCGAATACAGCGGCTGGCCTTCGGCGCTCAGGCGAATGACGAGGCCGTAAGAGCGCGGCGGCGCCCACGGCTTGATCACGCCCATGGTCTTGATGTGCGCGCCCTGCATCGGTTCCTTGAACGAGAAGCCCGACCGCAGGCGCGGTGCGACCCAGTAGGCGGGATCGATCTCGGCCATCATGCGGCGGCGGTAAGCCGGCTCGCGCAGCACGAATTCGATCAGCTGGGTGCGCGCGGTGAAGGCGGTGAGCCAGTAGCCGCCGCCGGAAGCCTTCGACAGCCGTGACGGATAGACCGGCAGGTGAGCAAGCACGGTCCGCGGCGACGTGCCCGGCGCCACCAGCGTGAGACGATGGCGCCAGCTCTCGCTGACCAGCACGCCATTGCCATGTGCGTAGGCACCGAAGGCATGGCCGAATCCCTGGGCCAGAACTGTCACACTCTTGCTGGCGGGATCGAGCCTGAACACACGGCCGCTCCGGTTGAGCTCCATCAGGTCACGCGCCCAGTCGTCGACGCCGCATGTTGCAGAGCCGTCCGTCGCGATGAGCGTGTTGTCACTCGCGAGCGCCAGTGCGTTGACTGCATTGAAGGCAGCATCCGCGAATGTCACGCTGGACTGTTCGGCAGACGGGTTTGCGTAAAGACGCACCTCGCGTCCTCCGAGCGCCACGGCAAGGCCGCCGCCGGGGAGGGCACACAGCGCCGAGATCGGCTGCGCGAAGCTGCGGACTTCCGACGCCGTGTTGCCGTCGAGACGCATCAACCGCTGTCCGTCCGCGATGAAGAGATTGCTGCCATCGGTGGCGAGGTCTTCGGGAGCCTCGCATGTCAGCAAGGTGTCAGCCGCTTCGAGCTTCTGGTTGGGCTTCAAAGCGCCGTCGAAGGACGGCACGGTGATGGTCGCGTCGCCGCGGCCGAGAAATCGGTTGGCGAATTCCCTGACGGCTGCGATCACGACTGCTTCCCCCACCGCTTGTCATACTGGACGAAGTTCGGATCGGCGTTGTCGAGCTTGTAGCGGCCGATCCGGTTGTTGAGGATGCCGCCGAGATAGAGATAGCCGCGATGCTCGCGCATCGAGGTGATCATCGGATGGTTCTCGCCGTGCAGGTCCCAGAACGATTCGAGGATCCTGCCCTGCTCGTTGAATTTGACCACGCAGCCGGTGTTGATGTTGGGGAATAACCATTCGTCCACGGGCACGCGTTTGCCCATGCGGCGCCGGAAACCCGGCATCTTCCAGGCAAGGTCGAGCGAGGGGCTGCGCATGCCGACCAGCGCCAGCCAGTAATTGCCGTCCGAAGCGAGATTGATGTTGTCGGGGTAGCCCGGCAGATTGTCCATGACGATCTCGACCTTGCCCTTCTTCGGTCCCGCGAAGTAATAGCGCTTGATCGAGCAGCCGAAGGTTTCGGCGAACAGGATCGACTGGCCGTCGCTGGCGACGCAGATGCCGTTCGGGAATTTGAGGCCGCGCAGCTCGGTTCGCGTCGCACCGGTCTTGGTGTCGTAGGAGATGATGCGGCCGTTGCCGCGCGCCTCGAGGCCGTCGATCGGCCACTCGTCCATCTCGTAACGCACGGTGGCTTCGGAAAAGAAGATCAGGCCGTCGTCGGTGATGTCGAGGTCGTCGGCGAGCCGGAGGCGGCTGTCGTCGTTGACCGAGCGCATGCTGCGATTGGTCTCGTCGGTCGCCTTTTCGACCATGCCGTCGGGCTTGATCCGGTAGAGTCCCATGCCGCCGATGCAGACGTAGAGATTGTCCTGCCGGTCGAAGGCCATGCCGAGCGGCTGGCCGCCAATATGGGCGAAGACCTCCATCTTCTGATAGTCGGGCGCCAGGAAGCGCATGATGTCGCCATGGCGCGAGCCGGCATAGAGATTGTCGTGGCGATCGAGGATGACATCCTCCGGCGCCTCGATGCGGCCAAGGCCGATCGCTTCGACATTGCGCAGCTTGTCGTTCTGCTCGAACGGGCCGCCTTGTCCGATCTCGGTCGGCGGAGGCGGTGGCAACGAATGGTAGGTCGGCGCGACGTAGACCTTGCTGATAATGCGTGTCCGGTTCTTCTGCCAGCGGATATCGACCATGGCAGCAACGAGCAGGATGCCGGCGAGCGCCATCCGGTTGACGCCACCGCGCGCGTTCATGGTGGTCAGCCCGTTGGTGATCAGCAGTACGATCAGCACGCCGACCGCCGATTTGGCGACCGAGCCCTTGCCGCCGCCGAGTGTGATGCCGCCGAGCACGGTGGCGGTCAGAACGATCACCTCGAGACCGACGCCGATGTCGCCCCCGACGGTGCCGAGCCGGGATGCGAAGAACAGCGCGCCGATGCTGGTTAGCACGCCGCTGGCGACGTAGCAGAGCGCGATCGTACGGCGGACCGGTATGCCCGAATTGTACGCCGAACGGCGCGAGCCGCCGATCGCGGTGATATGCCAGCCCGGGCGGAGCCGGGTCATGAAGATGTGGCCGAAGATGGCGATGACGATGTAGACAAGCGCGACGGTTGGAATGCCGAACACGCTGCCACCGCCGATGAAATCCCAGGACGGGATGTCGGGGAAGGCCGACGCGATTGCGTTTGAGTAACGCTGGATCAGGAGATCATAGGCCGAGCGGTAGATGATCAGGGTGATCAGCGTGGTGATGAAGGCGCGCAGCCTCAAATATCCTATCAACACGCCGTTGACTGCGCCGAGCAGCGCACCGCAGAGCAGCGTCGCCGCCACTACCGCCGGCACCGGCCAGCCCAGCACGTCGAGGCAATAGAGTGCGCAGAAATCGGTCAGCGCGAAGATCGAGCCGACCGAAAGATCGATGCCGCCGACGATGACGACCAGCGCCAGTCCGAGCGCGATGAAGCCGATCTCTCCGGCCTGGCGCGCCGTGTCGGCGAGGCTCGCCGGCGACAGGAAATTGTCGATGGACCGGCTGAGCGCGAGGCCGACGATCAAAAGAAGAATGACCGGAATGGCTGTCTCGGTCCATCGCTTGGACAGGATTTCGCCGAGGAGATGATCGGGCCAGTAGCGGTAACGCAGGCTTGTCAGTGTGTCGCGCATCGGCATTCCAGCAGGGGCGTGGAGAATGTTCGGGAGTGAGATCCCCGGGGCTGAATGTCCCGGGGATCAAGAGCGTCAGCGCAAAGCTATTTCTTGAGGTCGCTGAGGTTCCAGCAGGCCATTTGGCTGTCGGCGTTCGCCTTGGTGATCGGAATCAGCGTGGTGTATTCCGAGCCCTTGACGGAGCCAGGCTTCACGCCTGACGACAGCAGCCACTTGATCGTGCCGGCCATCTGCGCGGCCTGGGTCGGCACGTCGTAGCTCATGTTGAGATCGAACGCGCCCGACTTGACCAGCTCGCAGGCGCCCTTGCGCTCGCCGCCGCCCGAGGTTGCCACGAACACCTTGCCGGTGAGGCCCGCTTCCTTGACGGCCGCCGCGGTGCCGATGTCCATGCCGTCCCAGAACCCGACGATGCCGCAGAGATCGGGATTCTGCTTCAGCACCGTCTGCGTGATCGCCTTGGCCTTGGCGGCGTCCCAATCGGCGGCCTGGCTGGACACCACCTTGATTTCGGGATGCTTGGCGAGAACGTTCTCGACGCCCTTGAGGGTATAGGCGCTCGCTGCCGCCGACAGCGCGCCCTGGATGATCGCGATCTTGTTCGACTTGCCCTCGCAGGCCTTGACCACGCCTTCGGTCTGGCGCTCGCCGATCTCGACCCAGTTGGCGCCGACGAAGGCGGAGCTGCGATAGGCGGAGCCCATGTTGATCTGGATGACGTAGATGCCTTCGTTCTCTGCGCGCTGCAGCAGTTTTGCGTAGGTCTGCACATCAGGGTTGTGGACCACGATCACCGCCGGCTTTTCGGAGATCAGCGACGTCACGGCCTGTGCGCCGGCATTGGTGTTCCAGTTGGCATCGCGGATCACGAACTTGACCCCGAACGGCTCGAGCTCCTTCTTCAGGCCGGCATACCAGCCCTCGGTCAGGTCGAAGTTCATGGCGACGGGAACGTAAGCCACGGTCTTGCCGGCCAGCGCTTCCTTGAACGGCTTCTGGAACGGCTCGTCGAGGCCCTGCTGGGCGAGAGCCGGTGCGGTCATGGCCGCGAGACCCAGTGCGGCAACGAGTGCCTTTGTCGGGGTGCCGAAATGCTTCATTGCTTCCTCCTTCGTTGTGGTTGTCGTTGTAATCAGTGGTTCAGATATCGCCCTGCTGTGCCGTTTCTTCGTTGCGCGGATTCAGGAAGGAATCCGTGATGACGGCGAGCAGCAGAACCACGCCCTTGATGAGGTTCTGCCCGGCGTAGGAGATGTCCATGATGGTCATGCCGTTGAGCATCGTGCCGATCACGAGCGTGCCGATCACGACGTTCAACACGCCGCCGCGGCCGCCTGAGAGGCCGATGCCGCCGAGCACGACGACCAGGATGACATCGTAGATCAGCGTCGAATTGAAGATGCGGGTCGGCATCGAATTGACCGATGCCGCCATCACGAGGCCCGCGAAGCAGCCGATCAGTGCAGTGATCACATATTGCAGGACGATGATCGGGCGCGATGGAATGCCGGTGACACGCGCAGCGAAAGGGTTGTCGCCGATCGCGTAGATGTAAGCACCCCAGCGCGTCTTTCGCAGCAGGAACGCGACGACGATGCATGCGATCGCGAACATCACGATCGATGTGGGGATACCGAGAATCGTTCCCTGTCCGAGCTTCTCGAAGCCATCCATGCCCGGACTCCATTGCACGACGTCGAGCTGGAACAAGGCGGCCTGCCCGAGGCCGGCGAGGAGGAGGCCGGTGGCGAGCGTGGCGAACAGCGAGGGCACTTCGGCATAGGCGATCAGCCAGCCATTGACGAGGCCGAAGGCAATCGTGAGCAGCAAGGCGGTCAGCAGCGAGGCCGGCATCGAGTGACCGTTCTGTACCATTTGCAGGACCAGCCCCGGCGGGACCGCGAGCGCCGCGATCAGCGAGATGTCGATGCCGCGCCCGATCACGACGATGGCCATGGCAAGACCGAGGATGCCGAGCACGGAGACGTTCTGCAGCAGCGTCAGCATGTTTTCCGGCGTGAGAAAGCCGCGCAGGAAAATCGAGAACACCATAAACAGCAGGGCGAAGACGGCGAAGACGATTTCCTGCTGATTGAACCGAATGCGCTTCATCCCAGTCTTGCCTTTCTGCGGCGTCGACCTCTGTGGGCCGTTATGACGATCGTGTCGTGATGCGATATGTCTGCGGGAGCGGTGTCAAGCTCTCGGTGAGTGCCTTGACCCGATCCTGATCGTTAGAATCGATCGAGATGTGGACAAGCGTGTTCAGCCTGGCGTCCTTCTCGACGACAATGTCTGCCGTAGTGTCCGGTCCGAAAATGCGGTCGATCTCGGTCCTGACCTTCTCCTGAACGGCGAGGTCGCGCAGCGTGGGCTTGAAGATCTTGCCGACCGCGGTGACCGGAAGCGCCTCGAGCAGCACGACGCGCTTCGGCTTCGCAGGCGGCTCGTTGACATTGCGTTCGAGATGCTCGCGCAGCTGTGCGAGGTCGATGGTCTGTCCCGGCGACGGTACCACGAAGAGAATGGGCACTTCGCCGGCATAAGCGTCGGGCATGCCGACGGCCGAGCTCATCTGGACGCCGGGGAAGGCGTTGGCGACGTCCTCGATCGCGGCGGGGTCGATGTTGTGACCGCTGCGGACGATGAGGTCCTTCTCGCGACCGGTCAGCACCAGGCGCTGATCTGCCGTGAGGTAGCCGACATCGCCGGTGACGATCCAATGGTCGTCGGTGAGCACGCCCTTGTTGTGCTGGGGATCGAGATAACCGGGAAACACCTGCGGTCCCCGGGCGAGCACGAGACCGCTGGTGAGCGGCGGGCATTCCGTCCTCAGGCCGACATCCTCGAGCGCGACGATTTTCGTCTGCGCGAACGGCGCCCGGAAGCCGACGCTGCCTTGCACGGGTGTTCCGCGGCCCGGATTGAAGGCGATAGCCGCCGCGGTCTCCGTCATGCCGTAGGTCTCGAACAGCGTGATCCCGGTTCGCGCCTGAAACCTCTCGCTGACCGCCTTCGGCGCAACGGCCCCACCGGTGAGCGCCATGCGAACCGAGCTGATGTCGGAGGAGCCGATCGGCACTTCCGCAAGCGCGGCAATCGATGTCGGCACGCCGCTGACGATGGTCGCGCGAAATCGCTCGACCGTGTGCCAATAGTCGCGGATGGCATCGGGACTTCGGAGGCTATAGGGCGAGGGAATGATCACATGGCCGCCAGCTGCGAGGATCGACAGGCCGAGCGTCATCGTGCCGCCGACGTGAAACAGCGGAAAGCCGTTCACGGCTGCATCCAGCTCATCCAATCCGTGGACCTGCGCAAAGCTCCAGGCTGCATGGATCTGGTTGCCATGCGTCAGCCGAACCAGCTTCGGTCGTCCGGTGGTCCCGCCGGTGTGGAAGAGGGCGCAAATCGCCTCGCGATCCGCCGAAGGCTCGAAGTCCAGCGTATCGCGCCCTCCCGCGATCGCCTTGTCGAAGCCCAGGAACCCTCCAGGCAGGATGCCGCTCGTACCGATCACAAAAATGGACTTCAGCGACGGGACGCGCTTTGCGACATCGGCCGCCTTGGCCCAGATCGCGTGATCGGCCGCTTCGGCAGGGATGACCAGCACGGTCGCGTTCTGCGCCTCGAGCAGGTCGGCGATCGCGTCCTCGTTGAGGAGATAGTTGATCGAGCTGGCAACGCCCGCGACCTGGGCGCCGAGCAACGCCGGAAACAGTGGCGGGAGGATCGGGCAGAGGAACGCGGCGGTGCCGCCGCTCGTGCCAATCCCGTGCAACCTGAACAGATTGGCCGCACGCGTGATCTCCGCAAGCAGTTGCCGATGCGTCAGCGTCACGTCGCCGGGCTCGCGCGAGCCCTTGGTCAGGACGGTCAGTGCGGGACGGTCGGGATGCAGGCGCGCCGTCGCGTCGAAGAGATCAAGCAGATTGCGGGCAGGGACGAGCGAGGCGTAAGGCCTCTGCTCCAGCGCCTCGATATCGGCGATGGTCTTGACCGGTTGCGTGAACCGCGTCGTGATGGGCGATGGCAATGCGCTGCTCACGGGCACCGCCGTTCGGGCGGCACGGCAGATCGTGCTGCGGCTGATCCGAGCTGATGCAAGCGAACGTTTCCCGCCTATCTCATTGACCGTTTTTTGTTCTTCATAGGCCACATGCCCGAACGCGGCTTGCTCCGGAGCGCAAAGCTTTTGCTTCTCCGTGCAAAACCGTCTTGCGTGTAGGCGGCGGCCCTCTAGAATCTCGATGCGTGGCCAGCTTGTGCGATGCACAAACGACGTTCATCATGGCGGCGCAACGGATGGGCGCACGATGAACCTGGTGTTTTCGACAGACGAGCTGGAGCCGTCCAAGCGCTACGCCGCGTGGCAAGGCGCGATCTGCGATGTCTATGTCCATGTCGACGTGAATGCCGAGGAGCGATCCGACTATCACGGCTTCATTCGCGAGGCGCGCTTCGGCGCGGTGACGATGACCGACGTCCTGCTGTCGGAGCAGCGCATCTCGCGCCGCGAGCGGCACATCGCAAAGCTCGACAAGGATTGCTACTACGTCGAATTCGTCCAGCAGGGCCGCATCAATGTGCTCCAGGCCGGCCAGACCCTGCTGTCGAACCCCGGCGTCAGCGCGATCTTTTCGGCCTCCGAGGCCTATGATCTCGAATGCGTCGGCAAGGTGCGATCGCTCTATCTCGAGATCCCGCGCAAGGAATTTTCCGCACGCTTCAGCGACGGACGCCTTCCCGTGGTGACGACGATGGCGACGAGCCGCGGCCTTGGCCGGATCGCCGCCGAGTTCTGTGCGACGCTGGCCGCGGAAGGCGCGCCGCTGGAGGAGACTGTGAGGACACGGCTCGGCGGTGAGCTGATGGACGTGCTAGCGCTTGCGCTCGACATGGGCGATCGGGACGAATTCTCGGAGGATGCGAGTGCGCAGCAAGCCCGTCTGCGCTCGGTCAAGGTCTGGATCGAAGCGCACCTCACCGATGCGGATCTGTCGCTGGAGAAGATCGCGAAGAGCAACGGCGTCTCGCTCAGGCATCTGCATTATCTCTTCCGGCTCACGGATGTCTCGGTGTCCGAATGGATTTTGGATCGCCGACTGCAGCGCTGCTACGACGTGCTGACCCGTCCCGAACTGCGGTCGCTGTCGATCACTGAAGTGGCGTACCAGTTGGGTTTCAGCAGTTCGTCCTATTTCAGCACGGTTTTCCGCAGGAAGTTCGGCCACAGCCCGTCGGACCTGCGGCGGCGCTAGTGGACCTGCACCGCGCTGGCGCGATGCCGGTCCGTCGTCGTTAGCGTTACTTCACCAGCGGGCAGCCGCCGTCCTTCAGCGGTCGGAACGCCTGGTCGCCGGGCACCTCGGCGAGCAGCTTGTAGTAATCCCACGGCCCCTTCGAGTCCTCCGGCTTCTTCACCTGGAACAGGTACATGCTGTGCACCATGCGGCCGTCCTCCCGCAGCACGCCGTTGTCGGTGAAGGCGTCGCGCACCGGCAGCTCGCGCATCTTGGCCATCACGGTCTTGGTGTCCTTGGTGCCGGCGGCCTGCACGGCTTTGAGGTAATGCAGCGTTGCGCTGTAGGTCGCGGCCTGGTTCATCGTCGGCATGCGCTTGATCCGTTCCATGAAACGCTTGCCGAACGCGCGGGTCTTGTCGTTGAGGTCCCAATAATAGGCCTCGGTCACGATCAGCCCTTGCGCAAGCTTGAGGCCCAGGCTGTGCACGTCGGAGATGAACATCACGATCGCAGCCAGGTTCTGGCCACCGGCGACGATGCCGAACTCGCCGGCCTGCTTGATCGCATTGATGGTGTCGCCGCCGCCATTGGCGAGCCCGATGATCTTGGCCTTTGAGGCCTGCGCCTGCAGCAGGAATGACGAGAAGTCCGCCGTGTTGAGCGGGTGCTTGACGCTGCCGAGCACCTTGCCGCCGGCCGCCTTCACCACCTCGCCGGTGTCGCGCTCGATGGAGTGGCCGAACACGTAATCCGCGGTGAGGAAGAACCAGCTGTCGCCGCCGTTCTTGACGATGGCGCTACCGACCGTGTGGGCGTTGGAGTAGGTGTCGTAAGTCCAGTGCGCGGTGTAGGGCGAGCACGACTTTCCGGTGATGTCGGAGCTCGCCGCATCCGTCACGATCATGATCTTCTCGTACTGCTTCGACAGCTCCATCACCGCGAGCGCGGTCGCCGAGGTCGGCAGATCGATGATCATGTCGACGCCCTCGGTCTCCCACCATTTGCGCGCGATGGTGGAGGCGACGTCGGGCTTGTTGAGCACGTCGGCACTGACCATGTCGATCGGCTTGCCGAACATCTGCCCGCCGAAATCCTCGATCGCCATCTTGGTGGCCTCGACATTCCCCATGCCTCCGATGTCGGAATAGACGGAGGAGAAGTCGGAGAGCACGCCGATCTTGAGCGGTGCCTGCTGGGCGGAGGCGGGAGAGAGCAGGACAGCCGACAGCAAGCCGGCCGCAGACGTGAGTGCTGCGATTGGTCTCATGGATAACGTTTCCTCTTGTATGGGACTATTTTGTCCCTTTGTCCGACAAAGCTAGAGCGGGGGCCGTGCAGAGTCAATTTGCTCCGAATGCAGCTTGGATGATGTAGTTTGACGCACCCGGGACGAGCCAATATAGTTTGTCGGACAATCGACATTGGGAGGCTGTTTTGCCTGTCGCGCCGCTCTTTCGTCCGATCGATGTCGCGCCGGCCTATCAGAAGGTCGCCGACGCCATCGAACGCGAGATCGTCAATGGCCGCATCAAGCCAGGCGATCCCATCGGCACCGAGCACGATCTCGTCCGACAGTTCGGCGTCAACCGCTCGACCATTCGCGAGGGCATCCGCGTGCTGGAGGAGGGCGGGCTGATCCGGCGCGACTCCTCGCGCCGCTTGCACGCCTGCCTGCCACGCTACAGCAAGCTGGCAAGCCGGCTCAGCCGCGCGCTGGTCCTGCATGAGGTCACCTTCCGCGAGCTCTACGAGGCCTCGATGACGCTTGAGGTCGCCAGCATCGAAGGCGCAGTGGAGCGCGCGAGCGAGGAGAACCTCGCCGAGCTCGCCGCCAATCTCGCGCGCAGCGAGGCCGTGGTCGGCGATCCCGCGATGCTCGCCGGATGCGACGCAGAATTTCACGTTCTGGTCGCGAAGGCCTCGCAAAATCGCGTGCTCCAGCTCGCGCGCGAGCCGGCCGCGCAATTGTTCTATCCGACCACGGAGATGATCGTCAGCGGCGTTGTTGAAGGCGGGCCGCGCCTCGTCGCAGCGCACCGCCATCTGATCGATGCGATCCGCCGCCGCGACCGCGAGGCCGGCGTGCTGTGGACACGGCGGCACTTGCAGGACTGGCGTCGCGGCTTCGAGAAGATCGCCTCGCTCGATCGTTCGGTCGAGCACATGTACATGGAGCACGCGCAGGCGGCCCGGCGCAGATAGGGCCAAAAACAAGACGCAAGATTTCAAACAAGAAATCCGGACAATAAAGACGTCACACGGAGGAACACATGACCGGCGACACCACAGCCATCATCTCGAAAGCGCGCGAGCATTCCATCGGCGATCTCTTGCGCCGCGCGGCCAGCCGCGAGCCGAACAAGCTTGCGGTGAGCTGCGGCGAGGTGAGCTGGAGCTTTGCCGAGATGGACGCGATCTGCAACCGGCTCGGCCGCGGCCTGCTCGGTCTCGGCGTCAAGAAGGGCGATCGCATCGCGGTGCTCTCACGCAACTCGCACGCCTTCGCGGCGCTGCGCTTTGCGCTGGCGCGGATCGGTGCGGTGCTCGTGCCGATCAACTTCATGCTCAATCCGGACGAGATCAATTTCATCCTGAAGAGCTCCGGCGCAAAGCTGCTGGCGACGGGACCGGATTTCGTCGAGCCGGCGCGCGCGGCCAGCGCCAAGGATTGCGCCGTCGAGAAGATGATCTGGCTGCCGGGCGAGGATCCGGCGACGGCACCTTCGGGCCTCACCACTTTCGACGATCTCCTGCAGGCCGACGGCTCGTTCCTGGAAGCGGCCGTCGATAGCCGGGACCTCGCGCAGATCGTCTACACTAGCGGCACGGAATCGCTGCCCAAGGGCGCGATGCTGACCCATGAAGCCGTGATGTGGCAGTATGTGAGCTGCATCATCGACGGCGGCATGAGCGTGGAGGACCGATTCCTGCACGCGCTGCCGCTCTATCATTGCGCCCAGTTAGATGTGTTCCTGGGGCCGCAAATCTATCTCGGTGCCTCCGGCGTGATCACGGGGAAGCCGACTGCCGACAACATCCTGGCGTTGATCCAGGCGCACAGGATCACCTCGTTCTTCGCGCCGCCGACGATCTGGATCGCGATGTTGCGGTCGCCGAACTTCGACAAGACCGACCTGTCGACCTTGCAGAAGGGCTATTACGGCGCCTCGATCATGCCGGTGGAGGTGCTGCTCGAGCTTCAGCGCCGTCTGCCCAACGTCAAGTTCTGGAATTTCTACGGCCAGACCGAGATCGCGCCGCTCGCGACCGTGCTGCGTCCCGAGGACCAGCTGCGCAAGGCCGGCTCGGCCGGCAAGCCGGTGCTCAACGTCGAGACCCGGGTGGTCAACACCGCGATGGAGGACGTCAAGGTCGGTGAGGTCGGCGAGATCGTGCACCGTTCGCCGCATCTGCTGTCCGGCTACTACAACGATCCGGTGAAGACCGCAGCGGCGTTCACGGGCGGCTGGTTTCATTCCGGCGATCTCGCCACCGTCGACGACGAGGGCCACATCACCGTCGTCGACCGCGTCAAGGACATGATCAAGACCGGCGGCGAGAACGTCGCCAGCCGCGAGGTCGAGGAGATGGTCTACCGCATCCCGGCCGTCTCCGAGGTCGCCGTGGTCGGCCTGCCCGATCCGCGCTGGATCGAGGCAGTGACCGCGATCGTTGTGATCAAGAGCGGCGAGACGCTGGACGAAGAGACCGTCGTCAAGCACTGCGCCGGCCAGATGGCGCATTTCAAGGTGCCCAAGCGCGTCATCTTCGTGGATAGCCTGCCGAAGAACCCGAGCGGCAAGCTGCTCAAGCGCGAGCTGCGACAGCGCTTCGTCGGCGGCGAGACGCTCGACAAGGCGATCCAGAAGAATTTTGGCACCTGAGACGGAGCGTTGCCATGAAAGCCTGGCAGGTCGCGCGTGACTGGTCGATCGAAGGGATGGAGCTGGCCGATCTGCCGGAGCCGGCGCCTGGTCCGGGCCAGGTCGCGGTGCGGATGAAGGCAGCATCGCTGAACTATCGCGACCTGCTCACCGTGCAGGGCAAGGGCGGTGTTTCCAGATTACCGCTCATTCCGTTCTCGGACGGCGCAGGTGAAGTGATCTCCGTGGGTGACGGTGTAACCCGCGTCGCGGTCGGCGATCGAGTCTGCCCGATGTTCTTCCAATCCTGGATCGACGGGGAGGTTTCGGCGGCCGCTCGCCGTTATGCGCTCGGCGGCACGCGGCCGGGCGTCCTGCAGGAGGTGATGGCGGTCGACGCCGAAGGCGTCAGCCACATTCCTTCGCATCTGTCGTTCCAGGAGGCTGCAACGCTCCCTTGCGCCGGCCTCACGGCCTGGCGTGCGTTGTTCGAACATGCAAAGGTACAACCCGGCGACACCGTGCTGGTGCAGGGCACAGGCGGCGTGTCGATCTTCGCCCTGCAATTTGCAAAGCTGGCCGGGGCGAGCGTGATCGTGACCTCGTCGAGCGACGAGAAGCTCGAACGCGCCAGGGCGCTCGGAGCCGACCACACCATCAACTATCGGTCAGTTCCGGAGTGGGGCAAGGCCGCGGCGGCGTGGACCGGAGGCGGCGTCGATCATATCGTCGAGGTCGGCGGCAAGGACACGTTCGCGCAATCACTGGAGGCCGCGCGCGTTGGCGGCACCATTCTGGTGATCGGCATACTCACGGGCGTCTCGCAGCAGATCGCGATCTCGAGCCTGTTCGCCAAGAACCTACACGTCATCGGCCTCTCTGTCGGCAGCCGCCGTATGTTCGAGGCCATGACCGCTGGGATCGGACGGAACGCGATGAGGCCGGTGATCGACCGCGCCTTCGGCTTCGAGGCCGTCCCCGACGCATTGCGCCTGATGCAACAAGGCGGCCATTTCGGCAAGATCGTGGTCGAGTTCGCCTAGTTGGTCTCGCCGGCCAGCTTCCTGATGTCGTCCGGTGTCTGTCCGAAGCGGCGGCGAAACACGCGGTGGAAGTAGGAGACGTCGTGGAATCCCGCGAGGTGCGCGATCTCGATGATCTTGCGCGTGCGCATGGCGGGATTTCGAAGCAGCCGCTCGGCGCGCAGCAGCCGTTGCTCCAGCACGAAGCCGCTATAGGTGATGCCGGCCTGCTCGAACAGCAACTGGATGGTGCGCGGGCTGATCCGGTGCGCGGCTGCAAGATCGGTGAGCGACAGCGCTGGACTGTCGAGCTGCGCCAAAATGTCTGATTTCAGGGTTTGGAAGCGCGCTGCCGCAAGGCCGCGCAGTTGCGCCTCTTCGGCGACATCTCCGCGCGCCCCGATCATCAGCACGGAGAGATCGAACAGGTGCTGCGAGACTGCGTCGAGCTCCGCGGGTGCGAGCTTGTCGGCATGCGCATGCGCGAGGTCATAGTACCGCAGGAACATCGACGTGATCGGATTGGCGGCGGGAATCGACCGCGCGATCAAATCCTCGGCGTTCGGGCAGGCGCGCAGCAGCGCCTTGCGCGGCAGCAGCGCGGTCTGGAAATTACCATACGCCAGTTGCGTGATCTGCGCGCCCTTGATCGAAGGGTCGCCGATCGTGACGTCGCCGGCGGCGACCTCGAGCGGGCGTTTCCCCATGGCTCCGCGCAACGCCGAATTGGGTGACATCGTGATCACCAATTCGTCGTTCGTTCCCAATGACACGAACGACATCGGCGTGCCGAACGAGGCGGAGAGTCTGAGGCGGGGAAGAATGGCCGGCGCAATAGTCCGGTGAACGCGCCCTTCCCCGACGGGCACGAAATCGACGTTTGCCACCTGACGGCAAAACTGCTCGCGCCATCTTTCATAGGCGGGACCGTTCGGATCGCCGTCGAATGAGAGTTGTGGCTGGGTCATCGATTGCTGGAAAAAAAGCTCGTTGGCAATTTGTTGCGGCGCGCATCCTCGTCGTCGCGCCGCGGTGCGGCAACCAGAAAAACGCGAGATTGCGCGAAAAGCCACTCGCAACTGCGCGCTGAGCCAGTGACCAGGTGCCGCAGCCAGGCTTCGGCGACGTGTGCCTGGATCGCAACAAACGATAACCGATTTGGCGGTTTTCACGTCAGTCCATCCAACGGTTCGCCGCTCCCCACGAATCGCCTTGCCTTCACGCCTATCGTCCCGCTCGCAATGACTGGCCGATTGGAAGGAAATGACTCGATGAGACGCCGTGCGAGGGATTTGCTGGCTGCTGTTCTGGCACTTGGCTGTGGGGCGGCGACGGGCACCCCCGCGACGGCCGGCGACACCGCTCCAGTCTTCAGCTGGACCGGTTTCTACGCGGGTGTTCACGCCGGCTACGGCACCGGCGATGGCAATGCTGCATCCGTCGACCCCGGCGCACTTCTGGCGCTGTTTCCCGGCGTCAACAATGCGACGTCGACGGCATCTGCACCGTTCACGCTCGGTGTCGATCAGTCCGGTGGGCTGGGCGGATTGCAGGCCGGCTATAATTGGCAGGCCGGCCATCTGCTCGCCGGTGTCGAAGCCGACGTCAGCGTCTCCGGGATTGGCGGGCGGGCATCGGGCTCTTATGCGCTGCGACCCGTTTTCCTCGTCGGCGATTTCGACAATTACACCGGCATGGTGACGGTGACTCAGGATATCGACTATCTCGGCACGCTGCGTGGCCGCCTGGGTCACGCCAGCAGCAATTGGCTGCTTTATGCGACGGGCGGTCTCGCCTGGGCGCATGTCAAGGCGAGCCTCAACAGCGGCCATGCACGCCTGACCAACAATCTGATCATTGCGGGATTTCCCGGCGCGCTGGATGGTCACGCCTCGGCGAGTGGCTTCAATCTCGGATATGCGGTCGGCGGCGGCGGAGAATGGTCGTTCGCGCCGCGTTGGTCGCTCAAGGCGGAGTATTTGTATCTCAACCTTGGCCACCAGCTCGCGCTGTCCATTCCCGGGACAAGCCTGCAGGCCAGAGACATCGAGCTTCACACATTCAGGGTCGGCCTGAACCGGCAAGTTTCGCCGTGACATCGGTGATGACGGTGAAGCTCAATATTTCTTCACCGTCGCCCCGAACGCCAGCCACAGTGCAATCGATGCCAGCCCGAAGCAGCCGAGCAGCAGGAAGGTCGGGCCATAGCCGATCCATTGCGCGATCCAGCCGCCGAGCGCGGGGCTGAGGCTCGCGCCGACGCCCTGCACCGTGATCACGGCGCCCTGGCCGAGATTGATTCGGCCGGTGCCATTGAGCGAGCGCGCGACCATGCCGGGGACGGCAACCGTCTGGAGCCCGGTGCCGATGCCGTCGAGCACCTGCATCGGCACGACGCCCCACCACCCCGTGACGAAGAAGGCAAGCACGCCGCGGATGGGCAGGAACATGAAGGAGACCAGGATGATCGGCCAGTAATTGCGCTTGCTTGCCGCCTTCATCGCGATCAGCGAGGTCACGATCATCACGCCCTGCGCGATCACGACGGTGGTCGCGACGAAGGTCGGGCCGTTGGCCTGTCCTTCGGCAACCGCCGCAAGTCCGTAGAGCGGTACGATTGCGGCATTGCCGAGATGGAACAGTGCGAGGGCCAGCGCCAGTACCAGCAGCGCACGATGCTTGAGCAGCATCGTGAACGCATCGGGCGCGCTGTCGGGATCATCCTCCTTGCAGCCGCGGGACGCGCGGTCGTCGATCGCCTTGGCAGGGATCATCATCACGCAAGCGATCGCGATGGCGCCGAATACGGCCGCCAGCGCGAACACGGCAAAATAGCCGTACTTGTAGCCGAGATAGCCCGAAAGCGCGGCGCCCACCATGTTGCCGGCGTGGTTATACGCCTGGTTGCGGCCGTTGAGTGCGTTGAAGCCCTTCTGCTTGGCGATGCCGAGCGTGATGCCTGTGACCGCCGGCACGATCGCGGCGCTCGCCAGCGACTGCGCGACTTGCGAGAACGTCACCGCCCAGAAGTTTTGCGAGATCAGGATGATCGCGGATGCCGTCACCACGCAGATGCCGGGAATGACGACCCACAGCCGCTTGTTGCGGCTGGAATCGATGAACCCGCCGATCGGCGTCGTGACCAGCATGCCCGCGACATTGCCGATCGTCATCGCGGTGCCGATCAGGCCGGTCGCCCAGCCGCGCTCCTGGAGGAAGACGCCGACGAACGGCCCGATGCCCGACTGCATGTCGGCCATGAAGAAGTTGAGCGCAAACAGGGGCCAGATACGAGACGTTGAAGGGCGCGATGTCATCGAGACGCTGAACTTGGTGCTGCCGATCGAACCGATCTCGCATGAGGCGGGGACTGCGGGCCCGTGGGTGCCCGCGGCGGACCTGAACCTAACCTTCGCTCGTCGCGATGGTTCCGGTTGCTCTTGCCATCCGGGGACTGCGGCGTCATGTCTTGCAGGACCGCCTCATGATGGATCACGACGATGCCCCTCTGGACCTGCGAAACCTGCGGCGCACAATACCCGGTCAGCGAGAAGCCGCCCGCATCGTGTCCGATCTGCGAGGACGAACGGCAGTTCGTCGGCTGGAAAGGGCAAGCCTTTCTCCGGCGCGAGGCGCTGGCTGAAAGCCATCGGCTTGTTTGGCGCGACGATCTCGGCCTGACCGGTCTCTCGCTCGAGCCGAGCTTCGCCATCGGCCAGCGCGCGCTGCTGGTGCCGCTCGGCGATGGTTGCTTGATGTGGGACTGCGTGCCGCTGGCGACGCCGGAGGCGATCGCGCATGTGCGTTCGCTCGGCGGACTGAAGGCGATTGCGATCTCGCATCCGCATTATTACGGCGCGCTCGCCGATTGGAGCGATGCCTTCGGCGGCATTCCGGTCTATCTGCACGAAGATGACCGTCAATGGGTGACGCGGTCTCATGCATCGATCGTGCACTGGACTGGCGAGAGCCATCGCATCTCCGACGAGGTGCTGCTGCTGCGCACCGGCGGTCATTTCGCGGGGGCCACCGTGCTGCACTGGCCGCGCGGCGCGGATGGCAGGGGCGCGCTGCTCACCGGCGACATCGCGCAGGTGACGATGGACCGTCGCTTCGTCAGCTTCATGTATTCCTACCCCAACTACATGCCGCTCAACGCCGCCGCGGTGCGGCGCATCGCGGCGGCCGTCGAGCCGCTGGCTTTCGACCGCATCTATGGCGCCTGGTGGGGCCGTAACATCGCTGCAGGCGCCAAGGCCGCGTTTGCGGCCTCGGTGAAGCGATACATCGCGGCCATTGCCTGATGCGCGTCGGCCAGAATCCCGTTGCCTCTTTCAAATAAATGTACTAATCGTACAGTTATTTGCGCGGCGGAACAAGCGTTGTCGGTCCGGTCCGATCGATGCATCTTTGTTGCGGCGGGCGCATTCTGCGGCCGCGTGAGCGGGAGTTGGACGCATGACCGGGCAGCGCGACTACGAGATCTTCGAGGCCGGTGACGTCACGCTACAGTCGGGCTCCGTCTTTCCCGCGATGAAGCTTGCCTACAAGACCTACGGCACGCTCAATCCGGCGAAAGACAACGTCATCCTCTATCCGACCTCGTTCAGTGCGCAGCACTTTGACACCGAATGGCTGATCGGGCCCGATGGCGTGCTCGATCCCACGCGCTACTTCATCATCATCCCGAACCTGTTCGGCAACGGCCTGTCGTCCTCGCCGTCGAATTCCGGCGACGGGCCATTCCCGCAGGTCAGCTATCACGACGCCATCGCCGTACAGCACCGGCTGCTCGCGGAACGTTTCGGGATCACAAAACTTGCGCTGGTCTATGGCTGGTCGATGGGCGGCATGCAGGCTTATCACTGGGCTGCGCTGCATCCCGACATGGTCGCGCGTGCCGCGGTGGTTTGCGGCAGCGCCCGGTGCGCGCCCTATAATTACGTCTTCCTCGAAAGCGTGAAGGCCGCGCTGTCAGGCGATCCCGCCTTTCGCGGCGGCCGCTTCGTCGAGAAGCCCGTCGCCGGCTACCGCGCGATGGGCCGCGTCTATGCCGGCTGGGCGATGTCGCATGGCTTCTATCGCGACGAGCTCTGGCGCGAGGCGGGTTTCACCTCGCTCGAGGATTATCTCGTCCGCAATTGGGACACGACCTTCGCCCGGCGCGACGCCAACGACCTGCTGGCGCAGGCCAGCATCTGGCAGCGTGGCGACATCAGTGCATGCGCGGCGTTCGGCGGCGATCTCGATCGCGCGCTTGCCGCGATCAAGGCGCATATGCTGCTGATGCCGGGCGCGACCGACCGCTATTTCGACGTTCGCGACAACGAAGGCGAGCTTCCCAAGCTGGTCAATGCGAAGTCCGCCGTGCTGCATCCGATTCCGTCGCTGCACGGCCATCGCGCCGGCAATCCCGTCAACAACCCGCGCGACCAGGCCTTCATCAAGGCCGAGATCGCGGCGCTTCTCAGCAAGTAGGGCAGGCCTCCGATCATGACTGACGCCACCGTCCCAGAGCCCGGCCATCGCCTGAAGCCACTGACGCCGGCGATGCTGCGCGAATTGTCGGTCCGCTCGAATGTCAGGGGCGCCGCGCAGAGCCTCGGCCATTACGGCGCGATCCTGCTGATGGGTGTGCTGATCTGGATGGTCACCTCACGCCTCGGCGTGCTCTGGGCGGTGCCGCTGATGGCGGTGCAGGGCTATTTCGTCGCCTTCCTGTTCATGGCGGTACACGAGACCGCGCACAAGACCGCGTTCACCAGCCGCAGCCTCAATCTCGCAGTGGGTCATCTCTCGGCCTTCCTCATCGGATTGCCTTACGAATATTACTGCCTGTTTCACTGGGACCACCACCGCTACACCCAGGACCCGGAGAAGGATCCGGAACTGATCGTGGGGGTGAAGCCGACCTCCGACACCCAGCTCGCGATTGCCTATAGCGGCCTGCTTCAGGTTGCCGGCCGTCTCCGGCTGATGCTCGGTCATGCCGTCAGCGGCAAGGTCACCGTACCCTGGATCCCCGAGAACAAGCGCGCCATCATCGTGAGAGAGGCGCGCGCCTATCTCGCGCTCTACGCGCTCCTCTTTGCGCTGTCGCTGTGGTCTTCCTCGGCGCTGCTGCTCTGGGTCTGGGTCGTCCCGCTCGTCATCGGGCAGCTCTTCCTGCGGCCCTATCTCTACGCCGAGCATACCGGCTGCGACCGCACCCGCAGCGCCTTCCAGAACACCCGCACCACCTATACCGGCGCAATCGTCAGATGGTTTGCGTGGAACATGCCCTACCATGTCGAGCACCACGCCTATCCCTCGATCCCCTTCCATGCGTTGCCGAAGCTGAACGGGATCGTTGACGGCGAGATCGTCCATCGCGGCCGCGGCTACCTCAGAACGACGCGCGAGACATGGGCCTGGTTTCGTCGGCAACGGCAGGCAAGCTAGCCCAACGCAAAACTCCGGCCGCGATGCGACCGGAGCTTTGTCGTGAAGGGGAGATATCAGTAGATGCCGTAGGCGCAGACATTGACGACGCGGACGCGCATGCCGTGTCGGGTGCGGACGAGGCGCTCCTGGTAGCAGTTGCTGACGCCGGTGTTGAGGTAGATGCCGCCAAAGCCCCAGCCGGGACCCCAGTGGTTATGACCGTAGTGGTGATGGAAGCCGCCGGCCGAAGCCGCGGTGGGCGCGAGGGCGGCAACGCCGAGCGAACCGGCGGCGATCAGACCAAGTGCAAGCTTACGAAACATTTCATTCTCCATTTGGCGCAGGGCCATTGTTGTGTCCCTGCATCCTCGGTCGGGCTGAAACGCGAATGCGTTCACGGCCTGCGGCAAGAATCGTGTTTCAGAAATGTTTCGTCGGCTGCGGCGATGTACGCCGCGATCAGGTTTTCCGCGACGCGCGATAGCGCGCCGCCATGGCCTGCGCCAGCTCGGCCATCTTGTCGCGGAGATCGGTGGGCTCCAGCACTTCGGCCTCGGGACCGAGCCGCAACAATTCGGACGCCGCATGCCATGAGGTCTTGCCGACCGGCACTCTGGCGATGCGCCAGCCATCGGCATCGGCGGTCTCTTCAAGCTGCGTGCGCGCCTTGACGTAAGGCTGACTCAGCGCGTCGAGCAGCTTGACGCCGAACGGCGACAGACGGACGACCGCGACATTGGGATGCATCTCGGCCTCGAGGCGCAACGTCGCAGCCTGCCAATAGGCGGCGAGATCGAAATCGGCGGGTCGGTCGAAGCGACCGTCGAGCGCGGTGCAGTCGAGCACGCGCGCGACGCGATAGGTGCGCACGCTGCCGTCGACCTGCCCGGCGAGATACCAGCTGCCGCCCTTCAGCACGAGGCCGAGCGGTGCGACGCGGCGCTGCTTCTCCGCGCGCCAGCTCTGGTAGCGGATCCTGATCAGCGTTCCGCGCAGCGCCGCGCCGGCGATGGTGCGCAGATGCTTCGGGTCTTCAGCCTCGCCGAACCAGCCCGGTGCGTCCAGGTGAAAGCGTTCCTGCATCCGTCCGGCGTCCTCGCGCAGATTCGCAGGCAACGCCGCCATCAGCTTGTTCTGCGCGGCGATCATCGCGGCGTCGAGCCCGAGCGCCGCGGCCGGGCCCGGCAATCCCGCCAGGAACAGTGCGCCCGCTTCGCTCTGCGACAGCCCATTCAGCCGCACGCGATAGCCATCGAGCAGGCGATAGCCGCCCTCCGCGCCGCGGTCGGCATAGACGGGCACGCCCGACGCCGCGAGCGCATCGATGTCGCGATAGATCGTGCGCACCGAGACCTCGCAGGCCTCTGCAAGCTCGGGCGCGGTGACCTGCCCCCGCGCCTGGAGGGTGGTGAGGATCGACAGCATCCGGCTCGCGCGCATGATTCCTTAGATCATACCTGACACAGGATGTCAGGTATGATCCGCTACAAGCTGCGCCATCGCCAAGGGCCAGATGGGAGCCGCCGCCATGACCGATCCGAACCGCCTTACGCTGTATTATTCGCCGCAAAGCCGAGCCACCGGCACGCGGGTGCTGCTTGAGGAACTGGGCGCGCCTTACGATCTCCATATCCTCAACATGAAGGCCGGCGAGCAGCGCCAGCCCGCCTATCTCGCCATCAATCCGCTCGGCAAGGTGCCGGCCGTCCGCCACGGCGGGGCGCTGGTGACCGAGCAGGTCGCGATCACCATCTATCTCGCCGATCTCTTCCCGCAGGCGGGGCTGACGCCCGCGCTGAACGATCCGCTGCGCGGACCCTATCTGCGCTGGATCGCCTATTATGGCTCGTCGTTCGAGCCGGCCCTGATCGACAAGTTCATGCAGCGCGAGCCGGCGCCGATCACGCAATCGCCCTATGCCGATTACGACACCATGCTGGGCGCGCTCGAGGCGCAGCTGTCGAAGGGGCCGTATCTGCTCGGCGAGCGCATGACCGCGGCAGACGTGCTGTGGGGCGTCGCGTTCAGCTGGACCATGATGTTCGGAATCGTTCTGAAAAAGGACGTCTTCGTCCGCTATGCCGAGCGCATGACCTCGCGGCCCGCGTTCCAGCGCATCAACGCGGCGGATGACGACATGGCCGCGCAGCATGCTGTGGTCGCGGGAATATGAAGAGGCCGGATCTCATATGAACAAGCCGATCCATACGACCAACTGTTTCAACATGTTCATCCGGGTTGCCGAAGATTGTCCGGCGCGCTCCGGCGAGGAGCCGCCGCCGCGTGCAGGACAGCCGACGGTGGCCGGCTTGCAATATACGATGATCGTGAAGGCTCCTTACGAATATACATCCGACGATGTGATCTTCGCGACCTCAGCACCGGGGCGCCAACTCGATGTCAAGGCGACTAAGGCGGAGAAGAGCGCCGCCCGCGCGGCGTTCTTCTCGCGTGGGCAGGCCTGCATGCGTGCCTCAAGCCTCGGCAAACGCTTCGGCTGGGGTGTGCATGCCAACAGCGAAGGCCGCATCGCGATCTACGCCGTCGACAGCAAGCGCTATCAGGCGCTGGCGCGCGACCCAGAGCTCACGCAGGTGCGCGCGATGCGGTCAAAGCGCGGGTAGCCCTCAATACCGCGGCGGGCGTTTCTCCGAAAACGCCTTGATGCCTTCCTTGATCTCGTCGCCGCGCATGCTGTCGCGGTGGCGCTGGTCGGCCGCTCCTGCGTCGAGCTCGCCGCGGGCGAATTCGTTGATCGCGCGCTTCATGCCGCGCATCGCCAGCGGGGCGTTGCCGGCGAGAATATTGGCGAGCTTGCCAACTTCTTCATCGAGAGTCTCTTCCGGCACCATCGCGGTGAGGTAGCCGATGCGCAGCATCTCCGGCGCGCTGATCCTCGAGGCGGTCAGGAATAGCTTCTTCGCATTGTCGAGACCGAGCCGGGTTACGTAGCGCTTGATGCCGCTCGTGTAATAATGCAGCCCGAGCCGCGCCGCCGGCATGAACATCTCGGCGGTGTCGACGCCGATGCGGAAATCGCAGGCCAGCGCCAGGTCGGTCGAGCCGCCATAGACCCCGCCGTTGAGCCGGCAGATCGTGGGAACGCCGAGATCCTCGAGCCGGTTGACGACCACCTCGAACGCAGAGCCCGCGCTCTGCTGCTCATGGGCGCTGACGGCGCGCTCTGCCACCGAATTCAGATCATAGCCCGCGGAAAAGGCGCGCCCGGTGCCGGTCAGCACCAGCACGCGAATGGCCGGATCGCTCTCGACCCGGTCGAACAGCTTGACTAGCTCGCCGAGATCCTCCGCCTGGAGCCGGTTGAGATGCTTTGGCCGGTTGAGGCGGATGGTGGCGCACGCGCCATTGATTTCGAGCACGGGGCTGGATGCTGCGTCGGCCGTCTCCGACATTCTTGTCTCCATTGTTTTCGAGCGCGCGGCGTTTTGCTTCGTTGCGGCCGGCCGTGGCAGTCGCAAACCGGGCCAGAGCAGAGATCAGCGGCGTGGGCATGCGGGAGGGCGGCTCGGTTCTGGCTCCTGCGGTCCCGGCTGGGACGTCGGCGCCAAAGTGCCTGCATGGGCCCAAGCCGTCAACGACGGGCGCCGGCAGCCTGGTCGGCGCGTCTGCAGCGGCCGGCGGATGGTCCCGCCGCTCGGGCCCTACCTGAAATGCGGGGGCTCGTCGTAGCCCCGGCGGCTGCTGAAGAACAGCAGCACCATCAGGCCAATGCCGACGACGATGGAAAATCCCGCCCCCAGCGCGAGGGCCCAATAGCCTTCCGTCGGGATCGGCTCGCCTTCGACCGCCATGGCGGAATAGCCGAAATAGCCAACAGCCGCCAGCATTCCCAGCAGGAAGATGATGAGGAGTGTACGCATCCTGCGTTCTCCGGTTGCAATCCGGGAGGCAACGGTTGTGGGATGGGGACGGTTCCTGGGTTCCGGCCTTCAGCCTGTCGTGGGGATGTCGGCCAATCCGTGACCTGAGGGCACCGATCCGGTGGATCAGGCGCTCTGCGCGGTCTTGACCACGACGACGTTGCTGTCGTCGTGCTGGGGCGGGCCGGCATCGCGCGCGGCCTTATCGGTCTCGCTGGCATGACGTTTCAGATAGTCGCGGCGCATGCCGATCTCGTCGCGCACGAATTCGTAGCCGAGCTTGAAGGTGTCGAGCCCGTCGGTGCTGATCGTCCCGTCTCTGAGGCCGATGACGGCTCCGCGCAAAATGCCCTCCAGCTCGTCCTGGAGGCATTCGAGCTGATCCAGCGAATGGGCGTGCTCGATCCGCTCGCCGATGTCGAGGATGGCGGTGGAGAGCTCGCTGGCCTTCTCCGGCGCGATCCGCGTGATCTTGGCGTAGATGGCGGCGAAGATCGAGCCGATGATGCTGAGCGCGGCGACGCCCAGATACATCAAGTCGCTGTATTTATCGATGAACGACTTGGTGTCGTCGTTGATGTAGTCGGCCGCGCCCCGATGCGCGATTACGAAGGCATCCTTCTCGACCGAGGCCGGCTCGATCCTGGTGGCGAAGCCGTTGTCGAGACCGAGCGCGGATTTGTTCTCGTAGACGATGCGTGCGAGCTCGCCTGCCGTGCTCGGGGACATCCTGGATTGCGCGACCAGCAGCCATTCGAGCCCGATCGTGTCGAGATCGTCGTCGGGAATCTGCGGGGATGTCGACACCGTGCCCGCTGTCAGCGTCTCGTCGGAAATGCCAGGGAATTTGCGTGCCAGCGTCTTGGCCTCGTCGATCGCGTTCAGCGTGAAGCCTCCGCGCTTGGCGACTTGCTCATAGGACTTGTCTCGCACCGCCTTGGAGGCATGGACAATGGCGATCACCGCGCTGAAGCCGTTGGCCGGAGCAAACAGCTTGTCGAGCGTTGCGCCCTGCGGCGCCAACTGGATCTTCGCGGCATCGGGGCCGTCGGCGACGTCGAGGATGCTGCGGACGAAGGCGAGCGAGGTTTCGTTCTCGGCGATCACCGCGACTTTCTTCTTCTTCAGCTCGGCGAGCGACTTGATCTTCTTGTTGCCGGGACCGAGCAGCAGCACGAGATCGTGCTCGAGGATCGCGAGGGCGCGCGCCCGCAGCGGCACCTTGGCGTCCGTGCGCAGCACCGCGAGGTCGGCCTGCTTGCGGTCGAACTGTGCGACCGCCTTGGCGTTGTCCGCGTGGTTGACGATCTTGATCCGGAAGCGCGAGGCGTTGTTCTTCAGGAGAGCTGCGAATTTGGCCGCCAACAGCGCCTCGTCGCTGTTGGGCCCGCCGACGGCAAAGGTCAGCGTTTCGGAATTGTGCACCAGCGTGCGGCCGACCCAGACCGTGGCAAGCGACAGCAGCAGGGTCAGCACGACGTAGAGGAAGACCTGCTGCTGATTGGTCTTGATCACCTTGGGGCGTCGCGGCGGTGGCTCGGCCAGTGACGCGGTTGGGCCTTCAGCACTCATGGCAGCACTCCGGCCTTATTCTTTGGTGGCGGCGGCCGGCATGGGAAGCGCAGCGGGCGCCCTGTAATTCGTAAACGTCTGAAAAAAGAACGAAATTCTCTGCCGTCAATGATAGCGCCAAGGCCGCGGAATGCAAATTTCGAGCCGGGGGTAACCTTACCCCGCGCCACCGCGGCGATTGGTCATCCTATCACCAGTTAGCCACACTTGGCGATTTTCCGGTTCCCCCGGCTGCATTCCGCCGCGGGAGATGTCATAAATCGCACGTCCCGGCGATTTGACCGGTCCAAGAAGAAGTTGCGCTGAACGCTCCAATTTTTTCTTGTCCACGTCATTGAGGGCGTCAGCTTGTCGTTTCCACCCATGTCATCGGCGGTTCCGGTTGAAGCGCTCATTGGCTGGATGCTGCTGCTCACCTTCAAGCACATCATCGCCGATTTCGTCCTGCAGACCGCCTGGATGGCGCACGGCAAGGACCAGAAGCGCGGCTGGGCGCTGCCGCTTCTGGTACATTGCCTCATTCACCTTGCGGTTGCGCTGCTGCTGATCCTGATCGTGGCGCCGAGGTTCTGGTTCGTCGCGTTCATCGACTTCTTGATCCACATCACGATCGACCGCGCCAAGGGCCTCGTCTCGGCCAATTTTGGCGTCGACCTGGCGCATCCCTGGTTCTGGACCTTGATCGGCGTTGACCAGGCGCTGCATCACCTCACCGGCTTCGGCCTCTCCATCTTCATGGCGGCGAACTGAGGGTCGCCTGTGGGCCTCCGGGTAGAGGTAATCGCCATCGGCACGAGATCGTCATGCCCGGGCTTGTCCCAGGCA
Organism: Bradyrhizobium sp. 1(2017); assembly: GCF_011602485.2. Taxonomy (NCBI): domain Bacteria; kingdom Pseudomonadati; phylum Pseudomonadota; class Alphaproteobacteria; order Hyphomicrobiales; family Nitrobacteraceae; genus Bradyrhizobium; species Bradyrhizobium sp. 1(2017). Next base: position 7,233,038 of record NZ_CP050022.2, on the reverse strand, counting down.
TCCACGTTGATGGCCGGGACCAGCCCGGCCATGACGCCGTGGATGCCCTTGAAAACCCCATCAAGGCGCCTCCGATTCGCGGCCAGGGCGCAAGGACCCCGGGTGACTACCGGGCAGCGTGGTTAACCTTTCATTAGAGAATTGCGCTGCATCTTCCGCACACGAGGGAGAACTGCAATGTTTTCAAGCCGCGATTCCTTTGAAAGCGATTTTTGCCCGGTCCGCGACGAGCTCCTTGGCGAGATGTATCGCGCCAGCGAGAGTGGCCTGCCGAGGCTGGTTGAGAGTGTTTCCCCTGACGCCCGCGCCAGGCTCGCGTTGTTTTGCTATCGCCGCAGCCATCTGCATTCGCTGGCGGTCGCGGTGGCCGCGAGCTGCAGCGAGCGCGATCTGATCGAGAACGGCGGCCGCGTCGGCTCGACGCTCTACGCGTTGTCGCGCGAACGGGCGGCGAAATCCTCGCCGGCGCTGACGGGCGGGCGCAAGCCGATCACGCTGTCGACCAAGCCGCTCTCGGTGCTGGCACCGCTGGAGGACGAGCTCGACGACGAGATCAGCGAAGCCGTTCCGGCCTAGTCGCATCGCGCTTTAGACGGGCTCTATCACCGGCAGCCCGAACTTGCGCCGCGCCATCGCGCATTCGGCGTCGCCGGGCATGCAGGTGCGGCACACCTCCGGCCGCACGGCGTAGATGCCGCACGCGGTCTCTTTCCCGATCTCTCCCTGCAACGCCGAGCAGCGATCGCCCTCGCAGCGCATGCCGGATTGACGCGCGTTGACGAGCGCCTCCGGGATCGCCGCAAGCTCTTCGTCGCTCTCGATCGAGAAGCGCGGCCAGTTCTGCGAATAGCCGCAGCAGGCGCCGCAACTCTGACAGCATCGCGACAGGTCGAGGGGCGAGGTCTGTTCCATCCGCGTCACGTGTCCTTGGGCGGGCCCCAGACCAGGCTCTGCCGCCACCTTGCGCGCAGCACGTCGCGCCGTTCCGGATATTTTTCGTCGAGATAGCTCGCCTCGACCACGCGATCGGTGCGGAAGCTGCGGAAATCGCTGCGTAGCTCGCACCAGGCGGCGAGCAGGCGTACGGCTTCGAGATAGCCGACCGAGATCGGCCAGATCATGCGCTCGCTGGCCCGTCCCTGCTCGTCGCGATAGCGCAGCATGATCTTCCTGCCTTCGTGGATCTGGGTGCGCGTGCGCGCCATGTCCAGCCGGTCCGGCTCCCTGTTCCAGCTCGGCCGCGCCCGGCTCGCCGGCTCCAGCACGAACGGACGCAGGCGCTCGGGGACGGTGTCGGCGATCTTGGCCATCAGATCTTCGGCCGCACGCGCCAGCGTGGAGTCGGCGTGGCCCGCAACCCATTGCGCGCCGAGCACCGCCGCCTCGATCTCGTCAGGCGTCAGCATCAGCGGTGGCAGGTCAAAGCCCTTTTCCAGGATGTAGCCCATGCCCGCTTCGCCGCGGATCGGCACGCGCTGGCCGATCAGCGTTGCGATGTCGCGATAGATGGTGCGCTTCGAGGTCTCGAGCTCGGCCGCAATCGCGTCCGCCGTCAGTGGCTTACGCGTGCGCCTCAGCACCTGGATGATCTGAAACAGCCGGTCGGCGCGTCTCATGACGGGTCTCTTGTCAGTGGTCTTTTCAAAAGGCGGCGCGCGGCTGCTGACAGGATGTTGGCAGCAGGGGAGTTCTATACCGGGACAACACATCGACTGAAGAGGATTTGTCCATGATCATTCCAACCCATTTCGGCCCGGCTATTCCGATGTTGCGGGCACAGGCGTGGTCCGTCCAGGCACTCGGCCGCCTCGTTTCGCTCGATCTCATGGCCGTCGACCTCCGGTTTGCCCTCGCAAGCGTGGTGGCACGCTCGCTGACCCAGGCTGCGGACGCGCTTGTCCACCACGTGATGGCCCGCGCCTGGCGGGGGGCCCGCTTCGCAGAAGATATCACGGCTGCTGCCACCATGGTGGCAGCAGCCCGCCACTAGGTTCCGTCAGATTTTCGGTAGACCAGGAGAACGCGCATGATCACGCTTTACGGCTTTGGCACCGGCTTTGGCCTGCCGGAAATCAGCCCCTTCGTCACCAAGACCGAGGTGCAGCTCAAGATGGCGGGGCTGCCCTACCGGAAGGAGCGGGCGATGCCGCCTGCTTCGCCCAAGGGACAGCTGCCCTTCATCGACGACGGCGGCGAGGCGGTGGCCGATTCCACCTTCATCCGTGCCCATATCGAGCGGCGCTACGGCTTCGACTTCGACGCCGGCCTGTCGCTGGCCGAGCGGGCGCAGGCCTGGGCGTTCGAGCGCATGATCGAGCATCACGTCTATTGGGCGCTGGTCGGCGCGCGCTGGGTCGACCCTGTCAATTTCGCCAAGGGCCCGGCGCATTTCTTCGATGGCGCGCCGGAGCACAACCGCGAGAAGCTGCGCGAGGATGCGCAATTCCGCGTCGCCGAGAATTATCTGCTCTCGGGACTCGGTCGCCACGCCCCCGATGACGACGTCGATCTCGCGGTGCGCTCCCTGTTCGCGCTCTCGGTGCAGCTCGGCGACAAGTCCTATCTGATGGGCAACAAGCCCTGCGGCGTCGATGCCACCGCCTTTGGCGCGCTCGCCGGCATCCTGACGCCGTTTTTCGAATCGGCCTTGCGCCAGCGCGCCGAGGCATTTCCGAACCTCACCGCGTATGTCGACCGCATGATGGACGCTTATTATCCGGAGTTCGCCTGGATCCCGCTGCGGCAGGCGGCTTGAGGCCACCAGCGGGTCCGCGCACTGGCTGCAACCTCTCCCGCTTGCGGGAGAGGTCGGCGCAAAGCGCCGGGTGGCCGCAGCTCGATCTCACAGTCAAAACAAAAGAGCCGGCCCATCGGGCCGGCTCTCGTCGTCTCGAGTGGTTCGCTGCGGCTACTTCACCAGCGTGTACTTTCCGTTCTTCACTGTGAGCAGGATGCGGGAGCGGTCGTCGAGGCCGTAGCGATCCTTTTCGGTGAAGTTGTAGACGCCCTGGCTCGCGGCCAATTCCTTCTCCGTCAGCAGCGCCTGGCGGATCGCTTCACGGAATTCCGGCGTACCGGGCTTGGCCGTCTTCAATGCCGCCGGGATGATGCGCTTGAGGATCTCGAACGCATCGTAGGAGTGGCCGGCGAACTGGCTGCGGCTGTTCGGGCCGTACTTGGCTTCATAGGCCGAGTTGAGGGCGAGACCCGGCTTCTTGGTGAGCGCGGTGTCCGGCTGGTCCTCGGGGTCCATCACGGGGCCCGAGGCCATCAGCACGCCTTCAGCCGCTTTGCCGGCGATGCGGATGAAGTCCATGCTGGCCGCGCCATGGGTCTGGTAGATCAGGCCCTGATAGCCGCGCTCGCGCAGCTCGGTCTGCGGCAGCGCGGCCGCGGTGCCGGAGGCGCCGACCAGGATGGCGTCCGGATTGGCGGCGACGAGCTTGAGCACCTGTCCGGTCACCGAGGTGTCGGGGCGGGCGAAGCGCTCCTCGTCGACGATGGTCATGCCCATCGGCACGGCCTGGGCCTTCAGGTCGTTGAACCAGAGGTCGCCATAGGAGTCGGAATAGCCGATATAGCCGAGCGTCTTCACGCCCTTGGACTTCATGTGGTCGTAGAGCACCTTGCCCACGATCGGGATCGGCTGCGGCATCGCCACCGACCACTTCATGCGTTCCGGCGTGATCGGGAAGGGCGCGAGGCCGAAATGCGGGATGCCGGCCTCGTTGGCGACGTTGGAGACCGCGATCGTCGGCGGCGTCAGCGCCGAGCCCATGATGATGTCCGCCTTGGATTCTGTCACGAAGCGGCGGGCGTTGGTGGTGGCGGTGGTGGGATCGCCGCCGTCGTCGAGCACGATCACCTTCAGCGGCACACCGCCGATCTCCTTCGGCACGAACTCCAGCGCATTGCGTTCGGGGATGCCGAGCGCTGCGCCCGGGCCGGTCGTGGTGGTGGTGATGCCGATGGTAACTTCGCTGGTCTGGGCCAGCGCAGGCAATGCCGGCAGCGCCAGCGCGGCCGCGGTGATGGCAGCGGTCAAATAAAAGCGTTTCATCTATTCCTCCCTTGACGTGTTGCTTTGAAAGCAGAAATCGGGGGGCAATTCAGCCCCCTCTTTTGGTGATGCGGCGATTTAGCTCCAGCCCTAGCTCCCCGTGAATTTGGCGACCATTTCCGCCGGGAACGGTGCCGATTTCAGCTTGTCGGGGTTGCCAGGGTCGCGGCCGACCAGCACGCGGGTCTCAAAACCCTCGAGAGCCAGCGCCTCGCCCTTGTAGACGCTGTGCTTCACCTCGAAGCTCGAGCGCTTGATGCTCTCGATCTTCGTCTCGATGGTGATCCAGTCGCCATAGGTCGAGGGAATGTAGAACTTGGCCCGCGTGTCGACCATGGGAATGCCGACCAGGCCGTATTTGCGGACCAGATCCTGCTTCGAGAACCCCGCGACCTCGAACAGGGTCGAGGTCGAATCGTCGAACATCGCGAAATAGCGCGGGTAGTAGACGATGTTGGCGGGGTCGCAATCGCCCCACTGGATCTGTACGTCGCGCCGGTTCACGAACATGCGTCGCGCCTTGTTCTGCCGAGCTTACTTCGGCGCCATGCGCAGCGAGCCGTCGAGGCGCACCACTTCGCCGTTCAGATAGGCGTTCTCGACCATGTGCAGCGCAAGCGCGGCGAACTCATCGGCTTGCCCGAGCCGGCGCGGGAAGGGGATCGCGGCGGCGAGCGAATCCTGGGCCTCCTGTGGCAGGTTGGCGAGCAGCGGGGTCAGGAACAGGCCGGGCGCGATCGTCAGCACACGGACTCCGAACTGCGCGAGCTCGCGTGCGATCGGCAAGGTCATGCCGACGATGCCGCCCTTCGAGGCCGAATAGGCCGACTGCCCGATCTGGCCGTCATAGGCGGCGACGGAGGCGGTGTTGATGATGACGCCGCGCTCGCCGGTCGCCTGCGGCTCGAGCTTGGACATCTCGGTGGCGGCGAGCCGCAGCATGTTGAAGGTGCCGATCAGATTGACCTTGATCACCTTGTCGAAATCCGCAAGCGCCATCGGGCCGTCACGACCGACGACGCGCTTTGCAACGCCGATGCCGGCGCAATTGACCAGCACGCGCGCCGGACCGTGGGCCTTGGTCGCCTGCGCGATCGCAGCTTCCGCGGAAGCCGCATCGGACACGTCGCAGGTCACGGCCACGCCCTTGATCTCGGCCGCAACGGTCTCCGCAAGCTTGGCATTGAGATCGCACACCGCGACCTTGGCGCCTTGCGCCGCCAGCTTTCGCGCAGTGGCCGCGCCGAGCCCCGATGCACCGCCGGTGACGATGGCTGCCTGATCCTTCAACAACATGGCGTTCTCCTTTGGCGATGATTTCTTAGCCGACCGATATCACATGGTCGGATGGATTGGCAGCGTAGAGCTCCTCGATCAGCGAAGTGCGATTTTCGAGCACCGCGCGCTGGTTGATCGAGCCCTTGTCGGTGACTTCGCCCTTGTCGATCGAGAGCGGCGTATCCAGCAGGACCGCGCGCGTGACCCGCGTCGAGGAGCCGGTGGCGTGGCTGAGGAAGCCCGTCAGCCGTTCCTGGAACGCCTCGCGCACCAGCCGGTCGCGGGCGGTGACGGTGAGGTCGTCGGCCGGCAATGTCGGGTTGACCAGCCGGCAGCCATCGAGATCGAGCAGCACGATCGCGGAGATCGCGTCGCGGTTGATGCCGGCGATGACGACGTCGCGCACCAGCGGCGCGCAGGCCGCCACGAAGCGCGCGCGCAAGGGACCGACGCTGACCCAGGTGCCGCTGGCGAGCTTGAAATCCTCGCTGACCCGGCCGTCGAAATCGAAGCCGGCGTTGAGATCATCGGGGTCGGCGGGCTTGAGCGCGTCGCCCATCTTGTAGAAACCCTCCTCGTCGAAGGATTTCGCGGTGATGTCGGGCTGGCGCCAATAGCCGGGCATCACGTTCGGGCCCCTGGCGCGCACCTCCAACTTGCCGTTGTTGGGCACCAGTTTCGCGTCATTGCCCGAAACCGGCAGGCCGACATGGCCGGAGCGGCTGGTGCGCGGATTGACCGACATGAAGAACGGCGCGGTTTCGGTGGCGCCGAGACCGGTCAGCATCGGCACGCGATAACCCTTCTCCTTGACCGCGAGCTCGTCGAGGCTGTCCCACACGAACGGCGACAGTGCCGCGCCGGAGAAGAACATCGCATGCAGCCGGTCGAAGAACTTGGCGCGCAGGCCCTGGTCGTCACGCAGATAGGGCAGCAGCGACTCATAGCCCTTAGGTACATTGAAATAGACCGTCGGCGAGATCTCCTGCAGATTGCGCACGGTCTCCTCGATGCCGCCGGGCATCGGCTTGCCGGCGTCCAGATACATCGAGCCGCCATTGTAGAGCGTCAGCCCGATATTGTGGTTGCCGCCAAAGGTGTGGTTCCACGGCAGCCAGTCGATGATGACAGGCGGCTCGTCCTTGAGGAAAGCGAGGGTTTCGCGCAACATCACCTGGTTGGCGCAGATCATGCGCTGGGTGTTGATGACGGCCTTGGGGTTGCCGGTCGAGCCCGAAGTCAGCAGGAATTTCGCGATCGTGTCGGGTCCGATCTTGCCGTGCACCGCGTCGAGATCGCCGCGGATCGGCGTCGCCATGAGATCGGCGAGCAGAGTGACATCGCGACCCGGCACCTGGCCATAGGACGCGGCGATCTCGGTGCCGAGCGAGACGTTGGCGGCGAGCGCATCGGCGAACTTGCCAGCGTCCTCGGCGAAGACGAGGCCGGGTGTCAGCAGCTTCATCAGGTAGGACAGCTTGCCGTAGTCCTTCGACACCAGCGAATAGGCCGGCGACACCGGGCAGAACGGGATGCCGGCATAGAACGCGCCGAATGCGAGCAGGGCGTGGTCGATCGAATTGCCGGAGAGGATGACGACCGGGCGCTCCGCCGACAGGCCGCGCGCGATCAGGCCGGATGCGATGTGCCGGCTCGCGGTGAGCAGCTCGGCATAAGTGATCTTGCGCCAGCCGCGGCCGCCCTCGCGCTCGGCCATGAAGACGCGATCGGGCGTCGTGTTTGCCCAATGATGCAGGCGGTCGGTGATGCGGACGGGATAGTCGCCGAGCGGCTGGTTTGGCCGCAGGTAAATCGTGCCGTCGTCGCGGCGCTCGATCCTGACGACGGGATCGCCGAACGAGATGGGCCGCAGCGGGAAAGTGCTCGCGCCGCGCTCCATGCTGGAAGAGGACGGCTGCGCGCTCATGATTTCGGCTTCACCTTTGCGGTCTTGTGTTCGAGGAATTCGCGGATCCGGCGTTTTGCCTCCTTGTCGCTCTGCGCCACCGTCGCCATCAGCGATTCCATCAAGAGACCCGTTTGCGGGTTGGCTTCCGCGATCATCGGCAGCGCCTGGAGCACGGCGAAATTGGTCAGCGGCGCGTTGGCGGCGACCTTGGTGGCGAGCTCCAGCGCCTTGCCGAGGCCGTTGCCGGCTTCCGTCACATATTGCGCGAAGCCGTAGGACGCGCCTTCGGTCGCGCTGTAGACGCGGCCGGTCAGCATCATGTCCATCATCCTGGCGACGCCGATCAGCCGCGGCAGCCTGACCGAGCCGCCGCCGCCGACGAAGATGCCGCGCTGCCCCTCCGGCAGCGCGAAATAGGTCGAGGGTTCGGCGACGCGGATATGTGCGGCGCAGGCAAGCTCCAGCCCGCCGCCGATCACGGCGCCCCTGAGCGCGGCGATGACAGGCACGCGGCTGTACTGGATGCGGTCGAACACCCGGTGCCACATCTGAGAATGGAGCAGGCCGCCGGTCGCATCGTGCTCGGTCAATTCGGAGAGGTCGAGACCACTGGAGAAATGGTCGCCGATGCCATGGATGACGACCGCGCCGATGTCGTCGGGCAGGGAGGCAAAACACTCGCCGATTTCCAGGATGATGCCGTCATTGAGCGCGTTGCGCTTGGCCGGCCGGTTCAGACCCACGGTCAAAACCCGGTCTGCCCGCTCGATCCTCAAAAGCCCGGCTGCGCCCGCGTCAGCGGTCTCGGCGTTTCCCTGTGTCATTTGCGTCCTTGTCAGAATAGTTATGTTGTATAACGATTTTTGCGGGAGTCAACAAGGGGAGCGGTCCGCCGGCGGCGGGCCAGCTACGCCCCAGGAACGGGTAACGGCTGTGTCATCAGCCCATCGCCACCTGGTCGCCTTTGGTCCCGTGCTCGTGTTGGTCGAGCCACATCGTGCCGAGCGCGAACGCCAGCCACCCGAAATTGTAGGCAAAGCCCATCATCAGAACGACCCAGCCGGGAATCGGTCCGACCGCGGCGCGATCAATAAGTTCCGTCAAGGTCGCCGCAGGCGTCGGATGGATTGCAATCTTGCCGTAATAGGCGATCGCCTGGATGGCGAGGATCCAAACGTAGTTGCGACGCAACCGTCGCCCCGCAGCGCGGACAAACGAAATGTGATGGCGGGGCGCCGTGTAGTCGCGCGCGAGAATATCCTTCCAGCTGTCATCGTGCATTTCACCGGTGAAGATTGGAGCATAGAAATTCCTCTCCAGCCAACGAGCCCGGGCACGCCAGACATTGAAATAGCGATAACGCCGCGCCTCCATGCCGAGGAACACGGCAAGGAGCAGTCCGACAAGGACCAGTGGCAGGGGCGAAGCCTCCGGGCTCGAAAAGGTCGTCGACAGCGCGATGCCCATCGTGACGATCGCCCAATTGGTCGTGTTGTCGAGCCGCGTTCGCCAGATCGTCGAGCGATAGACCTCGCCGCGGTAAAGATGAGCGATGGCGCCCATTTCGGCGGAATCGAAAGTGTGTTGGGGGCCTGGTTCGCTGGAAGCCATAAGAGACATGGTGGGACTCCCGTGGTCTGCACAACTCTGCACGGGTCACATTCTGAACCCGGTCCGCCCCGGGTCAAAGACGATTCCTCACACCACTTGATGTACGTCGATCACTACGCGGTCCGCGTGGCGCGCGGCCGAGGCCACAAAAATGTGCTCCATCAGCCAGCGATAGTTTTCGTGCCCGGTCTCGAACCGCGGCACGGTGCGGAAGTAGATCAGCTTCGGGTCGACCGGCTCACCGCGCTTGAGCTTTTGCAGCAGCTCGACCGGGCCGAAGCGCATGCCCTTGTTCTCGACATAGACGATCGCGCCGTCGTCGGTCTCGAAGGCGTATTTTGCCTCCAGATCGATCAGCTCGTTGGGGCGGATGGTCTGGAAATCGGCGCCGAACGGCAGCACCTTGCCGGTGATCGCGCCCGTCACCTCGCCGCCGACGATCGGAATGATGCGGCGGACGCCGATCCCGGTCTCGCCGGCGGTCACGACGTCGCCGATACGGGCGGTGATGGTGAAGACGTATTTCGTCGCGAGTATCGGCGTGGTCATCGCTTCGCCTCTCAATGCGCCATCATCCGGGTCGGCAGCCAGGTTGCCAGCAACGGAAACGCGATCAGGATCACCAGCCGTACCAGGTCTGTCGCGACGAACGGGATCACGCCCTTGAAGATGGTGGAGAAGGAGACGTCCTTCACCACGCTCTTGATGACGAAGACGTTCATGCCGACCGGCGGATGGATCAGGCCGAGCTCGACGGTCATCACGATGATGATGCCGAACCAGATCGGGTCGAAGCCGAGATGCATGATCACGGGGAAGATGATCGGCACGGTGAGGATGATCATCGCCATGGCGTCCATCAGGCAGCCGAGCACGAGATACATCACCATGATCAGCGCCAGTACGCCGTAGGGGCCGAGGCCGAGCCCGGTGAGGAATTCCGTGACCTTCTGCGGCGTCTGCGTCACCGTGAGGAAATAGCCGAAGATGAGCGCGCCGATCAGCACGGTGAACACCGCTGCCGCGGTGCGCGTCGCCTGCAGCAAAGAGGCCAGCACCTTCTCGCGGTCGAGGCGGCCCGTCAGCACGCCGATGATGAAGGCGCCGGCGGCGCCGACGCCCCCGGCTTCCGTCGGGGTGAAGCGCGGCAGGAAGGGCAGGCCGTAGAGGCCGCCGATGACGAAGACGAACAGCAGTACCGGTGCCCAGATCTCCTTCAACCCGGCAAAGCGCTCGCGCCACGGTGTCACCTTGCCCTTGGGCAGGAAGTCGGGGCGGAAATAACCGATCAGGAAGATCGTGATCATGTACATGGTCATCGCGAGCAGGCCCGGGATGATGCCGGCAATGAACAGCTTGCCGATGTCCTGCTCGGTGATGATGCCGTACACCGCGAGCACGGTGGAGGGCGGCAGCATCGCTCCCAGCGTGCCGCCGGCCGCGATCACGCCGGTGGCAAAGGACTGCGGGTAGCCGAAGCGCCGCATCTCGGGATAGGCGACCGCGGAGAAGGTCGCGGCGGTCGCGACCGAGGAGCCGCAGATCGCGGCGAAGCCGCCGCAGGCGCCGACGGTCGCGATGCCGAGTCCGCCGCGCAGATGGCCGACGAAGCCGTTGGCGGCGCGGAACAGCTCGCGGCTCATGCCGGAATTGCTGACGAACGATCCCATCAGCAGGAACATCGGGATGACGCCGAACGTGTAGTCGGTGACCGTGCGCATCGAGGTCTGGCCGACCAGCTTCAGCGCCGCGTTCCCGTTGACGAGATAAGCGAAGCCGGACACGCCGACGAGGCCCATCGCCATGCCGACGGGCACGCGCAGCAGCATCAGGACGAAGAGGGAAACGAAGCCGATTACGGCGACGGCATCGGTGCTCATGATTACTCCGTCGCCTTCAGCTTGGGGTCATGCATCTCTTCGGGATGGAAGATCAGCCGGTAGGTGCGGATCGCGATCAGCAGCACGGCGCAGACGTCGCCGATCCAGGCGACCGCGAAGAACGGCCAGGTCGGCATGTGCAGGTCGAAGGTCTGGACGTTGTCGTTGTAGGTGCCGCGCACCTTGTCGAACAGCGTCCAGGTCTGCACGGTGACGACGAACAGCAGCACCAGGGTTGCGAACACGTCGATCCAGCGCTGGTGGCGCGGCCCGACATTGCCCCAGACCAGATCGACCGTGATGTGGGTGCCGCGATAGGACGTCGCCGCGATGCCCCAGAAGATCAGGATGCCGAGCAGCATGCGGCCGATGTCGAAACTGTCGGGGATCGAATAGTTCAGCGTGTTGCGAAGCAGCACCGACAGGAAGATGTCGAGCGCGACGATGCCGACGAAGCCGGCCGCGATCCATTCGATCGAATCGATCACGCGATCCATCCAGGAGCGCTTTGTGGGAGGTGTCCCGTCGTGTGCTGTCATTGCTTGATCTCGATTCCAGCGGCGGCTCTTCGCCTCTCCCCGCGTGCGGGCAGAGGCCGACGCGCAAGGCGCGGCGGGTGAGGAGGACTCTGCGCGAGTCCATCTCTCACTTTTTGCGCGGAGGCAGCCCCTCACCCCGTGAGAACGGGGCGAGGGGAAGAGGAACCCGCCGCGTCACTCCGCCAGCGCGTTGTACTTCTTCAGCGAGGCCTTGAGATCCGCGAGCGCGGCGTCCGGATCGGCGCCGGCCTTCTTGGCGCCGTCGCTCCAGGTCTTGACCAGCGGCTCGGCGGCCTTCTTCCAGGCGGCGGTCTGCTCGGGCGTCAGCTTGTAGACCTCGTGGCTGGATTCCGCCTTCACCTTGGCGATGCCGGCATCCTCGAACTTGCCCCAGTGCTCGCCGACCGCGCCCGCCATCTCGACCGTGCAGTTCTTGTCGATCGCGGCCTTCTGCTTGTCGGACATCGCGTTGTACTTGTCCTTGTTGATCACGAACACGAAGGTCGTGGTGTAGAGCGGCGCCTCCATGTCGTATTTGGTCACCTTGTCGATGCCGAACAGCACCAGGGAGCCCCAGGGGAAGGTGACGCCGTCGGCGACGCCGCGCTCGATGATGTCGCGCACTTCCGGCGCGGAGGACTGCACGTTGGTGCCGCCGAGCGAGGTGACGAAGTTGGCCATGGTGGCGTGGGCGGGACGGATCTTCAGGCCCTTCACGTCCTCGGGCACCACGATCTTCTTGGTCTTGGAATGGAAGGAGGAGGGCGAGTGGACGAAGGCGAGGCAGTATTTGACGTCCTTCATCTCCTTCTCGGCATATTTGCGATACCAGGCATCCAGCCCCATCGAGCCGCCCTTGGCGTCGGAGATCAGGAACGGCAACTCGCCGGCGCCGATGATCGGGAAGCGGCCGGGCTGGTAGCCGGGATTGACGTAGGTGACGTCGGCGATGCCGTCGCGGGCCATGTCGTAATGGTCGAAGGCCTTGCCGAGCTGCTGGGCCGGAAACACCTTGCCCTTGATGGTGCCGCCGGAATCCTTCTCCACTGCGGCCGCCCAGTCCTCCAGCGATTTTTGCAGCGGATGCGAGGCCGGCACCCAGTGCGAGATCTTCAAATCGAAGGTCTTGTCCTGCGCGAGCGCTGGGCTCACGCTTGCGGCCAGCAGCAATGCCAGACAGGCTTTCCTCATCACGCGTCTCTCCCTGTTGTCGATCGCGGGCTTCGATGGCCCGGTCTCTTTAATTAACATGTTATCTAATTGGCCGGCGCGTTCAAGCCGGAATTGACGCACGCCTTGTCGCGCCGTTTACGTCAGCGATGTTGCATGGATTTGTCGCTGCCCGGGCGACGACCGCTCCCCTTTTGCCCAAACGTTATATGATATAATTATCGCCTGCGGGCCTGTGCCACAAGCAGGCCGCGACCAAAACCTACAGGATCGGGAGGAGCAAGTATTGCGGACAAAAGTCGCAATCATCGGCGCCGGGCCGGCTGGATTGTTGCTTGGGCAACTGCTGCACGCCTACGGCATCGACAATGTCATTCTGGAGCGGCAGAGCCCGGACTATGTGCTCGGCCGCATCCGCGCCGGCCTGCTGGAGGAGGGAACCGTCGCGCTGCTCGACCGGATCGGCGCCGGCGCGCGGGCCCATGCCGAGGGCCTGGTGCATGAGGGCATCGAGCTTGCCTTCTCCGGCCGCCGTCACCGCATCGACATGAAGGGCGCGACCGGCAAGACGGTCACGATCTACGGTCAGACCGAGGTCACGCTCGACCTGATGAACGCGCGCAAGGCCGCCGGCCTCGTCTCGGTCTACGAGGCCAGGGACGTGCAGCCGCATGATTTCGACGGCGGTCACCCGCGCGTAACTTATGTCAAGGACGGCGTCACCCACACGATCGATTGCGATTTCATCGCCGGCTGCGACGGTTTTCACGGCGTCAGCCGGGCGAGCGTGCCTGCCACGGCGATCGAGGAGTTCGAGCGGATCTATCCGTTCGGCTGGCTCGGCATCCTCTCCGATACGCCGCCGGTCAGCCACGAATTGATCTATTCCAACCACGCCCGCGGCTTTGCGCTCTGCACCATGCGCTCGACCAGGCGCAGCCGCTACTATGTCCAATGTTCGCTCGACGACCATGTCGACCAATGGCCGGACGATCGCTTCTGGGACGAATTGAAGCTCCGGCTCGACCAGGAGGCGGCCGATAGCCTGGTCACCGGCCCGTCGATCGAGAAGAGCATCGCGCCCTTGCGCAGCTTCGTCGCCGAGCCGATGCGCTTCGGCCGCATGTTCCTGTGCGGCGATGCCGCCCATATCGTGCCGCCGACCGGCGCCAAGGGACTGAATCTCGCCGCTTCCGACGCGCATTATTTGTCGAGCGCCCTGCGCGAGTTCTACGACGAAAAATCCAGCGCCGGCATCGACGCCTATTCCGCCAAGGCGCTGGCACGGGTCTGGAAGGCCGTGCGCTTCTCCTGGTGGATGACCTCGATGCTGCATAAATTCCCCGACACCGGCACCATCGGTGCGCGTATCCAGCTCGCCGAGCTCGATTACGTCACGCAGTCGCAAGCCGCGATGACGTCGCTGTCGGAGAATTACGTGGGACTGCCGTTTTAGGACGGTGCCGTAGGGTGGGCAAAGCGCAGCGTGCCCACCACTTTCGCGGCTACGGCGGGATGGTGGGCACGGCGCTTCGCGCCTTTGCCCACCCTACGGCATCTCGCAATGACGGCGGAGGATGTTTCAAACGCCCGCGCAAATCCCGTTTAAAACTTTGTAGGCGGTGAAACCGTCATCCACATCGCGTTCAATGCCGGCAACTCACCGGCGACGCGCGAGACACCCATGACCTCCACCGAGATCCCCGACGGCTTCGAACCGCTGTTCCGCAAGAGCCCTCTTACCGAACCCTGGGAGCCGCTTTACGCCAAGACGACCGACAAGGCCGTGATCATCGGCCTGCGGCTGGCAAGGCCGCACACCAACGGCCGCGGCCTGATCCATGGCGGGCTCATCACGGCGCTCGCCGACAATGCTATGGGCTACAGCTGCGCGCTGGCCACGAACTGGACCACCTCGTTCGTGACGGTCTCGCTCTCGGTCGATTTCGTCGGCTCCGCCGAGACCGGCCAGTGGTGTTCGATCGAGAGCGACGTGATCAAGACCGGCAAGACGATCTGCTTCGCGCAGTGTCTGATCAAGGCCGACGGCATCGTGATCGCGCGCGCGAGTGGGACGTTCAGGGTGGTGCCGAAGAAGGGGTAGGCCACTGCTCTCTCCGTGTCCCGGACGCGGTGCGGCGCGAAGCGCCGCTCCGCAGAGCCGGGACCCATGTCTCGACAAGATACCGTGCCGCCTTCTGGGCCCCGGCTCTGCATCGCATCACTGTGCGCTGCGATGCGTCCGGGGCACGAGACCTCACCCAAACCTCCATTCCGCCGTCTCCACCACGAGATCGACGAACGCGCGCACCTTGGCCGAGAGCAGGCGCGAGGTCGGGTAGACGATATGGATCGGCAGCGCCGGCTGTTCATAGGCCGCGAGCACGATCTTGAGCCGTCCGCGCTTCAGGCCCTCGGCGGCCTGATAGGCCAGCACGCGCGTCACGCCGCCGCCGGCTTCGGCATATTGCAGCGCCGCGTCGGCGCTGTTGCTGATGAAACGAGGGGACAGCGGCACCTCGATATCGCGGCCGTCGCGGAGGAAGCGCCATGCGGACCAGGGACCGAACTGGATGGCCTGATGCGCGGTGAGGGCCTCCGGCGTCCCGGGCTCGCCGTGACGCTTGAGGTAGCCGGGCGCGGCCACCACGATCCGCCGCATCTCGCCGACCTGGCGCGCGACCAGCGAGGAATCGGCGAGGTGGCCGATCCGCACCGCGGCATCGACGGCGTCCTCGACGAGGTTCACCAGATGATCCGACAACCGCAATTCGCAGGCGACCTCGGGATAGCGCTTGAGATAGGCGGTCATGACCTGCCCGACATGCAGCCGGCCGAAGCCGATCGGCGCCGACACCACGAGGCGTCCGCTCGGCCGGTTGCGCTCCTGCCGCGCCGAGCCGTCGGCTTCCTCGACATCGGCGAGGATCCGCCGCGCGCGCTCCAGATAGCGCGTGCCGACATCGGTCAGCGTCACCTGCCGCGTGGTCCGCTGTAACAGCCGCGCGCCGAGATGCTCCTCAAGCGCCGCAATCAGGCGCGTCACCGCCGAGGGCGACAGGCGCAGCTTGCGCGCCGCCGGCGCAAAGCCGCGCAGATCGGCGACGGTGACGAAGACGTGCATGGCTTCGAGCCGGTCCATGCCCATTATTGCATATATTGCAACGATGAAGTGTCAAGTGGCCAGATTGTTTTAGCGTCCGGCAGGCCCACCTTGAACAGTGAAAGACGCAGGAATGCGCCGGAATTTCAGGAGACGTTCCGATGACGACAGCAACCGATACCTATGCCAGCGATGTCGCCTTCTCGCCGGCGGTGAAGGCGATTCAGGCCCGCAAGGGCTCGCGCGAGGCCTATGCGCGTAGCGAGCAGCGCGGCTGGCGCACCGAGGTCGACGAGAACCTTGCGGCCTTCCTGGCTGACGCCAATAGCTTCTATTTCGCCACCGCTTCGGCGGATGGCCAGCCCTATATCCAGCACCGCGGCGGCCCGAAGGGGTTTCTCAAGGTGCTGGACAAGCAGACGCTCGCCTTCGCCGACTATGCCGGCAACCAGCAGTTCATCACCCAGGGCAACCTCTCGGAGAATCCCAAGGCCTATATCTTCGTGATGGACTACGCTCATCGCCGCCGGGTGAAGATCTGGGGCGAGGCGCGAATCGTCGAGGACGACGAGGCGCTGACGACGTCGCTGATGCCGAAGGGCTATCGCGCCCGGCCCGAGCAGGTGATCCTGTTCACGATTACGACCTGGGACACCAACTGTCCGCAGCACATCCCGCAGAAGTTCGATGCGCCGGACGTGGCGGCCGCGCTGGCGGCGAGGGATGCGAGGATCGCGGAGCTGGAGGCGGAGGTGGCGGCGCTGAAGGGGCAAGTCGCTTAGCAACGTTTTGGCTCCACTGCCTCAGGGGGCCTGACTACGCGGTACGTCGCTCTTGATCTGGATCAAGTAATGGTCGCCTCGTTGTGAGTTGGTTGACCGCTCACGACAGGTTCAGGGAGGAGCAAGAACCATGAGCATTCACCGAGCGGTATTGACGGCAATCGCGGTGGCTGCCGCGATCAGCATCGGCGGAGTTGCGGCACAGGCTGCGCCCTTGCTGCCGGTCAATCTGGCGGCGATGAAAGATGCGGCTTCGCCCGAGACGGTCCAGGTTCGCTGGGGAGTGTATCGGGGCGGCGGCTGGGGCTATCGGGGCGGTTGGGGAGGCGGCTGGCGCGGGGGCTACGCCTACCGGGGCATCGGCTACAGAGGCGGTTACTACCGCGGCTTCGGCTATGGTCGCGGCTATGGCTATCGTCCCTATTACGGCCTGGCCGCAGGGGCTCTGGTCGGCGGAGCGATCGCTAGCAGCGCCTATTATGGGTCGTCCTATTACGGCTACTCCCCCTACTCTGGCGGCGGTTATTACGGCGGTTACGGGTACGGCTACGGCGGTGGTTGCGACCCCTATTACGGCTATTGAGGAGTCGCCCGTTCTTCGGCTTTGTTGTTAAAGCGCGCTCGCGCCTTCATGCTGGAAGCCGAGATAGCTTGCCGCGACGCGTTCGTTCGCGGCGACGTCGGCTGCCTTGCCGCTGAGCACGAATTCGCCGAGCTCCATCACATAGGCCTGGTCCGCGATCTTCAGCGCGGCCTGGGCGTTCTGTTCGACCAGCAGCACGGAGACGCCGCTGGCGCGCAGCTCGGTGACGATGCGGAAGATGTCGGCGACGATGATCGGCGCGAGGCCGAGGCTCGGCTCGTCCAGCATCAGGAGCTTCGGCTCGCCCATCAGGGCGCGGCCCATCGCCAGCATCTGCTGCTCGCCGCCGGAGAGCGTGCCGGCGAGCTGCTTGCGCCGCTCCTTCAGCCGCGGAAACAGCGTGTAGACGCGCTCCATTGAGGCCTTCGCCTTGCTTCGCTCGATGCGGAAGGCGCCGAGCTCGAGATTGTCCTCGACATTCATGGTCACGAACAATTCGCGGTGCTCGGGAACGAGGCCGAGCCCCATCGCGACCCGGTCCTCGATGTCGAGGGGGGCGAGATCCTGGCCGGCGAACGCGACGCGGCCCTTCAACGGTAGGACGCCCATGATGGCCGAAAGCAGCGTGGTCTTGCCGGCGCCGTTGGCGCCGACGATGGTCACGATCTGGTTGGCCCCGACCTCGAGCGAGACCGAACGCACGGCTTCGACCTTGCCATAGGCGACATGCGCATCGGTGACGGACAACAGCGCGCTCATGCCGCCACTCCGAGATAGGCCTTGATTACTTCGGGATTGGTCTTGATCGTGGCGGGCGTGCCCTCCGCGATCTTGGTGCCGAAATCGAGCACCACGATGCGGTCGGCGAGGTTCATGACGAAGCCCATGTCGTGCTCGACCAGCAGCACGCTCATGCCGCCGTCGCGCAGCTCGCGGAGCAGCGTCGCAAGGCGCTGCTTCTCCATGTGGCGCAGCCCCGCGGCCGGCTCGTCGAGCAGCAACAGCATCGGATCGACGCACAGCGCGCGGGCAATCTCGACGATGCGCTGCTGGCCGAGCGAAAGGCTGCCAGCGAGCTGGTGCATCTGCTCGGTGAGGCCGACGCGCTCGATCTGGCGGGCGGCTTCCGCGAGCAGCTTGGCCTCGTCGGCCCGGTCGAGCCGCAGCATCGAGGAGACGGGGCCGGCATGACCGCGCAGATGGGCGCCGATCGCGACGTTCTCCAGCACGGTCATGTCAGGCACCAGCTTGACGTGCTGGAAGGTCCTGCTGATGCCGAGCTTGACGATCTCCTGCGGGGGCGCCTTGTCGACCTTCCTGCCGAGCACCGAGATCGAGCCCGAGGTCGCCGACAGCACGCCGGTGATCAGGTTGAATGTCGTGCTCTTGCCGGCGCCGTTCGGTCCGATCAGCGCGACGATCTCGCGGGCGTGGACGTCGAAGGAGACGTTGTTGACCGCGACCACGCCGCCGAACTGCTTCCGCGCCTTGTCGACCTGGAGCAGGGTGTTGGATTCGCCGGCCGCGCGGGCGCGATGCTCCAGTTTCAGCGAGGTGTCGGGCTTCTTGCCGCTGGTCCGCTCGGGCAGGAATGACATCAGCCAGGGCCAGAGCCCGCCCGGAGCGAGCTGCAGCAGCGCCACCAGCATGATACCGAACACGATGGTCTCGACCTGGCCGGAGCCGGGCAGGAGCAGCGGCAGATAGCTTTGCAGCACCTCCTTCAGGATCACGACGATGGCAGCACCCAGCACGCCGCCCCAGACATAGCCGGCGCCGCCGACCACGGCGATGAAGAGGTATTCGATGCCCATATGCGCGCCGAACGGTGTCGGGTTCACCGCGCGCTGAAGATGCGCGTAGAGCCAGCCGGAGAGGCCGGCGAGCACGGCGGCGTGGATGAACACCAGGAGCTTGGCGCGTGGCGTGTGCACGCCGAAGGCTTCCGCCGCGACATGGCCGCGCCTGAGCGCGCGGATGGCGCGGCCGGTGCGGGAATCCAGCAGGTTCATCGTCAGCAGGGCCGAGAGGATGACGGCAGCCCAGATCGCGTAATAGATCGAGCCGGGCGAGAGCATCTTGAACGTGCCGATCGACAGCGGCGGGATCGCCGAGATGCCGTCGTTTCTGCCTAGGAATTCCAGCTTGCTGAACAGATAGAACAGCCCTAACCCCCAGGCGATCGTGCCGAGCGGCAGGTAGTGGCCGGACAGGCGCACGGTGATCAGGCCGAGCAGCACTGCGAACACGCCGCTGACCAGGAGCGAGAGCGGCAGGGTCAGCCAGGGCGACACGCCGTAGGCCGTCGACAGCACCGCGGTGGTGTAGGCGCCGAAGCCGACGAAGGCGGCTTGTCCGAAGGAGGTCAGGCCGCCGACGCCGGTCAGCAGCACGAGCCCCATCGCGACCAGGGCGGCAAGGCCAATGTTGTCGAGCAGCACGATCCAGAACGGTGGCATGCCCGGGATGAACGGGATCGCCGCCATGACAAGCGCAAAGACGATGATGGGAAGCCGGCTCTGCATCTTGGCCTCAGTCCTTCTCTTCCTCGACCGCGGGCGCGGCGAGCGAGCGCAGCAGCAGCACGGGAATCAGCAGCATGAAGACGATGACCTCCTTGTAATTGGATGCGTAGAAGGACGAGAACGCCTCGACGGTGCCGACCACCAGCGCCGCGACGGCCGTGAGGGGATAGCTGACGAGGCCGCCGATGATGGCGGCGACGAAGCCCTTCAGACCGATCAGGAAGCCGGAGTCGTAATACAGCGTCGTGATCGGCACGATCAGGATGCCCGACAGCGCGCCGATGACGGACGCGAGCAGGAAGGCGATCTGTCCCGACAGCGTGGTGCGGATGCCGGCAAGCCGCGCCCCCAGCCGGTTCACCGCGGTCGCGCGCAAGGCCTTGCCGTAAAGCGTCAGGCCGAAGAACAGCCAGAGCCCGACGATGAAGGCGATGGTGATCGCGTAGACCGTGATGCTCTGGCCCGTGAAGCGCAGCGCACCGGCGGTGAAGGCGCCGGACAGCACGGCAGGCCCGCGCTGGCCTTCGGCCCCGAAGAACAAGAGGCCGAGCCCCTGCAGCGCGAGGTGGACGCCCACCGATGCGATCAGCAGCACCAGCACGGAGGTGTGCGCCAGCGGCTGGAACGCGATGCGGTAGAGGTACAGGCCGATCATCGCCACGATCACCAGCGGCAGCGCGATGCAGATGGCGACCGGCGGCTTCTGGGCGGCGAAGTACAGGGTCAGCGCCAGCACGATGGCCGGCAGCACGACGTTGGCGATCACGCTGCGCAGGATCAGGCGTCCGTGCAGGGCCTTGCGCGCGACGAACAGGTCGAAGGCGAAGGCGCCGATGCCGAGCGCAAGTGCGAGCTTTGCCGTGCCCGGCATCTGGCCCGCCGCCAGCGAGGCGTAGGTCAGTGCGCCATAGGTGACGAATTCGCCTTGGGGAATGAGGATCACGCGAGTGACGGCGAACACCAGCACCAGCGCAAGGCCGAGCAGCGCATAGATCGCGCCATTGGTGATGCCGTCCTGCAGCAGGAACAGCATGATGGTGGTATTCAAGACCGGACGCTCCCCCTAATCCGGGCCGGTCCCCCCGATTGCGGTGGACGGTCCGTTCACAGCCATTGAAAAACGCTGACGATATTTGATATGGTCCATAACAATTATCAAATATAACATCAAGGGTGGGGAACGACCCGTCCTGAATTTAGCGGGATTACGAGCACGAGGCGATGACCGTTTCCAAGACCGCTGAAAAGTCCTCCGACAAGCCGGCCGACCCGGTCAAGGGTCGCAAGGACGCGGCCGAACCGCAAGGTCAGGGTTCTGCGGAGGCGCTCCAGCTCGGCGAGCTCTCCGAACAGCTCGGCTATGTCCTGAAGCGGGCGCAGCTCAAGGTGTTCGAGAACTTCCTGCGCTGCATGGTTTCGCTCCAGCTCACGCCGGCGCAATTCTCCGTGCTGCTGCTGGTTGAGAAGAATCCGGGCCGTAACCAGACCGAGATCGCCTCGACGCTCGGCATCCTCAGGCCGAACTTCGTGGCGATGCTCGACAATCTCGAGAGCCGCGACCTATGCGCGCGGATCCGCTCCACCAACGACCGCCGCTCGCATATCCTGGTGCTCACCGACAAGGGCAAGGCGGTGCTGGCCCGCGCCAAGAAGCTCGTTGCCACCAAGCACGAGGCGCGGCTGAACGACCTGCTCGGGCAGAGCAACCGCGAAGCCTTGATCACGATGCTCGCGAAGATCGCAAACGAGTTTTGACTGTTGCCCTCCCCTGGAGGGGGAGGGTCAGCGTGACCTCAATCCACCAAAATCACTCTGACATCATTCACGTTGGTCAGCGTCGGGCCGGGCTGAAGCAGATCCCCCGTGGCCTCGAAGAACGTGGTCGCGTCGTTGTTGTCGAGATAGGCCTGCGGCTCGAGCCCCTGTGCCTTCATCTTCGCGAAAGTCACGGCATCGATCAGCGCGCCGGCGGGGTCGGTGGGATGGCCGGCGCCGCCATCGGCGCCGTCGGTATCGCCGGCCAGTGCCGAGATGCCGACGGTGTTCTTCAGGAGGCTGGCGAGTGCCAGCGCGTATTCCTGGTTCGGTCCGCCGCGTCCATTGCCGCGCACGGTGACCGTGAGCTCGCCGCCGGAGAGGATCGCGACGCGCTTGCCTTGCGCGCGGGCCTGAAGCGCGAGCCTGACATGATCGGCGGCGACCTCGCGCGCCTCGCCTTCGAGATCGGCGCCGAGATTGATGGTCTCGTAACCGGACTCGTGCGCGAGCTTCACTGCTGCGTCGAGCGATTGCTTGGGCCGCGCGATCAGCTCGAAATGCGCGCGCGCAAACGCCGCATCGCCAGGCTTGCAGCTTTCATTGGCGGGATCGTCGAGCGCGCTACGCGCGGCATCGTCGATGGCGAGCTTGTATTTCGCGACGATCGCGCGCGCATCGGCCAGCGTGGTCGGATCGGGCACGGTGGGGCCGGAGGCGATCGCGGACGGATCGTCGTGGGGCACGTCGGAGATCGCCAGCGTCACGATCTCGGCGGCGTTCCTGCCGGCCCGTGCCAGCCGGCCGCCCTTGATCCGCGAGAGATGCTTGCGCACGACGTTCATCTCGCCGATCGGCGCGCCCGAGCGGAGCAGCGCCTTGTTGACGGCCTGCTTCTGCGCGAAGCTGACGCCCTCCACCGGCGCGATCCAGTTCGCCGAGCCGCCGCCGGTGAGCAGCACCAGCAGCAGATCGTCCGGGCCGGCCTCGCCCGCGAGCGCGAGCGTGTCGGCCGCGCCCTTGAGGCCAGCCTCATCAGGAACGGGATGGCCGGCCTCGACCACGCGGATGCGGCGCGTCGGCACGCCGTAGCCGTGGCGCGTGGTGGCGATGCCGACGAGGCGCTCCGGCGCGAGTCCCAGGGCGTCGAGATAGTGCCGCTCCGCAGCCGCGGCCATCGCGCCCGCGCCCTTGCCGGCGGCGAGGCAGATCACGCGGCCCTTGGGCGCGGGGCGCAGATGCGGCGCCAGCACGACGTTGGGATGGGCAGCGGCAACGGCGGCGTCGTAGAGCGCGCGGAGCAAGGGACGGCGATCGGTCATGACGAGGGGGCCTTGATACACTGAAGAACTTGACACTGAAGAACTTGGCAGACGGGAACACGTCGGCGGCAGGCGCCGCCAGTCACATGCCTACCGCATCAGGCGCGAAAGCGTAAGCAGGCTTTGCCGTCATTCGATTGTGCAATCGCGTGATCACGATCGGCGCGCGGCAAAAAGCCCTCCGCGATAAACTCGCGGAGGGCCCTTTGGAGCACGCGGATCCAGCTGTAGGCTAGCCGCCGGCGTCGGCGCTGATCACGTCACCGAACAGATCCCACTTGTCGCCCTTGAACTTCATGAGCTGCAGCGAGCTGATCGGTGCGAAGTCGTTCGCGCCAGTGTTGATCTTGATGCCGGGCAACAGCACCTCGGTGCGGAAGTCCTTCAGGCTTGCCGCCTGCTTCATGACGTTCTCGCGCGTGAGATTGTCGCCGCACTTCTTCAGCACTTCGACCAGCGTCTGTGCCACGCCGTAGCCGACGATGGTGCCGCCGTCGAGCTTGTCGCCTTCGGGGAAGTACTTCGTCATGAACTCCAGGAAGGCTTTCATGCCGGCGTCGTCCTTCCACTGCGGATCGGACACGTCCTTCAGATAGGCGGCAGAGATGATGTCCTGCGAATTCTCGAACCCGGCGGGCTTGATCACGCTGCCGACCGAGGCCGAGACGTTGTTGAGGAAGTGGGTCGGCTTCCAGCCGATCTCGGAGATCTTCTTGATCGCCTGCGCCGCGAATTTCGGCGTGGTGATGTTGACGAAGACGTCGGCGCCGGTCGCCTTCAGCTTGACGATGTGATTGTCGATGGTCGGCTCCGAGGTCTCGTAGCTTTCCTCCAGCACGATCATGCTTGCGGCCTTGGCGCCGAGGCCGTCCTTCAGGCCCTTCAGGTAGTCCTTGCCGTAATCGTCGTTCTGGTAGAGCACGCCGATCTTGGCGTTCGGCATGGTCTTCATGATGTATTTCGCGTAGATCTGCGTCTCGCTCTGGTAGTTGGGCTGCCAGCCCATCGTCCAGGGAAAAGCTTGCGGATCGTTCCACTTGGTGGCGCCGGTCGCGACGAACAGCTGCGGCACCTTCTTGGAGTTCATGTATTTCTGGATCGCCGAGTTCGGCGGGGTGCCGAGCGAGTTGAAGACGAGCAGCACCTCGTCGCTCTCGACCAGCTTGCGCGCCTGCTCCACCGTCTTGGGCGGCGAATAGGCGTCGTCGTAGGAGACGAAATTGATCTTGCGGCCGTTGATGCCGCCCTCTTCGTTGACCTTCTTGAAATAGGCGGCCTCGGTCCGTCCGATGATGCCGTAGGCGGAGGCCGGTCCGCTGTAGGGCATGATGTTGCCGATCTTGATCTCGGTGTCGGTCGCGCCGGTATCGTATTTCTTCTGGGCCGATGCGGTCGACGTCGTGGCCGCAAAAAGCGCGAGCGCAAGTGATGCGGCCGCAAGCTTGCCGGTGACAGCGGGCATTCCAAATCTCCCTATTTTTCTTGATGTGTGCGCGTTCCTTTTCTTGGCTTGATTGTTTTTGGTGACGCGGTCGCAATTCAATACGATTTGCCCGAAAGCTTCAAGGAAAAGCCCCTGCGGCAACGCCGCAGGGGCTGCGCCTTTAGTCGATTTGAGCCGTATCTTCGGCGACTGGTTAATGTCAGCCGCCGACGTCGCCGCTCAAAATGTCGCCAAATCGCTCCCAATGCTCGCCCTTGAAACGGATCAATTGCAGCTGCGAGAGCGGGGCGAAGTCGCTGCCCGAGGTGTTGACCTTGATGCCGGGCAGCAGGCCGGCCGGCTCGTAATCCTTGATGCTGGCGGCCTGCTTCATGACGTTCTCGCGGGTCAGATTGTCGCCGCAGGCCTTCAGCACCTGAACGAGACCTTGGCTCACGATGTAGGCGTACATCACCGAGGCGTCGGCGCGGTTCGCTTCCGGATAATACTTATCCAGGAATTCGTTCCAAACGATCATCGCCGCGTCGGACTTCCATTGGGCGTCGGTCGGGTCCTTGAAATATTGCGAGGAGACGATGTCCTGCGCGTTCTCGAAGCCGGCCGGCTTGATCACGGCGCCGATCGAGCCCGAGACGTTGTTGAGGAAATGCAGCGGCTTCCAGCCGAGCTCGGCGTTCTTCTTGATCGCCTGCGCCGCGAATTTCGGCGTGGTGATGTTCATGAAGACGTCGGCGCCGGAGGCCTTCAGCCTCACGATGTGCGAATCGATGGTCGGCTCGGAGACCTCGTAGCTGTCCTCGATGACGATCATCGAGGCCGCCTTGGCGCCGAGCCCGTCCTTGAAGCCCTTCAGATAGTCCTTGCCGTAATCGTCGTTCTGATAGAGCACCGCGATCTTGGCGTCGGGCTTGTTCTTCAGGATGTACTTGGCGTAGATGACGGTCTCGCTCTGGTAGTTCGGCTGCCAGCCCATCGTCCACGGGAAGGCTTGCGGATCGTTCCATTTGGTGGCGCCGGTGGCGACGAACAGCTGCGGCACCTTCTTCTGGTTCATGTATTTCTGAATCGCCGAGTTCGGCGGCGTGCCGAGCGAATTGAAGATCAGCAGCACCTCGTCGCTCTCGACCAGCTTGCGCGCCTGCTCCACGGTCTTCGGCGGCGAATAGGCGTCGTCATAGGAAACGAAGTTGATCTTGCGGCCGTTGATACCGCCTTCCGCGTTGATCTTGCGGAAATAGGCCTCCTCGGTCTTGCCGATCACGCCGTAGGCGGAAGCCGGTCCGCTGTAGGGCATGATGTTGCCGATCTTGATCTCGGTGTCGGTCGCGCCGGTGTCGTATTTCTTCTGCGCGAACGCCGTCGTGGACAGGGTGGCAGCCAGTACGAGGGCAGCCGAGAAGGCCCCCAATCGCACATGCATTGCAGGCATCTTGATCTCCCTAGGTCGGTTGAATGTGTCGTGTTCTTGATTGGAAGCGATCTTTTCGCGTCGCTTCGGCACACATTGAATACCCTTCTCGGGCGGCCAGCAAGGAGAACGCCGCGCCGGCGCGGCCGCAGCAAGGCGCTCTTTTTTCGAGAGGATGCGGAATATTCCGGCGCGCGAGATGAGGCGCGTCGCCGCTCAGCGACGCACAAGTTGTCGCGTGGAATACAAGCTATTTTGAATTGCGCGCCTGCGCGGCTTCAATGGCCGAGCTGGCTCGAGATGATGTCGCCGAACAGCTCCCACTTCCTGCCCTTGAAGCGCATCATCTGCAGCTGTTCGATCGGAGCGAAATTGTCCGGTGCGGTGTTGATCTTGATGCCGGGCAGCAGCGTGTCGGGCTCGAAATCCTTCAGGCTTGCGGCCTGCTTCATGACGTTTTCGCGGGTGAGATCGTCACCGCACATCTGCAGCACCTTCACCATGGTCTGCGCCGCGGCATAGCCGAACACCACGCCGGCATCGAGCTTGTTGGCCTTGGGCTCGTACTGCGCGAGGAAATTGTAGAACTTCTTCATGCCGTCGTCGGCGTTCCACTGCGGATCGGACCCGTCCTTGGCGTAGCTCGCCGACAGGATGCCTTGCGAGATCTCCAGGCCTGCCGGCTCCAGCACGCCGCCGACCGAGGCCGAGACGTTGGAGATGATCTGCATCGGATGCCAGTTGATCTCCGCCGCCTTCTTGATCCCCTGCGCCGCGAATTTCGGACTGGTGATGCTGATGAAGATATCGGCGCCCGTGGACTTCAGCTTCACGACGCGCTCGTCGATCGCCGGCTCGGAGGTGTCGTAGGCTTCTTCCCGCACGATCATCGAGGTCTTGGGTCCGAGGCCCTCCTTCAGCCCCTTCAGATAGTCCTTGCCGAAATCGTCGTTCTGGTAGAGCACGGCGATCTTTCCGTCCGGCTTCTCCTTCATGATGTACTTGGCGTAGATGCGTGCCTCGCTGACGTAGCTCGGCTGCCAGCCCATGGTCCAGGGATATTGCTTGGGGTCGTTCCACTTCGAGGCGCCGCTCGCCACGAACAATTGCGGCACCTTCTTGTCGTTCATGTATTTGCGGATGGCACTGTTGGTGGACGTGCCGAGCGAGCCGAAGATCAGCAGCACGCCGTCACCCTCGACCAGCTTGCGCGCCTGCTCCACCGTCTTCGGCGGCGAATAGGCGTCGTCATAGGAGATGAACTTGATCTTGCGGCCGTTGATGCCGCCCTCGGCGTTGATCATGTTGAAATAAGCCTCTTCGGTCTTGCCGATCACGGCATAGGCGGAGGCGGGGCCGCTATAGGGCATGATGTTGCCGAGCTTGATCTCGGTGTCGGAGGCGCCGATGTCGTATTTCTTTTGCGCCAGCGCTCCGCTGCTCATTGCGGTGCACAACGCGAATGCGGCCAGAATGGTCGCAACCTGAAGACGAACGGCAGCCATTGTTCTCCTACCCCGAGATGGATCGGCGCCGCATTGAACAAGATTGACGCCTTCCGTCAACAAAAAGCCCCCGCGGTCGCCCGCGGGGGCTTTTCGACTTCAATTATAGCGTCAGCGTGTCACTCGGAGGCGACGTCGCCGCTGATGATCTCGCCGAACAGTTCCCACTTCTCGCCCTTGAAGCGCATCATCTGGAGCTGCGCAATCGGGGCGAAGTCGGTGGCGCTGGTGTTGATCTTGACGCCGGGCAGCAGCGTGTCCGGAGCAAAATCCTTCAACGCCGCCGCCTGCTTCATGATGTTGGCGCGGGTGAGATCGTCACCGCACATCTCCAGCACCTTGGCGAGCGTCGAGGCGGCGCCATACCCGTAGACCATGCTGGTGTCCGACTTGTCGGCGCCAGGCATGTACTTGTCGACGAACTCGTTCCACTTCTTCATGCCGGGGTCGTTGGCCCACTGCGGATCCGTCGAATCCTTGGCATAGGCTGCCGACAGCACGCCCTGCGCGTTCTCGAAGCCGGCGGGCTTCATCACGCTGCCGACCGAGATCGACACGTTGGTGAGGATCTGCAGCGGCTTCCAGCTGAGCTCGGCGGTCTTCTTGATGGTCTGGGCGGCGAACTTCGGCGTGGTGTAGATCAGCAGCACGTCGGGATTGGCGGCCTTGATCTTGACGATGTGGCCGTCGATCGACGGCTCGGACACCTCGTAGCTCTCCTCCATGATGATCATGGACGAGGCCTTGGCGCCGAGGCCGTCCTTGGTGCCCTTGAGGTAGTCTTTGCCGAAATCGTCGTTCTGGTAGAGGATCGCGACCTTGGCGTCCGGCTTCTCCTTCATCAGCCATTTCGCGTAGATCTGCGCTTCGCTCTGGTAGGAGGGCTGCCAGCCGATGGTCCAGGGGAAGTTCTTCGGGTCGTTCCACTTGGTGGCGCCGGTGGCGACGAAGAGCTGCGGGATCTTCTTGGCGTTGAGGTACTTCTGGATCGCCGTGTTCGAGGGCGTGCCGAGCGGGTTGAACACCACCAGCACCTCGTCGCTTTCGACCAGCTTGCGGACCTGCTCGACGGCCTTCGGCGGCGAATAGCCGTCGTCATAGCTGACGAAGTTGATCTTGCGGCCGTTGATGCCGCCCTTGTCGTTGATCATCCGGAAATAGGCTTCTTCGGTCTTGCCGATGACGCCATAGGCCGACGCCGGACCGCTGTACGGCATGATGTTGCCGATCTTGATCTCGGTATCGGACGCGCCGGTGTCGTATTTCTTTTGGGCGAGTGCAGCGCCGGAGGTGAGGGCAATGGCCGCCGTTGCCGTAACCAGCGCGGCGGCTCGCAGTGTTCTTCCAAAACGCAATTCGGTCTCCTTCTTCAATGAACGCCTTGATGAGAGTCTTCAGTTCTTTCTGAGCTTGCCGGCGAGTTGCTGGCCCAGGATCGCGATCTGCCTCGAGCCGTGCGGCACCAGGTAAATGACGAGGAACAACAGTACGCCGAACACCGCGCCGGAGAGGCCTTTTGAGATGCTCTCCGCCATGTTCGGCACGAAGATGATGAAGGCCGCGCCGACGAACGAGCCGGGCAACCAGCCGACGCCGCCGACGACCATGCCGAGGAACAGCGAGATCGCCAGCGTGATGGTGTAGCTGTCCGGCGCGACGAATTGCACGGCGATGGCGCCGAGCGAGCCGGCAACGCCGGTGATGCCGGCGGACACCCCGAAGGCCAGCGTCTTGTACAGCGCGACGTTGACGCCCATCGATGAGGCCGCGATCTCGTTGTCGCGGATCGCCATGAAGGCGCGGCCCGAGCGGGAGCGCAGCAGGTTCACCGAGAAGATGTAGATCGCGAGCGTCACGGCGAGGGTGAAGTAGTACAGCCACATGTCCTGCGACATCGGCAGGCCGAACGGCGCATCGGGCTTGGTGACGACGAGACCCTGCACGCCGCCGGTCCAGTGCTCGAGGAAATTCAGCTTCAACAGCTGAGGCATCGCGGTGGCGAGCGCGAAGGTCGCGAGCGCGAGATAGACGCCCGACAGCCGCAGCGCCGGCTTGCCGAACAGGTAGCCGAATCCGAAGCAGACCGCAGCGGAAATCGGAATGGTCAGCGCGTAGTTGACGTTGGCATGCTCCATCAGCACCGCGGACACATAGGCGCCGACCGCGTAGAACGCGCTCTGGCCGAGCGAGAACTGGCCGGAGCCGCCGGTCAGGATGTTCAGCGCCAGCACGGCGAGCCCGTAGATCAGGAGCATCGTCATCTGGAAGATGACGAAATTCTTGACGAACACCGGCACGATCAACAGCGCCACCAGCACCACCAGCGAGGTGCCTGTGCCCAGCGTCATGGCCCGCTTCGGAACCGCCTCGACCGCCTCGTGGCCTTCGCCAACGACTTCTTCTGCTGCGCTCATGATCAAACTCGCTTGACGATTTGCCGGCCGAACAGGCCGGCGGGTTTGACGACCAGGACGGAGATGATCAGCGCGAGCGCGATCGGGAGTTTCAGCTCGTTGCCGACGCCGGGAATGTAGGTGCCGGCAAGGTTCTCGAAGATGCCGACCAGGAAGCCGCCGACGACGGCGCCGAACGGGCTCGACAGTCCGCCGAGCACCGCGGCGGCGAAGCCGTAGATCAGGACGCCGCCCATCATGTTGGGCTCGAGGAACACGACCGGCGCGATCAGCATGCCGGCGATCGAGCCGATCGCGGTCGCCATGCCCCAGCCGAGCGCGATCATCCAGCTCGTGTTGATGCCGACGAGGCGGGCCGATTCAGGCACCGACGCGGCGGCGCGCATCGCAAGACCGATGCGGGTGTACTGAAAGAAGAAGTACAGGCCGAGCAGCAGCAGCACGGTAACGCCGATCATGCCGGCCTGGTGCGTCGAGATCAGCTGGCTGCCCAGGAAGGGCGAGGAGCCGAACGGGGTCGGGTACTGCTTGATGGTGAAGTCCCAGATCAGGCCGGCCGACGAGTTGATGATCGCGAACAGCGCGATGAAGCCGGCGACGTTGGTCAGCACCGGCGCCTTGGCGAGCGGCTTGAACAGGATGCGCTCGATCGCGATGCCGGCGACGAAGGAGAATGCCAGCGTGATCAGGAAGGCGGCCCAGTAGGACACGCCCCACTGCATCAGCTGCCAGGAGATGAAGGTCGAGAACATCGCCATCTCGCCCTGCGCGAAGTTGAGATGGTCGATGGCCTGGTAGATCATGACCACGGCGAGCGCCATGCAGGCATAGATCGCGCCCGTGGCGATGCCGGCCAGGACCTGGTTGGTGAACAGCTCCATTGTCCCGGCTCCCTCAGTAACCCAGATAGGATTTGCGGATTTCTTCGTTGTTCGCGATGTCCTTGGCCTTGCCGGACATCACGATGCGGCCGGTCTCGATCACGTAGGCCTGGTCGGCGAGCTCGAGCGCGAGCTGCGCGTTCTGCTCGACCACCAGGATCGACACCTTGTCCTCGCGGTTGATCTTGCCGAGGATACCGAACAGGTCGCGCACCACCAGCGGCGCGAGGCCGAAGGACGGCTCGTCGAGCAGCATCAGCCGCGGCCGCAGCATCAGCGCGCGGGCGACCGCGAGCATCTGCTGCTCGCCGCCGGACAGCGTGCCGGCCTGCTGGGTGTGCCGCTGCTTCAGGACCGGGAAATGCGCGTACATGCGCTCGATGTCGGAGATGATGCCGGCGCTGTCCTTGCGGGTGATGGCCCCCAACTGGAGATTCTCCTCCACCGTCATGGTGGTGAAGGTGCCGCGGCCCTGCGGCACATGGGCGATGCCGAACCGCACGATGTTCTCGGTCGAGCGGTTGTTCAGCGGTTTGCCGTCGAACTCGATCGCACCGGTGGAGCGCACCATGTTGCAGATCGCGCGCAGCGTGGTGGTCTTGCCGGCGCCGTTGGCGCCGAGCAGCGTCACGAGCGAGCCCTCATTGAGCGAGAAGGACAGGCCGTGGAGCGCCTGGACCTGGCCGTAATAGGCGCGCAGGTCCTTGACGTTGAGCAGCGTCGTCATTGGTCCTTGCTCCCGAGATAGGCCTTGATGACGTCCGGGTCCGCCTGCACCTGGGCGGGCGTGCCTTCCGCGAGCTTCTTGCCGAAATTCAGCGCGACGACGTGGTCGGCGATCGACATCACGAGACCCATGTGGTGCTCGACCAGGAGCACGGTCATGTGGCGCTCATCGCGGATGCGGCGGATGAGATCGCCGAGCACGTGGACTTCCTCGTGGTTGAGGCCGCCGGCCGGCTCGTCGAGCAGCAGGATCTTCGGATCGGCCGCGAGCGCGCGCGCCAACTCGACGCGCTTCTGCGTGCCGAAGGGCAGGCCGGAGACGATGGTGTGGGCGACGTCCTCGAGGTCGAGATAGGCGAGGATCTCGTGCACCTTCTTGTTGACGGTGGTCTCGCTGCGCCGGACCCAGGCAAGCTTCAGGGAGTCGCTGATGATGTCGCTGGAGGTCTTCGAATGTGCGCCGACGCGGACGTTGTCCATCACCGACAGATTCGGAAACAACGCCACATTCTGGAAGGTGCGGCCGATGCCGATCTCGGCGATCCGGTGCGGCGGACGCGACAGGATGCTCGTGCCTTCCATCAGGATGTCGCCGGACGACGGCTGGTACAGCCGCGAGAGGCAGTTGAATAGCGTGGTCTTGCCGGCGCCGTTCGGGCCGATCAATCCGAGGATCTGGCCCTTGTGCATGTCGAAGGACACGCCGTTGAGCGCAATGATGCCGCCGAACACGACGCTGACGTCGCGAACGGCGAGCAGGGGCGATGTCCCCCGCGCGAGCTGTGCCTGCGTCATCTCGTCTCGCCCACGCGATTGAGTGGGCAAAGGGGCGATGCGAACCGCTCCCGGTGATGACAAAGGCTATCTGATCCCCTCGGCCACACGTGCAACTCTTCCTCCTGATTTCAGCTTTTTGCTGATTTCTTTTTTGGATTGCGGCATCAGACCCCCGAGTGCCGCTTCGATGTTCCTTACCATCGTGAGCAGACGCGGTCCAATGTCGTTGATCAAACGCTCTTCCGTGAAACGGAATGCGGGCGCACCGCAATTGAACGCGTAGGGCCCGGTTCCGTCGTTGAGCTTGAGCGCGACGCCTGCGGCGCCGATGTCGTCGTGCCAGTCGCCGACGGAGATCGCGAAGCCGTATTTCGCCACGGTCTCGCCGGAGCGTTCCAGTCCATCGCGCATCTTGGGCCAGCGGCTGCCGTAATGCTCGCGCAGCAGACGCGAGAGCTCGGCGCGATCGTCGGAATCGAGCGCCCAGAAATAGGCGCGCCCCATCGCGCTGGTTGCAATCGGCACGCGGGAGCCGACGTCAAGTTGAACGCCGACCGTCTCGGTGCCGCGGCTCTGCCCGAAATAGATCATGCTGTGACGATCGCGGCCGCCGACGGCGACCGCGCCGCCGGTCGCGCGCATCACGTCCTCGCGAAACGGCTCGGACAAATGCCGAACACCGAGATTGGCGAGCGCGGCGTAGCCGAGCGACATGGCGGCCGGCGTGAGCTGGTACTTCTCGAAACGGGGAACCGGCGTCAAATAGCCGAGCTTGGTCAGCGTATAGGTCAGCCGCGACACGGTCGGCTTGGGCAGATTTGTCCGCGCCGCGATCTCTTGATTGCCGAGAAGGCCGTCATTGGGTTGGAATGCGCGCAATACGTCCAGTCCGCGGGAAAGCGCGACGACGAAATTCCGATCGGTCGCAGTCTTCTTTCCTGTACGCTTCATCCCTGATCTGCTTCTTGCGCGGAGTCGTTGACAACGTCCGTGCTTCAAAATAACCCTGCCGTCAAGATGCGGAATTAAATTCCGCACCGCGAAATCGACAAAAGCATATAGCCCCACCAAGGAGGGACACCGTGAGCGAAGTGGTCAAGCTTGAGCGTCATGACGAAGTCGGTATCGTCACGGTCAACAGTCCTCCGGTCAATGCGCTGAGTGCCGCAGTCCGGGGCGGCATTCTGGAGTGCATCAAGGCTGCGGTCGCCGATCCCGCCATCAAGGGCATCGTGCTGACCTGCGCCGGGCGCACCTTCATCGCGGGCGCCGACATCACCGAATTCGGCAAGCCGCCGAAGCCGCCGGGGCTCAACGACGTATTGTCCGAAATCGAGAACTCGCCGAAGCCGGTCGTCGCCGCGATCCACGGCACCGCGCTCGGCGGTGGCCTCGAGGTCGCGCTGGCCTGTCATTTCCGCGTCGCCGTGAAGGAAGCCAAGCTCGGCCTGCCCGAGGTGAAGCTCGGCCTGCTGCCGGGCGCCGGCGGCACCCAGCGCCTGCCGCGCGCGGTCGGCCCGGAGCTCGCGGTCAAGATGATCGTCGGCGGAGATCCCATCGGCGCCGCCGAGGCGCTGAAGGCCGGCCTGATCGAGGAAATCGTCGAAGGCCCGGCCTCCGGCGGCGAGGCCTTCGTGCGCAAGCTGCTCGCCGAGAAGCGTCCGCTGCGCCGCCTGCGCGACGACGATTCCAAGATCGCCGCCGCCAAGGCCGACCGCTCGATCTTCACCAACGCCGTTGCCGCCATGACCAAGAAGTCGCGCGGCCTGGAAGCGCCGTTCGCCGCCGCCGACGCCGTCGGCTACGCGATCGACCTGCCGTTCGACGAAGGCCTGAAGAAGGAGCGCGAGGGTTTCCTCAAGCTCGTCGCCGGCGACCAGTCCAAGGCGCAGCGCTACGCCTTCTTCGCCGAGCGCGAGGCCAACAAGATCGCGGGGGTTCCTGAGGGCACCAAGTCGCGGCCGGTGAATCGCGTTGCCATCCTGGGCGCGGGTACCATGGGCGGCGGCATCGCGATGTCCTTTGCCAATGCCGGCGTTCCCGTCACGCTGATCGAGACCGGCGAGGAGCAGCTCAAACGCGGTATGGGCATCATGCAGAAGAACTGGGAAGCGACCGCCGCGCGCGGCGGCATCCCGGCCGATGCGCCTGCCAAGCGCATGGCGCTGATCAACGGTGTCGTCGGCATCGAGAATGTCGGCGATGCCGATCTCGTCATCGAGGCCGTGTTCGAGACCATGGCGGTGAAGAAGGAAGTGTTCGGCAAGCTCGACCAGTACGCCAAGCCGGGCGCCGTGCTCGCCTCCAACACCTCCTATCTCAACATCGACGAGATCGCGAAGTCCACCAAGCGCCCGCAGGACGTGCTCGGCATGCACTTCTTCTCGCCGGCCAACGTCATGAAGCTGTGCGAGATCGTACGCGCCGACAAGACCGCGCCGGATGCGCTCGTGACGGCCGTCTCGATCGCGCGCAAGATCGCGAAGGTGCCGGCCGTGGTCGGCGTCTGCGACGGCTTCGTCGGCAACCGCATGCTCGCCCAGCGCGGCAAGCAGTCGGAAAAGCTGCTGTTCGAAGGTGCCTTGCCGCAGCAGGTCGATGCCGTGGTGACGAAGTTCGGCATGCCGATGGGTCCGTTCGCGATGAGCGACCTCGCCGGCCTCGACATCGGCTGGCGCTCGCGGAAAGATCGCGGCATCAAGTCGGAGATCGCGGACGCGCTCTGCGAAGCCGGCCGCTTCGGCCAGAAGACCGGCAAGGGCTACTACAAGTATGAAGCGGGCAGCCGCTCGGCGCTGCCCGATCCGGAGGTCGAGAAGCTGATCGACGAGACGCTTGCCCGTCTCGGCCGCAAGAAGCGCGTCGTCAGCGACGACGAGATCCTCGAGCGCATGATGTATCCAATGATCAACGAGGGTGCGAAGATCCTCGAAGAGGGCATCGCCGCGCGCCCGTCCGACATCGACGTGGTCTGGCTCTACGGCTATGGCTGGCCGATCTACCGCGGCGGCCCGATGTTCTGGGCCGACAGCGTCGGCCTGAAGCACATCGCCGATCGCCTGGCCTTCTACGCCAAGGAGACCAACGATCCGAGCCTCGAGCCTGCCCCGCTGCTGAAGAAGCTCGCGGCGGAAGGCAAGACGTTCGCCTCGCTGGCGGCGCCGTCGAAGGCGGCGTGATTGGGATTGCTCCCGCTTGTGTCGTTCCGGGGCGCCCACAGGGCGAACCCGGAACCTCGAGATTCCGGGTTCGGCTCTCCGAGCCGCCCCGGAATGACGGTCTGTGTGGTTTAGAGAAGCAATGACCCATCCCGGCGAACAGTTTTACCCCGAAGGCGTGCGTTGGGACGACACCATCGTCCAGGGCTCGCTACCCGACCTGCTGTCGAAAGCTGCCGCCGATTACGGCCCGCGCACCGCGCTGGAGTTTCGCGATCGTCCGATCACCTACACCGAGCTTGCCGAGAGGGCCGAGCGCGCGGCTGCGGCGTTCTTGCGCGCCGGCTGCGGCAAGAACTCCTCCGTCGCGCTGTTCCTGGGCAACACGCCGGATCACCCCGTCAATTTCTTCGGTGCGCTGAAGGCCGGCAGCCGCGTCGCGCATCTCTCCCCGCTCGACGGCGAGATCGCGCTGACGCACAAGGTCTCCGATTCAGGCTCGCGCCTGCTCGTCACCTCCAACCTCGCCGCATTGCTGCCGACGGCGCTGAAATTCCTGGAGAAGGGCCTGATCGATCGCCTCGTCGTCTGCGAAGACGACGATTGGGGCAAGGTCGGCACGCCGCAGGCAACGATCCCCAGCGATCCCCGCATCGTCACCTTCAAGGCCTTCGTCGAGGGCGCGGCCGCGCCGGCGGCATGGCCCAAGGTGACGGCCGACGACGTCGCGCTGCTGCAATATACCGGCGGCACCACCGGCCTGCCCAAGGGCGCCATGCTGACGCATGGCAATCTCACCTCGGCGGTGTCGATCTACGACGTCTGGGGCAAGCCGTCGCGCGCCGCGCGCGGTGACGTCATCGAGCGCGTGATCTGCGTGCTGCCGCTGTTCCACATCTATGCGCTCACCGTCGTGCTGCTGTCCTCGCTCAGCCACGGCAATCTGATCTCGCTGCACCAGCGCTTCGACGTCGAGGCCGTGATGCGCGACATCGAGGTCAAGCGCGCGACGTACTTTCCGGGCGTGCCGACGATGTGGATCGCGATCGCCGCGCTGCCCGATCTCGACAAGCGCGATTTCTCCTCGCTTGCCACCATCGGCTCCGGCGGTGCGCCGCTGCCGGTCGAGGTCGCCAACTTCTTCGAGCGCAAGGTCGGCAAGAAGCTGCGCAGCGGCTGGGGCATGACCGAGACCTGCTCGCCCGGCACCGGCCATCCGCCCACCGGCCCCGAGAAGCCCGGCTCGATCGGCCTGATGCTGCCCGGCATCGAGCTCGACGTGGTCGCGCTGGACGATCCGAGAAAAGTGCTGCCGCCGGGCGATGTCGGCGAGATCCGCATCAAGGGTCCGAACGTCACCAAGGGCTATTGGAACAGGCCGGAGGGCTCCGCGGATGCCTTCGTCGACGGCCGCTTCCTCACCGGCGACATCGGCCACATGGATGCGGACGGCTATTTCTTCCTGGTCGACCGCAAGAAGGACATGATCATCTCCGGCGGCTTCAACGTCTATCCGCAGATGATCGAGCAGGCGATCTACACCATACCGGGCGTGCACGAGGTCATCGTGCTCGGCATCCCCGACCAGTATCGCGGCGAAGCCGCCAAGGCCTTCATCAAGCTGAGACCCGAGGCTAAGCCGTTCTCGCTCGACGAGCTGCGCAGCCAGCTCACCGGGAAGCTCGGCAAGCACGAATTGCCGGCCGCGGTCGAGTTCGTCGACGATCTGCCGCGCACGCCGGTCGGAAAGCTGTCGCGGCACGAGTTGCGCCAGCAGCAGAAACCGTCACAATCCGCTCAATCATCATCAGGAGGTCGCTCTTGACCGACGCCGTCATCGTTTCCACCGCCCGCACCCCGATCGGCAAGGCCTATCGCGGCATGCTCAACGCCACCGAGGGTGCGACCCTGCTCGGCCATGCCATCGGCGAGGCCGTCGCCCGCGCCAAGGTCGATCCCAAGGAGGTCGAGGACGTCGTCATGGGCGCCGCCCTCCAGCAGGGCGCGACCGGCGGCAACATCGCCCGCAAGGCGCTGCTCCGCGCCGGCCTGCCCGTCACCGTCGCCGGCACCACCATCGACCGGCAATGCGCCTCGGGCCTGCAGGCCATCGCGCTCGCCGCGCGCTCGGTGATCTTCGACGGCGTCGAGATCGCGGTCGGCGGCGGCGGCGAGTCGATTTCGCTGGTGCAGAACGACAAGATGAACGGCTTCCATGCCCAGGACCCGGCGCTGCTCAAGATCAAGGGCGAGGTCTACATGCCCATGATCGACACCGCCGAGGTCGTCGCCAAGCGCTACGGCATCTCGCGCGAGAAGCAGGACGAATATTCGCTGGAGAGCCAGCGCCGCACTGCGGCCGCCCAGCAGGGCGGCAAGTTCAAGGACGAGCTCGCGCCGATCACCACCACGATGGCGGTGACCGACAAGGCGACCGGTGCCGTGTCGATGAAGGAAGTGACGCTGTCGCAGGACGAGGGCCCGCGCCCGGAGACCACCGCCGAGGGCCTCGCCGGCCTCAAGCCCGTGCGCGGCGACGGCTTTTCGATCACCGCCGGCAATGCCAGCCAGCTCTCCGACGGCGCCAGCGCCTCCGTGATCATGAGCGACAAGGAAGCTTCCAAGCGCGGCCTCAAGCCGCTCGGCATCTTCCGCGGCTTCGTCTCCGCCGGCTGCGAGCCGGACGAGATGGGCATCGGCCCGGTCTTCGCCGTGCCGCGCCTCTTGAAGCGCCACGGCCTCACCGTCGACGACATCGGCCTCTGGGAGCTCAACGAAGCCTTCGCGGTGCAGGTGCTGTATTGCCGCGACAAGCTCGGCATCGACCCCGAGAAGATCAACGTCAATGGCGGCGCGATCTCGGTCGGCCACCCCTATGGCATGTCCGGCGCGCGCCTGACCGGCCACGCCTTGATCGAAGGCCGCCGCCGCAAGGCGAAGTACGCGGTCGTCACCATGTGCGTCGGCGGCGGCATGGGCGCGGCAGGATTGTTCGAGGTGTTGCAGTAGCCGTCGTCCTGGCGAAAGCCAGGACCCATACTCCGCAGCAGGGGTTTGGGCACAGACAGCAGTTGCCTTCGCAAAACGAAGGCCGGTGGTAATGGGTCCTGGCTTTCGCCAGGACGACGAGGAAACAGGAGGATCCGATGGATCTCGCATTCACGAAAGAAGAGCAGGCGTTTCGCGAGGAAGTGCGGCAGTTCTTCCGCGACAACGTGCCGCCGGATACGCGGCGCAAGATGGTCGAGGGCCGCCACCTCTCGAAGGACGAGATGGTGACGTGGTGGCGCATCCTCAACAAGAAGGGCTGGGGCGTCAGCCACTGGCCGACGCAATATGGCGGCACGGGCTGGACATCCGTGCAGCACTACATCTTCAACGAGGAGCTGCAGTCCTATCCGGCGCCGCAGCCGCTCGCCTTCGGCGTCAGCATGGTCGGCCCCGTCATCTACACCTTCGGCAACGAGGAGCAGAAGAAGAAGTACCTGCCGCGCATCGCCAATGTCGACGATTGGTGGTGCCAGGGCTTCTCCGAGCCCGGCTCCGGCTCCGACCTCGCCTCGCTCAAGACCAAGGCCGAGCGCAAGGGCGACAAGTGGATCATCAACGGCCAGAAGACCTGGACCACGCTCGCCCAGCACGCCGACATGATCTTCTGCCTGTGCCGCACCGACAACAACGCCAAGAAGCAGATGGGCATCTCCTTCATCGTGTTCTCGATGAAGTCGAAGGGCGTCACCGTGCGCCCGATCCAGACCATCGACGGCGGCGTCGAGGTCAACGAGGTCTTCTTCGACGACGTCGAGGTGCCTCTCGAGAACCTGATCGGCGAGGAGAACAAGGGCTGGGACTACGCCAAGTTCCTGCTCGGCAATGAGCGCACCGGCATCGCGCGCGTCGGCGTCTCCAAGGAGCGCATCCGCCGCATCAGGGATCTCGCCTCCAAGGTCGAATCCGGCGGCAAGCCGATCATCCAGGATCCCGCCTTCCGCGAGAAGCTCGCGGCGTGCGAGATCGAGCTGAAGGCGCTCGAGCTCACCCAGCTCCGCGTCGTCGCCGACGAAGGCAAGCACGGCAAGGGCAAGCCGAATCCGGCCTCCTCGGTGCTGAAGATCAAGGGCTCCGAGATCCAGCAGACCACCACCGAGCTGCTGATGGAAGTGATCGGCCCGTTCGCGGCGCCTTACGATCTGCACGGCGACGACGGCTCCAACGAAGCCATGGACTGGACCGCCCAGATCGCGCCGAGCTACTTCAACAACCGCAAGGTCTCGATCTACGGCGGCTCCAACGAGATCCAGCGCAACATCATCGCCAAGGCGGTGCTGGGGCTGTGATCTGCTCCTTCTCCGCCGAGGCGGGGAGGCACTTTCTCCACCGTCATTCCGGGGCGCGACGAAGTCGCGAACCCGGAATCCATCGGGCAACACGTTCAAAGGCAAAATGGATTCCGGGTCTTCCCCTTCGGGCCATCCCGGAATGACGAAGCCAAATAAGTCCGGGTACGAGGAACGAAAGAAATGGATTTTGACCTGAACGAGGAGCAACGGCTTCTCAAGGAAAGCATCGACGGCCTGCTGACCGATTCCTACGATTTCGAGCAGCGCAAGAAATACATGAAGGAGAAGGGCGGCTGGAGCAAAACGGTCTGGCTCAAGCTCGCCGAGCAGGGCCTGCTCGGCCTCCCGTTCAGCGAGGCCGATGGCGGCTTCGGCGGCGGCGGCGTCGAGACCATGATCGTGATGGAGGCGCTCGGCAAGGCGCTGGTGCTCGAGCCATATCTGGCGACGGTCGTGATCGGCGGCGGCTTCCTGCGCCATGCCGGCTCCGACGCGCAGAAGGCCGCGTACGTGCCCGGGATCATCGACGGCAGCAAGACGCTGGCCTTTGCCCAGCTCGAGAAGAACTCGCGCTACGACCTCTTCGACGTCTCGACGACGGCGAAGAAGAAGGGCGACGGCTGGGTGATCGACGGCGAGAAGTTCGTCGTGCTCAACGGCGAGAATGCCGACACGCTTCTCGTCACCGCCCGCACCAAGGGCGATCGCCGTGACAAGACCGGCATCGGCGTGTTCCTGGTCCCCGCCAACGCCAAGGGCGTCGGCAAGAAGGGCTATCCGACCCAGGACGGCCTGCACGCCGCCGACATCACCTTCACAGGCGTCGAGGTCGGCGCGGATGCGGTGCTCGGCAACCCCGAGGATTCCCTCGCCTTGATCGAACGCGTGGTCGACGAGGCCCGCGTTGCACTTTGCGCGGAGGCGGTCGGCCTGATGGACGAGTCGCTCAAGACCACCGTCGAGTATATCAAGACCCGAAAACAGTTCGGCGTCGCGATCGGCTCGTTCCAGTCGCTCCAGCACCGCGCCTCCGACATGTTCGTCGCGGCCGAGCAGGCGCGCTCGATGTCGATGTTCGCGACCATGGCGAGCGATTTCGACAACGCCGGCGAGCGCTCCAACGCCATCGCCGCGGCCAAGGTGCAGATCGGCAAGTCGCTGAAATTCGTCGGCCAGCAGTCGATCCAGCTCCACGGCGGCATCGGCATGACCATGGAGGCGAAGATCGGCCACTACTTCAAGCGCCTCACCATGATCGAGAACTCGTTCGGCGACACCGACTACCACCAGCGCCGCGTCGCCGACGCGGGCGGGTTGATCTGACGCCTTGGCGTCATCCCGGGGCGCGCGTAGCACGAACCCGGGATCTCGCGCCACAACCTCTGGATTCCGGGTTCGCGACTTCGTCGCGCCCCGGAATGACGAAGAAGAGAGGGAGCCCAACACCAATGAAAAACACCCCGTTCGATCTCACCGGAAAAGTCGCCGTGGTCACCGGCTCCAGCCGCGGCATCGGCCGGTCCTCCGCGGAGCTGCTCGCCAGGCTCGGGGCCAAGGTCGTGGTCTCCTCGCGCAAGGCCGACGCCTGCAAGGAGGTCGCCGACGGCATCAAAGCGGCCGGCGGCGATGCCATCGTCATTCCCTGCAACATCGCGCGCAGGAACGAGGTCGAGGCGCTGATCGCAGGCAGCACCAAGCATTACGGCAAGATCGACATTCTCGTGTGCAACGCCGCGGTGAATCCGTATTACGGCCCGCTGCTCGACATCACGGACGAAGCCTTCGACAAGATCATGGGCTCGAACGTCAAGAGCAACATCTGGCTCTCCGCGCTCGCGATCCCGCAAATGGCCGAGCGCGGAGGCGGCTCCGTGATCATCATCTCCTCGATCGGGGGCCTGCGCGGCTCCACCGTGATCGGCGCCTACGGCATCTCGAAGGCCGCGGATTTCGCGCTGTGCCGCTCGCTCGCCGGCGAATGGGGCCCGAAGGGCGTTCGTGTCAATTGCATCGCGCCGGGCCTGGTCAAGACCGATTTCGCCCGCGCACTGTGGGAAGACGAAGTCAACCTCAAGCGACGCACCGCGACCACGCCGCTCCGCCGCATCGGCGAACCCGACGAGATCGCCGGCGCCGTCGCCTATCTCGCCTCGGATGCCTCGAGCTTCATGACCGGACAGACCATCGTCATCGACGGCGGCGTGACTACCGCGGCGGTGTAGCCGCCGGCCGCCCGGCAAGCGCGCCCTCGATCGCGCGCACGACCATCAGGGCCGATCGCTCGTCGAGATGGATGCCGTCGTCCCAGCGTAGTTCTCTCGTCGGAGGATTGACTGTCAGCCAGAGCGCGGGGTCCGGAAAGGCCTCGTGGACGATCTCCTTGGTTGTCCGGACGAAGCGAGAGTCCTCGACCTCCGGTGCGAACGGAACATGGATTAGAAAGGCCCGGGTACCGCGCCGCTGCATATCGTCGATGAGCGTCCTGAGGAGGGCGACATTCGCGCGCGTCGGTACGGTCGGGTCGTCTCCGTTCATCTGGTCCACCGCGCGGTCGAGATAAACCTTGTTGTCGAAGGTAGCAGGCGACCGACTGAGCAGGCGATCCTGTTCGGCGCGCGCATGCTCGCGGCTCGGCGCGGCGTGACTCCAGCTCTCATACGCTGCGATCGCAGTTCGTACCGGGCGCAGAAGCTGCGTTTGCGCGCCCGCGCCGCTTGAAAACGTCTCGATCAGCGCGGAGTCCGGCGCGCGACTGAGAACATTCGTCTCGATCAGGACGACCTTCGGCAGCCTGGCCTGCCGCGCGACGATCTCGAGCCCGGTTACCGGCGAGCCGCCGGCCAACGCCAGATTGCGGACGCCGGGCAGCGAGAAATACTCCTCCTTGAGACGCCATGCGACCGAGCTGCCGACCAGCACCATCTCAGGCGTGGGCTCGCGCACATAGCGGTTGAGGGTGATGAGGCTGCCGTCGCGGGTCGTGACGGCCGGCTGCTGCAGGGCCGAACCGAAGCGTGCGGTGGCGAGGCCACAGGCCAGCAGCAGCGCCGCCGCGACGCACGTGCACTTGATCATCCAAAAATGCGCTGAATCCTGCCGCATGTCAGAACTGGAAGTAGATGAAGGCACTGTCGGGCCCGGCTTCGAGATAGGCAAGCGCTGCCAGCGCACCATAGAGATACGGCTCCCATCGTCGCAACCTTCCTTCGATGAGCGCGCCGATGCCGGCATGCTGGAGGATCACGGGCAGGGCGTAGAGCAAGGCGAGATTATAGAACAGCTTCGGCGGATTGGGCGCGTCCGTCGCGACGAACATTCCCCCGAGGTATCCGAGGGCGTGGTCGAAGTTCGGCAGCTTGAAGAAGATCCAGAGCATCGTGACGCAGAAGAAGACGATGCCCATCCGGATCACCCGCACGACACGATTTCCATCGCCGAGAAGCTTCAGGAACGGCCGCTCGATGACGAGCAGCAGCCCGTGCGCCATGCCCCACAGCGCGTAGCTCAGGCTCGCGCCATGCCAGAGGCCGCCGAGCGTCATCACGATCATCAGGTTGAGATAGGTTCGCCCTGGACCATGCCGGTTGCCGCCGAGGGGAATGTACAGATAGGTCCTGAGCCAGGTCGACAGGGAGATATGCCAGCGCGTCCAGAACTCCGAGAACGATGTCGAGATGTACGGCAAATTGAAGTTCACGGGCAGGCGATAGCCGAACAGCAGACCGAGACCGAGCGCGATGGCGGAGTAGCCGAAGAAGTCGGCGTAGATCTGGTAGCTGTAGAGGAACACGAGCAGCCAGCGGTCCTGCGTCCGCAGCGTCTCGTAGAGCGGGAAGTCCATATAGGACGTCATCTCGTTGAGATTGTTCGCCACATACAGCTTGAAGAAATAGCCGACGAGAATCCATTTCGCGGCTTCGACGAAGGCGACGTCGCCGAGCCGCTTGGGAACGATTTGCGGCATGAACTGGGTTGCGCGCGTGATCGGTCCGGACACCAGCTGCGGGAAGAAGATGATGTAGAGGAACACCTCGCGCAGGCGTGCCGGGCGTTTCTCGCGCGTCAGGTCGACCAGCAGGCTGATGTTGTGGAACACGAAGAACGAGATGCCGATCGGCAGCGGCAGCCGCAGCAGGAAGTCGACCGGCGCGACGCCGGTCAGATGAGTGGCGCCGGCGTCGACGAACAGGAACTTGTATTTGAAGAACGCCAGCAGGCCGAGATTGAAGACGATGCCGGCGGGCATCCAGACGGTTCGGTTCTCGAATGCGAGCACCAGGCAGACATGGGTTCCG
The DNA here is from genome assembly GCF_011602485.2 of Bradyrhizobium sp. 1(2017). NCBI lineage: Bacteria > Pseudomonadati > Pseudomonadota > Alphaproteobacteria > Hyphomicrobiales > Nitrobacteraceae > Bradyrhizobium > Bradyrhizobium sp. 1(2017). Next base: position 7,189,573 of record NZ_CP050022.2, on the reverse strand, counting down.
AGCACCGCGACGAGCAGCAGCGGCAGCAGCTCGGGCTGTCCGAACCCGTAGAAGAACACGCTCGCGGCCACGAGCAGCTGCACCTGGAAGCCGCGCAGCGGCGGCAGATAATAGGCGCCGAACACCACCGCGACGAAGATGCCGAACTGAAAAGAGGTGAATGTCATGCCGCCCCGTTTCCCCGGCCGCATGTAGCATCTTCGCGGATACGGTCATAGCCCTGCCCCTTCCCAGAGGTGAGGGAACGACGTGTGGTTGCCGCGACACGACGTTTCACTTACCCTCCACTGAAGGGAGAGGGGCGGCTCGCAATGTGCGAATCACAGGGCGAGGCGGGGTAGGATGAAGCCGCAAAAATGTTCTCTACATTTATCCGGCGCGCAGCCGCAAAAAAGCTGAGAGCCAATACGACGCCGCACGAGCGCAAGCTGTGGCGAGCTCTCAAGGATTTTCCGATCGAAGGAGCTCGCACTTCCGCCGGCAGGCTCCGATCGGTCGATACGTCGTCGACTTCTTCTGTCCAGCAAAGCGCCTGATCATCGAGCTCGATGGCGGGCATCACAACGAGGATGATATCGCCAAACGAGACCTCGAACGCCAACGCTGGCTCGAGAACGAAGGCTATCGCGTTGTTCGATTCTGGAACTCGGAGGTCACAACCGATCTGACCGCCGTTCTGGAACGCATCTATATCGAGCTGTACGGATCGCTTGAGGCCGAAACCAACCCGTTGAAACACCGCCGAACCTAGCGGTTTGGGCGACACTTCTCTTACCCTCCCCTGGAGGGGGAGGGTCGCTGCGCATGTAATGCGCAGCGGGGTGGGGTGGCAGACCATCCACAAATGCGGTGCTCCCGAATGCGTAGCGGAGATGCTCTTGGCGACGTAAGCGAGACCGCCTTTGTGGCTTCACCCCACCCCGCCCGCGCTTCGCGCGATCGACCCTCCCCCTCCAGGGGAGGGTAAGCGGACAGCCGCCTTGACCTCTTGCCGGCAATCCCGTTTCTTTGGCGCGACACAATGATCCCTCCGGGGAAACACCAAGGTAAGCCGCCATGTCTTTCGTCCTCGCCATCGACCAGGGCACCACCTCTTCGCGCGCGATCGTGTTTCGCGGCGACATTTCCATTGCGGCGAAGGCGCAGCAGGAGTTTCCGCAGCATTTCCCGGCTTCGGGCTGGGTCGAGCACGAGCCCGAGGACATCTGGACCTCGACCGTGATGGTGTGCCGCGACGCGATCGAGCAGGCCGGCATCACCGCAAAGGACATCGCCGCGATCGGCATCACCAATCAGCGCGAGACCACCGTGGTGTGGGATCGCGCTACGGGCCAAGCCGTGCACCGCGCCATCGTCTGGCAGGACCGCCGCACGGCCGATATCTGCGCCAGGCTCAAGGCCGACGGCCGCGAGCCCGTGATCTCCAAGAAGACCGGCCTGATCATCGATCCCTATTTCTCCGGCACCAAGGTCGCCTGGATCCTCGACCACGTCCCCGGTGCGCGCGCCCGCGCCGCGCGCGGCGAATTGATGTTCGGCACCGTCGATTGCTACCTGCTCTGGCGCCTCACCGGCGGCAAGGTGCACGCCACCGACGCCACCAACGCCTCGCGCACGCTGCTGTTCAACATCCACACCGGCCAGTGGGACGACGAGCTCCTGGAGATCATCGGCGTGCCGCGCTCGATGCTGCCCGAGGTGAAGGATTCTTCGGCGCGTTTTGGCGAGAGCACGCCTGATCTGTTCGGCGGCCCCATCGCCATCTCGGGCATTGCCGGCGACCAGCAGGCCGCAACCATCGGTCAGGCCTGCTTCCGCCCGGGCATGATGAAGTCCACCTACGGCACCGGCTGCTTCGCGTTGCTCAACACCGGCACCACGCCCGTGGTGTCCAAGAACAAGCTGCTCACCACCGTCGCCTATCAGCTCGATGGCAAGCGCACCTATGCGCTGGAAGGCTCGATCTTCGTCGCCGGCTCCGCGGTGCAATGGCTGCGCGACGGCCTCGGCATCATCAAGCACGCCGCCGAGACCGGCCCGCTTGCCGACCAGTCGGACTCCATGCAGAGCGTCTATCTCGTCCCCGCTTTCGTCGGCATGGGCGCGCCCTACTGGAATCCGCGCGTGCGCGGCGCGCTGTTCGGCCTCACCCGCAACACCGGCCCCGCCGAGCTCGCCCATGCCGCGCTGGAAAGCGTCTGCTACCAGACCTTCGACCTCTGGGCCGCGATGCGTGCTGACTGGCCGAGCTCTGAAACCGCCAGCGTCGTGCTCCGCGTCGATGGCGGCATGACCGCCTCCGACTGGACCATGCAGCGCCTCGCCGATTTGTTGAATGCGCCGGTCGACCGCCCCGTGATCCAGGAAACCACGGCATTGGGTGCCGCCTATCTCGCCGGCCTCCAGGCCGGCGTCTATCCCGAGCCGACCAAATTCGCCGACAATTGGCGCCTCGAGCACCGCTTCAAGCCGAACATGAGCCAGGCCACGCGCGAGCGCAAGCTCGCGGGATGGGCGCGCGCGGTGAAGGGCGTGCTGGCCAGCGACGAGGGCGAGGGGTAACTCTGGTCTTCCCGGCGAAGGCCGGGACCCATACCGCGAGGTCTTTCAATGGCGCGCGGAGCCAATCCCGAACAAACCAGTCTTCGCCAAACGCGATCCTGTGGTTATGGGTTCCGGCCTCCGCCGGGACGACAATGGAATGTGGAGCGCCAGCTCTGGCGCCTCTCGCGATGAAGCGGAGTCATCAAGCATGATCCTCCCCGACGGCTATTCCGACGTGCCCGCCGGCAAGATCGCTGCCGTCGTCACGCATTTGGAGATGACCGCGCCTCCCGCGCACCGCGACGACCCTCCCGGCGTGTGGTCCCTGCGCAAGGTCGATGCCCCCGCGCTTCATTGGTACCGCGACCTCCACCGCCGCGTCGGCGAGGAGTGGCTGTGGTTCTCGCGCGCACGCATGACCGATGCGGAGCTCGCCGCGATCATCCACGCACCGGGAATAGAAGTCTACGCGCTGGCCGTCGACGGCCGCGATGAAGGTCTGCTGGAGCTGGATTTCCGCGCACCCGGCCAGTGCGAGCTGGTCTATTTCGGCGTCACCGCACCCTTGATCGGCACCGGCGCCGCCCGCTTCCTGATGAACCGCGCGCTGGAAATCGCGTGGTCGCGCGACGTCCGACGCCTCTGGGTGCACACCTGCACCTTCGATCATCCCGCCGCCGTCGCATTCTATCAGCGCTCCGGCTTCCGTCCCTTCCGTCGCCAGATCGAGATCGCCGACGACCCGCGTCTCGACGGCACCGCGCCACGCGATGCGGCAAGGCATGTCCCGGTCATCGAATAATGCGCGGCTGACTCCCCACCGTCATTGGCGCCGTCGTCGGTGCATCAACGCGCGATGGCGTCGTAGCCCGGATGAGCGAAGCGACATCCGGGGCGACTGTTCCCGCATATCGCTTCGCTCATGCGGGTTACGACCTCAAAACACCTCCGGCTTCCCGCTTGCCAGCGAAAATCGCGTCCAGCTCTGTCATGCCCGGACTTGATCGGGGCATCCATCCTTATTCAATAATGGCTGCTTGAAGACGATGGATGGCCGGGCCTACGCGACGAAGCGGCTTCGGCCCGGCAGGCGACTCGAGCCCAGCCGCGACACGAAAGCGAGAGCCATGTTCCTGATCGGCCAATATGATTCCCCCTTCGTCCGCCGCGTCGCGATTGCGCTACGGCTTTACGGGCTCGCCTTCGAGCACAGGCCGTGGTCGACCTTCGGCGATGCCGACAAGATCGCGCCCTATAATCCGCTGCGCCGCGTGCCCACGCTGGTGCTCGATGACGGCGAGGCGCTGATCGAGAGCACGATCATCCTCGACTATCTCGACGACCTCGTTGGCCCCGAGAAGGCGATGCTGCCGCGCGGCGGCACTGAGCGGCGCAGGCATTTGCGCATCTGTGCGCTCGCTTCCGGTCTCGGCGACAAGGCGGTGAGCCTGCTCTATGAGCGGGTGCTGCGGAAGGAGCAGCTCGCGCTGTGGGTCGAGCGCTGCCGGGCGCAGATCGCGGATGTGCTCGCCGTGCTCGAGGCCGAGCGCTCCAGGGTGACGACGCCGTACTGGCTGGGTGACCGCATCGGCCATGCCGATGTCGCGGTCGCCTGCGTCGTCCGCTTCACCGGCGAAGCGCATCCGCAGCTGTTCGACGCGTCGCGCTATCCGGCACTGAGCGAGCATGCCGAGCGCTGCGAGGCGCTGGCGCCGTTTAGGGAGTTCGTGCAACCGCTGGTGCCGCCGAAGAGGTGAGGGCCCCTCCCGTCCGGGGCACGAGACCGGGGGTGGCGCGGGACGCCTATCCGTCGGAATGCGAAGATTGGCGCAGCAGCCGATGATGGAATAGTACAGGTGTTTTGCCCGACGGCGCAAGCCGTTTTCGGTAAGACCGAAATTTATCAATCCCTTCAACCCCATCGCTACTGTGCATGGGGTCGTTTTTTCATTTTTCGTTTAGGAGAAGTCCCGGCCCCCCTTGCGCAATTGCGCGCCAGGCCGGGACGACACTGAGCTACCCCGCGCCCGCGCGCTTCTTCTGCCAGACCAGATGCACCGCGCAGGTGCAGCCCGGCGGATGCGAGGCGAGGTCGTTGGAGGCCTCGTCGTTCGCCGGCGTCGCCGCGAAGGTCTTGTCCTGTTGCGACGGGATGTAGTTCAGCACCGGCGCGAGCCAGCGCTCGGTCTCAGCGACGGTCATGCCCTTGCGCGCGGCATAGTCCTCGACCTGGTCGCGCTCGATCTTGCCGACGCCGAAATAATAGCTCTCGGGGTTCGCGAAATAGAGCCCTGATACGGAGGAGCCGGGCCACATCGCAAAGCTCTCGGTCAGCTTCACGCCGGCGGTCGCCTCGGCGTCGAGCAGCTCGAACAGCGTCGCCTTCTCGGTGTGGTCGGGCTGCGCGGGATAGCCCGGCGCGGGGCGGATGCCCTGATACTTCTCCAGGATCAGCTCCGCGCTGGAGAGCGCCTCGTCCGGTGCATAGGCCCAGAACTCGCGGCGCACGCGGGCGTGCATGCGCTCGGCAAAAGCCTCGGCGAGGCGGTCGGCCAGCGCTTTGCACAGGATCGAGGAGTAATCGTCGTTCGCCATCTTGAACCGGTCGGCGACCGCGTCCTCGCCGATCCCGGCGGTGACGACGAAGCCGCCGACATAGTCGGGCACGCCCGTGCCGGCTGGCGCGACGAAGTCGGCGAGCGCCGCGTTGAAACGGCCTTCGCGCTTCTCGAGCTGCTGGCGCAACGTGTGCAGCGTCGCGATGCTCTTGGTCCGGCTCTCGTCGGCATAGAGCACGATGTCGTCGCCTTGCGCATTGGCCGGCCAGAAGCCGACCGTCGCGCGCGCCCGGAACCATTTCTCCCTGACGATGGTGTCCAGCATCTTGCGCGCGTCGTCATAGAGCGAGCGCGCGACCTCGCCGACCTTGGCGTCATCGAGGATGGCGGGGAAGCGGCCCGCGAGCTCCCAGGTCTGGAAGAACGGCGTCCAGTCGATATAGGGCACGAGCTCGGCGAGATCATATTCATCGAAGCTGCGGATGCCGAGGAAGGTCGGCTTCACCGGCTTGTTCGCGGCAAAATCGACCGGCACGCGGTTGGCGCGGGCGTCGGCCAGCTTCAGCCGCTTCTTGTCGGCCTGAGCGCGCAGATGTGCCTCCGAGATTTTTGCGTATTCGGCGCGCACCTCGGCGGCATAGACCTCGCGCTTCTCCGGCGAGAGCAGCGAGGAGGCGACGCCGACGGCGCGGCTGGCGTCGTTGACGTGCACGACAGGACCGGCGCGATAGCTCGGGTCGATCTTGACGGCGGTGTGCACGCGGCTGGTCGTGGCGCCGCCGATCAGCAGCGGCAGCTTGAGGCCCTCGCGCTGCAATTCGCCGGCGAAGAACGCCATCTCGTCGAGCGATGGCGTGATCAGGCCGGAGAGGCCGACGATGTCGGCCTTCTCCGCCTTTACGGTTTCGACGATCTTGGCCGCAGGCACCATCACGCCAAGGTCGATGACCTCGAAATTGTTGCACTGGAGCACGATGCCGACGATGTTCTTGCCGATGTCGTGGACGTCACCCTTCACCGTCGCCAGCACGATCTTGCCGGCGGACGAGGAGCCCTCGGTGCCGATGCCATTGGCGAGGTTGCGCGCCTTCTCTTCCTCCATGAAGGGCATCAGCCAGGCGACCGCCTGCTTCATCACGCGGGCGGACTTCACGACCTGCGGCAGGAACATCTTGCCGTCGCCGAAGAGATCGCCGACCACGTTCATGCCGGCCATCAGCGGGCCCTCGATCACGTCGAGCGGGCGCGAAGAGCTCTTGCGGGCCTCTTCGGTGTCCTGCTCGATGAATTCGGTGATCCCATGCACCAGCGAATGCGACAGCCGCTTCTCCACCGGCCATTCGCGCCAGGCGAGATCGGCTTCCTTGCTCTCCGTCTTCTTGCCGCGGAATTTCTCCGCCAGTGCCAAGAGGCGCTCGGATGCGCCCGGATCGCGGTTGAGGACGACGTCCTCGCAGGTCTGGCGCAGCTCGGGGTCGATGTCGTCATAGACGATCATCTGTCCGGCATTGACGATGCCCATGTCCATGCCGGCCTTGATGGCGTGATACAGGAACACCGAGTGCATGGCCTCGCGCACCGGCTCGTTGCCGCGGAACGAGAACGACAGATTGGAGACGCCGCCCGAGATATGCGCGCCGGCTAAGTTTTGACGGATCCAGCGCGTCGCCTCGATGAAGTCGACGCCGTAATTGTTGTGCTCCTCGATACCGGTCGCGATCGCAAAGATGTTCGGATCGAAGATGATGTCCTCGGGCGGGAAGCCGACCTTGTTCACCAGGATGTCGTAGGCGCGCTTGCAGATCTCGGTCTTGCGCGCGAACGTGTCGGCCTGGCCGACCTCGTCGAACGCCATGACGACGACGGCCGCGCCGTGACGGCGGGCGATCGTCGCCTCGTGAATGAACTTCTCCTCGCCTTCCTTCATCGAGATCGAATTCACCACCGGCTTGCCCTGCACGCATTTCAGGCCGGCTTCGATCACCGAGAATTTCGAGGAGTCCACCATCACCGGCACGCGCGCGATGTCGGGCTCGGCGGCGACGAGGTTGAGGAAGGTCACCATCGCCGCTTCGGAATCGAGCAGACCTTCGTCCATGTTGACGTCGATGATCTGCGCGCCGTTCTCGACCTGGTCGCGCGCGACCTGCAGTGCGGCCGTGTAATCACCGTTGGTGATCAGCTTGCGGAATTTCGCGGAGCCCGTGACGTTGGTGCGTTCGCCGACATTGACGAAGGGAATGGCATCCGTCAGTACGAACGGCTCAAGGCCGGAGAGCCGCAGGCGCGGTTCGATCTCCGGCACGATGCGCGGCTTGTGCGGGGCGACCGCGGCGGCGATCGCCGCGATGTGGTCCGGCGTGGTGCCGCAGCAGCCGCCGACGATGTTGACGAGCCCGTCGCGCGCGAACTCGCCGATCAGGCGCGCCATGTAGTCCGGGCTCTCGTCATACTGGCCGAACTCGTTGGGCAGGCCGGCGTTGGGATAGGCGCAGACCAGCGTGTCGGCGACGCGGCCGATATCGGCGATGTGCGCGCGCAGGTCTTCGGCGCCGAGCGCGCAGTTGAAGCCGATGGTGACGGGCTTTGCGTGCCGTACCGAATTCCAGAACGCTTCCGGCATCTGGCCCGAGAGCAGGCGGCCGGATTTGTCGGTGATGGTGCCCGAGACCATCACGGGCACGTCGATGCCGCGCTGTTCGGTGATCTCTGCGATCGCATAGAGCGCTGCCTTGGCGTTCAGCGTGTCGAAGATGGTCTCGACCAGCAGCAGATCGACGCCGCCGTCGAGCATGCCGTTGATCTGCTCGCCGTAGGATTTGCAGAGATCGTCGAAGGTGACGGCGCGGTAGCCGGGATTGGAGACGTCGGGCGAGATCGAGGCGGTGCGGTTGGTGGGGCCGATGGCGCCGGCGACGAAGCGCGGCTTGCCGTCTTCGGCCTCGACGCGACGTGCGGCATTGCCGGCGAGGCGGGCGCCTTCGCGCGCCATCTCGTAGACGATGTCGGTGAGGTCGTAATCGGCCTGTGCGATCGACGTGGTCGAGAATGTGTTGGTCGCGACGATGTCGGCGCCGGCGCGCAAATACGCCGCGTGGATGTCCTCGATCGCCTGCGGCTGGGTCAGAATCAACAGATCGTTGTTGCCGCGCAGGTCGCGATGGAAAGTCTTGAAGCGCTCGCCGCGGAAGGCGGCTTCGTCGAGCTGGAGGTTCTGGATCATCGTGCCCATGGCGCCGTCGAGCACGAGAATACGCTCGCGCGCGGCATTCAGCAGGGCAGTTCGCTTGGGAGAGGTGGGCACGGTCATGTTGTCTCAAGCCGCCTTCTGCGCGCTCTTGACGCGAATGCCGAGCAAATGGCTGATCGCGAACACGAGATCGGCGCGGTTCATGGTGTAGAAATGGAAGGTGTCGACGCCGTTCTTGGCCAGCTTCTGCACCTGGCCGGCCGCAACCGTCGCGGCCACCAGCTTGCGGGTCTCGGCGTCGTCATCGAGGCCTTCGAACTTCGCGGCGAACCAGTCCGGCACGGTGGTGCCGGCGCGGGTGACGAAATTGCGAGCCTGCTTGAAATTGTGCATGGGCATGATGCCCGGCACGATCGGGATGTCGATGCCGCGGGCGCGAACGCGGTCGAGATAGCGGAAGTAGAGATCGTTATCGAAGAACACCTGCGTGATCGCGCGCGTCGCACCAGCATCGACCTTGGCCTTCAGCGTGTCGATATCGGCGTCGAAGTCGCGTGCCTCGGGGTGCTTTTCGGGATAGGCCGACACGCTCACCTCGATATCGCCGTGCCGCTTCTTGATTCCCGCGACGAGGTCGGCCGAGCTCTGGTAGCCATCGGGATGGCTGGAATAGGGCGTGCCGATGCCGCCGGCAGGATCGCCGCGCAGGCCCACGATGTGGCGGACGCCGACCTCGTGGTAGCGGTCCACGATCTCGTCGATTTCGCCGCGCGAGGCGCCGACACAAGTCAGATGCGCCGCCGGCAGCAGCGCGGTCTCCTTGAGGATGCGGGCGATGGTCGAATGTGTGCGCTCGCGGGTCGAGCCGCCGGCGCCGTAGGTCACCGAGACGAATTTCGGGTCGAGCGGGGCGAGCCGGTTGATTGTCTCCCAGAGATTGCGCTCCATATCTTCCGTCTTGGGGGGAAAGAACTCGAAGGAGATCGCGGGCCGCCTCAGGTGTCCGTCCTGCCCGTTGGCTGTCACAGGCGTCGTCACGTCAGTCATGGCACCACGCACTCCAATGTCAGGCGGCGGTCGAGTTCTACCTTGGGAGAGCGCAAGGATACGGCAAAGGCGGTTTAGCCGACAGCCCATCGGAGATGGGAAATTGCCCACTACGGTCTCGTGTGAGTGAATTTGGATAGTGATTGACTGGAAGGTGGGAACTAGATGGAAGGCCGCAATTTACTGAAATATATAATTATTTTGGCAGATTGAGCTGGATTAGGTCCGTGCCGTCGTGGTGGGCAGAGAGGTCTATCCTATTTGGTCACGTGAGTTGTCCCAATCGGAGCCTCTTGCTGCTCGCCCGTCCGTACACGTCAGGCCTGCGCAGCCTGACCATTGCCGCCGCGCCGCTCTCCATTACGTTAACGCGCCATGATCCCGCTCTCAGTCCTCGACCTCTCGGTCGTCACCACCGGCACCAGGCCCGCCGCGGCATTGCGCAACAGCATTGATCTGGCGCGCCACGTCGATGGGCTCGGCTATGTCCGCTACTGGCTCGCCGAGCACCACAACCTCGCCTCCGTCGCGAGCCCCGCGCCCGACGTGATGATTGGGCAGATCGCGGCGGTGACGAAGCACATCCGCGTCGGCTCCGGCGGCGTGATGCTGCCCAACCATGCCCCGCTGGTCGTCGCCGAGCGCTTCAAGATGCTGGAGGCGCTGTTTCCCGGTCGCATCGACTTGGGCCTCGGCCGCGCCCCCGGCACCGACGGCGCCACCGCCTACGCGCTGCGCAGCCGGCTCGATCGCCGCGAGGGAGACGATTTCCTGGAGCGGCTGCACGAACTGATTCTATGGGAGACCCGCGAATTCCCCTCGGGCCACCCTTATCACAACGTCGTCGCGATGCCCGACGATACCAGGCTGCCGCCGATCTGGCTGCTCGGCTCCAGCGATTATTCCTCGGAGCTCGCCGCGCAGGTTGGCATGGGCTTCGCCTTCGCCCATCATTTCGCCTCCCATGACGCGATCGATGCGATGGTGCATTACCGCAACCGCTTCCAGCCCTCGGCCTGGCGCCCGGCCCCGCATGCGATCCTCGCGGTCGCGGCCATCGCGGCCGACACCGACGAGGAGGCCGAACGGCTCGCCAGTTCCTTCGACCTCAACCGTCTTCGCCGCGACCGCGGTCAATATCTGCCGCTGCCAAGCGTCGAGGAGGCGCAGGCCTATCCCTACACGGATGCCGAGCGCATCTCGATCCTGCGCAACCGCTCGCGCCTGTTCGTCGGCAGTCCCGCAACCGTGCAGAAGAAGCTTCAGCCGCTGATGGACGCGAGCAAGCCAGACGAGCTGATGGTGATCACCGCGGTGTACGACCACGAGGCGCGGAAGAAGTCGTATGCGCTGCTGGCGGAGGCGTTTGGAGCCGTGAAAAGCGCAGTCTAGCGTTAGGTTTATCGTGCCCCGGCTCGCGCTTCGCGCGTCCGGGACACGCAATCAATCCTGCGTCTCGCTGAACGTCGCGCGGAACGGATGTCCCGGATAGACGCCGACGATGCGGAATTCGCGCGAGAAGAACTTCAGCTCCTCAATTGCGAAGGCGAGGCCCTTGTCGTCGGGGTGGCCGTCGACGTCGGCATAAAACTGCGTGGCGAAGAAATTGCCGTCGACCATGTAGCTTTCGAGCTTGGTCATGTTGACGCCGTTGGTGGCAAAGCCGCCGAGCGCCTTGTAGAGCGCGGCCGGCAAATTCCGCACCCGGAAGACGAAGGTCGTGACCAGCGGACCCGAGCCTTGGGCCGCCCATTTCGGCTCGCGCGCCAGCACCACGAAGCGCGTGGTGTTATGCGCCTCGTCCTCGATGTCCTCGGCGAGGATGTCGAGGCCGTAGATCTTCGCGGCGAGGCGCGAGGCAATCGCCGCGACCGTCTTGTCCTTGCGCTCGGAAATGTCGCGGGCGCTGCCGGCGGTATCGGCGTGCACGATCGGCTTGATGCCGAGCTTGCGGATGATGCGCCGACACTGGCCGAGCGCATGCACATGGCTCTCCACGCTCTTGATGTCGTCGAGCCTGGTGCCCCTCACCGCCATCAACTGGTGACGGACCGGCAGGAACCATTCGCCGATGATGAAGAGGCCGGAGGCCGGCAGCAGATGATGGATGTCGGCGACGCGGCCCGCGACCGAATTTTCGATCGGGATCATGCCGAGATCGGCCTCGCCCGACGAGATCGCCGACAGCGCGTCCTCGAAGGTGGCGCAGGGCATCGGCTCGGCGTCGGGATAGGCCTCGGCGATGGCGATGTGGGAATTGGCTCCAGGCTCGCCCTGGAATGCGATTTTCATCTTGCTCATGATCGGCCTTGTAGCAGCGGCTCAGGATTTGGAAAGGATGCTGCGCGCAGTCTCCAGGTCCGCCGGCGTATCGACCCCGCGGGGCACGGTATCGACGATGGTGAAGTCGATGCGCATTCCGGCCTCTAGCGCCCGGAGCTGCTCGAGCTTTTCCTGCAATTCCAGGGGAGACGGCGGTAGCGAGACGTAGCGCTCCAGCGCGGCGCGGCGATAGGCGTAGAGGCCGATATGGTGATAACGCGGTCCGTCGCCGGTCGGGGCGGTCGCGCGGGTGAAATAAAGTGCGCGCATCCGCTTGCCGCCAAGCGAGGTCCCGATCGCCTTCACCACGCTCGGCGCGAGATCCTCTTCCTCGGTGTGGATCTGCGAGGCCAGTGTCGCGATGTCCACCGCCGGGTCTTGCAGCGGCGGCAGCACCTCGCGGATGTTGTCGATCGTGATGGTCGGGAAGTCCCCCTGGAGATTGACCACGATCTCGGCCTTGGCGTCCGGGTCGAGCTTCTGCATGGCCTCGTGGATGCGGTCCGAGCCCGAGGGGTGGTCCGTGCGGGTCATCACGGCCTCGCCGCCATGGGCGGTCACCACGGAGGCGATCTCCGGCGTGTCGGTTGCGACCGCGACCCGGCCGATCGCAGCGGCCTCCGCGCGGCGCAGCACATGCACGATCATCGGCAGGCCCGCGATATCGGCGAGCGGCTTGCCGGGCAGGCGGGTGGCGGCCATGCGGGCCGGGATCAGCACCAGGATGCGGGGGTCGATCATTGGGTCAAGGGCCTGGAAACGGAGCGTTTTCCGCGCCGAGAAATGGAGTGGGGACGGGCTGAAAGCGGGCTCGCTTATACGGGTTGCCAGACCCCGGGCAAACCGATATCTCAATGGCAAAACTCGGGGAAACAATAAGGAATGTATTGATTCTCCCGAGGCTCGTCCTGGCGGCCGCATCGGCCGCTGTTTCCTTCTTGCGGTGGGGCCTGGCCGGAAATGGACTCTTTCGAACTCAATAAAATCATGGGTGCCGTGCTTGGTACCTGTCTCTTCCTTCTGGTGACCAGCTTTACCGCCCAGGCGCTGTTCTCGCCCAAGATGCCGGAAAAGCCCGGCTTCGAGATCGCGGTGAAGCAAGATGCCGGCAAGGAAGGCGGCGCAGCCGCCGCACCGTCCGAGCCGATCGAAAAGCTGCTCCAGACCGCCTCCGTCGAGAAGGGCTCGGCGGCCGCCAAGAAGTGCGGTGCCTGCCACACCTTCGAAAAGGGCGGCCCGAATCGCGTCGGTCCGAACCTCTACGGCGTTGTCGGCGAGCCCAAGGGCCAGGGCCATGGCGGCTTCAACTTCTCCGCTGCCATGAAAGGGAAGGGTGGCAACTGGACCTTCGACGACCTCAACAAGTTCCTCACCAATCCGAAGGGCTTCATTCCGGGCACCGCGATGGGCTTTGCCGGTATCGCCAAGGATTCCGAGCGCGCCGATGTCATTGCCTATCTGAATTCGCTGTCGGAGCATCCCCAGCCGCTGCCGACGGCGTCGAAGTAAGGTCCCAAGATCCCGTGTTGGAATATGCGGCCAGGCTGGAAAGCCTGGCCGTTTCCTTATCCGGACCTCGCGGCGACGTTATCGGGGCGTTTGGCCGCATCCGATAGGCCGCTTGGGCGTTCAACATGAGGAAAAAGCAACATATTCGGTCGAAACCTCGCCTATATTGGGAACTTAAAGGAGTAACCTCCTTCAAGACAGGGATGTTGATTTGGCCATTACCCGACGCGATCTCCTGCTCACCGGCACTGCGGTTGCAGCGCTTCCCGCCCTCGGTTCCGTGAGCGGCGTTTCCCTCATCGGCACGGCGCGCGCCCAATCAGCGAATGAATTGCCCTGGCGGCACGCGCTGTCGCTGTTCGGCGACATCAAGTACCCCGCCGACTTCAAGCGCTTCGATTACGTCAATCCGGATGCGCCCAAGGGCGGCGTCGCCCGCCTGATCTCGATCGGCACCTTCGACAATTTCAACCTCGCGGTCGCCGGCATCAAAGGCTCCCTCGCTCCAGCCTCGGCGATGATCTACGAAACGCTGATGACGCGCTCCTCGGACGAGGTGGCGACCGAGTACGGCGAACTTGCCGAGGCCGCACAACATCCGGACGATTTTTCCTGGGTGATCTATCGCTTGCGCAAGGAAGCCCGCTGGCATGACGGCAAGCCGGTGACGCCCGAGGACGTGATCTTCTCGCTGGAGACGTTGAAGCAGCAGAGCCCGATGTACGCGTCCTACTATCGCCACGTGACCAAAGTGGAGAAGGTCGGCGAACGCGACATCAAGTTCAGCTTCGACGGGCCGGGCAACCGCGAATTGCCGACCATCGTCGGCGAATTGACCGTGCTGCCTAAGCATTGGTGGGAAGGCACCGACGCGCAGGGCCGCAAGCGCGATATCAGTTCGACCACACTGGAGATGCCGCTCGGGTCCGGTCCGTACCGGATCAAGGAATTCGTGGCGGGACGGTCGATCAAGCTCGAGCGGGTGAAAGATCATTGGGGAGCCAATCTGCCCAGTCAGATCGGCATCAACAATTTCGACGAGCTGCGCTACGAGTTCTTCCGCGACAACACCGTGGCGCTGGAAGCCTTCAAGGCCGACCAGGCCGACTGGATCGCGGAAAATTCCGCCAAGCAATGGGCGACGGGCTACGACTTCCCCGCCGTGGCGGAGAAGCGGGTGATCAAGGAAGAGTTTCCGATCAACGATTCCGGCCGCATGCAGGCCTTCGTGGTCAACACCAGACGTCCCCAATTCAAGGACGCGCGAGTGCGGCGCGCTTTCAACTATGCCTTCGATTTCGAGGAGATGAACAAGCAGCTGTTCTTCGGTCAGTACAAGCGCATCAACAGCTATTTCGAAGGTACGGATCTTGCCGCGACCGGTCTGCCCCAGGGTGAGGAATTGCAGATCCTCGAAACCGTAAAGGACAAGGTGCCGCCGGAAGTCTTCACCACGCCTTACAAGAATCCGGTCGGCGGCAGTCCGGAGGCGGTGCGCGCCAATCTGCGCGAAGCGGCCAAGCTGCTGAAAGAGGCCGGGTTCGAGGTGCGCGATCACAAGCTGGTGGACGCCTCGGGCAAGGTTCTCACCGTCGAAATCCTCGTGCAGGATCCCTCATCCGAGCGGATCGCGCTGTTCTACAAGCCTTCGCTGGAGCGGATCGGCGTCAATACGTCGGTTCGTACGGTTGATGATGCGCAGTACCAAAACCGATTGCGCAGCTTCGACTTCGACATGATCATCGATCAATGGGGCCAGTCGCTCTCGCCGGGCAACGAGCAGCGCGAATACTGGGGCTCCCAGACCGCCGACGTGCCCGGGGCGCGCAACACTATCGGCATCAAGAACCCGGCCGTAGATGCCTTGATCGAAAAGGTGATCTTCGCCAAGGATCGCGCCGGTCTCGTCGCTGCGACCCGCGCGCTCGATCGCGTTCTGCTCTGGAATTTCTACGTGGTGCCTCAGTTCACCTATCCGTTTGCGCGCTACGCCCGATGGGATCGCTTCAGCCACGCCGAGCCAATGCCGAAATACGGGCGGTCCGGCCTGCCGACGTTGTGGTGGTACGACACTGAGAAGGCCGCCCGCATCGGAAAACGCTCTTGAGGGAGCCTTTGCGCATGGCGCAGCTTTCACGCCGGCATGTGTTGGCCCTGGGTGTCGGCGCCGTCCTCGGCACGTCCATTGGCGCGCCGCTGCTGCGCGGCGCGCGGGCATCGGAAGCGGGGGCCGAGGCCCACGGCATCTCCGCGTTCGGCGATCTCAAATACCCTCCCGATTTTCGCCATTTCGACTACGTCAATCCGGCTGCGCCGAAGGGCGGCACGTTCTCGCTGATCCCGTCGACCAAATCGCATAACCAGTCGTACCAGACCTTCAACTCGCTCAACGCCTTCATCCTGAAGGGCGACGGCGCGCAAGGCATGGACATGACGTTTTCGCCGCTGATGGTGCGTGCCAGCGACGAGCCCGACGCGATGTACGGGCTTGCGGCCAAATCCGTGCAGATATCGCCGGACAGGCTGGTCTATCGCTTCACGATGCGGCCGGAGGCGAAATTTCACGACGGCACCAAGCTCACCGCGCACGACGCGGCATTCTCGCTGACGACGCTGAAAGCCAAGGGCCACCCGCTGATCATCGTGCAGATGCGCGACTTTGTGAGCGCGGAAGCGATCGACGATGCGACGCTCGTCGTCACCTTTGCCAAGGGGCGCGCCCGCGACGTGCCGCTCTATGTCGCCGGATTGCCGATCTTCTCGAAAGCGTATTACGCGTCGCGGCCGTTCGACGAATCGACGCTGGAAATTCCGCTCGGGTCCGGCCCGTACAAGGTCGGCAGGTTCGAGGTCAATCGCTACATCGAGTTCGAACGGGTCAAGGACTGGTGGGCCGCCGATCTGCCGGCTTGCCGCGGCAGCTACAATTTCGATGTCGTGCGCTATGAGTTCTATCGCGACCGCGACGTCGCCTTCGAGGGGTTCACCGGCAAGAATTATCTCTACCGGGAGGAATTCACCTCGCGCATCTGGGCGACGCGCTATGATTTCCCGGCCGTCAAGGACGGCCGCGTCAAGATGGAAGTGGTGCCCGACGATACCCCTTCCGGTGCGCAAGGCTGGTTCATCAATACGAGGCGCGACAAGTTCAAGGACCCGCGCGTGCGTGAGGCCTTGATCAATGCCTTCGATTTCGAGTGGACCAACAAGTCCATCATGTACGGTGCCTATGCCCGTACGGTATCGCCGTTCCAGAACTCGGACCTGATGGCAGGCGATGCGCCGCCTTCACCGGAAGAGCTGAAGCTGCTGGAGCCGTTTCGCGGCCAGGTTCCCGACGACGTTTTCACCGCACCGTTCGCGCCGCCGGTCACGGACGGATCGGGCCAGGACCGCAGCCTGTTGCGCAAGGCGCAGCAACTGCTGAACGAGGCCGGCGTGCCGATCAAGGACGGCAAGCGGACGCTCCCGAACGGCGAGCTGTTCAGGATCGAGTTCCTGTTGGACGAGCCGTCGTTCCAGCCGCATCACGCGCCCTACATCAAGAATCTCGCGACGCTCGGCATCGAAGCCAACATACGCCTCGTTGATGCCGTGCAGTACCGGGCGCGCCAGGATGACTTCGACTTCGACATGACGATCCAGCGCTTCAGCATGTCGGCGACGCCCGGCGATGCCATGCGCTCGTTCTTCTCTTCGCAGGTTGCGGCGACCAAGGGCTCCTACAATCTCGCAGGCATTGCCAGTCCGGCCATCGACGCCATGATCGAAAAGATCATGGCGGCGGACAGCCGCGAAGAGCTGACCGTCGCCTGCCGCGCGTTCGATCGCCTGTTCCGGTCCGGCCGCTATTGGGTGCCGCAATGGTACAACAAGACGCATCGGCTGGCTTATTGGGATCAGTTCGGTCGTCCGCAGAAGCTGCCGCGTTATGCCAACGGCGTCGGCGCGCCCGACATCTGGTGGCATGAACCCGCCAAGGCCGCCAAGCTCGAGCAGGCGAAATAATCATGAGTGCCTATATCGCCCGCCGCCTCCTCCTGATGATCCCGACGCTGCTGGGGATCCTCTTCGTGTCCTTTGTCGTCGTGCAATTTGCGCCGGGCGGCCCGGTCGAGCGCGTGATCGCGCAGCTTTCGGGCGCCGACACCGGCGGCTCGTCGCGCATTTCGGGCGGTGGCGATTTCGCGCAGCGCGCACCGGGGCAGGTTGGCGCCGGCGGCGATGCCGTCAACTCGAAATATCGCGGCGCGCAGGGGCTCGATCCTGATTTCATCAAGAAGCTGGAGGCGCAGTTCGGCTTCGACAAGCCGGCGCCGGAACGCTTTCTCCTGATGGTGTGGAATTTCGCGCGCTTCGATTTCGGCAAGAGCTATTTCCGCGACGTCAGCGTGATCCAGCTGATCAAGGAAAAGCTGCCGGTCTCGATCTCGCTCGGGATCTGGCTGACTCTCATCACCTATCTGATCTCGATCCCGCTCGGCATCCGCAAGGCGGTGAAGGACGGCACGCGCTTCGACACCTGGACATCGACGGTTCTCGTGCTCGGCTATGCCATTCCCGGCTTCCTGTTCGCCATCCTTCTGATCATCCTGTTCGCCGGCGGCTCCTTCTTCAACTGGTTCCCGCTGCGGGGGCTGACCTCGGACGGGTGGTCGCAGTTTCCCTGGTACTGGAAGATCATCGATTATTTCTGGCACCTGACGCTGCCGCTGATCGCCATGGGGTTGGGGGCGTTCACCACCATGACGTTCCTGACCAAGAACTCGTTCCTGGACGAGATCCGCAAGCAATACGTCATGACCGCACGCGCCAAGGGCTGCAGCGAGGGCCGGGTGCTTTACGGTCATGTCTTCCGTAATGCGATGCTGATCGTGATCGCCGGCTTTCCCGGGACTTTCATCCACGCCTTCTTCTCGGGCTCGCTGCTGATCGAGACCATCTTCTCGCTGGACGGGCTGGGGCTGCTCAGCTTCGAGAGCGTGCTCAACCGTGACTATCCCGTGGTGTTCGGCACGCTCTACATCTTCTCGCTGGTCGGCCTCGTGATCAACCTGATCTCCGACCTGACTTACATGTGGATCGACCCCCGGATCGATTTCGAGGCGCGGGAGGTCTGATGACGTTGACCGCGCCGACGCCGATCGAGACCACGGCGAAGTCGCCGCTCGGCGATGCCGTGCCGATCACGCGCAAGCCGTTCGCCCCATCGCCGCTCAACAAGCGGCGCTGGCAGAACTTCAAGGCGAACCGGCGCGGCTACTGGTCGTTCTGGATCTTCATCGCCCTGTTCGTGGTCTCGCTGTTCGCCGAGCTGATCGCCAACGACCGGCCTTTCCTGATCAAGTTCGACGGCCATCTCTATTGGCCCGCCTTCGTGACCTATTCGGAGACGACCTTCGGCGGCGATTTCGAAACGGCCGCCGACTATCGCGACCCGTACTTGCAGAAGCTGATCAAGGACAAGGGCGGCAGCATCGTCTGGCCGCTGATCCGCTATTCCTACGACACCCACAATCTCGATCTGCCGACGCCGGCGCCGTCGCCGCCGACCTGGATGCTGACCGAGAAGCAATGCAAGCCGGTGGTGGAGAAGAAGGGGCTGAAGAGCTGCCGCGACCTCGAATACAACTGGCTCGGCACCGATGATCAGGGCCGTGACGTGGTGGCGCGGCTGATCTACGGCTTCCGCATCTCGGTGCTGTTCGGCCTCTGCCTCACCATCGTCTCGTCCGTCATCGGCATCGCGGCCGGTGCGGTGCAGGGCTATTTCGGCGGGTGGGTCGATCTCATCTTCCAGCGCTTCATCGAGATCTGGACAGCCATCCCCTCGCTCTATCTTCTCCTGATCCTGTCCTCGGTGCTCGTCCCCGGCTTCTTCGTGCTGCTCGGCATCCTGTTGCTGTTCTCCTGGGTCTCGCTGGTCGGTCTGGTGCGGGCCGAGTTCCTGCGCGGGCGCAATTTCGAATACATTCAGGCGGCGCGCGCGCTCGGCGTCTCCAATCAGGTCATCATGTTCCGCCACCTGCTGCCGAATGCGATGGTCGCGACCATGACTTTCCTGCCCTTCATCCTGTCGAGCTCGGTGATGACGCTGACGGCGCTCGATTTCCTGGGCTTCGGCCTGCCGCCGGGATCGCCTTCGCTGGGCGAATTGCTGTCCCAGGCCAAATCCAATGTGCAGGCACCCTGGCTCGGCTTCTCCGGCTTCTTCTCGGTCGCGATCATGCTGTCGCTCCTGATCTTCATCGGCGAGGCCGTGCGCGACGCCTTCGATCCGCGCAAGACTTTCAGGTGAGGGCGTGATGGACGCGATCAACCAGCCTCTGCTTGCCGTGCGCGATCTCTCGGTGGCCTTCCATCAGGGCGGCGGCACCACGCTCGCGGTCGACAAGGTCTCGTTCCAGATCAAGCGCGGCGAATGCGTCGCGCTGGTTGGCGAGTCCGGCTCCGGCAAGTCGGTCAGCGCGCTCTCGATCCTGAAGCTGTTACCCTATCCGAACGCCTCGCATCCCTCGGGAAGCATCCGCTTCAAGGGACAGGAGCTGATCGATAGGTCGGAGCAGCAGATGCGGGAGATTCGCGGCAGCGACATCTCCATCATCTTCCAGGAGCCGATGACCTCGCTCAATCCGCTGCACACGATCGAGGCGCAGATCGGCGAGATCATCCAGCTGCACAATCCGACCAGCAATGCGCAGGCGCGCAAGCGGACGCTGGAGCTTTTGACCCAGGTCGGCATCCCCGAGCCCGAGACGCGGCTGAACAGCTATCCGCACCAGCTCTCCGGCGGCCAGCGCCAGCGGGTGATGATCGCGATGGCGCTCGCCAACGAGCCGGACCTCTTGATCGCGGACGAGCCGACCACGGCGCTCGACGTCACCGTGCAGGCGCAGATCCTGGCGCTGCTCGCCGAGATCCGTTCGCGGCTCGGCATGAGCCTGCTCTTCATCACCCACGATCTCGGCATCGTGCGCCGCATCGCCGACACCGTCTGCGTCATGAAAAACGGCGAGATCGTCGAGCAGGGGCCGGTCGAGCAGGTCTTCAAGACCCCGAAACATCCCTATACGCGCGACCTGCTCGCGGCGGAGCCGAAGCCGGATCCTGCGCCGCCGCAGCCGGATGCGCCCGTGGTGATGTCGGCCAATGATCTGAAGGTCTGGTTCCCGATCAAGCGCGGCTTGATGCGCAAGACGGTCGGTCACATCAAGGCGGTCGATGGCGTCAGCGTCGCCGTGCGCAAGGGCGAGACTCTGGGCGTCGTCGGCGAGTCCGGCTCGGGCAAGACCACGCTGGGCCTCGCGCTGATACGATTGATTTCGTCGAATGGGCGGATCGTGTTCCTCGGCAAGGACATCCAGGGTCTGCGCTTCAAGGAGATGCGGCCGTTCCGGCGCGACATGCAGATCGTGTTCCAGGACCCCTTCGGCTCGCTCTCGCCGCGCATGTCGGTCGCCGACATCATCGCCGAAGGGCTCTCCGTGCACCAGCCGGGCCTGTCGCACGAGGAGCGCGAGGCGCGCGTCGTCAAGGCGCTGGAGGACGTCGGACTGAAGCCGGAGACGCGGTACCGTTACCCGCATGAATTCTCCGGCGGCCAGCGCCAGCGCATCAGCATCGCGCGCGCTGCGGTGCTGGAGCCGGATTTCGTCGTGCTGGACGAGCCGACCAGCGCGCTAGACATGCTGTTCCAGGCGCAGATGGTCGATCTGTTGCGCGAGCTCCAGCGCAAGCGCGATCTCACCTACATGTTCATCTCGCACGATCTGCGCGTCGTCGCCTCGCTCGCCAGCCATCTCATCGTGATGCGCGGCGGCAAGGTGGTCGAGGAGGGCCAGGCCGCCGATCTCTTCAAGAACCCGAAGACGGATTACACGCGCGCGCTGTTCGCGGCGGCATTCCGGCTGGAGACGGCCGGGAACGGGTCGGTGGCGACCTAGCTTCTGCGGTTGTGTTGGATCGCTCGCGGGCAAGAGCTAGTTGAACGCGAACCAGGCCTTGGCAACGAATGTCGCGCCGCACCAGTTCGAGACGAGGCCCTCGGGGTTGGTGATAGGATTCATGCGGCCGCCTGATCGCGCATTTGGATCACCCGTAAAGACGAAGCAGTTTTCCTTCGACAGATTGGTATCGTAATAGCGCAGATCGAGATTGAAGGCCTTGTGGGTGAAGGTCACGCCCGCCTGCCAGTTGAGATAGGCCGGCAACGGGAAGCCACCGAGTTGCGCGGCCTGATTTCCGAACCAGGAATAGCCGGCAGCAGCCGTGAAGGACACGGCCAGGTTTTGCAGCAGCAACTGGCCGGGGACATCATAACCGATACCGGCCGCAGCGTACTGGCTCCACGCACCGGTGTTCGAGACGTTCGGAGAATAGGCGTAGCCGGCCGCGATGCGGATCTGCTCGCCGATGTGACGATCGCCGCGGATCACCGCCTCCCAATAGTTGATGCCGTTGGTCTCGCCAGGAAGCCTTTCGCCGGGATAGGCGAAATAAGTGATGCCGAGATCGAAGTCGGTGTTTGCGATCTTCGGACGGATTCCGCCGGCGAAGGTGAGCTCGCCCGCCGGCTGGGTCGGCAGCTTGACGGTGGCCGCTGTCATTCCACCGTAGAGCGCGCCGAAGCGCGCCTCGAAGGCCGCACCGACCGCCGGCCCATGATCGGACAGTGTGGTCCCGCGATAGATGTAGTCGGATGCAACGCCCGCGCGGGCACTGAATTCGAGCTCGGTTGTCGAGGGTTCACGGTTGGTATCGGCGGCCGACCATCCGCGGTTGCCAAGACCGATCGCGCCGACTGGACTTGGGAGACCGGCCTGCGCCAGAGCACCGGTCGTGGGTGCAAGCCACAACCCGGCCAGCGCAGCGCATGAGGCATCGCGTAACCGCCGAACCAATGTTGCGTCCCACGGCTTCACTGTCGCTATCCTCCGAGAACCACCGCGACGCCAACCAACGCACCACCAAGGGCCACCATCGCAAGACCTGCCGCCCAAGGCCGTAGCCCGCTTTGAATTCCGAACACGTAACCGCAGCAGAATAGCATCACGATGGCAACGGCGTAGGAGGCGCGTAGCGCCATTCTGGCGTCGCTCAGGAAGATAAACGGGACGACCACCGGGAAGGTCGAGACGAAGCTTAGCAGGCAAAGGCCGAAAGCCCCGGTCCAATCGCGCCTGCTCAAGCTGACGCGGCGAGACGGCACGGGCAATTGCCGCAACTTCTGTCGCATTGCTTCCAATTGCTGCGCAGGCAGAAACGCCGCCAATTCCGGTGGCAGGGCGTCGGCGATCACGCGACGCGCCGTCTCGGAATCCGGCGCCTGCCGCACCGCGTGGAGAATTCGAACCTTGCCGCCGCGGCTGTTGATCCGGCCCAGCAGATAAAGACCGCCGTCGACGATGCCCCAGGCAAGGTTGCAGCCGAGCACGCCGATCAGCATGGTCTGAAGATTGATATTGGATCCCGTCGCGATGCCGAGCGAGCAGATGAAGGTAAGTGCCATGATCAGGCCGAACAGGGTCTCCGAGATCCGCTCCATTGGATCCAGCACGCCACCGAACGGAGAATCTGAAGCGTCCGGCATCCTGTTCACAAGCCCCATGACCTGATGGTGCTGGATCGAGCGGTCCGCATGTTCATCGGCAGACCAGCACGGGGATTGTCGCGTAGGTCAGCACCTTGTTTGTCACACTTCCGATGAGAAGCGTCGAAAGCCCGCTGCGGCCGTGCCATGACATCACAATGAGATCGCAGCCTTTGTCCTCCGCTGCTGCGACGATGGCTTGGTCAGGCTGGCCGTGCTCCACCTGGATTGTGTCGTAGCTTACGCCGGCCTCCCTGGCCGCCCTCTCTGCGCGATCCAGCACACTCGCAAAATCGCCGGTAACAGCAAGCAGCGGTTCCACAACATAGATGAGAGATACCTTCGCGCCCTCGGATTTGGCCAAGGCCAATCCATGCGCCACCCCGCGCTGCGCCAGCTCGGAGCCATCTGTCGGAATGAGAATATGCCGATACATGCCCCACCTTCCGATCGCCCGGACGTATCGCCGGCTTGCGAAGGTAAGCTGGGTCCGCATTTCGGGCGGAGCTTGAGATAGATCAATCCAACGCTCGCCGGGACGCGGACCGGCAATTTGACGGGCGTGCGCCTAAAGCCGCTCGATCACGACGACGTCGCTGCCCGGGGCCTTGATCCGTGCGATCGCCGGCTCGATCGGCTCGATCACCGTCGCCATGTGATGCGCATTGGCGTGGACCATGGTGCCGGCGTCGCGGACGATGGCGACATGCCTTTCCAGAAGATCAGATCGCCGCGTTGCAGCTTGTCTCGTTCATGTGAATCCAGCGCGCGGCCGAGGCCCGCCTGCTGCATGTCGCTGTCGCACGGACAGCCGATGCCGGCCGCGGTCAACGAGACCTGCACCAGGCCCGAGCAATCGATGCCGAGGCTGCTCTTGCCGCCCCAGAGATAGGGCGTGCCGACGAAGCGTTCGGCAACAGTGACGAAATCCAGCCCGAGGCGCACAAGTCAACGTCGGAAAACAGCGACCCAATCCGTCATTCGGCAGTGGCATCCCGCGCGTGCCGTTCATGTTCAGAGGCACGCGGCTCACCGGAATCTCTTCTGGCGTAACGCACGCCGCGCGGCGAATCGCCGAAGCGAGCCCGGAACAAGCGATTGAAATGCGAAACATCCGAGAAGCCGACTTCCAGAGCAATATCGGAAATTCGCTGCGCGCTGAGGCGCGCCTCGGTCAGCAGCTTGAGCGCAAGCTGGAGGCGCAGCTCATTCACGTGTCCGGTAAACGATGAGCCTGACGACGCCATCAGGCGCTGTAGATAGCGAGGTGAGATGCCTTGGCGACGCGCGACCGCCTCGACCCTAAGTCCCGGGTCCTGAAAGTGTGTCGCGATGTAGTCGAGTACGGCGCTGTGGCGCGCGGCGACGACGGCACTCGCGTCGCTATCGCCCAAGGGGGCGCACTCGCCGACGGCGAGGGCGGTGAGATCATAGATGTGAGCTACGACCGCATCACGCAGCTTGGGTGTGGCCAGAGCGCCCTCCTTGAATGCCGACTTGAGGTAAGCCATGAGAAGACGGAGCGCTTCAGTTCGCTGGGGAATCAGCCGCATCGCCAGGCTTTCGATGTCCGCCACGCGCTGCGCAAGCGTGTCGCGCGGCACCGCCAGACCGAACAGCAGTCCGTCGACGTAGGTGACGGTGGCGGGCTCCGAATGCAGAATCGCGAGTGCGTCGCCCCCGCAAAGCTCAATCTCCCGCCCACGCTGCGACAGCTGACTTCTGTTGGGTAAGCAGACGATGAGCCCGATCGAGTCATCGCCATCGGCAAGGCTCGCCTTCAAGCGCTTGAAACGCATGGACGTGCCTTTCAGTGCGAGCGTGCGCAAACCCCGGCTCGCCTGCAGGGTTGCGTCGGCGTGAAACGGAGCACTCGATAAGGGCTCGATGTCGGCGTGGACAATCCCGCGCACAAAGCTCTCGCGCCATAGCGGAAGTCGCAGCCGCTCCGGAAGTTCGCGCGTTGAGAATCTGTGCGATATAAAATCGGCTGCGTCCATAGACATGAGGGACCTCCAGCCTTGATAAAACGTCGGGTTGAAACGCTGCGTCGTTGCTGTCGGTATCCGCATTTTGCAATTCGCGCACCAGCCGTCTTCGCAAGGTACGCAGAACTCCAAGAACTTACATTCCTCGTTTGCTAGTCTCATTCACCTGTGATGGATGCTGATGTGAACTAGCTCACGTGCCGCCCAAAAAATTACGCCAATAGTGGTTTCGAAATTCGCGGCGAGAAAATCTCCTTTAAGAGGAGTCAATCGTGATAGGTCTATTTCTGATTGCCGCCATCGCCTTCGGTTTGAACGTCCCTGGCGGAGTGAAAGCGCAAATCCAGCTTTACGACGTCATTCGCGCTTGGTCGAACTCAACGACCCGCGGTGCGGACTGTTCTGCAGCACTGGGTGTTCTCTGATAGCGATTTCGTGTCGGGCTTCGTCATCAGAGTTTGCCGGACACAAATGACTTCCGGCGTCGTTCGTCTTACCGCCGGTTGAAATGGCCGAGATTTATCGCGGGGCAGCGGTGATGATCAAGCGAGGGTTCGATCATGTTCACCATAGTAGACATACTTTACCGTGAGTACTGCCGCGCCCGTCTCACCGAAATGCGAAAGCAGCTTTTGATACCCGTTACCGGCGGCGACATCCTGGAAGCGCCATGGGAGACGGGTGATCCGTCCGATGCCGGCGATCAGAGTGGCGGCTGGACGACGAAAGAACCCCAGCCATCGGGCAGTTGGAGCGCGTAACCGCATCGTTCGGTCGGAGACTCGCTCGGCCGCCCAAGCTCCGGAGCATCCGAGCGTCTCATTGACCTATCCGATGAGGGTGTCCGCAGACGCCGGGCAGGTCAGCAGATGCATGATAGAGTTCGCACCTCAAAGCGGTTGATCGGCGAAACTCCGCCGGAGTTCCGGGCCGATGGCCGCGACCTGCGCATCGATATTTGTCGGGGGCTCGCGCTGTGGTGGATATTTCTTGACCATGTTCCGAACAACATCGGAAGCTGGCTGACACCGCGCAACTACGGCTTCTGCGATGCTGCCGAGATATTCATGTTCGTCTCGGGCGTGACCTGTGCGCTGGCCTACGGCAGGGCACGGCAGCGCGAGGGCTGGAGCGGCACGATCGGCCGTTCCCTGCGACGGGGATGGGACATCTACGCCGCGTTTCTGCTGCTCACGCTTGCCTGCGCCGTCCTCGTCTACCTCGCGGGCAGCGATGACCTTGCCGACGAGAGCAATACGCGAGTTCTCCTCGAGAATCCTGGGCCGACGCTGGCGCACGCTGCAATCCTGCAATACCGCCCCGTCAACACCGACGTCTTGCCAGTTTTCTTGATGTTTCACGTGTTGTTCGCGCCACTGCTGTGGCTGTTGTTGCGAGCACCAAACGTGACGCTTGGAGTCTCGTTCCTGCTCTATGCACTCGTGCATGCATTCGGATGGAGTGTTCCAGCCTGGCCCAACGGCGTCTGGTTCTTCAATCCGCTCGCTTGGCAGCTTCTCTTCGTGCTGGGTGCGTGGTGTGTCATCGCGGGAGAAACGATCCGACCCTGGGTGATGTCGCGCACGGTGCTTGCTCTTGCTGCACTCTATCTGGCTTCCAGCTTGGTTCTTGCGCTGAGTTGGGGCATCAAGCCGCCGGTTCAGCAATCCTTGACGGCTCTGCTGTTTCCGCAGGACAAGTCCAACCTTAGTCCGTTGCGGGTGCTGCATTTTCTGGCCCTTGCAATCGTGGTGTTGCGACTCATTCCAAGGAATTGGCGCGGACTATCGGCGCCGGCGCTGCGCTACGCGAGGTTTTGTGGTGAGAACTCGTTGCCGATCTATTGTCTGGGCGTGCTCCTGGCGCTTGCCGGCCACCTTGCGCTGCTCGACATCTCGGAGGGGCTCACGATGCAGATCGTGGTCAGCATTGCCGGGATACTGATGATGATTTTCGTCGCGAGGCTTCTGAACACGATCAACAACAAGCTGGCGACGGCCCCCGCTGGCGCTCCCGATCGAGAAGGTCGGGCCGGCTTTCTCAAGATGTCGGGCGGGTGGAACTCTTTCGCCCAAGAGCGGCGTGTGGCCATTTCGGCCCCAACGTCGCCTTCCGAGAGGAAAGCCGGCGCGACGCATTCATGATCAGTCGATCTACGCGGCGCGGTCCTTGTCTGAAAGTTCCTCGCGCGTGGTCGCAGTTTCTTCCAGCCGCTTTTCGTAACTGGCCTCGAGCCTTTCGATGCTATCAGCCCACATCCTCAGCATCGAGACCTGAAAGTGCATCATCGGCTTCAAGGCGTTCATGCCGATTGCTGTCGCTGCGGCGATGCGCCGTTGCGGGTCGCGCGCGAAACGGTCTGCATTGGTATTGTCTGCCATGCTGTTCGCTCCTTCGCCCTGGTGTTATTGCCTAAAGCTACCGGTCGGGTTGTGAATTGCTTGCTTCCAAACATTCGGCCAAAGCCTGATCTGCCGCGAGTCTTGCGCATCGGTCGTCATGCAGTTCGTCCAGCTTTTTCAAGTAGGCGACTGCGGCTATTTGCAAGAGATTGAAATCATCCTCGCCGGTATCGCGAAGATTGGAGATGTAGCGGTGGAGGGCGGAACGCCGGTTGTCATTTTCGCTGATGCCGCTGTGACGCAGCAAGTAGTTTCGCCAAGCGAACGCACACGCGCCTTCTCTGGCCTGAGAACTCATGGGGCACCTCCCAAAGGCAGAGAAAGACTGACGCCGCGTTTCGTTCCGCAGATCTCCTCAGATGTAACGTTGTTCCGTAGCCGCGCCGCAAGGTGCCCATTTGCCGGGGGCGCGGGTGCCCTTTCGCAGAAAATGAAGGGTTCCATTTCCCTCAGCAATCGCGTCCGAAACCTGTTCGGATACCGGGAACAGGGTCGTGTTTACGATCCGCTCGACCCAGGCCCTACAGCCGCTTGATCACGACGACGTCGCTGCCCGCGGCCCTGATCCGTGCGATCGCCAACTCGATCGGCTCGATCACCGTGGCCATATGATACGCATTGGCATGGACCATCGTGCTGGCATCGCGCACGATCGCGACGTGGCCCTTCCAGAAGATCAGGTCGCCGCGCCGCAAGCTGCCCCGCTCATGCGGCTCCAGCGCGCGGCCGAGCCCGGCCTGCTGCATGTCGCTGTCGCGCGGGCAGCCGATGCCTGAAGATGTTAGCGAGACCTGCACCAGACCGGAGCAGTCGATGCCGAGACTGCTCTTGCCGCCCCAGAGATAGGGCGTGCCGACGAAGCGCTCGGCGATGGTGACGAAATCCGGCTCGCGATGATCCAGCGGCGCGAGATGCGCCGTCGGCACGAACGTGATGTCACGCGTCACTGCGAAGGCCCCATCCTCGCACCCGATCGTGAGCTTTGATCCCAGCACCAGCGTGTCCACCGGCGGCAGCTTGATCGAGGGACCGGGAAAGACAAACGTCCGCAGCGCGCTGACGACGTGGGTCGGCGCCGCCGCGGGGCGCGCCAGCGCTGCGTCGGGAAGCCAGCCGACATAGCCGTCGCCATTGAGCTGGCCCCAGGCCCAACCTTCGCCGTTGCGGTCGTAGATGGTGACACGCTCGCCGCGCAGCGCCTCGGTCATCAGCATCGCGTCCGAGGATGGCTGCTCGCGCATCGGCGCGACCGCCTCGATCACCTCGAATTCCTCGCCGGCGACGAAGCGATCCGCCTCGACCTTGCCTTCGAGATATTTCGCGGCGATGTCGCCTCGCGCCGCCGTCAGCCGCGGATCGTATCCTGGATCATGCATAGCGTTGGCTCAGGAGTGCGTAGATGGCCCGCGCAGCCTGGCACTCGCCGCCTTCGGGCCGCGCCGGCTTCGCCGACGGCGTCCAGCCATAGATGTCGACATGCAGCCAGCTCCCGGCGTGCTCGACGAAGCGCTGCAGGAACAGCGCGCAGGTGATCGAGCCGGCAAAGCCGCCCGATGGGGCATTGGTGATTGTCGCCGTCTTGGAATCCAGCCAGGCATCGTAAGGCGGCCACAGCGGCATGCGCCACAACGGATCGTTCTCCTTCGCCGCGCAACGCGCGACGTCGGCGGCCAGTGTTTCATCATTGGTGTAAAAGGGCGGCAGATCCGGCCCCAGCGCGACGCGCGCGGCGCCGGTCAGCGTGCCCAGATCGATCAGCAGGTCGGGCTTCTCCTCGTCGGCGAGCGCCAGAGCATCGGCGAGCACGAGCCGGCCTTCGGCGTCGGTGTTGCCGATCTCGACCGTGATGCCCTTGCGCGAGGTGAAGATGTCGAGCGGACGGAAGGCATTGCCGGCGACCGCGTTCTCGACGGCCGGGATCAGCACGCGCAGCCGCACTTTCAGCCTCGCATCCATCACCATGCGCGCGAGCGCCAGCACGTTGGCGGCACCACCCATGTCCTTCTTCATGATCAGCATGCCGCTCGACGGCTTCAGGTCGAGCCCGCCGGTGTCGAAGCAGACGCCCTTGCCGACCAGCGTCACCTTGGGATGACCAGGATCGCCCCAGCCGATGTCGATCAGCCGCGGTGCGCGGCTGGAGGCCATGCCGACGGCGTGGATCAGCGGAAAATTCGTCTTCAGGTCTTCACCGATGGTGCAGGCGAAGCTCGCGCCGAACTCGGCGGCGAGCGCCTGCGCGGCCGCGGCGAGATCCTCCGGTCCCATGTCGTTGGCCGGTGTGTTGATGAGGTCGCGCGCCAGCATCGACGCATCTGCCATGCGATCGATCTCGGTCGCGTCGACGCCGTCAGGCGGCACCAGCCGGACGTCGGGCCTGTCGGCCTTGCGGTAGCGGGCGAAACGATAGCTGCCGAGCGCGAAGGCGAGTGCCGCCAACCGCGCATCGTGCGGCGCATTGGCGAAGCGATAGGTGCCGGGCGGCAGCAGGCCGGGCAGGGCGCCCGGCCGGAACGGGTCGCGCGATCTGGCGCCCTCGTCCTCGAGGCCGAACAGCACCTGCGCAATCGCGCCGTCCGGGGCGGGCAGCGCCAGATAGCCGCCGGGCCTGGCGGCAAAGGCGTTCGCAGTGGCGAACTGACGTTGCGCCGGCGGCAGCGTCTCGGCGACCTGATCCCAGCTCGATTTGGTGACGAAGATGATCGGGATGGCGGTGGGCGACGTCTCGAAGACAGAAGGCATTGGCGGGTCCGGATCGTCAGATCAAGCAGGTCGTGCGAACGGACGAGACTTCGCAGAGTTTCGCCGCCGCTGCAATCGGCTTTGCCGTCACCGCCGGGTGAGCCGCTACTCGCAGCATGGGGGTCATGCTAGGTTCCGAGGGTGGCCGCGCGACTGTGAGATTGCCGGCGACCGGAGACGAAGCCTGCCGGGAGGACTCACGATGGAATTTGCGTGGAGCGTGGTCATATTCGTCGGCCAGGCCATCGAGGCGGTGTTCGGCTATGTCGAGCATCATCATTGGATCTTCGCGTTCCTGGCCGGAGGTTATGTCTTCTATCTCCACGACCGCTCCGTGCACGCGCGGTTCGATGCGCTCGACAAGCGGGTTGATGAAATCCGCAAGCGGCTTGCCATCGAATATTGACAGGGCGTGCCGAAACCGCCGCCGGGCAGATCTCGTATCTCATTGGAACCGCCGGTCACGCGATCGCAGTGCAGGACTTTACTAGCGCTGTGGTTGTGTCATTATCAGCAGATATTTTAGATTGTCTCGTGCCGTTCTGCACCCATTGATGGCAGCACGCGGCGGCACGCGGTCGGACATTGGCCTGATCTTGTTCTCTTGAAAAGCATTTCTCCCATCGCGTGAGCGGCGCAGCATTCGCAAATGAGCGGCGCATAATGGATAGATCGTTCGTCATTGCGCAGATTTCCGACCTGCATCTGGACGGATCAGGCCGACTGCTTGCGTCGATCGAGGTGCTCAATGCCGCTCTCCGGGAGAGGATGGCGGCGTTCGCCGACGTTCCCGACCGCATCCTGCTGATCACAGGCGACCTCGTGGACGATCCGACGCCGCGCGCGCTCGACGAAGCGCTCGCGGTCATCGCGTCCCTCCGGCAGACCGGACTGTTCACGGACATCCAGGCCGTTGCCGGCAATCACGACGTCAAGCGGCCGAGCCAGCGCGCGGGCCGTCACGACGTTTATGACTATTTGCATCTGCCGCGGACCTCGAAGAGCGTCTACTACCGCCAGGCCGGTCTTGATCTGGTGCTGCTGGATTCCAACCGCGCCAGTCTCTCGGCGTTCGCGAGCGGCAATATCGACGAGAGCAATTACAAGGCGATGGTCACCGATTCAGCCCGGTTGAGCGTCGAGCTCGCAGGCAGTCTCGGCTCGGCTGGACGCGCCGACTACGCCGAACCGGTGGAAAACCTGGTCCGCGTGCTGGCGCTGCACCATCATCCGCTGCCGCAGGCGACTGGCGAAGGAAAGCGGTTTCTCGGCGTGCCCGACGAGCCGCTGATGTATCTGGCGGCGCCCGCGACCTTCCTCGAGGCGGCGACGTCACTCAATGTCAATCTGATCCTGCACGGTCACCGGCATGTCGAGGGACTGACGCGTTATTCGATTCCCGATCCGCGTGCCACCTCGCGCGAAGGCGGTGAAGGGTTCTGGCGCACGATCTACGTGCTCTCCTGCCCGTCCTCGACCGGACAGGGCGGCGACGATGCCGGCTTCAACATCATCCGTCTCGCTCCCACCTCTCGTGACGGCTGCACGGAGCACCATTTCGCGATCACCCGCTATTCGCGGTCGCGCAACGACGGCGCGTTCCGGCCGCTCGATTCAAACCTGCCCGACGGCACCATCAGGCTGCCGGCAGGACGGGACTTTTCTCGCGACCCCGCGGTTCAGGTGGCCATCGAGATCGGTTCGTGCGCCGCGCTGAAGCGCGATCAGGCTGCGGCGCTCACCCGCCGGCTGTTCATGCGCCGAAGCTTCTATGACGAAGCCGAGCCGAATTGGGCGAATGCGCTCTACACCTACATCGTCTCGTCGCATGTCTGGATGAACCTCGAAGGCAAGCTCGCAAGGTCGGGGTCGAGGCCCGCCATCGAAGCGCCGGTCGGGGTGAGCGCGCTGCTCGATCGATTGATCGCGCTTTCCGCCGACCTGCTCGGCATCGATCCCGTCCAGCTCGAAGAGCTCCGCGACAGGCGCTTGATCAATGGCGCTGATCTCCTGCGCCAACTGCCGAAGCAGCCGCGCGAGGCCATCGACATTCAGCTCCAGGCGCGGCTGAGAGTGGAATTGCTGCGGGACCTGAACGAGAGCGTGAAGGTGCTCGGGCTCGATCTCGGGCTCGATCTCGGCCTTGGCGGCGAAGCGCCGCCGCAGGTGCCGCAATGAAGGGCAGGTGGGCTGACGTTAACCGGCCGTTAGGGTTAACAGTCTATTGCTGGCGCGTGCGGCTCGATCAATCGGCTCGAGAGTCAAAGCGTCATGCGTCAACGGTTCAGTTTCGCCCGGCTTCTTGCGTCCACCTCGCTGGTCGCGGCGGTGGCCATGGGCCTCGGCGGCTGCACGGGCATGTCAAAGCTCTCCGACGTCACGGGCTCGATCGGGCCGCGTGCGGAAGCCGCTCCCATCGATCCCGCGCGCGCCACCGAAGTCTATGGCGAGCGCTATCGCGCCAACCCCAAGGATGCTGACGCCGCGCTGGCCTATGGCCAGGCCTTGCGCGCCAATGGCCAGCGTGCCCAGGCCGCCGCCGTGCTCGAGCAGGCGACCATCGCCAATCCCGGCAACAAGGCGCTGCTCGCCCAGTATGGCCGCGCGCTCTCCGACAACGGCAATTTCCAGCAGGCTTTCGACGTGCTGTCGAAGGCGCATTCGCCAGACAATCCCGACTGGCGCCTGCTCTCCGTGCAGGGCACCGCGCTCGATCAGATGGGCCGCCACGACGAGGCGCGCTCCTATTACGCGAGCGCGCTGAAGCTCGCGCCCGGTGATCCCGGGGTGCTCTCCAATCTCGGCCTGTCCTACATGTTGACGAGGAATCTGCCCAAAGCCGAAGAGGCATTGCGGCAGGCCTATGCGTCGCCGCGCGCGAGCGCCCGGGTGCGGCAGAATCTCGCTCTGGTCGTCGGTCTCCAGGGCCGCTTTGCCGAGGCCGAGACCATCGTGAAAGCGGACCTGCCACCGGACCAGGCCGCAGCCAACGTCGCCTACCTCAAGGAGATGCTGAACCGCAACGACGCCCCGCACGGCGTCTCGAAGCGGACGCCGGTCGCCTCGCTCAGCCAGCCCGACTGATCGGCCTGATCTTTGGAAGCTCGAGCTCGCCGGCCGACTGCGCCCGTGAGCTCTCGCGTCAATGCAGTTCGGTGATCTTGATGCCGGTCGGTCCGAGAATGACGACGAACAGCACCGGCAGGAAGAACAGGATCATCGGCACCGTCAGCTTCGGCGGCAGCGCAGCGGCCTTCTTCTCGGCCTCGTTCATGCGCATGTCGCGGTTTTCCTGCGCCATGACGCGCAGGGAATGCCCGAGCGGCGTGCCGTAGCGCTCCGCCTGCTGAAGCGCAAGACACACCGACTTGACGCCTTCGAGCCCGGTGCGCCGCGCCAGATTCTCATAGGCCATCTTGCGGTCCTGCAAGTAGGACAGCTCGGCCGTGGTCAGCGCGAACTCCTCCGACAGCGCAATGGACTGGCCGACGATCTCGGTGGCGACCTTCCGGAACGCCATTTCGACCGACATGCCGGATTCGATACAGATCAGCAGCAGGTCGAGTGCATCGGGAAAAGCGCGCTTGATCGAGAGCTGGCGCTTGGAGATCGCGTTCTTGAGGAACAGCATTGGCGCCTGGAGGCCGAGATAGGCGGCGCCGACGCAGATACCGATCTTGATCGGCATCGACTGCTCCATATGCGCGATCAGGAAGACGTAGATGGCGGCGCCGATGAAGAGCCCGATCGGAGCGACCATGCGGGCAAACAGGAAGGTGATGTAGGGGGCCTGGCCGCGATAGCCCGCCATGATGAGCTTGTCGCGGGCGGCTTCCTGCGCGAGCCATTTGGTGAGGTTGAAGTCCTCGACCACTTTGGAGACGAGCTGCTTCGGGGTCTGGCGCAGCGAGACCTTCTCGTTCTTGTTCAGGCGCTCGCGCTCGCGCTGCCGCAGGCGCTCACGCTCGCTGGCCACGGCCTTCATGCGCTTGGAGAGTCCCTCGCCGGCAAACAAAGGCATCACCAGCGTATAGACGGTGGCGCTGGCGGCGATGGCCGCCAGCAGCATGGTCATGAAGCGGACGTCATGTAGCTTCGAAACGAGAAACTCGACCATACGGCACCGTCAAAAATCGAAGTTGATCATCTTCTTCATCACCATGATGCCGATCGACATCCAGATGACGCAGCCGACCAGCATGAGCTGGCCGGTGGGATGAGTCCAAAGCAGCGAGATGTAGTGCGGCGTCGTGAGATAGACGAGGAACATCACGATCGGCGGCAGCGAGCCGATGATGCCGGCCGAGGCCTTGGCCTCCATCGACATCGCCTGGATCTTCTCCTTCATCTTCTTGCGGTCGCGCAGCACCTTGGAGAGGTTGCCGAGCGCTTCGGAGAGGTTGCCACCCGACTTCTGCTGGATCGAGATCACGATGCCGAAGAAGTTCGCCTCCGGCAGCGGCATGCGGTCATAGAGCCGCGAGCAGGCCTCGCCGAGCGGCATGCCGATCGCCTGCGTCTCGATGATCTGGAGGAATTCGCTGCGCAGCGGCTCCGGCGCATCGGCCGCGACGACCTTGATCGATTCAAACAGCGGCAAGCCCGCCTTGATGCCGCGCACGATCACGTCGACCGCATCCGGTAGCGCCGCCAGGAACTTGGTCTCGCGGCGCTTCTTCAGGAAGCTTAGTGCCCAGCGCGGCAGGCCGAAACCGCCGGCAAAGGCAAGCCCGGCGGCGCCCAGCAAGCCGCCTCCGACGAACATTGCAGCGGCGAACAGCACGCCTGCCACGACGGCGGACACGACCCAGAATTTCTGCGGGGTCCAGTCGAGCCCTGCCTGCGAGATGCGGACGCTGAGCGGAACGCTCTTCTCTTGCTGACGCCGTGCCTCGAGATCCTTGAGCGACGTCTCGACCTGCTCACGGCGCGATCGTTGGCTCTTCTCGGTCTGCTTGGCCGCGGGCGCGTCGGCACGCGAGATCGAGGCGCGACGGCTTTCGGCCTTCCGCTCTCCGGACAGGAGTGGATAGAGGAAGACCCAGGCGATGCCGCCGACGGCGGCGGTGGCAAGGAAGGCGAGGGCGAGGACCTGCATGTTCATGGCGACCAGCTCAATTTGGCGGCGCCGATTCGGCGGCGTCTAGCGCGGCGGCAAGCCGCTTCTCCTCGCCGTAATAGCGGGCGCGTTCCCAGAACTTCGGGCGGCCGATTCCGGTCGAGCGGTGCTTGCCGATGATCTTGCCGTTGGCGTCTTCGCCGATCAGGTCGTAGAGAAAGATGTCCTGGGTGATGATGGTGTCGCCTTCCATGCCCATCACCTCGGTGACGTGGGTGATGCGGCGCGAGCCGTCGCGCAGGCGCGCGGCCTGGACGATGACGTCGATGGAGGCGCAGATCATCTCGCGGATGGTGCGCGAGGGCAGAGAGAAGCCGCCCATCGTGATCATGGATTCGCAGCGCGACAGCGCCTCGCGCGGATTGTTGGCGTGGAGCGTGCCCATCGAGCCGTCATGGCCGGTGTTCATGGCCTGAAGCAGGTCGAACGCCTCGGGTCCGCGGACTTCGCCGACGATGATGCGTTCGGGGCGCATACGCAGGCAGTTGCGCACCAGCTCGCGCATCGTGACCTGGCCTTCGCCCTCGATGTTGGGTGGGCGGGTTTCGAGCCGCACCACGTGAGGCTGCTGGAGCTGGAGCTCGGCGGCGTCCTCGCAGGTGATGACCCGCTCGTCGTGCTCGATGTAGTTGGTCAGACAGTTGAGCAGCGTTGTCTTGCCCGAGCCGGTACCGCCCGAGATTAGCACGTTGCAGCGGACCCTGCCGATGATCTGGAGGATCTCGGCGCCTTCCGGCGAGATCGCGCCGAACTTGACGAGCTGATCGAGCGTCAGCTTGTCCTTCTTGAACTTTCGGATGGTGAGGGCGGGACCGTCGACCGCGAGCGGCGGTACGATGGCGTTGACGCGGGAGCCGTCGGCAAGGCGCGCGTCGCAGATCGGCGAGGATTCGTCGACTCGGCGTCCGACCTGGCTGACGATGCGCTGACAGATATTGAGGAGCTGCTGGTTGTCGCGAAAGCGGATTCCGGTGCGCTGGATCTTGCCGCCGACTTCGATGAAGACGGTGCCGGCCCCGTTCACCATGATGTCCGCGATATCGTCGCGCGCGAGCAGAGGCTCCAGCGGGCCGTAGCCGAGCACGTCGTTGCAGATGTCGTCGAGCAGCTCTTCCTGCTCGGCGATCGACATCACGATGTTCTTGATCGCGATAATCTCGTTGACGATGTCGCGGATTTCCTCGCGCGCGGACTCCGAATCGAGCTTGGCGAGCTGGGCGAGGTCGATGGCCTCGATCAGCGCGCCGAAAATGGTCGCCTTGACCTCGTAATAATTGTCCGAGCGCCGGCTCTCCATGGGGGGAGGCGGCGGGGCCTTGGCAGGAGCAAGCGGGGGCGAGGCGACGGCCGGCGGGGGCGGGGCGCGCGACACCGTCGGCGCCGGAGCCTGGGAGGGCTCGGGCGGCACGGCGCCGGGCTTGGGAGCCCGAAAGTCGGTGTCTGTTCCGCTACGCTTACCGAACACTTAACAACTCCATGCGGCGGCTTATTTTCCCCGCAACTTCTCAATCAGCGGTGAAAGCAAGGACGACTTTTGCTTCTTCGTCTCGCTGCGCCCGGTCAGGCGCTGGGCGATCTGAAGGAACATCTCGATCGACTTGTGGTTGGCGGAAATCTCCGCGATCATCTGGCCGTTGTTGGCCGCCGAGCCGAAGATTTGCGGTTCGAACGGGATCGAGGCGACCGGCTGGCTCTCGATCGCTTTGGCGAATTCCGCGGCGGCGATCTCCGGCCGTTTCGGCACGCCCACCTGGTTCAGGCAGTAGAGCGGCGGGCGGTCGTTGGGGCGCGAGGCCTTCAACAGATCGAACAGGTTCTTTGTATTGCGCAAATTGGCGAGATCGGGCGCCGCCACGATCAGGATGTCGTCCGCTCCGATCAGGGCGCGCTTGGTCCAGCCCGACCATTGGTGCGGGATGTCGAGCACGATGCACGGCATGGTGGAACGCAGCGTGTCGAATACGGCATCGAAGGCGTCGGAGCCGAAATCATAGACCCGGTCGAGCGTCGCGGGCGCTGCCAGCAGGCTGAGATGGTCGGTGCATTTCGACAGCAGGCGGTCGATGAAGGCCGTATCGACGCGATCGGGTGAGAACACGGCGTCGGCAATGCCCTGCGGTGGGTCCTGGTTGTAGTCCAGCCCGGCGGTGCCGAAGGCGAGGTCGAGATCGGCGACGACTGCATCCATCGCGAGATCGCGGGCGATCGCCCAGGCGACGTTGTGGGAGATGGTAGACGCGCCGACGCCGCCCTTGGCGCCGACCACGGCGATGATGCGGCCGACCGCCTTGGCTTCGGGGGCCGAGAACAGATTGCAGATCGAGCGCACGACGTCGATGGCGCCGACCGGCGCGAGCACGTAATCGCTGACGCCGCGGCGCACCAGCTCGCGATAGAGCATGACGTCGTTGATGCGGCCGATCACGACCACGCGGGTGCCGGCGTCGCAGACGGTGGCGAGCTGGTCGAGCCCGCCGAGCAGGTCGTTGCGGCCGTCGCTCTCGAGCACGATCACGTTCGGCGTCGGGGCGGACCGATAGGCTTCGATCGCCGCCGCCATGCCGCCCATCTGGATCTTCAGATGGGCCTTGCCGAGACGACGATCCTCGCCGGCCGACTGCACCGCGGCAGCGGTCTCCACGGTCTCGCAGAAGGCCTGCACCGAGACGCGCGGCGAGGGTGCAATATGCTCCTCGACCGGCGGGGGCGGGGTCTCCGGCTGCTCTTCTTGAGGCTGGCGAGCGTAGCTGATCATTTGCCGGTGTCGCTGAGTTTGGCCTTGTCGGCTTCGGGATAGGTGGTCGCGGTCGTCGTTCCCTTGCGATACTTCTCCATGGCCGTGGTGCGGCGCGCCATGTAAGGCGGCGTCTCAGCCCTCGGCTGCTCGAGATCGCTGGGATTGTCGACCATCGCGGCGAGGTTGCGCTGATAGGCGCAGCCGTAATTGTAATAGTCCTTGTTCTCGAACCAGCTCCTGTTCTTCATCGAGGGGCCGATGTCGTCCGGCCACAGACCGCAGGGGCCCGCGACCGCGGCGATCTTGGAATAGGTCAGCCGGATCGGCGGCAGGAAGCGCTTGTCTTCCGGTTGATAGGGACGAACGACGACGCCACGCGGCGGGACGCCTGCCGCGGCCAGCATCGCCTGGATCTCGCGCATGGTGTCTGCGACCGGACGTGCGTTCGGCGTGCCGGTTGGCGCGTCGATGCGGATGGCGCCGGTGCCTTCGCGCAGCCAGGCCGAGGCGACGCCCATCACGTCGGCGCGCTGGGCGGCGGTCAAGCCGCCGCGCGCGTGGCCGACGAAGACGACGATCGAGCGGTTCTGCTCTTCGATCGCGATCGGGTGGCGCTGCTTGTAGTCGTCGGGAATGGAGGCGGTGACCTCCTGGTCGTGCTGGCAGCCGCCGAGGACGAGCGCCATGCCGGCGAGCGCGCCACCGAGGCGGATAGCGCATTTGCGAAGCTGGGGTTGTCTTGTGATCATCGTGGGTCCCCGTTCCGCCTCAGTCGGTGATGAAGCCGTAGGTGCCGCGGTAGTTCCGGG
Source organism: Bradyrhizobium sp. 1(2017) (assembly GCF_011602485.2). Lineage (NCBI taxonomy): Bacteria > Pseudomonadati > Pseudomonadota > Alphaproteobacteria > Hyphomicrobiales > Nitrobacteraceae > Bradyrhizobium > Bradyrhizobium sp. 1(2017). The sequence continues at coordinate 7,151,017 of NZ_CP050022.2, read as the reverse complement.
CCGGTTCGGTCCGGCCGGGCACGCCGTAGATGCGGTTGATGTTGCCGATCAGCTCGGCCTGCGGATCGGAAGGCGCGGCGAAGCCGTCATCCGGTCGCGACAGATCCTTTTGCGCGACCGCGCGAACGACATAGGGCGTCACGATCACGACCAGTTCGGTCGCATTGTTGACGAAGTCGCGGCTGCGGAACAGCGTACCGAGGATCGGAAGCTGCATCAGCCCCGGCAACCCGCTGACCGCCTGCTTGGTCTGCTGCTGGATCAGGCCGGCCATCGCCATGGCGCCGCCCGAGGGAATTTCCAGCGAGGTCTCGGCGCGGCGGGTCCTGATCGAGGGCACCGTCAGCGAGTTCACCGACGTCGAGCTCACGGCCTGGGACAGCGTGATCGAATTCTCGTTCGACAGCTCCGAGACTTCCGTCATCACGCGCAGGCTGATCTTGCCTTCGCTCAGCACCACCGGCGTGAAGTTGAGCGAGATGCCGAATTTCTTGAAGCTGATCTGGGTGGTACAGACATGCGTGACGGGATCGCACGCGTAGCCTGCCGGCACCGGGAATTCGCCGCCGGCGATGAAGGTCGCGGACTCGCCGGAGATCGCGGTCAGGTTCGGCTCGGCCAGCGTCCGGATCACGCCCGCGGTCTCCATCGCCCGCAGAGTGGCCTGTACGGACGGCGTTGCGCCGAACTTCGTGGTCAGGTTGTTGCCGTCCACCAGATTGCGGCCAAGGGCCGTGAACGGGTTGGAGTTGGTGAAGCTCACCACCGAGGTGCCATAGTTCAGGTTCGCGGTGAGGTCGATGCCGAGCTGCTTGACGATGTTGCGCTGGACTTCGGCGACGGTCACCTTCAGCATGACCTGGTCGCGGCCGCGGACCACGATCGAGTTCACCACCTTGTCGGCGCCGCCGGCGAGCCGCGCGGCGAGATCGTTGGCCTGCTGCGCTTCCAGCGGATTCGCGGCCGTGCCGGACAGGACGATGCCGTCGCCGAGACCGTCGATCTGGATGTCGGAATTGGGCAGGATCTGCTTCAGCGCGGCCCGCACGCCGTTGAGGTCGCGCTTGACCGCGATGTCATAGGCCGCGATCTGCTGGCCGGCAGAATCGAAGAACACGATGTTGGTCTGGCCGACAGTGGCGCCGATGATATAGGCGCGCTGCGCCGAGCGGACCACCGCATTGGCGATCTTGGGGTCGGCGACCAGTACGTCCTTGATGTCGCGCGGCAGGTCGATCACGATGGATTTGCCGACGCCGAGCGAGAGGAACCGCGCGTTCATCTGGCCGTCGGCGGCGACCTGTGCGATCGGACGATAATCGGCAGCGATCGCGGGAGTCAGCGCCGGATTGAGCGCCAGCGCGAGGGCGGCCGAAAATGACAGGGCGCGGACCATCGAGGTTCGTATCGTCGCCGCGTTCAACCTGTATTTCATCTCGACTGTCTTCATCGTGCTTTCGCCGTCTGACTTGGAATGCCGTAGCGAATGATCGAAACGCCGTCGCGCTTCTGCGCGGATTCGTCGAGCGTGATCTCGCTCATCTTGACGTCGGCTATGCTGCGCAGCGCCAGCGACAGCGTGCCGGCCTGGCGGGCCGACGAAAGCGCCTGGGTCTGCGCGGCATTGAGCTCCAGGGTCACGGTCTTGCCGACCACCGTGTTCTGGCCGTCCTTCTCCTTCGGCGCCTGGTCGATGGCGAGGACGCGGATGTTGGCCAGGATGATCTCGGACGTGATGATGTCCTGGGCGCCGTTGCTCTGGTCCGGATTCTTGAGGCGGCGCGTGAGGAGCACATCGACGCGGTCGTTGGGCAGGATGAAGCCGCCCGCGCCGGTCTCCGGCGAAATTTCGGTCGAGATCGCCCGCATGCCGGTCGGCAGGATGGCGGCCATGAAGCCGGAGCCCTCGGCCTTGACCAGCTTCTGATCGCGGATCGGCTCGCCCTGGATGAAGGGAGCGCGCGCGATCGAGCCGGTCACCTGGGTCACTCCCTCGGGACGCTCATTGCGGCGAATGAAGGTGGCGCTGGCGGTCGCGGCCGGCCAGGTCTGCCATTGCACGTCTTCCGGCTTGACGGTCTGGCCGAGACCGATGTCGTTCTTGGCCACCAGGACGTCGACGGTTGGAAGTTGTGCGACCGGAGCGGGCGGCGGCGCAGAATTGTCCGAGCCGCTCGCCAGGTACGCGGCGACGCCGCCGGCGCAGATGGCGACCGTCAGGACGACAATGCGTGCCCTATTCATACGCTTCACTTTCCAACAAAACGCCGCGACGCTGCCGCCGCCGTAATCGGCAGTTGACCAGCTATTCGTCAAAGCATGGTTAATGAGGCGTATCTAAATCGCCTTAACGCCGGGTTACCCGGTGCGTTCAGCGCAGTGCGAGGTGGGCGAGGTCGATCGCCTTCACCCATTCGGTCTCCGGGTAGACCATCAGCGCGCTCAGTGCGAGCGCGATGCCGTAGGGAATGCCGCTCTCCTTGGCGTGCAGCCGTGCGAGCCAGGCCTGGCCCGCCAGCCCGTAGGGCAACGGCCATTGCCGGAACTGGAGCAGGAGCAGCGTCAGCGCCCCGCCGAACAGCGAAGCGTAGAGCAGGAAGTTCATCAGATGGGCAAAGCCGAACCAGAGGGCGACCGAGGCCGCGACCTTGGCATCGCCGCCGCCGACCCAGCCCATCGCGAAGCAGCCGAAGGCCGCGGCCAGGAGAAGCGCTCCGGCACCGACGTGGCTCAGCATCTCGTAAGGTGCCATGCCACCGGCGAGAGCGAGGGCGAAGAAGCCCGCGACCAGGACCAGCGACACGCGGTTCGAGATCGTCATCGTGAAGAGATCGCTCGCAGCGGCGAACGCCATGAGGGCCGGGAAGAGCATAAGGCGCGCAAGGTCGAGGATCATGAGCTGCGTCTTGAGGCCTGGTTGTGTCGCGGAAGCTGGCGGCGCGGATGCTAGCCCGGCAGTGCTAAACAAACCGACAACGGCGGCCGGGCCGCGAGGCCGGATCCGGCGAAAGCGCGTTCACCAGAGGCTGGCAATGCGCAACGCGAGCAGGACCGTCGCAAGCAGCAGCGCAACGCAGACCCAATAGGCCGGCGAACCGGCATGTGCCGCCTCCGCCTCGTTCGCCGCGACCGCGGCTTTCGATCTGTACTCGCGCAACGCCACTGGAACTCGCCGTCTTCAGAAAAACAAAGGCCCCGGAGGTCCGGGGCTTTTGCGGTCGTTCGTCGGCTGCTTACTTCAGCGACGTGCTGATCGAGCCGAACTTGGTGTTCAGCGAGCTGCCGAGATTGTTGACGACGGTGATGATGGCCAGCGCGATGCCGGCAGCGATCAGGCCGTATTCGATGGCGGTGGCGCCGGATTCATCCTTGGCGAAACGCGCAATCAGATTCTTCATGAACAAAACTCCGTCTGGTTGGGATCGCCTCGTTCGGCGCTGTCTTTGACGCGACGAGCATGAGAGCCGAGCTCTTTCGGTAGAGTTAATTCGATCGCGCAAAGCCGCGCGTTGCACGATGCTTTTGGCCAGAGTGAATTTCGCCTTAAGGCGGCAGTTGAGATTCGGTCTGGTTCCGAATGCAGCGCCTCGCCGGCTTCACCGTCCCTTAAATTTCACGGAGTAGGCCTAGCGGGACCAGCAGTCCGGAAGTGAGGCGACGATGTCGAGCCTGCCCATGCAAGTCGCCCTGATGCTCGGGGAGACCATCCAGAAGATGGTGCCTGTCACCCTCGCGCTCGCGGCGGTGTTCACCGTGCTCGAGCATTTCTGGGCCTGCAATCCCGGCGCGCCGTGGTGGCGCAAGCGCGAGATCCTCACCGACATCTGCTACTGGTTCTTCGTCCCCGTATTTGCCCGCACCATGCGGATCGGACTGCTGATCGTCGGCGCCGGCGTCGTCTTCAACATCCACGATGCCGACGAGCTCATCGCCTTCTACGACAACGGCCATGGCCCGCTGGCGCAGCTGCCGCTTTGGGCGCAGGCCGTGCTGTTTCTGGTGCTGTCCGATTTCATGCTGTACTGGCTGCACCGGCTCTTCCACGACGGCGGGTTCTGGAAGTACCACGCGATTCATCATTCGTCGGAGGAGATCGGCTGGATTTCCGCGGCGCGCTTCCATCCCGTCAATCTCATGCTCGGGACGATCAGTGTCGACGTCGTGCTGCTGATGGCCGGTATCTCCCCGAACGTCATGATCTGGGTTGGGCCGTTCACCACCTTCCACTCGGCCTTCGTGCACGCCAATCTGAACTGGACCTTCGGACCGTTCAGATACGTGCTGGCGACGCCGGTGTTCCACCGCTGGCACCACACCTCGCTGGAAGAGGGCGGTGACACCAATTTTGCCGGGACGTTCCCGATCTGGGACGTGCTGTTCGGTACCTTCCGTATGCCGGAGGGCCGGCTGCCGCAGGATTACGGCAAGGACGAAGAGGCCATGCCGAAGGAAATCGGCGGCCAGCTCGCCTTTCCGTTCCGCCAATAGGGCCGTGTCAACGTCTCCGAGGATCGCAAAGCGAGGGGCCCTTCAAACAATAGTCGGCGAGTTTGCGGAACGTTCACGAATTAAGGGCAGGTTAGCCGGGTCGGGCACCGGCTCCGCTGTACTCGATCGTTTCTGCCGGTTTGAGACGTCCCGGGAGTAAGTGTATGCGTAAAGAGTTGCTCCGCCGTCAGGCGCGGGTCTGCCTTCTGGCTGCGGCTACGGTGCTGGCATCGTCCGGCGCCGGGCTTGCCGAGCCCACCGCCGATACCATTGCCGTCAATGTCGACCAGGCCAAGCTGGTCCGGCTCCCCGGTAAGGTTGCGACCATCGTGGTCGGCAATCCCCTGATCGCTGACGTCACGCTCCAGCCCGGCGGCATGATCGTCGTGACCGGGAAGGGCTATGGTGCCACCAATTTCATCGCGCTTGACCGGGGCGGCGAGATCCTGGTCGACCGCCAGATCCAGGTCGAAGGCCCGAGCGACCGGCTCGTCACCGTCTATCGCGGGATCGAGCGCGAGTCCTACAGCTGCATGCCCGTTTGCCAGCGTCGCGTGACGCTCGGCGACAGCGACACCTACTTCAACAACACGATGAGCCAGGCCGGTTCGCTGAGCAACAGTGCCAGCGGCACTGCCGGCGCGGGCGCCAAGACCAACTGAAGCCCGGGCGGATTTGCTCCGCGGCCTGCGTCCAATACAGCCCGGCTACGGCCTGCACGACCTATTGAGCACAGCCGCTTGCTTGGGACATGAAAAAGGCCGTGCGTCGCGCACGACCTTTTGTTTGCTGGCTCGTCGAGTCGATCCGGGCGACGGGCCCGGCGGGCTCAATCCGCGGCGCGGAGGTTGTCCGCCGCCGACTTGCCGGAACGGCGGTCGGCCACGATCTCGTAGGAGATCTTCTGGCCTTCACGCAGCGAGCCGAGGCCCGCGCGCTCGACCGCGCTGATGTGAACGAACACGTCCTTGCCGCCATCGTCGGGCTGGATGAAGCCGAAGCCCTTGGTCGAGTTAAACCACTTCACGGTTCCCATGCTCACGGGGTAGACCCTTCTCAGATACACAATGTAAAAGCCAGCTTGCGCGGGCAGGTTAGATCGAATTTTTGGAGGGTCGTCAGCGTGTCTAAACCGGCTGTACCGGTGGATGCTAATGTCGTCCGGCCGAAAATCGATTAATTCATTTTATCGGAATTAGGGTCTCGAAACAATCCTGAGGCCCACGATTTTTTGATCCGCCATGATGCCCACGGCGGATCAACACACAGGTTGGAATTCGACTTTCCGCTTTGCGCGCCAGAAGCGAACGAGCGCGCCGCTAGCGGCGGCGGAACTGCCCGCCGCGTTGCCCGGGACGCGGAGGTCCGCCCATCCCGCTGGGACGCTCGTCCTTGTGGCGGAAAATCAGCCGGCCCTTCTCGAGATCGTAAGGCGACATTTCCACCGTCACGCGGTCGCCCGCGAGCGTCTTGATGCGGTTCTTCTTCATCTTGCCGGCGGTGTAGGCAACGATCTCGTGTCCGGCGTCGAGCTGCACGCGGTAGCGGGCGTCGGGGAGGATTTCGGTGACCAGTCCTTCGAACTGGATCAGCTCTTCCTTAGCCATGTGGTTGTCTCCAGTCGTAGACGTCTAGTGCGAATGAGGGTTGCGGTTCGGTCGGCCGTTGGGACGACTCTCGCGACGCAAAAAGGCAACGCCTTGTATTCCATCAGGCTTGCCGGCGCTATGCGCGGGACGCTGTTCCGACCGCTCGGTTGGTGAGGAATTCACCTTACCACCGGAACCGTGGCGGCGGCGAGCCCCCTTCGAGGCCCTGTGGCCTTCGTTGGGCCTGCCATCAACAGGTCTGCCCTCGGCATGGCGTCCTTCGCCATGCCTCGCGTCGACATGCCGTCCGTCGCCCTGCTTGCCGGCGCCGTGGCGGCGTCCGTCGGCATGCCTTTCGTCGGTGCGCCGTCCGTCGCCGTGCCGTGCCCCCTGCGGACGCTGGCCTGGGCGGCCGCCCGGCCGCCCCTGTCGCTGCTGCGACGGGGCAGGGCCTGCGTCGCGGCGGCCGGCGTCGGTGCGGAGATCCTCGCGTGGCAGCGCCACCTTGATCAGCCGCTCGATGTCGCGGAGATAGCTGAGCTCCTCGCCCCCTGCGACCAGCGAGATCGCGGTGCCCTCGGCGCCGGCGCGCGCGGTGCGGCCGATGCGGTGGACATAGGTCTCGGGCACGTTGGGCAGGTCGAAATTGATGACATGGCTGATGCCGTCGACATCGATGCCGCGGGCGGCGATGTCGGTGGCGACCAGGGTGCGGATCTCGCCCGAGCGGAACTGGGCCAGCGTGCGCTCGCGATGGTTCTGCGATTTGTTGCCGTGAATGGCGTTGGCGGCAATGCCCGCCTTGGCCAGCGTCTTCACCACCTTGTCGGCACCGTGTTTGGTCCGGGTGAAGACCAGCGCGCGGTTGATCTGCTCGTCCGTCAGGAGCTTGGTCAGGAAGGCGGGCTTGGCCGAGAAATCGACCTGCAGGATGCGCTGGTTGATCCGTTCGGCGGTCGAGGAGACCGGGGTCACCGCAACGCGGGCGGGGTCGCGCAGCATGGCGTCGGCGAGCTCGGCAATGTCCTTCGGCATGGTGGCCGAGAAGAACAGCGTCTGCCGCTTGATCGGCAGCTTGGCGACGATTTTGCGGATGTCGTTGATGAAGCCCATGTCGAGCATGCGGTCGGCCTCGTCGAGCACGAGGAACTCGACGCTTCCAAGCCTCAAGCCGTTGCTCTGTACGAGGTCGAGCAGGCGGCCGGGGGTCGCGACCAGAACCTCGACGCCCTGCATGAGCGCGCGGACCTGGCGGCCCATCGGCACGCCGCCGATGGCGAGTGTCGAGGACAGGCGGATGTGGCGGCCATAGGCGTTGAAGCTGTCGAGAATCTGGCCCGACAGCTCGCGGGTGGGCGACAGCACCAGGACGCGGGCGGTCTTGGGCTGCGGCTTGATGCGGTTCTCGAGCAGGCGATGCAGGATCGGCAGCGCAAAGGACGCGGTCTTGCCGGTGCCGGTCTGGGCGATGCCGACCACGTCGCGGCCGGTCAGTGCCAGCGGGACGGTCTGGGCCTGGATCGGGGTGGGGGTGACGTAATTCTCTTCACGGAGAGCGCGTGCGATGGGTTCGGCGAGGCCGAAATCCTGAAACGAAGTCAAAAGAGGGGTTCTTTCCATGTCAAAAGCGGGCGCCCGGCGCATTCGGCGCGGCGCGCGCAAAAGGGTGTCGAGAAGACACCTGCGTGTTTGGGGTGTCGGATGGCTTGGGAGATATGGGGCAAGCCAGAGGCCCGCTGGGGGCTTAAGAACACGCGGCTCGCTACGACCCCTTGATTCGCAAGAGGTCTCAGGCGCTCATATGGAACATTGCCGCGGCACTTTCAAGGCGGGCGGGGCCCAAACGACGATTGCGGTGCAGAAATTATTGTGCCGGAAATTTAGCCAGAAGGGCAGAATTGCCAACGAAATAGGCTGCCTGCCGCTTTCGCATACATTGCCGTTGCCTGCAGTTTAGGCGGTCTGGCGGTGCCAAAACTCGGCGTTTCGGCTATTTTAGAAATGAATTCAATGGCTTGATGGGTGCCCAGTCCATGGCACGGTTCTTGCGAATCCGTTAATCGCAGGCGGCCGTGGGGCCGTTTCGCAGCGTTTTTCCACGTCTGCGTCAGGGAGATGATACACTCATGCTTAGCAAATCCACTCACGATATAGCGGCGTCATTTAGCCGCCGCGGCGTGCTCGCCGCGACCGCTGGACTGATGCTCGGTCTGGCCTCATTGACTGGCGCGAAGGCCGCGGACGACACCATCAAGGTCGGCGTGCTGCACTCCCTTTCCGGCACCATGGCCATCAGCGAAACCACGCTGAAGGACACCATCCTCTTCCTGATCGACGAGCAGAACAAGAAGGGCGGCGTTCTCGGCAAGAAGCTCGAAGCCGTCGTCGTCGACCCCGCCTCGAACTGGCCGCTGTTCGCCGAGAAGGCGCGCGAGCTGATCACCAAGGACAAGGTCTCGGTCGTGTTCGGCTGCTGGACCTCGGTGTCGCGCAAGTCGGTGCTCCCGGTGTTCAAGGAGCTGAACAACATCCTGTTCTACCCCGTGCAGTACGAGGGCGAGGAGAGCGAGCGCAACGTGTTCTACACGGGTGCTGCGCCGAACCAGCAGGCGATCCCCGCCGTCGACTACCTGATGAAGGAGGAGAAGGTGAAGCGCTGGGTGCTCGCGGGCACCGACTACGTCTATCCGCGCACCACCAACAAGATCCTGGAAGCCTATCTGAAGTCCAAGGGTGTCGCCCAGGAAGACATCATGATCAACTACACGCCGTTCGGTCATTCCGACTGGCAGACGATCGTGGCCGACATCAAGAAGTTCGGCTCGGCCGGCAAGAAGACCGCGGTGGTCTCGACCATCAACGGCGACGCCAACGTTCCCTTCTACAAGGAGCTCGGCAACCAGGGCATCAAGGCCAAGGACATCCCGGTGGTCGCGTTCTCGGTGGGTGAGGAAGAGCTCGCCGGCATCGACACCAAGCCGCTGGTCGGCCATCTCGCCGCCTGGAACTACTTCGAGTCGATCAAGACCCCGGCGAACGAGAAGTTCATCAAGGACTGGCAGGCCTACACCAAGAACCCGAAGCGCGTGACCAACGATCCAATGGAAGCGCATGTGATCGGCTTCAACATGTGGGTGAAGGCCGTCGAGAAGGTGAAGTCGACCGATCCGGACAAGGTGATCGACGCACTTCCCGGCATCGAGGCGCCGAACCTGACCGGTGGCGTGTCGAAGATGCTGCCGAACCACCACATCACCAAGCCGGTGTTCATCGGCGAGATCAAGGGCAACGGCCAGTTCGACGTGGTCTGGAAGACCCCGGGCCTCGTCGCGGGCGACGCCTGGTCGAAGGAGCTCGACGGCTCCAAGGACCTGATCGGCGACTGGGTCGGCAAGAAGTGCGGCAACTTCAACACCAAGACCGACAAGTGCCTCGGTTCGGGCTCCTGATCCCGATCTGACGCTCCATTGCATGATCGGAGAAGGCGGCGAACCCGCCGCCTTCTCCTTCATTTCTGCCGGGATCAATCACAGTGCCAGCCCATTTGTCCGCCCGCCTCCGTTCGCTTGTCCTCTCGTTGTTCCTGATCGCGTTCGCGCTGCCGGCCTTCGCCGGCCCGTTCGAGGATGCGGTCGCCAAATTCGCCAATGACGATTTTTCCGACACCGACGAGGCGATCGGCATCGTCGCAGGCAGCGGCAACAAGCTGGCATTTCCCATCATCAGCGCGCTCCAGGACGGCCGTCTCATGGCCGATCCGGACAGCAAGAAGGTCTACATCACCGGTACCGACGGCAAGTCGATCGATGCGGCAACCGGCGAGCCCGTCGCCAGCGTTCCCGACAGCGCGAGCGCGGTGCGTCTCAACAACCGCCTGCGCCGCAGCGTGGACGCCGCGCTCGGCAGCCTGACGCTTCAGTCGCCGGATGTCGGAACGCGCCTCCAGGCCGCCCAATCCGTCTTCAAGTCGCATGAGGAGACGGCACTTGAGGCCGTCGATGCCGCGCTGGCCAAGGAAACCAACAAGTCCGTCAAGGCCGCGCTCGACGAAGCCCGCGCGGCGATCCTGCTGTACAAGTCGGACGCCACCGAGGTCGAGAAACTCGAGGCGGTCGCCACCCTCAAGGCGCGCGGCGACCAGGAAACGCTGGCGCTGCTCACCGGCATGGGCGACCAGCCGGCCTCGGTGACCAAGGCTGCCGCGAGCGCAATCGGCTCGATCCAGTCTTCGCTCGCGGTCTGGTCCACGGTGCAGAATGCCTGGTACGGCCTCTCGCTCGGCTCGGTGCTGCTGCTCGCGGCGATCGGGCTCGCCATTACCTTTGGCGTGATGGGCGTCATCAACATGGCCCATGGCGAGATGGTGATGATCGGCGCCTACACCACCTTCGTCGTGCAGGAGGTGATCCGCACCCGCTATCCCGGCCTGTTCGACTATTCGCTGCTGATCGCCGTGCCGCTCGCCTTCCTCGTCGCCGGCGCCATCGGCGTCCTGATCGAGCGCAGCATCATCCGCTTCCTCTATGGCCGTCCGCTGGAGACGCTGCTGGCGACCTGGGGCCTGTCGCTGGTGCTGCAGCAGGCGGTGCGCACGATGTTCGGTCCGACCAATCGCGAGGTCGGCAATCCCTCCTGGATGAGCGGCGCCTTCGAGCTCGGCCAGATCACCATCACCTATAACCGGCTCTGGATCCTCTGCTTCACCCTCGCGGTGTTCGCGATCCTGCTCGCGATGCTGCGCTACACCGCACTGGGCCTCGAGATGCGCGCGGTGACGCAGAACCGCCGCATGGCGGCCTCGATGGGCATTGCCACCTCGCGCGTCGACGCGCTCACCTTCGGGCTCGGCTCGGGCATCGCCGGCATCGCCGGAGTGGCGCTGTCCCAGATCGATAATGTCAGCCCCAATCTCGGTCAGAGCTACATCATCGACAGCTTCATGGTCGTGGTGTTCGGCGGGGTCGGCAATCTCTGGGGCACGCTGGTCGGCGCCTTCACGCTCGGCATCGCCAACAAATTCCTGGAGCCGGTCGCCGGCGCGGTGCTCGGCAAGATCGCGATCCTGGTTCTCATCATCCTGTTCATTCAAAAGCGGCCGCGCGGCCTGTTCGCGCTCAAGGGCCGTGCGGTGGAAGCATGACCCCACACATGCTGACGCGATCGCTGGACCGCAGCGCGACGATCTTCCTTGCCGTCGTCGCGGCCTGCGGCATCCTCATCCCGCTCTCCAACCTGCTGCTGCCGGCGGGCTCGTTCCTGCAGGTGCCGACCTATCTGGTCGCGCTCTGGGGCAAATATGTCTGCTACGCCATCCTGGCGCTCTCGATCGACCTGATCTGGGGCTATTGCGGCATCCTCTCGCTCGGCCACGGCGCCTTCTTCGCGCTCGGCGGCTATGCCATGGGCATGTATCTGATGCGGCAGATCGGCACCCGCGGCGTCTACGGCAATCCGATCCTGCCGGACTTCATGGTGTTCCTGAACTGGCAGAAGCTGCCCTGGTACTGGTACGGCTTCGACATGTTCTGGTTCGCCGCGCTGATGGTGCTGGTCGTGCCGGGTCTGCTCGCATTCTGCTTCGGCTGGCTCGCCTTCCGCTCCCGCGTCACCGGCGTGTACCTGTCGATCATCACGCAGGCGATGACCTATGCGTTGCTGCTCGCCTTTTTCCGCAACGATTTCGGCTTTGGCGGCAATAACGGTCTGACCGACTTCAAGGACATTCTGGGCTTCAACGTGCAGGCGGAGGGGACCCGTGCCGCGCTGTTTGCACTGAGTTGCCTGGCGCTGATCGTGGGCTTCCTGATCTGCCGCGCCATCGTCTCCTCCAAGCTCGGCAAGGTGTTGATCGCGGTCCGCGACGCGGAATCGCGGACGCGCTTCCTCGGCTATCGCGTCGAATCCTACAAGCTGTTCGTGTTCACGGTCTCGGCCTGCATGGCCGGCGTTGCCGGCGCGCTCTACGTGCCGCAGGTCGGCATCATCAATCCATCCGAGTTCGCCCCGGGCAATTCGATCGAGGCGGTGATCTGGGTCGCGGTCGGCGGCCGCGGCACGCTGGTGGGTGCAGCGCTCGGCGCCGTCGTCGTCAACTACGCGAAGACGTTCTTCACCTCGGGGATGCTGGCGCCGTACTGGCTGTTCATGCTGGGCGCGCTGTTCATCCTGGTGACGCTGCTGCTGCCCAAGGGTATCGTCGGCACCTTCAATGCCTGGTGGGACTCCTCGAGGGAGAAGCGCGCCGCGGCTTCAGTGAGCGCCGCCGCCGAAGACGGCGTCACCCAACCGAAGATGGCGGAGTAAGCGGTCATGAACGTCATGGACACCCGCGCGACTTCCGCAATGCTCTATCTCGACGGCGTGCACGTCTCGTTCGACGGCTTCCACGCCATCAACAATTTGTCGCTGACGCTCGAACCCGGCGAGATGCGCGCCATCATCGGCCCGAACGGCGCTGGGAAGACCACGATGATGGACATCATCACTGGCAAGACCAAGCCGGACGAGGGCACCGTGCTGTTCGACGGCGTCACCGATCTGACGCGGCTGGACGAGACCCGAATCGCGGAACTGGGCATCGGTCGCAAATTCCAGAAGCCGACCGTGTTCGAGAGCCAGACCGTGCAGGACAATCTGCTGCTGGCGCTCAACGTCGACCACTCGGTCCGGGGCACGCTGTTCTGGCGCGGCAGCAGGGCGGAGTCCGAGCGCATCGACAAGGTGCTGGAGACGATCCGCCTCACCGAGGCTCGCAACCGGCTTGCTGGCAGCCTCAGCCACGGCCAGAAGCAGTGGCTCGAGATCGGCATGCTGCTGGCGCAGGACCCGAAGCTGCTCCTCGTCGACGAGCCCGTCGCAGGCATGACCGACGTCGAGACGCATCTCACCGCCGAGCTTCTGAAAGAGATCAACAAGACCCACACCGTGATGGTCGTGGAGCACGACATGACTTTCGTCCGCGAGCTCGGCGTCAAGGTCACCTGCCTGCACGAAGGCACGGTGCTCGCGGAAGGAACCATCGACCAGGTCTCGTCCAACGAGCGGGTCATCGAAGTGTATCTGGGACGCTGAGCGATGCTTGAGGTCAAGGACATCAACCTGTTCTACGGCGCGGCGCAGGCACTGCGCGGCGTCTCGATCTCGGCCGAGCCGGGCAAGGTCACTTGCGTGCTCGGCCGCAACGGCGTCGGCAAGACCTCGCTGCTGCGCGCCATGGTCGGCCAGTATCCGATCTCCTCGGGCGCGATCGTGCTCGACGGCAGCGATATCACCGGTCTGAAGCCCTATGAGCGCGCGCGCAAGGGCATCGGCTTCGTCCCGCAGGGCCGCGAGATCTTCCCGCTGCTGACGGTCGAGGAGAACCTGAAGACCGGATTCGGTCCGCTCAAGCGCGAGGACAAGCACATTCCGGACGACGTGTTCTCGCTGTTTCCGGTGCTGCAATCGATGCTGGGCCGGCGCGGCGGCGACCTCTCCGGTGGCCAGCAGCAGCAGCTCGCGATCGGCCGCGCGCTGGTGATGCGGCCGAAGCTGCTGTTGCTCGACGAGCCGACAGAGGGCATCCAGCCCTCGATCATCAAGGACATCGGCCGCGCCATTTCCTATCTGCGCAATCTCGGCAACATCGCCATCGTGCTGGTCGAACAATATCTCGACTTTGCCTGCGAACTCGGCGACAGTTTCGCAGTGATGGATCGCGGCGCGGTGAAGTTCACCTGCGACCGCTCCAATCTCGACGCGAGCGAAATCAGCCGCCAGATGGCGCTTTAGGCCATTCGGCCGCGATCGGCTGGGGAGGCGATGCGCAGCGACGTTTCAGTCACATCGGGGGTTTTCGAGGCGAACCGCGCTCGCGGCGCGGTGCGCTTCGACGTGCACGCACGCGATGGCATCACGCGTCGCGGGGTCTTGCATGAATCCGGCTCGTTGCGCGTGCGCTTCCCCTCGCCGGAGGGCGAAGGGCTGTCCGGCGTGTTCGTCAATACGGCCGGCGGGGTCGCCGGCGGGGACCGTTTTGATATCGATATTGCAGCAGGCCGGGGCTCCCGGCTGACGCTGACGACCGCAGCCGCCGAAAAGGTCTATCGTGCGCCCGGGGCCGCGGCGCAGCTCGGCATTGTCTTGAGGGTCGACGCGGAGGCGCATCTTGCCTGGTTGCCTCAGGAGACCATCCTGTTCGATCGTGCCCGGGTTCACCGCCGTTTCGACATCGCGCTCGACGAAAACGCCTCGCTCCTGCTTTGCGAGATCGTCGTGTTCGGCCGCGCCGCCATGGGTGAGCGGATGGAGCACGGCGAGTTCGTCGACCGCTGGCGGCTATCGCGCGGCGGCAGGCTGGTGTTCGCCGAGACCGTCAGGCTCGACGGCAATATCGGCGCGAAACTCGGGCGATCCGCCGTCGCCAAGGGCGGCGCCGCGATCGGCACCGCGCTGATCGTGCCCGGCGATGAGGCGCTGGTCGAGCGCATCCGCGAGGCGTCGGAATCCTTCTGCGGCGAGGTCGGGATATCCGCGTGGAATGGCTTTGCAATGGCGCGGTTCTGTGCCCAAGATGCGGCGCGGTTGCGGGCCGACATGATGGCCGTGCTGGCGCGCACCGGTGCGGCCCTGCCGCGGCTCTGGCTGAATTGACCGGTTGAATTGATGCGTTGAACGGAAGAGATGTCGCATGAATCTGTCTCCCCGCGAAAAGGACAAGCTTCTGATCTCGATGGCGGCCATCGTGGCGCGGCGCAGGCTGGACCGCGGCGTCAAGCTCAACCATCCCGAGGCGATCGCGATCATCTCCGATTTCATCCTCGAAGGCGCACGCGACGGCCGCACCGTCGCCGAGCTGATGCAATCGGGCGCGCAGGTCCTCACCCGCGACCAGGTGATGCCGGGCATCCCCGAGATGATCCATGACATCCAGGTCGAGGCGACCTTTCCGGACGGCACCAAGCTCGTCACCGTGCACGAGCCGATCAGGTAGCTTGAATTCGTCATTCCGGAGCGCCCGCGGGGCGAACCCGGAATCCAGAGGTTTTGATTTCGAGATTCCGGGCTCTCGCTGCGCAAGCCCCGGAATGACGAGGAGGATAGAATGATCCCCGGCGAACTCTTCATCCAGGACGGCGAGATCGAGCTCAACGTCGGTCGCAAGACCGTGACGCTGACGGTGGCCAACACCGGCGACCGCCCGATTCAGGTCGGCTCGCACTACCATTTCTTCGAGACCAACCCGGCGCTGAAATTCGACCGTAAGAAATCCCGCGGGATGCGCCTCGACATCGCCGCCGGCACCGCCGTCCGCTTCGAGCCCGGCCAGACCCGCGACGTCCAGCTCGTCGCCATGGCGGGCAAGAAGACGATCTACGGTTTTCGTGGCGACGTGATGGGGAAGCTGTGAGGCATGTGGCCGCCCGTCCGGTTCATTTCCGAAGCTGCCGAAGTGGCCGCTCGCCGGCATAAGAGTATGATGCGTAAGGGGCGAGACAACGAGCCCTACGCAAATCATCTTGCCGAAGTCGCGAACTTCCTTGCTGTCGCAACGAACGGTGCGGATGCCGAGCTCGTTGCAGCCGGCTGGCTGCACGATACGCTCGAGGACACCGAGACGACTATCGAAGAGCTCTCAGCAAGATTCTCTGATCGTGTGGCTTCCCTCGTCATCGAATGCACAGATGATATGAGCTTGCCAAAGGCTGAGCGGCGGAGGCGACAGATTGTCGATGCGCCGAAGAAGTCGGCTGATGCCAAGCTCATCAAAATTGCCGACAAGATCAGCAATATCGGGGCTCGTATTCGTTCCAACCCGACCACTGAGCAGCGTGCCGACCTGACCGAGTACACCGATTGGGCGGTGCAGGTCGTCGCGGGCTGCCGCGGCGGTAATGCCTACCTCGACGAAATATTCGACGATGTGGTGAAACGAGCGAGAGCTTCGTAGGAACACCATCAAAGTAATCAAACGCAAACGGGGCTTGTGATGTCCGTCAAAATAAAGCGTTCCGTCTATGCCGCCATGTTCGGCCCGACCACCGGCGACAAGGTGCGGCTGGCCGACACCGACCTCATCGTCGAGGTCGAGAAGGATTTCACCACCTATGGCGAGGAGGTGAAGTTCGGCGGCGGCAAGGTGATCCGCGACGGCATGGGCCAGTCGCAGGTCACCAACAAGCAGGGCGCGGCCGACACCGTCATCACCAATGCGCTGATCGTCGATCACTGGGGCATCGTGAAGGCCGACGTCGCCATCAAGGACGGCATGATCTCCGCGATCGGCAAGGCCGGAAATCCCGACATCCAGCCCGGCGTCACCATCATCATCGGCCCCGGCACCGACGTGATTGCGGGCGAAGGCAAGATCCTCACCGCCGGCGGCTTCGACAGCCACATCCATTTCATCTGCCCGCAGCAGATCGAGCACGCGCTGATGAGTGGCGTCACCTCGATGCTGGGCGGCGGCACCGGTCCCTCGCACGGGACCTTCGCCACCACCTGCACGCCGGGTCCCTGGCACATGGGGCGGATGATCCAGTCGTTCGATGCCTTCCCGGTCAATCTGGGCATCTCCGGCAAGGGCAACGCCTCGCGTCCGGCCGCGCTGGTCGAGATGATCAAGGCCGGCGCCTGCGCGCTGAAGCTGCACGAGGATTGGGGCACGACACCGGCCGCGATCGACAATTGCCTGTCAGTGGCTGACGACCACGATATTCAGGTCATGCTGCATTCCGACACGCTGAATGAATCCGGCTTCGTCGAGGATACGATCAAGGCGTTCAAGGGCCGCACCATCCACGCCTTCCACACCGAGGGTGCCGGCGGCGGTCACGCCCCTGACATCATCAAGGTCGCGGGCTTGAAGAACGTGCTGCCGTCCTCGACCAACCCGACGCGGCCGTTCACGCGCAACACCATCGACGAGCATCTCGACATGCTGATGGTGTGCCACCACCTCGATCCCTCGATCGCGGAAGATCTGGCGTTCGCCGAGAGCCGCATCCGGAAGGAAACGATCGCCGCCGAGGACATCCTGCACGATCTCGGCGCACTCTCGATGATGTCCTCGGACTCGCAAGCCATGGGCCGTCTCGGCGAGGTCATCATCCGGACCTGGCAGACTGCCGACAAGATGAAGAAGCAGCGCGGGGCGCTGCCGCAGGACAAGGGCAAGGACAACGACAATTTCCGCGTCAAGCGCTATATCGCCAAATACACCATCAACCCGGCGATCGCGCACGGCGTGTCGAAGCTGATCGGCTCGGTCGAGAAGGGCAAGCTCGCCGACCTGGTGCTGTGGTCGCCGGCCTTCTTCGGCGTCAAGCCGGACTGCATCGTCAAGGGCGGCACCATCGTGGCCGCCCCCATGGGCGATCCCAACGCCTCGATCCCGACGCCGCAGCCGGTGCACTACCAGCCGATGTTCGGCGCCTTCGGCAAGGCGCGTACGGCATCCTCCGTGGTGTTCACCTCGAAGGCCGCGATCACCGGCGGTCTCGCGCGAAAGCTCGGTATCGAGAAGAAGCTCTATGCGGTCCAGAATACCCGCAGCAAGATCTCGAAGAAGAGCATGATCCACAACGACGCCACGCCCAATATCGAGGTCGATCCGGAGACCTATGAGGTGCGCGCCGACGGCGAGCTGCTCACCTGCGCCCCCGCCGAAGTACTGCCGATGGCGCAGCGATATTTCATGTACTGAAATAGCGCCTCAACGCATGTCCCCGGCGCTTGTCCGGGATGGCTTTTTGCGGGTTTTGCGTTCGATCCGGGCTGGTCTAATGTCCCGCCCGGTATTGAACCCTAGAAGAAAAGCCGGGAGGATTTCTCGTGATTTACGTCGTTGCTACCCTGACCATCAAGCCCGAGACGCGCGCCGAATTCATCGCAGCCGCCACCGCCTGCATCAAGGAGACGCGCAAGGAGCCCGGCAATATCGCCTATGACATGCACGAGAGCGTCACCGATCCCGCCAAGATGGTGTTCGTCGAGCAGTGGGAGAACGCCGAGGCGCTGGTGCCGCATCGTGGCATGGAGCACATGAAGACGTTCGGCCGTGTCGCGGTGAAGTGCTTCACGGCGCCGCCGAAGATCGAGGTGATCACGCCCGAGAAGGTCGACGTCCGCTAACAAGAACAACAGGGAAGAACCCCATGATCTATGTCATCGCCACCACGCTCATGAAGCCCGAGAACAAGGACGACTTCATTAGGGGTCACAAGACCTGCACCGTCGAGACGCTCAAGGAGAAGGGCTGCATCTCCTATGACGGTAACGTCAGTGTCAACAATCCCGATCAGTACGTGGTGGTCGAGCGCTGGGAGACCCGCGAGGATCTCAACGCCCACGGCAAGGCGCCGCACATGAAGGTGTGGCGTGAATATTCCGCGCAAATGAAGACGGCGCCGACGGTGATCGAGATCATCAGCGACGGCAAGGTCGAGAAGATCTGAGGACAAAAGCGCATGATCCGGGCGACGCAGGTTAAGGGGCAGCACCGCTTCACGGAAGCGCCGGCGGATACGGTCGTGCTCGATTTCGACGATCGGCACCGCCGCCGCATGGCCATGACGGGGACGCGCGGCCTCGAATTCCTGCTCGACCTGGAGAATGCCGTTGCGCTCCGCGGCGGCGATGCGCTGGTGCTGGAGGACGGCCGGCTGGTCGAGGTGGTGGCGGCGCCGGAGCCGCTGCTGGAGATCCGCGGCCGCGATCCGCACCACCTCGTTCGCGTCGGCTGGCACCTCGGCAACCGTCATCTGCCGACGCAGATCATGGCCAAGGCCTTGCGCATCCGCCGTGACCACGTCATCGAGGCGATGGTAAAGGGCCTCGGCGCGCGCGTGATCGAGATCGAGGCGCCGTTCGATCCCGAGGGCGGCGCCTATGCCGATGCCGGCCACGCGCATGGACACGACGACCATGCGCATCATGATCACGGCCATCACGATCACCATGATCATCACGGCCACGATCACCACCATCATGGCCATGCCGCGCATGACCATGGTCACGATCACCACCATCATCACGACGAGCATTGCGACCACCCCGACCACCACCACGGCCACAAGCATGCTCATGACCACAAATGAGCCGGTCCGCGCCGGCGACCTCGCCGAGCGCGAGGCGGCGGCGCTGTACCGGTTGATGACCTGGTTGTCGCCGGCATTCCCTGTCGGCGGTTTCTCCTACTCCAGCGGTATCGAATGGGCGGTCGAGGCCGGCGACATCACCGATATCGCAACGCTGGCCGACTGGCTCGACGCGATGCTCGGAGACGGTTCGGGCTTTTGCGATGCGACGTTTCTGGTCCACGCCTATCGCGCCGCTGAAGCGGACGAGACGGCCACTTTGAGCGAGATTGCCGAGCTCGCGGCCGCCTTCGTGCCGTCGCGCGAACGGCAGCTGGAAACCACCTCGCAGGGCCGCGCCTTCATCGACATCGCCCGCGCCGCGTGGGATGCCGGCGGGCTGGACGCCACGGTTGCGGCATGCGGCGCGCCCCTGGTCTATCCGGTCGCGGTCGGCGTGGTTGCCGCGATGCATGGCGTGCCGCTGGCGCCGACGCTGCACGCGTTCCTGCATGCGCTGGTCTCGAACTGGATTTCCGCGGCCAGCCGTCTCGTTCCGCTCGGCCAGACCGACAGCCAGCGTGTGCTGGTGAAGCTGGAAGCCGCCGTCGCCGCGACCGCGAATCGTGCGCTGAATGCAACATTGGACGATCTTGGCAGCGCCACGTTCCGCGCCGATCTCGCCAGCCTGCGGCACGAGACGCAGTATACGCGGTTGTTTCGGTCGTGAGCGTGCGGCACCACACTGAGCGGTCGTCCCGGCGAAAGCTCGGACCCATAACCACAATTGTCTGTGGTCATACGCGGCTCTGGCCCCAGCTTTCCGCGACAACGAACTTCGGTGGCAATGGGTCCTGGCTTCCGCCAGGACGACGATAGGAAACAAGTTATGGCTACGTCTCACGGTCCCTTGCGTGTCGGTGTCGGCGGTCCGGTCGGATCGGGCAAGACCGCGCTGATGGACCTGCTCTGCAAGACCATGCGCGAACGCTATGACATCGCTGCGATCACCAACGACATCTACACCAAATGGGATGCGGAATACCTCGTGCGCTCGGGCTCGCTGACGCCGGACCGCATCGCCGGCGTCGAGACCGGCGGCTGCCCGCACACCGCCATCCGTGAGGATGCGTCGATGAACCTCGCCGCGGTCGCCGACATGCGCGCCAAATTTCCCGGTCTCGATCTCGTGCTGATCGAGTCCGGTGGCGACAATCTGGCTGCCACTTTTTCCCCGGAGCTGGCCGACCTCACCATCTATGTGATCGACGTCGCCGCCGGCGACAAGATCCCGTCCAAGGGCGGCCCGGGCATCACCCGGTCAGACCTTCTTGTCATCAACAAGATCGACCTGGCTCCCCATGTCGGGGCCTCCCTGGAGAAGATGGAGACGGATGCCAGGCGCATGCGCGGCGAGCGACCCTTCGTCATGACCAACCTGAAGAAGAGCCTGGGGCTGGACCGCATCGTCGGCTTCATCGAGGCCAAGGGCGGTCTGACCCGGGCGGGCTGACCGTCGGACGCGACGACTTAGCGCAGGTGCTTTTGCCGTTAACACTTGGGGCAGGGCTGGACCTGCGGAACAAATTTCGGACACGACGATTAACTACCTCCGGTGCCCGGGGCAAATCCATGCCGGCCGGACCCATCGGCCGGCCGGATTAAGCTTTCCAGGCGACTTACGTTGCGTACTGATGCCTCCTCCTCCATTATCTCCGCCACTGGGAAGCACCCTGTTTCGGCACATGGCCGTTCGAGCGGCGTTCATATGCTCCGTGTTAATTGCCGACCTTCCGCTTTCGGCTGAGTAGTCGCGTGGTCCGGCTGGGTTTCATCATCGGCTTCATCGCTCTGCTCGGAGCCTTGCTCTCGGGGCTTGCGGCCTATCGTGTCCACGATCAGGAGCTGGCGCTGGACCGGATCGCGCTCGCGCGTGCGATCGACGTTCACGCCAGCCTCGTCCAGGATCGGCTTACGGAGCGCGAACTGCTCGCGCGTGTCGCCTCAGGCCTGTTCCGCACGCCATCCGTGATCAAGCCCAACATGCTGGAGCCGCTGCGCTCGGCCATCTACGCCTTCAAGACCGATTTCGTGGTGGCGGGGTGGATCGCCCGGCTGAAGCCGGACGAGCTCACGGCGGCGCAGGCCGCCATTGCCGGCGCCGGCTTCCCGAATCCGCAGATCCGCGGATATGACGACAAGCCGATCAATCCGGCCGATGTCACCCAGCCGATCGACGTGCTGTTGGATCTCGAGCCGCGCAGCAACGAGACCAGGGCGCTGCCCGGCCGCAGCTACGATCAGGATCAGGTTCGCGGCGCCATGTTGACGCGCGCCCGGGTCGAGAAGCGGTCGGTTGCCTCAGACCCCATTCCGCTGCTCCGGGGTAACGGGCCGATTGGCATCATCGTGGCCGCGCCCGTGATTCCCGAGGGGGCAACGGAGCCGGCCGGGTTCGTCACGTTCTCCTACGAGCTTGCCACGCTGATGCTGACCAATGACGACATGTCGTTGTTCTCGGTCGCACTCAGGGACCCGCGCAAGGAAGGTGGCGAGCTCGTTGCCAACGACCAGGGCGTGGTCTCCACACGCATCGCGGCCGCGGACGGACCGGCTCCGTCGGCGACGCGCACGGTGAGCTTCGGCGGCCGTGATTGGCAGCTCAGCTATTACGCGAAGACCAATTCGGCGCGTCGCGCCGAGCAGACCGCCATCATCGTCGCTGCGATCGGCTTCGCCATCACCGCGATGGTGTGCGGCCTGTTCGGCTATGTCGCCTACAACAATCTGCGGCTCAGCCGGGAAATCCAGGTGAGAATCGGCTTCGAGCGCCGGCTGACCGCCGTCATCGACGAGCTCAACCACCGGGTCAAGAACATCCTGGCGGTGATCCAGTCGATCGTGACGCGAACGCTGCGCCACGGCTCGGACATCGATGTCGCACGCGAACTCCTGATCGGGCGCATCCACGCCATGTCCAACGTGGTCTCGCTGCTCAGCGAGAGCCAGTGGCAGGGGGTCAAGCTGAAGGGCCTGTTCGAGGCGCGTGCCATTCCGCATGCCGATCGCATCGCGGTCACCGGTCCCGACATCGCCGTCAGCGCGCGCGCGGCGCAGAGCTTGTCGCTGCTGTTCTTCGAGCTCGCCTCGCATTCCGACGAGGGCCTGTCGCTGGTCGGCAAGCATCCGCACATCACCGCCAACTGGACCGTGACAGGCGAGGGCGCCGGCGAGATCTTCAATTTCCGCTGGGAGGAGTTCAACACCAGCGAGGCGACGCGCCGTCCCGATTCCGATTTCGGCCTGATCCTGCTCGACCGCGTCGCGCCCGAGGCGCTCGGCGGCACCGCCAAGCGCTACTTCACCGACGCCTCCTACGTCTACGAGCTGACTGCCCCGATGGAGACGGTGGTCGACATGACCGAGCGCGATCGCACAGACAAGATCTCGGCGCCGGTGCGGCCCGTGCGATGAAGGAGCCGGCTAAGCCTTCGGCCGCAACACCAGGTCGACCAGATTGCGCGCATAGGCCGGCGTGACCGGCGCGATGCCGAAGACGTAGCGGTAGAACAGGCCGCCGTAGATCGCGTCGTAGAGATCCTCGGGCGGCCCCTCGGCGAGGATGCTGCCGTCGTTCTGGCCCGCGGCGATCATCTTCACCAGCGCGTCGCGGCGGAATTGCAGGTAGCGGGCGTAGAACAGCTCGGCGGAGCCGGTTTTGGAAATGCATTCCGAGATGACCGCGAGCTGCACCTTGCCGAACTCGCCCTGCAGCGCCTCGGCATAGGCCGCGGCATGCCGGCGTGCGCGCGCTGCGGGTGTACCGGAGCCGGCCGGGGGCAGCGGCAGCATCTGCGCGGCATGGTAGAGAAAGGCGTCGATCAGAAGCGCCTCGCGCGACGGCCACCATTTGTAGATCGTCATCTTGGAGACGTCGGAGTGTCGCGCGACCGCGTCGATGGTGGTGGCGGAAAGGCCGGTGGCAGCCATCAGCGCATAGGCGCTTTCGAGGATGGCGTTGGTGGTCTCGATCGATCGCGGCCGGCCGCGCCGGGGCGGCGCACTGCCGGCCCCTTCACTCTCGATTTTCGCCATGACCTGGCCCGGCCTCCTCGCGCGTTCCCGCTCCCGCTTCGCATAGCGCAGCCGCGGCGGCGGACCTAGGGGAATCGGAAGGGACGCCTCCCGCTAGGCCTGCTGCCGCAAGGTGGTGGGCAGGTCCTGCCACTTCGACCAGGCGATGTAATAGGCGACCACGGTCATCGCGGCGAAGCCGGCAAGGCTCACCACGATCTGCATCGCCACCAGATTGGGTCCAGTGATCAGGATGAGATGACCGGCAAAGGACAGGAAAACGCCGACGCAGAACACGGCGAGCCATTCCTCGCCGCATCGGATGACCGCCTGAAGCGGCTTCAATTGCAAGCCGGGATGACCGGCCGGGATGAGATGGGTCGCGAGAAAGGCCAGCGCAAGGAAGTGGAGCACGCGATAGGGCGCGAGGTTTTCCTTGTCGGTCGGCGCGATGCCGTCAAGGAGCAGGCCCGGCAGATAGGCGGACAACGCCGGCGAATGGCGCATCAAGGTGACGGCCATCGCAAAGACGAGATAGGTCCCTGCGAGGATCCGCAGCCAGGGCATGCCGTGCAGCGCCTTGCCGGGGGCGCCTGTCACGGCGAACCAGCCGCCCAGCACCATCAGCATCTGCCAGCACAGCGGATTCAAGGTCCATTCCTGGTCCGGATAGACACGAAAATTCCAGTCGAACCAGCGCGCGGCAAGATATAGCGCAACCGATGCCGCGAGCGTCACGTTCGGCCGCCGCAACAGGCCCCACAGCACGAGCGGAAAGAAGGCCATCAGCGGGATCATCAGTTGCAGGAGGTCGAGGTTCAAAGGCTCTTCCTGGAGCACGAGACCTCGGACGAGGATGCGCAGCGGGTGCTCGAGAATCCCCGAGATGTTGTATTCGTGGATGATCTCTGGCGCCATCGATCGCGAGGCGACATAGGCGATGGCGTCGATGTAGATCACGAACAGCACGACATAGGCGGCGTAGAGCCGCCAGACGCGCCGAAAGATGCGCGTTGCGGCGACGACATAACCGCGTTCCAGCGCCATCCGGCCGTGGATGATGGCGACGCCATACCCCACCACGAACACGAACAGGTCGGCAGCGCCGCTGAAGCCGAAGTTTCGCAACGTGAGCAGGTTGACGACGTTGTTCGGGATGTGGTCGACGAAGACCGACCAGTTGGCAATGCCTAGCGTCAAATACAGCCTGGCGTCGGGTTGAAATGCGGCGAGGTTCGCCTTGACGGACGGTTTCATCGCAGAATGACTTTTGGAATCAGGGGCGACGCTTTTAGCGGCAACCGCCTGCCCATCCGAGTAGCGTTTCCGTGATGGCAGGGGACATCCCTGCGGTATGCGCAGCGCCTCCTGTGCCGAATTCCGATAGATGCGCGCAGAGGACTTACAACGAAATTTTCTGACCCGCTCGGACCGTCATTCAGCGGGCTCGGCCGACGCCTCGTCAGCTACGCCCGCGCGGCTCGCCATGATCCCCAGCGCGACGCCGCCGATCGCCAGAATCGGCAACAACCGCTTGATACCGATGGCGCGGACGATCTGGAGTCCCGCGGCGAGCAGCATGGGATCTGCGAGCATGCTCTGAGCCGCCGACTTCGCGGCGCGCTCGGCCGCGATGTGGGCCGCCTTGCGCAATTGCCGCTTATACGCCCAATAGCTCACTGCCGCGGCCACGGTGAGCAAGAAGAAAACGCCGGCACCTGCCAGGCAGGCCTGCACCGGACCGTACTTTTCAAGGACCGAAATGAACGCGGCCGCGCACAGGAAGCATGTGGTGATGAAGAGCGCGAACGCCGCGCCGGCAGCCAGGGAGGTCAGCCGCACCGTCGTGCCGGTGGATGCACTGATCCCGTCGATGATGCGTTGAAACATGGCCTTGCTCCTCAAATCCCCCACAAGCCGAACCACCATGCGCCGGCATCGGCGGCACGGCAGTGCCGCCGCCTCAACATCCGTTCCGAAAGCCTATCGGCGCCAGGCGACGCCGATCAGGAAGCCGATCCCAAGCGCCAGCCCGACCGTCGCGAGCGGGCGTTGCGTGATCGCATCTTCCAGGGTCTCCTCGATCGAACCATAGGCGTCCTGCGCTGCTTCCATCATCGCGCTGCCGCGCTCGGACATGTCGTCCATGGTGGAGTCCATGTTCTCGCGCGCCTGGCGATAGCCGCGGCGAGCCTGCTTGCTGGTGGAATTGGCGAAAGTATTGAGCGCGTCGGTGATCTGGTCGGTGAGGGCGGCGATATCGCTTTTCACGGCTGCTACATCCTTCTCGAGGCGTTCTCTGGTGGTCTTGTCGGTCCAGTCTTTCATCCCGGCTTCGGCATTGGGCGTGGACATCGGGAGCTCCAAACTGTTGGGCTGAGATAGCCGGAGAACGTTTCGTCGTCGGGGAAGTTCCCTTCTCGGAAACCGCGTCACGCCTGCGGCAGATGCGGCGCTTCCGCCGGCAACAGATGCTCCTTGAGGATCAGCGCGACGATCAGCAGCGGCGAGGACAGGAACGCGCCCATCGGGCCCCACATCCAGGTCCAGAATGCCAGCGCCAGCAGGACCGCAAGTGCATTCAGCGCCAGCCGCCGACCGATGATGGTCGGCGTGATGAAGTGTCCTTCCAGGAAGGTGAGGCCGCCGAAAGCGAGCGCGGCCACGAGGCCGCCGCCGATGCTCGGGAACGCGACCAGTCCCACCACCACCAGCACCACGAACATCGCAACCGGTCCGATGATCGGGATGAAATTGAGCGTTGCCGCCAGCGCGCCGAGCCCGGCCGGATTGGGCATGCCGGCGAGCGCGCAGATGAGACCGGTGCCGACGCCGACGCCGACATTGATCAGGGTGACGGTCAGGAGGTAGTTGCCGAGATGAACCTCGATCTCGTTGAGAATGCGCAGCGTGCGCAGGCGTGCGTCCCGAGCGCTGAATGTCATGATCATGGCCCGCCGCAGGTCGCGCCAGCTTGCGATGAAGAGGATGAGGGTGACGAAGAACAGCAGGAATTCGGTAAAGGTCGGCGAGAGAAATTCCAGCGTCGGCGCCACCCATTCGACCTTCGGCATATGAATGCTGGGGAACCCCTCCGAGCCGCCGATCATGGTTTGCAGCTCGCGCCATAACGCCAGCGGCCGGTCGAACACGTGCATCTTGTCCTTCAACTGCGCGCCAAGCTCCGGCAGGCGCGTGCTCCATTCCATCGCGGGCGAGGCGATCAGCGCCACGACAAAGGCGACCACCGCTGTCCCCGCCATCACGATCAGCACGGCGCCCAGCGCGCGCGGCACCTTGCACCGCTCGAGGAAGCTCGCCGCCGGCGACAGCATGGTGCCGGTGACGAAGGCCATCACCACCGGCAGGAAGAACGCTTTTCCGACATAGAGCACGGTGACGACCGCGATCAGCAGCAGGCCTGCGAGCGCGAAAGCCACGAACTCGGTGCGGCGGATCACCGGCGGCAGCTCGCTATGGCTGTCGGGAAGCGGTTCGCCTTCGTTGTTGCCGGGAATCAGACGTTCGCTGGGAAGGACGCGCACAATATCTCTCCCGCACGGAAGCTATCCATCCGCGCGCCCATTGACGCTTCCATAACGGGCGAATGGAACGGCGGTTCCATCGCGGCTTCGTGAACATGTGCTCGCTTGACTGTGACTTGGTTGCTGCAAGCGCGGATGGAACCTGAGTCGGTCCCGTCGCGTTTGGATGACGCAGCATCACCCAGATGCACCACAACGGGGCAGCACATGACAAGGTCTTCTCGCGTCCGCCGCTTCTCACCGCGCGCCGTCATCACCTGTGCCTTTGCGACGGCATTGCTCGCTTTGCCCCTTGGCGAAGCGAGCGCGCAAACGTTCGGCTATGCGCCGATGCAGCCGCAGGCCTATCCGCAGGACCAAGGCTATTCTCAAGGCTACTCTCGAGGCGACGTGAACGGGACGCCGCGGGCCGCCGACGAGGATGCCCAGCTGCCGGATCGGCTGCGCAAGCAGATCGTCGGCTTCGACAGGAGCGAGCCCGCCGGCACCATCGTCATCGATACCAACAACACCTACCTCTATTACGTGCTCGGCCAGGGGCGCGCGATCCGGTATGGCGTCGGCGTCGGTCGCGAGGGATTCACCTGGTCGGGTGTGCAGAGCGTCAGCCGCAAGGCGGAATGGCCGGACTGGCATCCGCCGGCCCAGATGATCGCACGTCAGCCCTATTTGCCGCGCTTCGTCGCCGGCGGTCCCGGCAATCCGCTGGGGGCTCGCGCGATGTATCTCGGCTCGAGCGAATACCGCATCCACGGCACGAACGATCCCAGCACCATCGGCAAGTTCGTCTCGTCCGGCTGCATCCGGATGACCAACGAGGACGTCATCGACCTGTTCGGCCGCGTCAATGTCGGCGCCAAGGTCGTGGTGCTGCCGAAGAACGCGCCGTTGATGGCGAGGGGAGGTGACCCCGTGCGCCAGCGTCCGGCCGTGACGACGCTGCCCTCGGGCCGGCAGGCGCTGAACATCTCGGCGTCGTCGGTGAACTAGCGCGTGACCTGGAAAGTCGTGCAGCTTCTGTCCGACACGATCATGCATCGCGCCTTTGGAGTGAATGGGTCACATGAGTAAACGCTCGATCAGAAGGCTCGCTGGCGCTGCGGCAGCCTTCGTCACCGTCACCTCCGTCGGCCTTGCGCTGACGCCGTCGGCGCATGCGCAGGACTTCTTCTCGGCCTTGTTCGGCGGCTTCCGGATGCGGCCGCCGCCGGAGATCCGGACTCCGTTCCCGAACGACGACATGCCACGCTACGATGTTCCGCGCCAGCGGGCGGCCTATGGCGGCGGCAACGCCTATTGTGTACGCGGGTGCGACGGCCGCTATTTCCCGGCGCAGGGAAACGATGCCGAGAGCAAGGCGCAATCCTGCAAGAGCTTCTGTCCCGCGTCCGAAACTTCGCTGGTCTATGGCAGCAATATCGACGACGCCACGACAACGAACGGAAAATCCTATTCCGACCTGCCGAATGCGTTCCGTTATCGCAACGAGATCGTCGCGGGATGTACCTGCAACGGCAAGGATCCGGCCGGGCTCGCATCGGTCAAGGTCGAGGACGATCCCACCTTGCGCAAGGGCGACATCGTCGCCGGTGCCGGCGGCCTGGTGGTCGCAACGCGCAACGCCAACGACCGCCGCGGCGTCGCGATGAATTTCTCGCCACTGCCGGAGTCCGTGCGCGCCAGATTCCGCCAGGTGCCGGTGGTGGCGAAGGAGTAGGGCCGCAGAGCCCTACGCCGCGCGGATCTTGCCCAGGAAATCGCTGACCTGCTGACCGAGCTGGCGGCTTTGCGTCTCGAGCGTCTCGGAAGCCTGCCTGACATTCTCCGCGGCACCGGCCGCGGCGTCGGCATCGGCCTTGACGCCGGTGATGTTGTCCGAGACGTTCTTGGTGCCTTGCGCCGCGTATTGCGTGCTGCGGGTGATCTCCTGGGTCGCCGCGCCCTGCTCCTGGACGGCGGCGGCGATCGCGGTGGCGACTTCGTTGACCTCGCCGATGATGCCGCCGATGGCCTGGATGGCGTTTATGGCGTCGCCCGCGACCTTCTGGATGTCGGCGATCTGCTCGGAGATTTCCTCGGTCGCTTTCGCGGTCTGGCTCGCCAGCGACTTCACCTCGGATGCCACGACGGCGAACCCGCGGCCCGCCTCGCCGGCGCGCGCGGCCTCGATCGTGGCGTTGAGCGCGAGCAGATTGGTCTGCGCCGCGATCGTATTGATCAGGCCGACGACCTCGCCGATGCGGCCTGCGGATTGCGCCAGCCCCTGCACGGTGCCGTCGGTTTCCCGCGCCTGGTTGACGGCGCGGCTGGCGATGCCCGCGGCATGGGCGGCCTGCTGGCTGATGTCGTTGATCGAGGCAGAAAGCTCCTCGGCGGCGGCGGCCACGCTGTCGACGCTCATGGAGGCGTCGTTGGAGGCCTTGCCGGCGACCTCGACGCGGTCGTTGGTCTGGCGCGATACCGCCGACAGATCGCCGGAGGTCTTGCGCATCTCCCCGGAAGCCTCGCTCAATTCGCCGAGCGTCTTGCGCACCGCTCCCTCGAACTCGCCGACATAGGACTCGACCGCACGCTGGCGCGCGGCTGCGCCGACATTGCGTTCGCGCTCCTGCGTCTCGATGTTGAGCTTCTCGGTGGCCTGCTGCTTGAAGGTTTCCAGCGCGCCGGCGAGGGCACCGATCTCGTCCTGGCGGTCGAGATAGCCGCTGTCGACGGCAAGGTCACCGCCGGCGACCTTGAGCATCGCGTCGCGGATGTTGTTGAGCGGATGGATGACGCGGCGGTTGACCAGCATGACGGCGCCGACGGCGAGACCGATTGCGAGCGCCAGGAGGGCGAGCTGCAGGATCAGCGCGCGCTGCGCGGAGCTGTACTGCTGCTGCGCATGGATTTTTGCGGCATCGAGCGCCGCTTCCGCCACGGCGACCGCGCCCGCGAGGCGGCCGACCGTGAGCGGGCTCCATTGATTGGCAGTCATCTCGGCCTTTTCGCCCTTGACCAGCGTGTCCGCGAGGCGGTCGCGCAGCGCGAGATATTGCGGATCGAAATAGGCGGTCTTGACCGTGGCCATGGCCGCGACGAGCGCCGGCGGCAATTGCATGCCCGAGGTCGACAATTCGAGCGCCTTCCACATCGCGGCGGCGCCGCCGACATACTGAACATAGGACTGGCGGGCCTCGGGCGTGATCTTGCCGGCAGCAAGTCCGGTCGAGATCACGAGAGAAGCCTCACCGCCGGTGTTGCGGAGCAGCCAGGCGGTTTGCTTGATCGACAGCAGCTGGTCGATCGCGGCGTCCTGGTGGTTGACGGTGGCGGCCAGGACGTTCGAGAGCTTGTCGAGCGTTTCGAGCAGGCCCTGCGTCGTCTCCATGTATTCCTTCGGCAGGCCGGCACGGCGCTGGTCCTTGGGCTTGGTGACCTCCTCCCAGAACTGTTTCTGCTGCTCGCTCAGCAATTTGTAGAGCCGCGCAAGCTCCGGCACCAGCGTGCCCGATTGCGGGAAGCTGATCGTCGGCAGCAGCTCGAGCGCGCGGGCCATTGCCGGCATCTCGGTATCGCGCAAGCCACGGAGATATTTCTCGATCTCGGCGTCCATCGGTTCGGTCGCGTTCAGCAGCCGGTTGGTGGTGGAGCGGTCGGTGCGCAGATTGTGCATCGCCTTGAACAGGTCGGCGGAGGCGTCCGCGATCTGCGAGATCCGGCTCGCAGTCTTCAGGCGATCCCAGGTTTCGTAGGCGGTGAGCGAGAGTGCGATCACCACGCAGACCGACGTGATCGCGATCACTGCCTTCAACAGCGCGGATACGGTCATACGATTCAGCATCGAAGTCCCCCAATTCCCATTGCAAAGTTCGCGATGGCGCCCGGCAACATCGACAAATGGGCGCGTAGCGGCTCCGGCGAACGCAGGCTTTTGCGGCCGACGGCGCGCGGTTTTCTGCATCTGAGATCAAAAGGGTAAAGTTTTAGGCAGCCAGGCCGATCGTAGAACTACGGAAGTACTAGAAGTTGCAACGGGTTGCCGGGGTGGAACCGATGAGCGAAGTGAGCGTTAGAACGATGTCGGCAATTTGCCTGAAGGGGGGTCCTCACGATGCTGGTCGGCGTACTCGTCACCTTTCTCGTCGTCATTCTCGTGCTTTATCTCATCAACATGCTGCCGATGGACGGTCGCGCCAAGCAGATCGCGCGCGTGATCGTCATCATCATCGGTATCGTGTCGCTGTTGAAATATCTGGCGGTGTTCTAGCGAAGGTATCGTAGCCCGGACGAGCGCAGCGAAATGCGGGATGCCGCAACAAAGGTCCCGGATATCGCTGCGCTCATCCGGGCTCCGGATTCCCATACGAAAAAGCCCCGGCCTGAGCCGGGGCTTTTTGCTGCTGCCTCAGTGCAGCCCCTTGAGCCAGTCGTCGACGTCCTGTCGCACCTGGTCCTTGGCCTTGCCGTAGCGTTCCTGGAGCCGGCCCTCGAGCTGCTCGCGACGACCCTCGATCAATTGGAGGTCATCGTCGGTGAGCTTGGCCCATTTCTCCTTGGCCGATCCCTTGAACTGCTTCCAGTTTCCTTCGATCCGATTCCAGTCCATGACCATCTCCCGTTGGTTGATGGCCCGACAACGCGAGCGGTGAGCTGCCGTTCCTCGGCACGCCGCGACGTTTCGCCCAACAAAAAAGCCCCGGCGCAGGCCGGGGCTTTTGACATTCCTGTGACTTCGCTCAACCCGCCGCCTTGGCCTCGCGGCGGCGCGCGGTGAGGATGTATTCGGTGTAACCGTTCGGCTGCTCGCGGCCCTTGAAGATGAGGTCGCAGGCGGCCTTGAAGGCGACGCCATCGAAGGCGGGTGCCATCGGCTTGTAGATGGGATCGCCGGCATTCTGCTTGTCGACGACGACGGCCATGCGCTTGAGCGATTCCATCACCTGCGCCTCGGTGATCACGCCCTGATGCAGCCAGTTGGCCAGATGCTGGCTGGAGATGCGCAAGGTTGCGCGGTCTTCCATCAGGCCGACATCGTGGATGTCGGGCACCTTGGAGCAGCCGACGCCCTGGTCGATCCAGCGCACGACATAGCCGAGGATGCCCTGGCAGTTGTTGTCGATCTCCTGCTTGACGTCGTCAGGCGCCCAGTTCGACTTCGACACCGGAATGGTGAGGATGTCCGAAAGCTTTGCGCGCGGGCCGCCCTTGGTGAGCTCCTGCTGGCGTGCGACGACGTTGACCTGATGGTAATGCAGCGCGTGCAGCGTCGCGGCGGTCGGGGAGGGCACCCAGGCGGTGGTGGCGCCGGCCTGCGGATGGGCGAGCTTCTGCGCCAGCATGTCCGCCATCTTGTCGGGCGCGGCCCACATGCCCTTGCCGATCTGGGCGTGGCCGGGCAGGCCGTCGATCAGGCCCATGTCGACGTTCCAGTCCTCATAGGCTTTGATCCAGGCCTGCGCTTTCATCTCGTTCTTGCGGATCATCGGGCCCGCTTCCATCGAGGTGTGGATCTCGTCGCCGGTGCGGTCGAGGAAGCCGGTGTTGATGAACATGATGCGCTTGGAGGCGCGCTGGATGCAGGCCTTGAGGTTGACGGTGGTCCGCCGTTCCTCGTCCATGATGCCGACCTTCAGCGTGTTCTCGGCCAGGCCCAGCATCTTCTCGACGCGATCGAAAATCTCGCAGGTCAGCGACACCTCGTCCGGGCCGTGCATCTTCGGCTTGACGATATAGGCCGATCCCGTGCGGCTGTTCTTGACCTTGGAGTTGGCCTTGAGATCGTGAATGGCGAGCAGTCCCGAGACGGCGGCATCCAGCAGGCCCTCCGGAATTTCCTCGCCCTTCTCGTCCAGCACGGCGTCGGTGAACATGTGGTGACCGCAATTGCGCATCAGGAGCAGGCTGCGGCCGTGCAGCTTGAGCTCGCCCTTGCCGTCGGGCGTCTTGTAGCTGCGGTCGGCATTAAGCGAGCGCGTCAGCGTCTTGCCGCCTTTCTCGAAATCGGCCGACAGCGTGCCGTTCATCAGGCCGAGCGTGTTGCGATAGACCAGCACCTTGTCCTCGGCATCGACGGCGGCGACCGAGTCCTCCATGTCGAGGATGGTCGAGACCGCGGACTCCATGATCATGTCGGCGACGCCGGCCGGATCGTCCTTGCCGATCGCGCTGCTGCGGTCGATCTTGACCTCGACATGCAGGCCGTTGTTGACGAGCAGCACCGCGCTCGGCGCGGCCGCATCTCCCTGGAAGCCGGCGAACTGCGCGGCATTCTTCAGCGCAGTGGCGTTACCGCTCTTGAGCTTCACCGCGAGCTGGCCCGCGACGACGCTGTAGGCAGTGACGTCGGTGTGGCTGCCGGTCGCGAGCGGCGCGGCGGCATCGAGGAACGCCTTGGCCTTGGCGATCACCTTGTCGCCGCGCGCCTTGTTGTAGCCCTTGCCGCTTTCGGACGGATCGTGCGGGATCGCATCGGTGCCGTAGAAGGCGTCATAGAGCGAACCCCAGCGCGCATTCGCCGCGTTCAACGCGTAACGCGCGTTGGTGAGGGGCACGACCAGCTGCGGGCCGCAGATCTTGCCGATCTCCTCGTCGACAGCAGCGGTCTCGACCTTCTGCGTCGCCGGCTCGGGAACGAGATAGCCGATCTCCTTCAGGAAGGCGGTATAGGCATTGAGGTCGAAGGCCTTGCCCTTGTTGGCACGGTGCCAATCGTCGATCTTGGCCTGCAGCGTGTCGCGGAATGCCAGCAGCGACCTGTTCTTCGGCCCCAGCTCCTTGATGATGGCCGCAAGCCCGGCCCAGAACGCATCCGGCGCGATCCCCGTTTTCGGGGCCGCTTCCTTGGCGATGAAATCGAACAGGACGGGAGCGATCTTCAATCCGTGGGCGTCGACGCGTTTCATGATGGGCTTTCTTGTTGGAAATGGCTGTTTTCGGCTGTTTTTGACCCGACAGCAGCAAAATGCGCCCCCGGGGGGCGACTTTCGGAGGCCTATTAGCCCCAAAAAAGGGGCGGTGAGAAGACCCCCGGAGGGTTGTCAAAATGTCAAGGAGAGGTGTGGACGCGGTGCGCGGAGGTGCGCTGCGAAGGCTATGGGCTCGACCCCTCCCCGACGTCGTCCTGGCGAAAGCCAGGACCCGTTACCCCAGGGAGAAGTTCGGCGACGGCTTGTCGCCCGGTACTGCGACTGAGCCCAAGGGATAAATCACGCGGTATGGGTCCTGGCTTTCGCCAGGACGACACCGTTGATGTGGTGCGGGGTGTGCCCCCAAGTGTGGGCGCGCTCTCAAATATTCGCGGCGAGGTCCACGAGTTCGTCGAACAGCACGCCGGTGGTCTTCAGCATCTGCTCGATCTCGTCGGCGGCTTCGGCGACCGTCCGCGTCGACGTGTCGATCACCAGCTCTGCGGCCTGCGGCTTTTCGTAGTCGTTGCCGATGCCGGTGAACGATTGAAGCGTGCCGGCGCGCGCCTTCTTGTAGTGACCCTTGGGATCGCGCTCCTCGCACACGTCTGCCGGCGTCGCGACATGGATCTCGCGGAACGCGGTGTCGGCGATGCGGCGTGCGGTGGCGCGATCCTCACGGGCCGGTGAGACCGCAGCGACGATGGCGATGTGGCCGTTGCGGGCGAGGTGGGTCGCGACCTCGGCGAGACGACGGATGTTCTCGCTGCGGTCAGCGGCGGAGAAACCGAGATCGCTGTTGAGCCCGGCGCGCAGCGTGTCGCCGTCGAGCAGGATGGGCGAGCCGCCATTGCTGAACAGCCGCCGCTCCAGTGCTTTCGCCAGCGTCGACTTGCCGGAGGCGGGCAGGCCGGTGAACCAAACCACGGCCCCGTTGTGGCGATAGCGCGCGGAGCGCTCGTCGGGCCGCAGCGCCGATTCCACCGGCACGATGTCGACCGGCACGGCGCGTTGTCCGGCATCGACCGACAGTACCAGGCCGCCGCCGGCGATGCGTCCGGATACCTCGATCACGAGGCGGCCGGTGCGCGGATTGTCGGTGTAGGGATCGGCGGCAATCGGGTTCGACAGGGAAATGTCGATCTCTCCGACATGGTTGCGGCCGATCGCCTTGTTCTCGGTGCTCGACAATTCGCCGGGATCGACCGCCTTCTCGATGGCAACGACGGTGGCGCGGCTTTCCTTCGGCCCGCAGCGCACCAGCAGCTGGTCGCCCTTGGCGAGCGGCTTGTCGTGCAGCCAGAAGATGCGCGCACGCAGCCGCCGCGTTTCGCGCGGCGCACTGCCTGCATGCGCGATGATGTCGCCGCGCTCGATGAAGAGCTCGCGGTCGAGGGTAATGCCGACCGAGCGGCCGGCGCCCTGCCGCCCTGCGACCGGCGTCATCGGCCAGCTTTCGACCGTCTTGATCTTGGCGATCTTGCCGGCCGGCATGATCACGATCTCGTCGCCGGCAATCAGGCTGCCGGACTCGATGCGGCCCGCCACGATGCGGCGGTCGTCGAATTTGTAGATCGCCTGCACCGGCAGCCGCAGCGCCAGCGCTTCCAGCGGCCGCGCGGGCTCCAGCAAGTCCAGCGCCTCGACCACCGTCGGCCCCTTGTACCAGGAGATGTGGTCGGTGCGCGCGGCGACGCCATCGCCGTCACGCGCGGAGATCGGGATCACCGCGGTCGGCGTCACGCCGAGGCCGCTCAGATGCGCCGAAATCTCGTCGCTGATCGCCTTGAATCGCTCCGCGCCGAAATCGACACGGTCCATCTTGTTGACGACTACAGCGACCTGCTTCACGCCGAGCAGATGCAGCAGATAGCCATGCCGCCTGGTCTGGTCGCGCACGCCTTCGAGCGCGTCGATGATCAGCACGGCGCCGTCGGCCTGCGAGGCACCGGTGATCATGTTGCGCAGGAACTCGGCATGGCCCGGCGCGTCGATCAGCACGATGTCGCGCGAATTGGTGCGGAAGCGGATCTGCGTGGTGTCGATGGTGATGCCCTGGTCGCGCTCGGTCTGGAGCGCATCGAGCAGGAACGACCATTCGAACGGCATGCCGCGCCGTGCGCTGACGGCTTTCAGCATTTCCAGCTTGCCATCGGGCAGGCTGCCGGTCTCGTGCAGGAGGCGGCCGACCAGCGTCGACTTGCCGTGATCGACATGGCCGACGATGACGATGCGCACCTGGGGACGCGTGGTGCCGTTCGGGGTGGCGGGCGAGGCTGGCGTGACGATCATGTTCATGGCCGCGTTGCGTCCTTCAGAGATAGCCGGCGACGCGCAGGCGCTCGAAAGCGTCTTCGGTCTCGTGGTCCAGCGCGCGCCCGGCCCGCTCCGGCACCTTGGTCTGTTCGAGCTCGATCAGGATCTCGTCGATGCTCGTTGCGGTCGAAGCGACCGGATTGGTGATGTCCTGGTCACCCAGCGAACGATAGCGCTTGCCGTCCTTGGCGAGATAAAGCGGAATGATCGGGATGTTCTCGCGCTTGGTGTAGGCCCAGATGTCGGCCTCGGTCCAATGCAGGATCGGATGGATGCGCAAATGCGCGCCTTGCGGCGGCGACGCATTGAAATGATCCCAGAACTCCGGCGGCTGGTCGCGCACGTCCCAATTGCCCTCCAATCCGCGTGGCGAGAACACGCGTTCCTTGGCGCGCGTCGCCTCCTCGTCGCGGCGGATGCCGGCGATCAGGCCGTCGAAGCCGTATTTGGCGAGCGCCATCTTGAGGCCCTCGGTCTTGCGCGCGGCGGAACGTGCGGCCGGCGGCAGCGTTGGATCGACGGCATCGATCGGCGGGCAGGGCTCGACGCGCAGATCGAGATCCCACTCTTTGCCGTAATGATCGCGAAAGCGATACATTTCCGGAAACTTCTTGCCGGTGTCGACATGAAGGGCGGGGAACGGCATCTTGCCGAAGAAGGCTTTCCGCGCCAGCCAGATCATGACGTTGGAGTCTTTGCCGAGCGACCACAACAGGGCGATCTTCTTGAGCCGAGCAAAGGCCTCCCGAAAAATGTAGATGCTCTGCGCCTCGAGCTGGTCGAGATGATCCATGCTGGGGGCAGTCAGCCCGACTGGAATTTGCTCGGCGACGGGAGCGCGGAAGTCCCGTCCATCTGCAACAAAATCGGTCTTGAGAAGATGCATCTCTGCCACTTTGCGTTTGGAGGCGAAAATTCTATAGTTGCAGTGCGAAAGAGAAGAAAAAATTTTCTCTTTGCGCGCTCGAAACGAGACATATATAGAAAATAATTCCAGTCAACCCCGATTGTGGGGAAGCGAGTATCGCATGCGGTTCTTGCCGGTGTTTCTCGATCTCAAGGCCGGTCCGGTGGTCCT
Organism: Bradyrhizobium sp. 1(2017); assembly: GCF_011602485.2. Lineage (NCBI taxonomy): Bacteria > Pseudomonadati > Pseudomonadota > Alphaproteobacteria > Hyphomicrobiales > Nitrobacteraceae > Bradyrhizobium > Bradyrhizobium sp. 1(2017). The sequence continues at coordinate 7,113,985 of NZ_CP050022.2, read as the reverse complement.
CATCGGTGCGGGCGAGCTTTTGCGCGCCAAGCTGCGCGTGCTCGCGGCCGCCGGCGCGCGCATCCGCGTGCATGCGATCGACGGCGACCAGGACCTGGGGCTCGGCACCGAAGACGCGGCGCAAATCGAAATCGTCTCCGGCGATCCGCTCACTGCCGATCTCTCGGGCGTCATCGCCGTCGTCTGCGCAGGCGCAGGCGATGCCGGTGTGGCGATGTCGGTCCGCGCCAAGGCGCTTGGCCTGCCCGTCAACGTCATGGACGACCTCGAACATTCCAGCTTCATCTTCCCGGCGATCGTCGATCGCGGCGATGTCGTGGTCGCAGTCGGCACCGGCGGCACCTCGCCGGTGGTGGCGCGGCGCGTGCGCGAGAAGATTGAGGCTCTGCTGCCGGCTCGCATCGGCGAGCTCGCCGAGTTCATCGGCGGCTTCCGCAAATCCATCAACGCGCGTATTGCCGAGTTTCCGCTGCGCCGCCGCTTCTGGGAGCGCGTCATCGACGGCCCGATCGGCGCGTCCGTGCTCGCCGGCCGCAAAAGCGATGCGGATGCTGCGCTCAAGGCAATTTCCGATCCCGCCGCGTTCGCGCGGGCCGACAAACCGGAAGGCTCGGTCGCGCTGGTCGGCGCCGGTCCAGGCGATCCCGATCTCCTCACCATCAAGGCGCTGCGTGCGCTTCAGGATGCCGACATCGTCTTCCATGACGAGTTGGTCTCGCCGGACATTCTCGACCGAATCCGCCGCGACACCACGCGCGTTGCCGTCGGCCGTCGTGTCGGCAAGCCCGGCATCGGCCAGGATGCCATCAACAAGCGCATGATCGAGGCCGCGCAGGCCGGCCAGCGCGTGGTGCGGCTGAAGGGCGGCGATCCCTTCGTGTTCGGCCGTGGCGGTGAGGAAGTCGAAGCGCTGCGCGCGGCAGGCATCGCTTATTCGATCATTCCGGGTATCACTGCAGGCCTCGGCGGCGCCGCCGATTTCGAGGTGCCGCTCACCTACCGTCATGAAGCGACCCGCATCACCTTCCTGACCGCGCACAAGGCGCGCGATGCCGAAGTCGTGGACTGGTCGACGCTGACCGACACCAGGATGACCGTCGTGGTCTACATGGGCATGACCGCGGCGCCCGCCATCCGCGCCGGCCTGTTTGCCGCCGGCCGTTCGCCGGAGACGCCGGTCGGGGTATTCGCCCGCGTCACGCGTCCCGATGCGCAAGGTGCGATCGGCACCCTGCGCGATCTGCCCGAACTGGTACGGCGGATCCAGGGCGGTCCCGCCATCCTCATCATCGGCGAGGTGGTCCGGCATGCCGGCTCGCTTAGCCGCGAAACTCCGAAGAAAAACTCAGCTCAAAACATCTCTGACCTCCTGGATGCAGCCGAATGACCTCCCCGCTTGAACAGAAAAAGATCAAAATCGCCGGCCCCTCGGTCGTGACCGCCAACCGCACCTGGGACGGCATCGTGGTCTACCGCACCGCCGCCAAGGGCTGGTCCGCGGAGCTCTCGGAAGCCGCGATCGTGCGCAACTCCGACGAGGCCAAGGCGTTGCTTGCGGAGTCCGTCGCCGATGACGTCGGCGCGATCGGTCCCTATATCGCGCCTGTGCAGATCGGCGCTGACGGCAAGATCGTTCCCGGCAATCTGCGCGAACAGATCCGCCGCACCGGCGTCACCATCGGACAGCCGGTCCAGGTTTAAGGCGCTTTCTTATGTATGCTTACGACGAAATCGACCGCACGCTCGTCAACGAGCGCGTCTCGGAGTTCCGCGACCAGGTGAAGCGCCGCCTCTCCGGCGAGCTCACCGAGGACGAGTTCAAGATCCTGCGGCTGCAGAACGGGGTCTACCTGCAACTGCATGCCTACATGTTCCGTGTCGCGATTCCTTATGGCACGCTGGCGACGAACCAGCTGCGGGCGCTCGCCCATGTCGCGCGCAAATACGACCGCGGCTACGGCCATTTCACCACGCGGCAGAACATCCAGTTCAACTGGATCAAGCTCGCCGAGCTGCCGGATGCACTGGCAGATCTTGCCGAAGTCGGCATCCATGCGATGCAGACCTCCGGCAACAACATGCGCAACGTCACATCGGACCAGTGGGCCGGCGTCGCGCCCGGCGAGATCGAGGATCCCCGCATCTGGTCGGAGCTGATCCGCCAGCACACCACGCTGCATCCCGAGTTCTCGTTCCTACCGCGCAAGTTCAAGATCGCGATCACCGCATCGGACCATGATCGTGCCGCGATCAAGATCCACGACATCGGCTTGAGGCTGATCAAGAACGAGAAGGGCGAGACCGGCTTCGAGGTGCTGGTCGGCGGCGGTCTCGGCCGCACGCCGTTCATCGCCAAGACCATCAAGCACTTCGTGCATGGCCGCGATATCCTCAGCTACATCGAGGCGATCCTGCGCGTCTACAACCAGTACGGCCGGCGCGACAACATCTACAAGGCACGTATCAAGATCCTGGTGCACGAGCTCGGCATCGAGAAATTCTCCCGCGAGGTCGAGGACGAGTGGCAGCACATCCGCAACTCTTCGCTCCAGATCGATGACGAGGTGATCGAGGACATCCGCTCGCGCTTCACGTATCCGGCCTACGAGAAGCTGCCGCACATGCCGGACGAGCTGCGCCAGGCCGCGGCCGATCCGGACTTCGAGGCGTGGCGCAAGAATTCGGTCGCTCCGCACAAGGTGCAAGGCTATTCCATCGTTACCATCTCCCTGAAGCCGATCGGCGCGCCTCCCGGCGATGCCACGGCCGAGCAGATGGATGCGCTGGCCGATCTCGCCGACAAATATTCCTTCGGTGAGATCCGCGTCGGCCACGAGCAGAACCTCGCGCTGCCCCACGTCGCCAAGCGCGACCTGCCGGCGCTGTGGAAGGCGCTCGACAAGCTCGGGCTCGCAACGCCCAACGTCAATCTGATCACCGACATCATCGCCTGCCCGGGTCTCGACTATTGCTCGCTGGCGAATGCTCGCTCGATTCCGATCGCGCAGGAGTTGACGCGGCGATTCGCCAATCACGAGCTCGCCAATCTGATCGGCCGTCTCCACATCAACATCTCGGGCTGCATCAATGCCTGTGGCCATCACCATGTCGGCCATATCGGTATTCTCGGCGTCGAGAAGAACGGCGAGGAGGTCTACCAGATCACCATCGGCGGTCGCGCCGACGAGAACGCCGCGCTCGGGACCCTCATCGGACCCGGCGTCAAATTCGACGAAGTCGCCGATGTCATCGAAGACGTCGTGGAAGCCTATCTGGCGCTGCGCGAGCGGCCGGAGGAGCTGTTCATGGATACGGTGAAGCGTCTCGGCGTCGAACCCTTCAAGGAGCGCGTCTATGCCACTCGTTAACGGCGGAAAGATCGCCGACGACGGCTTCCTCAAGCTCGCCGTCGACACGCCACTGCCCGAGGGCGGCGACATCCTGGTGCCGGCCGAACGTTTCCTCGGCGAGGCGGAAGGCTTGCTCAAGCGTGCCGGCAAGATCGGCGTGATCTGGCCGAACAACCGCGACATCGCCGAGCTGGTGCCGTATCTCGACAAGCTCGCGACGGTCGCGCTGGTGTTTCCGACCTTCCGCGACGGCCGCGCCTACAGCCAGGCCCGCCTGCTGCGCGAGCGCTACAATTACCGCGGCGAATTGCGTGCCACCGGTCAGGTGCTGCGCGACCAGTTCGTGTTCATGCTGCGCGCGGGCTTCGATGCCTTCGAGGTCAAGAAGCAGGCGGATGCGGAAGCCTTCATGCAGACCGCCAAGCGCTATTCGGTGTTCTACCAGCCCACCGGTGACGGCCGGATCACGGCGTTGCACCGGCGCATGCAGTTGCGCCACTCCGAAGGGGTCGGCACGTGAATGCGGTCGCGGCTCAGGTTTCGTCCGTGTCTGCGCTGCCGCCGGCGGATGAGCTCGATCGCGGATTGCGCGATGCATCGCCTGCGGAGGTCATCGCCGCGGCGCTGAAGACGGTCGGGCGCGACAAGCTCGCGCTGGTGTCGTCCTTCGGCACGGAATCCGCCGCGCTGCTCAAGGTCATGGCCGAGGTCGATCCGGCGATCCCCGTGATCTTTCTGGACACCGGCTGGTTGTTCGAGGAGACGCTGGCCTATCGCGACGCGCTGATCGCGTCCCTCGGTCTCAAGGACGTTCGGTCGATCAAGCCCGCCGAAGAGACGTTGTCGCGCGAAGATCCCGACCGCGACCTCTGGTTCTCGGATCCCGACGCCTGCTGCCGCATCCGCAAGGTGGAACCGCTGGCGCGCGCATTGAAGCCGTTCTCGGCCTGGATCAACGGCCGCAAGCGTTTTCAAGGCAACACACGCGCGGACATCCCCGTCGTCGAGGACGACGGTGCGCGGTTGAAATTCAATCCCTTTGCCAACGTCTCGCGCGAGGAGATCGAAGCGATCTTCGTGCGCGCCAAATTGCCGCGGCACCCTCTGGTTGTGTCAGGATTTCTGTCGGTTGGATGTATGCCGTGCACGAGCCGAACGATTGAGGACGAAGATTCTCGCGCCGGTCGCTGGCGGGGTCGGGCCAAGACAGAATGCGGCATTCACACGATGAAGATTTCGTAGCACGCTTACGCTGCCACGCTGCGAACAAGAAAATCCGGTTCCGTTGACTCAAGAGCGTTTCGCCCCGAGTTATGCCCGCGTGCCATCGACGACGCCGACGTCGTCGAGGTGAATGGAGATGGACATGATGCGCCGTATCGTCCCGCTCGCGGCAACCCTTCTTTGGGCAAGCTCGGCTCTCGCCGCGGATATCAATCTATTGAATGTGTCGTACGATCCGACGCGTGAACTCTACGCCGAATTCAACAAGGCATTCGCGACCGCCTATCAGAAGGAGACCGGCAAGAGCGTCGAGATCAAGCAATCGCATGGCGGCAGCGGTTCGCAGGCGCGTGCGGTGATCGACGGCTTGCAGGCCGACGTGGTGACGCTGGCGCTCGCCTATGACATCGACGCGATCGCGAACAAGGGCCTCACCACAACCGACTGGCAAAAGCGCCTGCCGCAGAATTCATCACCCTACACGTCGACGATCGTCTTCCTGGTGCGCAAGGGCAATCCCAAGGGGATCAAGGACTGGGACGATCTGGTCAAGCCGGGTGTCGCGATCATCACGCCGAACCCGAAGACCTCGGGCGGCGCCCGCTGGAATTATCTGGCGGCCTGGGGCTTTGCGCAGAAGAAATACGGTTCGGCCGACAAGGCCAAGGAGTTCGTCGGGAAGCTCTTCCAACAGGTGCCGGTGCTCGATACCGGCGCACGGGGCGCCACCGTGACCTTCGTCGAGCGCGGCGTCGGCGACGTGCTGCTCGCCTGGGAGAACGAGGCGTTCCTCGCGCTGAAGGAGTTCGGTGCGAACAAGTTCGAGATCGTGGCACCGCCGCAATCGATCCTTGCCGAGCCGCCGGTCACCATCGTCGACAAGGTTGCCGACAAGAAAGGCACCCGGAACGCGGCTGACGCTTACCTGCAGTACTGGTATACCAAGGAAGCTCAAGAGATCGCCGCGCGCAATTTCTACCGTCCTCGCGACGCCGAAATTGCGAAAAAGTACGAGAATGCCTTCGCCAAGGTCGAGCTGTTCACGATCGACGACGTCTTCGGCGGCTGGACCAAGGCGCAGAAGGAACATTTCGCCGACGGCGGCGTCTTTGATCAGATCTACAAGAACTGATCGGGCGCTGTCGGAGGGGCGTTAGCAGGGGGCCTGGTGAGCGCATTCGCAGCACGACGCCGGACATTGCCGGGCTTCGGTCTCACGATGGGACTGACGCTTTCCTGGCTCTCCATCATCATCTTGATTCCGCTTGCCGGGCTGTTCCTGAAATCGTTCGAGCTCAGCCCCGAGCAGTTCTGGAACATCCTCTCCAGCCGCCGCACCCTGAATGCCTTGCGGGTCTCCTTCGGCCTCGCCTTCGCGGCGGCCTGCGTCAATCTGGTGATGGGCAGCATCATCGTCTGGGCGCTGGTGCGCTACCGCTTCCCGGGCCGTCGCATCTTCGATGCCATCGTCGACGTGCCCTTCGCACTGCCCACGGCGGTTGCCGGTGTAGCGCTGACCGCGCTGTTTGCCGAGAAGGGCTGGCTGGGCGCGCCGCTTGCCGAGCTCGGCATCAAGGTCGCGTTCACGCCGGTCGGCATCTTCGTTGCCATGATTTTCATCGGTATTCCCTTCGTGGTCCGCACCGTGCAGCCGGTGCTCCAGGATCTCGATCCCGAGATCGAGGAGGCCGCGGGCAGCCTTGGCGCCAGCCGCTGGCAGACCATCACCCGCGTGATCCTGCCTTCGCTGGCGCCGGCCCTGCTCACAGGGCTCGCGCTCGCCTTCGCCCGCGCGGTCGGCGAATACGGCTCGGTGATCTTCATCGCCGGCAATCTGCCCAACGTCTCCGAGATCGCGCCGCTCTTGATCGTGATCCGCCTGTCCGAATTCCGCTACGCCGATGCGACCGCCATCGCGGTCGTCATGCTCGTCGTCTCCTTCGTCGTCATCTTCGCCGTCAACCGGCTCCAGCGCTGGGCGCAGAGCCGGATTCCGGCGCGTTGAGGGGCGGATCATGACGATGCAGATCGCGGACTCCATGTCGCTCTCCTCGCCCGACGCGAAGGCGCGTGCGCACGCGGAAGCGGCGCGTGACAACCTTCGCACCGAGCCGAGGGCGGTGCGCCTCACCATCATCGCGCTGGCGATGATGTTCCTCACGGTCTTCGTCGTGCTGCCGCTGGTGGTGGTGTTCGCCCAGGCGTTCTCGAAGGGGATCCTCGCCTATTTCGCCGCGCTCGCCGAGCCGGAGGCACTGGCCGCGATCAAGCTGACGCTGCTGGTCGCCGCCATCTCGGTCGGTCTCAATCTCGTGTTCGGGCTCGTTGCAGCCTGGGCGATTGCAAAATTCGATTTCCCGGGCAAGACCTTCCTGATCACGCTGATCGACCTGCCGTTCTCGGTCTCGCCGGTGATCTCGGGCCTCGTTTTCGTGCTGCTGTTCGGCGCGCAGGGCTATTTCGGCAGCTGGCTGCGCGACCACGACATCCAGATCCTGTTCGCGGTGCCCGGCATCGCGCTCGCCACCACCTTCGTCACCTTCCCCTTCGTGGCGCGCGCGCTGATCCCCCTCATGCAGGAGCAGGGCACCCAGGAGGAGGAGGCCGCGGTCTCGCTCGGCGCCTCGGGTCTGCAAACCTTCTTCCGCGTCACGCTGCCCAATATCAAATGGGGCGTGCTCTACGGCGTCCTGCTCTGTAACGCCCGCGCGATGGGCGAGTTTGGCGCGGTCTCCGTCGTCTCCGGCCATATCCGCGGCGAGACCAACACCATGCCGCTGCTGGTCGAGATTCTCTACAACGAGTACCAGTTCGTCGCCGCCTTCGCGATCGCCTCGCTGCTCGCGATGCTGGCGCTGATCACGCTGATTGCAAAAACCGTTCTCGAACGTCACCTCGACGAAGGACAAGACGTCAATGACCATTGAAGTCAAGAATCTCGTCAAGAAATTCGGCAGCTTCGCAGCCCTCGACGGCGTCGACCTCAAGGTCAACGACGGCGAGTTGCTGGCGCTGCTCGGTCCCTCCGGCTCCGGCAAGACCACATTGCTGCGGATCATCGCCGGCCTCGACTGGCCTGATTCCGGCGAGGTCACCTTCAACGGCGAGGACGCGCTGGCACAGGGCGCGCGCGAACGGCATGTCGGCTTCGTGTTCCAGCACTACGCGCTGTTCCGCCACATGACGGTGTTCGAGAATGTCGCCTTCGGCCTGCGCGTGCAGCCGCGCGCAATCCGCAAGGATGAAGCGACCATCCGTGCACGGGTCAAGGAGCTGCTCGATCTCGTGCAGCTCGACTGGCTCGCTGACCGTTATCCGAGCCAGCTCTCGGGCGGCCAGCGCCAGCGCATCGCGCTCGCCCGTGCGCTCGCGATCGAGCCGCGCATCCTCTTGCTCGACGAGCCCTTTGGCGCGCTCGATGCCAAGGTGCGCAAGGAGCTGCGAAGGTGGCTGCGCTCGCTGCATCACGAGATCAACGTCACCTCGATCTTCGTCACCCATGACCAGGAGGAGGCGCTGGAAGTCGCCAACCGCGTCGTGGTGATGGACAAGGGCCGGATCGAGCAGATCGGCTCGCCCGACGACGTCTACGAAAGCCCGGCGACCGCCTTCGTCCACGGCTTCATCGGCGAATCCATCGAGCTGCCGGTTCAGATATCCGATGGCGTGGTCCGGCTCGGCGACCGGCAGCTTCCGCTTGCCGCCGAGGGGCTTGCGCCCGGCGCGTCGAAACTGTTCGTGCGGCGGCACGACATGCTGGTCGGCCCACCCGGCAGCGGCGCCTTCGAGGGCGCGGTTCAGCATGTCCGCAATTTCGGCCCCGTGCAGCGCGCCGAGGTTGCGCTGTCAGGCGGCGAGACCATCGAGATCGACGCCCCCCGCGACAAGGAACTGCGCGCCGGCGACACGGTCGGGCTCGAACCCCGCCGCTACCGGATATTTGCGGGGTAGGGTCCCCCTGTCATTCCGGGGCGATGCGAAGCATCGAACCCGGAATCTCGGGATTCCGGGTGGGCGCCCAGCGCACCCCGGAATGACACCGATCAGATTTTCCTCAAAATTCACCTTTCAGCCACGGTTGGTATGCAACAACGGCCCGTCATTTGGGGGCTACCGATTCATGCGCGCTGCGGCCGCAATACTCATCACTTTGCTTCTGGCCGGCTGCGCCGGCAACGAAGCGCCGGTCCAGCAGCCGTCCATGTATACCGACATGGCGGTGGCGGGCGCCAGGCTCGATGCGCAGGCGGCCGCCGTGATGATCTCGCAATACCGCCAGAACAACGGGCTCGGCACCGTCGTGATCGATGCGGACCTGATGCGGCTCGCCGAATCCCAGTCCCAGGCCATGGCGGCCGCCAACAAGATGGATCATGACGTCCGCGCGCCGCTCGCCAAGCGTCTCGCCACCGGAGGCTATCCCGCGACGGTGGCGGTCGAGAATGTCTCGGCCGGCTATCATACGCTGGCGGAAGCGTTTTCCGGCTGGCGCGACTCGCCGCCCCACCGCGCCAACATGCTCAAGAACGGTGTCACAAAATTGGGCATCGCAGCGGGCTATGCTCCCGGCACCAAATACAAGGTGTTCTGGACCTTGATCCTGGCCTCGACGGAGCGATAAGCCAGACTTGATCCCGGGATGCATTGACGCCGCGGCGGAGGGTCGCCACGGTGCATCGGCTTTTGCTATTGTTCCCTCATGACAGATCATCGTCCGGCCTCCGCCAGCATCCCCGCGAATGCGCAACGTGTCCTGGTCCTCCAGGGCGGTGGCGCGCTCGGCTCGTACCAGGCCGGCGCCTTCCAGGCGCTGTGCGGCTACGGCTTCGAGCCGGAATGGGTCGCCGGCATCTCGATCGGCGCCATCAACGCCGCCATCATCGCCGGCAATGAGGGCCGCACCCGCGTCGAGCGGCTCAAGGAATTCTGGGAGATGGTGTCGGCGCCGGTGCCGTGGAAGCCGATCGGCAAGAGCGACCACAGCCGCGAACTGTTCAACTCGACGAGCGCTGCGCTGATCGCGACCTTCGGCGTGCCCGGTTTCTTCGTCCCGCGCGTTCCGCCGGCGCCGCTGTGGCCACCGGGCCATCCCGAGGCGGAAAGCTATTACGACACCGCGCCCCTGAAGAAGACGCTGGAGCGCCTGGTCGATTTCGACCGCATCAACGATGTGAAGACGCGTCTGTCGATCGGCGCCGTCGGCGTCACCTCGGGCAATTTCAAATATTTCGACAATTACGAGTTCAAGAAGCTCGGCAAGACCATCGGCCCCGAGCACATCATGGCGTCCGGCGCCTTGCCGCCGGGCTTTCCGTCCGTCGTGATCGACGGCGAGCACTATTGGGACGGCGGCATCGCCTCCAATACGCCGCTTGATTACGTGCTCGATACCGAGCTCGAGCGCGACATGCTGATCTTCCAGGTCGACCTGTTTTCCGCCCGCGGCGATCTGCCGACTTCGCTGCTGGAAGCCGCCGAGCGCGAGAAGGACATCCGCTATTCCAGCCGCACGCGGATGAACACCGACAAGAACAAGCAGATTCACAACGCCCGCCGTGCCGTGCGCGATCTGATTTCCAAATTGCCGGATTATCTCAAGAATGATCCTTCCGTCGAATTCCTCGCGAAGGCGTCGCGCGAAAGCACGGTGACGGTGGTTCACCTGATCTATCGCAGCAAGAACTACGAATCTTCGTCCAAGGACTACGACTTCTCGCATGTCGCCATGGTCGAGCATTGGGAAGGCGGCGTCCGCGACGTGCATCTGTCGATGCGCCACAAGGACCGGCTCGAGACGCCGCAATCCGGCGAGACCATGGTGGCCTACGATCTCACGGGGGACGTCACCGCGCCCCCGGCAAAAAGGAGCGAATGAAATGGGTAGTCTGTCAGGCAAGAACGCAGTCGTGACCGGGTCGACCAGCGGCATCGGGCTGGCTTACGCACGTGCCTTCGCCGCCGCCGGCGCCAATGTCGTCATCAATGGCTTCGGCTCGCCCGAGGACATCGAAAAGGAACGCGCCAAGATCGAGTCCGACTTCAAGGTCAAGGCGATCTACTCGCCCGCCGACATGACCAAGCCTGCCGAGATCGCAGGGATGATCGCGCTCGGCGAGAAGACGTTCGGTTCGGTCGACGTCCTCGTCAACAATGCCGGCATCCAGTTCGTCTCGCCGATCGAAGAGTTTCCGCTCGAGAAGTGGGACCAGATCATCGCGATCAACCTGTCCTCGGCCTTCCATGCCATCCGCGCCGCGGTGCCCGGAATGAAGAAGAAGGGCTGGGGCCGCATCATCAACACCGCCTCGGCGCACTCGCTCGTCGCCTCACCCTTCAAGTCGGCTTACGTGTCGGCCAAGCACGGCATCGCCGGCCTGACCAAGACCGTGGCGCTGGAAGTCGCGACCCACAAGATCACCTGCAACTGCATCAGCCCCGGCTACGTCTGGACGCCGCTGGTCGAGAAGCAGATCCCCGACACCATGAAGGCGCGCAATCTGACGCGCGAGCAGGTCATCAACGACGTGCTGCTCGACGCGCAGCCGACCAAGGAGTTCGTCACTTCCGAGCAGGTCGCAGCGCTCGCGCTGTTTCTGTGCAGCGACGATGCCGCGCAGATCACCGGCACCAATCTCTCGATCGACGGCGGCTGGACGGCGGAGTAAGCACGCGATCCCGTAGGGTGGGCAAAGGCGCGTCAGCGCCGTGCCCACCATTTCTCCGTGGTTGGGAAATTTTGCCACGCTTGAGAAGGAGTGGTGGGCACGCTCCGCTTTGCCTACCCTACGAATTCCCGCGATGGCGGTGGGAGAGGCGAGGCGGCGCCGCCTGTCCTCAATGGCCCCAGGCCAGCGCCGTCACGAACGCGGACGACAAATGCAACTCGGCAAACATGATCTTGCCGGCGACCACGAACAGCACGCAGGCCAGCGTCAGGCGCAGCACCGTCTCGGGTACGCGCGTGGCGCTGAAGCTGCCGACGATGATGCCGGGCAGCGAGCCCAACAGCAGCACGCCCATCAGCGCCCAATCGACGTCGCCGAGCGCCCAATGTCCGATGCCGGCAACCAGCGTCAGCGGCACGGCATGCGCGATGTCGGAGCCGACGATGGTCGCCATGGGCAGGCGGGGATAGAGCAAGAGCAGCACGGTCACGCCGACCGCGCCGGCGCCGACGGATGAAATCGACACCAGCACGCCGAGCACGATCCCGGTGATCACGGTCGCAACGGCGGTGGTGCGCGCGTCGACCTGCTCAAGGCGCTTGCGGTAACGCTCCATGATCGACTTGCGGAAGATCAGCGACGTCGCGGTCAGGATCAGCGCGAAGCACAACACCACATTGACCAGGCTGCGCTCGGAATCGCTTCGGAGGTCGAGCTTCCACAGCACCAGCAGCGTCACCGCGCTCGCAGGAATGCTGCCGCAGGCAAGCCGCAGCACCGCCGGCCAGTGCACGCTGCGCGACCAGCCGTGCACCAGGCTGCCGCCGGTCTTGGTGGCGGCGGCGTAGAGCAGGTCGGTGCCGACCGCCGTGGAGGGATGAACGCCGAACAGCAGGATCAGGAGCGGCGTCATCAACGAGCCGCCGCCTACACCGGTCATGCCGACGAGCAGGCCGACGCCGAATCCGGAAGCGACGTAGAGTGGATCAAACATTCAAGGTAAGCTTAGGTTGATCTCGCGGGTGGGGCAATATGACGTAGAATCAACTTTCTCCGCCATGCAACCGCTTGGATCAAATAAGAAAAATCATGCTGCTGGCCGGAGATACGCAGCCATTTCTCCCTGTTCGCCGGTGCCTTGTGAAACCACTCTTCCCGCGAGGCGGGGCAGCAGCACAGGCTACCTTCCAAACGCCAGCACGTGCAGGCCGAGGCGCTGCCGCACGATCCAGAACAGGAGCACGGTCTCGAAGGTGAGGGAGATCGAGGTCGCGGCGGCGGCGCCGTGTCCCCCGTAGCGCGGGACCAGCGCGATGCAGAGCACGAGATTCATCACGAAGGCCAGCGCATAAGCGAGCGCACAAAGCTTCTGCTGGCCGAGCATGTTGAGCAGCCGCTCGACCGGGCCGATCGCAGAGCGCACCACGAGGCCGATCGCGGCGACGAACATGATGTCGTAGCCGACGGTGAATTGCGGCCCGAACAGCCAGAGCAGCGGCTTGCCGAGCGCGAGCAGCACGACGGTCGCTGCCAGCGACGGCCAGAACGTCCAGCCGATGGCGTGCGCCACATAGGCCGACAGCCGCGCCTTGTCGCCGCTTGCGTTGTATTCGGCGAAGCGATGCGCTGTGGTCGCCGACATCGCGTAATGGATGAAGGAGACCAGCGCCAATGTCTTCACCACCGCGAAATAAACGCCGACCTCGTCGGAGGGACGAAATTGCTGCAGGACCAGCACGTCGGTGTAGGACAGCAGCAAGTAGAAGCTCTCGACCAGCAGGATCGGCAGCGAGACGGCGAGCCAGCCGCCGACGTCATAGGCCTTGGGGCCAGGCTCGATGTGGTGGGCAAGCTTGCGGTTCAGCACCACCATCTGCCCGGTCATCGCGATCCAGACCGCCCCGGCGCTCGCGACCATCGCGGCGACCGCGCCGAGATGGTAGCCGAGCAGGAACGCAGAGCCCGTCATGCCGATGATCAGCGCCTGGCGGATGATGAACTGCGGCATCAGGCCGAGCTGCATCCAGTCGTGCGAGCGCGCGATGCCATCCTGGGTGTTGGCGACGACGAAGGCCGGCAGCGTCATGCAGCCGATATAGAGCGGCAGCGCCTCGGCCGGATCGATCCAGGGCGACAGCAGCTTGACGATGCCGGCGAGGCCGAGCGACACCAGCGTGGAAGCGGCAAGGGTCAGCCAGCGGCTGCCGGAAAGGAAGCCGCGCAGCAGCGCATGCGCGCCGCTGGCGCGATACTCCGGAATGATCTTTTGCGCGGAAGCGGAGATGCCGAAATCCATCATGCTGCCGAGCAGCAGCACCCAGGTCCAGACATAGACGTAGATGCCGTAATCGGACGTGCCCATCCAGCGCGCCAGTAGCACCTGCGAGACATAGGCAAGGCCTGCGCTGATGACGCGGATGATGAAGATGGTGCCGGCCAGCCGCCGCGTCAGCGACGCCTCGCTCGAGCCGCCGGTCAATCGGCCGCGCAGCCGCTCGACCAACCCGGCCGGTCCGGTCGTTGCGGGTTGAGCATCCATCACGGCCAATTCGAGATCCCCGGGCGTCCGCATGCTGCGGCATGCCCGGGAATTAGCAACCATTCGTTAAGATTCGGTTGGGTGGGTTTGCATGGGTACGGTGTCGCCCCATCCCCGCTGTCGTCCCGGACAAGCCCGCCTCAAGCGCGCGCCGATCCGGAACCCAACCCCCTGGCAGAGGTTGGAGCGCGCGCTGGTAACCACGAGTCTCGTCCTCACTCCAGATTCGTATTAAACTCGTACGACTTCTCCGGTCCGACCAGCGTGAACTTCAGCGCCGCCCCATCGGCCTTGGCGCCCGGCGGCAATCCGTCGAGCTCGAAGGAAAACCGCTTTACGTCGGGCGGGCCGTGCTGGATCGGGGCGGGAATCGGCAGCGCCCAATCGGGCGTCGGCCCTTCCACGAACAGATTGACGTTGCGGCTGTCCGGCGTCACCACGTCGACCACCACGTTCTTGGGCCCGTCACGCTTGACGTCGCGGATGGTGAGGGGATTGGGATCACCGATATTGGCGGGCTTGGGCACGGTGTCGAGCGCTGCGCGCAAGTTCGCGTCCTCGGTCGAGGCGACGCTGTTGAAACCGAGTTCGGCGCTGGCTTCGACGGGAACACAGAGCTTTTCGCAGACCGCGTAGTTGATCTCGGCGCGCAAGGTCACCGGCTTGTCCGCCGCCTTCGCGACGATGCGCAAGGGCAGCACGACCTGGTCGCGATAACCGATCGAGTGCCCGCCCGCGCCGTCGTCGAACTTGAGCGGCGCCGGCCACATGATCGTCACCGCCTCGACGTTGTCCGACTTCGAGAAGTCGAACCGCGGCGGAACGCCGGAATCGCCCGGCGAGCGCCAGTAGGTCTTCCAGCCCGGCTGGAGCTGGAAGGCGATACCGCCGAGCAGGACGGCGCCGCTGCGCGACCCCGCCACCAGCCGCACCGCGGAATGTCCGTCGCGCTGCCACGGCGAAGCGTCGTCGGCACGGGCTGCGATTGCCAGCGACGACGCAAGCAAGGTTGTCGCGACGCCAATCGCCGCATGCAGGGGAACTATGCTGGACATGGCACGTCTTTACAGGGTCGCCCCGGGGCAAACCATTGAATTGCTTGTGATGGATGCAACGAATCAGGTCTGGGCAAGCCTTGATTTGACACCGGCCGGGCCCGACATCAGGATAGGAATTGAAACCGGAGTGCTGCACCATGGCTCCTACGGGCAAAAGGACGGGCGATAGCACCCGCAGCACGAACCCCGTGCTGCCCAGTTCGGCCGGTTACCTCGACGGCCGGCTCCTGATTGCGATGCCCGTGATGGGCGATCCCCGTTTCGAGCGCTCGGTAATCTATCTCTGTGCCCATTCTGCCGAAGGCGCGATGGGCATCATCGTCAATCACCCGGCGGGCTCCATCGACTTTCCCGAGCTCTTGATGCAGCTCGGCATCGTCAAGAAGGGCGAGCACATCAAGCTGCCGGAGAATGCCGAAAGCATGAAGGTGCTGCGCGGCGGTCCGGTCGATACCGGGCGCGGCTTCGTGCTGCATTCCAGCGACTTCTACATCGAGAACGCGACGCTTCGGATCGACGACGGGGTCTGCCTCACCGCGACCGTCGACATCCTGCGCGCCATCGCCAACGGCTCCGGCCCCAAGCACGCCATCCTCGCGCTCGGCTATGCCGGCTGGGCGCCGGGCCAGCTCGAGACCGAGATTCAGGGCAATGGCTGGCTGCATTGCGACGCGGACGCTGACCTGATCTTTGGCGACGATGTCGACGACAAGTACAACCGCGCCCTGCACAAGATCGGCATCGATCCCGGCATGCTCTCCAACGAGGCCGGGCACGCGTAGCCTTATCCTCCGCTGTCGCAAAACTCCCCGCTGTCGTTCCGCCCTCGGCCGTCGTCCTGGCGAAAGCCAGGACCCATTACCCCAGGGAGTGGTTTGAGGCAGGCTGGTAACAACAAACCCTCGTCAAACTGCGCTCGGTGGTAATGGGTCCTGGATCGGCGCTCGCTTTGCTCGCTTGTCCAGGACGACGTGGAGGATTGAGTCCACCTTACCCGGCGGGACGACGGCTGAGTAGCGCCTACTCCGCCGCCTGCTGCTGCACCGTTGCCTCGGTGCCCGCCACCGTCGCGCGGCGCATGTCGCGGGGCTGGGACTGGTCGTAGCGGCGGACGCGGTGCATGGTCTGGCGGTTGTCCCACATCACGAGGTCATGCAGCCTCCATTTGTGAACGTAGACGAACTCGGGCTGCGTCGCATGCTCGTTGAGGTCACGCAGCAGCAGCCGGCCCTCCGGCACACTCATGCCGACTATCTTGCCGGCATGCGACGAGAGATAAAGCGACTTGCGGCGATGGACGGGATGGGTGCGCACCAGGCGTTGCAGCACCGGCTTGAACATCCCCTTCTCCTCGTCGGTGTATTCGGTGAAGCCGAGCGAGCCGCGCGAATACATCAGCGAGTGCTCGCAGACGGAATCCTCGATCTCCGCCTTGGTTTCGTCGTCGAGCGCGTCATAGCCGGCGCGCATGTCGGCGAATTCGGTGTTGCCGCCCTTCGGATTGACCACGCGAGCGGACAACAGCGAGAATTTCGCCGGGATGGGGCGGAACGAACTGTCGGAGTGCCACAGGCAATTGCCGAGGTTGAACAGATTGGCGCGGCTGTCCCTGGCGAGCGGCTTGCCGTCCTTGCCGAGGTTTGAGACGTCGTTCAGGCCCGAGGTGAGGCGGTATTCATCGGCCTTGGTGATGTTGCCGCCGCGCGCCTCCTCGCGTTGGCCGAAATTCAGCGCGAACGCCATCTGCTGCTCGTCGGTGATGTCCTGGTCGTGGAAGACCAGCACCGCGTATTTGTCCATGGCGGCTTCGACCTCGCGTGCCTCTTCCGCCGTGAGGGGTTTGCGCAAATCGAGGCCGGACACCTCACCGACGAAATGCTTCTGAAGCTGCCGGATGGCGATCGTCATGGCGTTTCTCCCGCATGTGCGAGCGGTTTCTCCGCTCTGTTTGCAGAAAAAATGCCTCCCGCGTTCGGCGATGTCAACGCGCCGCGCGCATGGCTCTCACGCGTTCCGGGCCATCAGCCCGCCGTCGACCGGGATCACGGCGCCGGTCAGGAATGAGGCGGCCGGCAGGCAGAGGCTGAGCGTCATATGCGCGACCTCCTCGGGCTCGCCGTAGCGGCCGAGTGCCGTGCGGCGCTTGGCGTAGATGGTCTTGTGCTCCTCGGAAATGCGGTCGGTGATCGCCGTGCGGATCGGCCCTGGGCAAATGCAGTTGACGGTGATGCCCTCGCGGCCGAGCTCTACCGCCAGCGAGCGGGTGAGGCTCGCAACGCCGCCCTTGGCCGCCGAATAGGGGCTGTGCAAGGCGGTGGCGCCGAGCGCCTCGGTCGAGGCGATGTTGACGATGCGCGGGCTCTTCGACTTGCGCAAGTGAGGAAGCGCAGCGCGGATGATGCGTGGATGCGCGGTCAGCATCACGGCGAGGCCCCTGGCCCATGCGTCCTCATAGGCCTCATCGTCGATCGCGACACGCACGGAGATGCCGGCATTGTTGACGACGATGTCGAGCCCGCCGAAATGCGCAGCGACATCGCCGACCACGCGCTTGATCTCGCCGGCCTCGGCGACATCGAGCTTCCAGGCTTTCGCCGATCCGCCGCTCGCCGCGATCTGTCTGGCAACGGTCTCGGCACCTTGCTCGTTGAAATCCGTGACGGCAACATTTGCACCTTCGGCCGCGAACACGCGCGCGGTCGCGCGTCCCATGCCGCTGGCCGCGCCGGTGACGAGAACGGTGAGGCCCTTCACGGACCGGCTCAGCTCCTTGGATTCGGACATGCTGTTTCCTCGCGTCGTGCTTGTTCTTGTTATGATTGACAAGGCTGGCATCGATCCGCAGACAGGTCAAACAAGCAAGACGAAGGGGAGGCCGCGATGGCAAACGAGCTCGATTTCTCAGGCAGGCAGGTGCTGGTGGTCGGCGGTTCCAGCGGTATCGGCAACGGCATCGCACAGGCCTTTCGCGCCAGAGGTGCGGATGTCGCGGTGTGCGGCACGCGTGCTCACGCAGCGGAATATTCAGCCGGCGAAGGCTCCGATCTCACCGGTCTTGCGTATGCGCAGCTCGATGTCAGCAACCCCGGTGCGATCGAGGCATTCAAGCCGTCGTTCGATCGTCTCGACATCCTGGTGCTCGCGCAGGGCGCGGTGATCTACCGCCGCGGCGAATTCGAGATGGCTGGTTTCCGCAAGGTCGTGGAGGTCAATTTGATGAGCCTGATGGCTTGCGCGACGCGGTTTCATTCCATGTTGCGGGATGCCAAGGGCTCGCTGATCATGGTGTCCTCGACCGCCGCCTATCATTCCACCATGGGCAATCCCGCCTACAACGCCTCGAAGACCGGCGCGGTCGGATTGACGCGCACGCTGGGCGAGGCCTGGGCCGAAGACGGCGTCCGCGTCAACGGCATCGCGCCGGGGCTCGTCGACACCAAGATGACGAAGGTGACGACCGACAATCCCAAGCGGCTCGAAGGCGCGCTTGCGCGCATCCCGCTGCGGCGATTGGGCACGCCGGCCGACATGGCGGGCGCGGCGCTGTTCCTGGCTTCGCCGCTGTCGTCCTACATCGTCGGCCAGACACTGGTCGTCGATGGCGGCCTCATCTTGTAGCCCGGACGATCGAAGCCATCCGGGATTTGCTTGCCCGTTCCCGGGTGCGCTGCTGGTTCGCGAGAGGCTTCACTTTCGCAGAGACTTGGAACTGGGCCGCGCCTGATCGGTTACTTCGGCTGACCACCGAGGAGGATCATCATGGATACGGACCGGATTGTTGGATCGGCCAAGGAATTCGCCGGACGCGCGGAAGGCGCGATCGGAGACCTGGCAGGTGATGCGAAGACGCAGGCGTCGGGCAAGGCGCGGGAAGCCGCGGGCACGGTGCAGAATCTCTACGGCCAGGCCAAGGATGCCGTGCGCGATGCCACGGACACCGCCGCGGGCTATGCCAAGGACGCCTATGAGAATAGCGGCGAGACTTTCCGCGATGGGACACAGGCGCTGTCGAAAAAGGTGCAGGACAATCCGCTCGGCTCGTTGCTGATCGCCGGCGGCATCGGGTTTGCGCTCGCGCTTCTGATGTCGCGTCCCGCCCGCCGTCCGCCGTCGCGCTGGCGCTATTATCGCTGAGCTCCCCAAGCGACGAATGTCTCGTGCCCCGGACGCGCTGCAGCGCCAAAGCGCTGCTGCGCGGAGCCGGGGCCTATTCTTTTTGGGTGTTGCAAGAAACTGGGTCCCGTCTCTGCGTCGCAACGCTTCGCGCTGCGTCGCGTCCGGGACACGAGACGTGAGCTTAGGAAATTACCGGATCATTTCCGCCGATCGTCCGACATTGCCGGGTGGACGCGGGATCGCGGGGTTCTGCGCTGGATTGCGCGGCCCTGGCGCCGGCGCAAGTTGACGTGGCGGCGGTGGCTGCGGCGAGCCGAAGCCAAAGAAATCACGGAACGAAGGCTGTGCCTGGGCGGGCTGCTGCGGCGGCATCGGCGGCCTCTTTGGCGCGAGCCTCGGCGGCGCGATCGCGGCGGCTGGCCCCGGTGACGGTGAGCCGGGCGCCGCGCTGCCGTCAGGCGTCGTCGCCGCAACAGGCGTATCGCCCTTGGCCTGCTCGCGGCCGACCTCGCGGCGCGGCCAGGCATAATCGTCGGCACGCCCGGCCGGGGCGGTCAGCGGCTCGCCTTTCACCATCGTCTTCGCAGCGAGCGCATCGACGGCGGCGGGACGCGAGCCCGGTCCGCCCAGCAATTGGTCCGCCGAGATCGAGGCCGCAACCAGCGGCACGATCGGACCGGCCAGCGGCCGCGGCGCGGGCTTGCCGGGCTCGGCACTGGTATCGGGCGTCGCCGGCTCGCTCGGCAGCGCGATCGGGCCGGAGCGGCCCGCGAGCAGGCGCGTGATCTCGCGTTCGACGTAATGGGCGAGCTTGCGTGCGCCGGGCTTTGTGAAGAAGACGCCGTCAGAGCTGCGGAGCTGACGGATCTGGCCTTCGAAGTCCGGGCCCTTCTGAAGGAAGCGGCCGGCCTCGTCGACAAAACCATCCCAGACGTCGACATAGGTGATGCCGGCCTTGGCCGCGCCTTCGCGATAGAGCGAATCCAGGAACAGCATGTCCGCCGTGCCCTTCTGCCCGCGGATGGCGGGAAGGCCGACCCACAGCACCGGCACGCCCTTGGCCTTGAGGATGTTGGCCAGTTCCTCGATCTTCTTGCCGTAGAGCTCGACCCAGCGCTCGTCGCGGAATTCGTAGAGGCCGTTCGGATTGCGCGCGGTCCTTTCCGGCGCGGCCGCAGGGGTGTCGGCGTTGTCGGCGTCATCCTGCGGCAGGTCCGCGTCGGCAGGCTTGTCGTCCGGCTTGGCGGCACTGTCGCTGCCGGGTTTCGTCTCGCCGGGCTTCGCCGGTGGTTTGGCGCGCGCGCCCTTGTCGTTCTTCTTGTCCTTGTCCTTATCCGTGGCCTTGTCCGCGACAGGCTCGCGGATCGCGGCGCGGTCGTTGAGGCCGAGCATGACGACGATGACGTCAGGCTTCTCGGTCTCGAGGATTCCCTTGGCCGCTGCCGCCCAATCCGAGGGCTCACCCTTCGGCTGGTACTTGATCAGGCCGGATGTCGTCCTGTGCTTGCGGATCACGCCCATGTCGGGCTGCTCGTTGTAGGCATCCTCGAGGCCATAGGCGAGCCAGTCGGCCATGGCATCGCCGATCACCAGCACGTTCTTCTCTGGGATGGTGTCGCGTTTGGCCGGCGCCGGCGCGCGCGAGAAATCCTGACGCGGCGCCTGCGGCTGTTGCTGCTGGAAGGGGGTGAAGAAGTCGCCGCCGAACCAGCCGCCGCCTCCACCTCCGCCGCGTTGTGGCGGCGGGGCCGAGCGCTGCGGCGGGCCGCCGAAGCCGGGGAAGTTGAAGAATTGCGCCGAGGCGGGGCCTGCCACCGATACCAAAATCGCAAGCGCCGTCCCCAGCGCGATCAGCGGGCCGGTCTCGGTCAGCGCCTTGAACAGGGACTTCTTCGACATGCGATCTCGGGCACGCGCAAGGGGGTTCGGAGCTAGCTCGATATAATAACGGAATCAGGCGCCAAACGGGCAAATTCCGTTGCAGATTCTTGTCCCATACACCGGGGAACAGCCGCCGCCGTCAAGGCTGCACGGCAAAATCCCGGTTCAGGGTTACTTTCGGCGCGATTTTACCGCCTACGCAGCTGGTCCAGCGCGTCGGAGGAGGCAAAGCCGTCCGCGGGCACCCCGATGGAGGCCTGGAAGCTGCGCAGGGCTTCCCTTGTCTGGCCGCCGAACTGGCCGTCCGGGGTGCCCTTGTAGTAGCCGCGCTGCGCCAGCAATTGCTGCAGCTCCAGCCGCTCGGCACGCGACAGCTCCCGCTCCTGCCGCGGCCAGGGCTGCACAAAGGGCTGCCCGCCGCGCAGGCGGTCGGCGAAGTGTCCGATCGCCAGCGCATAGGCCTCGGCCGGATTGTATTTCATGATAACGCGGTAGTTCTGCAGCATCAGGAAGCCGGGCCCCTGCGCGCCGGCTGGCGCCAGCAGATAGGCCTTCTCGGCCGGATGGGGGAAGGGCTGGCCCGTCGCCCGCTTCAGCCCGAGCTTCTCCCATTGCCCGATCGTCATCGCCTTGGCGCGGTCGGCCAGCATGTAGTTGAAGCCTTGCGGCACCGTGACCTCGTAGCCCCAGGTCTGGCCGGCCTGCCAGCCGTCCTTCTTCAGATTGTTGGCGGTGGATGCGATCAGGTCGGTCGGATTGTCGACGACGTCGCGCCGTCCGTCGCCGTCACCGTCGACGGCAAAGCGCTTGAACGCGGTCGGCATGAACTGGGTCGGGCCGAAGGCGCCGGCCCAGGAGCCGCGCAGCTGCTCAGGCCTGAGATCGCCGCGGTTGAGGATCTCCAGCGCGGAGAGGAATTCGTCCTTGAAATAGGCCTGGCGGCGGCCGACGCAGGCAAGCGTCGCGGTCGATTGCAGCACGTTGCGGTCGCCCATCTGCGTCGAGTAGTTGGACTCGATGCCCCAGATCGAGGCGATGATGTAACGGTCGACGCCGGTGGCCTTTTCGGTGGCGTCGAACTGCGCCTTGTATTTGGCGAGGATCTCGCGGCCCTTGGCGAGGCGGTTATCGTTCACCAGGATGTCGAGATAGTCCCAGATCGACTTGGTGAACTCCGGCTGCGAATCCATGAGATCCATGATGCGCAAATCGGGAGAGAGCCCGGCCGTGAAGCGCTGGAAATTCTCCTGGGTGATGTTGCGCCGTGCGGCATCGGGCCACATCGCGGCGACGCAATTGTTGAAATTTCCCGCGGCCTCGCGGATCGCGGCGGCCGTCATCAGCGGGTGGCCGGAGGCCCCGTCCTCGCCGCTCCAGGGGGGAGCTCCCCCTGGCGCGCCCGGCGCAGGTTGCGCGGGCGTAGGGCTCTGGCCGGAGAAGATGCCGCCGAACAGGTTGGACAGTCCGTTCTGCGCCTGGGCGTGCGCGCATGCCGGCAACAGCAGAGCTGCCGCGATTACGGCCGCACCGGTGATGGACCCAGCCTGTCTTGCCAGTCTTGCCGCTGATTGCATCATGTCCCATCCGTCGGCCTGAAGATTCCGCCATCAGGAGGCCTGGTAGGCGTTGCCAATAGCTTAACAAAGATGAAATTTTGGTGACGGCCTTTTTCTTAACTCTGTCGGGGCGGGGCCCCACATCCGCCTTTGTTGGCGGCTGCAAACAGGTTAGCAAGTCACCATTGCTCCGTTCACGTCCTCAGGTATTCGATCGCCCCCATGAAAATTCGCAAAGCCGTATTCCCCGTCGCCGGCCTCGGCACCCGCGTCCTGCCTGCCACCAAGGCGATGCCGAAGGAAATGCTGACCATCGTCGACAAGCCGCTGATCCAGTACGTCTATGACGAGGCGAGGGAGGCCGGCATCGAGCACTTCGTCTTCGTCACCGGCCGCAACAAGAACGTCATCGAGGATCATTTCGACCGGATGTTCGAGCTCGACGCGACGCTGGCTGCGCGCGGCAAGAAGGCCGAGCAGGAAATCCTGGCGCAGAACCAGCCGGAAGCCGGTGCGGTCAGCTTCACCCGCCAGCAGGCGCCGCTCGGCCTCGGTCATGCGGTCTGGTGCGCGCGCGACATCGTCGGCAACGAGCCCTTCGCGGTGGTGCTGCCCGACGAGCTCGTGCTCAACACGCCCGGCTGCCTGAAGCAGATGATCGAGATGGCATCCTCGCTCGGCGAGAAATCCAATCTGGTCGCGGTCGAGGCGGTGCCCGACCATCTCACCCATCAATACGGCATCTGCGGCGTCGGAAAACGCACCGGCAAGATGTTCGAGGTCGACGGCATGGTCGAGAAGCCGGCCAAGGGCACCGCGCCCTCCAACCTCTCGATCACCGGCCGCTACATCCTCCAGCCGGAGATCTTCAAGATCCTGGAAACCCAGGAGCGCGGCGCCGGCGGCGAGATCCAGCTCACCGACGCCATGATCGGCCTCGCCAAGTCGCAGAAATTCTACGGCGTCGAGTTCGAAGGCGAACGCCACGATTGCGGCTCCAAGCCCGGCTTCCTCCGCGCCAACATCGCCTACGGCCTGAAGCGCCCGGAATTGCGCGACGGGCTGATCGCGGAGATGAAGAAGTATCTGGGGCAGTAGGCGCCGCATATTCCGCTGTCGTCCCCGCGTTCGCCGGGACGACACCGGGGGGCCTCACGCCGCCAGCGACAGCTGCGACAAGCTCGCGACCATCGACTGGTTGCGGCCGCCGGCTTTGGCGGCATAGAGCGCCTTGTCGGCGGCGGCGACCAGGACCGGCCAATCCATGCCGGCGACGGGAACGAGACTGGCAACGCCGCAGGACACCGTCGAGATCGTCTCGCCGTCGGACCAGCCCTGCACCTTGAGGCGGATCGTCTCGGCAACCTTGAAGGCGTCGCTGGCCGAAATGTTCGGCAGCAGCACCGCGAATTCCTCGCCGCCATAGCGGGCGGCGCAGTCGCCGGGCCGGCGCACCGAATCGGAAATGCAGATGGCGATGCCGACCAGCACCTGGTCGCCGGCCTGATGGCCGAACGTGTCGTTGTAGGCCTTGAAGTGGTCGGCATCGATCATCAGCAGCGCCAGCGGCGCCTTCTGGCGCATCGCGCGCCGCCATTCGACGTCGATGACGGAATCGAACTTGCGGCGGTTCTTCAGGCCGGTGAGAGCGTCCGTCGTCGCCATCTCCTCGAGCTTGCGCTCGGCCTCGGCGCGCCGGCCGATCTCGCGCGCGAGCACCAGCGTCGAGGCCAGCATGAACAGGGTGAGCGCCAGCACCACGGCGCCGATGCGATAGGCTTCTCTCTGCCAGAGCTCGAACACGGCGGCCAGAGGCTTGCCCGCCACCACG
Source organism: Bradyrhizobium sp. 1(2017) (assembly GCF_011602485.2). NCBI lineage: Bacteria > Pseudomonadati > Pseudomonadota > Alphaproteobacteria > Hyphomicrobiales > Nitrobacteraceae > Bradyrhizobium > Bradyrhizobium sp. 1(2017). Next base: position 7,089,765 of record NZ_CP050022.2, on the reverse strand, counting down.
AACAGCGGGCCGCTGCCGCCGCTGCGTGCATAGAGCCGCGGCGTCGGATCGACCGGGCCCTGTCCCGAATAGGAGGCACCGGCCGGCAGATTGTCCGCCCTCCAGCTCCGATGGTCGTTCAGGTTCGTCCCGATGATGTCGAGATCGAACGGCCGCCGCATTATGATGGTGCGGTCGCGCTTCAGCACGGTGATGGTGTCGTCGGGGTCGAGGCTCAGTCGATCGAACAATTCATGGAAGTAGCTGAAGCGGATCGAGCCGGTGACGACGCCCATGAAGCCGCCGTCGGCATCGCTGATGCGCCGGCTCAGCACGATGGAGTAGGCACCGCGAAACAGCATGGGACGGCTGATGAAGAGCCCGGCCCCGGGATTGTCGCGATGAATCCTGAAATAGTCCTCCTCGCTGCGGTCCTCCGGCAGGGGATCGAGCGTGGAAGCGTCGATGGTCAGCCGGCCCTCGGCATCGAACACCTGAATGGCGCCGAAATGCCTGGCGGTGGTCGCATGGTCGAACAGGATCAGGTGGCGGATCGGCGTCGTGACCGTCGCGAGTTCGGGCAGCAGCATGTTGCTGGCGACCGCCTTGAGCGCCAGATCGTAGATTTCGATGTTGCGGCTGACGTCCGACTCGATCGTCGTCGCCAGATTCTCCAGCGTCTGGCGGGCGAGCGCCTCCTCGCCGCGACGCATGTCCAGCATGACGTTGACGCAAATGGCGGAGAAGCCGATCATCGTCACCACGGACGAGATGATCAGCAGCTTCGCCGAAATCCGCCACGGCCGACGGGCCGTGACCTCGCGCCATCCAGACAGCATTGCTCGCTCCCGATCCTACTGGATGCGCCCGAAAGCTTGCGTAGTGTTTAAGGCGGGACGGCGCTGCCGCAATGAGTTAAGAAACGGTTTATGCGCCACACGGTTTTGGGCAGCCTCATGTGAGCGGGACGAGAGGACGATTGTGAACGACTACCACGCGTTGCGCGACTATCTGATGCGGCAGAAGCAGGACGAGTTCGTGCTGAGCTTCGAGCAGATCGAGGAGATCATCGACGCGGCCCTGCCGCGCGCGGCGAATCGCGCCTCCTGGTGGGACAGCCTGCGCAGTCCCGACATCCAGATGCCGCAACGCGAAGCCTGCCTCGCCGCAGGCTTCGTGGCGACGCGGATGCCCGACGGCCAGAGCGTAAGGTTCAGGAAGCAGAAATCCCAGCGCAGGTGAGGTCGCGCCGCATGATCCTGCGCTGGCTGAGGGCAATTTTGGGCGTGGCCCTGATCGGATCAGGCGTGCTGTTCGCGCTCGCCTTCGAAGCCCGCTACTGGCGCTGGCGCGACTGCTTCAACGAGCTCGGCCGCTGCTACGATCCGGTCGCGCAGGACGTCTATCTCGAACAGTCGGGAATGGTGTGGGGCGGCCTTGCCGCGATCTCGCTGCTGGGGGGAATTTGTTTGGTCGCGGGGCTGCGACGGAAGCCAGGGTAGGTCAGCTGTACGCGGTGCGCCGCAAGCGCGAGAAGGGGGCGGTCGGCCACGCGTAGAACCGCCGCCTTCATTGGCGATTATGCGGCCAGCGATCGTCGGCGGCATGTGCTCGTATCAGGCAACTGGCGGTCTGCCGGTCGCAGGCGCGAACACATGTGTTCTGGCGTCCCCGAACGTCACCGGCCCCGCCGGTGTAGTCGGCACATGTGCCGATGCAATTTGCTCCTCGATCCTCGCATCGTGAAGCCGTCACTGCTTCGGCCGATGAGGCGAGGAAAACGCCGGTGCCGATGAGGGTGATCGCGTAGAACAGGTGCCGGGTCATCCGTGACTCCCGAGAAAGACGCGCGTGGTCCGCTCGTTCCGGGAACGACATCGGCGAGCCTGGTGACCTCGATGACGACGCCGTTCCGGATCGAATGCTGCTTGCCATCTTTCGGGGCGGTCGAGGAGGGCCTATTGATCTGGATCAAGCCCGGCATCAGCGGCCGGTGTGGCACTCCGCTCGCTTCGCGAACAGACCCTCAAAAGGTGGAGGGGAAAGACCCTAACTCGCCGCTTCGAGCCGCACTTCCGTCAGCAGGCGCATTGCCGCGTCGGCGTCCATCGGCTCGCCGAAAGCGAAGCCTTGCGCGTATTCGCAGCCCATCTGGTAGAGCTCGACCGCGTCGGAATCGGTCTCGGCGCCCTCGGCCACGACGTCCATGCCGAGATCGTGCGCGAGCGCGATGATCGACTTCAGGATCACCGGCCGTGTGCCGCGGTTGGTGGTGCGGACGAAGGACTGGTCGATCTTGATGGTGTCGAACGGGAAGCGCTGCAGATAGGCCAGCGAGGAATGGCCGGTGCCGAAATCGTCGAGCGAGAGTCCGGTGCCGAGCTCGCGGATCCGCGTCAGCATCTGCGCGGCGTGCTCCGGATTCTCCATCACCAGCGATTCCGTCAGTTCCAGCTTCAGCGTGCCGCGCGCCACCGAGGATCGCGACAGCACCGTGCGGATGTCGTGGATCAGGTCGTGGCGCAGCAATTGCCGTGACGAGACGTTGACCGAGGCAAAGATCGGATCGCGCGAGCGCATCGCGCGCTGCCACACCGCGAGCTGTTTTGCGGTCTGGTCGAGCACGAACATGCCGAGGTCGACGATCAGGCCGGTCTCTTCCGCGATGGTGATGAACTCCGACGGCGCCATGCGTCCGAGCTTCGGATGGTCCCAGCGCGCCAGGGCCTCGAAGCCGGCGATCGAGCGATCCTCGAGCCGCACGATCGGCTGGTACAGGATCGTGATCTCCTGCCGCTCGATGGCGCGGCGCAGTTCGCTCTCCAGCGTCAGGCGATCGGTCTTCCGCGCCCGCATCGCCGGCTTGTAGACGTCGATGCGGTCGCCGCCGATGCGCTTGGAGTGATACATCGCAAGCTCGGCGTCCTTGATGATCTCGTCCGTGAGCTGGGTCTGCGGATCGGACAGCGCGAGGCCGATCGAGGCCGTCAGGAAGATCTCGCGGTCGTTGAAGGCGATCGGCGCGCGGATGGTCTTGCGGATGGTCTCGGCGAAGGCGGTGATGCGGGCGGGATCCTGCTCCGAAAGCAGGATCAGGCCGAACTGGTCGCCGGCGAGCCGCGCCAGCGTGTCCTGCGGCTTCAGGATGCGGGTGAGGCGGCGAGCCAGCGTCAGCAGGATGGAATCGCCGACCGCGATGCCGACGGAATCGTTGACCTGCTTGAAGCGGTCGAGGTCGATCACCATCAGCGTCGGCCGCAGCGTCGGCATGCTCTTGGCGAAATGGGCGACCGCACCCAGCCGATCCATGAACAGTTTCCGGTTGGGCAGGCCGGTGAGGTTGTCATGCACGGAATCGTGCAGCAGGCGCTCTTCGGCGTTGCGCAACTCGGTGACATCAGTGAGCGTGCCGACCACGCGCGAGACCTCGCCGTCGGAGCCGACCACCGGGCGCGCCTTCAGCGCGAACCACATGAAGTGACCGTCCGGCGTGCGCAGGCGGAAATCCTGCACCAGGCGGCCGCGGCGCTGGTCGAGCACGCTGTCGAGCGCGGCGCGGAAGCGGTCCTGGTCGAGCGGATGCAGCACCTCGAGCCAGGAGGCGGCCGGGCCTTCCAGGGCGCCGCGCTTGAGGCCGAGCAGGGCCTCGGTCTCCGGGCTGGTGAAGACCTTGTCGGCGGACACGTCCCAGTCCCAGATCAGGTCGCCGGAACCCGCCAGCGCCAGCGCGCGGCGTTCGATGTCGGAGACGACGCCGGTGCTGGCACTGCCGCCGGCAAAGGCGTGCTGCATCACCGTGAAGCCGATCAGCATCACGATCAGCACGAGGCCGCCGAGCAGGGCCGGGCCGACGATGTCGTTGGTGACGGAGCCCGCGACCGTCATGCCGGCCGCGACCACCCAGACCACGAGGAGGAACCAGGTCGGGATCAACAGCACCGCGCGGTCGAAGCCGTGGGTCGAGAGATAGACGATCAGCGCAAAGCCGGCGAAGGCGATCATGACCAGCGACATGCGCGCGATGCCGGAGGCGACGGCCGGATCGAACAGCGCCAGCGCAACCAGGGCCCCGAGGAAGAGCAGCCAGAGCACCGTGATGTGCGAATAGCGCACATGCCATCGACTGAGATTGAGATAGGCGAACAGGAACACCAGCAGCGTCGCCGCCAGGATCGCCTCGCCCGCCGCGCGCCAGATGCGCTCGGCGTTGTTCGACATGTCGAGCACCTTGCCCCAGAAGCCGAAATCGACGCCGATATAGACCAGCACCGCCCAGGCCAGCGCCGCCGCGGCCGGGAACATGATGCTGCCCTTCACCACGAACAGGATGGTCAGCACCAGTGCAAGCAGGCCGGAGATGCCGATCACGATGCCCTGATACAGCGTGAACGAGTTGACCTTGTCCTTGTAGGCTTCCGGCTCCCATAGATAGAGCTGCGGCAGCTTGTCGGTGCGCAGCTCCGCGACGAAGGTGACGACGGCGCCGGGATCGAGCGTGATGCGGAACACGTCAGCCGTCGCGCTCTCCTGGCGCTCCGGACGGTCGCCGATCGACGGCGTGATGGTCGCGATGCGCGACAGGCCGAGGTCGGGCCAGAGCAGGCCCGACGAGACGATGCGATAATGCGGCGCGACGATCAGGCGGTCGAGCTGGTCGTCGGTGTTGTTGGCGAGCGCGAACACCACCCAGTTCTGGCCGCCCTCGCGGGCACGCACCTCGATGCGGCGAACGATGCCGTCAGTGCCGGGCGCGGTGGAGACCTGGATACGGTCGGCGTCGCTGCGCTGATGCTCAAGCACACCGGTGAGGTCGATCGCGGGCGCGTCACTGCGAACGCTGACAGCGTCGAGCGCGCGCGCGGGGGACGCGGCAACGAGCATCATGAGGCCCAGCGCGATGGGCGCGAGGCACCTGAGCAGACGCAAGGTCAGTTCTCCGCGTTCGACGCAAACTTCGAGTGCAAGGCGATTCAAAAGGCGATTTCAGACCGGACAGAAGTCGTTCGGTGCGCCGCGATAGATGCCACGAAAGCGAGGAAAATCAAAGGGTTTCCGCCTTATCCTGTAGGCCGGCGGCCTACACCTCCAACACAATTTTGCCAATATGTGCGCTCGTTTCCATGCGCCGGTGCGCGTCGGCCGCCTTTTCCAGCGGGAAAGCGCTGTCCATCAGCGGCTTGACGCGGCCTTCTCGCAAAAGCGGCATCACTTTCGCCTCGATCGCGGCCACCATCGCCGCCTTGTCCGCATTACTACGGGGGCGCAGTGTCGAGCCGGTATGGGTGAGACGCTTCACCATCACCTTGGCGATGTTGACGGTGATCTTGGGGCCATTGAGCGTTGCGATCTGCACGATGCGGCCGTCGACTGCGGCGGCGTCATAGTTGCGGTCGACATAGTCGCCGGCGACCATGTCGAGGATCAGGTTGACGCCGACCTTGTTGGTCTCTTCCTTGACCACGGCGACGAAGTCTTCGGTCTTGTAGTTGATGGCGCGGTCGGCGCCCAATTTGAGGCAGGCGTCGATCTTGTCCTGCGATCCCACGGTGACGAACACCTTCGCGCCGAATGCCTTGGCAAGCTGGATCGCCATGGTGCCGATGCCGGAGGAGCCGCCATGGATCAGCAGCGTCTCGCCGGCCTTCAGCCCGCCGCGCTCGAACACGTTGTGCCACACCGTCATCAGGGTTTCCGGCAACGCGCCGGCTTCCTTGATCGACAGCGACGGCGGCACGCTCATGGCTTGGGCGTCCTGCGCGATGCAATACTGCGCGTAGCCGCCGCCGGCGACGAGCGACATCACCTTGTCGCCGATCTTGTGCCGCTTGGCATTGCTGCCGACCGCCACCACCTCGCCGGCGATCTCGAGGCCCGGCAGGTCGCTGGCGCCGGGCGGCGGCGGATAGGCGCCGGAGCGCTGCGCGACGTCGGGCCGGTTGACGCCCGCGGCCTCGACCTTGACCACGATCTCGTCCGGTCCGGGCTGCGGCACGGGGCGTTGTTCCGGCACCAGCACCTCCGGTCCGCCAGGCGTGGAGATGGCGACCACGGTCATTTGCGCGGGCAGCTTGTCCATGATGTGTCCTTGAGCAAAGGTGCGGGAGGAAACGAGGCCATTGCTTAGCCAGCGCGCTTCACGCTGGCAACCGCCCAAGCTCGTTTGGGCTACACGAACGCAGGAGGACCGAGAATGCCGACGGAAGACGACGACCGCCCGCGCAAGAAGATCAGCCATGAGATTGGACAGGATCTCTCACTGTTGTCGGTGGAGGAACTGGCCGAGCGCGTCCTGCTGCTCAAGACCGAGATCGAACGACTGGAAGAAGCCGCTACCAGGAAGCGCGCCTCGCGCGATGCGGCGAACAGCTTTTTCAAGACTTAGTAGTCGCCACACGTCGGCTGTCGTCCCGGCGAAGGCCGGACCCATACTCCGTGCAAGTCATTTGGCGATGACGCGGGGTTACAAACTCGCGCGATAACTCCATCCCGTGGTTATGGGCCCCGGCCTTCGCCGGGGCGACGAGGCGTTTTGTTCCGCCCCGCGCTCGGCCACTGGCCGACATGGCTAACGAACTCTCAAAAAATTAGCTCGTTTACGGTCGATTAAGCTTTCGGGTTTATGACTGGACCTGTCCTCGTTTGGACACCGAGTGGCTCCTGTCCACTCTGTTTGACGCCTCCCTGTTATCAACTTTCAAAGCCGCCGGTCTCCGGCGGCTCTTTTTTTGCTTTTTTGCCTCACGCCCGCTGCTCGGGTCTGATCGCTGGTTGCATTCCGAGGAATGACCCGTGGAAACCATATCCGCGCTTGTCACTGGACTCCGCGTCTCGCCCGCGCAATGATTTGTTCATCATAAGCCGGCGCCAAGCCGGACAGTTAAACAGTTGCGTAAGGGGCGTTAACCATGGAACGTTTGCAGGTCGAAGGCGCTCTCGTTCAGCTCAGCGAGCGGTTCACCAATTCTGCGGCGTTCGGCGTCCTGTTCCGTGAGGGCATGGATCTCGTCGAAGAGACCGCCTCCTATCTCGACGGGGCCGGCCGCACCGAGGCCAAGGCGCTCGACCGCGCCGTCAGCCTCACCTATGCAACCGAGAGCATGCGTCTCACCACGCGCCTGATGCAGCTCGCCTCGTGGCTGCTGCTGCACCGCGCGGTGAAGGAAGGCGAGATGACGCTGAGCCAGGCCAACCGCGAGAAGACCAAGGTCAAGCTCACCGCCGCCGATCCGGGCCCCGCCGACACCATCGAGAAGCTGCCTTCGCAGCTCCAGGATCTGATCCATCGTTCGATGAGCCTGCAGACCCGCGTGCGCCGTCTCGACACCACCATCCACACCCCGCCGGCCGAGCACGTCGCGATCGGCAACCCGCTGGTGCCGCACCTCAACGCGCTGAAAGCGGCGTTCGAGCGCTAAGGTCGATCCTCCCGTCATTGCGAGCGAAGCGAAGCAATCCAGAAGGTCTCCGCACAGGCAGTCTGGATTGCTTCGTCGCAAGTGCTCCTCGCAATGACGAGAGCCCATAAAACAAAAACGCCCCCGGCTTTCCGGGGGCGTTTTCATTTCCGCCTTGCGGCCGGATCAATCCTTTTTGAGAAAGCCCGAAAACTTCTTCTGGAAGCGCGAAACGCGGCCGCCGCGGTCCATGATCTGGGCGTTGCCGCCGGTCCAGGCCGGATGCGACTTCGGGTCGATGTCGAGGTTCAGCTTGTCGCCTTCCTTGCCCCAGGTGGAACGGGTCTGGTATTCGGTTCCATCGGTCATGACGACGGTAATCGTATGATAGTTCGGGTGAATTTCGGCTTTCATGGCAATTCCTCGGCGCCCCGGCGCCTTCTTGGGTGGCTAGCGAATGACGGATTTGGGCGGCTCTATACCTCACGAAACCCCACAAAACAAGCCATCCTGGAGGGGCTTGCCCCTAAGGGACATAACGGATTTGCCACTCCTCTTGCCCCGGCCTATTGGGAGAAAACGGATGCAATGGGTCGGATCTCATGAGCGCAGTGGAACGGCTTGATGACCAATATGTCGATCGGTCCGAAATGAAGTCCGCGGACACGGCGTCGATCGAAGCCGAGTTGATCGAGCAGCCCGCCAAGGGCCGCGCCAAGCTGCGGCCGCTGCTCGCGCTCGCGCCCTATGTGAGCCGCTACCGCGGCCGTGCCGCGCTCGCCTTCGTCGCGCTGACGGTCGCCGCGCTGACCACGCTGCTGGTGCCGGTCGCGGTGCGCCGGATGATCGATTTCGGCCTGACGCCCGAGGGCATCGAGCTGATCAACAGCTACTTTTCGGTCATGCTCGCGGTGGTCGCCGTGCTCGCGTTGGCGAGCGCTGCGCGCTACTACCTCGTGATGACGATCGGCGAGCGCATCGTCGCCGACCTCCGGCGCGACGTCTTCGCTCACCTGCTGTCGCTCTCGCCTGCCTTTTTCGATTCGGCGCGCAGCGGCGAACTGATCTCGCGCCTCACCGCCGACACCACCCAGCTCAAATCCGCCGTCGGCGCCTCGGTGTCGATCGCGCTGCGCAATCTGATGATGTTCCTCGGCGCCGCCGCGATGATGGTGATCACGAGCCCGAAATTGTCGGGCTTCGTGCTGCTGGCCATTCCCCTGATCGTGCTGCCGCTGGTCGCGTTCGGCCGCTGGGTGCGGCGGCTGTCGCGCAATGCGCAGGATACGCTCGCCGACGCTTCCGCCTATGCGGGCGAGCTGGTCGGCGCCATCCGCACCGTGCAGGCCTATACCAGCGAGCAGTTCGCCGAAAAGCGCTTCGGCGGCAATGTCGAGCAGGCCTATGAAGCCGCGCGCACCTCGACCCAGGCCCGCGCCGTGCTCACCGCCATCATCATCTTCATCGTGTTCGCCAGCGTGGTCGCGATCCTCTGGATCGGCTCGCACGACGTGCTTACCGGTGCGATCACGCCGGGCCGGCTCGGCCAGTTCGTGCTCTATGCGGTGTTCGCCGCGGCAGGCCTCGGCCAGCTCAGCGAGGTCTGGGGCGAGGTGTCGGCGGCTTCAGGCGCGGCGGAGCGCCTGTTCGAAATCCTGCACGTGGAGTCCGAGATCACCGCGCCCGCGTCGCCGCGCGCGCTGCCGGTGCCGGCGCGCGGCGAAGTCGGCTTCGATCGGGTCAGCTTCGCCTATCCAGCGCGGCGCGACGTCAACGTGCTCGATGCCGTCTCGTTTTCCGTGCGCCCCGGCGAGAAGGTTGCGATCGTCGGCCCGTCCGGCGCCGGCAAGAGCACGATCTTCCATTTGCTGCTGCGCTTCTACGATCCGCGCAGCGGGACCATCGCGCTCGACGGCGTGCCGGTCAGGTCCGCCGACCCGCACGATGTCCGCGCGCGCATCGCGCTGGTGCCGCAGGAATCGGTGGTGTTTGCGGCATCCGCCCGCGAGAACATCCGCTTCGGCCGGCCCGATGCGACCGATACCGAGGTCGAGCGCGCCGCCGAGCTCGCGCATGCCGCCGAGTTCATCCGCCGCTTGCCCGAAGGCTTCGAGACCGCGCTCGGCGAGCGCGGCGTGACGCTCTCGGGTGGCCAGCGCCAGCGCATCGCCATCGCCCGCGCCATCCTGCGCGATGCGCCGCTGCTGCTGCTCGATGAAGCCACCTCCGCGCTCGATGCCGAAAGCGAGACGCTGGTGCAGACCGCGCTGGAGGAGCTGATGCGCCATCGCACCACGCTGGTGATCGCCCACCGCCTCGCCACCGTTTTGTCCTGCGACCGCATCCTGGTGATGGACCAGGGCAGGATCGTCGAGCAGGGCACGCATGCCGAGCTCGTCGCTGCGAACGGCCTCTACGCACGGCTGGCGAGGCTGCAGTTCGAGGGGGCGTGAGGCTGACGCGGCCTCACCCACGGTGTCGTCCCGGCGAAGGCCGGGACCCATAACCACAGGAAGAAGTTTGGCGAAGACTGGTTGTGAGAAGACTGGTTGTGAAGAGTCTTCCCGCGGTACGGCCACCTGCGCCTATCGATAGATCACGCGGTATGGGTCCCGGCCTTCGCCGGGACGATGGCAGGGATAGATTAGCGTACCTCAGCCCCTACGCCCGCCATTCCATCTTCAGCACCGGCCGGCCCGAGGTCGGGTTGACGTCGTTGCCGGCATGGGCAAAGCCGTTGCGCTCGTAAAAGCGGATGGCGCGGGCATTGTCCTTGTTGACCAGCAGCGTGACGCCCGATGGCGACAGCCGCTTGGCCTCGTCCACCAACAGCCTTGCGGCATCCGAGCCCCAATGGGCGGGATCGACCACGAGCTGGTCGAGATAGCCGTCGCCGTCGATGGTGACGAAGCCGGTGAGGGCGCCATCCAGTTCGGCGACGACGATGGACGCCTTCGGCACCAGATCCTTGCACCAGCGCTCGCGCCACCATGCGAGCCGGGCCGCGAAGTCGATCTGCGGATAGGCCTGCTGCCAGCTGCGATGCCACAGCTCGATCGCGGCGGCTTCGTCCTCGGCGCAATAGGGGCGCAGGGTGAGGGCGCTCACTACCGCTCCGTCAGCTTCAGCTCGATGCGGCGGTTGCGCTTGTAGGCCTCCTCGGTGTTGCCAGTGTCGAGCGGCTGGAATTCGCCGAAGCCGGCGGCAACGAGGCGCTGGGCGGGCACGCCGAGCGAGACCAGATACTGCACCACCGAGATCGAGCGCGCCGCGGACAGGTCCCAGTTCGACTTGAAGTTCGGGCCGCTGACGGGGCGCACATCGGTGTGGCCGTCGACGCGCAGCACCCAGGGGATCTCGCTCGGGATCTTCTTGTCGAGCTCGATCAGCGCGGCCGCCAGGGTATCGAGCTCGGCGCGGCCCTCGGGCAGCAGGGCCGCCTGTCCGGTGTCGAAGAACACTTCGGACTGGAACACGAAGCGGTCGCCGACGATGCGGATATCGGGGCGGTTGCCGAGGATGGCGCGCAGCCGGCCGAAGAACTCCGAGCGGTAGCGCGACAATTCCTGCACGCGCTGCGCCAATGCGACGTTGAGGCGGGAGCCGAGATCGGCGATCCGGTTCTGCGATTCCTTGTCGCGCTTCTCGGAGGCGTCGAGCGCCTCCTCCAGCGCCGCCAATTGCCGGCGCAAAGCGCTGATCTGCTGGTTCAGCACCTCGATCTGCGCCAGCGCCCGCGCCGAGACCGCCTTCTCCGAATCCAGCGCCTTGCCGAGTTCGGAGGTCTTGCCCTGCGCGTCGTTGCCGGCGGCGGCGAGGCCGTCATAGAGCCCCTTGATGCGGTTGCGCTCGGTTTCAGCCGAGGCAAGGCCCGCCTTCAATTGCGAGACCTGGTCGTCGAGCGTGAGCTTGCCGAGCTTCTCCAGAGACAACAGCTCGTTGAGCTGCGCGATCTTGGCGTTGAGTTGCTCCAGCGCCTTGTCCTTGCCGGTGACCTCCTGCGACAGGAAGAACTGCACCACCAGGAACACCGACAGCAGGAACACGATCGACAGCACCAGCGTCGACAGCGCGTCGACGAAGCCGGGCCAGTAGTTGAGCCCCCCTTCGCTGCGGCGGGCGCGGGCAAGAGCCATGTCGGTTGTTCTCCACTCTCGTGTCCCGGACGCGCTGCTGCGTGAAACGCTGCCGCGCAGAGCCGGGACGCATTCCCCGTTCTCTAGGCCCCGGCTCAGCGACGCATCATTTCATGCCGTGTCGCAACCGGGAAACGATGCCGTCTCAGCTCTTCTCCGGCTGGCGCGCGATCCGCTCCAGGAGGCGCCGGATCTCGCGGTTCTGCTCGCCCTGGCCGTCGGCCCATTCGCGAATCATCTGCTGCTCGGTGCGCATGTGCGAGACCAGCGCCTGGATGGCTTCGGCAAGGCTCGCCATCGCCGCGGTGGTCCCGCGGCCGGCGCTGCCTTCCTCGAACACGGAGCGCAGCCGCTCGACCGCGGCCTGCAGCTCGCCGCCGGCGACGCCCCCGCCGGCGGGCGCGACCGCCACCTCGCCGCTGCCATATTCGCGCACGGTGGTGGCGAGCCAGTCTTCCAGGTCGGTGTAGAAGCGGTTCTGGGCCTGGCTCGATTGCAGGTCGAGGAAGCCGAGGATCAGCGAGCCGGCAAGGCCGAACAGCGAGCTGGAGAAGGAGATGCCCATGCCGCCGAGCGGGGCGGCGAGGCCCTCCTTCAGCGTGTCGAACAGCGCGCCGGAATCGCCCCCGACCTTGAGCCCGTCGATCACCTTGCCGACCGAGCCGACCGTCTCGATCAGGCCCCAGAAGGTGCCGAGCAGGCCGAGGAAGACCAGGAGGCCGGTCATGTAGCGGGAGATGTCGCGGGCTTCATCCAGGCGGGTCGCGATCGAATCGAGCAGGTGCCGCATGGTGGTCTGGGTGATGGTCATCCGCCCCGAGCGCTCGCCGCCGAGGATCGCGGCCATCGGCGCCAGCAGCTTCGGGTGCCGGGCCGGCGCCAGGCCGGGATCGGCGATGCGGAAATTGTTGACCCAGGACACTTCGGGATAGAGCCGGATGACCTGGCGGAAGGCCAGCACGATGCCGATGAACAGCACCGCCCCGATCAGGGCGTTCAGCCCGGGATTGGCGAAGAAGGCCTGGATGATCTGCTTGTAGAGCACCACGCCCACCAGCGCGCAGAGCACCAGGAAGACCAGCATCCGCACCAGGAAGACGCTGGGCGAGGACAGTTTGGTGTACTCGATATCCATGGTGGAGCGGGAAGTGCCAGACGGCATGGCCGGTATCATCCGTTACGAAGCTTGCTTGCGGGCCGCACTATGGCACAGCGCCAGCCCAAAAAAAGCGCCGGATGCGCCGATTTCGGGGACAGCCTGGGGAACCCGGACCGGAAGCCGCGCTTTGATAGGCGGGTGTTTGCAAAAGCTCGCCATTCGGGGGCCGCATGAGCGTCGTTACCGCGATCATCGGGACTGCCGAACGTGTGCCGTTACCGGACGTGGTGATTCGCGCCGCGATCCAGCGCCTGTGCTCGCGCACGGCGACGCGGCTCTCCACGCTGGGGGCAGCCGACGATGCCGCCTTCGCCGGGCGGATGATGTTGCGGCCGATCGCCGAGAGCGCGGATGCCGGCGGTAGCCGGCACGACGAGGTGCCCGCGTCCTTCTTCGCGCAGATGCTCGGCCCCAACCGCAGATATTCGTGCTGCTTCTACAAGACCGATGCGACCACCTTGCAGGAGGCAGAGGAGGAGGCGCTGCGCCAGACCGTCGAGCATGCCGGCCTCGCCGACGGGCAGACCATCCTAGAGCTCGGCTGCGGCTGGGGCTCGCTGTCGCTGTGGATGGCCCGGCAGTTTCCCCACGCGAAGGTGACGGCGGTGGCGGCCTCGCAGGCACAGCGCGTCTATGTCGAGGAGGAAGCGCGGCAGCGCGGGCTCCTCAACCTGCGCATCGTCACCGCCGACATGAACGTGTTCGCGCCCGAGGGCCGGTTCGACCGCATCGTCTCGGTCGAGACGTTCGAGCACATCATGAACTGGCGCAAGCTGATGACGCGCCTGCGCGCCTGGCTCGCACCCGAGGGGCGCCTGTTCATGCATGTGGTCTCCCATCGCTCCGGCTCGCATCTGTTCGAGCGGGCCAACCGCGAGGATTGGATCGCGCAGCACGTCTTCACGGGCGGATTGATGCCGAGCCATCATCTCGTCAGGCAATTCGACGACATCTTCGCCATCGAGAAGGAATGGTGCTGGAGCGGCACGCATTACCAGCACACCGCGAACGACTGGCTTGCGAACTTCGACGCGCATCGCGACGCCATCGAGGCCTCCTTGCGCAGGGTCTATGGCGAGGAGACCGCCCTTTGGATGCGACGCTGGCGCTGGTTCCTTCTCGCGACATCGGGCTTGTTCGGCTACGCCGATGGAACCGAATGGGGAGTCAGCCATTACCGGATGAAGGCCGCCGACTGATTGCGATGTTCCGCCGCAGCACGCGCCGGTGGACCTCGATTCACAATCAGGTGAGTCCGCAAAAGCCTTCTTATTTCAAGAGTATAGGCTGTGTGACAATGAGCCGCCCGCTCCATGCGTTGCATCGCAGCAGATGCATTCTATTTTGGCGGTATCAGCCCGCGTGTAAAGGACCCAGAACGGGCCCCGCGTGAGCATGATCAGTTTCAACAATATCGGGGCACTAAACTTCATGTCAGGACTTCGTGCGCGATCGGCATGCGTTGCAATGATGCTCGCGGCCTTGGCGCCGCTGCTGGCGGGCTGCGACGAGTCCAGCTCTGCAATATCCACCGCTCCGCCGTCGGATCCTGACGTCAGCATCGTGATCGTGAAGCCTCAGCCGCGCGCCGTGGTGCGTGAGCTGCCGGGCCGCATCGCACCCACGCGTGTCTCGGACGTGCGGCCGCGCGTCTCCGGCATCGTGGTCGAGCGCCTGTTCCGCCAGGGCAGCGAGGTGAAGGCAGGCGATCCGCTCTACCGCATCGATCCGCGCCCGTTCGAGGTCGAGGTGATGGCCAACGAGGCGGCGCTCGCCAAGGCCGAGGCCGCTGCGATGCAGGCGCACCAGCAGGCGCGCCGCGTCGCTGCGCTCACCAAGGATCGCGCCGCGCCGGAAGCCGAGAACGAGAAGGCGATCGCGGCCGAGCTGCAAGCCCATGCCGACGTCGAGGGACGCAAGGCCGAGCTCGCGCGTGCCAAGCTCAATCTCGACTACGCCACCGTGCGCGCGCCGATCGACGGCGTCGTCGGTGCGGCCCTCGTCAGCGAGGGCGCGCTCGTGGTGCAGAACGAGACCAATCTCGCCAGCATCCAGCAGCTCGATCCGATCTATGCCGACTTCACCCAGTCGGTGACCGAGCTCAACCAGCTCCGCCGCGCCTTCGAAACCGGCGATCTCGAGCGAATTGCGTCCGATGCCGCCAAGGTCCGCCTCGTGCTCGACGACAACACCACCTACGCGCTCGACGGCAAGCTGTTGTTCTCCGATGCCAAGGTCGATGCCCATACCGGCCAGGTGACGCTGCGCGGCGAGTTCCCCAATCCCAAGCGCGAGCTCCTGCCCGGCATGTATGTCCGTGTCCGTATCGATCAGGGTCTCGATTCCGACGCGATCGCGGTGCCGCAGCAGGCGGTCCAGCGCAATGGCGGCGGCGGCAGCGAGGTCTTCGTCGTCAAGGACGACAACCACATCGCCGTGCAGGCGGTACGCACCGGCTCGGTGCAGGACGGACTCTGGTTCGTCACGGAAGGGCTGAAGGCCGGTGACAAGGTCGTGGTCGAAGGCTTCCAGAAGTTCGCGGCCGGCGACAAGGTCAAGCCGCGATCCTGGTCGGAAGCGGACGCGACCGCGGATAACCGCCACGCCGCCCAGCAGCTTACGCGCTAACGGGACCGCATTGCAGGTGTCATCCTCGTTCTGAGATGCCCGCGGCAAGCAGGCATCTTTCAGGTTGACCGCGGGCGACAGCCGGGCACTTCATGGTTCGAGACGCGCGTTCCGCGCCTCGTCATGAGGAACCAGTGAAACAACGAGGGTAGAGCGGCAAATGCCGAGTTTCTTCATCGACAGGCCGATCTTTGCCTGGGTGGTCGCGCTGTTCATCTGTCTGATCGGCGCGATTGCGGTGCCGCTGCTGCCGATCGCCCAATATCCGATCATCGCGCCGCCCTCGATCTCGGTCTCGACCAGCTATCCCGGCGCCTCGCCGGAAAACCTCTACAACAGCGTCACGCGGCTGATCGAGGAGGAGCTCAACGGCGCCGCCAACATTCTCAACTTCGAATCGACCAGCGACTCGCTCGGCCAGGTCGAGATCATCGCGAATTTCCAGCCGGGAACCGACACCAGCGCCGCCTCGGTCGAGGTGCAGAACCGCATCAAGCGCGTCGAGGCGCGTCTACCGCGCGCGGTGATGCAGCAGGGTATCCTGATCGAGGAAGCCTCCAGCGCGGTGCTTCAGATCATCACGCTGAACTCGACCGACGGCAGCCTCGATGAGGTCGGACTCGGCGACTTCATGATCCGCAACGTGCTGGGCGAGATCCGCCGCATTCCCGGCGTCGGCCGTGCCACGCTCTATTCGACCGAGCGCAGCTTGCGCGTCTGGGTCGATCCGGCCAAGCTCGTCGGTTACGGGCTGACCGCCGACGACGTCAACAAGGCGATCACCGCACAGAACGCGCAGGTTGCCTCCGGCAGCATCGGCGCCGAGCCGTCGACCTCGAGCCAGCGCACATCGGCGCTAGTGCTGGTCAAGGGCCAGCTCTCGTCCCCGGACGAGTTCGGCGCCATCATCCTGCGCGCCAATGCCGACGGTTCGACCGTGCGTCTGCGCGACGTCGCGCGCGTCGAGGTCGGCGGCCTCAGCTACCAGTTCAACACGCGGCTCGACGGCAAGCCGACCGCCGGCCTTTCGGTGCTGATGTCGCCGACCGGCAATGCGCTGGCGACCGCGAGCGCGGTCGAGGCGAAGATGAAGGAGCTGTCGCGCTTCTTCCCGGCCAACATCACCTACGAGATCCCCTACAACATCACGCCCGTGGTCGAGGCCTCGATCAAGAAGGTGCTGACGACCTTGGTCGAGGCCGTGGTGCTGGTGTTCGTCGTGATGTTCGTGTTCCTCCAGAACATCCGCTACACCATCATTCCGACCATCGTGGTGCCGGTGGCGCTGCTCGGCGCCTGCTCCACGCTGCTGCTCGCCGGCTATTCCATCAACATGCTCTCGATGTTCGGCATGGTGCTCGCGGTCGGCATCCTCGTCGACGACGCCATCGTCGTGGTCGAGAACGTCGAGCGCATCATGGCCGAGGAAGGCCTGCCGCCGAAGGAAGCGACGCGCAAAGCCATGTCGCAGATCACCGGCGCCATCATCGGCATCACCTTGGTGCTGATGGCGGTGTTCGTGCCGATGGCGTTTTTCCCGGGCTCGGTCGGCATCATCTACCGCCAGTTCTCCGTCACCATGGTCGCCGCGATCGGCTTCTCCGCCTTCCTCGCGCTGTCGCTGACGCCGGCGCTGTGCGCGACCCTGCTCAAGCCCGTCGAGGCCGGTCACGGTCACGCGAAGAAGGGCGTGTTCGGCTGGTTCAACCGCATGCTCGAAGGCGCCAAGGAACGCTATGCGCGCACCGTCGGCTTCTCGCTGAACCGCACCGGCCGCCTGATGCTGGTCTATGCCGCACTGCTGGTCGGCCTGTCCTGGGCCTTCGTCAATCTGCCCGGCGGCTTCCTGCCCGTCGACGACCAGGGCTTCATCACCACCGACGTGCAGACGCCGTCGGATTCGTCCTATGCCCGCACCGAGGCCGTGATCGAGAAGGTGGAGAAATACCTGGCGCAGCGGCCGGGGGTCGACAACGTCACCTTCCTCACCGGCTTCAGCTTCTCCGGCCAGGGCATGAACACCGCGCAGGCGTTCATTACCTTGAAGGACTGGTCGGAGCGCGGGCCGAAGGACTCCGCCGCCGCGATCGTCAACGACGTCAATCGCGACCTGGGCTCGTCGATCCGCGATGCCAAGATCTCAGCGCTGCAGCCGCCGCCGATCGACAATCTCGGCAACTCGTCCGGCTTCTCGTTCCGCCTCCAGGACCGCGGCCAGAAGGGCTATCAGCAGTTGATGCGCGCCGCCGACCAGCTGATCGCTGAGGCCAATGCGAGCCCCGTGCTCCAGAAGGTCTATATCGAAGGCCTGCCCGAGGCAGGCGTGGTCAACCTGATGATCGACCGCGAGAAGGCCGGCGCCTTCGGCGTCACCTTCGAGGACATCAACAACACGATCTCGACCAATCTCGGCTCGAACTACATCAACGACTTCCCGAACCGCGGCCGCATGCAGCGCGTCGTGGTGCAGGCCGACGCCCGCGACCGCATGCGGACGGAGGACATCCTCAACTACAACGTCAAGAACAGCCGCGGCCAGCTGGTCCCGTTCTCGTCCTTTGCCACCATCGAATGGGCGCGCGGGCCGACGCAGATCGCCGGCTTCAACTATTATCCGGCGGTGCGCATCTCCGGCGAGGCCAGGCCCGGCTTCACCTCGGGCGATGCGATCGCGGAGATGGAGCGTCTCGCCGACCGGTTGCCGCGCGGCTTCGGCTATGAATGGACCGGGCAGTCGCTGCAGGAGAAGCTCTCGGGCTCGCAGGCGCCGTTCCTGCTGGCGCTGTCGGTGTTCGTGGTGTTCCTGTGTCTCGCCGCACTCTATGAAAGCTGGACCATTCCGCTCGCGGTGCTGCTCACCGTGCCGCTGGGTATCGTCGGCGCGGTCGCCGCCGCGACGCTGCGGAATCTGCCCAACGACGTCTATTTCACCGTCGGCCTGATCACCATCATCGGCCTCGCGGCAAAGGACGCGATTCTGATCATCGAGTTCGCGAAGGATCTGCGGAAAGAAGGCAAGCCGCTGGTGGAAGCCACCATCGAGGCCTGCCGCCTGCGCTTCCGACCGATCCTGATGACGGGCCTTGCCTTCATCTGCGGCGTGCTGCCGATGGCCATCGCCCACGGTGCCGGCGGCGCCAGCCAGCAGGCGCTCGGCAGCATCGTGATGGGCGGCATGATCGCGGTGGTGATCCTGGCGCTGCTGATGGTGCCGGTGTTCTTCGTCTCGGTACAGCGCGTGCTGGGCGGGGACCGCGAGCCGGCGGAAGCGAAGCAAGGCAAGCGGTATGGACCGCCGGCGCGGGCACACACGGGTCACTGAGCGTGTGATTCCGGGCTCGCGCCAGGAGGCGCGCCCCGGAATGGCAAGGGAGAGCAAGCGGCTTTCGGCGCTGCCTACTTCCGCAAGATCTTCACCAGTTCCCCGTGTACGAACTCGTTGCCGCACACGACGTGCCCGGTGACCAGCGCGTCGCCCGGCGTCGCGATGTCGGTCACCGTCCCGCCCGCCTCGCGCACCATCAGCATACCCGCCGCGATGTCCCAGGACTGCAGATCGCGCTCCCAATAACCGTCGAGGCGGCCGGCGGCGACGAAGGCGAGGTCGAGGGAGGCGGCGCCGAAGCGGCGGAGCCCTGCGACGCGATCCTGGATCGCGGTCATCTCGCGGCGGAATTCCTCGTGGTCGCCGCGGCCGATATGGGGCAGGCCGCAGGCCACCACGCATTCATTGAGCTGGCGGCGGCCGGCCACGCGCAGGCGCTGGTCGTTGAGGAAGGCGCCCTTGCCGCGCTCGGCGATGTAGAGCTCGTCATTGGCGGGGTTGTAGATCACGCCGGCGATCACCGTGCCCTCGCGGACGAGGCCGATCGAGATCGCGAATTGCGGGATGCCGTGCAGGAAGTTGGTGGTGCCGTCGAGCGGATCGACGATCCAGGTATGGCTCTTGTCGGTGCCTTCGCGGGTGCCGCCTTCCTCGCCGATGAAGCCGTAGCCGGGCCGGGCCTTGGCGAGGTCCTGGTACAGGATCTCCTCGGCGCGCTTGTCCGCGAGCGAGACGAAATTTGCCGGGCCCTTCAGCGAGACCTGGAGATGCTCGACCTCGCCGAGATCGCGCTTGAGGCTGCGGCCGGCGCGGCGCGCGGCCTTTACCATGACGTTGATAGTGGCGGAATACAGCATGGGCTTTCGGTCTTGATGGGGGGAATGGCGCGAAATCGCGGCTGTCTGGGGGATGGGGTGCCCTGCGGGGGCGCTTGCGTCAAGTCATTGGGTCAAGTCATTTGGTCCCGAGCCATTTCTTGGCTGCAGCCTCCGCCTTGGCCCGGTCCTCGGCCGGCAGATCGGACAATTGTTTGTCGAGCTCCGGGTCGCCCTTGCCGGCGGTCTTGGCCACCAGGTGCCATTTGAAGCCCTCGACCTTGTCCACCGCCGTGCCCATGCCGTTGATCAATACCCACGCCAGCCGGTTCTGCGCGATCGCACTGCCCTGGCGGGATGCCTTGCGGAGCAGCGCGACCGCCGCCGGGTGGTTCTTCGGCGTGCCGGTGCCGTTGAACAGGGCGATGGCATATTCGACCTCGGCATCGACATTGTCGGCCAAGGAGGCCGCCTGGAGCAGTCGCACCGATCGTTCGGGATCCTTTGGAACGCCGGTGCCCTCCTTGTAGAAGGTCGCGAGCGCATATTGCGCCTCGGGCAGGCCGGCATCGGCGGCCTGGCGCAACAGCTCGGCGGAACGCTTGACGTCCTGAGGCAGGGTCTGGCCGTCGAGATAGAGCAGAGCGAGGTTATAGGCTGCCTTGGGCTCGCCGAGCTTGGCGGCGGAGGCCATCAGCTTGACCGCCTCGCCCTTGTCGACCGAGCCGCCGCGGCCGGAGATGCGCAGCATGGCGAGTGCGAACATCGCCTCGCGGTCGCCGGCATCCGCAGCGCGCTTGTACCATTCGGCCGCCTTGCCGTAGTCGCGGCGGATGCCCATGGCGTTGGAATAGAGCTCGCCGAGCATGGTCATCGCCTTGGGATCGCCGGCCTGTGCGCGGGCGTTGGCGAGCTCGAACGCCGTCTTGTACTGGCCGCGCTGATAGGCACCGTACACCAGATCGACATTGGGATTGTCGGCCGGAGGCGCAGGGATCACGGTCGCGGGCTTGGGGGAGGGCGACGGCTTGGGAGATGGCGAAGCCTTCGGCGCCGGCGCCGCCTCCTTCTTCTTGGCAGGCGCGGGCGGTTTGGCCTTCTGCTTCTCGGCGGGCGCGCTCGGCGTTGTGGCCGGCGGGGCGATCTGGAGCTGCGCCACCGCGGGCGTCGTCAGCAGCAGCGTGGCCAGGATGGTGATGCGCGGGAGCTTCATGTCGGGCGCTAGCCGTGCTCCTGGCTCGCAGGATTTTGGCGCGCAGGATCTTGGCTCGCGGTCGCCGTCGCATGGGCCTTCTTGATGGCAGCATCGGCCTCGATCAGCGCGGCCTTGGGCCCGCGCGGATCGGTCCAGACGAACGCGCCGACCAGCACGAAATCGGCGCCGCTGGCCGCGAAGTCGTGAGCTTCCTCCAGCGAAACGGCAAAGCCGACGCAGGGCGGCTCGAACAGCTCGGCCCACCAGTCCAGCCGCTCGGCGATCGCCTGCGGCGAGGGGCGTTGGCCCTTTTCGTCGGGCTCGCCGAACAGCACGTAGTCGGCGCCCATCTCGCCCGCGCTCATGGAATCATGACGCGTGGCAAGGCCGCCGACGCCGGCGATGCGGTCGGGCTTGAGCGAGGGCGCCGCCTCCTCCAGCGCGGCAAGGCCGGTGAGGTGCGCGCCATCGGCGCCGCCGCGCGCCACCAGCTCGGCATGGCCGTCGATCAGCAGCGCGGCTCCCGCCTTCTGCACCGCCGGCGCCAGGGCCTTGATGCGCGAGATCATCGTGCGCTGGTCCGTCTCTTTCAGGCGCAGCAGCACGGCGGCGACATCGGCGGAGGCGAGCAGCGCCGGCAGCTCGGCGACGAGCGACGCGGGATCATCGACGACAGGCGTCGCGAGATAGAGACGCGGCGCCGGACGCGGCGGAGGCGGTTTGTTCGACAAGATCTAGGCCGCCTTCTTTTCCAGGCTGCTTTGCCATTCGCCCTTGGAGGCAAGACCGTTCATCCGGGCGCGATGGCTGAAGGCGCGCTGTCCGGCTGCGACGTTCTCGGCCTTGCCGGACCAGGCCTTCTGCGGCGCGGCCTGCAGCGCGCGGCCGTAGGAGAAGGTCAGGCCCCAGGGCAGTGGGCCGAGCTTGTGCATGGCGTTGAGATGGGCGGTCGCCTCTTCGTCCGACTGGCCGCCGGAGAGGAAGGCGATGCCGGGCACCGCCGCCGGCACGCAGGCCTTCAGCAGCCGAATTGTCTTCTCCGCGACGTCCTCCACGGAGGCCTGCTTCGTGCACTTCTTGCCCGAGATCGCCATGTTCGGCTTCAGCACCATGCCTTCGAGCGCGACGCGCTGCACGCGCAGCTCCTGAAACGTCTTGTTGAGCACGCGCTGCGTGACCTCATAGCAGCGATCGATGTCGTGATCACCATCCATCAGCACTTCCGGCTCGACGATCGGCACGATCTGTGCGGCCTGGCACAGCGCGGCATAGCGCGCCAGCGCATGGGCGTTGACGCTGATCGCCGTCATGGAAGGAATGCCGCTGCCGATGTCGATCACCGCGCGCCATTTGGCAAAGCGCGCACCACGCTCGTAATATTTCTTCAGTCGCTCGGCGAGCTTGTCGAGCCCGGCGGTGACGAGCTCGCCCGGGCACATCGGCAGGGCTTGCGTGCCCTCGTCGACCTTGATGCCGGGAATGGCGCCGCTTTGTTCGATCAGGCTCACCAGCGGCGTGCCGTCGGCTGCATCCTGCCAGATCGTCTCGTCGTAGAGGATCACGCCGGAGATGTACTGGCTCATGGCCTCCGTGGAGCGGAACAGCATCTCGCGATAGTCGCGGCGGTTGCCTTCCGTCGATTCCACGCCGATCGCGTCGAAGCGCTTCTTGATGGTGCCGGAGGATTCGTCGGCGGCAAGGATCCCCTTGCCGGGCGCGACCATGGCCGTTGCGATCCTGTTGAGCTCAGTCAGATTCATCGAGATGTCCTCCCAAAACGATTCTGCCCTTGCCCGTGAAAATAGACCGTTCTCGGGCAATTGCCGAGTTAACGTTCGTCGCAGGGTAAAGGGGGGAGGCGGGTCATTCCGGGGCGCGCCCCTTGGCGCGAGCCCGGAATCCATTAATCCGCGTAGATGGTGGCACCAGGGATTCTCGGATGCGCAATTGCGCATCCCAGCTCGCCGCTTTTTGCGGCGCCCCGGAATGGCGGAGAGAGTGCCTTACGCCACCTTGGGGTCGAGCTCGCCCTTGGCATAGCGCTTGGCCATTTCGGCGGTGGTCAGGACCTTCTTGATCTTGGAGGCCTGGCCGGCGGTGTTGAACTCCTGGAGGCGCTGCTTGCACAGCTTGGTCATCGCCTCCATCGCCGGCTTCAAATATTTGCGCGGATCGAACTCTTCCGGATTGTCCTTGAGCACCTTGCGGATCTGGCCGGTCATCGCCATGCGGTTATCGGTGTCGATGTTGATCTTGCGCACGCCGTTCTTGATGCCGCGCTGGATCTCGGCCACCGGCACGCCCCAGGTCGGCTTCATCTTGCCGCCATAGGCGTTGATGATGTCCTGGAGGTCCTGCGGCACCGAGGAGGAGCCGTGCATGACCAGGTGCGTGTTCGGCAGCTTGCGGTGGATCTCCTCGATCACGTTCATGGCGAGGATGTCGCCGTCCGGCTTGCGGGTGAACTTGTAGGCGCCGTGCGACGTCCCCATCGCGATCGCGAGCGCGTCGACCCTGGTCTCCTGGACGAACTTCACGGCTTCGTCCGGATTGGTCAGGAGCTGGTCGTGGCTGAGCTTGCCTTCGGCGCCGTGGCCGTCCTCCTTGTCGCCCATGCCGGTTTCGAGCGAGCCGAGCACCCCGAGCTCACCCTCCACCGAGATGCCGCCGAGATGGGCCATGTCGGTCACGGTCTTGGTGACGCCGACATTGTAGCCCCAGTCGCCGGGGGTCTTGCCGTCGGCCTTGAGCGAGCCGTCCATCATCACCGAGGTGAAGCCGGCCTGAATCGCGGTCATGCAGGTCGCCGGCTCGTTGCCGTGGTCGAGATGCACACAGACCGGAATGTGCGGATAGATCTCCGTCACCGCGTCCATCATGTGCTTGAGCATGACGTCGTTGGCGTAGGAGCGCGCGCCGCGCGAGGCCTGGATGATGACCGGCGCGTCGACCTGGTTGGCCGCGTCCATGATCGCCAGCGCCTGCTCCATATTGTTGATGTTGAAGGCCGGTACGCCGTAATCGTTCTCCGCCGCGTGGTCGAGCAATTGACGTAACGTGATCCGAGCCATCTGTCTTTTTCTCCCGTTTGGGCCTTCCAAGGCCGCTCAATGTCTGCCGATTGGACCTTACTTGACGCGCAGCACCTCGACGCCGGGCAGGGGCTTGCCTTCCATCCATTCAAGGAACGCGCCACCGGCGGTCGAGACGTAGGTGAAACTGCCGGCGACGCCGGCCTGGTTGAGCGCGGCGACGGTGTCGCCGCCGCCGGCGATCGAGATCAGCTTCTTCGCCTTGGTGCGCTCGGCGGCGTGCCTGGCGGCCGCGACCGTGCCGCGGTCGAACGGCTGCATCTCGAATGCGCCGAGCGGTCCGTTCCAGACCAGCGTTGCGGCGTCGTCGATCGCGGCATGGACGCGTGCGATCGATTGCGGGCCGACGTCGAGGATCATGCCGTCCGCGGGAATCGCGTCGAGCCCATAGGCGTGCGAGGGCGCGTTCGCCGCGAAATGATAGGCGACGGTGGCATCCACGGGCAGGATGATCGCGCAATTGGCGGCTTCAGCCTTCTCCATGATGCGCAGCGCGGTGGCGGCGAGATCCTTCTCGGCCAGCGACTTGCCGACGCTGACGCCCTGGGCGTGCAGGAAGGTGTTGGCCATGCCGCCGCCGATCACGAGCGCGTCGACCTTGCTCACGAGGTTTTCGAGCAGGTCGATCTTGGTCGAGACTTTTGCGCCGCCGATGATCGCGATGACGGGCTTGGTCGGCGAGCCCAGCGCCTTCTCCAGCGCATCGAGCTCGGCCTGCATGGTGCGCCCGGCATAGGCCGGCAGCTTGTGGCCGAGGCCTTCGGTCGAGGCGTGGGCGCGGTGCGCGGCCGAGAATGCGTCATTGACCCAGATATCGCCGAGCTTTGCCAGCTCCGCGACGAAGGCGGGATCGTTCTTTTCCTCTTCCTTGTGGAAGCGGGTGTTCTCCAGGCAAAGGATGTCGCCGTCCTTCAGGCCGGCGACGGCCTGTGCCGCGGGCTCGCCGATGCAATCGTCGGCGAAGGCGACGGGCGCCTTCACGACCTTCGACAACGCTTCTGCGACCGGCTTGAGCGAGTCCTTGGCATCGCGTCCCTTCGGCCGGCCGAAATGCGCAAGCAGGATGACCTTGCCGCCTTTGCCGGCGATCTCCGTGATGGTCGGCGCTACGCGATCGAGTCGCGTCGTGTCGGTGACGCGCCCGTTCTCCATGGGCACGTTGAGGTCGACGCGCAGCAGCACGCGTTTGCCCTTCACGTCGACGTCGTCGAGGGTACGGAATTTGTTGGTCATCGGACGCTTCCTTGTCCCGGGCGCATTGCGGCGCGGAGCGCCGCTGTGCAGAACCGGGACCCACGTTGCAGCGAATCCCGTGAATGGGTCCCGGCTCTGCGGAGCAGCGTTTCACGCTGCTCCGCGTCCGGGACACGAGAGCGGAGTTAGATCTTCTTCGCGATCGCGATGGCGGTGTCCGCCATGCGGTTCGAGAAGCCCCACTCGTTGTCGTACCAGGACATCACGCGCACCAGCGTGCCGTTCTGCACTTTGGTCTGGTCCTCGTGGAACGTCGAGGAGTGCGGGTCGTGGTTGAAGTCGATCGAGACGTTCGGCGCACTGGTGTAGCCGAGGATGCCCTTGAGCTGCTGCTCGGAGGCGCGCTTCATCGCCGCGTTGATCTCCTTGGCATCGGTGGCGCGCTTGGCGACGATCTTGAGGTCGACGACCGAGACGTTCGGCGTCGGCACGCGGATCGCGACGCCGTCGAGCTTGCCCTTCAGCTCGGGGAGCACGAGGCCGATCGCTTTCGCAGCACCGGTCGAGGTCGGGATCATCGACATCGCCGCCGCACGGCCGCGGTAGAGATCCTTGTGCAGCGTGTCCAGCGTCGGCTGGTCGCCGGTATAGGCGTGGATCGTGGTCATGAAGCCGGTCTCGATGCCGACGAGATCGTTCAGCACCTTGGCGACCGGCGCGAGGCAGTTGGTGGTGCAGGAGCCGTTGGAGATGACCAGATGATCCTTGGTCAGCGTGTCGTGGTTGACGCCGTAGACGATGGTGGCATCAGCGCCGTCGGCGGGCGCGGAGACCAGCACGCGCTTGGCGCCGGCGGTCAGATGCGCGGAGGCCTTGTCCTTCGAGGTGAAGATGCCGGTGCACTCCAGCGCGACGTCGACGCCGAGGTCCTTCCACGGCAGCTTCGAGGGATCGCGCTCGGCGGTCACCTTGATCTTGTTGGCGCCGAGGCTGATGGAGTCGCCGTCGACGGTGACAGTGCCGGGGAAGCGGCCATGGACGCTGTCGAAACGAAGCAGATGGGCATTGGTCTCGACCGGACCGAGATCGTTGATGCCGACGACCTCGATGTCCTTGCGGCCTGACTCGGCGATCGCCCGCAGGACGTTGCGGCCGATGCGGCCAAAACCGTTAATTCCGACGCGGACTGCCATGTTTCGTCTCCTTCAATGACCGTTGTCATCCCGCACAACGCGCGTTGCGCGCCTGCGAGGGTTTTTTAGGGGCGGGCGCCCGGTTCGGCCGGGCGGTGCTTGATCATATGAGAGATTACGTAGTCCTTTTTTGCGGCAAGCTCAACTCTCAGGAAACGCGCTTCAGCACGGCGTTAACCGCGGCCTCGGCAGTGATGCCGAAATGCTTGTAGAGCTCCTTGGCAGGACCGCTTTCGCCGAACGAATGCATGCCGATGAATTCGCCATCCTGGCCGATCACGGCATCCCAGCCCCAGCGCACGGCGGCCTCGATCGCAATTTTCACCGGCGCGTTGCCGATGATGGCGGCGCGTTTTGCCTCTGGTTGCGCTAACAACAGCTCGAGCGAGGGAACGGAGACAACGCGCGACGCGATGCCGCGTTCCGCGAGCTGCTTCTGGGCAGCGACCGCGATCTCGACCTCGGAGCCGGAGGCGAACAGCGTTGCCTTGGCGTCACCTTGGGCAGCGACCAGTTCATAGGCACCGGCCGCGCACGGATTGTCGTTGGGTGCATTGGTGCGCAGCTGCGGCAGGTTCTGGCGCGTCAGCGCCAGCACGGTCGGGCCGTCGATGCGGTTGAGTGCGAGCTCCCAGCACTCCGCGACCTCGATGGAATCGCAGGGACGGAACACGCGCATGTTGGGAATGGCGCGAAGCGCTGAGAGATGCTCGACCGGCTGATGGGTCGGGCCGTCTTCGCCGAGGCCGATGGAGTCGTGCGTCATCACGTAGACGACGCCGGCGCCCATCAGGGCGGCGAGGCGCATCGCCGGACGTGCGTAGTCGGTGAACACCAGGAAGGTCGCGCCGTTCGGCGCGAAGCCGCCGTGCAGGAAAATGCCGTTCATCGCGGCGGCCATGCCGTGCTCGCGGATGCCGTAATGGATGAAGCGGCCCTTCGGCGTCTTGGCCGAGAACGCGGTCGCCGACTTCGCCTTGTTGTTGTTGGAGCCGGTGAGGTCGGCGGAGCCGGCCAGGAACTCCATCGGCATCGCGGCCGCAATCGCCTCGATCGCCGCTTCCGATGATTTGCGGGTCGCCGCCGTCAGCGGCTTCTCCAGCAGCTCCTTCTTGTGCGCCCGCAGCGCCTTTGCCAGCGAGGCCGGACGCTCATGGCGCAGGCGGCGCTCGAACTCGGCGCGCTTGCGGCTGCCGAGTTCACCGAGCCGTCCTTCCCATTCCTGCCGCGCCGATGCGCCGCGGCTGCCTGCTTCACGCCACGCCTTCAGCACGTCCTCGGCGACCGCGAACGGCTCGAGCGAGATGCCCAGATTTTCCTTGGCGGCCTTGAGCTCCTCGGCGCCGAGCGCCTCGCCATGCACCTTCGAGGTGCCGGCCTTGTGCGGCGCGCCGAAGCCGATGGTGGTGCGGCAGGCGATCAGCGTCGGCTTGTTCGATTTCTTCGCGCGCGTGATGGCGTCGGCGATCGCAGCCTGGTCCTGGCCGTCGATCTTCTCGGCGGCCCAGCCCGCGGACTTGAAGCGCTTCACCTGGTCGACGGAATCGGCGAGCGAGGTCGGGCCGTCGATCGAGATGCCGTTGTCGTCGTAGAGCACGATCAGCTTGTTGAGCTTCCAGTGCCCGGCCATCGCGATCGCTTCCTGCGACACGCCCTCCATCAGGTCGCCGTCGGAGGCGAGCACATAGGTGTGGTGGTCGACGATCTTCTTGCCGAATTCGGCGGCCAGCATCTTCTCGGCGAGCGCCATGCCGACCGCAGTCGAGATGCCCTGGCCGAGCGGGCCGGTGGTGGTCTCGATGCCCTTGGTGCGGAAATTCTCGGGGTGGCCGGGGGTGAGCGAGTCGACCTGGCGGAACTGCTTGATCTGATCCAGCGTCATTTCGGAATTGCCGGTCAGGTACAGCAGCGAGTAGAGCAGCATCGAGCCGTGGCCGGCCGAGAGCACGAAGCGGTCGCGATCCGGCCAGGCGGGCGCGGCGGCATCGAATTTCAGGAATTGCGTGAACAGCACCGTGGCGATGTCGGCGGCGCCCATCGGCAGGCCGGGATGGCCCGACTTGGCCTTCTCGACGGCGTCCATCGAAAGGCCGCGGATCGCGTTGGCCATACGGGTGTGGTCGACCTGCGTCATGTCTGAAATCCGTCTGAAATGAGGCGCTTGAGGCGATGCACGCCCGCGCGGGAGGAGCCTGGCGGCCACTGAAGGTCGGGGCTGGGATAGCACCTCGGTTCCGGGAGTCCAAGGCAATCAAACGCCGGTTTGACCGTAAAAGTTGCCTGTGTGGAGATCGTTTTCGCCGGGACCGCACCCCGCAGGAATTGAGGCTCCGAGACGGCCTGCTGCCGATTGATCGGTGCATAGTTTCGCAGCGGCGTTGCGCTCGGCTAGCTTGCCACGTAAATTTCTGCTTCTAACCGCTTGCCGAACCGAGTCTTTTGCCGGACGGCAAGCCCCAGGAATGAGGCCACTGGGCAAAGGCCAAAGGTTCCGCCGCTGACTGCATGAACGATCGCGTGTCCAACAGCTCTGCCATGACGGAGTCATCCGCCGTCGAGATCGAGATTGCGACCCGCAGGCTCACGGCGGCGCTCGACGCGCTTGAAAGCGCGGTGGAGCGGCGGCGCGATGCCGATCGCGACGAGAACGAGCTCGCGGCACGGATTCAGGCGCTCGGCGCGGATCGCTCGCGGCTTGCCGACGAGTTGGACGGCGCGCTGGTGAAGGCGCGCAAGCTCGAGCGCACCAATCGCGAGATCTCCGACCGGCTGGATTCCGCAATCGTCACGATACGCTCGGTGCTCGATACCGGAGAGGACGGATGAGCCACATCAACGTCACCATCAACGGCCGGCAATACCGGATGGCCTGCGAGGAGGGCCAGGAGGTGCGGCTGCTCAAGCTCGCCGAAACCCTGGAGACGCGCATCCAGTCGCTGCGCGGAAAATTCGGCGAGATCGGCGATGCGCGCCTCACGGTGATGGCGGCGCTGACCGTCTGCGACGAATTGGTCGACACCAGCAACCGTGTCCGTACCCTGGAGCAGGAGCTGACCGAATTGCGGGATTTCCGCAACGCCGCCGTCGAGCGCGCCCGGATGACGCAGACCGCCGTGGTCAACGCGCTGAACGCCGCCGCCGAACGCATCGAGAAATCGACCCAGGTCCTGAACCGCACCGTCGGCAACGGGATCGCGATCGGCTGAGGCGCGCTGTGCGGCCACGCGGCCAGTGCGCTCCCTCCCCCGCTTGCGGGGGAGGGCTGGGGAGAGGGTGTCTCCGCAACGGGACAATCCCCCTAGAGGAGAGAGCCCTCACCCGGCGCTTCGCGCCGCCTTCTCCCGCAAGCGGGACAGGTGAGTAGCAACTCTTCGCCGGGCTGGCGATTCGTCAGTATCGTTGTTACATTGCGCGAGCGAGGCTGCGACGTGCGTCAGGAGCCATATATCCCCGGGGCCTTATCGATCCTTTAGGGAACTGTCCCTGGCCGGGCCCGTGGGCCCGGACATATGGTGCCCACCTACTTTCGTAGGGAACTCCGGGATCGAGTGCTTCAACGGCGTACGCGGCTTCGCACTGTTTTCGTTTTTGGTTCGTGCCTGTCGAAACGACTGCGGCTATTTCAGTAGGTGTCATGCCCCGGCTCGACCGGGGCATCCAGTAGGCCGCGGCTTTTGTGTGAATCACCACCGCCTCTGGAATACTGGATCACCCGCCTTCGCGGGTGATGACGTGGGGGACCAAAGCGCATGTCCAACTCCAAAGCCGAACTCCGCGCCAAGGCCCTCGCCAAGCGCGACGCGCTGAGCGAGAAGAAGCGCACCACCGCCGCTGCGAAGCTCGCCAAGCGCGGGCTGCCGTTCAAGCTGCTGCCCGGCAGCATCGTCTCCGGCTATTCGCCGATCCGCAGCGAGATCGATCCGATGCCGCTCCTGAAGAAGCTCGCCGAGGAAGGCGCGAGGCTGGCGCTGCCTTGTGTCACGGCGCGCGGCCAGTCGCTGATCTTCCGTCTGTTTCATCCGAACGATCGCCTGATGCTCGGCCCGCTCGGCATTCCCGAGCCGTCTCCGGCGGCCGCCGAAGTCATTCCCGACATCATGCTGACGCCGCTCGCCGCCTTCGACCGCCTCGGCCATCGCATCGGCTATGGTGCGGGGCATTACGATTTCACCTTCGCGCATTTGCGCAAGACCAAGCAAATCGTCGGCATCGGCCTTGCTTTTGCGGCGCAGGAGATCGATGCGGTTCCGGCACTATCGCACGACGTCGCGCTGGATTATGTGCTAACGGAATCGGACGTATTCGATTTCCGGAGTTCTGAAGTTGCGCATTCTCTTCGTGGGTGACGTCGTCGGGCGTGCGGGACGCACCGCCATTGCCGACCATCTGCCCGGCATGGTCAAGGACTGGTCGCTCGATCTGGTCGTCGTCAACGGCGAGAATTCCGCCGGCGGCTTCGGCATCACGGAAGCGATCTACCAGGAATTCCTGGACGCCGGCGCCGATGCGGTGACGCTCGGCAATCATTCCTGGGACCAGCGCGAGGCGTTGGTGTTCATCGAGCGTGCCGAGCGCCTGGTGCGTCCGGCGAACTATCCGCGCGGCACGCCCGGCCGCGGCGCCGCGCTGGTCGAGACCAAGAACGGCAAGCATGCCCTCGTCGTCAACGCGCTGGGCCGCGTCTTCATGACCCCGTTCGACGATCCTTTCGCGGCGCTGGAGCGTGAGCTCGGCGCCTGTCCGCTCGGCGTCGCCGCCGATGCCGTCGTCGTCGATTTCCATTGCGAGGCGACCAGCGAGAAGCAGGGCATCGGCTTCTTCTGCGACGGCCGCGCCAGCCTCGTCGTCGGCACGCATACGCATGTGCCGACCGCCGACCACCAGATCCTGTCGGGCGGCACCGCCTACATGACGGATGCCGGCATGACCGGCGATTACGATTCCATCATCGGCATGCAGAAGGAAGAGCCGCTGCGGAGGTTCACCTCGGGAATTCCGTCGGCGCGGTTCGAGCCGGCCGCCGGCACCGCGACGCTGAGCGCCGTCGCCGTGGAGACGGACGACACGACGGGCCTTGCGCTCCGCATCGCACCGGTGCGCGTCGGCGGCCGGCTGGAGCCGGCAACGCCGAAGTTCTGGTTGAGTTGACGTAAAGCTAGGCGGCCGCGCGGACCGCTTGCCAGAGCTCGAGGACCTCCGCACGCGCGATGCCGCGTGTGATGAACACGATGCGCGAGCGGCGATCGCTGTCGGGCCAGCTGCCAAGCGCGACCGGCGGATGGAAGACGTGGTGCACGCCGTGGATCACGATCGGCGTCGGCTCACCACGGAGATTGAGAATTCCCTTCACCCGCAGCAGGTCCTCTCCGCGCGCATTGCGCAGATGCGCAAGCCAGTGCGTCACGGCCATCCAGTCGAGCGGCTCGTCGAACGCCAGCATGAAGCTGGCGATCGACGCATCGTGATCATGATGGCCATGGTCATGGTGTGCGTGATGATCGTGATGCGAATGACCGGCGTCCGCATGTGGTTCCGCGAAGGCCCGCTCGTTGAGCCAGCGCTCAACGTCTATCCTTTTCAGCTCGGGATCGATCAGCCCGGCGCCGAATAGTTGCGCGGGATCGATCTCGCCGTGACTGACGCTCTCGATCCTGGCGCCTGGATTGAGCCGCCGCAGGCGCAGCTCCAGTGCCGCGATGTCCTCGACCAGATCGCTTTTGGTGATCAACAGCCGGTCGGCCAATGCCACCTGTTTCACCGCCTCGTATTGCCGGTCGAGCTGATGCGGCGCGTTGACCGCATCGACCGTGGTGACGACCGTGTCGAGCCGCAGGAAATGCGAAACGAGAGGATTGTTGAGCAAGAGCTGCACGATCGGCGCGGGGTCGGCGAGACCGGTGGTCTCGACCAGGATACGGCGGAACGGCGGAATCTCGCCGCGGTCTCGCTTCACCAATAGGCTTCGTAGCGTCTCCTCGAGATCGCTGCGGATAGTGCAGCAGATGCATCCGCTGGCGAGCACGGCGACCTCGCCATCGACGCGCTCGACCAGGAGATGATCGAGACTGACCTCTCCGTACTCGTTGATGATAACGGCGCTGTCCTTCATGCCGTCGTGGCGCAGCAGGCGATTGAGCAATGTCGTCTTGCCGCTGCCGAGAAAGCCGGTGATCAGCGAGACCGGAAGTCGCTGCGCGGATTTGTCGCTTTCAAACAGGCTCATCGGAAGCTCTCGCACCAACGGTCGTCGCTGGACAACAACCTAGCGGAGGAGGAGGGTGACGGAAACAATTTTAGAGTCCCGGATTTTTTCCGGACCACAACCTGGGAGGGTGCAATGTCTAGTGAGATCAATAACGTAGATCAAGACGGCAGCGGCGCCACGACCGACCGCCGGACCTTGCTCCGCACCGCGGGCATCGCCGGCGTCGCCGGCGCGGCGCTCGCGGGCTCGATGCATGGCAAGTTTTCGCTGGCGCCGATCACCCAAGCCCAGGCGCAGACTTCCACCTCGATGCCCAAGAATGTCGACAAGCCATGGTGGCCCTCGAAATGGGGCAAGGATGACGAGGCCGGCGCATCCAACCACATCAATCCGGCGAAGGTCCTCGACGCGGCGAAATGGATCAAGGACGGCAAGATCTACAAGATCGGGCGCGTCTATGAGCAGGGCATGCCGCTGTTCGGGGCGCGTGTATTCGCACTGCGCATCCCCGGCGGCCCGACCGGCGGCCCGTTCGGCGACAACAAGCTCGTGTATCACGACGAATTTCTCGCCACCGAGATCGCCCAGACCGGCACGCAGTTCGACGGTCTTGGCCATATCGGCATCCAGATGGGCAAGGACGGCGACAAGAGCGAGATGCGGTTCTACAATGGCTTCACAGCCGCCGAGATCAGCGACGCCTACGGGCTCAAGAAGCTTGGCGTCGAGAAGCTCAAGCCGCTGTTCACGCGCGCCCATCTGATCGACATGGTCGCTCTCAAGGGTGGCATGATGGACGCCGGCCAGGAGATCACCTCGGCCGACATCAAGGCGGCGCTGGCAAAGCAGAACATCCCCGAGAGCGACATCAAGCCTGGCGACGCGATCATGTTCCACACCGGCTGGGGCTCGCTCTGGATGAAGAACAATGATCGTTTCAACAGCGGCGAGCCGGGCATCGGCCTCGACGCGGCGAAATGGATCATCGAGAAGGATCTCGCGCTCACCGGCGCGGACAACTGGGCGGTCGAGGTGGTGCCCAATCCCGACAAGACTCTCGCCTTCGTGGTCCATGCCGAGCTGCAGACCAAGCACGGCATCCACAACCACGAGAACCTGATCTTCGACGAGCTGATCGCCGACAAGAAGTACCAGTTCGTCTATTCCTTCACCCCGTCCCCGATCAAGGGGGCTACGGGAAGCAATGGCTGCCCGATCGCGATTACATGATCAGAGTGCATCGGCGCGCGCGAACGAAGCGCTCGCGCCGATGTTTTGGTTGGGCGCGAAAGCGGCGCCACCCCCTCGGTGTCGTCCCGGCGAAGGCCGGGACCCATAACCCCAGGGAATAGTTACTACGCGACGCCGGTCACCCCGAGTCTTCGCAAAACTATTGCTGCGGCGTATGGGTCCCGGATCTGCGCTTCGCTTGTCCGGGACGACAGCGGGGATTGATGCGCGATCACGCGTCGATCTCTCGCCGTCAACAACGCTGCGGAGACCTACTCCGCCGTCTGCTCCCGCAGTTCCGCCACGTCCTTTGCCGTCAGCTTCGAGCCTTTGGTGCCGAACCGCGCCGTCACGTAGTTCGCCACCGCCGCGATCTCGTCGTCGGTGTAGGCGTTGCCGAACGCCGGCATCGACAGCGCGCCGTCCGGCGTGTGGCGCTTGGTGCCGGAGATCACGATCTGCGCGACGTTGGTGGCGGCGGGGTCGTTGACGGCCCAGGTGCCGGTCAGCGTCGCCATCGGCGAGACCGGGCTGTCGCCGCTCCAGCCGTGACAGCTGGCGCAGGCGCTGACGAAGACCTGCTTGCCGCGGGCATCGGCCGTGATGCCGTCGCGGTGCGAGGCCGGCGCCACGGGGGCCGTGGTGGCCGGCAAATCGGGCGAAGGCTGCGGCGGCACGCTGCGCAGATAGGCGACGATGGCGCGGATGTCCTCGGGGGCGAAATGGCTAAAGCTGTTGTCGACGGCTTCGCCCATCGGGCCCGAGGCCGAGCCATGGCCCGGCGCATGGCCGAGCGACAGGTACGAGATCAGGTCCTCGTCGCGCCAATTGCCAAGGCCCGTCGCCTTGTCCGAGGAGATGTTGAAGGCGCGCCAGCCCGCCGTGATCGCGCCGGCGAACTTCCTGCGATTGTCCAGCGCAAAGCCGAGATTGCGCGGCGTGTGGCACTCGCCGCAATGCGCGAGCGCCTCCGCGAGATACGCGCCTCTGTTCCACTCCGGGCTCTTCGACGTGTCAGGCGCAAAGCGCGTGTCCGGATTGAACACGGCCGACCAGAACATCATTGCCCAGCGCTGGTTGAACGGGAACGACAGCGTGTTGTCCGGAGGCTTCGCGCGCACCGCCGGCAGGCTGAACAGATAGGCCTT
The DNA here is from genome assembly GCF_011602485.2 of Bradyrhizobium sp. 1(2017). NCBI lineage: Bacteria > Pseudomonadati > Pseudomonadota > Alphaproteobacteria > Hyphomicrobiales > Nitrobacteraceae > Bradyrhizobium > Bradyrhizobium sp. 1(2017). The sequence continues at coordinate 7,055,072 of NZ_CP050022.2, read as the reverse complement.
CACCGCCAGCACGTCTTCATCGGTCATGAAGGTGTAGGACGTGTACGGCATCGCCGGATACAGCCGCGCACCGTCGCGACGCTTGCCGTGCTGGACCGCGTTCAGGAAATCCCGGTCGCTGTAATTGCCGATGCCGGTGTCCTTGTCCGGCGTGATGTTGGTCGAATAGAGCGTGCCGAACGGCAGCTTGAAGCCGAGCCCGCCGGAATATTCCTTCTCGCCGGGCTTGGTGTGGCAGACCATGCAGTCGGCGGCCTTGGCGAGGTACTCGCCGCGTTCGACCAGGCTCGCCTTCTCCAGCTTCGCCGGGGCGCCGGTCGGCTTGCCGGCGCGATAGTCGGCCAGCGCCACCTTGGTACCGCCGGCGAAGTCGAGCGGGCCGGGCCCGCGGATGACGAAGACGCCGGCCCCGATCGCAACGACCGCGATCACGATGAGGCTCGCGAGAATACGCATCTTGCCGCTCATGCCTTCTTCCCCACAGCCAGCAGTCTTCGATCGATCGGCAGGCGTCGCAACGCCACGCCGGTTGCGGCATAGATCGCGTTGCGCAGCGCCGGCGGTCCGGCATTGACGCCGGCTTCGCCGATGCCGCCGGGCGCCTCGCCGCTCCTCACCACGATCACCTCGATCTTTGGCGTCTCGTTGATGCGCATCATGCGGTAGTCGTGGAAGTTCGACTGCTGCACGCGGCCCTTGTCGATCGTGATCTCGCCATAGAGCGCGGCCGTGAGGCCGAAGATCAGCCCGCCCTCGATCTGCGCCTTGACGGTGTCGGGATTGACCGCGATGCCGGTGTCGACCACGGACGTGATGCGGCGGAGCGCGATCTCGCCGACATCGTCGATCTCGGCCTCGACCACGGTTGCGATGAAGCTTGCGAATGACGGCTGCACGCAGACGCCGCGGCCGACGCGCGGTGGCAGCGGTTGGCTCCAGCCGGATTTCTCCGCGACCTGGTTCAGCACCGCGAGCATGCGCGGATTTTTCGTGAGCATGGAGCGCCGGAAGTCGACCGGATCCTTGCCGGCCTTGCGCGCAAGCTCGTCCATCGCGCATTCGACCGCGAACACGTTGTTGTTCGGGCCGACGCCGCGCCAGAAGCCCGTCGGCACCGACAGCGGCTCGGCGCGGACATATTCGACGTGGAAATTGGCGAAGTCGTAGGGCGCATCGACCGCAGCGTCGACCGCATCGATGTCGATGCCCTTCTGGAACGCCGGCGGCAGCCAGCGCGCCAGCACCGCGGAGCCCGCGACCTTGTACTTCCAGCCCGCGACCTTGCCGTCGACCAGCGACGCCGTGATCTGGTCGCGATAGACCGGGCGATAGACGTCGTGCTGGATGTCCTCCTCGCGCGTCCACACCACCTTGACGGGATAGTCGACCGTCTTGGCGATCTTCACCGCCGCCACGACCATGTCGGGCTCGAGCTTGCGGCCGAAACCGCCGCCGAGCAGATGGTTGTTGACGATGACCTTGTCGATCGGAAGCCCCGCCGCCTTCGCCGCCTCCGACTGCACGCGCGTCATGATCTGCGTCCCGGTCCAGATCTCGCAGGAATCCGGCTTCACGTGAACGGTGGCGTTGATCGGCTCCATCGAGGCGTGCGCCAGGAACGGCAGCTCATAGGCCGCCTCGAACCTGTCGCCGCTCGCAAGCGCCTTCGCAATGTCGCCGTCGGACTTCGCGACCGCGCCGTCCTTCTGGCTGGCCTTGCGCAGGTCTTCCCAGATGTCCTTGGTGGTGATCGCAGCGTTCGGTCCCTCGTTCCACTCGATCTTGAGCGCTTCGAGGCCTTTCTTCGCCGCCCACATGTGGTCGCCGATCACCGCGACCATGTCTTCGAGCACGACGACCTTGCGCACGCCCGGCAGCTTCACCGCGGCGCTGTCGTCGACCTTGCCGACCTTGCCGCCGAACACGGGGCAGGCGGCGACGGTGGCGAACTTCATGTCGGGCAGGATCGCGTCGATGCCGTAGACGGCCTTGCCGTTGACCTTGTCGGGTGTGTCGAGCCGCTTCAGGGACTGGCCGATGAGGACGAAATCCTTGGGATCCTTGACGGCGACGTCCTTCGGCGGCGTCTGGCCTTGCGCGGCCAGCGCCAGTGCGCCGTAAGTGAGCTTGCGGCCGCTGGCGGCATGCGCGACCTCGCCCTTCGACGCCGTGCAGCTTGCGGGCTCGACGCCCCATTGGCTTGCTGCGGCCTGCACCAGCATGGTGCGCGCGGTGGCGCCGGCCTGGCGCAGCGGCGTCCACCAGGCGCGGATCGAGTTGGAGTTGCCGGTGACCTGCAGGCCGAAGGTGGGATTGCCATAGAGCTTGTCGTTCGGCGGCGCATGCTCAACCTCGACCTTGCTCCAGTCGGCATCCAGCTCTTCGGCGAGCACGGCGGAGATCGAGGTGTAGGTGCCCTGGCCCATCTCGACCTGCGGCATGATCAGGACGGTGCGGCCGGCCTCGTCGATGCGGATGAAGGCATTGGGCGCGAACTTGCCCTCGGTGATGTCGCGCGGCTGCACCGGCTCGTTGACGGCGGCGCGCAGCGGCAGGTGGAAGGCCAGCACGAAGCCGGTGGCGAGGCCGCCGGTCAGAAGCGTGCGGCGGGAGACGCTGTGATGTGCGTTCATGGCAGGCCTCACGACTGACGGCCGTTGGCGGCCTGCTTGATGGCCTCACGGATTCGCACATAGGTGCCGCAGCGGCAGATGTTGCCGGCCATCGCAGCGTCGATGTCGGCATCGTCAGGGTGCGGCGTTGCGGCCAGCAGCGCTGCGGCCGACATGATCTGCCCGGACTGGCAATAGCCGCACTGGATCACTTCGGCCTCCAGCCAGGCCTTTTGCACCTTTGCGCCGGCCGGCGTGCTGCCGACATGCTCGATGGTGGTCACAGTGCGATTCGCGACCGCGCTCACCGGCAGCACGCAGGAGCGCACCGCCTTGCCGTCGACATGCACCGTGCACGCGCCGCATTGCGCGATGCCGCAGCCGAACTTGGTGCCGGTCATGCCGAGGATGTCGCGCAGCACCCACAGCAGCGGCATGTCGGGTGGCGCGTCGAACGATTTGGTTTCGCCGTTGATGGTGAGAACAGTCGCCATATGCATCCCCTCTGCTCGCCGGATCGCTTGCGGCGATCTAGTCGGCGAATTCGCGCGCGACAATAATCATACCGATGCGAAACGATGAAGCGTCGATAAATCGGGCGATGCATATTTGCGCTGCCAACGCGTCAGGCCATGACGTTCACGAATTTGTGCGGCGATCGCTGCAGCGATTCCGGGCTAATTGATATGATAAGCGTCATTTTTTGACGTTTTTTCATCGCGCGCGCCCTCGACATCCGCAGATGATCGTGTGAATCGGCAAAGCCGTGCGATGACGAAATGCGTGCGATTAGAAAAAAATCGGCGGCGGTCGCGCGCCGCAGGGATCGGTCGCAAAGGCGCTGCGCCGGCTCTGCGACGCAAGAGCCAAGGCGTCCGTCGATGGCACGGCCTATTGTCCGGCCTGGGGAGGTCGGAAGGGCAGCGCCGCGATTTCGGAATATTGGCAATATGCCCCTGTTTTGCCCGACGGGTCAACCGTAGAACGCGGCGATCCGCGCCTGGCACCCGGATCACCTCTCTTGCCGGGAGAGGTCATCCGCGGCCCGGGCTGACTGCATCGCGCGTCGGCGCTTGATCATGCATGCGCCCAGGTCATTGATTCCGCATGCCCCGGCTACTGTGCATGGGGTTGTTTTCGCACTTTTTGTTTCAGGGATGCCGGAGGGCCGTCAGCTCTGGCGAAAGCCCATCCGGAAGGCGCCCCAGTGCCTGCCGCGGACCATGATCGGCGAAGACAGATCCTTCATCAGCACGAACTGCCCGCCGCCCATGTCGCGGCGGTAGGTCTGCAGCAGGAACGGCTTGGTGTTGGCCGCGACCTTCTTCACCGCGCGATCGGTGAACAGGCGGCGGTTGCGGCAATTGGCGTTGTTCCAGACCGGGTCCTTGCCCTGCGGCAGGCGATAATTGGGGTTGTGCGTCGGCAGGTAGCCGCCCTTGGCCCAGGCGACGCAGAACACGATGCGGGGATCGGATTTCTGGATCGGGTCCTGAATCGCGGGCAGCACGCGGTCGGTGAAATCGACGTAGTTGGTGAGATATTGCTTTGGATCGGTGCCGGGAATGTCGCGGTATGTCTCGTCCATGAGCTGGTCGAGCGTGACGTCGCCGCGATCGATGGCGGCTTCGAACTCCGCCGAGATCCGCTTGGCGGTCTCGACGACGACGCGGATCAGCGGCGCGTCCGACGTCTCCACGCCGCTGTCGGCGATCAGCGCGATCAGGCCTTCGGAGGTGTCGAGCAGCTTCGTCACGCGCTGATCGGCGCTCTTGAGATCGCGCGAGGACAGGTCGACGCCCTTGGCAAGCTCGTTGAGCTCGTTGATGACGGTGTCGCAATGTCCGAGATTGGAGGTCGCCGCGCGCGTGACGCTGTCGATCTCCGCCTCGACCGACGCGAAACCCTGCTGGACCCGCGAGATGATGCCCGAGATCTGCTGGGCGCCTTCGCCCGCGGTCTTGGCGCGCTGCGAGGCGTCGCTGCTCTCGCCGATCAGGCCTTCGATCTGGCCGTCGAGATCGCGCACGGTGTCGGAGATCTGATGCGTTGCCTGGCGGGTGGCTTCCGCGAGGTTCTTTACTTCGCTGGCGACCACCGCGAAGCCGCGGCCGGCATTGCCGGCCCGCGCCGCCTCGATCGTCGCGTTCAGCGCCAGCAAATTGGTCTGTTTGGCGATCGCCTCGATCGAGCCGGACACCTTGGCCACCTGCGCCAGCGCCGAGCCGACCGCGCTCAGGCGCGCCTCGATGCGTTCCACGGCGGCGACGAGCTCGGAGATGTGGCTCACCGCGGTGTCGACCGCGCTGCGCGACTGCGCGATTTCGCCGACAGCGGCGGACGCGGTCGTTTGCACTGCCTGCGATGCATTGGCGATGTCGTGATTGGCCGTGACCATCGTCTCGGCCGTCTTCTGAAGATGGTGGAACCGTTCCGACTGGTTCGCGACGCGGCTTGCGACTTCCTGGACATTGCCGGCGATATCGGCGAGTTCCACGCCGAGGCCGCCGATGCGATCGGCGAGCTGGTCGATCAGCCGTTCGGCCAGCGTCCGGTTGGAGCCGGTGTCCATGACGGCAAGTTGTGCGACGGACATGTTCGATGAATCCTCCAGTCAGAGCCGTTCGCCGGCCCACCGCGGCATTCCCATTCCAATCCCGACTCTAAGGGATGATTCGTCGCCGCGGTCTTGCCTGAGCGTGCACGAGGGAGCAGTTCGCCTTGTTTCTTTGATTTGGACTTGCCGAGAGACGCTGCACGACTTGCCGGATCGCGCCCTAGAGCTTGTAAGCGGTGCGGAATCCGCCCCAGTGCCGGCCCTGCACGCGGATCGGGACGTCGATCTCCCGCATCCTCACGGTGTTTCCGTTGCCCATGTCCCGCGCATAGCTCTGGACGAGGTACGAGCGCAGGTTGCGCGCGGCCGCCAACCCCGCCGGATCGTTGAATATCCGCCGGTTGCGGCTGTTGGCCGTGTTCCAGGCGGCATCGCCCGGCCGCTGCGGATGCGAATAGATCTTGTTGTGCACCGGCAGGAAGCCGTTGCGGTCGACCATGGCGCAGAATGCCATGCGCTGGTCCTTTGCCAAAAACGCCTCCTGGAAGGGCGGCAGCGCGCGGTCGGCCCAGTCCAGATATCTCGTGCGGTATTGCTGCGGATTGGTCCCGGCAATCTCCACGTAGTCGACATCGAAGAGGTCGTCGATCCCGATCTCGCGGCGCGCGACCGCCTGTTCGAATATCCTGGTCAGCGCGTTGCCCGCTTCCATGGCACGGGTCACGAACTCCGTGTTCTCCTCATGGATCGACCAGAGCCTGTCTTCGATCTTCTCGCGGAGCTCGGCGTCGGGGCTGACGAATTGCGCGCGGGCCCCGGCCTTGGATTGCTCGACCACGCGCAGGCGGCAGGCGCCGACCGCTTCGAGCGTGCCTTCGATCATTGATTGTGATGCGAGCCGGCCGGCATCGGCACCGCCAATCAGCACGCCGTCCATGGAGATTTCATAGACCGGCAGCACGCCGCGCGCGGTTTCGAGCTTGAGATGGCAGGGCAGGCGCTCGGTCTTGCGCCGGTCGTCGTGCTCACTCTGGCGGAGCAGCACGGCGCAGCGCGATTTCAGCTTCTGCGCGAAGGTGGTGACGGCCTTGCCGGCACTGGCAACGTTCTCGCCATGGGTCTCGGCCGCCTTGGTCGCGGCGTCGATCTCGGCGGCGCTCTCGCCGACCGAGACGATGAACTCCGAGGCGCTCGCGGCATTGCCGGAAACTTCGCTGGTGGTGACGTTTTGCTCGGCGACGGCGCCGTTGACGGTCTCGAACACCGGTCGGATCGCTTCGATCGCCTGCGAGATGCGATGCACCGCATCCGCGGAGCCGGCGGCGTCGCGCTGGAGCGCGTCGATCTTCCTGGTGATCTCTTCCGTCGCGCCTTGCGTCTGCACTGCGAGGGCCTTGACCTCGGTCGCGACGACCGCAAAGCCCTTGCCTGCGGCGCCGGCCCGCGCGGCCTCGATGGTCGAGTTGAGCGCGAGCAGCGTCGTCTGCCGCGCGATCTGGGCGATCAGGTTGACGACATTGCCGATCGCGGCGGAGGATTCGCGCAGGCGGTCGACATTGGCGCGCGCTTCCTGGGCGGCGGCGCTGGCCTCGTCGGCCAGCTTGCCGGCTTCGCGGACCTGCGCTCCGATTCCGTGGGCGGACTGGGTGAATTTGTCGGCGGCTTGGGCGAAGGTGGATGCGGTCGATTGCGCGGCATTGGTCCGGCCGGTCAGGGCGTCGGTGCGGTCGCGAATCGCGGCCAGCGTGGTGGCGGTCGCCTCGGCGCCGCCGGCCACGGAATTGGCGGCGCGCTCGAGCTGGCGAATCATCGCTCCGAGCTCGAGTTCCAGCAATTCCAGGATTTCCCTGGCGGAATCGCCTTCGGCGGCCGGGGCGGGCTCGGAATTGGCCACCGGCAGCGCAGCCTGGGGGGCTGCCGCAGGCGTCATATCCGGCAGGCGCTTCCGAAATAGTCCGAACGCCATCACGTCTCTCTTGTCGGGGAACGGGCGGACGCTATTTTCGCAGACCGGAATGAAATCAGGGTTAACGATGCCCGACCTCTAGGCACGGGTCATTACGGCGGCTACCTCTACGGTGCTACCTTAAGGCAACGAGAGCCCTTTGATTCCGGTGGGTTGGCGGCCTATAAGGCCGCGCTTCCCACCCCATCGGCGAACGCTTCCAAAGACCATTCAAGAGACCACGCATGGCCGGACATTCCCAATTCAAGAACATCATGCACCGCAAGGGGCGGCAGGATGCGCAGAAGTCGAAGCTGTTCGGCAAGCTGGCGCGGGAAATCACCGTCGCGGCCAAGCTCGGCACCCCCGACCCCGCCATGAACCCGCGCCTGCGCGCCGCCGTGATCGCCGCGCGCCAGGAGAACATGCCGAAGGACAATATCGAGCGCGCCATCAAGAAGGCGCTCGGCAGCGACGGCGAGAACTATGACGAAATCCGCTACGAGGGCTACGGCCCCGGTGGCGTCGCCGTCATCGTCGAGGCGCTGACCGACAACCGCAACCGCGCCGCTTCCGACATCCGCTCCTTCTTCACCAAGTCCGGCGGCAATCTGGGCGAGACCGGCTCGGTCTCCTTCATGTTCGACCGCACCGGCATCATCGAATACGACCGCAGCGTCGCCTCCGACGACGCGGTGCTGGATGCGGCGATCGAGGCCGGCGCCGACGATGTCGTGTCCGGTGAGGGCGGCCACGAGATCTACGCCTCCACCGAAGGCTATCGCGACGTTGCCAAGGCGCTGGAAGCCAAGTTCGGCGAGCCGCGCAAGGCGGCGCTGATCTGGAAGCCGCAGAACACGGTCGCGGTCGATGACGAGACCGGCGAGAAGCTCCTGAAGCTGATGGACCTGCTCAACGAGCACGACGACGTGCAGCAGGTCTACGCCAATTTCGAGATATCGGACGCTCTGGTCGCGAAGATGGGCGGCTGAGTCGTTTCTCGTGTCCCGGACGCGGCGCAGAGCCGGACCCATCGCTCCTCGCGTACCAGGGGCAACATGGCCCCCGGTTCAGCAGCGCCGCACTGCGTGCCGCGCTGCGCCCGGGGCACGAGAGCACCTTTCCCCGGGGACTTCTGTTCTGTTTCTGTTTCGCTATCATGGGCCAGCAGCTATCACTGGCCCATGACCGCACCCCCGATTCGCCAACCCGTTCGCATCATCGGCATCGACCCCGGCCTGCGCCGCACCGGCTGGGGCGTGATCGAGGCCGACGGCAATCGCCTGATCTACGTTGCCTGCGGTTCGGTGGAACCGCCGGATGATCTGCCGCTGTCGAGCCGGCTGCTCGGCATCCATGAAGGGCTCGCGGCCGTGCTGTCGGATCACAAGCCGATGGAAGCCGCGGTCGAGCAGACCTTCATCAACAAGGACGGGGTTGCGACGCTGAAGCTGGGCCAGGCCCGCGGCGTCGCCATGCTGGCGCCGGCTATGTTCGGCATCAGCGTCGCTGAATATGCGCCCAACCAGGTCAAGAAGACCGTGGTTGGCGCCGGTCATGCCGACAAGCACCAGATCGCGATGATGCTGAAGATATTGCTGCCGAAAGCCGAGCCGCCGACCGCGGACGCCGCCGACGCGCTCGCCATCGCCATCACCCACGCCCATCACCGCCAGAGCACCGCGCTCAGGCTGAAGGTGGTGGGGATATGATCGGCAAGCTCAAGGGCCTGATCGATTCCTACGGCGAGGATTTCGTCATCCTCGACGTCGGCGGCGTCGGCTATCAGGTGCATTGCTCCTCGCGCACCTTGCAGCATCTGCCCTCGCCGGGCGAAGCCGCCGTGCTGTCGATCGAGACCTATGTCCGCGAGGACCAGATCAAGCTGTTCGGCTTCCGCACCGATCAGGAGCGCGAATGGTTTCGCCTGCTCCAGACCGTGCAGGGCGTCGGCGCCAAGGTCGCGCTCGCCGTGCTCGGCACGCTGTCGCCGGCCGATCTCGCCAATGCCATCGCGCTGCGCGACAAGGCCGCGGTGGCGCGCACACCCGGCGTCGGCCCCAAGGTCGCCGAGCGCATCGTCACCGAGTTGAAGGACAAGGCGCCGGCCTTTGCCAATGTCGATCCGGCCGTGGTGCATCTCGCCGGTGCAGTCGACGACCAGCGCGCGCCGCGACCCGTGGCGGACGCGATCTCCGCGCTGGTCAATCTCGGCTATGGCCAGCCGCAGGCGGCCGCGGCGATTGCATCGGCCTCCCGCAGTGCGGGTGAGAATGCCGAAACGGCCCAGCTGATTCGGCTTGGCCTGAAGGAGCTCGCGAAGTGAGCGACCCCAAGGCCAACCGCATGGTCTCGCCCGAGCGCCGCAGCGATGATGTCGGCGACACCGCGCTGCGGCCGCAATCGCTGTCCGATTTCGTCGGCCAGGCGCAGGCGCGCAAGAACCTCTCGATCTTCATCGAGGCGGCGCGCAAGCGCGGCGAGGCGCTGGACCACGTGCTGTTCGTCGGGCCGCCCGGTCTCGGCAAGACCACGCTGGCGCAGATTGTGGCGAAGGAGCTCGGCGTCGGCTTCCGCGCCACCTCGGGTCCCGTCATCGCCAAGGCCGGCGATCTCGCCGCCCTCCTCACCAATCTCGAAGAGCGCGACGTGCTCTTCATCGACGAAATCCATCGCCTCAGCCCGGCGGTGGAAGAAGTGCTCTATCCCGCGATGGAGGACTTTCAGCTCGACCTCATCATCGGCGAGGGGCCGGCGGCGCGCTCGGTGAAGATCGAGCTGTCGAAATTCACGCTCGTCGGCGCCACTACGCGCGCGGGCCTGCTCACCAATCCCTTGCGCGACCGCTTCGGTATTCCGGTGCGGCTGAATTTCTACACGATCGAGGAGCTCGAGAGCATCGTCAGCCGCGGGGCGCGCGTGCTCAATGTCGGCATGAGCGCTGATGGCGCCAACGAGATCGCGCGCCGGGCCCGCGGCACGCCGCGCATCGCGGGCCGTCTGCTCCGCCGCGTGCGCGATTTCGCCTCGGCGGCCGATGCCGACAAGATCGACCGCAACATCGCCGATCACGCGCTGAGCGCGCTCGAGGTCGATGCCGCGGGACTCGACGCCATGGACCGCCGCTATCTCACGACCATCGCGATGAACTATGGCGGCGGCCCGGTCGGCGTCGAGACCATGGCCGCAGCCCTGTCGGAACCGCGCGATGCGATCGAGGACATCATCGAGCCCTATCTAATCCAGTGCGGCTATCTCCAGCGCACCCCGCGCGGCCGCCTGCTGACGTCGCACGCCTTCCGCCATCTCGGGCTCGCCGAGCCCAATCGCGACCCGGCCCAGTTCGGCTTGTTCGGCACGGATCAGTCCGAGGACGACTGACTGCCGCAACTGGTGAACCCACCGCTTCAATCCCATCACTAATCCGAAGCGCGGCGAACGGCGTCGCCGCGCACGCATACGGATCGGAGTTGGAAGAATGGGTCTGACGGACGACACTGGGCCGCTCGAGGTCATCGCGGCCGCGCCGCAGCTGCGCACGCCTGACGAGACCGAAGCGTTCCTGGATCCGATGCCGATCAGCGAGCTGGCGTCGATGTGGTGCGCGCTTCAGCGCGTCAGCCGGCGCGACCAGGCCGGCAGCGTCTGGGCCCTAAAACTCTATTTCGATCGTCTGCCGCACCGCCGGCCGCAACAGGCGCTCGATCTCGTGCTGGAGGTGCTCGAGGTCGAGGCCGACAAGCCGACGGTGATGCAGCTCAACGACAAGTTCCTGCTGTCGCTGCTCCATGCGCATGGCGAGGCGGTAATCGCGCGCATCGAGCATGAGGCGGTGCACCATGATCGGCTGCGCTGGTTGCTCGGGGGCGTGCATGTCGCGCCCGACGATCCTTTGTTGTCGCGCATGGCAGGGCTTGCCGACTGCGACGCCTGGCAGACCGACCATCTGGCCCAGCGCACGCCGCGCGAGCCGCTCGATTGCGCCAGCATGTCGACCGCAGCGCTCGCCCGCGCCTGGATCGAGCAATATTCCAAGTCCGATCGCGACCAGGACGACAATCTGTTTGCGATCATGGATTTCGAGCGCGACTTGCGCGAGGAGGATCCCGACGGGTTGATCGACCTGGTCCTGGAAATCCTGAAGATCGAGGCCAATCCCGTGCTGCTGTCGCTGCTGGCCGCCGGGCCCCTCGAAGACGTGATCAACGCCGCAACGATCGAGCGCATCGAGCGCGAGGCGCGTGTCAACGAACGTTTCCGCGACCTGCTCGGCGGTGTCTGGTATTACCGGGCACCCGACGAATTGAAGGCGCGGCTGGATGCGCTGATCGGCGAAAGCCGCTGGTGATGTTTGTGCAGGCCTCTGCACGAGGATGCAGACGGCCTGCACGGACGCACCCCAATTCCGCTTCAATCGGACCGCATCGAGAGGCTGTATCGGAAAAACGTGCTCCATGATCACACGGCGTCGTCTCATCCGCTCCATCGGCGGCCTGTCCGCTCTCGGCATCTCCACTGCCGCCTATGGCGTTGCCGTCGAGCCGGTGCTGCGGCTTCGCGTCACCCGCTATCATCCGACGCCGCGGCAGTGGCCGGCCGATCTTCCGCTCAAGATCGCGGTCATCGCCGACGTCCATGCCTGCGATCCCTGGATGCCGCTGGAGCGGATCGAGGCCATCGTCGACCGCACCAATGCGCTCAACGCCGACCTCATCGTGCTGCTCGGCGACTACGTCGCCGGCCTGCACCACGTCACGCGCATCATCCCCTCGAGCGAATGGGCCAGGGTGCTGGCCGGCCTCAAGGCGCCGCTCGGCGTCCATGCCGTCATGGGCAACCACGATTATTGGGACGACAGGACGGTGCAGCGGGCCGGGCAGGGGCCGACCGTCGCGCATCGTGCGCTGGAAGCGGCCGGCATTCCCGTCTACGAGAACGACGCGGTGCGTCTCACCAAGGACGGCCGCCCGTTCTGGCTCGCCGGCCTCGGTGATCAGCTCGCCTTCCTGCCGGCGCGCCGGTTTCGCGCCATGGTGCGCTTCGGCGCCGACGATCTCAGCGCGACGCTCGCCAAGGTTACGGACGATGCGCCGATCATCCTGCTCGCCCATGAACCCAACATCGCGCCGCGCGTGCCCGCGCGCGTCGCGCTGCAATTGTCCGGCCACACCCATGGCGGCCAGGTCCGCCTGCTCGGCTGGTCGCCGGCGGTTCCGCCGCAGCACGGCATCCGGCTCGCTTATGGTCATATCAGGCTGAAATGCGACGTCATCATCTCCGGCGGCCTCGGCTGCAGCATCATGCCGCTCCGCTTCGGCGTGCCGCCGGAGATCGTCGAGGTGACGCTGGGGCGAACCTCACCGGTTGTGTCCTAACACGCTTGCGCGCCCGGCCGTTTTTGCGCAAAACGGGCCGGTGATCGACAAGCGAAGAGGCTCGCGACGTGACTGCCCATCTCGACGGCGACATCCGCGACGGCCGCCACCACATGCAGGTCCGCGTCTATTACGAGGATACGGATTTCTCGGGGATCGTCTATCACGCCAACTACCTGCGCTACATGGAGCGCGGCCGGACCAATCATCTCAGGCTGATGGGCGCCGAGCAGCAGGCGCTGTTCGATCAGGTCGAGACCGAAGGCGCCGGCTTCGCTTTCGTGGTGCGCTCGATGCATCTGGATTTCCTCAAGCCGGCGCGGATGGACGACGTGCTCGACGTCGTGACCTGGCCGATCGCGGTGAAGGGCGCCTCGATCATGCTGGCGCAGGAGGTGCGGCGTGGCGAGGATGTGCTGGTGAAGGCCGAGGTCCGCGTCGCCTTCATCAGTGGCGGCCGCGCCCAGCCGATCCCGAAATCGATCCGCGCCTTGATGAAGGCCGATCTGATTTCGTGATCGCCCGATAAGTGATCGCCTGATCTGTCATGGCCTATCGACTCCGTCAGATGCAGCGATAGATTGCGGCCTCAATCCATCGATGAGGCCCCCCATGTCGCGCCCGCCGCTTCCACCCTTCACGAGAGAAACTGCCGCGCAAAAGGCGCGCCTGGCCGAGGATGCCTGGAATTCGCGCGATCCGGTGAAGGTGTCGCTGGCCTATACCGAGGACAGCCGCTGGCGCAATCGCTCGGAAGTGTTTCAGGGCCGTGAGGCCATCGTCGCCTTCCTCACCCGCAAATGGGAGAAGGAGCACGATTACCGTCTGATCAAGGACCTCTGGGCGTTCGACGGCAACCGCATCGCGGTGCGCTTCCAGTACGAATGGCACGACGGCAAAGGCCAGTGGTATCGTTCCTACGGCAACGAGCAGTGGGAGTTCGACGAGCACGGCCTGATGCGGCGGCGCGAAGCGTCGATCAACGACATCATGATCGCGGAGAAGGATCGCCGCTTTCACTGGTCCGCGCCCGGACCGCGGCCGGCCGATGTGCCAGGACTGGGGACCGACCCGTTCTGAGGTTCGCGAGATCGTGCGGCGAGCACGCTGCACCCTCTCCCCTTGCGGGAGAGGGTGGCTCGCTGCGGAGCGGCGAGGCGGGTGAGGGGTATCTCTCCGCTCGTGAACATCTCGCTTGTGGAGCGAGACCCCTCATCCGGCGCTTCGCGCCACCTTCTCCCACAGGGGGAGAAGGGAAGAGGCGAGTTCAGGAGCTCGCGCGCCTCGCCAAGAACCTCGTGATCGCGCCGCCGAGCTTCGCGCTGTCCATCGGCTCCGCCAGTGATTGCCGCGCTGTGGCGACGACGTCATCGGGCGCCTTGCCGTCGCGCAGATCGCAGCAGACTTGCGCGAATTCGACGTCGAACTCCGGATGCGGCTGTACGGTCAGCGTGGTGCCGTTGGCGTAGAGCAGGCCGGCATGCGGGGTGAAGTCGGACGAGAGGATCGTGAGGGCGTCGTTGGGTGGCTCGATCACCTGGTCCTGATGCGAGCAGGCAATGGCGACCGTCTCGCCGTCGACCACGCCGTTCTCCGGCAGCACCCGATAGACGTGCCGGCCGATGCCCCAGCCCTTGTCCGACTTGCGCACGGTGCCGCCGAGCGCCTGTGCGATCAGCTGATGGCCGAAGCAGATGCCGACCATCGGCGTCTTGTTGGCGTAAGCCCTGCGCACGAAATCTTCCAGCGGCGCGATCCAGTCGAGGCCGTCATAGACGCCGGCCGCCGCGCCGGTAATCAGCACGGCGTCGAGCTTGCGTGGATCGGGCAGTTCATCGCCATTCGGGATGCTGATGACATCCACCGTGGCCGCGGGATCCTCGGCGCGGACCATGCGCTCGAACATGTCCGGAAACGAGCCGTGGCGCTCGCGATGCTTTTGAGGAACGAGCCCGGTCTCGATGATGGTGATGCGTGCCATGTGCTACCTGCGGATACCGAGAGGATATAGCGAGACCCGCAAAGCGTCCAAGTCAACCGGGCGCAAAATCCTGTGCGGACTCGTCCTCAAGTTTTGTGAGCGCCTTGCGCATGGTCTCGACCAGATCCAGCGCCACCGGCGAGGGACTGCGCTGCGCCGGAAAGACGGCGGAGAACTCGAAGTCGATGCGCGGCAGGAAGCGGCGGACGACGACGCCGCGCGTGGCGAATTCCTGCGCAGTGAAGGGATCGCAGATCGACACCCCGAGTCCCGATGACACCATCCCGCACATGATCTCCGACAGCGTGGTCTCGACGCGGAGCACACGGCGGACGTCGCTGCGATGGAAGACCTGGTCGACGAGGTGCCGGCTCGACGATCCCGCCGACAGCGAGATGAACGTCTCGCCCTCGAAATCACGCGGCTCCAGCACTTCCTTTTCCGCCAGATGATGTCCGGTCGGCAGCACCGCGACGCGGGCGAGCGCCGGAAGCCGCAGGCTGGGCAGGCCGGAATGCGCGATCGGGACCTCGGCAAAGCCGATGTCGCATTGATTGTTCAGCACCCAGTCGACCACGATCGGCGAGATCACGCCGAAGAAGGCGAGGTTGAGGTTGGGGCGTTCCTTCAGGAAGTGTCCGGCGAGCCGCGGCAGATAGCCGTTCGCCAACGCCGGCAGCGCGGCGATGCGCAGCGAGCCGGTGCGGCGGCCGCGGATTTCCTCGGCGGCCGCGGTGATGCGTTCGAGACCGACGAAGGAGCGCTCAACCTCGGTGTAGAGCGCCATCGCGGCAGCGGTCGGCACGAGACCGGTGCCGCGGCGCTCGAACAGCTCCATTTTCAGAAGGGCCTGGAAGTCGCGCAGCAGCCGGCTGACCGCAGGCTGCGTCACCACCATCAGCTTTGCCGCCTCGGTGACGCTGCCGGTCAGCATCGTCGCGCGGAAGGCCTCGACCTGCCGCGAATTGATCCGCGCCATCCCAATTCCGTTCATAACATTTCAGTATGCAGAGGGTGCCATTATTCATTGTACGATGGAAGTCTGCGTCTGCGATCTTTTTCATCAGAGCTGGAGTCAGCCCGCTTTTTCGGCAGATTGGAGGGATTCAAACCTCCAGATCGCGCCAAAACCCGCCGAGCAGGGGCCGGAGCCCTGATCGGGAAGGGATTTGCGCGGAAGGAAATGCGGAAGGCGCTTCGGCCGGAGACTTGTCGGCACGTCACCTCATTCCGGTATGGAGATCGGTCCACATGAAGACTTTCCGCCTTCTGGCCGCGGTCAGCATCGCAGCCCTCATCGCCGTCCCGTCGGCCGCCTCGGCCCAGCAGAAGACGCTCTATGTCGCCGGCTATGGCGGCTCGTTCGAGAAGACGATCCGTGACGAGGTGATCCCGGCCTTCGAGAAGGGGAACGGCGTCAAGGTCGAGTATGTCGCCGGCAACTCCACCGACACGCTCGCCAAGCTCCAGGCGCAGAAGGGCAATCAGCAGATCGACGTCGCCATCGTCGACGACGGCCCGATGTACCAGGCGATCCAGCTCGGCTTCTGCGGCAAGCTCGACGGATTGCCGGCCGATCTCTACGACACCGCGCGCTTCAAGGACGATCGCGCAGTCGCGATCGGCATCGTCGCGACCGGCCTGATGTACAACACCAAGGTGTTCAAGGAGAAAGGCTGGGCGCCGCCGACCTCGTGGAACGATCTGAAGGACACGAAATACGCCAAGCAGCTCGTGATCCCGCCGATCAACAACACCTACGGCTTAGAGGCGCTGGTGATGCTGTCGAAGATGAACGGCGGCGGTGAGACCAACGTCGATTCCGGCTTCAAGATCTTCAAGGAGCAGGTCAATCCGAACGTGCTCGCCTACGAGCCGTCGCCGGGCAAGATGACCGAGCTGTTCCAGTCCGGTCAGGCCGTGATCGCGGTGTGGGGCACCGGCCGCGTGCAGAGCTTCGCCAACACCGGCTTCCCCGTCGACTTTGTCTATCCGAAGGAAGGCGCGGCAACGCTGCTGACGACGGCCTGTCCGATCAACAAGCCCAACGCTTCGCCGTTGGCCGTGAGCTTCGTCAAGACGCTGCTCGATCCAAAAATCCAGCTGGTGATGCTCAAGGACTACGGCTACGGCCCGGTGCTGAAATCGCTGGTGGTCCCGCCCGAGCTCGGCAAGATGGCGCCGATCGGCGAGCGCGCGGCAAAGCTCTATAATCCGGACTGGACCGTCATCAACGAGAAGCGCGAGGAGTGGACCAAGCGCTGGAATCGCGAGGTCGAGCGTTGATCTGATCGTCCGTATCGGAGACAGTGCATGGCCTATCTCGAGCTCGATCGGGTCGCAAAACAGTTCGGCCCGCAGACTGTGGTCGACGACTTCAGTCTGTCGGTGGGGAAGGGGGAGTTCATCTCCTTCCTGGGCCCGTCCGGCTGCGGCAAGACCACGACGTTGCAGATGATCGCGGGCTTCCTTGATCCGACGCGCGGCGCGATCCGCCTGGAGGGCAAGGACTTGACCGCGATTCACCCGGCCAAGCGCGGGCTCGGCATCGTGTTCCAGAGCTACGCGCTGTTTCCGCACATGACCGCGGCGGAGAACGTCGCCTTCGGTCTGGAGATGCGCAACGTGGCGCGCGCCGAGCGAGCCGAGCGCGTCCGTGCTGCGCTCGCGATGGTGGGCCTTGCCGGTTACGAGGACCGCCATCCCCGAAGGATGTCCGGCGGCCAGCAGCAGCGCGTGGCGCTCGCCCGCGCGCTGGTGATCAAGCCGAGCGTGCTCCTGCTCGACGAGCCGCTCTCCAATCTCGACGCAAAGCTGCGCGAGGAGATGCAGATCGAGCTGCGTCAGATCCAGCGCACCATCGGCACCACCACGATCCTTGTCACCCACGACCAGAACGAGGCGATGTCGCTGTCCGACCGCATCGTGGTGATGAGCCAGGGCAAGATCGAGCAGATCGGCACGCCGCAGGAGACTTACGAGAAGCCGGCCTCGGCCTTCGTCTCGCAGTTCCTCGGCAAGACCAACGATTTTGCCGCGACGATTGATCGGGCTGTGGCGCCGGCGAAGTTGATGGCAGGCTCCTGGAGCGCGCCGGCGCCGGCCGGCCTCAGCGGTCCGGTCACGGTCAGCATCCGCCCCGAGCGCGTCGGCTTCGGCGATGCCGGCCTCGGCGCAAAAATCGTCACCCGCATCTTCCAGGGCAATCACTGGCTGTTCCAGTGCGACAGCGAATGCGGTCCGGCGATCGTGATCCGGCAGAACGATGGCACGACGCAGCCGGCCGAAGGCGACGCGGTTCGCCTCGCCTGGCGGCCGGAGGACATGAGCGTGCGCGCGAGGGCCGGCGCATGAGCGCGGCCGCCGAGGAACGCAGCGCGCGTGCACCATGGGCGCTGACGGCGCCTGCCTTGATGTTGTTCGTCGGCGTGCTGCTGATCCCGCTCGCAATGACCGTGATGCTCTCGTTCCACGATTGGGGCCAGTACAAGGGCATCGAGCCGGTCTTCATCCTCAAGAACTGGCACGAGATCGCGACCGATCCCTATTACGCGGAGATGTTCTGGCGGACGTTTCGCATCGCAATCCTGACCACGCTGCTCACGGCTTTGCTCGGCGCGCCCGAAGCCTACATCCTCAACCGCATGAGCGGCCGCTGGAAGAGCTTCTTCCTGCTGATCATCCTCGGGCCGCTGCTGATCTCCGTGGTGGCGCGCACGCTGGGCTGGGCGCTGCTGTTCGGCGGCAACAACGGTCTCGTCAACAAGCTCCTGATGTCGCTCGGAGTGATCGGTTCTCCCATTCCCTTCATGTTCACTGAAACCGGCATGGTGATCGCGCTTGCGCATGTGATGATGCCGTTCATGGTGTTGTCGGTGTGGGCGGCGCTGCAACGGCTCGATCCGCAGATCGAGAATGCCGCGATGTCGCTCGGCGCGAGCCCTGTGACCATCATCCGCCGCATCATCATGCCGCAGATCATGCCGGGCGTGCTGTCGGGCGCGATCATCGTATTCTCGCTTTCGGCCAGTGCCTTCGCCACGCCGGCGATCATCGGCGGCCGCCGGCTCAAGGTTGCGGCGACGCTTGCCTATGACGAATTCCTCAACACGCTGAACTGGCCGCTCGGTGCGGCGGTCGCAACGCTGCTGCTGGCCGCGCTGGTGCTGATCGTCGTCGGCAGCAACGCGCTGATCGAGCGCCGCTATGCGGAGGTGTTCCGATGAGACGGAACGGCCCGCTGGCGCTGATCTTCCACACCGTCTTCGTCATCGTCATGGTGGCGCCGATCCTCGTGGTCTGCCTCGTCGCGTTTACCCCCGAGGGCTTCCTGTCGCTGCCGACCAACGGCTTTTCGCTGCGCTGGTTCAGGACCATCGCGAACTACCCCGAATTCATTCACGCCTTCTGGGTCAGCCTTGGCCTTGGCGCGCTGTCGTCCCTGGTGGCGCTGTTGTTCGCGGTGCCGGCGGCGCTCGCGATCGCGCGCTACCGCTTCCGCGGCCGCGAGGCGTTGGCGGCGCTGTTCCTGTCGCCGCTGATGATCCCGCATGTCGTGCTCGGCATCGCCTTCCTGCGCTTCTTCACCTCCGCCGGGATGGGCGGCAGCTTCGCGGCGCTGATCGTCGCGCATGTCATTATCGTGTTTCCGTTCGCGCTGCGGCTGACGCTGGCGGCCGCGACCGGCATGGACCGCACGGTCGAGATGGCGGCGGTGTCGCTCGGCGCCAATGGCTGGACGCTGTTTCGCCGCGTGACCCTGCCTTTGATCCTGCCCGGCGTCATCAGCGGCTGGGCGCTCGCCTTCATCCAGTCCTTCGACGATCTCACCATGACCGTCTTCCTCGCGGCACCCGGCACCGAGACGCTACCGGTACGCATGTTCCTTTACATCCAGGACAACATCGATCCGCTGGTGACGTCGGTCTCGGCCTGCGTGATCGCTGTTACCATGACCGCCCTCATTGTGCTCGACCGCTTCTACGGGCTCGACCGTGTGCTCGCCGGCAAGGGCGATACGGGACGATAGGAGAACCCATGTCTAAAGCGTTTCCGAGCGAAGTGGACGCCGGTTCGCGTGAAGAAAGCGCGTCTAAGCAGAAGTCTGAATACGACGTCGCCGTCGTCGGCGGCGGACTGCTCGGCTCCGCCATTGCCTGGGGCCTCGGCCGGCTCGGCAAGCGCGTCGCCGTGCTCGACGAGGGCGACATCACCAAGCGCGCCTCGCGCGCGAATTTTGCGCTGGTCTGGGTCCAGAGCAAGGGTCTCGGCATGCCCGCCTATACGGTCTGGACCGTGCAGGCGTCGCAGGCCTGGGGGCGGCTCGCGGACGAGCTGAAGCAGCAGACCGGTCTCGACGTCTCGCTTCAGCAGAACGGTGGCTTCCACCTCACGCTCGGCGAGGACGAATTCGGCCAGCGCACCGAGCTGGTCAAGCGCATGCACAACCAGGTCGGCGCTGCCGACTACAAGATGGAGATGCTGCCCGCCTCCGAAGTGAAGAAGGCGCTGCCGCTGATCGGGCCCGAGGTCTCCGGCGGCAGCTACTGCCCGCTCGACGGCCACGTCAATTCGCTGCGCACGTTCCGTGCGTTTCACACCGGCTTCAGGGCGTTCGGCATCGACTATTTTCCGGAGCGTCCGGTCTCGGCGATCAGCAAGAGCGGCGGCGAGTTCCGCCTGACCACGCCGCAGGGCGAGCTGCGCGCCGCCAAGGTCGTGCTCGCCGCCGGCAATGCCAACCAGACGCTGGCGCCGATGGTTGGGCTCGTTGCTCCGATGGGGCCGACGCGCGGACAGATCGTGGTGACCGAGCGCACCATGCCGTTCCTGCCGCATCCCTTGACCACGATCCGCCAGACCGACGAGGGCACGGTGATGATCGGCGACAGCAAGGAGGACGAGCTCGACGACCGCGCGCTGAAGCATTCGATCAGCGCCGTGATGACCGATCGCGCCCAGCGCATGTTCCCGCATCTGTCGCGGCTCAACGTGGTCAGGAGCTGGGCCGGCATTCGCGTCATGCCGCAGGACGGATTTCCAATCTATGACCAGTCGGAGACGCATCCCGGCGCCTTCGTTGCCTGCTGTCATTCCGGCGTGACGCTCGCCTCCAACCACGCCTTCGAGATCGCGCGCATGGTGGCGCAGGGCGCACTCGAGCCCGAGCTGGTCGGCGCGTTCTCGGCGAGCCGTTTTGGCGGCGCGGGCGCGGCCAACAACAGCGGCTATTAGAGATATCGAAGGAGCCAAGAGGCATCCATGTTTAGACGATCCGAACAGGACAAGCGTGCTCAGGTGCAGATCTTCGTCGACGGCGTTGCCGTCGCGGCACGGCAGGGCGACACGGTCTCCGCGGCGCTGTTGGCATCGAGCCTTGATGTGCGCAGGTCCACCGCGGTGAGCGGTGCGCCGCGTCTGCCCTATTGCATGATGGGCGTGTGCTTCGACTGCCTCGTCACCATCGACGGTGTCGGCAACCGGCAGGGTTGCCTCGTGCCCGTCGCCGAGGGCATGCAGGTCGAGATCCAGAAGGGCAAGCGGGAGATCGGAAGATGATTGTGGCTCCCAGGCGCGACGCCTATGACGTCGTGGTGATCGGCGCCGGTCCCGCCGGCCTCGCGGCTGCCGCGACATCCGCCGAAGCAGATCTCTCGACGCTGCTGCTCGACGAGAATGTCGGCCCCGGCGGCCAGGTGTTTCGCGCCATCTCGTCCACGCCGGTCACGGAGCGCAGCCAGCTCGGCGCGGATTATTGGGTCGGCGCCGATCTAGTGAAGTCGCTGCGCGCCAGCAATGCGGAAGTCATCCACCGCGCCACGGTCTGGAGCCTTGACCGCAATCTCGAGATTGCCGTGTCGATCGGCGGCGCGTCCGCCTTCGTCAAGGCGCAGCGCGTAATCCTCGCGACCGGGGCGCTGGAGCGGCCGTTTCCTATTCCGGGCTGGACGCTGCCCGGCGTGATGACGGCCGGCGCGGCGCAGACGATGTTGAAATCGTCGGCGCTCGTGCCCGATGGCCGCACCGTGATCGCGGGGCAGGGGCCGCTGCTCTGGCTGCTTGCCGCACAGATTTTGCGTCTCGGCGGTCGCATCGACCGCATCCTCGACACCACCGAGCGCGGCAATTATTTCGCCGCGCTGCCGCACGCCTTCGCCTTCCTGACTTCGCCCTATTTCACCAAGGGCCTGTCGATGATGCGCGAGGTGAAGGCGAAGGTGCAACTCGTCTCCGGCGTGACGGAGCTCGCCGCATCCGGCGACGGTCAGCTTGCGAGCGTGAGCTACGTCGCCGGCGGCAAGCGCGAGACCATTCCTGCCGACCTGTTGCTGCTGCATCAAGGCGTCGTCCCCAACGTCAATCTGGCGATGGCGGCCGGCGTCGAGCACCGCTGGGATGATCTGCAATTGTGTTGGTCGCCGGTGCTGGACGCGAGCGGCGGTTCGTCGGTCGCCGGCATCGCGATCGCCGGCGATGGTGCTGGCATCGGCGGTGCCAATGCGGCCGTGGTCCGCGGCCGGATCGCTGCACGCGCGGCAGTGGAGGCGCTGGCGCCGGCGGCTGCGGCGAAGGTGCCCACGATGGCGACGTTGCGCGCTGACCTTGCGAGGGCCGAGCGCGGCCGTGTCTTCCTCGATACGCTGTTCCGCCCGTCGCCGCAGTTCCGCGTTCCCTCGGGCGATACGATCGTCTGTCGCTGCGAGGAGGTGACGGCAAAGGATATTCTCGATGCGGTCGCGATCGGCGCGACGGGGCCGAACCAGCTCAAGGCCTATCGCCGTACCGGCATGGGTCCGTGCCAGGGCCGGCTCTGCGGACTCACCGTCACCGAGCTGATGGCGCAGGCGCGGGGAAAGACGCCGCAGGAGATCGGCTATTACCGGCTGCGCGCGCCTGTGAAGCCGATCACGCTCGCCGAGCTCGCCGCCGTTCCCAAGAGCGAGGCCGACGTCAAGGCGGTGGTGCGCGGATGACCGAGAACGTGGATGCGATCGTCGTCGGCGGCGGCATCCACGGATGCTCCACCGCGCTCCATCTGTGCTTGGCCGGGATGAAGCCGGTGCTGATCGAGAAGGACTATGCCGGCCGCCACGCTTCCGGCGTCAATGCCGGCGGCGTGCGCCAGCTCGCGCGGCACATTCCCGAGATTCCGCTGTCGATCCGCTCGATGGGAATCTGGGAGAAGATCTCGGATCTGCTCGACGACGATTGCAGCTTCGAGAGCTACGGCCAGGTGCTGGTCGCGGAGAACGAAGAGGAGCTGGCCGTCTGCCGGGCGCGCGTCGCCGAGCTCAACGCGCTTGGTTTCACCCATGAAGAGCTGATCGACACGGCTGAATTGCGTCGGCTCGTCCCGGCGGTCGCCGAGACCTGTCCCGGCGGCGTGGTCTCGCGCCGCGACGGCGCGGCCAATCCGGCGCAGACGACAACGGCGTTTCGTCGCAAGGCCGAGCAGCTCGATGCGACCGTGCGCGAGGGCGTCGCGGCCGGCAACATCCGCCACAGCGACGGCCTCTGGCATGTCGACGTCGGCCCTGACACCTATGCCGCGCCCGTGCTCGTCAATGCAGCCGGCGCGTGGGCCGGGAAGATCGCGGCTGCGCTCGGCGAGCCGGTTCCGGTCGAGACGGTCGCGCCGATGCTGATGATCACCTCGCGCGTGCCGCACTTCATCGATCCCGTCGTGATCCTGCGCGGGCGGAAATTGTCCTTCAAGCAATTCTCCAATGGCACCGTGCTGATCGGCGGCGGCCATCTGGCAACGCCCTATCAGGACCGCAACGAGACGGTGCTCGACTGGAAGAGCCTTGCGACCAGTGCGCAGACCGTGTTCGAGCTGTTTCCGGTGATGCGTAGCGCCACCATCGTGCGGGCCTGGGCCGGCATCGAGGCGAAGATGAAGGACGACATTCCCGTGTTCGGGCCGAGCAGCCGTCATAGGGGTCTCTATCACCAGTTCGGCTTCTCGCTGCACGGTTTCCAACTCGGCCCCGGCGCCGGCGCCGTGATGGCGGAGCTGATCGTCAACGGTGGCACCCAGACTCGCGTCGGCGATCTCGGCATCGAGCGCTTCCATCCTTCCACGCTCTGACAACAAGAGGACATCATGAGCATCACCCGCAGCATCCGCACGCCCATCATGCACCGCGCCGTCGAGGCCAATGGGTTCGTCTTCCTCGGCGGCACCATCGCCGACGACACTTCGGTCTCGATGGGCGACCAGACCCGCAACATCCTCGGCAAGATCGCCGGCTATCTGAAGGAAGCCGGAACCGACAAGAGCCGCGTCGTCAGCGCCTCGATCTTCGTCACGGACCTCTCCAAGAAGAAGGAGATGGACGCGGCCTGGACCGAGTTCTTCGGCGACAATCTGCCGACCCGCGCCACTGTCGGCGTCGCCGATCTCGGCGGCAGCGCGCTGATCGAGGTGGTGGTCACCGCGCTCAAGGGCTGATCGCAGAGCGATAGGGACCTCAGCGCGTTTCTCGTGCTGTCGTCCCTTCGACTGCGGCTTGATCTTGCGCTTCCGCGGGACTAGTTAGGGGGCTCTCAATCAGGAACTTCGCCGCCATGGATTTCACCCCGACCGCAACGCCCATCCGCCTTGCTCACGGGGAATTCCATGCCTGCTTCAATCATCCTGTCGAACCTCTCGCTGTCCACGCTTGACGGCCGGTCTGTTCTTTCCAGCATCGATCTGACATTCGCGGCCGAGCGCACCGGTCTCGTCGGCCGTAACGGCGTCGGCAAGACGACGCTGCTAGCGTCGATGTTGGGCGAGCATGTTCCCCAGTCCGGTCGTGTTCTGATCAACGGGACCATCGGCCTGCTGCGCCAGGACGTTCAACCGCCAGCTGATGGCACGGTGGCCGATCTGTTCCGCGTGCGGCCGGCGCTGGAGCTGATGCGCCGTGCGGAGCGGGGCGACGCCTCGGCCGACGACATCGCCACGATCGACTGGACGCTCGAAGCGCGGCTTCAGGCCGCCCTGGCGGGCCTCGGCTTCGATCCTTCTCCCGATACGCAGCTCTCGCAACTATCGGGCGGCCAGATCACGCGCGTTCGCCTTGCCGCTTTGGTCTTTGCCGAGCCCGACTTTCTGCTGCTCGACGAGCCCACCAACAATCTCGACCGGGACGGACGCGAGGCAGTGACCGATCTCCTCGCCGGCTGGCGCAGCGGCGCGATCGTCGTCAGCCACGACCGGAATTTGCTCGAGACGATGGATGCGATCGTCGAGCTGACGTCGCTGGGCGCAACACGATACGGCGGTAATTGGAGCCGTTATCGCGAGCAAAAAACCGTCGAGCTCGCGGCCGTCAGGCACTCTCTCGCGCATGCCGAGCGGCGCCTGTCCGAGATCGATGGCAAGGCCCAGGACGCCGCCGAGCGGAAAGAGCGCAAGGACAGCGGCGGAAAAAAGAAACGGGCGAAGGGCGACATGCCGCGTATCCTTGCCGGCGCGCGCAAGGACCGCAGCGAGGATACCGGCGGCAAGAATGCGCAAGTTTCCGAGCGGCGGCGTGCGGACGCGCTCGACGCCGTCGACACGGCACGCCGCCGCATCGAGGTTCTTCAGCCGCTTTCGGTGAAACTGCCCGTGACTGGCCTGCCGGCCGGCAGGGAGGTGCTTTGGCTCGACGGCGTCAGCGCTGGCTATCGCCCGGAGCAGCCGGTCTTGCGTGATCTGTCGTTCACAATGGTCGGGCCGGAGCGTGTCGCGCTGGTCGGGCCCAACGGCTCGGGCAAGACGACGCTGCTGAGGCTCATTGCCGGCGAGTTGCGCCCCGTCGCGGGTACGGTGCGGGTCAGGCCCGATTTCGCGCTGTTCGACCAGAAGGTCAGCCTGCTCGATCCGACGCGCTCCATCCTGGAGAACTTCGGCCGCCTCAATGCGGAGGCGGGCGCCAATGCGTGCCATGCCGCGCTGGCCCGGTTCATGTTTCGCGCCGATGCAGCCCTGCAGGTCGTCGGCAGCCTGAGCGGCGGGCAAATGTTCCGTGCGGGGCTTGCCTGCGTGCTGGGCGGAACGAGGCCGCCCTCTCTGCTGATCCTGGATGAGCCGACCAATCACCTCGACATCGAGTCCATCGAAGCCGTCGAGGCTGGCTTGAGAGCCTATGACGGCGCGCTGCTCGTCGTCAGCCACGACGAGGCGTTCCTGCAGGCGATCGGAATCACGCGACGGCTCGATCTCGCTGCCAGAACGACGCGCGCCAACGGCGGGATCATGTGATCCCACCGCGCGGCCTGAATATGGCGGAGATTTTCAAAAGCCCGACGCCCTGCCCCCAGCGCGTCGGGCGGAAAAAATGAGTATCAATCCGTGATCCCAACTCGATTGTTGTGACGCGTGCCGCGCCAATTTTCTACTCCGGGAAACTACCGCGTCGGCGCTGGCGCGAAGCTATGCGCGACCGCCGGGTTCCAGTGCTTCGCCCATCTCCAGCGGGTGGGCCATGGTCTCGTGCAGCGCGTCGCGATCGAGCTCGCCCTCGGAGATGCTGATGACGACGCAGGCGACACCATTGCCGATCAGATTGGTCAGTGCACGGCATTCGCTCATGAATTTGTCGATGCCGACGAGGATCGCAATCGACTGGATCGGGATGTCAGGCACGATCGAGAGCGTCGCGGCGAGCGTGATGAAGCCCGCGCCGGTGACGCCCGAAGCGCCCTTCGAGGTGATCATGGCGATGCCGAGAATGCCGAGCTCCTGCCAGATGGTCAGATGGGTGTTGGTCGCCTGCGCCAAGAACAGCGTCGCCAGCGTCATGTAGATGTTGGTGCCGTCGAGGTTGAAGCTGTAGCCGGTGGGAATGACGAGGCCGACCACCGAGCGCGAGGCGCCGAGATGCTCCATCTTCTGGATCATCTGCGGCAGCACCGTCTCGGAGGATGAGGTGCCGAGCACGATCAAAAGCTCGTCCTTGATGTAGGCGATGAAGCGCAGGATCGAGAAGCCGGCGACCCGGGCGATCGAACCGAGCACGATCAGTACGAACAGCATGCTGGTCAGGTAGAACGTGCCGATCAGGGCGGCGAGGTTGAGCAGCGAGCCGAGACCGTAGGCGCCGACGGTGAACGCCATCGCGCCGAACGCGCCGATCGGGGCGACGCGGACGATGATGCGGATGATGCCGAAGAACACCTTCGCGGCCTTGTCGATGGCGTCCGCGATGGGCTCGCCGGCCTTGCCGAGGAAGGCGATGGCGAAGCCGGAGAGGATCGAGACCAGCAGCACCTGCAGGAGGTCGCCACGCGCAATCGCGCCCACATAGCTGTCGGGGATGATTGCCATCAGATGGGCGACGATGCCCTCCTCGTGGGCCTTGGTGACATAGGTCGCCACCGATTTCGGATCGATCGTGGCGGGGTCGATGTTGAAGCCGTGCCCGGGCTGGAGGATCTCGCCGACCAAAAGTCCGATGGCGAGCGCGACCGTCGAGACCGTCTCGAAATAGATCAGCGACTTCAGGCCGACCCGGCCGACGCGCTTGAGGTCGCCCATCGAGGAGATGCCGTGCACCACGGTGCAGAAGATCACCGGCGCGATCATCATCTTGATCAACGCGATGAAACCATCGCCGAGCGGCTTCAGGGCCTTGCCGAGATCGGGATAGAGGTGGCCGATGAGCACGCCGAGCGCGATCGCGATCAGGACCTGGATGTAGAGGATCTTGTACCAGGGCTGGCGCCGGCGGAGGGCGGCTGGCTGGATCGCGACTTGTGTCATAGAGTGTGCCCCGGAACGCATTGATCTTGCAGGATTTGGCTCCTGCTTGACCTGCACCATGTGATGGCCGCCGCAGAAGTGACAATCACATTTTTGTCGGATCGCACGAACATCGATCGGCTGCACCGCAACTGGGGGGAACATGGGGACTGCAAGAAGCTCCGACGAGCAAACGCGAGGCTATTTTCCACGCTGGAAGCTCAAGACCTCGGGCGTGATCATGCCGGAGGAGCGGCTGCCCTGGGGCCAGACCGTCGTCTCGGGTCTCCAGCATTGCGTCGCCATGTCGGGCTCGACGATCATCGCGCCGCTGCTGATGGGGTTCGATCCCAATGTTGCGGTCCTGTTCTCCGGCGTCGGCACGCTGATCTTTTTCGTGATCGTCGCGGGGCGCGTGCCGAGCTATCTCGGCTCGAGCTTCG
This sequence comes from Bradyrhizobium sp. 1(2017), assembly GCF_011602485.2. NCBI lineage: Bacteria > Pseudomonadati > Pseudomonadota > Alphaproteobacteria > Hyphomicrobiales > Nitrobacteraceae > Bradyrhizobium > Bradyrhizobium sp. 1(2017). Next base: position 7,027,444 of record NZ_CP050022.2, on the reverse strand, counting down.
CATTCATCGCCGTCGTCATTGCCGCCACCGGCTATGCGGGGCAGGGACCGAATCCCAACTTGTCGGTGGCGCTCGGCGGCATTGTCGGAGCCGGCGTGCTTTACGGCCTGATTTCGCTGGTCGTGATGTGGTCGGGGGTCGGCTGGGTCGAAAGGCTGCTACCGCCCGCCGTCACCGGCGCCGTGGTCGCCGCGATCGGCCTCAACCTGGCACCCGTGGCGGTCAAGGCGGTGAGCGCCGGGACTTTCGACACCTGGATCGGGCTCGCGACCGTTCTGATCATCGGCGTGGTTGCCGTTGCCGCGCCGGGTCTGTGGCGCCGGCTGCCGATCATTGTCGGCGCAATCGGCGGATATCTCTTGTACTTGCTGTTCGCGAACGGCCTCGGCTTCGGCAAGCCGATCGATTTCGCGCAACTCTCGGCGGCGTCGTGGTTCGGGATGCCCAGCTTCACCACGCCGACGTTCCAGGCCGATGCAATCTTCCTGATTGCGCCCGTCGCGGTCATCCTCGTCGCCGAGAACCTCGGTCACATCAAGGCCGTCGGCGCGATGACGGGCCGGAGCCTCGATCGCTATCTCGGCCGCGCCCTGTTCGCGGACAGCCTCGCGACCATCGTGGCGGCATGCGGCGGCGGCACCGGCGTCACGACCTATGCCGAGAACATCGGCGTCATGGCGGCGACGAAGGTCTATTCCACCTTGTTGTTCGCCTTCGCGGCCATTGTGTCGATCCTGCTCGGCTTCTCGCCGAAATTCGGCGCGCTGATCCTGTCGATCCCGGGGCCCGTCATCGGCGGCCTCTCGATCGTGCTGTTCGGGTTGATTGCGGCGATGGCCGGCCGGATCTGGGTCGAGAACAAGGTCGACTTTGCAGATCCCGCGAACCTGATCACCGTCGCGGTGGCGCTCACCGCAGGCGCCGGCGATCTCACGCTCAAATTCGGTGCATTCACGATCGGCGGGATCGGCACAGCAACCTTCGGCGCCATCATCCTGTACCAGATCCTAACCCTGACGCGCGCCCGCAACGCCCAATGAATCGCAGCAATGCATCGAGGGATGGAACAAAGCGCCGGTTCCGCCGATGATCAGGCATCCCTGGAGATCACTCATGCCCCACACCGATCGCTCAAGCTCCTTTGCCTCGCGTCTCGCCGGCCAGTACGCGCTGGTGACCGGCGCCTCCCAGGGCATCGGCCGCGCCGTCGCCATCCGGCTGGCCCAGGAAGGGGCGACCGTCGCCATCAATTATTTCGGTAGTCCCGGAGGGGCCGAGGAGACGCTCGCGCTCGCGCGGACGGCGTCCGCCGACCGCGGACACGGCGAGGCCGATCACATCATCGTCAAGGCCGATGTCGGCAGCGAGCAGGACATCGCGGCGATGTTCGAGACGGTCCTTTCGCGCTGGAAGCGCCTCGACTGTCTCGTCAACAATGCCGGCTTCCAGCGGGAATCGCCGAGCGATGCGCTCGATGTCGAAACCTATCGCCGCATCATCGACGTCAATCTCAACGGCGCCGTGCTGTGCGCGCAGAAGGCGCTCGCGCATTTCGTCGCGCGGGGCGGAGGCGGCAGCATCATCAATTGCTCCAGCGTGCACCAGATCATCCCGAAGCCCGGCTATCTCGCTTACTCGATCAGCAAGGGCGGCATGGCCAATCTGACGCGCACGCTGGCGCTGGAATTCGCCGGCCAAGGCATCCGCGTCAATGCGGTCGGCCCGGGTGCGATCGACACGCCGATCAATGCGGCCTGGACCGGCGACCCGGAGAAGCGCGGCGTCGTGACCTCCCACATTCCCATGGGGCGCGTCGGCACGCCGGAAGAGATCGCCGCCGTGTTCGCCTTCCTCGCCTCGGACGAGGCGAGCTACATCACCGGGCAGACTATCTACGCTTGCGGGGGCCTGACGCTGTTTCCCGAGTTTCGAGAGAATTGGGCAAGCTGAACGTCACGCGTGCTTCGCACGGGATAGTGTGTCAGGACCGGTTGGGGGTCTGCGGCGCCGTGTGCTATCGACCGTGGACGACGCTGCCGCTATTGGCGAGTGCCGACACGTGAAGGGCTCGTGACCACAACGATCAACATCAATGCCTATAGTGACGCGCTGGTAGTCCTCGGCACCGCCAGCGTCGTGCTGCCGATTGTCCGCCATTGGGGCATCAATCCCGTGCTGGGCTATCTCGGCGCCGGCGCCATTCTCGGTCCGCTCGGGCTCGGCTCGCTCGTTCAGGAACTGCCATTCCTGTACTGGTTCACGGTAGCGGATGCGCAGAACGTCGAGGGTATCGCCAATCTCGGTATCGTATTCCTGCTCTTCCTGATCGGGCTCGAGCTGTCGTTCAGGCGGCTTGTCACAATGCGACGCCTGGTGTTCGGGCTTGGCGGCCTGCAGGTCCTGGTGACATCAGCCATGATTTTTGCCGTAGCGCTTCTCGCCGGGCAGAACTCCGATACCGCCGTCATCCTGGGCGCGAGTCTGGCGCTGTCCTCGACGGCGATCGTGCTCGAGCTTCTGTCCGCCGAAAGGCGGCTTGCGACCACTTCCGGGCGCGCCAGCTTCTCGGTGCTGCTGGCCCAGGACCTTGTCGTCGTTCCCATACTCGTCTTCGTCTCGGTGCTCGGCGCAGGCGACGGCGGCTCCGTTGTGGCGCACATCTCCAGTGCGATCTTGAAGGCGGCGCTGGTGGTCGCTTTCCTCATTCTGGTCGGACGACTGCTGATGCGTCCGCTATTCCAGTTGGTCGCGGGCACCCATTCGACCGAGTTGTTCGTCGCCGCGACCTTGTTCGTCATCGTCGGCGCAGGCCTGGCCGCGCACCAGGCCGGGCTGTCGATGGCGCTTGGAGCATTCGTTGCAGGACTGATGCTGGCGGAAACCGAGTATGGCAAGGCCATCGAGGCCACCGTCGAGCCGTTCAAGGGCCTGCTCCTAGGGATCTTCTTCTTCACCGTCGGCATGGCCATCGACTTCCGCGTGTTCATGCGCGAGCCCGGTTGGCTGCTGGCCGCGGTTATCGGCATTCTCGCCGGCAAGGCGATCGTGCTCATCATCCTGGGCCGCCTCTTCAGGCTCTCATGGCCGTCGGCGATCGAAGTCGGCTTCCTGCTGGGGCCGGTCGGCGAATTCGCCTTCGTGAGCATCGGAATGGCGGCGGCGCTCGGCTTGATCGAGCCGCGCGCTTCGAGCTTTGCGGTCGCCGTCACCGCCGTGACGATGGCATTGACGCCGCTTCTGGGTATGCTCGGACGACGATTGGCCGCGAAGTTGCGTGGCGAACGCGCTCTCGATCCCGAACTCGCGGTTCGGCCGCCCGGCGACCGGGCGCAGGCCATCGTGGTCGGCTACGGCCGCGTCGGAAAAGTCGTCTGTTCGCTCTTGACCAGCCATGGCCTGAACTACATCGCGGTCGATCACGAGGCCGTCGCCGTGGCGCGCGACCGCCGCGACGGTCACAAGGTCTATTTTGGTGATGCGACAGAACCGGGCTTCCTGGAAGCCTGCGGCCTGATGCAGACGACTGGTGTGATCATCACCATTCAGTCGCGACCGGCGATCGATGCTGTCGTCGAGCGGATCCGCGCGGCGCGGCCGGACGTGCTGATCGTGTCACGCGCGCGGGACGCCGATCATGCCCGCCACCTCTATGCGATCGGCGCAACCGATGCGGTGCCGGAAACCATCGAGGCAAGCCTGCAGCTTTCCGAAGCCGCACTGGTCGGCCTGGGCGTTGCGGTCGGGCATGCGATCGCCTCGGTGCACGAGAAGCGGGACGAATTCCGGCTGACGCTGCAGCAAGCCGCCCGCAAGGCAGGACAGGAGAAGCCTCGTCCATTCGACCTGACAGGGCGCCGGTCCCCGCGATGACCGCCCAGCCGGGCTGCCACACGCCGCGGGCTGCCACGCGCCGCGAGCTGCCATGATCTGGCAAAACCGGTCCGTGCGAACTACATCATGCGCCATGACACAGGCTCCGCTGGCAAACCTTCCGCTGCAGGATTTCATCAGCCGGCACGAACGTCTGTTCGTGCTGACCGGCGCCGGCTGCAGCACCAATTCGGGCATTCCCGATTATCGCGACAGCCACGGCAACTGGAAGCGGACCCAGCCCGTCAACTTCCAGGCCTTCATGTCGGACGAGCACACGCGCCGGCGCTATTGGGCGCGCAGCCTGATCGGCTGGCGGCGGTTCGGCCAGGCGCGGCCGAACGATGCGCATCATGCATTGGCACGGCTCGAGGCGAACGGCCGGTGCGGGATGCTGCTGACCCAGAATGTCGACCGCCTGCATCAGTCCGCCGGCCACCGGCAGGTGATCGATCTGCACGGACGGCTCGACCTGGTCCGCTGCATGGGTTGCGGGGCGAAGACGCCGCGCGATGAGTTCCAGCACGCGCTTGGCCGCGCGAATGCAGCATGGCTGACGCTCGACGCCGCCGATGCACCTGACGGCGACGCGGATCTGGAGCACGAGGATTTTTCGTCCTTCCAGGTGCCGGCCTGCGAGGCCTGCGGCGGCATCCTCAAACCCGACGTCGTGTTCTTCGGCGAGAACGTTCCCCGCGACATCGTGGCCACTGCGCGGGATCATCTGGCACAGGCCGATGCCATGCTCGTCGTCGGCTCCTCGCTGATGGTCTATTCCGGATTTCGCTTCGTGCAGGCTGCCGCGCAGCGCAACATTCCGATTGCGGCGGTCAACCTCGGCCGCACCCGCGCCGACGATCTCCTGACGTTGAAGGTCGAGGAGCGCTGCGAGGCGGCGCTCGCATTCCTGCTCTGATCGCGCCTCCTGCGAACACGTCTTGCCTAATGCATAGGTGCCAAGCAGAATAGCCGGGCGCGGCGTTGTCCTCGTCGTCCATGGCATGGAAATTGCTGCGCTTTCGGCCTCAGTCTTGACGATCAGCGCGGAGAATTTGGAATGCTTGAGGGAGCCGAGGTGCGGCTTGCCGTCGATATCGGTGGCACGTTCACCGACATCGTGCTGGACGTGGGACAGGATCGCAAGACACGCAAGGTGCTGACGACGCCGCAGCGGCCCGAGCAGGCCGTGCTGGACGGCATGCGCCTCATCCTCGCCGACGCACGTGCCCATATCAGCGACATCGACGTCTTCATTCACGGCACCACGCTCGCCACCAATGCCATCATCGAGCGCCGCGGTGCGAAGACAGCGCTGATCGCGACGGATGGCTTCCGCGACGTGCTCGATATCGGCACCGAGAGCCGCTACGACCAATATGATCTCAGCATCGACAAGCCGAAGCCGCTGGCGCCGCGCAGTCTCCGCTTCACCGTGCCCGAGCGTATCGACGCCCACGGCGCCGTTCGGCTCCCGCTGGACGAAGCGGCGGTGCGCGCACTCGCGCCAAAATTGCGTGGGCGAGGCGTCGAGAGCGTCGCGATCGCCTTCCTGCATTCCTATGCCAATCCGGAGCACGAGCGGCGCACCGCGGCAATCATCAGTGAGGAGATGCCCGGCATCTCCGTGACCGTGTCCTCGGCAGTATGTCCGGAGATCCGCGAATATGAGCGCACCTCCACAGCGGTCGCGAACGCCTATGTGCAACCCCTGATCGATGGTTATCTCGCCCGCATGGCGGACGCCTTGCAGGTCGAGCAGTTCCGGGGGGCGATCTATCTCGTCACCTCCGGCGGCGGCGTCACCTCGATCGAGACGGCGCGGCGTTTTCCGGTGCGTCTCGTCGAATCCGGTCCGGCCGGCGGCGCGATTTTCGCAGCGCAGATCGCGGCACGTCTTGGCGAGAGCAAGGTGCTGTCCTTCGACATGGGCGGCACCACCGCGAAGATCTGCCTGATCGAGAAGTACCAGCCCGAGACCTCGCGCGTATTCGAGGTCGATCGCGCCGCGCGCTTCCTCAAGGGCTCCGGCCTGCCGGTACGCATCCCCGTGATCGAGATGGTCGAGATCGGCGCCGGCGGCGGCTCGATCGCGCATGTCGACGCGATGAAGCGCGTCACCGTGGGTCCGGAGAGCGCCTCGTCCGAGCCGGGGCCGGCCTGCTACGGCCGCGGCGGCCAGCGTCCGGCCGTCACCGACGCGGATGTTGCGCTCGGCATGATCGACCCCGACGCCTTTGCGGCCGGCACCATCAAGCTCGATCCGGAGCTTTCAAGACAGGCGCTGCTGCGCGACGTCGGTGAGCCGCTCGGCCTGTCGGCGGAAACCGCGGCCTATGCCGTGCATGAGGTCGTCTGCGAGAACATGGCGAGCGCGGCGCGCGTGCATGCGGTCGAGCGCGGTGCCGTGGTCGGCCAGCACACGCTGATCGCCTTCGGCGGCGCTGCGCCGCTGCATGCGGCCCGCGTCGCCGAGAAGATCGGCGTCTCCCGCGTGATCGTGCCGTCCAATGCCGGTGTCGGCTCGGCCGTCGGCTTTCTTGCCGCGCCCATCGCCTACGAACTGGTGCGCAGCCGTCATGTCCGCCTCGATGATTTCGACACCGAGGCGGTCTCCGATCTCCTGCAGGAGATGGCGGGCGAAGCTCGGGCGCTGGTCGAGCCTGGTGCGGCCGGCGCGCCGGTGCGCGAGCGCCGCGCCGCCTTCATGCGCTATGTCGGCCAGGGTCACGAGATCTCGGTCGAGCTGCCGAACCGGCGGCTGACGACGGCCGATCTCGCCGGCCTGCGCCAGAAGTTCGAAGCGGATTATTCGGCGATGTTCGAGCGGCCGATCCCGGGTGCGGCGATCGAGGTGCTGAGCTGGTCAGTGCTCGCGACCACCGAGGCACGCAATCCGTCCGCCGTCGCAGCCGTCGCGCGCAAGCCGGCGGCAAAAGCCATCGGCAGCCGCAAATTCTTCGACGGCCGGGCAGGCGAGGTGATCGAGATCCCGCTCTATCGCCGCGAGGACATGGCGCCGGGCGCGACCATCGCGGGCCCCGCCGTGATCGCGGAGGACGAGACTTCGACCTTCGTGTCCACCAGTTTTGACGCGCATATCGACGGTGCCGGCAGCATCGTCATGGAACGAAAGGCGGCCTGATCATGAGCAAGGCAAGCGGCGCGAGCCTGATCGACCTCCAGATCATGTGGCACCGGCTGATCGCCGTGGTCGAGGAGCAGGCACAGGTGCTGCTCCGCACCGCCTTCAGCCCGATCGTGCGCGAATGCGGCGATCTCTCCGCCGGCGTGTTCGACCTCAAGGGCCGCATGCTGGCGCAGGCGGTAACCGGCACGCCCGGCCACGTCAACTCGATGGCGGAATCGGTCAAGCATTTCATCGCCCATTTTCCGATCGAGACGATGAAGGAGGGCGATGCCTACATCACCAACGATCCCTGGATGGGCACCGGCCATCTCAACGATTTCGTCGTCACCACGCCCTGCTTCAAGGACGGCAAGCCGGTCGCGCTGTTCTCCTGCACCAGCCATCTCATGGACATTGGCGGCATCGGCTTCGGGCCCGATGCCACCGACGTATTCATGGAGGGCCTCTACATTCCCATGCTGAAGCTGATCGACCAGGGCGTCGTCAACGAGACGCTGATGGCGATGATCCGCACCAACACGCGGCTGCCGATCGACACCGAGGGCGACACCTATTCGCTCGCCGGCTGCAACGACGTCGGCTGCGAGCGCCTGGTCGAGATGATGACCGAGTTCGGCATCGACACGCTCGATGAGCTCGGCGACTACATCTGCGACCGCTCGCGCGAGGCCGTGCTCGCCGAGATCGCGAAGCTGCCGAAGGGGAGCTGGCGCAACACCATGGCCGTCGACGGCTACGACGCGCCGGTGACGCTTGCCGCGACCTTGACGATCTCGGATGAAGGCATCCACGTCGATTTCGACGGCACCTCGGCCGCCTCCAGGTTCGGCATCAACGTGCCCCTGTCCTACACCACGGCCTATACCGTGTTCGGCCTCGGCTGCGTCGTCGCCTCGCAGATCCCGAACAATGCCGGCTCGCTTTCGCCGCTCACGGTGTCGGCGCCGGCGGGCGCGATCCTCAATGCGCCGAAGCCGGCGCCGGTCGCCTCGCGCCATATCATCGGCCAGATGCTGCCCGACGTCGTGTTCGGCTGCCTGCGCCAGATCATTCCCGAGCGTGTGCCGGCCGAGGGCACATCGTGCCTGTGGAATCTCAACGTTCGCGGGCAGACGCGAAGCGGCGCCGGCGGCAATTACGGGTTCTCGATGGCGGTGACCTCCAATGGCGGCACCGGCGCGCGCTTCGGCAAGGATGGGCTGTCGGCAACCGCCTATCCCAGCGGCGTGCGCGGCACGCCGGTCGAGATCGCGGAGACGCAGACGCCCTTGATCTTCTGGCGCAAGGAGCTGCGCCCGGATTCCGGCGGGGCAGGGCGCACCCGCGGCGGGCTCGGTCAGATCATCGAGGTCGGCAGCGGCGTCGATGCGTCGTTCGACATTCTGGCCGCGTTCGACCGCATCGATCATCCGCCGCGCGGGCGCGACGGCGGCCGTAACGGCGAGGCCGGCTATGTCGGGCTCAAATCCGGCAAGAAGCTGCGCGGAAAAGGCTTTCAGCAGGTGCCGCCGGACGACCGGCTGGTGGTGCTGACCCCCGGCGGCGCCGGCATCGGCGATCCCGCGACGCGCGAGCGCGCGGCAGTCAAGGACGACGTCGAGAGCGGCTTCGTGTCTTCGGACAATGCGGCTGCAGTTTACGGGTACGCTCGGTGACGCGCCGGCGTCTCGTGCAATAGCAAACGGAGGGGGTGCAATGATCACGCGACGAAACTTCACCGCGGGCGCAGCGACGCTGCTTGCGGCCGGCCACGTCTCCACCCGCGCCCAGGCGGCGAGCGTGAACTGGGACATGTCCACGGTCTGGCCGGACGGCAACTTCCACACCCAGAACGCTTTTGCCTTTGCCGAGGAGGTGAAGAAGCAGACCGGCGGCACGGTCAGCATCACCGTGAAGCCCGGCGGCCAGCTCGGCTTCAAGGGCCCCGAGCATCTGCGCGCCGTGCGCGATGGTCTCGTGCCGCTCGCCGACGTTCTCAACATCCAGCAGGTCGGCGACGAGCCCTTCATGGGCGTCGAGAGCATTCCCTTCCTGTGCGGCTCGATGGACGAGCTCAAGGTGCTGCACAAATATGTGCGGCCCGAATACGAGAAGGTCGCCGCGCGCAACAACCAGAAGATCCTCTACATCGTGCCGTGGCCGACGCAGTATCTGCACCTCAAGGTCAAGGTCGCCGACGTCGAGGGCCTCAAGAACATCAAGATCCGCGTGCCCGACAAGAACGCCGTCGACATGCTGGCTGTGGTCGGCATGGCTCCGGTGATGATCCCCTGGGGCGAGACCATACCGGCGCTGGCCTCGGGTGCGGTCTCGGGGGTGTCCACCTCGTCCGTCTCCGGTGTCGACGGAAAATTCTGGGAGTTCCTGAAATACGTCTACCCGACCAACCACGTCTGGTCGTCGCAGATGCTCACCGTCAATCTGGATTCCTGGAAGGCTCTCGCCGGCGATCAACAGAAGCAGGTCGCCGATGCCGCGGCGAAGATGGAGCCGGCGTTCTGGGCGAATTCGCTGAAGGCCGACGTCGACAGCCTCAACCGTCTCAAGGAAGGCGGCATGGAGGTGGTGCCGGTCTCGGAGGCCATGATGAAGGACATCCGCGGCAAGACCGCGCCGCAGCTCGACGCGTTCCTCAAGCGCGTGCCGGCGGCCGACAAGCCGGTGCGGGCCTATCTGGCCGAAATGAAGCGCGGCTGAGGGGGACGCCGTGGTGAGCGTCTCGCCCGAAGCTTCCAGGAGTCTCAACGCAGCGGCGCCGGTGCCGCTGCGCATCCTGCTCGACGGCATCGACCGTCTCGGCCGGCTCGACGGCTGGATCGGCGGTGGCTGTCTTCTGATGCTGACGCTGTTGATGCTGTGCGAGGTCGCAACGCGCTTCCTCTCGAACTTCCTGTCGTTCTTCCCGCCGTCGATCTCGATCGCCTGGGAATACTCGTCCTATCTGATGGCGGCGTCCTTCACTTTCGGCGCCGCCATGACCCTGCGGGTCGGCGGCCACATCCGTGTCGTGCTGCTGCTCAAGAACGCGCCCGCGTCGGTGCAGCGCGCGCTCGAGATCCTGTCGGCCGCGGCCGGTTTCGCCTTCATGGCGTTCCTGACCTCGGCGATGGCGAAGTTCGCCTTTGGCGCTTACGTGCGCGGCCAGGTCTCGACCTCCAGCGATACGCCGCTGTGGTTTCCAGAGGCCGTCGTCACCTTCGGCATGTTGCTGCTCACGCTTCAGTTCCTGGCGCGCGCGATCCAGGCTGTGCTCGGCCTTCCGCTCGAGGATCACCGCATGAAGGCCTCGCCCGTCGAATGATCGCTTTGCCCGCCTTCGGATACTGGATCGCATGACCATCGAAGTTGTCGCCCTGTTCGCGATCCTGTTCGCGCTTTTGGCTTGCGGCGTCTGGATCGGCCTGACGCTGGCGCTCACCGCGACGCTGCTGCTCGCGATGTTCCGCTCGATCCCGCTCGACAAGCTGCTGCCGCAATATGCCTGGAATATCCTGACCACGCAGGAGCTGCTGGCGTTGCCGCTGTTCATCCTGATGGGTGAGCTGCTGTTCCGCACCCGCCTGTCGCGCTCGCTGTTTCAGGGGCTTGCACCATGGGCGGGGCTTTTGCCCGGACGCCTGCTGCATGTGAACGTGATCGGCTGCACCATCTTTGCGGCGATCTCCGGCTCGTCGGCGGCGACCACGCAGGTGATCGGGCGCATGTCGCTCAACGAGCTCCTGCGCCGCGGCTATTCACGGGACATTGCGATCGGCTCGCTCGCCGGCGCCGGTACGCTCGGCTTCTTGATCCCGCCGTCCAACATCATGATCATTTACGGCGTGCTGGGCGACGTCTCGATCCTCAAGCTGTTCACCGCCGGCTTGCTGCCCGGCCTGTTGCTGGCCGGCACCTTTATGGCCTGGGTGATGCTGCACACGACGCTCAACCCGATGATGGTGCCGGAGGCGGAAGCAAAGCTCTCGCAGGTGCCGTGGGGCGAGCGCTTCGCCGCGTTGAAGGATCTCGCGCCGGCGCTGTTCCTGATCGCTTGCGTGCTCGGCTCGATGTATGGCGGGCTCGCGACGCCGTCGGAGGCGGCCGCCGTCGGCGTGCTCGGCGCCGCGCTGGTCGCCTGGGCGCAGGGATCGATGTCGCAGCAGGTGATGCGCGACGTGTTGATCGGCTCGGTCGTCACCTGCTCGATGATCGCGCTGATCGTGCTCGGCGCCTCGATCCTCGGCAACGCCGCCGCCTTCCTCGGCATCCCGCAGGCGGTCGCGGCCTTCGTCAAGGGCCTTGGACTGTCGCCCTTCATGCTGATCGTGGTGCTGGTGCTCTTCTATCTCGTTCTCGGGTGCTTCCTCGACGGCTTCTCGATGATCGTGATGACATTGCCGATCGTGTTGCCGATCGTGAAGGGCGCCGGTTTCGACGAGATCTGGTTCGGTGTTTTCCTGGTGCTCGCCGTCGAGATGGCGCAGATCACCCCGCCTGTCGGCTTCAACCTGTTCGTGATCCAGGGGCTCACCGAAGACGGTCTCGGCTACATCGCGCGCGTGACGTTGCCTTATCTGGTGATCATGATCGGCTTCGTGCTGCTGCTGACGCTCTGGCCCGGCATCGTCACGGTGCTGCCGCGCGTGCTGTACGGGTAACCGGTCACTGGCGAGCATGGTTGGCTGCGTCTCGAACGGTCGATGCCTTGATGACGGCAGGATGTTGCGCCCGCTAGTGCAGCCGCCATCGTCTGGCGAGGCGCGGAAGCGCCTCCGCGGCATCCGAGGCGATGAACGGTAAGTGCATCTGACCTTCTTGGCTCGCGCTGCGCGTCAAATTCGCGCCGGGCGCGCATTTCATCTTTTCGCTTCCCGTCATCCGGCGTACTTTTTGAAAGCGAGCGGAAGCGCAACAGCAACCAGTCCGGTCATGTAACTCCCTTGGCGATGTTCGCCGAGAGAGGGCGAGACCTGTTGGCAGCTCGCATGCAATGGAGAGGAACCGACATATAGCGAGCTATTCACATCCTTCGCGGCGGCGTTGGTAAGACGCAAGTTCAACAAACTAAAAAAGCGGGAGGAACGGATGAAAAGGCGTTGGTCTAATTCTGGTTTACCCCTTGTTGCTGGCGCAACACTGATCGTTTCGTCGGCGTTGGCCCAAACCGTGGATACTGCGAGGATCGAGAATGCCGGTCAGAACGATTGGCTGACTTATCACGGCTCTTACAAGTCCTATCACTACAGCCCGCTCGCGCAGATCAATGCGGGCAACATCAAAGATTTGAGCGTTGCCTGGATGCATATTCCCGGACGCTCTACCCGTGGCCTGCAATCCATGCCGCTGGTGGCTGATGGCGTGCTCTACTACTCGGGTTCGTACAGCCGGGTCTTCGCGCTCAACGGCACGACGGGCGAGGTGATCTGGTCGCATTTTCCGGAGCTGGATGAGGCGCTGATCGCCCGCCAGACCCATTCTCCCTACAATCGCGGCGTGGCGATCGGCGAGGGCAAGGTCTTTGTCGGCACCATGGATGGCAGGCTTCTTGGCCTGGATATGAAGTCGGGGAAGGTCCACTGGGAAACCAGGCTGATCGACTCGCAGAAGCTCACGGTCGGTTTCACCGGTGCGCCGCTTTACGCAAAGGGCACGGTGATCATCGGAGCGCAAGGCGGTGAATGGCCGGGCCGCGGCCCGATCTTCGCCGTGGATGCCACAACTGGAAAGAAGAAGTGGGAATTCCTGACGGTTGCAGGCACCGACGAGGCCATGAAGACGTGGGGCAACGAATCCTGGCGCACGGGTGGGGGCGGCGGCTGGATGCCGGGCACTTACGACTCCGAGACCAACACCATCCTGTGGGGCACCGCGAATCCGGCGCCGCTCTACGATTGGTCGGGCGCCGATTACAAGACGCAAGGTGCGCGTCCCGGCGACAATCTCTATACGAGCTCCGTGATCGCGCTCGACATCGATACCGGCAAGCTGAAATCCTATCATCAGGAGCTGCCGCACGACGCCTGGGACTTCGACAGCTCCGTCGGCGAGTTCGTGATGCTCGAGCGCGACGGCCAGAAATACGTGGTTCATCCGAACAAGGGCGGCTTCGTCTTCGTCTACGACCGCAATCTTGGCGTGAAGAACGTCTGGCGCCTGGTTGAGAACATCAATTTCGTCAAGGATATCGACCCCAAGACGGGCGCCCTGATCGGCCGTCGTGACTTCACCGCGGGGAAGGTCACCGAGCCGCCGCTGTGTCCATTCATTGGGGGCGGCATCAGCTGGAACGCCGGATCCTACAATCCAAAGACGGGTCTCTACTACAAGATCGGCCAGGAATGGTGCATGACGCTCGACATTCAGAAGACGACGCCGGTCACTGCGCCCCAGGTCCAGCTCAACATCGGCGCTGAGTTCAAGATGGCGCCACCTCCGGGCGGCGAGATTTATGGACATCTCGACGCGCGCGACCCCATCACCGGGGCCAAGAAGTGGGAGGTTCGCTATCCCGAGCCGCCGCTTGGGAGCGTGCTGTCGACCGCGGGCAATCTCGTGTTCGTGCCCGACTCCCGCGGCATCCTCCATGCCTACGATGCGGAGACCGGCACCGAGCTGTGGAATCACAACAACGGCACCGGACATCAGGGCGGCATCGTCAGCTATTCCGTCAACGGCAAACAGTACATTGCCGTGGCCGCAGGCTTCGGCGGGATGCTGGCCGACGAGTATGCGCCCAACTTCGGCGGCGTCTACAAGAGCATGCCGCGTGACGACGGCGCGCTTATCGTCTTCAGCCTGAAATAGATCATCGCAAATTGCAGGGGGCAGGCGCAAGCCTGCTCCCCGTGCGATGACGTTGCGGGCGCGCTTCATGACATGGAGCTGGATACCTTGAAACAGCATTTGAAGAAGCTCACCGCGCTGAGATCGGCAATGGTGAGCGCGTCGTTGCTCTCTGCCGCACCCGTTCAAGCGCAGTCTCCTACTCCTTCACCCGAGAACGGGACATTCGACGTCGAGCAGTTGTTTGCGGGAACTTGCGGCTTCTGTCACTCCGATGGCGGCCGGGCCGCCGGCAAGGGACCGCAGCTGATGAATTCGCCGCGCGATGACGACTTTCTGCATAGCCGGATCAAGATCGGCAAGTCCGGCGCGATGCCGGCATTCGGCGGGGCCTTCAACGACGCGCAGATCGATCTGATCGTCAAATATATCCGCGCCTTGAAGCCGCGCGAGGGTTGATCACCAAGACCAGTTCCTGTCGATGCGAGGATGCGGAATGAAGACGGTTCTCCCGCTTATTGTCGGCGTCGTCATCGGGCTGGTGAGTCCGGCGCAGGCGCGAACCCTGGATGCGATCCGTTCGTCCGGCGCGCTCGGGTTATGCGCCCATCCGAACTCGCTTCCTTTTGCGAGCAAGACCGCCGATCCTCCCGGCTTTCAGGTTGAATTTGGACATGCGCTGGCACGCGAGCTCGGTGTCTCGCTGCGGCTCGACTGGATCATCACCCAATACCAGATGCGGAGCGCCGGCTGTGACATTCTTCTCGATGCCATCGCCGACCGCGAGGCGCAGGGCGAAACCCGCCTGAGGATCTCAAAGCCATATTATCGCACGGGCGTCGCACTCGCCGTGCCGCCATCCAGCACGCTGACCTCGTTCCGGGACCTCAACGAGCGTACCAAGGTGGGGGTGCAAGTCGGATCCGTCGCGGCGATGATCATCGGCCAACGGCACGTGCCTACGTCGACCTTCGGCTTCGAGAGCGACAGCCTCGACGCCCTGTCAAACCATGAGATCGATGCTGCTGCGGTGACGCCCACAGCGGCGAGCTATTTCAATCTGACGCATCCGGACAAGCCGCTTCGCATCCTGGATCGCGACGAGAGCGTGGCCAATCTCAACTGGAACGTCGCCGTCGGCATGGTCCGTCCCGATGATGCGTTGCGAGAAGCCATCGATGGCGCTCTTGAACGGTTGCGAAAGGACGGCTCGATCGATCGGATCTACGGCCGCTACGGTGTCGTACTGCAAGCGCCGAGATAGCTACGGGTCAGCATCCGCTCGAGAGTTCTGGGAGGTTGGTCACGGGCTCTCCGCAGTCGCCCGCCGTCCCGGCCGCGCTGGCTGGGACGGCAAGCTAATGCGAATGCCGCTAAGCCGCCGCTTTCTTCCGCGCCTGCTCGGCCTTGTACAGCTCGAACTCCTCCGCGATGGCCTTCGCGATCGACGGCCGCTGACGCAGGCGCTCGTAATACGCCTTCAGGTTCGGCCATTTCGCAAGCTCGATCGGCGGCGTCGCCATGGTCCAGTTGATGACCGTGACCAGATAGGCGTCGGCAACGCTGAAATGGTCGAGCAGGAAGTCACGTCCCTCGAGATGATTGTCGAGATAGTCGAGCCGCGACAGGTTCTTCTCCAGAGCATAGGCCTTGGCCTCCTGCGGCGCCTTGCGGTCGAGCACGGGAATGAACAGGGCTTTGTGCAGCTCGGTGCCGATGAAGCAGAGCCATTGATGCAGCCGCGTGCGCTCGATGCCGGCGGTGGCGCCGAGGCCGGATTGCGGAAAACGATCCGCGACATATTGCAGGATCGCCGCGTTCTCGGTCAGCAACACGCCCTCGTCGGTGCGTAGCGTCGGCACCAGGCCAATCGGGTTCACGGTGCGGAAGTCGGAGCCGTCGTTCAGCACCTTCTTGGTCGGCGGATCGACTTCGAGATAATTCGCCTCGGCGCCGGCTTCATACAGCGCGACGCGGGTCGCCATCGAACAGGCGAGCGGCGAGAAATAGAGATCCATCTGTAGCCTCCTTGGGCAATTCCTCGATGTGACTTTCGGAGTGTCGCTCAACCTGGCCAGATTGATTTTTGTACCATCTTGCATAATATGAAGGCGGTCAAGGATTATTTTGCGAAATGGTACAAAAATCGAAGCCGCCAGCTGCTGCCAATGAACCCAAGCGACGCGGCCGCCCGCGCGCCTACGAGCCCGACATTGCACTCGGCAAGGCGCTCGACCTGTTTCGCAAACAGGGCTTTGCATCGACCTCGCTCGACGATCTCAGCGAGGCCACCGGCATGAATCGGCCGAGCCTCTATGGCGCCTTCGGCGACAAGCGCGAGCTCTACATCAAGAGCTACCAGCGCTACCGCGAGGAAGCGCGCGCAGCGATGGTCGAGATCTTTCGCCAGGAGATGCCCGTGCGCCAGCGTCTGGAGCGCATCTTTGCCTCCGCGCTGAACATCTATCTGTCCGGCGAGACCGGCCCGCGCGGCTGCTTCACGGTGGTGACCGCGGCGTCCGAGGCGGTGAGCGATCCCGACATCCGCGCCATGGTGCTCGACGGCCTCACCGAACTCGACAAGGCCTTCACGAGCTGCTTCCGCCGCGCCAAGGAAAACGGCGAGTTGCCGGAAACCGCCGATCCGGTCGTGCTGGCGCAGATCGCATCCTCGACGGTGCATTCCATCGCCATACGCTCGCGTGCGCGCGTCTCGCGCAAGGAGCTGGAAGCGATCGTCAACGGTGCGATCGACGTGATGGTGGGAGGCAAACGCTGACCTGTCGTCCTGGCGTGCGCCGGGACGACGCTGAGTATGTCGCGCGAGCAAATTTCCCGACGTCGTCCTGGCGAAGCCAGGACCCATAGCCACCGAATACGGTTTGGCGAAAGCTCGGGGTTAGAATGTCGCGCAGCAACTTCTTCTTGGGGTCATGGGTCCTGGCTTTCGCCAGGACGACGCGAGCGTGGGTGTATCGGCGAACTCTAATACCCCCGCGTCCGATCCACCACGTTCTCCAGCACGCCGCCCGCTTCGAAGCGCGCGATCTGCTCGGCGACATAGGCCGAGATCGCGTCCGCGTCGGTGTCGGCGGCATTGTGCGGGGTCAGCACCACCCTGGGGTGGGTCCAAAACCGGCTGTCTCGCGGCTGCGGCTCCTGCACGAAGACGTCGAGCGAGGCGGCACCCAGCGTGCCGTCATCGAGGCAGGCCAGGATGTCGGCTTCGTTCTGCAAGCCGCCGCGGCCGGCGTTGATCAGCACGGGCGCGCCGAGCGGGCTGTTGCGGTTGAGCTTTGTGAAGACGTCGCGGTTGAGGATTCCATGCGTATCAGGCGTCAGCGGCAGCAGGCACACCAGGATGTCGGTCGCGCGCAGGAATGCCTCGATCTGCGCGGCACCATGGAAACATTCGACGCCCTCGATCGTCCGCGGGCTGCGGCTCCAGCCGGTGACGCGGAAGCCGAGCCGCCGCAACACGTCCGCCGCGTCAGTGCCTAGCGTCCCCAATCCCATGATGCCGACGGTGATCGCGCTCGCAGGCCACTGATATTTCGGCTCCCAGCGTTTGGCACGTTGCGAGTCCCGCAGATAAAGCTCCTGGCGGTGGTGCATCAGCACGTGCAGCACGACATATTCGGTCATGCGGTTGGTCAGGTCGGGCACGGCGACGCGCACCAGAGGCACGTCGGGCAGGCTCTTGTCCGCCATCAACGCGTCCACGCCGGCGCCCAGATTGAAGATCGCCCGCAGATTTGGAAACGCGCCGAGATCGCCCGGCACGGGCTTCCATACCGCGGCATAGTGCACCTCGGCCGGGTCGAGCCCGCCATACGGCTGCAGCACCACGCGGCGGCCGCCGCAGACCGCGTCGAACCGGGCTTTCCAGCGCTCCGGCGACCAGTTCTGCTGCGTGCTGTTGATCAGGACGGCCAGTGTGCCCATGGTCATTCGAAGTGCCTCGTCAGGTTCCGCTTGAGTAGGCTCTCCTTGGCACGATCCAACGGATTTTTCTTGCAAATTTTTTCCGCAGCCCTGTCGGGGCGGGGCATATTGGCGCGTCTTTAGAACAGACGAGGAAAGTGTCGCCTATGCTTTATGCCATCCTTTGCTATCACGATGAGGACTTCGTCGGCTCCTGGAGCAAGGAGCAGGACGAGGCCGTGATGAAGAAGCTCACCGTGGTGCAGGAGAAGCTCGCCAGCCAAGGCCGGCTCGGGCCCGTAGCGCGGCTGCTGCCGACCACGGCGGCGGCGACGCTGCGCAAGGAAGACCCGCCGTTGGTGCTCGACGGGCCCTATGCGGAGACCAAGGAGCAGCTGCTCGGCTTCTACATCGTCGACTGCAAGAACCTCGATGATGCCCTCGACGTCGCGCGCGATCTCGGTGCGGCCAATCCCGGCGGCGCCTATGAGGTGCGTCCCGTCGGCGTGTTCAGGCCCGGAGGGAATCTGACGTGAGCGAAGCTGACACCGCCTGGATCGAGACTGCGCTGACCTCAGCGCGCCCCCAGGCTGTCGGCGCACTGCTGCGCTATTTCCGCGATCTCGATACGGCCGAGGAAGCCTTTCAGAACGCCTGCCTCCGCGCCCTGAAGACCTGGCCGCAGAACGGGCCGCCGCGCGATCCCGCGGCCTGGCTGATCATGGTCGGCCGCAACGTCGCGATCGACGAGGTGCGCCGCGCCCGCAAGCAGCAGCCCCTGCCCGAAGACGACCAGGCGATCTCCGACCTCGACGATGCCGAAGGCGCGCTCGCCGAGCGGCTGGACGGCTCGCACTACCGCGACGACATCTTGCGGCTGATGTTCATCTGCTGCCATCCCCAGCTGCCGGCGACGCAGCAAATCGCGCTGGCGCTGCGCATCGTCTCGGGCCTCACCGTGAAGCAGATCGCGCGCGCCTTCCTGGTTTCTGAAGCGGCGATGGAGCAGCGCATCACGCGCGCCAAGGCGAAGGTCGCCGACGCTGGCGTGCCGTTCGAAGCGCCCGGTGCCGTCGAGCGCTCCGAGCGGCTCGCCGGTGTCGCGGCGATGATCTACCTGATCTTCAACGAGGGCTATTCGGCGAGCGGCGACACCGCCGAGATCAGGAAGCCGCTATGTGAAGAGGCGATCCGGCTGGCGCGGCTGCTGCTGCGCCTGTTCCAGAGCGAACCGGAGATCATGGGCCTCACGGCGCTGATCCTCCTGCAACATGCGCGCAGCGCCGCGCGCTTTGCCGCGGACGGGTCGCTGATCCTGCTCGACGACCAGGACCGTTCGCTGTGGAACGGCACCATGATCGCGGAAGGCCTCGCCCTGATCGACAAGGCGATGCGCCATCGCCGCAGCGGACCCTATCAGATCCAGGCCGCGATCGCCGCGCTGCATGCGCGCGCAGCGACGCCGGAGGAGACCGACTGGACGCAGATCGACCTGCTCTACGGCGCGCTCGAAATCGTGCAGCCCTCGCCGGTGGTGACGCTCAACCGTGCGGTTGCGGTCTCCAAGGTGCGCGGGCCGCAGGCCGCGCTCGACCTCATCGAGCCGCTGGCGCCGAAGCTTGCCAACTACTTTCATTTCTATGGCGTGCGCGGCGCCTTCCTGATGCAGCTCGGTCGCAACGACGATGCCCGCATCGCCTTCGACCGCGCCATCGCGCTTGCCAACACCTCGGCCGAAGCCGCTCACATCCGCATGCATCTCGATCGCCTGATCCGGGACAGCCAGCCGAAGAAGGAAAGCGCGAAGGCGAAGTAGGGGCCCCGTCATTCCGGGGCGATGCGAAGCATCGAACCCGGAATCTCAAGATTCCCCGGTGCGCAATTGCGCACCTGAGGTCTGGTCCTTCGGCCCATCCGGAATGACGATCAAAAAAAGCATTCCATCCATTGTCGGCCCCAGCCATCCTCCTTCGTCTTAACTCCGTATCCAGGGAGTCATCCATGTTGAAAGCCATTGCCGTCATCGCCATGCTGCTCGCGGCCGGAATCGCGGGCCTCCTCGTCTTCGCCCTGACGAAACCCGACACGTTCCGCGTCGAGCGCAGTCTCGCCGTGAAAGCGCCGGCCGATGCGATCTATCCGGTGGTCGCCGATTTCCGCCGCTGGACTGCCTGGTCGCCCTATGAAAATCGCGACCCCGCCATGAAGCGGACCTTTGGCGGAACCGCCGACGGCAAGGGCGCGACCTATGCGTGGGACGGCAACAGCAATGTCGGTGCCGGCCACATGGAGATCCTGGAGGCGAGCGGACCCTCGAAGCTCCGCATCAAGCTCGATTTCGAGCGGCCGTTCGAGGGCCACAACACCGCCGAGTTCACCTTTGTGCCGCAAGGCGATGCCACACTGGTCACATGGGCCATGTATGGTCCGGCCCCGTTCCTGTCCAAGGTGATGCAGGTGTTCATCAACATGGACAGTATGATCGGCAAGGATTTTGAGTCCGGCCTCGCCAGCCTGAAAAAGCTCACCGAGAAGCAATGAGCCTCACGACCAACGAAGAGGAGAGAAACGATGCTCAATCCCTATCTATTCTATCAGGACAATTGCGAAGCCGCCTTCAACTATTACGCCAAGGTCCTTGGTGGCAAGATCGAGGCGATGATGCGTTCATCGGACGCACCGCCGGACGTGCCGGCTACACCCGGCCGCGAGAAGATGATCATGCATGCGCGGATGTCGCTGCCCGACGGCAGCGTATTGATGGCCTCGGACTCGCCGGCCGAGCATTTTCAGAAGCCGCAGGGCTTCGCGATCTCGCTCACGGTCAAGGACCCCGCGGATGGCGAGCGCAAGTTCAACGCGCTCGCCGATGGCGGTACCGTCAACATGCCCTTCAGCAAGACGTTCTGGGCCAAGGGCTTCGGCATGTGCGTCGACAAGTTCGGCATTCCCTGGATGGTGAACTGCCCGGCCGAAGGAATGTGACGGGCGCACCCGCGCGCGCGTCTTGTTGAGTTGCGATTCCCCTCTCTCAACGCCGCGGGAGAGGGGGACGCATCAAAGTCGTCACGGAGCGCGGAGTCGTTCCGTGGCGCTTGAATCGGCCGTTGTTCTTACCGGACTGATCCGGTCACTTCCTCGCCCGCCGGCGGCGATTGCACGCAGCTTGGGCAGATCACGAGCTTGGTGCCGAGCTGCCTGTCGTTCTCCGCTTCGATCTCGTCATGGACCGCCCACCACGCCTCGGAATAGGGCCGCAAGGTGCCGAGCATGCGTTCCCGCTCCTGATTGGGATCACTCTCCGCGGGGGCAGGGTCCGTCGGTGCGCGCCGTTTCGCGACATGAGCGCGGTTGGCGCCTTTGTTGGGATCCTGGCCGAGGCCATCCCATGCGATCGGACGACGCTCCTGCGCCGGTGCGACTGCACATCCAAGCAGCGTTGTGCAGAAAGTGAGCAAGATGAAGCCGTATCGTACCATGCCGGACCCAAAGTTCGATGCGCGATGGGCAAGATCCCGCGTGGGAAAGCTTGCATCGCGCGGTCAAATGGAACTTAAGGCAAACCTGTTGGCCAGCATGGCTGAGCAATGAACTCGCGATTCGCATCACATTGCGGGAGCAGTGAGGCCGCTTCGTGAAACACTGCGAACTGCATCGCACAACAATTGACGCAATATTGGGCTGTGATCTGCACGTCAGAATCGCTATTGGTGAAGTCATAAAAGCTACAAACTGGGATGGACGTCACTTGGAAGGGGAGCGACCGATGGCGGCGGCGCTACAGATCAATTTTGCTCTTTGGGGGATGCTCATCTGCGCCAGCATGAAGCTGGTGCCGGTGATTCAGACTCTTTATTGAAAGCAGCCAACGCGTTGGCGAATAGCCCCGGTGCGCACGATGCGTGCGAGCACAGGGAACCCCCCGTATGGCCTCGGAACAGCCAGTTTTTGTGTGACGCGGTTCACAGAGCTCACTCACGTCACACTCGTGCAGGTCCCATTCGTCGCGGCTGCCAAGTTCGTCAGCGGCAGCGTGGATAGATCGCGGCGAGATCGCGTCCCTTCAGCAGAAGTAATCGCGAGGACAGGCCGCCACGGCGGCTGATCCAGTCGCGAACCGGGCCGGGATAGGCGGCAAGCACGGCGACAGATGCTTCCGGCTCGGCATAGAAGCGCCCGCGCCGGTCGACCGAGCGCGCGGCATGGAAGCCGAGCACCGCGCGTTTGGTGACGCAGATGCGATCACCCGGCACGATGCTCAGGACCAGCGTGCAGGCGGACAGGCAGGGACCGTCGATCACCACGCGCTCGCCGCTCTCACGCACCTTCTCGAACAGATCGAGGAACGGCCCGACCTGTCCACCCGGGGACTGGATGATGCGGATTTCAGCGGCGGCGGGCGCAGAGGCGAGCAGCGTGGCTGCAAGCATCAGGGCTTTGACGAAAGCAGCACGTTGCATGGAACACTCCAGAAGCTGGATTCCGCGGGGTGGGCAAACCGTAGCGTGCCCACCATTGGCACCGCAAATTTGGAGAAGTGGTGGGCACGGTGCTTGCGCGCCCTTGCCCGCAATTCCGTGCCTAGCCGTTGCGCCGCTGGCCGCGCAGTGTCGGCAAACCGATACCCGCGGCATCGAAGCCGCCATCAACGGCCAAAATTTGGCCGGTAATGTAGCTCGCATTGGGCGAGCACAGGAAGTAGATCGCCTCCGCGAGTTCCTCTTCCAGACCGTAACGGTTGAGCGGGATGGCGTCGTGATAGTCGGCGCGGATCTCCTTGGTGTGCACCTGTTTCGCCATCGCTGTGTCGACAGGCCCCGGCGCGACCGCGTTGACACGGATGTTGAGGGAGGCGAGTTCGACTGCGAGTTGCTTGGTGAGGTGCGCGAGGCCCGCCTTGCTGGTCCCGTAGGCCGAGCGCAGCGTCGAGGCGCGCACCGCCGAGATCGAGGTGATGTTGACGATGGCGCCGCCATTGCCGTCGCGCATCAAGGGCACCGCCGCCTTGGTGCAGAGGAACGGGCCGGTGAGATTGACCTCGAGCACGCGGCGCCAGTCGGCCTCGGACGTCTCCATCAGCGGCGCGAACACCGCGATGCCGGCATTGTTGACGAGCGCATCTAGCCGGCCGAACCGCCGCTCGAGCGTCGTCATCGCAGCGCCGACCGCGGTCGCATCCGAAACGTCGCAGGTCAGCGCCAGCGTCGCCTCGCTCCGGCCGATCTCGGCGACCGCGCGGCCGAGCAGATCGCCCTCGATGTCGAGCAACGCCACGCGCCAGCCCTCGGCGAGAAACTTCTTCGCGGTCGCAAGCCCGATTCCGCGGGCGGCGCCGGTGACGAGGGCGACTTTGGCGGGAGAGGAGGTCATGACGCGGTCCTTTGCTCGGGACTGCGGCATGACAGCTTAGTCGGTCCCGCGCAAGGGATCAGAATTTGGTGCCGACGTATCTGAGGCGGCCTATGTCGGATTGTCCCTGCTCGGGGAATTCGAGCGTCGGCGTAACGTGGCCGACAAGGATGCCGGGCGTCACGGCTGTCTTGATGTATTTCGTCTCGCCCGCAGCCAACTGGAACGTCACCGCATTTTCCACCTCGGTTGCGGTTGTCACGGCGTATTTCCCCGGGGGGCGGTCGACAAAAGAGAACCCGCCAGGCACAGACCTGCCGACGACTTCATTGTTCATCCGGATCTCGGGCTGAACAGCCGACCCCGCAAATTCGCCCGGCCGGGTGAAGTAGACGCGGCCGTAACCCGGTTTCAATGGCGGTAGCTGCAAGGGCGGTTCATCGAGGCCACGTGGGCTCGCGCAATTTGCCAATAAAAATCCAACAAGCAAAAGGGGCAACGCCCCGATCTTCGTTCTCATAGTTCCCCACCCCAAAATCGACAGCAAACGGCGAGCAATTGCCTCGCTGCTTCCTCGTCCCCAAGGCTCTATAGGCCATACACGCATTGATTGTGCAACCGCTTTCGATCGCTAGGCACAGCAATGATGAATGGTCGATCGGGCACGGATTCCATGACGCGATGCGGGTAGAGCTTCGTGCTCTATCACCGTCGCCCCCGCGCAGCGGCGAAGCCGTTGTCACGGAGACGGCCGCTTCTTCAGCGGCCCTCGAAGGGCGACGGCTGGCTGCTTCCGGGGCCGATTCATTCCTAGAGGCTCACACTGCTTTGCAGTGCGAGCGCATCAGGAGGACGGGGGAGAGAGCGGGATTCTACGATAGCTCCGCTGACGCGCGTTGCATGTTGGCCGACATGTCCGACGTCACGATACTCTGTTCCTCGACGGCGGCGGCGGTGGAGGCGATGAACTCGTTGACGCCGGCGATCGCGGCCTTGATCGCGGTGAGCGAGCTGGCGACGTCGCCCGAGATGACGTTGAGCGCGTCGATCTCGGAGGTGATCGTGTCGGTCGCCTGCTTGGCCTGGTTCGCGAGGCTCTTCACCTCGGAGGCGACCACCGCAAAGCCGCGACCGGCTTCGCCCGCGCGCGCCGATTCGATCGTGGCGTTGAGTGCGAGCAGGTTGATCTGGCTGGTGATACCCGAAATCATCTCGACGATGCCGCTCATGGCTTGCGCAGCGGCGGCCAGCTTCTGCGCCTGGTTGTCGGCCGATTCGGCTCTCGTCGTCGCGACCTTGGAGGTCTCGCGCGACTTCGCCATGGTCTCGGAAATCTCGCGGATCGAGGCGCTCATCTGTTCGCTGCCGGCTGCGACCGCCTCGATCAGCCCGCGCGCATTGTCGGCCTTTTTGCGGCCGATCGCCTGCGCGGTGATGTCGGTGGCATATTTCACTACCTTGTAGGGTCTGCCGTTGAGATCGAAGATCGGATTGTAGGAGGCCTGGATCCAGATCTCCCGCCCGCCCTTGGCGACCCGCTTGTATTCGGCGGCCTGGTATTCGCCGCGGTTGAGGGTCTCCCAAAATTGACGATAGCTCGCCGAATTCTTCTCGTTCGGTTCGACGAACATGGAGTGGTGCTGGCCTTTGATCTCCGCCAGTGAATAACCCATCGCCTGGAGGAAATTCTCGTTGGCGGTGCGGATCGTGCCGTCCATGTTGAACTCGATCACCGCCTGTGACTTCTGGATGGCGGCGAGCTGTCCGTCATTGTCGGCCGCCTTCATCTTCTGCGCGGTGACGTCGGTCGCGAATTTCACCACCTTGAACGGCCTGCCCGTCTCGTCGAGGATCGGGTTGTAGGTCGCCAGAATCCAGATTTCCTTGCCGCCCTTGCCGAGCCGCTTGTATTCGGCCGCCTCGAACTCGCCGCGGTTCAGCTTGGCCCAGAACGCGGCATAGGCCGCGCCCGCGCGGTCCTCCGGCGTCACGAACATGCTGTGGTGCTTGCCCTTGACCTCGTCGAGCGAGTAACCCATCGCGTTCAGGAAGTTCTCGTTCGCGGTGACGATGGTGCCATCCATGTTGAACTCGATCACCGCTTGCGCGCGGTTGATCGCGGCGATCTTGCCGGAATCCTCCATGGTCTTGATCTTGTACGCCGTGATGTCGGTGGCGAATTTGATGAAGCTGACCACCTTGCCCTTCTCGTCGCGCAGCGGCGCGTAGGAGGCGTGGACCCAGACTTCCTTCCCGCCCTTGCCGAAACGCTTGTATTGCGTGGTCTGGAATTCGCCGCGGTTCAGGCTGGCCCAGAAATCGCGGTAGCGGGCGCTCTCGCGCTCGGCCGGGCTGACGAAGATGCTGTGATGCTTGCCCTTGATCTCGGCCCGCGTGTAGCCGCTCATCTTCAGCAGGTTGTCATTGGCATCCAGGATGGTGCCATCGAGGCCGAATTCGATCACGGCCTGCGACCGGTCGAGTGCCTCGACCTCCGCGACGGCGTGCCTGACTTTCTTGCTTTGAAAATTGAACACGTATGCCCCGCAATAGCCCGGTGAATGATGTGAAGGATTTGTCGTACGGTCCTTCCAAAGACAAAATTTGCCTGACCTTCTTGAGCAAACGGTAAATTCTTGAAGCGCTGCAGCCGCTTCGGTGGCGGCACGTGCGCTGCGCATCTACCTCAACCAATGAGGGTTTTGGCCCTATATGCACGGCGTAGTTCATAGCGCGGCCGTAATTGTACGGGAGCGCGTATGCACTATTTTTTCGGCTCTCGTTGCCGCGGCGCCTGGCAATCGCGGCCCGGTCGGGTGGGCACCAAATAATTTCGACCCGCTTGTCGGCACCGTAACAGCTCGTTCGTCTTGGAGGTGAGCGCCGGCCCGCCGCCTGCCGCACATCCCGGAACGATCCAAACCCAGGACACGACCCATGCGATTCATGATGCTGATGATCCCGCTCGGCTACGAGAGTGCACCGCCCGACGTGCAACTCGATCCCGAACGCGTTGCCGCGATGATGCGCTACAACGAGGCGCTGAAGGATGCTGGCGTGCTGATCACGCTCGAAGGCCTGCATCCGCCCTCGATGGGCGCGCGGGTCTCGTTTGCGACCGGTGATCCCATCGTCACGGACGGGCCCTTCGCCGAGGCCAAGGAAGTGCTGGGCGGTTACTGGATGATCGAGGTGGCCTCGCGCGCCGAGGCGATCGCCTGGGCGAAGAAGTGTCCGGCCTCGCCGAACGAAATCATCGAGATCCGGCAGGTGCACGAGATGAGCGACTTTCCACCTGACGTGCAGAAGGCCGCAGCCGGATTCGAGGGCCTGAAGAAGTAGCCACGACGGCCACGATGAGATCGCGGCTGTCGTCAATCAACCAACAGGGAGAACACCGATGAGCACCGAGCACAAATTCCTCGCCGTCTATCTCGGCAGCGTGACAGGTCCGAAAATGGCGGCCTGGCGCGCGCTGCCCGAGGCCGAACGGAAAGCAAGGGAACAGGAGGGCATGGCCGCCTGGCACGGCTGGGTCGAGAGGCACCAGGCCGTGATCGTCGAGATGGGCGGCCCGCTCGGCAAGACCCGCAGGATCGACGCGAGCGGCATCACCGAGATCAGCAATGCGCTGACCGGCTTCACCGTGGTGCGTGCCGCCTCGCAGGAGGAAGCCGCAAAACTGTTCGAGAACCACCCGCATTTTGCAATCTTTCCGGGCGAGGCGATCGAGGTCATGCCCGTGCTGCCCATTCCGCAGCTCTAGCCGCGGGCCAAAGCGTTTTCCGGTCTCGATGCGGGCGCGCATCGGCCCGGTACCCGTGGAAGTACGGGTTCACCACGCTCCATCGCCGCTAGTGACCTTCACGTCCGGCTCATGTAAAGGTCGTTCACATGAGCTGGCGCAAGGAGCAGGGCCGCGCCGAGCGCGGCTATCACCACGGCAATCTGAAAGAGGCCCTGTTGCAGGCCGCCCTCGGCCTGATCGCCGAGAAGGGCGCGGCGGGCTTCACCTTTGCCGATGCCGCGCGCATGGCCGGCGTCAGCGCGGCAGCGCCTTATCGGCATTTCCGCGACCGCGAGGAGCTGCTGTCCTCGATCGCCCAGCGCGGTTTCGAGCAGTTCGAGGCGCGCCTGGCCGCGGCCTGGAATGACGGACGCCCCGATACGGTCACCGCCTTCGAACGTGTCGGCAAGGCCTATCTCGCCTTTGCCCGCGAGGAGCCGGCTTTCTACAACGCAATGTTCGAATCGGGCGTGCCGGTGGATGCCAATCCCGCGCTTCAGGCCGCCAGCGAAAGGGCGTTCAACATCATTCGCGCCGCAGCCGAGCGGCTCGCGGCCCTGACGCCGCCGGGCACGCCGCGGCCGCCGGCGATGATGATGGCCTTGCACATCTGGTCGATGGCGCATGGCGTGGCCTCGCTATTTTCCCGCGGCGATGCCGCGCGACGAAAACTGCCGATGTCGCCGGACGAGCTGTTGGAGGCCGAGGTGCTGATCTATCTGCGCGGCCTCGGTTTCCCGACCGACCGTCGGCCTGCAGGCAAGAGCGCCGAGCCGCCGCCCGTGCCACCGGAGGCGTCCTCCGGTTCTGGCGCGCCTGGCGGCTCTCCGGGCGGCCCTTGGGGCAAGCCGAAATAAAATTACGCTAACAATCACGCGGGCGTGTCTTGCAGCCGGCTTGACAAAATCGCGGGATCGTCTAGCTATGTAAATGTTATTTACATTCACAACGGCCTTGGTGCCGTGATGGAGATGGGAAATGGCCTACACCGCTGATGTCAATCGATGGCGCGGCCCCTCGGATCAATACCAACAGTACGAGCGTCCTCGCATGCTCGATACGCCCTGGCATCCCGGCTGGATCGCCGTGACCATTCTCGGCTTCATCATCTGGTGGCCGATCGGACTTGCCCTTCTCTTTTTCACACTCGGGAGCAGAAGAATGTCGTGCTGGAGCCATCAGGATCGCTGGCAGAACAAGATGGAGCGGATGCAGTACAAGATGGATCGCATGCGCGACCGCATGGAGCGCCGCGGCTTCGGCTTCGGCTTCGGCCCGCCGTCCTCGGGCAACCGCGCCTTCGACGAATATCGCTCCGAGACGCTGCGCCGGCTCGAGGAGGAGCAGGTCGAGTTCAAGAACTTCCTCGACCGTTTGCGTCACGCCAAGGACAAGGAAGAGTTCGACCAGTTCATGGCGCAGCACAAGACCCGTCCGACCCCGCCGCCGACCGACCAGCAGCAGGGCTGACACCTCTCAAAGCCTTCAGGCACATGCCCCCAAAGTCCTGATGGCCCCGAGCCGCCCGCCTGCGCAACCCGCAGGCGGGCGGTTTGTTTTGGGGGCAGCGAGGCGGGGAGCCGCGACGTTCAGGTCGTCGTCGACGCGAGCTGTGCGCGAACCGACGCCAGAAAGTGGTCGTAGGCGTGGTCGACGATCTCGTTGAGCGATCGCGTTCGCGCGAACATCGCCTTGGCTTCCGCGAGAAACTCCTCGCGGGTCGGAATCCTCGGCAGATGCAGATGCGTCAGCGCGTCGACACCTTCATGCGCGCGATTGAGGATGTCGTGCAGCGACGGCAGCTGCAACTGGGCGAGGTCGGCCCGCCTCCGCGCTGATGCGATCGCATGCGCCAGGGTCTGCGCATCGAACCGTCCGGCAAGCTCGCGGGCCGCCCGATTGATCACCCGCGCGCCGAGCGGCTGCTCGTTGCGCAGGACCTGTTCGGGCGGTGCCTTCATGTTCCAGACGACGCCGATCCACGACAAGACGGTCAAGACGTAATAGGTGACGTCGACTTCCCACCAGCGAAAGCCCTGCCGCACGCTGCTCTGATAGGCATGGTGATTGTTGTGCCAGCCTTCACCCATCGTGAACAACGCGAGCAGCCAGTTGTTGCGGGAATCGTCGCCCGTCACGTAGCGCTTGCGTCCATGCACATGGGCGAGCGAATTGATGCAGAAGGTCGCGTGATAGACCAGCACCGTGCTCCACAGGAAGCCGACCACCAGACCGGACCATCCCGCGACCAGGAAGCAGAGTCCTGCAAGAACGAAGGCCGGCAGCAGCTCCAGCCGATGCAGCCACATCAGCTCCGGATAGGCGGCGAGATCGCCGACTTTCACGAGGTCGGTCGCATCGTGCTGCCGGTAGAAGATCCAGCCGAGATGGCTGTACAGGAAGCCGCGCTGACGCGGCGAATGCACGTCCTTTTCGGTGTCGGAATGCAGATGATGGTGCCGATGCTTGGCCGCCCACCACAATACGCTCTTCTGCGCGGTGCTTTGCGCAAGGCAGGCCAGGATGAACTGGAACACCCGGCTGGTGGCAAAAGCCCTATGCGAGAAATAGCGATGGTAGCCGGCGCCGATCGCAAACATGCGTACGACATACAGTGACCCGCAGATCGCGACGGCCTGCCAGGTGACGCCTGTCCAGATCGCCGCAATGCAGCCGAGATGGACCAGCAGGAACGGGATAGCGGAAGGATACATGATGTCGTCGTGGTGGTCGTCGGCGGGGGCGTTGGGCGACATATTTTCAGCGTGACCTTGGATGACGTGGACTCGAAAAGTTCGCTTCGGCCGCGGGCGACCGCCGGGTACGAAAAACCCGCGGATGGCGGACCACCGCGGGCTTCGGCCGAGAACCGGCGGACTATATGGTCGCGGCGGCCTGGCATGCAAGCTCGTAGCCCCACGGGGAGCATGAGGCTCGGGCGGCTGTGCGTGCCGTTGGCGTGCTTGGCACGCGGGCTGCGCGCAACCTATATCCTTTCAGCGACAAGGAAGCGTCAAAACACCGCAGGCGGCAATGATGGCGGAGGCAGCGTTCATGGCGAGCGAGACGCTCTGGCAGGAGATTCGGGGCGAGGCGCAGCGCGCCGCGGCGGCCGATCCGGTGTTCGGCAAGGCACTTGCCGGTGCCGTTCTTGCCCATGACGATTTTACCGCCGCGTTGGCCGACCTGATCGGACGACGGCTGGGCGGCAGCGCGGCCGAACGCGAGCGCTTCACGGCGTTCTCCCGCGACGCCTTTCGCGGCCAGCCGGATCTGGTCGAAGCGGCCGGCCGCGATTTGCGGGCCGTCGTGCTCCGCGATCCCGCCGTCGCCGGCCTGTTGCCGCCGCTGCTGCATTTCAAGGGCTACGTCGCGCTCCAGGCCTGGCGCGTCTCGCACTGGCTCTGGCATCATGACCAGCGCGACGCGGCGCTGCTGTTGCAGAACGAGGCGTCGAACGTCCTGCAGGTCAGCATTCATCCCGCCGCAAGCCTTGGATCGTCGGTGTATCTCGACCACGCCACCGGCATCGTCATCGGTGCCAATGTCGTCATCGGCGACGAGGTCACCATCCTTCAAAACGTCAGCATCGGCCGGAGCAGCCAATTGCCGGCGCGCTCTCCACGCGTGGGCCGCGGCGTGTTCATCGGCTCCGGCGCGACCATTTTCGGCGACATCAGCGTCGGTGATTTCGCCAAGATCGGCGCCGGCACGGTCGTGACCGGCGATGTGCCCGCCGGCTGCACCGCAATCGGCAATCCCGCGCGGCTCACCAATTGCCCCAAACCCGCTTCGGCGGCCTGAGCCCACATCGATCTCCAGGAGACCTGCAAATGAAGACGGCAATCGTGATCGGCGTCGGACCGGACCGCG
Source organism: Bradyrhizobium sp. 1(2017) (assembly GCF_011602485.2). Classification (NCBI taxonomy): domain Bacteria; kingdom Pseudomonadati; phylum Pseudomonadota; class Alphaproteobacteria; order Hyphomicrobiales; family Nitrobacteraceae; genus Bradyrhizobium; species Bradyrhizobium sp. 1(2017). Next base: position 6,996,731 of record NZ_CP050022.2, on the reverse strand, counting down.
GGCTTGGCGCCCGACTCTGCAAGCGTTTTGCTGCCGATGGACTCAAGGTGCTTGTCGCGGGCCGGACGCTGCCCGCGCTGCAGGCCGTTTCGGACGACATCGCGAAGGCGGGCGGTCAAGCTGTGCCCATCGTCGCGGACGCGACCAGCGAGCACGACATCGTCGCTCTGTTCGATGCCGCTGGCGACAATCTCGACCTCGCCATCTACAACGCCGGCAACAACACGCCCGGCAGGATCATCGAGATGGATGCCGACTATTTCGAAAAAGCCTGGCGCGTCGCGTGCTTCGGCGGGTTTCTGTTTGGCCGCGAGGCGGTCCGCCGCATGGTGCCGAAGAAGACAGGCACGCTACTCTTCACAGGAGCCAGCGCTTCGCTGCGCGGCCGCTCCGGTTATGGTGCCTTCAACTCGGCAAAGGCGGGCCTGCGCACGCTGGCGCAGGCCATGGCCAAGGAATATGCGGGCGACGGCATTCATGTCGGCCATGTCGTGGTCGACGGTGCCATTGCCGGCGACAAGATCTTCTCGCGCTTTCCTAATGCCGCCGGCCGCGAGGACAGCCTGATCGACATCGAAGGCATTGTCGACGCCTTCACCTTTCTCTACCGCCAGCCCGAACGCGCCTGGTCGTTCGAGCTCGATGTGCGGACCTCGAAGGAGAAGTGGTAGGGCGTGGCCCGAAGGATCAGGCGGCAGCCTTGTTCTTGATGGCGCCAATGATAGCGGTGAGGATCGCTCCGCCGGCGCCTCCGGCGATAAGCTGTGACACGACACCGCCGATGCTCAGATTTCCCGATTGCGCGGCGGCCGCGACGGACGGAAGCAACAACGTAACGACCTGGCCGAGTACTCCGCCGCCGACCAGACCGGAAATGATGTTGCCGGCCATTCCGAGGTCAAATGTGGGCGAAGACTTGCCAGCGCCAACACCACCAAGCGCACCTGCGACGAGGTTGATCAGAATCTGTTCCATGAAGACCTCCCCTATGACGGGCAGCTCATTCGGCGCTACTATCGGTTGATGAGCGGCCTATCCGACACTCTCAGGCGGTTTGCCGGCAAAAACAATAGAGCTGTGCCACCGCTCGCGCGAAGCGACGTCGCACATGGCACAGCGAGGGCCTCGGTTCCGCCAGGCTCGTCCCGGCTCCACGAGCCAGGATGACTTGTGGAACCAGTTCGAGGAGCCGGCGGATCGGAAAGGCGCGGAGCCATCCCTATAAGGCGCCCAAGGGTCTCGTTCCCCGTCCAACCGCCTGTGCTGTCTATCTTTCTCGCAGCCAATTTCCTCCCTGGTAACCCCGCATTAACCATCGGCGGGCTCTGGTAAGTGTGGACAGGCGTGCCCGGAGCCCGAAGGTCAAAACTGGGGTCAAGGCCCTTAGTTTTGACATCTTGGCAGGGAATGCAGGCGGCCGGCTTTGGACGAGCCCTGCACCCCAGAAAGACAAGGCTTTGAGCAGGCTTGCCGGCCGCGCGGATTCTAGCGCGGCTGTTGGGGACCACCGGCCCAATTTGTTGGCCGAAGGACATTAGGTAACGATCGCCTTGAGAGGATACTGCTTATGAATCCGGCCGACGTGGCTCAGTCAGCCCTTCCGGTTGCTGCCTCCGCCGACGTGTCGCTGATTGCGCTGTTCTGGCAGGCTCACTGGATCGTGAAAGCGGTGATGCTGGGGCTTTTGTCCTGCTCGGTCTGGGTCTGGGCGATCGCCATCGACAAGATCTTTCTCTACGCGCGCACGCGCCGCTCGATGGACCGGTTCGAGCAGGCCTTCTGGTCCGGCGAGTCGATTGAGGAACTCTATCGCACGCTCTCGGCCAAGCCGACGCATTCCATGGCTGCCTGCTTCGTCGCGGCCATGCGCGAGTGGAAGCGTTCGTTCGAGAGCCATGCCCGCTCGGTCGCGGGCTTGCAGATGCGCATCGACAAGGTGATGAACGTGTCGATCGCGCGCGAGGTCGAGCGGCTGGAACGCCGGCTCCTGGTGCTCGCGACCGTCGGCTCCGCCGGCCCCTTCGTCGGCCTGTTCGGCACCGTCTGGGGCATTATGTCGAGCTTCCAGTCGATCGCGGCGTCGAAAAATACGTCTCTGGCGGTGGTGGCGCCCGGTATCGCGGAAGCGCTGTTTGCGACCGCCGTCGGCCTTATCGCCGCCATTCCTGCCACTATTTTCTACAATAAGTTCACCTCCGAGGTGAACCGGCAGGCCCAGCGGCTCGAAGGCTTCGCCGATGAATTTTCAGCCATCCTGTCCCGTCAGATCGACGAGCGGGGCTGAGGGACGGCATGTATAATGTGAAGGGCAATTTGGGCACCAGACCATGGGCATGAACGTCGCAAGTTCATCCGGAGGCGGCGGGCGTCGCGGCCGGCGCAAGCCCGTCGTGGCCGAGATCAACGTCACGCCGATGGTCGACGTGATGCTGGTGCTGCTCATCATCTTCATGGTGTCGGCGCCGATGTTGACCGTCGGCGTGCCGCTCGACCTACCGCAGACCCAGGCCAAGAGCCTCGAAAACAACGACCAGAAGCCGCTGCAGATGTCGGTCGACATCAAGGGCAAGGTCTTCATCAATGACGCCGAGGTGGCGCTGAACGATCTGGTGCCGAAGCTGAAGGCGATCACGGACGCACGCGGCGGGCTCGAGGAGCGCATCTATCTGCGCGCCGACAAGAAGGCGGATTACGGCACGGTGGCCAAGGTGATGGGCCTGCTGTCCGGCGCCGGATTCAAGAAGCTCGCCCTCGTCACGGAAGCGGATCAGGGGTCTTAAAGCCAGTGAAGGTGAAGGTCGACAAGACACTCGTTGCGTCGATTACCCTCCACATCCTCGTGCTGGGATGGGGCCTCGTCACCTTTAGCAGCAGGGCCTACATCGCGCCGGAGGAGTCGCTTCCGGTCGACATCATCTCCACCGATCAGCTCGCCAAGATGATGGCGGGGCAGAAGACCGGCAAGAAGGAAGAGCCGAAGCCCAAGGTCGAGAAGATCGCGGAAGCCAAGCCCGAGGAAGACGCCGTCGGCAAGGTCACCGAGAAGAAAGAGCTGATCAAGACCAACTCGACGCCGGAGCCGCCGCCAAAACCTGTCGAGAAGCCGGTCGAGAAGAAGCCTGAGCCGCCGAAGCCGGTCGCCGAGGCCAAGCCGAAGGAAGAGCCGAAGCCGCAGGAAAAGAAGCCTGATCCGGCCAAGGAAGATCCGATCGCCGAGCTGCAGAAGAAGCTGGACACCAAGAAGCCGCCGCCGAAGCCCGTGGAGCAGAAGGTCGCGGCGGTGCAGCCGCAGCAGCAGCCGAAGCCGAAGGAGCGCACCTTCGACCCCGCGCAGATCCAGCGCGACCTCGACAAGCGCGCCGCGACCCGGCACGAACAGACCGGCTCGGCGCTGAATGCGTCGGCTTCGCTGGGGGCGGCGACGGGCACGGCCTCCAATAACGTTGCGACCTGGCGCGGTGCGTTCGTTGAGAAAATAAAGCATTGCTTCACGCCCACCTATAACGGGCAGGATGCTGATCAATACGAGGCTGACATCGACATCTCCATGAAGATCGATGGCTCGCTCGCTTCCGAACCCATCGTGGTCGCGGTGAGGGGACCGTCACGGTCGATCGCCCAGGCGGTGGCGGAGAGCGCGAAGCGCGCCATCGTGCAGTGTCAGGCCTACTCGTTCATGCCGAAGCAGCAGTACGAGAGCTGGAAGCTCATTCCGATGACTTTCGGCCTGAAAGATATGTTGTGACATCCGAACCAAAGAATTTTGCAATGAATAACGCTCGATCGATGAACCGCCGCCGCTTCATGACCCTGACCGGATCGACGCTCGCGATGCTCGGGGGCGGACGCGCCTTCGCTCAAGGGCAGGACGGCCGCCTCCGTATCGATCCCACGGCATTCCAGCCGATCCCGATCGCGATCACCGGTTTCGTGCCGGGCTCGCCGTCCGACGGCGACGTCGGCAACGGCGTCACCCAAGTCATCACCAACAATCTGAAGCGGTCGGGCCTGTTCGCCCCGATCGACCAGGCCGCCTTCATCGAGCGCATCAGCAACATCGACGTCGCGCCGCAATTCCAGAACTGGAAGACGATCAACGCGCAGGCCCTGGTCACCGGCCGCATGACGCGGCAGCCGGACGGACGGCTCAAGGCCGAATTCCGCCTGTGGGACGTGATCAGCGGCCAGCAGCTCGCCGGCCAGCAATATTTCACCTCGCCGGAATATTGGCGGCGCATCGCCCACATCATCTCCGACCAGATCTATGAGCGGATGACCGGCGAGAAGGGTTATTTCGACAGCCGCGTGGTGTTCGTGGACGAGAGCGGGCCGAAGGAGCGCCGCGTCAAGCGGCTCGCGATGATGGACCAAGACGGCGCCAACGTGCGCTACCTCACCCGTGGCTCGGATCTCGTGCTGACGCCGCGCTTCTCGCCGAATTCGCAAGAGATCACCTACATGGAGTTCGGCCAGGGCGACCCGAAGGTCTATCTGTTCAACATCGAGACCGGCCAGCGCGAGATCGTCGGCAACTTCCCGGGCATGACCTTCGCGCCGCGCTTCTCGCCCGACGGCCAGCGGGTCATCATGAGCCTGCAGCAGGGCGGCAACTCCAACCTGTTCGTGATGGATCTGCGCTCGCGCTCGACCACGCGCCTCACCGACACGCCTGCGATCGACACGTCTCCGTCTTATTCGCCGGACGGCACCCGCATCTGCTTCGAATCCGATCGTGGTGGCAGGTCGCAGATCTACGTGATGGCCGCAGGCGGCGGGCAGGCGCAGCGGATCTCCTTCTCCAAGGACGACACCAACGCCAGCTATTCGACGCCGGTGTGGTCGCCGAAGGGCGATTACATCGCCTTCACCAGGCAGGGCGGCGGACAGTTCGCGATCGGCGTCATGAAGCCGGACGGCTCCGGCGAGCGGCTGCTCACCTCCGGCTTCCACAATGAAGGTCCGACCTTCTCGCCGAACGGCCGTGTGCTGATGTTCTTCCGCGATCCCGGCGGCAATGGCGGGCCCTCGCTGTACAGCGTCGACATCTCCGGCCGCAACGAGCTCAAGGTGCCGACGCCGGGCTTTGCCTCCGACCCGGCATGGTCGCCGTTATTGTCCTCGACCGCGGGTCAATAAATCACGCCGTCAGACGCGCGCTGTTATCGAAAAAGCGCGCGATTTTTTCGGGTTCGGCGAGGAAAGCAAGCTTTCCTTCACCTTGAGCCCGGCAAGGCTTGCCTAGTTGCTTGAAATATCAGCAGAAACAGGTTCGCTATTGCCGAAAAACAACTCGACTTTAACGATGTTCCCTCAGAAAGGCTTCATCTGGCTTGGGTAAGAGTACGCGCTAAACAGGACGCGTAATTAGCCAAATGCAGCTGGCCGACCAGAAGCAGAGCGATCGAGACGAGCTGGAGCCGATACTCTACGCCGCTCTCATCAACTCTATGGTTCAGAATTTCTGGGCGATCTTCCTGGGCTCGGCCTCCGCGGCCGTGGCCGCGGTCATGACTGCGCTCAAGACCGGCGACGTGTTGCTGTGGCCGATCGCGTTTCTGATCATTGCCATCGGCACCGCGCGTGCGTTTCAGATGCGGCCCTACGAGAACCGCATGCCGGGCCTGAGCTTCGAGCAGGCCAAGCATCTGGAGCCGCGCTACTGGGCCGGCGCGCTGCTCTATGCCGCGGTCATCGGCCTGTGGTGCTTCGTCGTCATCTTCAACAACGACGACGCGGTCGCGAACATGCTCTGCGTCTCGGTCACGGTCGGCTACACCGCCGGCGGCGCCGCCCGCAATTACGGCCAGCCGCGCGTGATCCAGTGGCACGTCGCGCTCGCCTGCGGTCCGATGTCGCTCGCCTTGCTGCTGCATGGCGGCTTCTACTATATCGGCCTCGCGATCATTCTCGTGCTGTTCTTCATCGCGCTGAAGAACATCAACCTCAGCCTGCACGCGATCTTCGTCAAGGCGCTGACCTCGAGCTTCCGCGAATCCGCGCTGGCAAGCCAGTTCGATACCGCGCTCAACAACATGCCGCACGGCCTGTGCATGTTTCGTGCAGACGGGCGCCTTGCCGTGATGAACCACCGCTTCAGCGAGCTGATGGCGCTGCCCGACGACCTGGTCAAGCGCGGCGCCACCGCCGCAGACATCGCGTCGGCCTGCGTCGCCGCCGGATCGATCTCGGCGGCGAGCGGCGATCAGATCCTGTCCGAGATCGAGAAGGCGCGGATCCGCGAGATCGTCACCGCCGATCCGGATCAGACGCGGGGCCGCACGCTGTCCTGGACGTTCCAGCCGATGACCGGCGGCGGCACGGTGCTGCTGCTGGAAGACATCACCGAGCGCACCAACGCCGAAGCCCGGATCAGCCATCTCGCCCGCTATGACGAGCTCACGGCACTGCCCAATCGCGTCAGCTTCCGCGACGAGATCGAGCGGCTGCTGGCGCAATCGAGCCATTCCGAACGGCTCTCTGCGCTGCTGTTCGTCGACCTCGACCAGTTCAAGCAGGTCAACGACACGCTCGGCCATCCCTGCGGCGACCGGCTCCTGTGCGCGGTCGCCAACCGCTTGCGCGAGATGCTGCGGCCCGAGGATTTCGTCGCCCGCTTCGGCGGCGACGAGTTCGTCGTGTTCCAGCAGAACCTCGCGTCGCCCGAGGATGCGGCGGCGCTGGCCCGCCGCATCGTCGAGCGGCTGAGCGAGCGCTACCGCATCGACAACCATCTGGTCGAGATCGGTGCCAGCGTCGGCATCGCGCTGACCTCGCCGGACGGCACCAGCGCCGACACGCTGCTCAAGAACGCCGATATGGCGCTGTACCGCGCCAAGGCCGACGGCCGCGGCACCTTCTGCTTCTTCCGCGACGAGATGGCGGCAACCGTCGAGGCCCGCCGCATCCTCGAGCTCGACCTGCGCAAGGCGCTCGCCAACGAGGAGTTCGAGCTGTTCTACCAGCCGCTGGTCAATCTGAAGTCCGGCAAGATCACCACCTGCGAGGCGCTGCTGCGCTGGAATCATCCGGTGCGCGGCACCGTCTCGCCGGTCGACATCATCCCGGTCGCCGAGGACATGGGCCTGATCGTCGATCTCGGCCGCTGGATCCTGCGCCGCGCCTGCATGGAATGCATGAAGTGGCCGGAGGGCGTCAGCGTCGCGGTCAACTTCTCGCCGCAGCAATTCCACCAGCGCGACGTGCTGAGCGAGATCCGTTACGCGCTCGAGGTCTCGGGGCTGCCGGCACACCGCCTGGAGATCGAGATCACCGAATCCTCGCTGCTGCGCAACACCCAGCTCACCCACGACATCCTGTCGCAACTGCATGCGCTCGGCGTGCGCATCTCGCTCGACGATTTCGGCACCGGCTATTCCAGCCTCAGCTACCTGCACAATTTCCCGATGCAGAAGGTGAAGATCGACCGCTCCTTCCTCGAAGGCATCGACACCGACCGGCCGCTGACGCTGTTGCGCGGCGTGGCGCGGCTGTCCGCCGATCTCGGCATGGCCGTCGTGGTCGAGGGCATCGAGACCAACGAGCAGCTCGAGCTGATCAGCGCCGACGGCACCGTGTCCGAGGGGCAGGGCTACCTGTTCAGCCGTCCGGTGCCCGCGGTGCGGATGCGCCAGCTCCTCAACGCCTCGCATGGGCGCCGCGGCGAGAGCCCGCTCCAGCTGGTCGGCTCGCGCTCCATCGCCTGAATCCGCTTCGCAAAATTCCTGTCGTTTCAGCCTGTTGCTGGGTACCGTAGTGCTACGGGGGGTTAACCCTAACCGTTCGATTGCTTTGCATCGATATTAAGAAGCTGTTAATAAATCATCACGCGCGTTGAAGTTGTTCTGGAGAAAGCTCCCGGCCTGCGTGCGTTTTTCAGTGAGTGGTGCGGGTAAGGGAGTCGGAATGCAGTCCTCGGCCAAAGCGGTCATATCGGCTGTTGGACGAGGGGCCGAACTCCTCACCGACGTCGACTACCATCTCGCAGAGACGGCAGACGAGAAGGAGGAGATCTACAATCTCCGCTACCGCGCCTATCTGCGTGAAGGCGCCGTCAAGGACTCGGCGGACGCACGGGTCACCGACCGCTACGACGAACTGCCGAACGCGTGGACCTTCGGCGTCTATCTCAACGGCGAGCTCTGCAGCTCCGTGCGCATCAGCGTGCTGACCTCGGAATGGCGCGAGTCCACCTCGGCCGACGTCTTTCCCGAGATCGTGCTGCCGCGGCTCGACCGCGGCGAGGTCATGATCGATCCGACCCGCTTCGTCGCCGATCCCGACCAGGTCAAGCGCGTTCCGGAATTGCCCTATCTGACGACGCGCCTCGCCTACATGGCTTGCGAGCATTTCAATGCCGATCTCGGCCTTGCGATCGTGCGCGCCGAGCATCAGGCCTTTTATCGCCGGGTGTTCCTGCACCAGACCATTGCCGAGCCCCGTCTGGTTCCCGGCCTCACCAAGCCTTTCGGGCTGATGGCGGCGGACTTCCCGACCTTCCGCAAGAAAGTGTTCGAGCGTTATCCGATCATGCGGTCGACGGCCTTCGAGCGGCGGATGCTGTTCGGCCGCGGCGGGCAGCGCCAGGTGCCGCAACGCTCCGTCGCACAGCGGCCGGTGCTCGTGGCGGACGCCATTCACGCCTGACTCCCAACGCAGCGTCGCGGGCCGCCTCCGGCGCCCCGCATCAGCCTTCCGCCTAGAACTCCAGCAAAAAACGGCACTTCTGCCACTTGGCGCGGCTTGCCTTCACCCTTGCGCCACATTTACAAACCATTAACCATGACGGTTGCTTTTCGCTGGTTGGGGGCATTTGAGCGGCTGAGGCAAGGTTCCGTCAAGGTTGACGGAACGTTCGCTTAACCAACCCCCTGTAGACCGGACAGCAGTGGACTAACGCGAGCGTGGAGGCTCCGGAATGAAACATCCTATGCGTATCCTCCAGGGATTGAAGCTGGTCGCGGTGCTTGCCGTCGCGCTGTCGATGGGCGCCTGCGCCAACAAGAATGCTGCGACGGATGCGATGGCCAACGCGGCGACGCCGGGTAGCCAGCAGGACTTCGTGGTCAATGTCGGCGACCGCGTGTTCTTCGAAAGCGACCAGACCGATCTGACCCCGCAGGCGATCGTGACCCTCGAGAAGCAGGCGCAGTGGCTCCAGACCTATCCGCGCTACAGCTTCACCATCGAAGGTCATGCCGACGAGCGCGGCACCCGCGAGTACAACATCGCGCTCGGCGCCCGGAGAGCCCAGTCGGTGCGTTCGTTCCTCGCCTCGCGCGGCATCGACCCGAACCGCATGCGCACGATCTCCTACGGCAAGGAGCGGCCGGTCGCCGTCTGTAACGACATCTCCTGCTGGTCGCAGAACCGGCGCGCCGTCACCGTCCTGAACGCCAGCTCCTGACCGTCAGTCAGGCGCCGTTCATCTTCAGAAACCGATTATGCCGGCGCCCCCTGGGGCGCCGGTTTCGTTTCAGCATTCTGTGATAGAAACCCCTTGGTACCAGTCACATTTTTGGCGTACTGCACTTCAATCTGTGGCGCGTCGAATGTTCCGTCGCAGGCCATTTCGCTGTTGTCGTCAGGGCAAGATGTCATCCAGATTTAAGATCTTTACCGGCACCGTGGCGACCGCCGCGCTGCTCTCTTTGTGCTCGCCCGCGCTTGCGCAATCGATCTTTGCGCAGTCGGACGATGCCGATCCCGAGATGCGGATCGAGCGGCTGGAGAACCAGCTGCGCCAGCTCACCGGCCAGAACGAAGAGCTGCAATATCGCAATCGCCAGCTCGAGGAACGCCTGCGGGCGCTCGAAGGCGGCGCGCAGGCCGCGCCCGGACAGGCGCCGAACGTCTCGGCGATGCCGCCAGCCCAGATCGCACCCAGTCAGGTCGCGCCGGGCTATCGCCAGCAGCCGCCGCAGCAGCAGGCCGTGCAGCCGAATTACGAGCAGCCGCAGATCGCCGCGCCCGCGCCGATCGTTCAGGAGCAGCCGGCGCCGGGCGTACCCGGCACGCGCCGCCGCGGCGATGCCTTCGATCCGAGCCAGAACCCGAGCGCCCCCGGCGCGCCGCGCGCGCTTGGCGGGGGCCAGCAGCCGATGCCGGCGGGAGCGCCCAGCGGGGCACCCGGCGGCCGCGGCGCCGGTGAGCCGCTCGATCTCGCCAACACCAGCCCCCGCTATCAGCAGCAGGCCGCTCCGCCGGCTGCGCAGCCCGGCTATCCGCCGGGCCAGTCCGGCTATCCCGCGCAATCGGGCGGTGCGGGCCTGACCACGCTGCCGCCCTCGGCGACGCCACGCGACGAGTTCGACCTCGGCATCGGCTACATGCAGCGCAAGGACTATGCGCTCGCCGAGCAGACCATGAAGAATTTCGCGCAGAAATATCCGAGCGATCCGCTGCTCGGCGACGCGCAATACTGGCTCGGCGAGAGCTACTTCCAGCGCCAGCAATACCGCGATTCCGCGGAAGCCTTCCTCGCCGTCACCACCAAATACGAGAAATCGGCCAAGGCGCCGGATGCCCTGTTGCGGCTTGGCCAGTCGCTCGCCGCCCTGAAGGAGAAGGAGGCCGCCTGCGCCGCCTTCGGCGAGGTCGGCCGCAAATATCCGCGCGCCTCCGCCGGGGTCAAAGCCGCGGTCGATCGCGAGCAGAAGCGGGTGAAGTGCTGACGCCCGGCGTCCGGGCCCTGACAATGCGGATGGTGCTGCGCTAAACATCGCGGACCATCCGCCGACGATGCTGGGCCGCGTCATGTCAGACGACGACAATTCTCCGATCTCGGTGCGCGAGGCAAGGCGACTCTTCGCGGGCCTGAAAGCCGCGCCGGCGCTGCTGCTCGCCGTCTCCGGCGGGCCGGACTCGGTGGCGCTGATGTGGCTTGCGGCGCGCTGGCGGCGCGGCCTCGCGCGCGGCCCGCAACTCACCGTCGTCACCGTCGATCACGGCCTGCGCCCGGAAGCGGCCCGTGAGGCGCGCGAGGTCAAGCGTCTGGCGACCGCGCTCGGACTGCCGCACCGGACCCTGCGCTGGCGCGGTCCAAAGCCGAAGACGGGACTGCCGGCCGCTGCGCGCAAGGCGCGCTACCGCCTGCTCGCCGAAGCCGCGCGGGCCGTGGGCGCCAGCCACGTGCTGACCGCCCACACCCGTGACGACCAGGCCGAAACCCTGCTGATGCGGATGCTCAGGGGCAGCGGACTTGCCGGGCTGTCGGCGATGGCAGAAGTCAGCGAGCGTGAGGGCATCGTGCTGGCGCGGCCGCTGCTCGATGTCCCCAAGGCGCAACTGATCGCGACTTTGAAGCGGGCGAAGGTCGGCTTTGCCGACGACCCCACCAATCGCGACACCTCCTTCACCCGCCCGCGGCTGCGCGCGCTGCTGCCGCTTCTCGCGGCCGAGGGCGGCGATGCCCGCACGCTCGTGCGGCTCGCGGCACGGCTGGCGCGCGCCAATGCGGCGGTCGAGGTGCTGGCGGACGGCGCCGAGCGGTTCCTGCGTTTGCGGAATCGCGACGTTGCGCCGCAGGCTGGCATTCGAAGCTTCGAGGCCTCGGCCTTTGCCGTCCTGCCGGACGAGGTCCGGCTGCGGCTCCTGCTGCGGGCCATCGACGCGCTGGGGCATGAGGGCCCGGCGGAACTCGGCAAGGTCGAAACCCTGATGTCCGCGCTCGACCGGGCGATCGCTGCGAGCCCCCGTGCTGCCGCAAATGGCCGGCCTGTCCTGAAGCAGACCCTGGCGGGAGCCTTGATCAGCTTGGCCGGCGGGCGTATCGAGATCGCGCCGGCGCCGGCCCGGCGGCGCAAGGGTTCATAATGCTGCGTGAGGTCGGATCATGACACCGGCCAATTCGCGCTCGTGCCATCAGGCCACCTTAACCAGGCAGGAAAAACCCCGGCTCGGGCGCCATTATTTCAGCGGGAATCGCGCTAAGATGGGATAAATAGTCCCATCTCGTTCCCTTGGCAGCGACCGGGGCGGCACCTAGATTGTATGCGTCTAACCGAGAGGATTCCTTGGGGATTTCCTCCTACTGCCCAAGGACTCAGGCCGCGATCCGCGCGGCCACGAAGGAAGATCGATGAACGCCAATCTGCGCAATTTCGCCCTCTGGGTCATCATTGTCTTGCTGCTATTGGCGTTGTTCACGCTCTTCCAGAATCCAGGTCAGCGCGCGTCCTCGCAGGACATCGCCTTCTCCCAGCTTTTGAGCGAGGTTGACCGCGGCAATGTGCGCGACGTCGTGATCCAGGGGCCGGACATCCACGGCACCTTCACCAACGGCTCGAGCTTCCAGACCTATGCGCCGAACGACCCGACGCTGGTGAAGCGCCTCTATGACAGCAAGGTCCAGATCACCGCGAAGCCCCCCGGCGACAACGTGCCGTGGTTCGTCTCGCTCCTGGTCTCCTGGCTGCCCTTCATCGCGCTGATCGGCGTCTGGATCTTCCTGTCGCGGCAGATGCAGGGCGGCGCCGGCAAGGCGATGGGCTTCGGCAAGTCGCGCGCCAAGATGCTGACCGAAGCGCATGGCCGCGTCACCTTCGAGGACGTCGCCGGCGTCGACGAGGCCAAGCAGGACCTCCAGGAGATCGTCGAATTCCTCCGCGACCCCGGCAAGTTCCAGCGCCTTGGCGGCCGCATTCCGCGCGGCGTGCTGCTGGTCGGCCCGCCCGGCACCGGTAAGACCCTGATCGCGCGTGCGGTCGCGGGTGAAGCCAACGTGCCCTTCTTCACCATTTCGGGCTCCGACTTCGTCGAAATGTTCGTCGGCGTCGGCGCGAGCCGCGTCCGCGACATGTTCGAGCAGGCCAAGAAGAACGCGCCCTGCATCATCTTCATCGACGAAATCGACGCGGTCGGTCGTCACCGCGGCGCCGGTCTCGGCGGCGGCAATGACGAGCGCGAGCAGACGCTGAACCAGTTGCTGGTCGAGATGGACGGCTTCGAGGCCAACGAGGGTGTGATCCTGATCGCCGCGACCAACCGTCCCGACGTGCTCGATCCCGCGCTCCTGCGTCCGGGCCGCTTTGACCGTCAGGTCGTGGTGCCCAACCCCGACGTCGTCGGCCGCGAGCAGATCCTCAAGGTCCACGTCCGCAAGGTGCCGCTGGCGCCGGATATCAACCTCAAGACCATCGCGCGCGGCACCCCGGGCTTCTCCGGCGCCGACCTGATGAATCTCGTCAACGAGGCTGCCCTGACCGCCGCCCGCCGCAACAAGCGGATGGTGACCCAGGCCGAGTTCGAGGAAGCCAAGGACAAGGTGATGATGGGCGCCGAGCGCAAGTCGCTCGTCATGACCGAGGAAGAGAAGCTGCTGACGGCCTATCACGAGGGCGGCCACGCCATCGTCGGCCTCAACGTGCCTGCGACCGATCCGATCCACAAGGCGACCATCATCCCGCGCGGCCGTGCGCTCGGCATGGTCATGCAGCTGCCGGAGCGCGACAAGCTGTCGATGTCGCTAGAGCAGATGACTTCGCGCCTCGCCATCATGATGGGCGGCCGCGTCGCCGAGGAGCTGATCTTCGGCCGCGAGAAGGTGACCTCGGGTGCCGCCTCCGACATCGAGCAGGCCACGCGCCTTGCCCGCATGATGGTGACGCGCTGGGGCCTGTCGGAAGAGCTCGGCACCGTCTCCTATGGCGAGAACCAGGACGAGGTGTTCCTGGGCATGTCGGTGTCGCGCACGCAGAACGCGTCCGAAGCCACCGTCCAGAAGATCGACTCCGAGATCAAGCGCCTGGTCGAGGAAGGCTACAAGGAGGCGACCCGCATCCTCACCGAGAAGCACGCCGACCTCGAGGCGCTGGCCAAGGGCCTGCTCGAGTTCGAGACGCTGACCGGCGACGAGATCGTCGACCTCCTGAAGGGCAAGAAGCCGAACCGCGAGTCCGTGCTCGAGCCGACCACCCCGCGCGCCTCCGCCGTGCCTCCGGCCGGCAAGTCGCCGCGCCCGCGGCCCGATGCGGATCCCGGCCTCGAGCCGCAGCCCCAGGCGTAAGCTCTAGGCGCCAGGCCAAATTGCAAAACGCGGCGGCAACGCCGCGTTTTTTGTCGGTCAGTTCAGGTTTCGTGCCCCGGACGCGGCGCAGCGCCTCTTCGGCGGTGCGCTGCAGAGCCGGGGCCCATGTCTCCGCATCCTTCGTTGCAGCTTTCTGGATCCCGGCTCTGCGCAGCAGCGTTGTACGCTGCAGCGCGTCCGGGACACGAGAGACGCACGGTGATAGCCGCAGTCTCGTCATTGCGCGAGCCGACGGCAGTTTCGTAGGGTGGGCAAAGGCGCGCAAGCGCCGTGCCTACCATCTCTCGACATGCGCGATCGAAATGGTGGGCACGCTTGCGCTTTGCCCACCCTACGACATCTCACTTCGCCGCTGCTTCAGCACGCCCAAGAAAATGCAGCACATCATCATTAAACTGCTCCGGATCCTGCAGGAACGAGAAGTGACTGACCTCGGGCTGAATCAGCAGGCCAGCGCCCGGAATGTTCGCCGCCATGAACTCGGTATTCTCGCGCTTGATCGCCTCGTCATGATCGCCGTCCACGATCCAGGTCGGGACCTTGATCGTCGCGAGGTCGGACGCCGTCCATTTCGGCTGGCTCTCCCACATCTTGGTGATGTCGGCGACGAAGCTCTTGTATTCGGTCGGGGTCGGCGAGAGCCGCTTGTATTCCTCGCCGGCCCTGGCGATGTAGGCATTGAAGACGTCGCTCGTCGCGATGTCCGCAACGCCTGACGGATCCGAATTGGCCGCGAAGGCGAACAGCCTGCTCACCCGCTCCGGGTGCTTCATGGCGATGTCGAGGCCGATGATCGCACCGTCGCTCCAGCCCACGATCGCTGCCTTCCTGATCTTGAGATGGTCGAGCAGACCAACCACGTCCGACGCCATCAGATCGTAGCCAAAGGGCTCCTGGTTACGTTTGCTGCGTCCATGGCCGCGGCTCTCCATGACGATGACCTGATAGTGCCGTTGCAGCGCGCGGACCTGATGGCCCCAATAATTGGCGTTGGCGAGGCCGCCATGCAGCAATAGCACCGGCTGCCCGCGGCCGAACATTGCGTACCAGATCTTGACCCCGTTGATGGGTGCGAGGCCGCTCTGGGCCGCCTTGGGCAAGGTCGGTGTCGGCGGCAGGCTCAGCCATTGCGGGGCCGCATGCGCCGCCCCAATCGAGACCATGACGAGAAGTGCGATGACCAGATTGCGGAGCCGCATGAGACGCCTTCCTGTTCGACCATCGGATATTACCGCATCGCTGGCGGGTGCCTCACGTCGCAA
The DNA here is from genome assembly GCF_011602485.2 of Bradyrhizobium sp. 1(2017). Classification (NCBI taxonomy): domain Bacteria; kingdom Pseudomonadati; phylum Pseudomonadota; class Alphaproteobacteria; order Hyphomicrobiales; family Nitrobacteraceae; genus Bradyrhizobium; species Bradyrhizobium sp. 1(2017). Next base: position 6,981,446 of record NZ_CP050022.2, on the reverse strand, counting down.
CATGGTCCACCACCGAGATGTGAAGCCGCGTGATCCTTAGGCGGACAGAGGCGGTCTATGTCACCGCGCAACGTCCGGGTTCAAGCGGACGCGCGCTGGGTCTGCTGCGTCATCGCCCCGCCGGAGATCGCGAGCAGGGCGCGTCCGGATCTTGAGCTGGAGGGCGGAGTGACATGTTATTCTAAGCCATAGTATCTGTTGTGATTGTACAGGAGACCGGATCATGATTCCTCAAGATCGGTTTCGCAGCCTCTTTCATAAATATTTGCTCGCGCTTTTCGTGGCTGTCGCAACCCCGCTGGCTTTCAACGGCGTCATCGAAGGCTGGTTCGGCTATCGCGATCAGCGCGCACGGCTTGACCAGTGGCTTGGTCTCCAGTCGGCATCCGCGGCCGCCGAAATACACGAATTCATCCAAGGCATCACAACTCAGCTGGGCTGGCTGGTCCAGCTTCCGTGGACCGAGGAGCCCGACGAGCGCCGGCGAACCGACGCGTTGCGCCTCCTTCGACAGGCGCCTGCCATCGCCAGTCTCACGCTCCTCGATGGCAATGGTCTGGAGCGTCTCTACATCTCGCGGATCGGCCTCAATCGAGTTGAGAGCCGCGCGGACCGGTCAGCCGATCCTGCTTTTGTCGGTGCCCGGGCAGCTCAGATCTGGTTCAGCGACGTCAGCTACAATCGAGGCTCCGAACCGTACCTGACGATTGCGATCGTCGGCAACCGGCCGGCTGTCGGCGTCGTCGTGGCCGAAGTCAACCTCAAGCTGATTTGGGACGTTATCTCGGCGATCAAGTTTGGAAAGACCGGCTACGCCTTCATCCTGGACCGATCGGGCCGCCTTATCGCCCATCCCGACATCAGCCTCGTTCTGCGCGGAGCGGAGGAAGCGACCTCCAAGCGCTTTCGGGCCGTGCGGGACGCAATCGGGCCGGGACGGGGGTTCGCAACCAGCCGGGATGCGCAAGGACATTATGTAGCTGCGAGCGCGGCTCCCATACAGGGCACCGATTGGACAGTCGTGGTCGAGCAGCCGTTATCCGAAGCCTATGCGCCGATCTATGCCGCCCTGTGGCGGACCGTCATGCTGCTCGCAATAAGCAGCCTGCTCGCAGGGGCTCTGGCCTATGCCCTGGCGGACCGCATGACGGAGCCAATCAAATTGCTCGAGGAGGGCACGGAGAGGATTGGTGCCGGGGCGCTCGACCACCGCATCTCGATACACACCGGGGACGAGTTTCAGCGCCTTGCGAACAGTTTCAACAGAATGGCTTCCGAGTTGGAGCTGGCGCAGCAGCATCAGGAGCGCATAGCCAGGCTCAGGCGGTTCCTTGCCCCTCAGGTCGCCGATCTCGTCGATCGAGCCGGCGACGACAGTGTGCTGGACGGCCGCCGTACGGAAGTCGTCGTTGTCTTCTGCGATCTGAGAGGTTTCACGGCGTTTTCGGCGGGAGCTGCGCCTGAGGAGGTGATGAGGGTGCTGTCGGAGTACTATGAAAGTCTGGGCGGGGTCATCGCGAAATTCGAAGCAACGCTGATCAACTTCTCCGGAGATGGGCTGATGGTCCTGGTGAACGCACCTGTCCCAATCGAAGAGCCTGCGTTGAGAGCCATCGATCTCGCCGTCGACATGCAGAGGAATGTGCAAGCCCTGATCGCCGGCTGGCGATTGCATGGCTACCACGTTGGCTTCGGAATCGGCCTTGCCAGCGGGCCTGCGACTGTCGGCCGGATCGGCTACAAGGATCGGCTCGACTACACCGCCATTGGCAGCGTCGTAAATCTCGCGGCCCGGCTGTGCGCATCTGCCGCAGACAAGGAAATCCTGATCGACGCCAAAGTCGCCGCCGGCGTCAAAGGCAGGCGGCCCGTTGCGGATCTCGGGCACCGCGAAATCAAGGGATATGACGAAGCCATTCCGGTCTTCGGGATATCCTTCGACTCTCTCTCTGGGAGAGGCCGGTCGTCCGCCGGATGAGCAGGACTGTTTGAGCGTTCGGGGCTATGCTCGGCCAATCGGCTGACGGCAGCGGGTAGCCATGAAGTGCACCAACTCTCGAGCAGGAACGCTACGAAGCCGCATCAAGCGGCGTGATGTCCTGCTTTTGATGGCAGGCGTCGCGGCGGGGACGACCAAATCCCATGCGCAGAAGCCCTCTGTGCCGGTCATTGGCTATCTTTGTCCGGAGTCGCCCGAGCTCTTTGCCAGTCGACTTCAGGCTTTCCACCAGGGACTAGGGGAGGCCGGTTTCGTCGAGGGCCGCAACGTCAAGATCGACTTTCAATGGGCTAGCGGACAATACTCTCGATTGCCTGCCTTGGCTGGCGAACTGGCCGCCCGCAATGTGGATGTGCTTGTCGCTCCCGGCGGCGCGCCCGTGGCGCTTGCCGCGAAAGCTGCGAGTACGACCAAGCCGATCGTTTTCGAGATGGGCGGCGACCCCGTCCAGCTGCACGTGGTCGATAGCCTGTCGCGGCCGGGCGGGAACATCACGGGGGTTTCGAGCTTGAGTGTCGACGTTTCGCCAAAGCGGCTTGAATTCATGCGCGACCTGATGCCCACGGCGACGAAGCTGATGGTCGTCACCAACCCGACAAGTCCGACCGCACAGTCACAATTGCAGAAGCTTCACGCTGCCGCTGACACTCTGGGTGTTCGCCTGGAAGTTTTGGGCGCAAGCAAGGAAGATGAGTTCGAAGCTGTGTTCGCTGCCCTGGCCAAGGACGGAGCAGGTGGACTCGTATTTACCTCCGACCCCTATTTTGCCTTTCGCAGCTCGCGGTTGGCCGCTCTCGCGGTAAAGTATCGCGTGCCCGCAATCACACAGACCCGGGACTTTCCCGTGGCTGGAGGTTTGATGAGCTATGGCGGAGATTTCATGCAGTCGCACCGGCGCGCGGGGGTCTATGCCGGACGGATCCTGTCGGGTGAGAAGCCTTCCGACCTTCCAGTCCAGCTCGTGACGAAGGTAGAGCTCGTCATCAACGTGAAGGCAGCAAGACTGCTGGGTCTTGCGTTCTCCTCTGCATTCGTTGCCGGCGCAGATGAGGTGATCGAGTAAACGACGCTTCCGAACGGGGGGCGTCGTCCGAGAGGTACGCCTGAGGCTGCGCCTCACTTCGAGGCCGTCGTCGCCGCTCCTTGCGCATTCTCCCGCACATGGATCACCGCGATGTCGTCCGCATAGATCCGCTTCCAGCCCTTGAGCTGGTCGAGGATCTGCGGACCTGGCGCATCGGCGACCAATAGCGTCGCGTCGATCTTGTGCTCATCCAGCAGGCGCGGCAGCAGCTCGGGCTTCTTGCCCTCGGTCGCCTTGAAGAAGTCCATCACGAACTTCTCGCCGTAGAGCTCGGCGCGGCCGTCGACGAAGACGGGAATGTCGCGCGCGATCAGATAGCCGCCGAACTGATAGGCGTTGAAGATGCGCTGCACCTTGAGCTTCTCGAGCAGGTCGACTGCCGCCACCGGCGTCTGCGTCATCGTAAAGGTGAAACGGTGGTGCCCCATATAGAGCGAGGTCGACGTCCAGCTCGCGGCCACGATCATCAGCGCGCCGAGTGCGGTGATGTAGCGGGCCGGCCAACGGTCGCCGTCAGCGGCGTCAACCGGCGGGCGGCCGAACATCTCGCCGAGCGGCTTTGCCAGCACCAGCGGCACCAGGAAGGCAAACGCCTCGATGCTCCTGACATGGGTCAGCGCGCTCCAGGTCAGGAACAGGATCAGGAAGATCCTGGGGGCCGAGAGCACGAGGCCGCGATAGTAACCGAGTGCGATCAGGCCGAGCAGTGCGCCTTCGAACGAGGTGAAGGTGGCGAAGTTCGCCGGCATCCATTCGAAGATCAGCGACAGCAGCTCGCCGAGGCTGAGGATGTTGGTCGCGCCCATCAGCGTCTTCCAGCCGTAAGGCGTGCAGCAGCTCGCGATCAGCGCGCCGACGCCGAACAGCACCCAGCGCAGGAACAGTTGGAGCCGTTTTCCCTTCTCGGCGTGCTCGACCGCCTCGAGCGAGATCGGACCGATCAGCGCAAGGCCCAGCACGAAGCCGCCGTGCAGATTGGCCCACAGCGCCATCAGCGGCAGCCAGGTCCAGGACGGCGCGCTCCTGCGATCGGCAGCCGCCATCAGCAGGCCGATCCACGCCACCATGACGGGCAGTGCCAGGATATGCGGACGCGACAGCACGTGATGCAGCGACAACAGCAGCGCCAGCATCGCAAACAGCACCGCGCGCGGCACCTCGATCTGCGCATCGAGCAGATAGACGAAGATTGCGGCCGACAGTGCGACGCCGAGCGCGGTGAGGATCACCGGCCCGGCCCAGCCCCATTGCGCGTAGGAGAATGCGAACATCACCTGCGACAGCCACGAGGTCGAAATCCAGGGCGCGCCCGTCCGCGTGAAGGAATAGAAATCCGTCTGCGGCATGGCGCCGTGATCGAGGATCCATTGCCCGATCTTGATCTGCCAGAACGAGTCGGAGTCCTGAAGCAGCGTGTCGCCGACAAAGAGGAAGAAGAGATAGGCGCCGGCCCCGACGCACAGCGGCACCAGGGACCGCGCGCGGCTCTGCACCGCAATGCTGTTGGCAAAGGAAAGGGACATGCCGCCTCGTCGTCCTGTTGTTCTTGCCGGTCGAGCACGATCCGGAGGGCCGCGTGAGCGCAAAGCGTGGTGCGGTTTTTCCGAGACGATCATGCTCGAACAAACGACCTGAAGTGCGACGAACTCATCATCTCATCGCGCTTCAGTCGAGCGGGCGGCATTGGAGCACGGGCGATCATAACTTCGGGTAAATCGCGCGCCGCATCATTGTCGCGGATATTTGCGATTTAACCGATTGTTTTCAATTTCGGTTTACCATCGGCCAATACGTGCAATCCGCTTCGTGTTTACGCAGTCGAATTAACTGCGGCGCAATTCTTTGTCTCTACGTTCGGCCGCATGGTCGGGCGGCGCTGGGAAGCCGAAAAGACCAGGCCAGTTTGTAGCCCTTTACTCTTTGGAGCAGTCTATGAAGAACCTCGTTTCGCGTTTCGTGAAAGACGAATCCGGCGCCACCGCCATCGAATACGGCCTGATCGCCGCCGGCATCGCGCTCGCGATCATCACCGTCGTCAACAACCTCGGCAGCTCGCTGAACACCAAGTTCGGCTCGATCTCGACCAGCCTGAAGTAAGTCTTGACGACTTCAGAGTTTCGAGAGCCCCGTCCCTGACGGGGCTCTTTTCTTTTGGGGCGGGGTCTGGAGCGGCCATCGCCTGATCCGGCAGATGCCGGCCGGGTCATCGCGCCTCCATCTCGAGACCGCGCTGCCAGGCAGGCGATGTCTTCGCGTCGGGATGCGAACTCCGCCCGCGCCATTCCAGACATATTTTCGTCACCCAAATCGATGCGACGGCGACCGCAATGCCGGCAACGATGTCGATGACGTAGTGCGCGCCGATCGCCGGCGTTGCTGCGATCATTAGCGCGTTGAGTAGGGCCGCGATGCCAGCGATCCAGCGCACCGGCCACAATGCCCATACGTAGAGCACGGCGGATGCGGCGTGAAAGCTCGGAAACGAGACGATGCCCGAGAGAAAGAACAGCCGTAGCTCGTGCAGGCTGCCATCGCGAAGCGCCAGGATGTCGCGCAGTTGCCCGGCATATACCGCGGTGTTGATTTCAGGAAAATGCGCGGCCGGCAGTTGCAGCCCGTAATAGGTGCCGATCGCCGGCACGATGGCGGAGATGGCGATGGTGACCGCAAGCGCGACGCTCATCGCGAGCATGAACAATTGCAGCCGCACATAGCGCGCTGTCAGCGCCAGCACGATGGGAATGCCGAGCAGCGGTAGCTTGATCAGTCCGTAGCTGCGCGCAAGACTGTGCGCGAGCCACGGATGGTCGTTGACGTAATGTGCGATCGGTTCGGGATCGAGGCCAATCGCGCGGTCGATCGTAAGCAGCGTCTGGTCCTGAAGCGGCCAGTTCAGCTTGCCGGCGACGTAGCTCAGCGGCCCGACGATGGCGCAGGTGAGAATGATTTGTCCGATCGTGCCGAGCGAAAACAGCAGCTTCGGGTCAGCAAGGTCGCCGTTGATGATCAGATGGCGATAGGCAACAGCGAGGAGTAACGCCGCAATTGCCAATGTCACCCCGTAGGCGACCGGCTCGAGTCCAAGTCCGGTAAAAAGGAGGCCGAGTGCCAATAGGGCAGCCATCCCGCCGATCGGAAACCAGTTCAGATGGAAGAGCCGCCAGGCGTTCCGGGAGTCCGCGTCGATCATGTTACAACGACCGGGATTGCATTACCGCGGTACGGTTACGGACCCCGCTTTAAGATCGTGGTAAGAAGTGTAGTTATCAAAATTACAACCTCTGCGAGGTGCTTTTAGGCGTCCCCTATGGTTTTACGGAATCGCGTGACGCTTCAGTCATTTCCATCTTGTCATCCACCCTGAATAGTTGTTCAGTCCTTGCGGGGCGATTTGCATCATTCGACGTGACGAAGCGTTTGGCCGCAGGGCGTGCGGCTGGCGTGTGGGACAGGAAGCGCGCCATGGTTTATCGGCGGACGCATCAAGTGGTGAAGCGCCTTGCGGCCCGGCGCAGTGCGATCTTGGCGGCGGCGCGGGAGGCTGCGGCGGAAGGCGGGATGGCGGCGGTGCAGATTGCGCCGGTCGCGGTCCGCGCGAACGTCGCGGCCGGCACGGTCTACCGTTATTTTCCGTCCAAGGCCGAGCTGATTTCCGAGCTCATTGCAGAGGTCTCCCGCGACGAGCTCGCGGCGATCCGGCGGGCGGCCGATGCCGCGCCGGGGCCGTCCTCGGCGCTGGCGGCCGCCGTCACCACGGTCGCGGTGCATACACTGTCGCAGCGCAGACTGGCCTGGGGCATCCTGGCCGAGCCCGTCGACGTCGATGTCAGCGCCTCGCGCCTTGCCAGCCGGCGCGAGATCGCCGGCGAGATCGCGTCCCGGATCGACGCCGCCGTGCGCGCCGGTCATCTGCCCGCGCAAGATACCGCACTCGCCGCCACCGCGCTGCTCGGCGCGCTGCATGAGGCCCTGGTCGGGCCGCTCGCGCCCGACAATCTCGAAGATCCCATCAAGATGCGCGATGCCGTGCAGACCGTGACGCTGCTGGCGCTGCGCGCCGTCGGCGTCATGGACGCGCGCGCCAGGGGTCTGGTGGTGCAGCAGACGCTGCTGCCGACCGCCAAGACGCTGGTTGGGGCCTAGAATAGGCCGCGCGACCCGCGCGGCGGCCTGATTGCGCTCAGGCCGTTGGCTGCGCTGGGCTTTTCGAAAAGCCCGAGCACAGCCGCCGAAGTCGCGTTCTACTGTGCATGGGGTTGTTTTCGCACTTTTTGTGTGAGCGGCCGAAAATCAGATGTTGGCGTCGCCCTCGGGGCCGACCGAGGCGATGCGCACCATGTTGGTGGTGCCGGGAATCCCGAGCGGCACGCCGGCGACGATGATGACGCGCTGGCCGGCGCGGACGAAGCCGTCGCGGAACGCGATCTGGCCGGCGCGGCCGACCATGTCGTCCTGGTCGCGTGCATCCTCCGCCACCACGCAGTGCACGCCCCAGACGACGGCGAGCCGCCGGCCGGCGGCGATGTTCGGCGTGATCGCCACGATCGGCGGCTTCGGCCGCTCGCGCGCCACGCGCACGGCGGTCGAGCCCGATGAGGTCCAGCAGATCAAGGCGGGCAGGTCGAGCGTCTCGGCGATCTGCCGGGCGGCGTCCGCGATGGCGTCGCCCGCCGTGGATTCCGGCGTGGGGCGCTGCGCCGTGATCACCGAGCGGTAGGTCGGGTCGCGCTCGACCTCCTCGCCGATGCGGTTCATGGTCGAGACCGCCTCGACCGGGAATTTGCCGGCCGCCGATTCCGCCGACAGCATGATGGCGTCGGCGCCCTCATAGACCGCGGTGGCGACGTCGGAGACTTCGGCGCGGGTCGGCACCGGCGACTGGATCATCGATTCCAGCATCTGGGTCGCGACCACCACCGGCTTGCCGGCGCGGCGCGCCATCCGCGTCATCTGCTTCTGCAGGCTCGGCACGCGCTCCAGCGGCAGCTCGACGCCGAGGTCGCCGCGCGCCACCATCAGCGCGTCGGAGGCCTCGATGATGTCGGCGAGGCGGTCGATCGCCTGCGGCTTCTCGATCTTGGCCATGACCGCGGCGCGGCCGCGGATCATCTTCTTGGCTTCGTGCACGTCGTCGGCGCGCTGCACGAAGGACAGCGCGATCCAGTCGACGCCGGTGACGAGCGCCGCCTCGAGGTCGGCGCGGTCCTTTGGCGTCATCGCGGAGACCGGCAGGTCGGTGTCGGGCAGGCTGACGCCCTTGCGGTCGCTCATCTTGCCGCCGACGACGACACGCGTCACCGCGTGCTCCTTCGAGGTCTCCTCGGCAATCAGCCGCACCTTGCCGTCGTCGAGCAGCAGGGCATGGCCCGGCCGGAGCGCGGCCAGGATCTCCGGATGGGGCAGGTGGACGCGCGTGGCATCACCCGGCGTCTTGTCGGAATCGAGCGTGAAGGTCTGGCCGTTCTGGAGCTGGACCGCACCGTCAGCGAAGGAGCCGAGCCTCAGCTTGGGGCCCTGGAGGTCGACCAGGATGCCGATCGGCCGGCCATAGCTGCTCTCGACGTTGCGGATCGTCGCCACCAACTCCCGCATCTTGTCGTGCGGGGTGTGGCTCATGTTGATGCGAAACAGGTCGGCGCCGGCCTCGAACAGGCGGCGGATCATCGCGAGGTCCGACGAGGCGGGTCCGAGCGTCGCGAGAATCTTGATACGGCGAAGGCGCCTCATGGCTTACTTCCAGACGGGGGGGCAGCGGCTGGCGGAAGGCCAGGCGCGGGGGGCGTACCACCGGGCGGGCTGTTGGGCAAACCCGGAACCCCACCCGGTCCGACAGGGCCGGGCAGGCCGGGCACGCGCTGCTGCGCCGGCTGTTCGTTGGCGTCCGTGAGCTGGACCGTCCAGGCCCGCTGCTCGCCGGTGTCGACCTCGAAATAGCCGGTGCGATCGTAGCCGCGCGCCAGGCAATCCTCGGTGCCGCGGATGGTGAACTCCTTGTCGCGCGAGCACATGAAAGCCTGACCCGACCATTCGCCGCCGCGATCATAGTCGATGGCGTAGATGTAATAATAACGGGCGACCAACGTTCCCCGCAGCAACGTCTCGCAGGAGCGGGACGAGATGTTCCACCAGCCCTCGGTGGTCCAGCCCTCGGCGTCCTTGTAGCCCAGTGCGATGCCGACCCGGCTCGACGTGTTGTTGCAGAGACGGAAGTCGGCCGAGGCCGGGCTGCTCCACAAGCACAGCAGGCCGACCGCCAGCACCGGGACCAACCGGGCGAGCAGGCGAAGGAGGGGGCGGGGAGATTCGGCGATCATTGTCGCGGAAGCTATATCAGATGATTGACGATTTGGCGTAGGGGCCGGGAACTGCTCCAAACGCCGGGTTCGGGTCCGTTTGCGCCGTGATATGGCAAAATCTGTGACAGGACCCCACCTGATCCCGTAAGGGTGACCGCCATCGGGGCAGGCCTTGAGGAATTCAGCCATGGCAATCGACGACAAAACCAGAACGGAGCTCGAGGCAGCCGCTTTCCGCCGCCTGGTCGATCATTTGAAGACGCGGACCGATGTGCAGAACATCGACCTGATGAATCTCGCCGGCTTCTGCCGCAACTGCCTGTCCAACTGGCTCAAGGACGCCGCCGACGCCCAGGGCGTCGCGCTGAGCAAGGACGAGAGCCGCGAGGCCGTCTACGGCATGCCCTACGAGACCTGGAAGTCGAAATACCAGGGCTCGGCCACGCCCGAGCAGCTCGAGGCGATGAAGAAGGTCCATCCCCACGGGCATTGAAGAGCCCGTTTGCGGGCAGCGCCTTGAGTCGCACCACACAACAGCTTTCTTCAGCCGGCTGCAGGAAGGTGTGGGCGCGCTGTGGACGAGCGCGATGCTTGCTTGAACGCGGGGGGCGCCAACCCTAAGGGTCTACCCAGCACGCGCGGTGACGATGCCGGCGTCACCTCGTTTTGCCAGTTCCATTGGGAGTACCAAGATGGCCACCTCCGCCGCCGTCCGCGACGACGAGCCCGCGACGAAATTTGCCAAGGACCAGCTCAAATCCATCATCGAGCGCATCGAGCGGCTGGAGGAAGAGAAGAAGGCCATCTCCGACGACATCCGTGACGTCTATGCCGAGAGCAAGGGCAACGGCTACGACGTCAAGGCGCTGCGCACCATCGTGCGCCTGCGCAAGCAGGACCCCAACGAGCGTGCCGAGGCCGAGACCATCCTCGAGACCTATATGCAGGCGCTGGGGATGCTCTGAGGCGACGAGGTTGCGGCGTCAGCCGTAGCGCGTACCGCGGCCCGGCCGCGATTTGCAGCGCCGCCGGCTTGGGCAAAATCGGCTCCTCTGCTACAGTGCTCGGTGAAGGGACCGAGCAATGGACGTGCCTGGACCAGAGCGCAGGCTCGCAGCGGTCCTCGCGGCTGACATGGTCGGCTTTAGTCGGCTCATGGAGGTCGACGAGGGCGGCACGCTCGCGCGCCTCAAGACCCACCGGATCGAGCTCATCGACCCGGCGATTGCCAAAAATCATGGCCGCATCATCAAGACGACGGGCGATGGCCTGCTCGTCGAATTCCACAGCGTCGTCGACGCCGTGGTGTGCGCTGCCGAAATTCAGAGCCGGATGGGACGCCGCAACGCCGACGTCCCGCCGCCGCGATGGATACAATTCCGCATCGGTATCAATCTTGGCGATGTGATCGTCGATCAGAACGACATTTTCGGCGACGGTGTCAACGTCGCGGCACGGTTGGAGGCTCTGGCCGAGCCCGGAGGCATCTGCATCTCGAGCGCGGTGCGCGACCAACTCGGCGAGCGCCTCGACGGCGTTGCATTCGAGGACATCGGCGAGCAGAACGTCAAGAACATCGCCCGTTCGATCCGCGTCTACCGGATTCGATTGGAGGATGCGCCGGCAGCCACGCCGGCCGGCACGGCGGGCGCTGCAAAGGCGACTGGCAAGTCGAAGAAGCCGTCCATCGCCGTGCTGCCCTTCGCCAACATGAGCGGCGATCCCGAGCAGGAGTTCTTTGCCGACGGTCTGACCGAAGACATCATCACGGAGCTTTCGCGCTTCCACGATTTGCTCGTCATCTCCCGCAACTCGACCTTCGTCTACAAGGGCAAGGCCGTAAAGGTGCAGGATGTCGGCCGCGAATTCGGTGTCGACTACGTGATCGAGGGAAGCGTGCGAAAGGCCGGGGATCGTGTTCGCGTCACCGTGCAGCTGATCGATGCGGAAACCGATCGGCATATCTGGGCCGAGCGGTATGACGGCGAGCTCAAGGACATCTTCGCGATCCAGGACGAGATGACGCGGGCCATCGCCGCCACGTTGCCCGGCCGTGTCGAGGCGGCCACGCACGATCGGGCGAACCGCAAGCCAACGGACAACATGGCGGCCTATGAATGCGTTCTGGCCGCTAAGATCCTGCACCACCGCTCCAATCGCGAAGACAACGCACGGGCGCGGCTTCTGCTCGAGCGGGCGCTCGAGCTCGACGCGAACTATGCTCACGCACATGCGTGGAAGGCGTGCGTCCTGGGCCAGAGCTGGGTCTATAGCTGGTGCGACGATCGCGACGCCACCTTCCAACAGGTGGCCGCCGAGCTGGAGATCGCGCTGGTTCTCGACGACAATGACAGCGACGTTCACCGCATCCTCGCGGCGCTCAATCTGAACCGCGACAACCATGACAAGGCCGCCTACCATCAGGAGCGCGCGCTCGCGCTCAATCCGAACTATGATCTCGTGGTGGTGCAGCAGGGCGAGCTGCTGACCTGGCTGGGGCGGCCGGAAGAGGGCATCGACTGGATCAAGAAGGCGATGAGGCTCAACCCTTATCATCCGGAACGGTTCTGGAGCCATCTCGGGCGGGCTTATTACTGCGCCGAGAAATACGCCGAAGCCGCCGAAGCTTTCTCGCGGATCTCACGGCCCGATCACACCCATCACGCGTTCCTTGCGGGGATCTTCGCGCAAATGGGCAACACGGTGGCGGCAGGCGCGCATGCGGCCGAAGTTCTCAAGCGTGAACCGGCGTTTTCGGTGGCCAATCATCTTTCGACCCAGCATTATAAGCAAAACGTCGATCGTCAGCGCTATGAAGCAGGCCTTCTCCAGGCAGGCCTGCCGGCTTGATCCGGCGCGCAGCGAAAACCGGTTGGCGATCATCGAGAGTGAGACCGTGACCGAGCCGCTGTTGCCGTCCGAGGTGCGCCGGGCCTTCGACGCCTTTCCCGTGCCGATGCGCAAGCGGCTCCTGCAGGTGCGCGATCTGATCTTTGCGACGGCCGCGGCGCATGACGAGGTCGGACGGCTTAGCGAAACCCTGAAATGGGGCGAGCCTGCTTATCTGACCGAAGCAAGCGGCAGCGGCTCGACGATACGACTCGGCCGCGTCAAGGACTCCGCACACGCCGCCATTCTGTTCAACTGCAAGACGACGTTGATCGACACGTTCCGCGAGCGCTTCCCCGATCGGTTCGAATACCGGCAGACCAGGGCCCTGCTGTTGCCGGTGGCGGGCAAGCTGCCGAAACAGGAGATCATCGTCTGCCTGTCGCTGGCGCTGACCTATCATCTCGATCGGCGGGGCAGGACATAGCGGTCGCGGACTCGTAGCCCGGACGAGCGAAGCGATATCCGCGATGTGCGCAGGCAGTTTCCCCGAATGTCGCTTCGCTCATCCGGGCTACGAGGCTGCAGATGAAACACACCAGGACGACGGCGGGGGTCTTGGAAGCAGTGAGGACGACCGAGCTAGCTCAGCGCAGCGCGGCTGTGCGCATGACGAACGAGGTCGTCTCGAGCTTTGCGGTGGCGCTGCCCGAGAAGCTGTCGCAGGCCAGGCCAGGCATCGGATCGTCGGCGAAGCCCATCGCGATCACCGCCTGCGGCTTGACGAAATAGCCGCGCAGCGCCGCCGTATCGAGCTCGCCCATCAGCGTGACCGACATCGCGCGGCTGGCGCTCGGCGACAGCATCACGATCTTGAGCCAGATGCCTTCGCCCTTGGCCGCGGAGAGGCGGGTCGCGTTTGCGACCCTGCCGTCGACGCTCTTGCCGACCACCGTGTTGATCTCGGTTGCCTGAGCGACGCTGCGGGAGCCCGCGGTAGAGCGCGTCGAGCGCGGGATCGGCGCAGAGGCGGCGACGACATTGCCGCGGTCGACCGGGGAGGCGGCCGGCGCGTAAGCCAGAGCCTGCAGTGTTGCGCTGGCGACGCTCGCGGTCGCGTGGGGATCGGTGGTGGCGGCAAGCGCCTGGCGTGCCTTCAGGGCGGCCACCTGAGCCGGCGTTGCCTGCTGCGGCGTCGCCGGGATGTCATCCCAGAAGCCGCGGGCATTGATGATGTCCGCCGGGGTCTCGGGCTTGGCGTCGGCAGATCGGGCGGTCGCCGGCTTGTCGGCCACGGGTTTCGGCCTGGGCGGCGTAACGATCTGCGCATCGGCCGAGGCGAGCTGGAGCGTGCCTGCGATCTGCGGCTTGGCGCGGGGCGTCGGCACCGGCTCGGCGGGCTTAGCGGCGGCTGCGACGACGGTCGGTGCCGTCGGCTTCGCGGCCGGGGCGGGCGCGCCCTCGTCATCCTCGTCGCTGCTGGCGGCCGGAGCCGTCGACTTGCCCTTGAACAGGGCGGCGAAGAAATTGGGCTTGCTGCCGGAATCATCGCCGCTGCCGCGCCGCTCGATTTCGGCCCTGGCGACCTCATAGTTCTTCAGCGGCACGCCGTCGGTCGGCAGATGCACCGTCTTTCCGTCCGGGAAGACCCGGGCGAGCTGGTCATGCGTCATGCGCGGCCAGTGCCGGACGCTGCCGGTATCCAGATGCACGAAGGGCGAGCCGGAGGTCGGGTAGAAGCCGACGCCGCCGCGCTGCAGGCGCAGGCCGGCGAAACGGATCTGCTCCAGCGCCACGCCGGGAATGTAGAAGTCCATCGCATGCCCCAGCATGTGCTGGCTGGAGCGCGCCACACCGGAGGAGCGGCGGCGGAGCATGGCGTTGGTGGCGGGGGAGCGGTAGGACGAGATGATCTGGATCGGCTGCTTGCCGTCGACGTCGCGATAGACTTCCCAGAGGATGTCGAACAGGCGACGGTCCATGACCGTCGATTCCTGGGTGCGCCAGTCGCGCAGGAAGTGGTTGAGCTGCTTCAGCGCGGCTTCGTCATAGCGCCCGTCGCGCTTGAAGGTGACGGTGAGGTCTTCCCCGGAATGCGTGTGGTGGAAGGAGAGCGTCTTGGTCTCGTTCAGCGCGGCGGCGTCATGAACCGAGCCTGCGGCAGCAAGCAACACTGCGGCAGCGAGGCCGATCCTGGATCCGGCCTTCACTCCCGCATGGGACAACGACAGCACAGCAAATTGGCGTGCGAGACTAGTCAGCACGTATGAGCCCACCCAGTCGACGAGCGTTCAAATGGACTCTCCCGCCAACCCCGTTAGCAGTGCGAAAGAGGGTGAACGCTTTCTTAAAGCAAGAAGGTTAATTCGAGGTTGACCTTCCCGCCCCCAAACCAAGTCAGAATACAATCCTAAACGGTTGACTGTGGCAAAAAAACGCCCGCATCCCCGGCGGAGAATGGTTAACGTTAAGCGACCCCATCCAGGGGACGGGGTCGCTGATTTCATTGTGGAATTTCAGAGATCAGGGCGCTGAGGCCTCAGCGGGTGAACACCCGCTGCTGCTGGGGCCGGCGGCCGACCGGTGCCGGCGGCGGGGTCGGCGCCCCGAACAGGCGCTCGAAGAAATTCGGACCGGACGAGCCGAAGCCGCCACCATTGTTGGCCACCGCCACCCCCGACGGCAGCGTCGTCGCCGGACGTGAATAGCTCGGCTGGGAATGCGCCACGACGGCCTCGAGGTCCTTGCCGCTCTTGTTCTTCAGGATGTTGATCATGGTCGCGTCGCGGCCATAGACGTCCTTGCGGAATTGCAGCTTGCCGGCGTCATCCACGAACGCGGTCTGATAGGTGAGGTTGACCGGGACCGGGGTCGGGAATTTCAGGTCGATCTCGCTCTTGCCGTACATGCTGCGCACGCGCTCGGGCGTGTACTTCTCGTTCGGCATGACGATGTTGAGCAGCACGGAGGCGTACTGATCCGGATATTGCACGCGCATGCAGCCGTGGCTGAAGGCGCGGTCTTCCCTGGCGAACAGGTTCTTGTCCGGGGTGTCGTGCTGATAGACCAGGAACTTGTTCGGGAAGTTGAAGCGGATGCGGCCGAGCGCGTTGGCTTCGCCGGGCGGCTGGGAGATGTGCACCGAGCCGTCGCGGTTCTGCTCGAGCCTGAGGCCCATGCGCTGGAGCACGGTCGGATCCTGCTGCAGCGCCGGCAGGTACTCGTTGTAGACGATCGACGGCGGCACGTTCCAGGTCGGATTGACCGTGATGTACTTCATCGTCTCGGTGAGCAGCGGCGTCGCGTGCGAGCCCGGCTTGCCGGTGACGACGCGGGTGGTCCAGACCTGCTGGCCGCGCTGCATCACCTTCAGCGTGTAGTCGGGAATGTTGAGGATGACGTAGGCGTCGCCCAGCGCGGGCGCGCCGAGGTCGCGCGGCAGCCAGCGCCAGCGCTCCATGTTCACCAGCACCACGTCGATCTGCTTGTCGCGCTTGGGCGTGTTGAGCGCCTTGACGGTCTTGTCGTCGAGGATGCCGGTCGCCTTCATCTCGGCGCCGCTCTGGAATTTGCGCACGGCGTCGGCGACCGCGGCGTCGTAGCGGGTGTCGTTCGCGTTCTCGGCGATGCCGAGCTTGGCGCGCAGCTGCGGCACGCGCGAATCTTCCACGACGATCTCGGCCTGCTTCTTGCCGGCCGGCGTGTATTTCAGCGTCGGACCGTCGGCGATCTCGATCACCGGGCCGTTGCCCAGGCCGCGCAGCTCCGCGAGCTTGGCCTTCAGCTCCTTGTAGAGCTTGTGCGGCGGGTTGTAGCTGTCGAGCGCCGCGGAGGAGTCCGTCGCGGTCGTGACCTTGGCGAGCACATCGTTCGGATCGACCGGGTGCTCGGGGTAGAGGATGTCGCCACTGACCTGCGACCAGTGCATGCGGCCGCTCTGGGCCTGGCGCGCATAGTCGAACATGCTGGCGGTGAGCTTGAGCTCGGCATCGGCGAGCGCATCGGGGGTCGTCGCGGCGGCGAAATCCGGCACCGGATAGTCGGACGGATTGAGGCCGTCGGAGGCCGCATCCTTGAGCCGTGCGATCACGCCCTTGGCCGCCGGGGTCAGGCTGCCGCCTTGCGTCCAGACCGGCGCGAAGCCGCGGGCATCGTAAAACTTCTCGATCGCCGCACGCTCGTTCTTGCGGTCGAAATGACGCGACGTCTTGGCGCCGATGATGTCCTTGAGCCTGTCGGCAACCGGCTGGTCGGCAGCGGGAACGTTGCTCGCGGCCTTCACCGGCTCGGCGGCCGGCGCCGCCGCGGCGGGCGCCGCAGGCGCAGCCGGCGTGGTGGTCGCGGTGTCAGCTTTGGCGGGCTCGCTCTGGGCGGGTTCTGTCTTCGCAGGTTCTGTCGCAGATTCTGTCTTGGCCACCTCGCCCTTCGGCGCCTCGGTGGCAGGCGTGGTGGCGACGTCGGAAGGCTTCGGCTCGACCTTGTCGACCGATGGTGCGGCCCCGGTCTTCGCAGGTTCCTTGGTCGCGTCCTGAAGCGTCGCGGTGGTGTCGAGCTTGATGTCGGATGCGGTCGGGGGCGGCACGTTGGCCGGTTCGGGGCGCGGGATCGCGGCTTCGATCGCAAGCTCTGCGGCGCTGCTGCGCCCCTGATCCTGCGCCAGGGCTGAGCCGGCCGACACCGTGAGGAAGGTTGCCGCGACCGTCATCAAGACACGGTCAAAGCCTGCACGGTGGTTCAAACAGTCACGCATTGTGTCGCACCCCTTGGGTGAACTGTCCCTCGTGGAACAGCTTCGTTATCGCCAATTGAGTTTCGGCTAAATCGCGCCGGCCCCTCGAAAGTTGCACGCCTGCACGCAACGATTCCCACGTAGACGATATACAGGCCCCGAATTCGCAGCCAGCGCTACACGGGGCAACTCACGACAAACTGACTTCAAGGCAGCCTCTTGGCAACGGATTGTGCGCTTCTGCGGCGCGCTTTTCCCTGTGTCTGTCACTTCCAAGTCACGGTTCAAGTCGCAGCCAAATCTCTCGCCAAGCGAACGGCTTAGAGCTGTCCCGCGGAGGCACGCACCCCTTGTTCGCATCAGGCTCAGTGCGTCTCCTCGCCGCTTTTCCCGCCATGGCCGGGAACGCCTGCTTCGTCGAGTTTGCGGTACAGCGTGGACCGGCCGATCTTGAGGCGGCGGGCGACTTCGGACATTTGCCCGCGATAATGCGAGATGGCGAACCGGATGATCTCGTTCTCCATCTCCTCCAGCGAGCGGACGTCGCCGCTCGGGGTCAGCATCGAGAGAGTTCCAACCGACGACGGGAGAGGCGCGATCGGTATTTCGTTACCCGACACCAGGGAGGGTGCCGCGGCCGGCTCGAGCATCAGTGGTGCTGTCGGAATCTCGGTTGCGGCGGGCGCTTGCGAGGTGAGCAGGGGGAAATCGGCAAAGCCGAGCTGGTCGCCGTCGCTCATCACCACCGCACGGTAGACCGCGTTTTCGAGCTGGCGGATGTTGCCGGGCCAGTCGAGCTGGGCGAGGTGCGCCACCGCCTCGCCACTGATGCCGGTGATGGGGCGGTTCTCCTCGGCGGCAAAGCGCGCCAGGAAATGCCGCAGCAGGTGCGGAATGTCCTCGCGCCGGGCGCGCAGCGAAGGGATCGTCAGCGGCAGCACGTGCAGGCGATAGAACAGGTCCTCCCGGAAGTGTCCCTGCTTCACCCGTTCCAGCAGCTTGCGATTGGTTGCCGAGACGATGCGCACGTCGACCTTGACAGGCTTGCGGCCGCCGACTGCCTCGACCGCGCCTTCCTGGAGCGCGCGCAAGAGCTTGACCTGCGCCGTCAGGGGCAACTCGCTGACCTCGTCCAGGAACAGCGTGCCGCCATGGGCCTCGACGAACTTGCCCATGTGCCGCTCGGTGGCGCCGGTGAAGGCGCCCTTCTCGTGGCCGAACAGAATGGACTCGACGAGATTGTCGGGGATCGCGCCACAATTGACCGCGACGAAGGGCTTTGCCTTGCGCTCGCCGCTGCCGTGGATGGCACGCGCGAACATCTCCTTGCCGACGCCGGACTCGCCCTCGATCAGCACGGGAATCGCGGAGTTCGCCGCCTTCTGCGCGGCGCGCATCACGCCCGCCATCGCCTCGGAGCGGGTGATGATGTCGGAGAAGGTCAGCCGGCCCTCGCGGCTGTGACGGATGCGCTGCAATTCGCCCTTCAGTGCGGACGCGGCGAGCGCGTTGCGCAACGAGACCTGAAGTCGTTCGAGGCCGACCGGCTTGACGACGAAATCGGCCGCGCCGGCGCGCATCGCCGAGATCACGTTGTCGATGCCGCCATGCGCGGTCTGCACGATGACGGGGATGCTGAGGCCGGCGTCGCGGATCTTTGCCAGCACGCCCATGCCGTCGAGGCCGGGCATCACGAGGTCGAGGATGACGCCGTCGATGGCGGGGGCGTCGGGCGCGGTGAGGGCGGCGATCGCCGCATCGCCGGAGTCCACGACGACCGTTTCATAGCCGCATTTCTGCACCATGTTTTCGACCAGCCGGCGGGCTACGGCGTCGTCGTCGGCGATCAAAATACAGGCAGCCATGGTGTTCCCCGCACGCTACTACTATCTGTCTCGAATCGGGGCACTCTGGCCGAAGCCGATTAACGCACTCTTAAACCTTGATGCCCCCGCCCGCCGTCGCGACTGTTGAACACAGGTTTCCCACACAATGACTTCGCGCTCCCTTGCAAAGACTGCTGTTGCAAAGACTGCACTCCGCAAGCCCGCCACCCAGAAATCCGCCGCCAAGAAGTCTGTCGCCAAGAAGTCTGTCGCCAAGAAGTCTGTCGCCAAAGCAAAGCCCTCCAAATCTTCGCTCGCAAAGCCCGCGAGCAAGACCGGCAAGCTTCCGGAGTGGAACCTGGCCGATCTCTATTCCGGGATCGATGCACCGGAAGTGGCGCGCGATCTCGAACAGATGGATGCCGATTGCGTCGCGTTCGAGTCCGACTACAAGGGCAAGCTCGCGACAGGGACAGCAAATGAAGATGGCGGAAAATGGCTCGCCGAGGCGGTGCGGCGCTACGAGGCGATCGACGATCTCGCCGGCCGTCTCGCCTCCTATGCCGGCCTCGTCCATGCCGGCGACAGCGTTGATCCCAAGATTTCAAAGTTTTACGGCGACGTCTCCGAGCGCCTGACGGCGGCGTCGACCCATCTTTTGTTCTTCGCGCTCGAGCTCAATCGGATCGATGACGATATTTTGACCCGCGCGCTGCAGGCGCCGGAGCTGGCGCATTACCGTCCGTGGATCGAGGATCTACGCAAGGAGAAGCCGTACCAGCTCGACGACAGGCTCGAGCAGCTCTTCCTGGAGAAGGCGCAGACCGGCTATTCCGCCTTCAATCGGCTGTTCGATCAGACCATCTCGGGCCTGCGCTTCAAGGTCGGCTCCAAGGAACTCGCGATCGAGCCGACGCTCAATCTGTTGCAGGACCGCGACGGTGCCAAGCGCAAGGCCGCCGCGGAGGCGCTGGCCAAGACCTTCAAGGCCAATGAGCGCACTTTCGCGCTGATCACCAACACGCTCGCCAAGGACAAGGACATCTCCGACCGCTGGCGCGGCTTCCAGGATGTCGCGGATTCCCGGCACCTCAACAACCGCGTCGAGCGCGAGGTGGTGGATGCGCTGGTCGCTTCCGTGCGCGCGGCCTATCCGAAGCTGTCGCATCGCTATTACGCGCTGAAGGCGAGGTGGTTCGGCAAGAAGCGGCTGGCCTATTGGGATCGCAACGCGCCGCTGCCCTTTGCCGCGACCGACGTCATCGGCTGGCCCGATGCTCGCAACATGGTGCTGACCGCCTATCGCGGCTTCTCGCCTGAAATGGCCGACATCGCCGAACGCTTCTTCACCGACCGCTGGATCGACGCGCCGGTGCGTCCAGGCAAGGTGCCGGGCGCGTTCTCGCATCCCACCACGCCGTCGGCGCATCCTTACGTGCTGATGAACTACCAGGGCAAGCCGCGCGACGTCATGACGCTCGCGCATGAGCTCGGCCATGGCGTGCATCAGGTGCTGGCGGCGAAGAACGGTGCGCTGATGGCGCCGACGCCCCTGACGCTGGCGGAGACCGCGAGCGTGTTCGGCGAGATGCTGACGTTCCGGCGGCTGCTGGCGCAGACCAAGAGCGCAAAGCAGCGCCAGGCGCTGCTCGCCGGCAAGGTCGAGGACATGATCAACACCGTGGTGCGGCAGATCGCGTTCTACTCGTTCGAGCGCGCGGTCCACACCGAGCGCAAGAACGGCGAGCTCACCGCCGCGCGGCTCGGCGAGATCTGGCTGTCGGTGCAGGGCGAGAGCCTGGGGCCGGCGATCGAGATCAAGGCGGGCTACGAGAGCTACTGGATGTACATCCCGCACTTCATTCATTCGCCGTTCTACGTCTACGCCTATGCCTTCGGCGATTGTCTCGTGAACTCGCTCTATGCGGTCTACGAGCACGCGGCCGAGGGCTTTGCCGGGCGCTATCTCGACATGCTCGCCGCAGGGGGAACCAAGCATTATTCCGAGCTGCTGCGTCCGTTCGGGCTGGACGCCAAGGACCCCAAATTCTGGGACGGGGGCTTGAGCGTCATCGCCGGGATGATCGACGAGCTGGAGGCGATGGGCTGAGGCGGAGCCGGCATTCGACAGGGTCCGTAGGCCGCTCGGTCTTTCGGTGCTGCAGCGACGCATCGCGAGCGTCGACGCGGTGATCGATCACGGCTGAGCGGCGCGGGAGCCGGTTTCCCGGCAATCGGAATTCCAAATGCCCCCATTTGCGGCAAAACCCCGCCCGCGTGCCGTTGCCCTGCCCGAAAGTTTGCGGTATCCCAGCCCAAGAATTCGACTTTCGACTGGGGACATTCCATGGCTGACCATAGCGAAGTGGCGTACACCACCGCCGACGGCAACGACTACGTTGCCCACGAGCAGACCTACGAGGGCTTCATCAAGCTGGTAAAGTACGGCACCGCCGCGGTCGCGCTCATCGTGATCCTGATGGCGATCTTCCTGACCTAAGCCGATCTATCGGCGGCTGCACATACCAGCGGCAGCAGCTGCTCACAATATTTGCATCAAAGCCGGTCACAAAACCGGTAACGAACGCCGCGGGAGTAAACGCTTAGTTTTGCGCGTGCGCCGTCCCGCGCCGCCGGAGGGCCTATGAAGATCGCCGTTGCCAAGGAAATCGATCCGTCGGAGCCGCGCGTTGCCGCTTCGCCCGATACGGTGAAGAAGTTCAAGGCGCTGGGCGCCGAGATCGCGGTCGAACCGGGCGCCGGCCTCAAATCAGGCCTGCCGGATTCCGAATTCACCGCCGTGGGCGCCACCGTCAGTGCCGACGCGCTGAAGGATGCCGATATCGTCATCAAGGTGAAGCGCCCCGAGCCATCCGAGCTTTCGCAGTACAAGCGCGGCGCGCTGGTCATCGCCATCATGGATCCCTATGGCAACGAGGCCGCGCTGAAGACGATCGCCGATGCCGGCGTCTCCGCCTTCGCGATGGAATTGATGCCGCGCATCACGCGCGCCCAGGTGATGGACGTGCTGTCCTCGCAGGCGAACCTCGCCGGCTACCGCGCCGTGATCGAGGGGGCCGAGGCCTTCGGCCGCGCCTTCCCGATGATGATGACCGCGGCCGGCACCGTGCCCGCCGCCAAGGTGTTCGTGATGGGCGTCGGCGTCGCCGGTCTGCAGGCGATCGCGACCGCGCGCCGTCTCGGCGCCGTGGTCACCGCAACCGACGTTCGCCCCGCGACCAAGGAGCAGGTGGAATCGCTCGGTGCGAAATTCCTCGCCGTCGAGGACGAGGAGTTCAAGAACGCGCAGACCGCCGGCGGCTACGCCAAGGAGATGTCGAGGGAATACCAGGCCAAGCAGGCCGCGCTCACCGCCGAGCACATCAAGAAGCAGGACATCGTGATCACCACCGCGCTGATTCCGGGCCGGCCCGCGCCGAAGCTCGTCAGTGCCGAGATGGTCAAGTCGATGAAGCCGGGCTCGGTGCTGGTCGATCTCGCCGTCGAGCGCGGCGGCAATGTCGAGGGTGCCAGGGCCGGCGAGGTCGTCGACCTCGATGGCATCAAGATCGTCGGCTACACCAACGTCGCCGGCCGCGTCGCGGCCTCGGCCTCCAGCCTCTACGCACGCAATCTGTTCTCCTTCATCGAGACCATGGTCGACAAGAAGGAGAAGAAGCTCGCCGTCAACTGGGACGACGAACTCGTCAAGGCCACTGCGCTCACGAAAGACGGCGCCGTCATCCACCCGAACTTCCAGCCGAAGGCTTAAGGAGACCCGCCATGGAGCATGCTGCACAGGTCGTCGACCCCTTCATCTTCCGGCTGTCGATCTTCGTCCTCGCGGTCTTCGTCGGTTATTTCGTGGTGTGGTCGGTGACGCCGGCGCTGCACACGCCGCTGATGAGCGTGACCAACGCGATCTCCTCGGTGATCGTGGTCGGCGCTCTGCTCGCCGGCGGCGTCGCGAATGTCTCGAGCGGTTCGGGCTGGGCCCGCGCCTTCGGCTTCATCGCGCTGATCTTCGCCTGCGTGAACATCTTTGGCGGCTTCCTTGTCACCCAGCGCATGCTGGCGATGTACAAGAAGAAGTCGAAATAAGCGGCCACCTCGGGCTGATGGGATCAATGGGGACCTGAGATGAGCGCCAACCTCTCTGCATTCTTGTATCTCGTGGCGGGGGTGCTGTTCATCCTGTCGCTGCGCGGGCTGTCGAGCCCGGCTTCGTCGCGCCAGGGCAATCTGTTCGGCATGATCGGCATGGCGATCGCGGTCGCCACCACGCTGGCCAACCATCCGCCGGCAGACGGTCTCGCCTGGGTGCTCGTGATCGTCGGCATCGCCATCGGCGGCGGCATCGGCGCGGTGATCGCCCGCCGCGTGCCGATGACCTCGATGCCGGAGCTGGTCGCTGCCTTCCACTCGCTGGTCGGCATGGCCGCGGTGCTGGTCGCTGCCGGCGCGTTCTATGCGCCCGAAGCCTTCGATATCGGCACCCCCGGCAACATCCATCCGCAGAGCCTGGTCGAGATGTCGCTCGGCGTCGCCATCGGCGCGCTGACCTTCACCGGTTCGGTGATCGCGTTCCTGAAGCTGTCGGCGCGTATGAGCGGCGCGCCAATCATCCTGCCGTTCCGCCACGGCATCAACATCGCGCTGGCGCTCGCGCTGGTGTTCTTCATCGTCCGCCTCGTGCTCACCGGCGGCGCGTTCGACTTCTGGATGATCGTCATCCTGGCGCTGGCGCTCGGCGTGCTGATGATCATCCCGATCGGCGGCGCCGACATGCCGGTCGTGATTTCGATGCTGAACTCCTATTCCGGCTGGGCCGCCGCCGGCATCGGCTTCACGCTCGGCAATTCCGCGCTGATCATCACCGGCGCCCTGGTCGGCTCCTCGGGCGCGATCCTGTCCTACATCATGTGCCACGCGATGAACCGGTCCTTCATCTCGGTCATCCTCGGCGGCTTCGGCGGCGAGACCGCTGCCGCCGGCGGCGGTACGGGCGAGCAGAAGCCCGCCAAGCTCGGCTCGGCGGACGATGCGGCCTTCATCATGAAGAACGCCTCCAAGGTCATCATCGTGCCCGGCTACGGCATGGCGGTGGCGCAGGCCCAGCACGCGCTGCGCGAGATGGCCGACATCCTGAAGAAGGAAGGCGTCGAGGTGAAGTACGCCATTCACCCGGTCGCGGGCCGCATGCCCGGCCACATGAACGTGCTCTTGGCCGAGGCCAACGTGCCCTATGACGAGGTGTTCGAGCTCGAGGACATCAACTCCGAATTCGCACAGGCCGACATCGCCTTCGTGATCGGCGCCAACGACGTCACCAACCCGGCCGCCGAAGAGGACAAGACCTCGCCGATCTACGGCATGCCCGTGCTCCAGGTCTGGAAGGCCGGCACCGTGATGTTCATCAAGCGCTCGCTTGCCTCCGGCTATGCCGGCATCGACAATCCGCTGTTCTACCGCGACAACACCATGATGCTGCTCGGCGACGCCAAGAAGGTCACCGAGAACATCGTCAAGGCGATGTAGCGAGAAGGGAAGCGGATCGTGGCCATCAACAAGGAATGGCACCGGTCCCATCGCATGCCACTGAAGGCGACGCGCGAGCAGCGCATCGCATGGCACGCCGCCCACAAGGCGGCGTGCAGCTGCCGCGACATTCCGGCAAGCCTCCGGCCCGAAGTCATCAAATTGCTGCGGAGCCGCCCCAAGCCGTGAGCCGAAAGGCCGGCCGTGTATCATGACCATCGTCAAATGGATCGCCATCCTGCTGGTGACCGTCTATTGCGCCGGTCTCCTCGTGCTGTATGTCCGGCAGCGCGAGATGCTGTTTCCGATCCCGCCCGTCGGTCGCACCGCGCCCGATGCCGCGGGCCTTCCCGAGGCGGAAGAGCATGTCCTGACGACATCGGACGGCGAGAAGGTCATCCTCTGGCACGTGCCGGCGAAGCCCGGCCGTTCCGTGATCCTCTATTTTCCCGGTAACGGCGATTTTCTTGCCGGTCTCGTCAGCCGCTTCAAGGCGATGACCGCTGACGGCACCGGCCTCGTCGCGCTGTCCTATCGCGGCTATGCCGGCTCCAGCGGTGCCCCAAGCGAGCAGGGCCTGCTGCGCGATGCCGCAGCCGCCTATGCGTTCACGACCGCGCGCTATCAGGCGGAACGGATCGTCCCCTGGGGCTTTTCACTCGGGACGGGCGTGGCGGTCGCCGTGGCCTCGCAGCATCGCGTTGGAAAACTCATCCTGGAGGCGCCCTATACGTCGACGGCCGATATTGCGGCTTCATCGTTCTGGTTCGTTCCGGTCCGGCTTCTGATGCGTGATCCGTTTCATTCGGACCAGCGCATCGCGCGCGTCACTGTGCCGCTCCTCGTGATGCATGGCACCAATGATCTTGTCATTCCGATTGCGTTCGGAGAGCGTCTGTTCGCGCTCGCCCATGATCCCAAGCGGTTCGTTCGCATGGCGGGCGGCGGACACGAAGATCTCGATCGTTATGGCGCGATCGAAACGGCGAGGGATTTCATTGGCGGCTGACAGTTTGCTTGCACGTTGCGGTTCCACGCTCGCTGTCCTCTCCTTGACGTTTTTGCCGCAGGACGCGTCTGCGGCCACCGGGCTCGACGGCGCGGCGATGCACTGGCCCCATGCGCTGCCCTTTGCCGGCCTGCTGCTGTCGATCGCACTGGGGCCGCTGCTGTTGCCAAGGATCTGGCATCATCACTACGGCAAGATCGCCGCGGCCTGGTCGCTGCTGGCGCTCATTGCCCTCGTCATCTTTGCCGGGGGCATGGCAACGCTGGCGGCGCTCGTTCACGCCATGCTCGCCGAATATCTCGGCTTCATCGTGCTGCTGTTCTCGCTCTATGTCGTGGCCGGTGGCATCCTCATCACCGGCGACATCAAGGCCACGCCGGCCGTCAATGCCGGCATCCTCGCGCTCGGCACGTTTGGGGCGAGCATCGTCGGCACCACGGGTGCCGCGATGATCCTGATCCGTCCGCTGATCCGCGCCAACCGGCCGCGGCGTCACAACGCCCATGTCATCATCTTCTTCATCATCCTGGTCGCCAATGTCGGCGGCGCGCTGAGCCCGCTCGGCGATCCCCCGCTCTTCGTCGGCTTCCTGCATGGTGTCGACTTCTTCTGGACCACGCGGACCATCTGGCTGCAGACCACGATCGTGGCCGGATTGCTGCTCGCGATCTTCGTCGCCGTCGACGTTTGGCGCTTCCGCAGCGAGCCGCCGCCCGTCGACCCCGGCCGCGGGGAGCCCCCGCGCATCCGCGGCCTCGTCAATCTGGTGCTGATCGCGGCCATCGTCGCGAGCCTTCTCGCCTCCGCGATGTGGAAGCCGGGCATTGCCTTCGACATTCTCGGTACCAAGCTGGAATTGGAGGATGTCGCCCGCAATCTGGCGCTGCTGGCCATCGCGGCCCTGTCGGTGTGGCTGACGCCCGACGAGCACAGGCAGGCCAACGGCTTCACCTGGGAGCCGATCCGCGAGGTCGCAAAGCTGTTCGCGGCCATCTTCGTCGCCATCATCCCGGTCATTGCCATGCTCAATGCCGGACATCACGGCGCCTTTGCCTGGCTGTTGTCGGCGGTGACGGCGCCGGACGGCGCGCCGCGCGAGGTCGCCTATTTCTGGTTCACCGGCCTGATGTCCGCGTTCCTCGACAATGCGCCGACCTATCTGCTGTTCTTCGAGCTCGCCGGCGGCGACCCGCAAGTGCTGATGCATGAGCTCTCGGGCACGCTGGCCTCGATCTCCATGGGGGCCGTCTACATGGGGGCGCTCACCTATATCGGCAATGCGCCGAACTTCATGGTGAGCAGCATCGCCAGCGAGAACGGCATCAAAATGCCGAGCTTCTTCGGCTATCTCCTGCGGGCCGGCGCCGTGCTGATCCCGCTGTTCCTGCTGCTGACGCTGCTGCCGGTGGCGCCGATCCTGCACTGGCATTGAATCTCGCGCCTGATTTGATACTGCTCATTCCAGCAAATGGAATCGGTGGATGAGCGCGCATAATCCGATGCCCCGGTCGGCCTGGATCTTCCCGGCGCTCGCCGTGCTGTTGTTCGCAGCCGTCACCGCGACGGACTACGTGTTCACGCTGTCGCTGGGCGGGCTCGTCTTTGCGGTCGTCCTTCTGGTCATCCTGTTCGGCACGGTGTTCGCGGCGGTTCACCATGCCGAGGTGATCGCGGAACGGGTCGGCGAACCCTACGGCACGCTGGTGCTGACGCTCTCGGTGACCATCATCGAGGTGGCGCTGATCACCACGATCATGCTGGGCGACAAGCCCGCGCCGGCACTGGCGCGCGACACCGTGTTCGCCGTGGTCATGATCGTCTGCAACGGCCTCGTCGGGCTTTGCATCTTCATCGGCGGCCTGCGCTATCGCGAGCAGGGTTTTCAGCTCTCCGGCGCCAACGTCTATCTCAGCGTCCTGTTCGCGCTGGCGACCATCACGTTGGTCATGCCGAACTACACGACCACCACGCCCGGGCCGGTCTATTCGGCGGTTCAGCTCGGTTTCGTCGATGTGGTCACGCTCGCGCTGTACGGGGTGTTTCTCTACACCCAGACCGTCCTGCACAAGGACTATTTCGTTCACGAACGGGCGGGCGGCGGCAGCGGCGAGGCGCATCTGTCCGGCAAGACGTTGGCGCTCAGCGTCGTGCTGCTGCTGATTGCGCTGCTGGCGGTCGTGCTGCTCGCGAAGAAATTCTCGCTGGTGGTCGACGCCGTCGCGGCCAAGATCGGCGCGCCGCCGGCCTTTGCCGGACTGCTGGTCGCGCTCCTGATCCTGATGCCGGAGGGTGTCGCGGCCGTCTCGGCGGCCCGCAAGAACGATCTGCAGAAGAGCATCAACCTTGCGCTTGGCTCCTCGCTCGCGACCATCGGGCTGACCATCCCGGCCGTCGGCGTGGCCACCTACGCGCTCGACAAGGAGCTCGAGCTCGGTCTCAGCGCCCAGGGCAGCGTGCTTTTGCTCCTGACCTTCTTTCTGAGCATGTTGACCTTCGGCACGGGCAGGACCAACGTCCTGTTCGGACTGGTCCATATGGTGGTATTTGCCGTGTACGTGTTCATGGTGTTCGTGCCCTGAAGCGATAGGGGGAGTTCCGATGCTTGCCGCCAGGTCCGAGGTTCAGGTCGACAACGAAGAGGTCCGGGTGACCGAATGGCGGCTTGCGCCCGGCAGCGCCACCGGACATCACACCCACGGCATGGACTATGTGATTGTTCCCGTGGTGGCGGGGGAGATGACCATCGTGGCCCCGAATGGGGAGCGGTCCAATGCGCAGCTTGCGGCCGGCAAATCCTATTTCCGCAAGGCCGGGGTCCAGCATGACGTGCTTAACGAAACCTCAACCGAGATCGTGTTCCTTGAAATCGAGCTGAAACCGTAAGTTGGCGCAATTGTCTGCCATCGATCCGTCGCAGTTGATCCCTCACAATGCCCTAAAGTTCCCGCATCAGATCGCGCGGGGAGTGGCCGAGAAATGCTGAAATACCTCGCTAAAATCTCGATGGATATTTTCCCCTCGGTGCTCGCGACGATCATCGGGGCTTACATCGTTAACCACTACATCAATGCCAAGCCCGCGCCCGATGCCCCTGCGGCCGCGGTAGCGCCTGCCCAGGCTGGCAGCGAGGGCAAGCCGACGGACACTGCCAACCTTCCTGCGCCGGGCGTTAAGGCCAAGGGTGTCTCCGAGAAGAGCATTTCCGAGAAGAGCGCGGCGGACAGGGCCGCGGCCGAGAAGCCTGCCGATCATCATCAGCCTTCCGCCGAGACCAAGGCCGCAGACGTTGCTCCCGCCGAGACCAGCCCACGTGGCCGGCCTCCGGCGCGCGAGAAGGCCGTCGCCAAGTCCGCTCCGGCGGCCACCGCTCCTGCCGCCGCCGCTCCGGTGGTGGAGGCCAACTCCGCGCCGGCTGCAGCAGCCCCTGCCCAAGATGCCAACGATCTCGTGCGCGCCGCGATCGAGCGCCTGCGCAAGTCGCCTGAGGGCAAGGCCGCCGAAGCCAAATCTTCCGACAAGTCTTCCGACATCAAATCCGCCGAGAGACCGGCCGAGCCTGGGTTGCGGGAAGCCGCCCGCACCCCGGAGGCCCCGCGGGTCATCACTGCGGAGCCGTCGACGGTGCGCCCGTTGCCGCCGCCGATCACGGTCTCGACGCCCTCGCCCGAGGCGGCCTTTGGCAATGGCGGCTCGTCGTCGGCCAATCCGCCTTACACGGCTTCGGTCGGCAATGACGACCCGAATCGGGTGACGCCGCCGGCCGACATTCCGGTGCCGGTGATCGCACCGCCCCTCGACCTGCGAGCGGACGCCAGCGTGACCACGCCCGTGCGGCGGCCGAAGACCACTGTCGCCGATGAGATGCTGTCCGGCATGAAGTCGATGTTCCATGCCGTTCTGCCGAAGGGCGCCACCCCCGACTAGAGCGACGTCTGAGCCGCGCTGTCAGCCGCCGACGCGGGCAAGGCCGCTGCGGGCGGCGTCGTCGCGTGGACGCAGCGCGACGGCCTTGGTGTAGGACGCCACTGCCTTTGCCCGGTCGCCCAGCCGCTCGTAGGCCTGTCCGCGGGCCGTCCAGACCTGGGCGTTGTGCGGATCGGCCTCGGAGGCCTCGTCCAGGTCGGCCGCGGCCTCCTTGACCTTGCCGAGCGCGAGATAGCTGGCGGCGCGGCCGAGCAGCGGCTCGACCTTCTGCGGGTTGAGCCCGCTGGCCGCGCTGAAATCGGCGATTGCGAAATCGTGCTGGTTATTGCCCTGATAGATCAAGGCGCGGCCATAGAGCGCCTGCGCGTTGTAGGGATCGAGCCCGATCGCGCGATTGAACTCGTCGAGCGCAGCTGCGGTCGCGCCCGACTTCGCCAGGGACTGGGCCTTTGCTGCATGGGCCTGGGCTTCGCTGACATTGCCGGCACTGACCGCGCTGGTGTCAGCGGTCGCCGTCGCCTTCGGCGCCTCCTGAGGCTTCTCCTTCTCCGGCATCAGCGATCCCAGATCGAAGGAGCAACTGCACAGTGCAGTCCCCATCAAAACCAGCGCGAACGGCCGCTGCCAGATCTGGCGTAGCCGCGCCAAGCCGCGCTCGGGAAAAGGGGAGGCCATCTACGCTTCGCTCGCGCTAGAGCATCCGGAACGTGACAGCGGCGCCAGAGCGCAATGACGCTTCAATCCAATCATCGCGCCCGAGTGCCGCATCCGTGGTGCCCCGTCCCGGACGGCACCGCCCGCAAAACAATAACGCGGGCCAGGGGCCCGCGTCATCGAGAACTGAAGTCTTGCTAAATGCGGTCGATCTCAGCGCGGTCCGCGCGGACCTGCACCGGGGCCGCCACGGCCACCGCGATCACCGCCGGGACCGGCGCCGAACACCGGCTTGGGCTTCATCGGCAACAGGCCTTCGCGCTGAAGCTTCTTGCGGGCCAGCTTGCGTGCGCGGCGCACGGCTTCGGCCTTTTCACGGGCCTTCTTCTCGGAGGGCTTCTCGTAATGACCGCGGAGCTTCATCTCGCGGAAAATTCCCTCGCGCTGCATCTTCTTCTTCAGCGCCTTGAGGGCTTGGTCGACATTGTTATCGCGAACGAGAACCTGCACGCGGCATCCTCTTCAGGTGGATCGGATTTGAATTCTGGTAAGTCAAAGGGGATGGCGAAACGCGCAAGCCCTTAACCTTGAGCGCGCGGATGTATCAGACAAAACCCTGGATGTCCACCGGCCAAGCGAGGTTTTGGGCCAAGTTCGGCCATTAAATGCGGCGAAAATACCCCCGTGCGGTCGCAATTTGGGTGATTTGACGCCAAAAGGCCGGCCGTTTTCCGGAAGTTGATCCGGAGCTGAAATCAGGGGAGACGCCACATGGACATGAAAAAATACGCAGCCGAAGCCATCGGCACCTTTTGGCTCACATTCGCAGGTTGCGGCAGCGCGGTGATCGCAGCCGGTTTCCCCCAGGTCGGCATCGGCCTGGTCGGTGTTTCCCTCGCATTCGGCCTGAGCGTCGTCACCATGGCCTATGCGATCGGGCACGTCTCGGGTTGCCACCTCAATCCGGCCGTCACCGTCGGTCTTGCCGCCGGTGGCCGCTTTCCGGCCGGCCAGATCCTGCCCTACGTCATCGCCCAGGTCGCCGGCGCGATCGTGGGTGCGTGGCTGCTCTATGTCATCGCGAGCGGGGCGCCGGGATTCGACGTCACCAAGGGCTTCGCGTCCAATGGCTATGACGCGCATTCGCCCGGCCAATACAGCATGATGGTGTGCTTCCTCACCGAGGTGGTGATGACCATGATGTTCCTGTTCATCATCATGGGCGCCACCCATGGCCGTGCGCCTGCGGGCTTCGCGCCGCTTGCGATCGGGCTCGCGCTGGTGATGATCCACCTGGTCAGCATTCCCGTCACCAACACCTCGGTGAACCCGGCGCGCAGCACCGGTCCCGCGCTGTTCGTCGGCGGCTGGGCGACGGCGCAGCTCTGGCTGTTCTGGGTCGCACCGCTGATCGGTGGTGCGCTGGGCGGGGTGATCTATCGCTGGCTCAGCGAGGAGCCCACAGGCGTCGTCGCGGGCGCGAAGACGGCGTAGCGTTTCGAGCGAAGCGGGATCGCGGCGGCTGCGGTCCCCTCACTTGCTCCCGGTCGGCCTGACTTCGGTGACATGGCCCATCTTGCGGCCGGGGCGCGGCGTGCCCTTGCCGTAGATGTGCACCGTGGCGCCGGGGACGGTCAGCCACTTGCCGTAGTCGTTGATCTCATCGCCGATCAAATTGGTCATGGTGACGACATCACCGTGGCGCACGGGCTTGCCGAGCGGCCAGCCGGCGATGGCGCGGATATGCTGCTCGAATTGCGAGACCGAGGCGCCGTCCAGCGTCCAGTGTCCGGAATTGTGCACGCGCGGGGCGATCTCGTTGACCAGCACCTTCGGCCCGGTGCCGTTGGCGAGCACGAACATCTCGACGGCGAGCACGCCGACATAGTCGAGCGCGCTCGCGATCTTGCCCGCGATGCTGCGCGCGTCCTCGTCAAGCGAATCGGGGATCTGCGCGGGTGCGCGCGATATCTTCAGGATGTGGTCGCGGTGCTCGTTCTCGGTGACGTCGAAGCACTCGACCTGGCCCGCGGCCGAGCGTGCGGCGATCACCGAAATCTCGCGCTCATAGGGCACGAAGGCTTCCAGGATCGCCGATTTGGTGGCGAGGCTGGTCCACACCTTGGCGATGTCGTCGCCCTCGCGGATGATGGCCTGGCCCTTGCCGTCATAGCCGAAGCGGCGGGTTTTCAGCACGGCCGGAAGGCCGATCCTGACGATCGCCTCGCGCAACGACGCGACCGACGTCACGTCCGCATAGGCGGCGGTGCCGATGCCGAGCTTCGTCACAAAATCCTTTTCGGCGAGCCGGTCCTGGGTGGTCTCGAGGATCTTGCGGTTGGGCAGCACAGGGCGGCGCGCATCCAGCACCATCGCGGCGGCCGCCGGCACGTTCTCGAATTCGTAGGTGATGACGTCGACGTCATTGGCGAACAGCTCGAGCGCCTCGACATCGGCATATTCGGCGCAGGTCGCGTTCAAGACCACGTCGAAGGCCGGCGAATCCGGATCGGGCGAGAACACCTGGCAGCGCAGCCCGAGCCGCGCCGCGGCCATCGCCAGCATCCGGCCGAGTTGTCCGCCGCCGAGGATTCCGATGGTGTCACCGGGCTTCAGCGTCACCTGCTTGGCGTCGCTCACGCCTTGTCCTCCGGACGTTCAGCAACCGCCTCGGTCTGCGCCTTGCGCCAGGCGGCAAGCCGATTCGACAGCGCGGGGTCGGACAGCGCCAGCACGGACGCTGCCAGCAGCGCCGCGTTGGTGGCGCCGGCCTTGCCGATGGCGAGGGTGCCGACCGGGATGCCTGCGGGCATCTGGACGATCGAATACAGCGAATCGAGCCCCTTGAGGGTCTTCGATTCGACGGGCACGCCGAACACCGGCAGTTCCGTCAGCGCCGCCGCCATGCCTGGCAGATGCGCGGCGCCGCCGGCGCCGGCGATGATGACCTTGTAACCGGCCGCCTTGGCGCCCTTGGCGAAGGCGAACAGGCGGTCGGGGGTGCGGTGGGCCGAAACGATGCGGGTGTCGGCGGCAACGCCGAGCGCGGCAAGCGTATCGGCGGCATGCCGCATCGTGTCCCAGTCCGACTGGCTTCCCATGATGATGGCGATCGGCGCGGTCATGACGTCAATTGTGCTCGGAAAACAGAAAGATAGGCCAGATTAACGGTTCCGGCCGGTGGCTCGCAAGGCGGTGGCAAGGAGAAGGGAATGCACTATCCTGTCTTGGTGAATCCCCGCAAGCCTTCATTGAGCAGGATGCCCATGAAGAAACCAAAAAGGGCGCGTGCTGCGAAGGCCAAAATGGGCCGGAAGACCAGCGCCAGGCGTCCCGAAGCCGGCCCCAAGCGTCCCGCCAGGCCGCGGCAGCGCCGTACGCCGGCCGATGGCGCGACCGACACGCTCAAGGCGACGATCCGCGGCTTGCGGAGCAAGCTGAAGGCGGCAGAGCGGCGGGTCGCGGAACTCGAGGCGGCCGCCGACACCGATTTCCTGCTCGAGATTCCGAACCGGCGCGGTTTCGAGCGCGAGCTCAGCCGCGCCATCGCCTACATGAAGCGCTACCGCGCCAGCGGCGCGCTGATCGTGCTCGACGTCGATCGGCTGAAGCCGATCAACGATTCCTTTGGACATGCCGCCGGCGACGAGGTGCTCAAGGCGATTGCTGCGACGCTGATGCGGCAGGTCCGCGCCTCGGACGTGGTCGGCCGTCTTGGCGGCGACGAGTTCGCGCTGCTGCTGTGGAATCTCAGCGAGACCGATGCCAAGGCGAAAGCCGCCATCTTCGAGCAGGCCATCGACGACTTGTCTTTCACCTTTCGGGACCACCGGGTGACGGCGGGCGCCTCCGCCGGCGTCGCGCTGCTGGGAGCGCAGTCCGACGCGGGTCGCGCCCTGGAGGAGGCCGATGCCGCCATGTATGTGCGCAAGGCGCACCGGCGGCACGAGCCGCGGATCAGGCTGGTTGGCGACTGAACCTACAGCGTGGCGAGATCGTCCGGCACGTTGCCGAATTTGCGCAGCAGCGTGGCGTCGCCGAACTCGCCAGTCATGGGATCGCCGCTGCGGCTGAACGCCACCGCGCCGATGTTGCCCGCGCCGCGCGACAAGATCTCGGCGCGCCGCAACGCGGCCGTCGAGCTCTGGCACTCCTCGGCGGTGCCCGCGACAGGCGAGCCATCTGCATCGATCAGAAAAGGCATTGCAACGTAATAGGTCACATCGGACATGGCGTTGCTCCGGGTGGGGGTATGATCCGGCTTTCCGGATCATGGTCAAACGGCAACCTCAGCGCGATTTGCGTTTGAGAGCTCAGGCGGCGCTGCTCTTGCTCCGCATCTTGCTGTGCGAGGTCTCCGGAATGCAGCCGGCCGATATCGCCGCCTGCAACTCCTCCAGTTCGGCTTCCAGATATTCGTTGGCCATGATCAGCGCCTTGATGGTGCTGCGCAGATTGCCGTCGCACATCGCGATAGCCTGATCGCAGGCTTGTTCATAATGGCTGTTGTCGAGAAGGGCGGTGGCTGACATCTGCGTTGTCCTTCTGGCTTGTATCGGTGGTTGCCCGTTGGCGCTTCCGCTGGCGTTTTTCTGGGCGCCGGGATGTCACGAATGTTCCTATTTTGTTCTTTTCGAGTCAAGCGGATTCGGATGTGGCGAGCCGCCGCGAAAGACTTGGCTCAGGCAATGATGTCGGGCGTGATCTGGTCTTCGATGAACGCGATGCGATCGCGCAACAACAGCTTGCGCTTCTTCAGCCGCTGTAACCGCAATAGGTCGGGGGCTGGCGATTGATGCAGTGCATCGATCGCCGCATCGAGATCTCGGTGTTCCTGCTGCAACCGGGTGAGCTCCGTTTCGAGCTCACGCTCGTCTTCATTGGTCATGTCTGCGGTGGCCGAAAACCGGTAGGCGTGAGATCTGGGCTGTGGATGCCCTGTGGAAATTATCGTCCTTGTGCGGCGTGACCGCAAGCGATCTGCGGTTCTCGTCCGCCGGTCTCCCGCAACATATTTCTGCGGGTCGCCGCGGCGCTCCGCAAGCGCATTGATATCATGGATTTTTCCCGAGCGGTTCCGTACTCACGCTTCGTTACATATGAATTTTCAAAAATGAAGCTGCAATGACGGATACCCATCGACAGAACGAATCGGTGATGTAGACTTCGCCGTCCGGATCGAATCCTGAGGTTCAGCCCTACCGAGGAGGTTTCGAATGACAATTCAGGCACATCTTGTTGAATTGGAACGGAAGCACAAACTTCTCGAAAACGAATTGCACGAAGCTCTCGTGCACCTTTCAACAGACGACCTGCAAATTGTTGAGTTGAAGCGCCGAAAGTTGATGGTCAAGGACCAGATCGAGCGTCTGAAGCACTCTGGCGACACGCTCCACTAGTACCCCCGTAACAGCGTAGAGTTGACCCTAACCCTTTCACGCAGGGATGAGAGTCTTTGTGCTCGTCCCTGCTGCAAGGGTATGCCCGCGCAGAGCTAATTTGCGCGGGGTAGATTCTTGGTGAACGCGTTTTCTAGATGCGACCCGACAATCTACGTCGCTCGAAAACGCTTCAAACCTTTGCGAGCTCGGCGACGTGATCGGCGATCGCGAGCGACGACGTCAGTCCCGGCGATTCGATACCGAACAAATTGATCAAGCCTGCAACGCCATGATCGCGCGGGCCCTGCATCAGA
Source organism: Bradyrhizobium sp. 1(2017) (assembly GCF_011602485.2). Taxonomy (NCBI): domain Bacteria; kingdom Pseudomonadati; phylum Pseudomonadota; class Alphaproteobacteria; order Hyphomicrobiales; family Nitrobacteraceae; genus Bradyrhizobium; species Bradyrhizobium sp. 1(2017). The sequence continues at coordinate 6,945,863 of NZ_CP050022.2, read as the reverse complement.
AAATCCTGCGTGGCCACTGCCGGCGGCACGATCTTCGGACGGATGCCCGAATAGCTCGGCATCAACGCGCCGTCAGGCAGCGTCGGCCAGTATTTGCGGATCGCCGGGTAGAAGCGCTCGGCGCGTGATGGATCGACCTCGTAATCGATCGTCTCGATCCACTCGACGTCGGGGCCGAAGCGGGCCTGCCCTGCCATGTCCAGCGTCAGATGCACCCCCAGCCCGCCGGGCTCCGGCACCGGATAGATCAGGCGCGAGAACGGCGCCCTGGCATTGCAGCTGAAATAGTTTCCCTTGGCGAGATAGGCCGGCGGAATGCGATCCAGCGGCATGCCCTCGATGTTGCGCGCCAGATGCGTTGCCGCGAGCCCCGCGGCGTTGACGAGGAGGCTGCATTGCAGCGTCATCGGCGCCTCGCCGCCAGCCTCGATCTCGATAATCCCGGCTTCCGCCTTGGCGCGCACCAGCGGCGTGTGGAAAGCGAACGCCGCGCCTGCCTCTTCGGCTTCGCCGCGCAGCGAAAGCATGTAGGCGTGGCTGTCGATGATCCCGGTCGACGGCGACAGCAGCGCGGCATCGCAGGCAAGCGCCGGCTCCAGCGCGCGTGCGGCCTCGCCCGGAAGCAGCCGCATGTCGAGCACACCGTTGGCCTCGGCATGCGCCTTGATCGATTGCAGCTTCTCGGTCTCCTTCGCGCTGGTCGCGACGATGAGCTTGCCGCAATTCTTGTGCGGGATGCCGCGCTCGATGCAGTAGCGATAGAGCGCGTGCTTGCCGTCGACGCACATGCGCGCCATCCAGCTGCCGGCGCGGTAGTAGATGCCGGCATGGATCACCTCGCTGTTGCGCGAGGAGGTGATGGTGCCGATGGCCTCGGCTTCCTCGAGCACGATGACCTCGCGCCCGGCCTGCGCGAGCTTTCGAGCCACCGCGAGCCCGACCACGCCGGCTCCGATGACGACGCAGTCGACCCTATCCATGGTTGTGCAGGACGTCCGCTGGAAGCGCCGGTGGCGGCGGGGCGGGAAGCGCGGTTGCGCGGGCTTTTTCCATTAAGAAAACATTTATCATGTCAGGGCAATTGCCGTATTTCGCGTCACATTTTTCCGTTGCACATACAGGCGTTTACCCGATCCAAACCCCTGAAGCCAGACAATCCGACGTTGAAATCGCGGGTGGCTGATGGCTGAGAAGAACTGGCACGTGGGCAGCACGCTTCCGATTGCTGTGCAGGCCGTGCTGTGCCTGGCCGGCGCGGTCGCGCCTGCGCGCGCCTTTGCGCTGTCGGACGGCCTGCCCGCGCCTGGCGATCTCGCCAAGCTCGCACCCAACGTGATCTGGGAAGTCCTGATCGCGGGCATCGTCGTCTGCTCGTTCCTCGCCGCGCTCGCGCTGTGGATCCATTCCTCGCTGCGCCGGACCCGGCGTCTGCAGTTGCGGCGCAACGCCTTCGTCTCCTCCGCCATGAACAATCTCAACCAGGGCGTGGTGATGACGGATGCGCAGCGGCGCGTCATCTTCTGCAACGACCGCTATCTCGAGATCTACGGTCTGGCGCGGTCCGATATCCGGCCGAACATGAACGGCCACGACCTCCTCGAGCTGCGCCGCAGGCGCGGCGTGCTGGATGGCGCGACCGACGACGAGTTCTACGAGAAGGCGGCAAGCATCAACGGCTTGATCACCGAACTGCCGGAAGGTCGGGCCATCCTAGTGAAGTTCTTTGTGCTGCCGAATGGCGGCTCGGTGGCGACACATCTCGACGTCAGCGAACAGCGCAGGCTGTCGCAACAGCTCGCCTCCACCAAGCAGTTCCTGGAGACGGTGCTGGACAACGTGCCGGCCTGTGTGGCCGCAAAGAACATCGAGGACGGCCGCTACATCTTCGCCAATACGGCCTATGAGCGCTTCTGGGGCTTCTCGCGGGACCATGTCGTCGGCAAGAATGCGCGCGAGCTGTTCGCGCCGGTGTCGGCGGCGACCATCGAGACGGCCGACCGTGCGGCGCTCGATTCGCCGGACGGCCAGTTCCGCAACGAATTCGAGGTCGAGCGCGGCGGGGAGCGACGCATGGTCGCCTCGATCCGGATCGCGGTCCGCAATGAAGGCAACAGGCCCGGATTCCTGCTGCTGGTGTTCGAGGACATCACCGACCGTCGCTCGCTGTCGCAGGAGCTGGAGAGCACCAAGAAGTTCCTCGAGCTCGTGGTCGACAACATCCCGGTGGCGCTGATCGTGGAGCAGGTCAGGGACGGCAGCTATCTGCTGGCCAACCGCAGCGCCGAGACGATCCTCAACCGCAGGCGCGAGGAAGCCACGGGCCTGACCGCCGCCGATATCTTCAATCCCAAGGAAGCCAAGCTGATCATCGCCCGCGACGAGGCCGCGATCAAGAAGCGCGGGATGATCACCGAGGAGCATCCGATCTCCACCAAGGACGGCCTGCGCCTGTTCCTGACCCGTCGCGCCACCGTGCTGAGCGATGCCGGCGAGCCGCAATATCTGATCAAGACCCACGAGGACGTCACCGATCGCCGGCAGACCGAGTCGCGCATGGCGCACATGGCCTATCACGACGGCCTCACCGACCTGCCGAACCGCGCTGCCTTCCTCCAGGCGCTGACCCAGATGATCGAGGCCTGCGAGGGCACCGGCGAGGAGTTCGCCGTCCTCTGCGTCGATCTCGACGGCCTCAAGGAGGTCAACGACGTCTTCGGTCATGCGCTCGGCGACAAGCTCCTGATCGAGGTGGCCCAGCGGCTCCAGGACTCCGCGCGCGGCGGCGTCGTGGCGCGCCTGTCCGGCGACGAGTTCGGCCTGATCATCGATGGCAAGCAGCCTGAGGCGGGTCTGGCGCTGGCGCAGCAGATCGGTGAAGCCGTTGCCCGGGAATTCCAGATCGATGGCCGGCCGGTCCGCGCCGGTATCACCACCGGCATGTCGGTGTTCCCGCACAATGGCACGGATGGCGCCTCGCTGCTCGCCAATGCCGGTGCGGCGCTGTTCCGCGCCAAGCAGAAGTCACGCGGCACGATCAGCCTCTACCAGCCGGAGATGGACCAGCAGATCCGCGATCGCCGCGTGCTGCACCAGGACCTCTCGATGGCGATCAAGAACGGCGAGCTCTCGCTCGCCTTCCAGCCCCAAGGCGCCGCCGGCCACAGCGTCGCCGAGAGCGAGATCATCGGCTTCGAGGCATTGGCGCGCTGGCAGCATCCGGTGCGCGGCCAGGTCTCGCCGGCCGAATTCATCCCGATCGCGGAAGAGAGCGGCTTGATCGTCGAGATGGGCGAGTGGATCCTGCGCGAGGCCTGCCGCGAGGCGGCGTCCTGGCCAAACCCGCTGCAGGTCGCGGTCAATCTGTCGCCGGCGCAGTTCATGCACGGCGACGTGGTCGGGCTGGTCCATTCGATCCTGATCGAGACCGGCCTTGCGCCCGGCCGGCTCGAGCTGGAAATCACCGAGGGCGTGCTGATCGAGGACTTCGACCGCGGCCTTGCGCTGCTGCGCCGGCTGAAGGCGCTCGGCGTGCGCATCTCCATGGACGATTTCGGCAGCGGCTATTCCTCGCTGAGCTATCTCCAGGCGTTCCCGTTCGACAAGATCAAGATCGACCGCGCCTTCATCATCAATCTCGGCCGCAACCCGCAATCGGCGGCGATCGTGCGCGCGGTGATCGATCTCGGCCACGGCCTCGAAATGTCGATCGTCGCCGAGGGTGTCGAGACGATCGACCAGCTCGCCTTCCTCGCCAAGGAAGGCTGCGACGGCGTGCAGGGTTATCTGCTCGGCAAGCCCTTGCCGATCGGAAAATATGCCGGCCTCGTCGGACGCGCTGAAGTCATGGAGCTTGCGCTCAAGACCGGCTAGTGATGACGGGGCGCTTCGCTCCTTCTCGACGGCTTCATGGCGGATTACGACCTTGCGATCATCGGCGGCGGCCTGAACGGTGTCAGCCTCGCGCGCGATGCGGCCGGCCGTGACTTGCGGGTCATCCTGTTCGAGCAGAGCGACCTCGGCGGCGCGGCGTCGTCCGCGACACCGCGGCTGATCCACGGCGATCTCTCGGTTCTGGAACGACGCGGCTTCTGGCGGGTGCGCCGGGCGCTGGCGGAGCGCCGGACCTGGCTTAGGATCGCCCCGCATCTGGTCCGGCCGATGCAGTTCGTGATCCCCGCCCATTCCGAGGAACGTCCGCCATGGCTGCTGCGCGCAGGCCTGTTTCTTTATGATAACCTCTCCAGCCGGAGCGGCCTGCCCGTGGCGACGACGCTCGACATCACGCATCATCCGGTCGGCAACGCGCTGAAGCGCCCGTTCGGCACGGCGTTCGCTTATTCGGACTGCGTCGTCGATGATTCCCGCCTGGTGGTGCTCACGGCGCTCGATGCCGCCGAACGTGGCGCCGTGATCCGGACCGGGGCGCGCTGCGTCCGCGCCGATCGAACCGACACCTGGCGGCTTGCGGTGGTCGATCGCGGCCACCGCCGCACGATCACGGCCCGGGCCCTCGCCAACGCCACGGGGGCCTGGACGCCAATGGTCGCGGAGACCGTGCTGCGGCATCAGCAAGCCCCAATGGCAGCGACGCAGATGAGCCAGATCATCGTGCCGCGGCTGTACGACAGCGATAATGTCTACGTCTTCCAGAACAACGACGGGCGCCTGATCTTTGCCCGGCCCTTCGAACGCGACTTCACCCTGGTCGGCACGGTCACGCATGATTTCACCGGCGATCCCGCGATCGTGGCGATGCGTGGGGCCGACGTCAGCTATCTCTGCGAAGCGGCCAGCCGCTATTTCCGCGAACGCGTCACGCCAACCGACGTGGTCCGGACGGTCTCCGGCGTCAACCTGACGTTGGCGTCCGCACGGCGACGTGACGGCACGACCCTGTTCCATGCGCGCCGACGCAAGGCGCCGCTGATCACGATGTTCGGCGGCGACGTCACCACCTCGCGTCTGCGCGCGGAGCGGGCGGTGACGCGGCTGACACCGTTCTATCCGATGTCGCCGCCCTGGACCGCCGGCGCAGCGCTGCCGGGCGGCGATTTTGCCTGGGATCGTTTCGACACGGAGGTGGACCTCGCCCGCGACCGCTGGCGGTTCCTCGGGGAGACGCAGGCCCAGCGCCTCGTCGCCGCCTATGGCTCGCGATTGGGGGCAGTGCTGGGTGGAGCGAAGACCAGAGACGATCTTGGTCCCGCCTTCGGTCCCGAACTGACCGCCGCCGAGGTGCGCTATCTCATGAGCCATGAATGGGCGCGCTTCCCCGACGACATCCTCTGGCGCCGTTCCAAGCTCGGCCTGACCATGCCCGCGGCAGATCGTGATGCGCTGGCCGCGTTCATGTCGGGTGTGAACGAGCAGCTTGGAACCGGTTGAGCAAAGGGCGATCGGCCGCTAGCGTGCGGCGGATTCGGGGTTGGCAGGGACCATGACGGACGAATTGCCCAGAGCAGACGCCGCGGCCGACGCGGTCCGCGGAGATCAATATCCGGCGGGGCAGCCGCTCTTGCGCATCGAGGGCGTCGCCAAGACGTTCGGGACCTTCCGTGCGGTGGACGGCGTGTCGCTCGACATCAAGGCCGGGGAGTTCTTCGCGCTGCTTGGGCCCAGCGGCTGCGGCAAGACCACGCTGCTGCGCATGCTCGCCGGCTTCGAGGCGCCGGACGAGGGGCGCATCCTGCTCGGCGGCAAGGACATCGCGCAGGCGCTGCCGCATGAGCGGCCAATCAACATGATGTTCCAGAACTACGCGCTGTTTCCGCATCTGTCGGTGCGCGACAACATCGCCTTCGGCCTGAAGCGCGCCGGCATGGCGCGGCCCGACATTGCCATGCGTGTTGCGGAGATGGTTGCTCTGGTGAAGCTCGAAGGAATGGAGAAGCGCAAGCCCGACCAGCTCTCCGGCGGCCAGCGCCAGCGCGTGGCACTGGCGCGGGCGTTGGCGCGCCGTCCGCAGCTCCTGCTGCTCGACGAGCCGCTCGCAGCGCTGGACAAGAAATTGCGCGAGGGCACGCAAGCCGAGCTGATGGAGCTGCAGCGCCGGCTCGGCATGACCTTCATCATCGTCACCCACGACCAGGAGGAGGCGATGACGATGGCGAGCCGGATCGGCGTGATGAAGGCCGGCAAACTGGCGCAGGTCGCCGCTCCGCGCGAGCTCTATGAGGCGCCGCGGTCGCGCTGGATCGCCGAGTTCGTCGGCGACGTCAATCTGTTCGACGGCGAATTCAAGCTGCGCGATGGCCATCGTCTGGTGATTGCGACGCGTGAAGCGGGCACGCTGGTGGCGGCGGAGCCGCGCGAGCCGGTGGGCGAGACGACATTGTCGGTCGCGATCCGGCCCGAGAAGGTCAAGCTCTCGCGCCGCGGGCCGGTGTCCGAGGCCGGCCGTGAAGCGGCGATCAACACTCTGGAGGGCGTGATCGCCGACATCTGCTATCTCGGCGGCACCACCACCTACAAGGTGAAGCTCGATGCCGGCGGAACGGTGCAAGCTGCAGTCGTCAACAGCGCGCGCCTCGAGACCGATGCCTACAGCGTGAACCAGAACGTCGTCGCGTGGTTCACGCCCGACGACTGCGTGGTGTTGCCGCCATGAGCTCCCGTCGTATCTTCGCGCGACCGGCGCGCTTTGCCGCGATCGCGCCTTACGTCTGGATGGTGCTGTTCTTCCTGGTGCCGTTCGCCTTCGTGCTGAAGATCAGCCTGTCGCAGACGGCGATCGCGCAGCCGCCTTACGAGCCGATCTTCGAGCTGACGGCGGGATGGGACGCGCTGAAGACGGCCTTTGCTGCGTTGTCGATCGACAATTTCAGGCTGCTGATCTCCGACGACCTTTATGTATTCGCTTATTTGCGCAGCCTCACCGTCGCCGTCACGGCGACTGCGCTCCTGCTGCTGATCGGCTACCCCATCGCCTATGGCATGGCGCGGCTGCCGAAGCGCTGGCAGGCGGTGGCGATGGTGCTGGTGATCGTGCCGTTCTGGACCTCGTTTCTGATCCGCATCTATGCCTGGATCAACATCCTCCAGCACGACGGCCTGCTCAACAAGATCCTGCTGGCGCTGCATCTGGTCAGCCAGCCCGTGGTGTGGCTCTCCACCGACAGCGCGATGTATATCGGCATCGTCTATTCCTATCTGCCGTTCATGATCCTGCCGCTCTACGCCACGCTCGCCAAGATGGAGCCGGCGCTGGAGGAGGCGGCCGGTGACCTCGGCGCGCCGCCCTGGCAGGTGTTCTGGCTCGTCACCTTTCCGCTGTCGCTGCCCGGCGTCGGCGCCGGCGTATTGCTGTGCTTCATCCCGATCGTCGGCGAATTCGTCATTCCGGATCTTCTGGCCGGCTCCAATTCCCTGATGATCGGCCAGACCCTCTGGCTCGAATTCTTCACCAACAAGGACTGGCCGGTCGCGTCTGCGGCGGCCATCGTGCTGCTCGTGGTGCTGCTGGTGCCCCTGCTGTTGTACGAGCGGCTGCAGAAGCGGCAGCTGGAACAGGGGCGCTGAGACGATGCGCAAGCTCTCACGTCTCTCGCGCTTCAACATTGCCTCGCTCGCGCTGGGGCTGGCGTTCCTCTACCTGCCGATCCTAATCCTCGTCATCTACTCCTTCAACGCCTCGCGCCTGGTGACGGTGTGGGGCGGCTGGTCGCTGCGCTGGTATCACGAGTTCTTCAATGACCGCGCCATGATCGAGGCGGCCTGGATGAGCCTGCGGGTCGCGGTCGCGTCCGCGACCATCGCCACGCTGCTCGGCACGCTCGCCGCGGTCGCATTGTCGCGCGGCGAACGCTTTCGCGGCCGCACGCTGTTCTCCGGCATGCTCTATGCGCCGCTGGTGATGCCGGAGGTGATCGCCGGATTGTCGCTGCTGCTGCTGTTCGTAGCGCTGAACGCCGAGCGCGGCTTCTGGACCGTGACGATTGCCCATACCACGCTGACGATGTGCTTCGTCGCCGTGGTCGTGCAGTCCCGCCTCGGCTCGCTCGATCGCTCGCTGGAGGAGGCCGCGATGGACCTCGGCTGCGACCCCGTCCGCGCGTTCGTGGCTGTGACGCTGCCGCTGATCGCGCCGGCCATCGTCGCCGGCTGGATGCTGGCCTTCACGCTGTCGCTGGACGATCTCGTGATCGCCAGCTTCACCACCGGCCCCGGCTCGGCGACGCTGCCGATCCGGATCTACTCCGAGGTGCGGCTCGGCGTGAAGCCCGAGATCAACGCGATCTGCACGCTGGTGATCGCGCTGATTGCGGTGGTGATCGTGATTGCTTCGCTGGCTTCGAAGCTGTCGAGCTCGCAGGGCGAGAGCGCAGCACCGCTGTGAGAGGAGAGGCGACAATGACGATGGCCTACCAGGTCCTGATCCACACACCGCTCTGGGTCTTTGCACTGCTCGCCTATCTGGTGTGGCAGGGCATCAAGGCGATGCAGCCGCGCCGATCGCCGCTCTGGCGTGCGCTGATCGTGCCGATCGTGTTCATCGTCTGGGGCGTTTCGCGGATCGGCTTTGGACACCAGGACAGCGCGTGGCCGCTGGCAGCCTGGATGGCCGCCGCACTGGCGCTGCTGCCGCTCGGCGTGCTGACGCCGCGCCCTTTCGACGTCGATCACAAGACAGGTGAGATCATCCGCCTCGGCAGCGCGTTCGCGCTGATCCGCAACCTGGTCGTGTTCTCTCTGCAATACGCCGCTGGCGTGATCGCGGCTATCGATGCGGGCGACCGTGCTGTGGCCATCATCGTCGGCCGCGCCATCTCGGGCGCGACCGCTGGCTATTTCATCGGCTCGATGATCGCGCTCCTGCTCGCCTATCGCAGGAAGCGCACAGCCGATGCCTACGACTTCACCGCGCCCGCCGTGAGCCCGCCCACCATGTAGCGGCGGAAGGCGTAGTAGACCGCGGCCGGCGGCAGCGCGTAGATGAAACCGGTCGTCATCAGCAGCTCCCAGGGCGAATCGTCGGCGGCGAGGAAGTTGCCGAGTGCGACGGGCAGCGTGATCTCTCGGTCGTTGGAGAGCAGCAGGAACGCGTACAGATATTCGTTCCAGGCCAGCAGCACCGCATAGGTGCCGATCGCGACCAGCGATGGCATCATCAGCGGCAAATAGACCAGGCGGAAGATCTGGAGCGTTGTCGCGCCGTCCATCACGGCGGCCTCGTCCAGCTCGACCGGCAGCTTGTCGGAGGCCTGCTTGAGCACCCAGATCGCATAGGGGCTGGCGATCGTCACCATGGCCAGGATCAGCGACCAGTGATTGTTGAGCAGGCCGTAATTGCCCATTGTGCGGTACATCGGCACGGCGAGGAACGCCGCGGGGATGAAATAGGTGAAGAGCGCGAGGTTCAGCACGGCGCGTCCGCCCGGCACCTTCAATCGCGAGATCGCGAACGCCGCGGAGGTCGCGATGAACAGCGTCAGCACGCCGACGGAGACGGCGATCACCGTCGAATTCCAGAACTGGATGTAGAAGTCGCGCAGGAAATAATGCTGCTGCTTGAACACGATCTCGAAGTTGTGCAGCGTCGGATGATCCGGCCACAGCTTGCCCGAGAACGCGTCTTCCTTCGGGGAGATCGCGAACAGGAACATGTGATAGATCGGGATCATCGTCCACAGGAAGACGGGGATGCCGATCAGCAGCAGCCGCGCTTCGGTGCCGACTTCGCGCAGGGAGGGGAGCTTCATCGCGACAACCGTTTCATCATGAAGTACACGAGCGGCAGGACGAACGGCATCGCGCAGACGATGGACGCCATGGCCAGCGAGAGCTGGTCGAGCCGGAGATAGCGGATGCCGAGCGTCGCGAGCACGTGCGTGAGGTCGGCAGGTCCCCCGCCGGTGAGCAGATAGACGCTGTTGAAATCGCCGAGCGTCCAGATCATCGAGAGCAGGGTGCAGGTGACGTAGAGCGTCTGCATCGACGGCCAGGTGATGAAGCGGAATTTCTGCCACCAGCTCGCACCATCCACCTCGGCGGCCTCGAACAGGTCGTGCGAGATCGCAAGACGGCCGGTGATCAGGATCAGCGTCCAGAACGGCAGCGACTTCCAGATGTGCACGCCGATCGCCATGCTCAGCGCCACGGTCGGATCGTTCAGCCAGTTCGGGCCGTCATCGCCGGTGAAGGAGAAGATCAGGTGGTTGATCACGCCCCATTCGGGATTGAGCATGAAGCGCACCGACAGGATGGTCGGGATCGACGGCACCGCCCAGGGCAGGATGAAGATCACCGACAGCCATTTGATCCAGGTGCGCTGCATGGCGAAGAAGCCGGACAGGAACAGCGCGATCATCATCTTGATGTTGATGCCGATGACCAGGAAGATCAGCGTGTTGATCGCGGCGCGCGCGAAGATCGGGTCGTGATAGAGCGCGACGTAGTTTTCCGGCGCGCGGGCCAGCCACAGTCCATAGCAGACGGGATAGACGACGAAGGCGAGGAAAACGAGCAAATAGGGTGCGAGCAGCACAATGCCCCAGGCCTGCGCCGTGGTCAGCCGCGAGGACAGTGGCGGGCCGGGAAGTGCCTGATCGCCTGAAAGCGTGATCGCCATTCTTTTCGGACTCTTCAAAGAGAAGCCGGCCGCGAAACGCGGCCGGTGTTGTTCTTACACCTCTCCCCGCGAGGCGGGGAGAGGGAGCGGATGACTTAACCCGCGACCTGCTTGATGCGGGCGATCAGTTCGTCGACGGCCTTGTCGACCGGAACCTTCTCGCTGACGACGCGATTCATCGCCTTCGCCCACACGTTCTCGTTGTTGAGGATCGTGAACTTCCAGTTCTTGGTGAAGTCGAACGCGGCGGTGCCGCCCTTGAACTGCGTGTAGACGGCCTTGCGGTGCTTGTCAGCCTGCCAGAACGGGCTCTCCTGGCTTTCCTTCGTCACCGGGAACCAGCGGCCGAGCGCACCCTCGATGTAGGGACGGATGTTCTCTTCCTGGAGCAGGAAGCTGATGAACTGCTTGCCCTCGGCCTTGTTCTTGGCCGCGGTGAAGATCAGCCCGGTCTTGACGTCGGAGCGGTAGCGGATGGTCGAACCATCGGGGGCCTTCGGGAAGGACGCCGTGACGATGTCCTGCTCATAGGCCTTCTTGCCGGCGTCGCGCTGCTCCTGGGTGAGGGCCTGGTTCTGCGAGTCTTCGAACCACTTCGCCGCAATCGAGATCGTGAAGTTGTGGGTCATCACGATGGTCTTGTTGTGGAAGGCGACGTTGTTGTCCGGGTCCTTCCAGGTCGTGGAAGAGGGCGGCGAGCAGCCCTTGATATAGGTGTCGGTATAGTCCTTCAGGGCGTGGATCAGGTTCTCACGAACCTTGGGATCGTCGACCGTGAGCTTGCCGTCGTCGTCGACCAGCTTGACGTGGTAGGCGTCCATGAAGGTGTAGAACGACTGGAAGGCGTCGGTGGATTCAACGCCCATCGGCTGGCCGACACCGTAGATGCGCTGGCCACTGGCTTTACGGATGGCCGGCTGCACCTTGTCGCACCAGAACGTCCAGTAGCCGGCCCAGTCGTTGGGAATATCGGCAAGCTTGAAGCCGGCCTTCTCCAGCATGTCGTTCCAGATCTCGACATGCATGCTCTGCTGCTTCAGCGGGAAGCCGTAATAGGCCTTCTTCTTCGCGACGTCGTTGTAGAGGATCGACGCATCGAGCGTGTTCTGCACGAACCGGCCCTTGATCGGATCCATGATGTCCGTGAGGTCCTCGAGCTTGCCCTCATAGGCCCACTTGCCCTGCGCCTGCACGTCATAAGAGTCGGAATAGGCGACATCGGGCACGGTGCCGGCATCGAGCGCGGCGACCGTCTTCGGAATCATGTCCTGGATCGCGTACTGCGACAATTCGACCTTGATGCCGGTCTTGGCTTCAAACTTCTTGATCGTCTCGATCAGCGCGTCGTCTTCGGAGCGATAGAAGCCCTTGCCCCACCAGACCGTAATCGTCTTCTGCTGCGCAAAGGCGGGTGCAGTGGCGGCGAAAAGCCCAGCCGCAGCGACCGCCAATGATACTGCGCCAATAACCTTGGATCTCACGTTTTTCTCCCTCAAACGGCCGGTGTTTTTAACCGGTCGTATAAAACACTAGCGCATGGCGGGAGTCCGATCTAGCGCCATCTTGTCAGACGAAGGTCGCGAAATGTCGGACCAATCGCGATGTTTGATGCGCGCATCGATCCAATCGCCGCATCAATTCGCCCTGATCAATTCGCGCCGCTCGGCGGACGCGATCCTCAGGTCGAACCCTCACTTCGTAATCTCAGTTCGATTTGGCGCCTTCTTTGGCATTCTCAGCCGTCGGCGATCCATCCTGTGCGGGGCGCTTTCCGCCACCGGTAATGCGTTGCTTCAGGAGATCGAGGAAGGGAGACGCCGCAGGCGACTGTCGGATCAGGCTTTCGGGATCGGGGAAGATCAAGGGATCATCCCACGGACCCTGCACCATGAAGGGCAATTGAAAGCCGGATGTCGTGTTGAGGCTCGCCACGCCCTTCATGTCGTATTCGCGCGTCGGCACGGAGGCGGTGCCGGTCAGCGTGATCTTCGCGGCCGGTCCTTCGATGCGGATGTCCTCGGCGGTGGCGATCCCGTCGGAGAATTTCACCGCGATGGTGAGGCTGTCATAGGGCGTCGAGCCGTTGCGGAAATTGCCGCCGCCCGACAGCGGCCGTCGCTCCAGGCGCTTGAGCAACTGCTCGACATTGAAGCCCGAGATCGCGCCGTTATGTCCGGTGACCGTGGCGCTGCCGTCGAGCGACTGCACGAGGCCGAACGGGCTCGAGCCGGAGGCGAACAGGGAGACGCCGATGTTGCCGCGGCCGGACAGCTTGTTGAGGCCGAACAGTTCGGAGGCGCAGGCCTGCAGGTCGACGTCGGTGAACTGGAATTGCGCCTTGATGTCGGCGACGTTGTCGGCGCGTGTGATGCCGAACGAGCCCTTGGCGATGCCGCCATAGATCTGGGCCTCGCCCACCGAGAGCGCCAGCGCGCCGTTGCGCAAATTCGCGCCGATCGCCGTGCGGCCGAGCTTGGAGGGTCCGACCGTCAGCTTTGCTGCCGACAGTCGCATGTCGAGATCGGTGGTCGACAATCCGTTGAGATCGAACAGCTGCCTGTTCCAGTCGCGCGCTCCGCTCGTGAGCAGGCGGAAGGTCGAGATATAGGGCGTGAAGTCGAGTGCGTCGGCGGCGAGGGTTGCTTGCAGCGTCTGCCGGCCGTTATTGGCGTAAGTCATCACGCCCTCGGCGGTGTTGCCGTCGAGCTCGACATTGACGTTGGTGAGCGCGATCGAGGGGCCCACGACGTTGGCACGCGCCTTCAGCGCGAAGCGGCCGAAGCCGCCGCTGGCGGGCTGCGGCTGACCGGTCCAGCGCAGCGCGTTGCGCAGGGACGGGCTGTCGATGGTGAGCGTGCCTTCCATCATCGGGCTGGTGCGGTTGGCGACGCTGCCGTCGAAGGCGAGCTTGAGCGGTGCGCTCGCGATCCGCGCCTTCAACCCCGAGCGCTCGCCGGAGAGGGCGGCGAGGAAATCGGAAAAGCTGATCGTGCCGTCGACGCGCTCGCCGCGCCAGTCGAACTGCCCGGTCGCGGCGAAGGAGCGCGAGATCGAGGGCCAGGCCAGCGACAGGTCGATATCCTCGAATTTCTCGGTGCCGCGCGTGGCAGCGTCCTCGTAATTGAGCACGCCGTCCTGGATCCTGATCTCGGAGAACGAGACCTGGTTGTCGGCGCCGGGCTTCATGGTCCGTGCAATGGTCTGGATGAAGGGCGTCCAGTTGCTCTCGCCGTCCGGCTTCAGGCTGACATGGATGCGCGGCCGCAGCAGCGTCAGGTCGGCGATCTCGAAGCGTTGCAGCAGCAGCGGCAGCAGCCGCAGGTTAGCGGTGAGCACGTCGACATGGAGCGCGGGATCGTTGGCGCCGCCGCCCTTGAGACCGACGTCGTGGAAGGAGATGTAGCTCGCCGGCAGCACCGAGATGTCGATCGCGCCCGCGACACTGAGCTCGAGCCCGGTCACGTCGCGGATCTGCGCTTCCACCGCCCTGCGCAGCGCGTCACGGTTGATGAGCCAGGAGGTCGCGATCAGGGCGATCAGCGCCACGCCGAGCAGCGCCGCGATCGGCGTCCCGAGGCGCTTCATTCCTTGGGCCATGGTCAATGGCATGTCCTGATCGGGTTGGTCGTTGGAGCCAGAAGGGCGGGTCGGGAAACCTGCGCGCCCACGCCCAACCCCCGCAACTTGATGGGTTTTCTTGTCGCTTTCAAGGCCGCGGACGATTCTGCCCACGGCGTGGGCAGCTTCTATCACCCGGGGGCGGAACGGAGAACCCCGTATCATTGACGGCTTTGGAGGATTTCGCCTAATAATCGCCGCCAACAAGGCGCGACGCCCGCAAGCCGAAGGTTCAGTCGAAGGTCATTTGCATGAACAAGGTCTATCCCGACGCCAAGTCGGCTCTCGACGGCATTCTGAAAGACAACATGATGATCATGTCGGGCGGCTTCGGCCTCTGCGGCATCGCCGAGGAGCTGTCGGACGCGATCCGCGAGTCCGGCGTCAAGGGTCTGACGGTGGTCTCCAACAATGCCGGCGTCGACGGCATCGGGCTCAGCCGGCTGCTCGAAACCCGGCAGATCAAGAAGATGATCTCGTCCTATGTCGGCGAGAACAAGCTGTTCGCCCAGCAATTCCTCGCCGGCGAGCTGGAACTCGAATTCAATCCGCAGGGCACGCTGGCCGAGCGCATCCGCGCCGGCGGCGCCGGCATCCCGGCCTTCTACACCAAGACCGGCGTCGGCACGCTGATCGCCGAAGGCAAGGAAGTGAAGGAGTTCGATGGCGAGAAATATCTGATGGAGCGCGGCCTGTTCGCCGACCTCGCCATCGTGCATGCCTGGAAGGGCGACACCGCCGGCAACCTCATCTACCGCAAGACCGCGCGCAACTTTAACCCGATGATGGCGACCGCCGCCAAGGTCACGGTGGCCGAGGTCGAGCATCTGGTTCCGGCCGGCGAACTCAATCCCGACCACATCCACACGCCCGGCATCTTCGTGAAGCGCATCGTCGAGGTCGGCACGGCCAAGAAGCGCATCGAATTCCGCAACACCCGCCCGCGCACGAGCGCATGATCCGGAAAAGTGGACACCGGTTTTCCGATCAGATCATGCGCCACTAAAGAATCGACTGGAGCTCAACAATGGCCTGGACCCGTGAACAGATGGCCGCGCGCGCCGCGAAGGAATTGCGCGACGGCTATTACGTCAATCTCGGCATCGGCATCCCGACGCTGGTCTCGAATTACATCCCCGACGGCATCGACGTCAGCCTTCAGAGCGAGAACGGCATGCTCGGCATGGGCCCGTTCCCATATGAAGACGAGGTGGACGCGGACCTGATCAACGCCGGCAAGCAGACCGTGAGCGAGCTGCCCTCGACGTCCTATTTCTCGAGCGCCGATTCCTTCGGCATGATCCGCGGCGGCCACATGGATCTGTCGATCCTCGGCGCCATGCAGGTGGCCCAGAACGGCGATCTCGCCAACTGGATGATCCCCGGCAAGATGGTCAAGGGCATGGGCGGCGCGATGGACCTCGTCGCGGGCGTCAAGCGTGTCGTCGTGGTGATGGAGCATTCGGCCAAGGACGGTCCGAAGCTGCTGAAGCAGTGCAACCTGCCGCTGACCGGTGAGCGCGTCGTCGACATGGTCGTCACCGATCTCGCCGTCTTCACCATCGACAAGCACGGCAACGGCGGCATGGCCCTGATCGAACTCGCCGACGGCGTCTCGCTCGACGAGGTCAAGGCCAAGACCGACGCCGAATTCCGCGTCGCGCTGAAGAACACGTAAGCGAGACACGCTGGGGCGCACACCACGATACGGTCTGTGCGTCCTCACGATCTTGGCTGAGCGCCGCTATTCCTCGTGAAGACGGACAATGGTGGCCGCTCGATCAAGCACGAATGTCTCTGAAGTACGGGATCGCGCGATCAGTCGCGCGATGCGAACTCGATCGGTCGAGGCGCCATGGATGTGCGGATGAAGTGCCCCTGTCTTCAAGCGGGGCCGCTCGGCACCTCGGAGAATCGGGTCAGCCAGGCGACCGGGCCGATGCTGGCGGCGATGATCAGGAGTGCCGCGAGCGCGCCGTCCTCGAAATTGCCGCGGCTTGCGAACTGGTAGATCGACGTCGACAGTGTTTCGACATTCAGGGGACGCAGGAGCAGCGTTGCCGGGAGTTCCTTCAGGCAGTCGACGAACATGATGATGACGGCGCCAAGCATCGCGGGCCGGAGCAACGGCAGATAGATCTGCCGCAACATGACTGCCTGGCCAGCGCCGACCGTGCGTGCACTCTCGTCATAGTCGTGCGGGATGCTGTCGAACCCGGCCTTGATCATGCCGATGGGCACGGCAAGAAAACGGATCGTATAGGCGATGACGACGGCCATCCCGGAGCCGACCAGGATCAGCCCGGGCAGCGAATGTCCGGTCCAGGCGGCGACCACGCTCATCGCGTTATCGACCGCCAGAACCGGGGTCAGCAGGCCGAGGGCAATCACGAGACCCGGCAGCGCGTATCCGGTCTGCGCGATGCTCATCGCCAGATATTGCAGAGGATCGGGCCGAAAGCGGTGCGCGATCGTCGTGGCGAGCGCAAGCATCAGCGCCAAGAGCGTCGCGAGCGCTGCAAAGGCAAACGAATGGAAGGTGTGGCGCCACAGCAGCGGGTCGAAATTTGCAAGCAGTCCGCGACCGAGAGCCTGATGCGCCAGATAGCACAGCGGCACGACGAAGCCGATCAGCACAGGCAGCACGCAGACCGCGATCGCGATCCACGCTCTTGCGCCTGAGAGCGGCGTCCGCTGCCTCACATGCGGGCTTTCGGCCGAGAATTCGATGTTGGCATTGCGACGGCCGTAACGCTCCATCGCGATCAGGCCGGCGACGATCGCAAGCATCAGGCATGCGAGTTGCGCCGCACCGGCAAGGCTGCCGCGGTTGAGCCAGGTGGTGAAGATCGAGACCGTCAGCGTGCGGATGCCGAGATACTCGCTGGCGCCGATGTCGTTGAGCGTTTCCAGCGCGACCAGCGCCACGCCGACCGCAAGCGCCGGCCGCGCCATCGGCAGTGAAACGCGCCAGAAAACGGTCCATCGGCCGGCGCCCAGCGTCTTGGCCGCCTCGGCGAATTCGGCAGACTGAACCTGGAACGTCGCGCGCGCCGACAGATAGACGTAAGGGTAGAGCACCAGCCCGATCACGAAGATGGCGCCCGGCAGCGAGCGCAGGTTGGGGAGATGGCCGAGGGCATCGCGCAGCGGCAGCCAGATCGCCAAAGTGCGATGCACCAGGCCGAGCGGTTCGAACAGGTCGGCATAAACGTAAGCCGCAAGATAGGTCGGAATCGCCAGCGGCAACGGCATCAGCCACAAGAGCATGCCCCGGCCGGGAAAATCGTGGCGCGACATCACCCACGCGGTGCCGGCGCCGGTCAGAAGTGTGAGAGCGCCGACTCCGACGAGCAGCAGCGCAGTATCCAGGAGGGCGGCCGGCAGCACGTAGTTGATCAGATCGTGCCACACATCGGGCGCCGGCTGCAAAGCCAGCGAAACGATCGAGATCACCGGCGCCGCGACCAGGATCGCGGTTGCGATCGCGATGGCTGTTGCGGCGCGCCCGGCGTGGGCACGGCCTCTCAAGCGAGGCCGTGCGCCCTTAGCTTCTGACAATTTGAGAGACGACGGCCGCCAGAGATCAGTTGTCAAAGCCGACCTTGTCCACCAGCGAGGCCGCAGCCTTGCGGTTGGCGGCGATCTTTGCGATCGGCGACGGATCTGGGCCGAGTTTGCCATAGCCCGCGATGGTGGAGTTGATGGCGACCCCGGACCGAACCGGATATTCGTAATTCTGGTCGGCGTACATCTGCTGCGCCTGCTCGCTGACGAGCCACTCGATCAGCTTGATGCCGTTGGCCTTGTTGGGGGCGTGCTTGGCCAGCAGCACGCCGGAGAGGTTGACGTGGGTGCCGCCGCCTTCGAAGGTCGGCAGGATGACGCGGGTCGCCTCCGCCCACGGTTTCTTCTCGGGATCGTTGTTCATCATCAGCGCCCAGTAATAGGTGTTGCCGATGCCGATGTCGCACTTGCCGGCCGCAACGTCACGCGCGGCTTCGCGATCGCCGCCCGATGGCTTCTGCGCGAGATTGGCCTTCACGCCGCGCAGCCATTCCTCGGCCTTTGCCTCGCCGTACTTGGCGGCATAGGCCGCGAACAGCGCGTTGTTGTAGATGTGTTGGCCCGAGCGAATGCAGATCTTGCCTTTCCACTTGGGATCGGCAAGCTCCTCATAGGTGATCTTGTCCTGCTTGACGCGATCCTTTGAGGCATAGATCACGCGCGCGCGCATGGAGATGCCGGCCCAGTGTCCGTCCGGATCGCGATACTGCGCCGGCACGACCTTGTCGACCGCCTCCGACTTGATCGGCTGGGTCACGCCCGCCTGCACGGCCTCATCGATGCGGCCGATGTCCACTGTCAGCAGCACATCGGCCGGGCTGTTGGCGCCTTCCGCCTTCATGCGCTGCTCCAGACCGGAGCTTGCGGACACGACATTGACCTTGATGCCAGTATCCTTGCTGAAGGCGTCGAACAGCGGCTGGATCAGCTTGGTCTCGCGATACGTATAGACGTTGACCTCGCCATTGGCGGCTGCGCTCGATACGAAGGACGAGGTCAGGCTCAGCACCGCCGCTGACGCGGCGAGGACGCGAAGATTGATCATGAGGGCTGCTCCCAGGCGCGCGATTGAAAGTTCGATTGAGTAGCGCAGCCGCTGCGGCGAAGTCAGCGACGCGATGTCGCGAGGGACATGACTTAGAGGGATTCCAAATACAATTTAGATTCATTCTAAGTAGCGCACCGAGACGTCCATGGGAAAATGATGCGTGCCGCTATGATCTTACCGGCCACGTCTTACTCCGGCGCTGCGACACGCTGACCAACCACGACGTCTCCTCCCGCACCAGGCGGAAGCCGAGATTGGCGGGCGGCACGCCTTGCGCGCAGCCGCCGGCGCGGGCGTGGCGGATGAAATCGGTGACATAGGCACGGTGAACGCCTTCCGCGACGCGCACGCCGCAATTCACGGTGGGGCGGATCGCATTGCCGCTCTCGTCGACCCGCGAGCGGACGAAGCAGGTCGATGTCCATTCCCAGACATTGCCGGAGACGTCCTCGAGGCCGTGCTCGTTCAGGCCGAATTTGCCGAACGGATAAACGGTCGTGTCGGAGGAGCCGCGCTCGGACTCGCGCTCGTAACGGCTGATCCAGCGCTTCGAAGGATCGCGTGAGTCGACCGGCGCGCCGTCATCCTTGAAGCGGCTGCCGGCGGCAAATGCCCATTCCTCGTCGCTCGGCAGACGATAATGCCTGCCGGTCTTGCGCGACAGCCAGCCCGCATAGGCTTCGGCGTCGTACCAGCTCACCTGCACCGCAGGGCGATCCGGCGCGACGGCGACGTCGCGGCCCAGCGCGCGGCATGCGCCATCCTGCACGCAGAGCTGGAAGTCGGCCGAGGAAACCTGGTCACGCATGATGCGGAGCGGCCTGTTGAAGCGAATCATTCGCAGCGGTGCTTCGGCCTGCTGTCCGGCGCGCGTGAAATCGCCGGCCTCGCGATAGAGGAAGCTGCCCGCGGCGATCTCGACGATCGCCGGCTCGCCACCTGCCGTGTGCGTCGCTATCTCGGAGACGAGCGGCGCGACCGCCAGCGGTCCCGCGAGTCCGGCCGCGCAGGCCAGCGCCAATTTCAGCTTGAACGCGATCAGCATGATGATCCCCCGAAAGAAAAAGGGGCCGGTTGTTCCCGGCCCCTTCTGGTTCGTCAGTTGATCTTGCGACCGGTCTGAAGGGCGCCTTGTGTCCGCGGCGGGATTTCCGCCGGCGCCTTCACCTGGGTCATCAGGTCATCGTCCCAGTTGCCTTCCACCTTGAAGTGCGCGGTGGCGCCGAGGTTTGCGGCTTCGATCAGGTTATGCGTGACATAGGCGTAGATGCCGGGCTGCAGGAACTTGTACAGCGCCGCTCCCGCAGAACCGCCGCGGATGAACCAGGTCTCGAGATCCGTCTCAGGCGCGTTGGAGAACTTGCCGGTCTCCCAGACATAGTCGCCGTGGCCGCCGATCAGATGCGGACGGCTGTCGCGGTTGGCCTGCGAATGCACGATCAGCACGTTCTCGCCGACCTTCGCCGTCAGCGCGTTCTTGCCGGTCAGCGCGCCGACCTTGCCGTTGAACACGACGTGCGTGGGAATCAGCTTCTTCATCACCTCTTCGGTCTCGGTGAAGGCTTCGCCCGGCGAATCGTAGGATTTGAAGTTGCCCTTCTCGTCGCGCGGCACATACATGTCCTGCTCGCCGACATAGTAGACCTTGTCGTATTTCAGCGCGTGGCCCTTGCCGTCGTTGAGGCCCTCGCGCGGCAGCACCATCACCGCGCCGTTCATGCCGGAGACGACGTGCCAGGGGATCATCGGACCGCCCGGGGCGCAGTGATACACGAAAACGCCGGTCCGCGTTGCCTTCCAGCGCAGCACGACCTGCTCGCCGGGATTGACCAGGGTCAGCTCGCCGCCACCGAGCGCACCGGTCGCGGAGTGGAAGTCGATATTGTGCGGCATGGTGTTGGTCGATGGATTGACCAGCGTCACTTCGACATAGTCGCCTTCATGGACGACCATCATCGGGCCCGGCATCGAACCGTTGAAGGTCATGGCCTGGAACGTGGTGCCCTTGTCGTCGATGACGACCTTCTTCTCTTCGATGTTGAGCTTGAACTCGACGATCTTGGGGCCTTGTGTCGTGGCCTGTTCGTGCGCATGCACGAAGGGCGGTGCGACCAGTTCGACCTTCTGCCGCGGCAGCTTGAGATCGCTGGCAGCGAAGGCGGGTGTCGCGAGCATCAGAGCTGTCGCGGCGGCGCTGATCAGTGCGGCTCTGCGGGTGAACATCGGAAGCATCCTTCATCTGAAGTGATTTTGATGACGGATGCAGTCTGCGCCGATCACGGCAAGATGATTTGCGCTGCAACAACCTTCTGCCGGATTTGCCTCCGGTGAATTCCTTAAGGGGGCGCCCGGGGCGACGTCGACGATGAGAACAGCCGATGTCGCGGCATCAGGCGCGCAAGCGGCAAATCGTTCGCATGTTGAATTGCATTCGGCCGCCAACCCAGGCTCGATCAGAGCAGGCGTATTGCCATCCAGACTGTGCCCCAGACCGCGAGCGACAGCGCGGCAAACACGCTGGCCATGATGGCCAGGACGCGCATCAGATAATTTGCGCCGGTTGCGGGCGCCGCAGGAACAGGACGGAAATCGTCGAAGCGCGGGATGTGGCCGCGGATGCCGGCAAGCCAGAGAACGAGATCGAGCGCGTACGACGCCATGGCCTATCTCCAGATAACGATGATCAAACGCCATCGTTAGCCAAATCCGGCGATCGGACTTTGAGCGAGCGCAAGGTCGCTCGTCCGGGAACGGGTAATCTAATGCCATCCGGGATTTGCCGCGACGCGCGGCACCGATCTACGAATGGGTAAGACATGAGAGTCGATCTTGCGGCGCGCTACGGCGAAGAGAGATTGCCGCGGTATACGAGCTATCCGACCGCCCCCCACTTTTCGCCCGCGATCGGTGGAGACACCTATGCGGGCTGGCTCGCCGAACTCCCGGCAGGCGCCAGCGCGTCGCTCTATCTGCATGTGCCGTTCTGCCGCGAGATGTGCTGGTATTGCGGCTGCCATACCCAGATCGTCCGCCGCGACGACCTGATCGCGGCCTATCAGCGGACGTTGCGCAGCGAGATCGAGCAGGTGGCCGACACCATCGGCCGCCGCATCAAGGTCGAGCACATTCACTTCGGCGGCGGCACGCCGACGATCATGGCGCCGGAAGCTCTCGTCGAGTTGATGGCCGTGATGCGTCGCGCATTCTTCGTGTTGCCGACGGCGGAAATCGCGGTCGAGATCGATCCACGGACGCTGACCGCCGACATGGTGGAGGCAATGCGCCTTTCCGGCGTCAATCGCGCGAGCCTCGGGGTTCAGAGCTTCGATCCCGTCGTGCAACGCGCGATCAACCGCGTGCAGAGTTTCGAGCAGACGGCGTCCGTCGTCGACATGCTCCGGCGTGCCGATATCGCGGGAGTCAATTTCGACCTGATCTACGGGCTGCCGCATCAGACCGTCGCCTCGTGCCTGGACACGGTCCGGCGCGCGCTCGCGCTCGCGCCCGACCGCTTCTCGGTGTTTGGCTATGCCCATGTGCCTGATTTCAAGAAGCACCAGCGCATGATCAACGAGGCCGTCCTGCCCGACGGTCCTGCGCGTCACGACCAGGGTTGCGCGATCGCGAATGCGCTGAAAGAGGCCGGCTACGTGCAGGTCGGGCTCGATCATTTCGCGCGACCCGCCGATTCGATGGCCGTGGCCTTTGAGGAGCGGACGCTGCGGCGCAATTTCCAGGGCTACACCACCGACAAGGGTGAGGTCCTGCTCGGTTTCGGCGCAAGCGCGATCGGACATTTGCCGCAGGGCTACGTCCAGAACGAGGTGCAGATCGGCGCCTACGCGCAGAGCATCGGTGCCGGGCGCCTCGCCACCGCGAAGGGCTATGGGCTGACTGACGACGACCGGTTGCGCGCCGACATCATCGAGCGCATCATGTGCGAGTTCGGCGCCGATGTCGGCGGCATCTGCGCCCGTCATGGCGCGGATCCCGAGGCGACGTTGAAATCGGCATCGCGTCTGAAGCCGCTGATCTCCGACGGTGTCGTCAGGCTGGAGGGCGACCGGCTCGCGGTCGCAAGGGATTCGCGCTTCCTGGTCCGCAGCGTCGCGGCGGCGTTCGACGCGCATCTGGATCCGGGCAAGCAGCTTCACAGCCGGGCGGTGTAGTCTCTCCGTCATTCCGGGCTCGCGCCACCCGAACTCGGGTTTACCCGAGTTCGGCAGATACGAAGATCCAAGTCGGCGAGCCGACTTGGATGGCGGCGCGCCCCGGAATGACGAGCTGAGGAACTGGCAACAGCTTGCGCCTCAACAAAGATCCTCCCAACCGCTCCGCTATCGTCGTTTCGGAACGGAGTTGTCCATGTCTTTCCGATCCGACGATCTGGTCGACGACATCATGCGCACCGCGCCGCACACGATCCGCGTGTTTCTCGCTTTCAGAATGGCGTGTGTCGGCTGTCCGATCGCGATGTTCCACACGGTAGACGACGCCTGCCGCGAGCATGGGGTCGACCGCGAGAAATTCCTCGCCGCGCTGTGCGACTGCGTGCCGGCGTGACGGGTTTCGGAATTCGCGCCGGACGCGCGCGAGTTCCCGGGCGAGGGCGCGCTTTCGCCGTAAGCGGAGCGCCCCCTCGCTCCCACCCCGAGCAAAAAACGTCCTGGCGCCTCTCTCATGCCGCGCCGCTGTCGGGGCTCCGCTCCGCCAGCACGACGATCCTGTGCGGTTCACGCAGGATGATGCGCTGACGGCCGCTCTCGACGAGGCCTTGGCTCTCCCAGCCGCTTAAGATGCGGCTGACGGTGTGCAGCGTGGTGCCGGTCATCTGTGCGATGTCCTGGCGACTGATCGGGAAGTCGATCTCGATGCCGTGATCGAGCTTCTTGCCGGACTGCTTGGCGAGTCGCAGCAGCACATGCGCGACGCGCTGCTCGACCTGCTGGGTCGACATCTCCAGGATGCGGGTGTGGCTCTCCTGCAGCCGCATGCCCACGGTCTGCATGGTGTTGACGGCGAGCGAGGGAAACCGTTCGACCAGACGCGGCCAGGCCGAATTCGGCCAGACCAGCACCACGCTGTCGTCGACCGCCATCGCGGTCGCGGGGTAGCGGTTGGCTCCGATTGCCATCGCGAGCCCGAAGGTCTCGCCGGGCGCGACATAACGCACGACGATCTGCTCGCCGGTCGGCGTGGTCTTGGCGGCGCGGACGTGGCCGTGCAGCAGCAGGAAGAAGGACTGCGCGTCCGCCCCCTGCTCGAAAATGGCGCTGTTCTTGGGGTAACGGGCCGAGCGGGCCTCGCGCAGGATTTCCTCGAGGTCCTCCGGCTTGAGGCCCCCGAACAGCGGCAAATGCGCAACCAGCGATGTGTCGACCTTGGCCATTCTGTCTCCTTGGCGCTCGGGAGTGTGATGGCACCTGCAATCGTCGGGCAGTTTGCGATAGCGCAAAACGGGCCGGCCTGACGGCAGTATTTTTCCAGGCACCGGTTTGAATTTTCAGGAGTGAACCCATGGCTGGCGCCCGATCCCGCAAATTTGAGGGCTGGCCGCTGTTTGCGAACAGCTTTCGGCCCTTTTTCCTGTTCGCCGCGATCCAGGCCGCCCTGTCGATCCTGGTCTGGCTGCCGATGTTCTATGGCGAGCTGTCGGTGACGTCAGCCTTTGCCCCCCGCGACTGGCATGTCCACGAGATGCTCTACGGCTTCCTGCCTGCGGTCATCACCGGATTTCTGTTCACGGCGATCCCGAACTGGACCGGACGGCTGCCGATCCAGGGCACCTCGCTGGCTGCGCTGCTGGTGGTCTGGATTGCCGGGCGCGTCGCGGTGACGCTGTCTGCCGACATCGGCTGGATGTTCGCGCTCCTCGTCGATGCCGCCTTCCTGGCGCTGGTCGTTGCCGCCGCCACGCGTGAGATCATCGCAGGCGGCAACTGGCGCAATCTGCCCGTGGTGGCGCTCGTGCTGGTGCTGCTTGCCGGCAACATCGCCTTTCACCTCGAAACGCATTTCGAAGGGACGGCCGATGTCGGTATCCGCGCCGGCATCGGCGTGGTCGTACTGTTGATTGCGCTGATCGGCGGTCGCATCATCCCGAGCTTCACCCGCAACTGGCTGGTCAAGTTCAATCCCGGCCGCCTGCCGGTACCGTTCGGACGCTTCGACGGCGCGGTGATCGGGTGCAGCGCGCTCGCACTCATCTCCTGGATCGTGGCGCCATTGAATGCCGTCACCGGCGTCGCGATGGCGCTCGTCGGCGGGCTGCATCTGGCGCGGCTTGCGCGCTGGGCCGGCGACCGCACCACGCGCGAGCGGCTGATCCTGATCCTCCATGTCGGGTACGTCTTCGTGCCGCTCGGCTTTCTCCTGAATGCGTTGGCGGGCTTCGGCGTGCTGGCGCCGAGCGCGGGCATTCACGCCTGGATGACGGGCGCGGCCGGAATCATGACGCTTGCGGTGATGACCCGCGCAAGCCTCGGCCACACCGGACAGGCGCTGACGGCCTCGCCGGCGACACAAGGGATCTATCTCGCGATCATCATCGCGGCGCTGGCGCGCGTCGCCGCGGTGGCGTTGCCCGCTTATGGCAATGCGCTGCTGCACATTGCGGCCTGCGGCTGGGTGGTCGCGTTCCTCGGATTTGCGATCGCGTTCGGTCCGCTGCTCGCTGGCAGCCGCCGACGCGCACTTGCCATCATGGGAATGGCCGCCCCGGCGCGCTGAATCTACGCCGCGGTGGCCGCCGGCCCGCCGGTCAGCGGCGTCCGCGGCCGCGCGCCCTTGCGCCATGCGGAGATGGTGCAGCCAAAGCGTCCGCGGAACCAGCGCGCCATGGCGCTCTGGGCGGAGAAGCCGAGCTGCACGGCGACGTCGGCCAGCGGCCGTCCGGGATCGTCGATCAACTGAGTGACGAGATCGGCGCGCTGCGCATCGAGGATGGCCGAGAAGCTCGTGCCTGATGCGGCAAGGTGGCGGTGGACGGTGCGGCGCGTGCAGGCGAGATGCTCTGCCACGCGCTCGACCGTGCAGTCGCCGCTGGCGAGCAGGATGCGCACGACCTCGTCGACCTTGGCCTCCCAGCTTGAGGGGCGCGTCTCGATCGCCTCGATTCGCTTGCGCAGATAGCTCGCGATCAGCGGATGCGCGCTCGGGACCCGCCGCTCCATGTCGTGCGCCGACAGCACGATTGCATCACCATCCGCGTTGAAGGTCACGCGGCAGCCGAAGAACTCGCGATAGCGCTTGCGGTCGCGGGGCGGCGGATAATGCAGGTGCACCTCCAGCGGCCGCCAAGCGCTGCTGAACAGCGATTGGATGATGCGGTGGACGCTGCCGAGCGCCATGTCGATCGCCTGGCGCGGCGCGGTCGGCCGCCGGCCGCGCAGATGCAGCGTGATCGTCACCGTACGCTTTGCACGCACGACGTCGAGCCGCATGCCGTCATGATGGACATGAATGAAGCGCGAGAAGGCTTCGATGGCCTCGCCGACGGTCGCCTGCTCGCGCACGATCAAGCCGACCGCGCCGAAATTGGTCAGGCCGCCCCGCTCGGCGAGGCGTAGACCGAAATCTTCGGCGCCGGATGCCTCGGCCGACAATTCGAGCAGGCGGCGCAGGCCGGCGACGGCGATGGGCGTATCGGGCTTGTCGAGACAGGTCGGCGGCAGGCGCACCTTGCGCATCATCTGCCTGGGGTCGAGCCCGACCGACCGGGCGACCTCCGGATAATAGCTCAAGCCTGCGCTGCGAATGAGGTCGGTCATGCGACCCGTTCCTGTCGGCCATTCCCGCAGTGTCCCGAAATGTAAAGTTTCTGTCCCGATCCGTCAAATCCGGGAACAGCGCGGAACATACATAAGGAGAACCGAAGCACTGGCGTGAATGCCGTGCTCACAACGGCGCGGCTGGGCGACGGGGCCCGCGGTCGTCTCGGGCCATTTGACCAAGACATTGCTGGATCGGGATGATGCCGGGGAACACGCTTTCCAAGGGTGAGGTATTCGTCATTGAAACTGACGCGACCGCCCGCGAACAACTCTCGACCGCGCTCCAACAGAGCGCCTACGACGTGATCTGCTTCGCCGACGGCGCCTCGCTGCTGTCGGAGGCAAGAGCGCGAATGCCGGCCTGTGTGCTGCTCGAGATGCCGCCGGATCGCTCCGGCCTCGACGTGCTCAAGCGGCTGCGCGAGGAGAACTGCATGGCGCCGGTCCTGGTGACCTCGGCCAATGGCAGCATTTCCATGGCGGTCGACGCCATCAAGGGCGGCGCGGCCGACTTCATCGAAAAGCCGTTCCGCACCCGCGACATCGTCGATCGCGTCGATGCCGCGATCGACGAGTTCGCGCAGCCCGGCTCGAACCGGCGGCGCTGGCTGCCCGGCTGCGAAGCCTTGACCGGGCGCGAAGCCGCCGTGCTCGAACATCTCGCTGCCGGCCTCACCAACAAGGAGATCGCCCGGCGCATGCATCTGAGCGCGCGGACGGTCGAGGGCTACCGCGCCAGCGTTCTGAGGAAGGCCGGCGCGCGCAACGTGACCGATCTGCTCCGCCGCATCTTCGGTCAGGGCTCGCCTGCCCAGATCTGAGGCCGAGCCCGAGTTCGCCCCCTAACGACTCCGCCGCGGGACATGATGCGCTCCGGGGCCACCGTGCCGCCGCGGCGGCGCCCCACGGAAACCCCAATCGAACCAGTTCCTTCCCTGCCGCGTCCAACCACGATGGCGAGGCATCTGATCGCACGCGTCCGGCTGGCGGCGCGGCGATACCGGCAGGAGGGACTTTATGCGCATCACCGCAAGCTATCTGACAACGACGAGCCTGGTTCTCATCGCCATGGCGGTGGCATCGCCGTCATGGGGCGCCGATGTGGACGCGACGTCGGCCATCGACACCGTCACGGTCTATCCGGACGGCGCCACCGTCACCCGCATCATCAATGTCGACCTGCCGTCCGGGGATGCGACGCTGGTCGCCAGGGACTTTCCGCTGGCCCTCGATACGTCCTCCATCCGGGTCGAGGGTGAAGGCGGCGCCAGGCTGACCATCGGCACGATCGATGCGCGGTCGCCGCGCGCGGCACCGGTCAACATGCCCGAGCTGGAAAAGCGGATCGAAGCCCTGAACGACCAGCGCGCCGATCTGCAAGGGGCGATCGACTCGGCCAATGCGCGCCGCAAGTTCGCGGAGCACTTTGCAGAAGCATCGCCCGTTGGCATCGGTGAGAAGGGCGAGGCGCGTCCGATCGCCGAATGGCGCACGGCCTTTGCGGCGGTCGGTGAGGAAATTGCGAGTGCCGATACCGCCATCCGTGATGCGACGCGCAAGTTGCGTGAGATCGATCGCCAGATCGCTCAGCTCGAAGCCGAGCGCAAGGCCAAGCCGCCGAGCAAGCTCGAGGTCCGCATGGACGTTGCCGCGCCGGCTGCGACCAAGGCGACGCTGAGGGTCACTTACAATGTGCGCAATGCGCGCTGGCTGCCGCTCTACGACGCCCGCCTCGACACCGGCGCCAAGGACCGCAAGCCGCAGCTGGAGCTGGTCCGTCGCGCCGAGATCACGCAATCGACCGGCGAGGACTGGTCCAACGTCACGCTCGGCGTCTCCACGGTCCGCATCAGCCGCGGCGGCAGTGCGCCGGAGCTGGGCTCGCTCGTGGCGCAATATCCGCAACCGCAGAGGCCAATGGCCCTCGGCGCGGCCTCCGATCTGGCGCGGCCTGCGCCGATGACGCGTCAGGCACAATCGCCAGCGATGGCGAAGATTGCGGAATCGGCCGAGCCGCGTGAACGCGCCGAGGAACAGCAGGCGGTCGCCGAGATCGGCGACTTCCAGGCCACCTTCAGGATTCCCGGCCGCGTCAGTCTCGGCGCCGCCGAGGGTGCCAAGAGCCTGAAGATCGCGGCAACGACCGTGCCCGCCGATCTGGCGGTGCGCGCCGCGCCGGTCATGGACCCCACCGCCTTCCTCGAAGCCAGCTTCAAGCAGCCCGACGACACGGCATTGTTGCCCGGGAAAGTCGCGATCTACCGTGACGGTGTCTTCGTCGGTCGCGGCAAGATCACGGCGTCGGCCAAGGACGACATCGTGCGACTCGGCTTCGGCGCCGACGACAAGGTCCGAATCGAGCGCGCGGTGCTCAAGCGCAACGAGGGTTCGGCGGGCCTCCTCGTCACGACGTCGAAGACGGACGAGCGTTCGTTCAAGACCACGGTCCGCAACGGCCACGACTTCCCGATCAAGGTTGCGATCGAGGACCAGTTGCCGGTCAGCGAGAACGAGGACATCGTCGTCGAGATGCTGCCGGCGACCACGCCACCGACCGCGAGCAACATCCGCGACAAGCGCGGCGTGCTGGAATGGTCGTTCGACGCCAAGCCCGGCGAGGCCAAGGACATCAATTTCGCCTGGCGCATC
The DNA here is from genome assembly GCF_011602485.2 of Bradyrhizobium sp. 1(2017). Classification (NCBI taxonomy): domain Bacteria; kingdom Pseudomonadati; phylum Pseudomonadota; class Alphaproteobacteria; order Hyphomicrobiales; family Nitrobacteraceae; genus Bradyrhizobium; species Bradyrhizobium sp. 1(2017). The sequence continues at coordinate 6,916,642 of NZ_CP050022.2, read as the reverse complement.
CGCTGGCCGAAGGACAAGGGCATGGTGATCGTGCCGTCCGGCTAGGGAGAGCAGCTTTCGCTTCACCTCTCCGCTGGGGAGAGGTGAAGCGCGCCGCGAGCGCAAGTGATCAAATGGGCCTCATCATCTCGACACCGCGCGCATCGATTGCGGCAGCACGTAGGGCACCTCGTCATCGCCCTTGTGGACCACGGCATCGATTTCGAAGATATCGCGGATGATCTCGGGCGTCACGACCTCCGTTCGCGGGCCGTCGGCGGCGAGCCTGCCGCCGTTCAGCACGATGAGGCGATCGGCAAAGCGGATCGCGAGGTTGAGGTCGTGCAGGATCGCCATCACGGCCGTGCCGCCTAACGCACGGCGGCGTGCGGTTTCGACGAGGTCGATCTGGTGGCGCAGGTCGAGGCTCGAGGTCGGCTCGTCCAGCAGCAGAAGTCCCGGACCATGCTGGGCCTCGCCACAGGCGAGCTGCACCAGCACGCGGGCGAAATGGACGCGCTGCTGCTCGCCGCCTGACAGCGTCGGCAATTGCCGGTCTTTGAAATGGGTGAGGCCGACCTCGTCCAGCGCGGCATCCACGAGCGCGCCCGCTTCGCGCAAGCTGCGATCGCCCGCGCCCATCAGCACGATTTCCTCGACCGTGAACGGAAAGGTGACGTTGATGTGCTGGGACAGCACGGCGCGGTGCGCGGCGAGCTCGCGCGGCGTATAGCTGCCGATGTCGCGTTGCTTCAGCCGCACGTCGCCCGCGTTCGGGCGGAGATCGCCGGAGAGCAGTCGCAGCAGCGTCGACTTGCCGGCGCCGTTCGGGCCGATGATGGCGATCATCTCGCCAGCCGCGACAGTCAGGCCAACGCCGTCGAGCAGCGTCGCGCGGCCGGCGCGCTTGACCAGGCTGTGCGCCTCGATCACCGCGGTCATAGCGAAGCGAGCCCGCGCTGCCGCAGCAGGATCCCGAGGAAAACCGGTGCGCCGACGGCCGCGGTCAGGATGCCGATCGGCATCTCCGCCGGCGCCACGATGGTGCGCGCCAGCGTGTCGGCGCCGACCATCAGGATCGCACCGAGCAGCACCGAGGCTGGCAGCAGCAGGCGATGCGCCGGTCCGATGACGAGACGCAACAGATGCGGCACGAGGATGCCGACGAAGCCGATGACACCGCTGATCGAGACTGCGACGCCGGTCATGGCGGAGACCATGATGATCGAGATCCGCTTCAGGCGCTCGACGTCGCCCCCGCCGTGAAAGGCGTCGGCCTCGCCGAGCACCAGCAGATCGAGCCCGCGCGCGATGAAGACGCAAACCACAAGTCCGATGACGAGGATCGGCACGAGCACGGCGGCCTTGGTCCAGGTCGCGCCGCTCATCGATCCGAGCAGCCAGAACGTGATGTCGCGGAGCTGGCGGTCGTCGGCGATGAACACCAGGAGCCCGATGCCGGCATTGGCGATGGCGGTGATGGCGACGCCGGCGAGCAGGAAGATCGTGATCGAGGTTCGCCCCGCGCGGCTGGAGATGCCGTAGAGGATCGCGGTGGTGAGCAGCGAGCCTGCAAAGGCCGCGAGCGGCAACAGCTCGGTCTGGAGGAAGCGGAGCGCTTCGCCGAAGCGTGAATCGGTGAAGACGATCGCGCTTGCCGCCGCGAGCGCGCCGCCGCTGGAGACGCCGACCAGCGCGGGATCGGCGAGCGGATTGCGAAACAGTCCCTGCATGATCGCGCCGGCGGCCGCGAGCAGGCCGCCCACCATCGCTGTCGCCGCGATCCTGGGGATGCGGATCGACCAGAGCACGAGTTGGTCGCGGGCGGTCATGGCCTCTGCACTCGCGTTGCCGGCAAGGCCGAGCGCGGTAGGCAGACGAGAGAGGGGAATGCCGGCTGCACCGACCGTCAGCGCGATGACCGCGATCGCCACGAGCATGACGAAGAGGACAGGGAGGGCAATCGACGCAAATCGTCGTCCGGCGCCAGCTTGCCGCGCACCCGGCGTGTGCGCCCCGACCGTCACGCTCATTGCCGGCAGTTCGCCGCCGACAGAGCCGACGTGAAGGCGCCACTGCCATCGGCCAGCGCCGGATAGAGCTTGACCGAGAGATCGCGCGCCGCCGCGGCCGTGCGCGGACCGAAGCCGAGCAGATAGAGCCCGTCCATGGTGATGAAGCTCTTGTTGGTCGCGACGGGCGTCAGCGCAAAGCCGGGATGGGCATAGACCGCGTCGGCCTGGAGCGAATCCTTGCCGCGCTCGATCGACAGCACGACATCGGGTCTTGCCGCCACGATCGCCTCGTCGCCGATGATCTTGTAGCCGTCGTAATCGTCGACGGCATTGGCCGCGCCGGAGAGCTGGATGATCTCGTCAGCCGCAGTCTTGTGGCCGGCGACCATGGCGCGTCCGTTCTGCAGCGACATCACGAACATCACGCGCACCGGCTTCGTCACCTTGGCACGCAGTGCGCGGAGCTGCGCGAGATCGGCGCCGACCGCAGCGCTCAGGCATTCGGCGCGCGCGTCGACGCCCATGGCGTGACCGACCAGCTTGATCTTCTCGATCAGGCCGTCCTCCGAGAAGGACTCGGGCACCAGCACCAGCGGCACCTTCGCCGTTTCCAGGATGTCCATCGTCTCGCGCGGGCCCGATCCCTGGATCGCCAGGATCAGCGTGGGGTTGAGGCCGAGCACGCCTTCGGCCGAAATCTGGCGCATGTAGCCGACATTGGGCTTGTCATGCAGCGCCGCCGGCGGATAGAGGCTCGTCGTGTCGACGCCGACCAGCCTGCTTTCCAGCCCGAGCGCATAGAGGATCTCGGTGATGGCACCGCCGATCGAGACCGTGCGCGCGAAGTCGGTGACGGCGATGTCGCGATTGCGCGCATCATGCACGATGATACCGGCGGCATGCGCACCGGACGCGAGCGCGAATGTGCCGGAGAGCAGAAGACTTGCAAGGCTGCGACAAAATGTCATTGCGATTTACTTCGTCAGGATCAGCTTGTTCTGCGACGTCAGGCGCAAGCGATAGCTGTCTTCGCCATGTGCGATGATGATCTCGCGCTCGGCCGCAAACAGCTCACGGCTGTCGATCCGGCTCCCTCGCATGGTGAGGGTTCTCGTTGTGGCAGAAGAACTTCCTGCCGGCCCTGCCGCGACGCTGCCGCTGTCTCCGGATGTTGCTGACATTGTAATGTGAATGCACTTTCGAAATTTCAGATGCGTCTGCTTTGTACAGGCGGCGCGAGGCGCATTCCAACGGCAGCAATTTACAATCGATATAAACTGCAACGCGATGTCATTGACCGTCAGAGTGTTGCCACGTAACCAATTGTGGCAGCGGGGTGACGTCCCGCGTTTCGAGAAAACAAGCCAGCCAGTCGTTCGCGTTGCGAGCGCACGCCAGCCAAAGACTCCCAAATCAAAGTGAAGTGCAGGCTGGGGCTGATATGGCTGACGGGGCTAGGTATTCGCGCGCCCTGATTTTAGGCGCGTCGGTGGTTTCAATCGCGGCAATGACGGCGGAGCGTGGTCTCGCGCAGACCGGATCGCCGCAACTCGAAAGTGCGTCGCCGGAAAGGCCGAAGCAGGCCAAGCGCAAGCCGGCAAAGCCGCAAGTCGCGCAGCCGGCAACGCCCGAGGTGATGAACGCCCGCGCTCAGTCGGGCGGCGCGTCGCCTGTGCAAACGCTCGACACCATCACGGTCGCCGCGACCAAGACCCCGGAGCGGGCCATCGATGCGCTGGCCCCGGTCAGCTCGATTTCGCTCGACCAGATCCAGGGGCTTCAGCCGAACCGGTTGTCCGATATCTTCTATGCCGTACCCGGCGTGTCGTTTCAGGAGCGCGGCGACGACCCTGCGACCGTCATCAACATCCGCGGCTTGCAGGATTTCGGCCGTGTCGCGGTCGTCGTCGACGGCGCGCGGCAGAACTACCAGCGTACCGGCCACAATGCCAACGGCTCCTTCTTCCTCGACCCTGAATTGATCGGCGGCGTCGATGTGGTGCGCGGTCCCACCGCGAACATCTACGGCTCCGGCGCGATCGGCGGCGTGGTCTCGTTCCGCACCAAGGACATCAACGACGTGCTGCGCCCCGGCGAGCGTTGGGGTGTCGATCTCTCAGGCTCTTACGGATCCAACAACAATCGCGGCCTCGGCTCCGTGTTCGGCGGCGTACGCGCAACGCCCGACGTCGACATCTTCGGTGGCGCAGTCTATCGCACGCAGGGCAATTACAAGGATGGCAACGGCACCGAGATCGGCAACACCGGCAACCAGGTCGAAGCCGGGCTGATGAAGCTCACGGTGCGGCCGGCGCTCGGTCACGAGGTCAAGTTCGGCGCCGTGTTCCAGGATTATCAATACGACATCGGCCAGTTCAACCGCGGCCCGGTGGTAACGGCGGCCCAGCGCGCGCTATATCAGGGTTCGTCGGTCTATGCGTCCGACGTCAAGAACTACACCGGCACCATCACCTGGAAATACTCGCTGCCGAGCGACAATCTGTTCGACTGGCAGATGTCGGTCTACGGCAACCGCGTCGACAACGACCAGACCAAGACCTACCACTATTCGACCGCAGGCGGGGCCCTTTGTGGCGCCGGCAATTTCGGCAACAACATCTCCGGCTGCGTCGGCGACAAGCGCGGCTATGTCCTCAATACCTTCGGAATCGACGTCAACAACACCACGCGCTTCAACGTCGGCGACTGGCGCAATGCCGTCACCTGGGGTGTCGACGCGTTCCAGGACGACGTGAACACGACGGACAGCCGCGGCAACTCCAACATCACCACGCCGAGCGGCATCCGTACCGTCTCGGGCGGTTTCGTTCAGTTGAAGCAGAACTACAGCACCTGGTTCGAGGCGGTGAGCGCGATCCGCTATGACCGCTACGACCTCGATTCCGGCAGGACCAGCGCCGGCGGAGACCGCTTCTCGCCGAAGATCACGCTCGGCGTCACCCCCGTCGCGGGCTTCCAGCCCTATGTCAGTTACGCGGAAGGCTATCGCGCCCCGTCGATCACCGAGACGGTGATCTCCGGTGCGCACGCGACCGGTGGCGGACCGGCCTTCTTCCCCTGTCCCGATGGCACGGTGGGCCTGTTCTGCTTCCTGCCCAATCCGAACCTTCGTCCTGAAGTCGGCAAGAACAAGGAAGTCGGCTTCAACCTGAAATACGACAGCATCTTCAGCGCCAACGACTCGTTCCGCGGCAAGATCAACCTGTTCCGCAACGACGTCAGCGACTATATCGACCTGGTCGCCTCGGCGCCCGTCCCGGTGCCGCCGTTCGGCTCGTTCAGCCAGTACTATCAGTATCAGAACATCGCCAATGCCCGCATTCAGGGCTTCGAGGCGGAGACGATGTACGACGCCGGCGATTGGTTCATCGGCGTCGCTGGCCACTACATCCAGGGCAAGAACGTCCAGACCAACATTGGGCTGGCGACCATCACGCCGACCAAGGTCGTCACGACCGGTGGTGTTCGCCTGCTCGATCGCACGCTGATCCTGTCGGCGCAGTGGGCCTCGTACGGTCCCAACAACGACGTGCCCGCCAACTATATCCGGGCGACCGGCTACGATCTGGTCAATCTCTATATGACTTACAACGCGACCAGGGACATCGTCTTCACGGCCTCGATCGACAATCTCTTGAACCAGTACTACCGGCCTTACGCCATTCCCGGCAGTTCGACCGACGGCACCTCGCAGAACGACGTGCTCTGGACGAGCCCTGGGCCGGGCAGGGTCTACAAGGCCGGCATGAGGATCCACTTTGGAGGTGCGTAGGCCGAGAGGCACATAGCACGAGCCATATCCGCCGGGCCGCGCTGATGCTCCAGCGCGGCTTCGGCGCGTTTTCGTCTTGATCAGAAGGAGAAACTTTCATGTTCATCGCAATGAATCGTTTTCAGGTGAAGCTCGGTTCCGAAGCCGCGTTCGAGACCGTCTGGCGCACCCGGGAGTCCTATCTCGGTAGCATGGCCGGCTTCATTGAATTCCATCTGCTCAAAGGACCGGTGCTCGAGGACCATACGCTGTATTCCTCGCACACGGTGTGGGTCGACAAGGCTGCTTTCGAAGCCTGGACGCGCTCGGAGGAATTCCGCCGCGCGCATGCGCGTGCCGACAACAAGACCGGCGAAAGCCTCTATCTCGGCCATCCCAAGTTCGAAGGGTTCGAGGTCATCATGACCGAGCGCAAGGCGAACGCGGCCGCCTGAGGTGGCAAGCTAAGGAGCCGGATATGCTGAATACCGATCTCGCCGGTCTCAAGGCGTATATGGTCGACAATCCCGGCGCGGTCATCGAGGATGTCGCGCGAGAGCGGAAGGTCACCCCACGCGCGGTGATCGAGGCGCTGCCGCCATCGATGGTGCTCGTCGGCGGCGGCGAGCATTTCGCCGCTGCCATGCGGGACATCGCCGAATGGGGCGAGGTCACGCTGATCGTGCATACCGACGACGCGATCTTCGAATTCACGGGCGTCATTCCCGCGGGCGAGATCAGCCGCGGCTATTTCAACCTGATGCAGCCGAAAGGATTGCACGGCCACCTGCGCCACGAACGGTGCGCGGGCGTTGCGTTCGTCGAGCGTCCCTTCATGGGCAAGGCGTCGGCCTTCGTTGCCTTCGTCAATGCCGACGGCGGCATCATGTTCAAGGTGTTCGTCGGCCGGGACGAGACCCGGGCGCTGCGCGCGGACCAGTTGGCGCGGTTTCGGCAGCTCGCGCACCGGATCGCGGCGCAGCCCACCGCATAGCTTCTTTCTGTCTGTCAGGAATCAAGATGCAGGGCATTCGTGGGCTTCGGCATGTGATCCCAGCTATCGCGTTGGCGTTCGCACCGGCACCGGCCTTCGCGCTCGACGAAGCGCTGTTGCCGCGCAATCTGTCGCCCTGGGGCATGTTCGTCGGCGCGGACATCATCGTGAAGACGGTGATGGTCGGCCTTGCCGTCGCCTCGCTGGTGACCTGGACGGTGTGGCTCGCCAAGACCATCGAGCTCCGCCGCAAGGGCGCGCTCGCCTTGCAGCGAACGCGGGCGCTCGAAGCCAACATGACACTCGCTGACGCCGCGGCGCGGACCGGAGAGGCGCATGATGCGGTTGCCCAGCTCATCCAGTCCTGCGCCAGGGAAGCCGAGCTCTCCGGTGGCGTCCTCGACGACGGCCTGCAGGAGCGCGTCGCGCTGCGGCTCGAGCGGGTCGAGGCGGCGATGTCGAGGCAGATCGCGCGCGGCACCGGCGTGCTCGCGACCATCGGCGCCACCGCGCCGTTCGTCGGCCTGTTCGGCACCGTCTGGGGCATCATGAATTCCTTCATCGGCATCTCCGAGAGCCATACCACCAGCCTTGCCGTCGTCGCGCCCGGCATCGCGGAGGCGCTGCTCGCCACCGCGCTCGGGCTCGTCGCCGCGATCCCGGCGGTCGTGATCTACAATCACCTCGTCCGCGGCATTGCCAATTACCGCGCGCTGCTCGGCGACGCCTCGGCGCAACTCATGCTGCTGGTGAGCCGCCAGCGCGACCACAGGGGATTCCGCTTGGCGCGGGCGGCGGAGTAGGGCCATGGCCGCAAAGCTCGGCGCATCGAAGCTCGGCTCGCGCGGCGACGCGAGCGATCTCGACGTCACCCACGAGATCAACGTCACGCCGTTCATCGATGTAATGCTGGTGCTTCTGATCATCTTCATGGTGGCCGCACCGCTCGCCACGGTCGACATCGGCGTCGATCTGCCGGCGACCGCCGCCGAGCCCGCGCCGCGGCCGGACAAGCCGGTCTTCGTCACCGTGAAGTCGGATCTTTCGATCGCGATTGGCGAGGAGACCGTGGCCCGCGATGCGCTCGGCACCTCGCTCACCGCCGCCACCAAGGGCCGCAAGGACGAGCGCATCTATCTGCGCGCCGACAAGGCCGTCTCCTATGGCGACTTGATGGAGGTGATGAACAGCCTGCGCAATGCCGGCTATCTCAAGGTCGCCCTCGTCGGCCTCGACGGACGCAGCTGATGGCCGCCGCTAACGCGTTTGCCCTGCACCAGCCGCTCGGCGAGGCGGAGACCGCGCGCTGGAGCGCCTCGGCGGCGGTGATCGTGGCGTTGCACATTGCCGCCGCACTGCTCGCGACGAATTGGCTGAAGCAGGTGCCGGACGAGGGCGTCAACATGCCGGCCATCCTGATCGACATGACGCCGGAGACGTCGGCGCCGCAGTCGACGCCGCTCGACATCGCGCCGGGACCCCTGATGCAGCAGGCGGATGCGTCGCCGCCCGAGCCGGAGCAGCAGCAAGCCGTCGAGGAGATGATTCCGCCGACGCCGCCGCAGGAGAAGCCGGACGTCGTCGCTCCACCGGAGCAGAAGCTCGAGCCGAGCCCGCCGAAGCCCGAGCCCGCGAAAACTGCGCCGGTGCAGAAGCCTGCTCCGGAGAAGCCCAAGGTAGTGCGGCCCGACGCCCGGAAGCCGTCGGATGCGCCTCCCGCGCCCCGCACCAGCGCACCGCCGCGGGCGGAGCGCGAAGCGCCGCTGGCATCGGCCGTGAATGCGGGCTCGGTGGCATCGACGATGGCGACCTACAATCAGCGCGTCCGAGCGCATCTCATGCGCTTCCACCAGTACCCGGCGAGCGCCAACGGACAGAAGGGCGTGGTCACGCTGAACCTCACCCTCGGTCGCGCTGGGCAGGTCTTGTCCAGCCGCATCGGCGGCTCTTCGGGCGTGGCGGTCCTCGATGCTCAGGCCATGGCCATGGTGCGCCAGGCCCAGCCATTCCCACCGGTGCCAGCCGAGATCACCTATGCGACGATGAACATCAAGGTCGGGGTGAAGTTCGGGGATCGGTGATTGGCGAGGATCTCCTCTCCCGCGCGACGCAGGAGAGGAGACGGCAAAGCCGGACCGGGACTTACTTCGCCTTCAGGAAGTCCGCGACCTCGAGCAGCATGAACTCGTCGTCATCGGCCTTGTTGGGATCGCGGCTGGACGAGAACGGCAGGTTGTTGTCGTTGCCGACGATGATGTGGGTGTCGTCGACGCGATCGACGTTCTCGATGGTGAAGAACGGGAAGGTGTAGACGCCGTCGTTGAGCGGCTTCCTCGCCTTCTTGTCGGGATCCTTGATCTTCATGAGGTCGATATAGCCAATCTTGCGGACGGGCTTGCCGACATTGGCGTCGGTGAGCTCGATCTTGTAGACGCGCTTGAACTTGGCAAGGTCGGGGAAGCAGTTGTCGCCGCGGGTGCCTTGCGGGCAGGCCTTGTCGGCGGTGCCTTCGCCGTTGTCACGCTCGATGATGAGGCCGGAGGCCTGATCGATCATGTTGAAGTCGCCGATGGCATTGCCGTTCTGCTCGAACACATATTGCCAGTAGCGGCCGGTGAATTTCTCGGCGGCGACGTCGAATTCGAGAATGCGGGCGGATTCCTTGCCGTCGACCTTCTCCCAGTCCTTCTTGTCGGCGTCCCACAGCGGTCCTTCGAGCAGGCCGTAGAGGAATTTCCCGTCCTTGGACGAAGCAAAGCCCTCATAGCCCTTGGAGCGGCGAAGGTTGACATTGGTGTAGGTCGCCCCCGGCGCGGCCGGCGTTCCCACGGCCCAGTTGTCGGGCGAGCGCACCGGCTTGCCGTCGGCGACCGTATCGAACACGCCGAGGATCTTGCCGGTCTTGTCGGCCTTCAAGATGTAGGGGCCGAACTCGTCGCCGATCCAGAAGGTGTCGCCGATGATCTGGAAGCCCTCGGTGTCGAAATCCGAGCCCGTGAGGTAACGCTTCTGCGTGTCCTCGTGCACGATGCGGAAGGGCACCTTCTTGTCGGGATCGTGCAGGAAGATGGTCTCCTGCCGCTCGATCTTGCCGCTCGCCCAGTCCATCTTGTAGCGGTTCAGGTAGAGCATCGAGTCCGGCGAGTTGGCGCGGGCGCCCATGCCGTTGTCGGTGATCACCCAGAAGGTGCCGTCGGGCATGGTCTTGATGCCGGAATGGCCCTGCAGCGGCTGGCCCTTGAACGGCAGCGACACCCCGGTCGCCCGTTCGTAGGACTTGCCCATCACGGTGCCGAGCGCGTCGACGCGCTTGCCCGTGGTGTATTTGCCCGAGGTCTTGAGGTCAGCGGGCGCGTCAGCCGGTGCGTCGATGAAGGTCGCGGCCGGCATCACCACGTGACCGGCAAGCTTGGCCGGGAATTCACCTTCGCTCTGCGCGAGAGCCGAGCTCGCGGTGAGAATGATCGTTGCGACGGTGCTGAGAAAAGTGGCGCGCATGTGCGTCTCCTGTTGGCGGACGACGCCTTATGCGGATCGCGTGTTGCAGTTTTGTGAAGCTGGGCCAAAAGGCCGCAGCCGCCATCTACTCCTTTACCGCGCCCGTCAGCGAGGACACGTAATAGTCGACGAACAGCGAGTAGAACACCGCAACCGGCAGTGAGCCGAGCAGCGATCCCGCCATCAGTGCTCCCCACTGATAGACGTCACCGGTGACGAGCTCGGTCAGGATGGCGACCGGCACGGTCTTGTTGGCGCCGCTCTGGATGAAGGCGAGCGCGTAGATGAACTCGTTCCAGGATAGCGTGAAGGAGAAGATGCCGGCCGAGATCAGCCCGGGCACCGCCAGCGGCAGCGTGATCCGCCGCAGGATCTGTAGCCGTGTGGCGCCGTCGACCAGCGCGCATTCCTCGAGCTCGTAGGGGATCGACTTGAAATAGCCGATCAGAAGCCAGGTGCAGAACGGCACCAGGAAGGTCGGATAGACCAGGATCAGCGCCATCGGCGAGTCGAACAGGCCGAACTGCACCACGACGGTGGCGAGCGGAATGAACAGGATCGACGGCGGCACCAGATATGCCAGATAGATGCCGAGACCGACATAAGGACTGCCGCGGAAGCGCAGGCGTTCGATGGCATAGGCGGCCAGCGTGCTCGCGATCAGCGACAGCGTCGTCGATCCGATCGCAACCAGCATCGTGGTCCACAGCCAGCGCGGATAGGCGGTGTTGAACAGGAGGTGCTTGATGTGCGCCAGCGTCGGCGAGGAGATCCAGAACGGATTGTGGTCCTTGTAGTTCAATAGTTCCGCGTTCGGCTTGAACGAGGTGATCGCCATCCAGTAGAACGGGAACAGCAGGATGATCACGAAGCAGCCGAGCGGCAGATAGATCATCATCAGCCGCCGCAGCCCGGAGTCCCAGGCCATGGTGTCGGGCGCGGCCTTGGCGTCCGCGACAGCCGGTTGAGCGACGGTATCAGTCATTGCTCTCTCCCTGCTGCCATTTGCGGCGCGCCAGGCCGAAATATGAGAACAGCGTCGCGAACACCAGGAACGGGATCATCGACACCGCGATCGCGGCACCCTCGCCGAGCTCGCCGCCGGCGATGCCGCGCTGGAAGGCAAGCGTCGCCAACAGGTGAGTCGAGTTCACGGGGCCACCGCGGGTGATGGCATAGACCAGCTGGAAATCGGTGAAGGTGAAGATGATCGAGAAGGTCATGACGATGGCGAGGATCGGCATCATCATCGGGAAGGTGATGTAGCGGAAGCGCTGCCAGGCGCTGGCGCCGTCGAGCATCGCGGCCTCGTAGAGCGAGGGCGAGATGGTCTGAAGCCCCGCCAGCAGCGAGATCGCGACGAAGGGGATGCCGCGCCAGATATTGGCCGCGATCAGCGAGAACCGCGCCGGCCAGGGCGAGCCGAGGAAGTCGATATTGCTGTCGCGCCAGTGCAGCACGTCGACCAGGAGATAGGAGATGATCGAGAATTGCGGATCGTAAATCCACCAGAACGCCAGTGCCGAGAGAACCGTCGGCACGATCCATGGCAGCAGCACGATGGCGCGGAGCAGGCTCTTGAACGGAAAATGGTTGTTGAGCAGCAGCGCGAGCCAGAAGCCGAGCGCAAATTTCCCGAAGGTTGCGATCGCCGTGTAGAACACGCTGTAGAACACCGCACCCCACCACAGAGGATCGGTGAGCAGGTACTGGAAATTTTCCAGCCCGATGAAGATGCCGCGCCGGCCGATCGTGGTGTCGGTGAAGGCCAGCCAGATGCCGAGACCGAGCGGGTAGGTGAGGAAGACGGCGAGCAGCCCGATCGCGGGTGCAAGGCACATCACGATCAGGAACGGCTTGTAGTCGAACAGCCGTACCAGCCAGCTCGGTTGCCGGTGCGCGAGGGCCGTAGGAGAGAAGGTCGTCACGGACATCAGGGCGTTGTCCTGTCGTTGAAGGTCTCTACACCGTCATTGCGAACGGAACGAAGCAATCCAGTCTGGCTGTGCGGACAGTCTGGATTGCTTCGTCGCAAGTTCTCCTCGCTATGACGGCGGCGTTGTCGATGCTTACCGGTTTTGCCGCCGGAAGTATCGCTTGCAGCGCTGCTCCGCCTCCGCAGCCGCGGCTTCGGGTGTTGCCGCACCGGTCGCCACCGAAGCGAACATCTGCACCGTCACATAATCCGCGCGAACTGCACCCGTCGCAGTCGAGATCGGCCCCTTGTAGCCGGCATAATACTTGCTGTTCATGGTGTCCTTGAAGATCGCCACCTTGGGATCGCCCTTCCAGACGGCTGCATCGGCATAGGCGGCCAGCGGCTGCGACCAATATCCGCTATTGGCGTTGAGCCAGGGCTCGTACTGGTCCTTTTCCAGCATGTATTGCAGGAGCGCCTTCGCGGCATTCGGATACTGGCTGTGCTTGAACACCATGGCATTCAGCGTCAGTCCCGACATCGGCGCGGCCGCCGCAAGACCCTTCGGCAGCAGCTGATGTTCGGAATCTTCGGCGATGGCGGCGGTCGCGGGATCATTCTTCAGCGAGAAATACAGCGAGACGCCGTTCGCCGTCAGCCCGATTTCCTGCGAGGAATACGCGCGGTTGTTGCTGACGTCGTTCCAGGAGGGCGTGCCGGCAATGAAGGTCGGATAAAGCTCCTTCACGTAGTTGAGCGCGGCGATCGTCTCCTTGCTGTTGATGGTGACATTGCCTTCCTCATCCAGCAATGCGGCGTTGTGCGCCCACATCATCCAGTCCGCAAAGCCGTTGCCGTCGCCGACGGCATTGCCCAGTGCAAAGCCTGCGGGCTTGCCAGCCTTGTGCAGCTTCTTGCAGAGGTCCATGAAGCCGGGAAGGTCGTCCGGCGCCTTGTCGAACCCGACGGATTTGAGCACGGACTTGCGATAGATCAGGGGGCCGGCGGTGGCGCCGAACGGTAGCCCGATCCAGGTCTCGCTCTTGGCCTTCTTGCCGTAGGCTTTGGCAAGATTCTGCCAGCCGCCGTACTTCTTGCCGAGATAGTCGGCGACGTCGGTGAGCTCGACCAGCTTGTCGACATAGATGTGCGGGGCATCGGAGAAGCCGATGATGATGTCGGGGCCGGCGCCGGAATTCGAGGTCACCGCGGTCTGCTGGTTGATGTCTTCCCAGCCGACGAAGTCGACCTTGACCTCGACCCCGGTCTCCTTGGTGAACTTTGCCACATTGGCGCGGAACACGTCCTCGTCGGCCTGGACGAAGCGCACCGGGCGCAGCATGCGCAAGGATGCGCCCTTCTCGATGTCGCGCTTGGGCGCCGCCACATCGGCCGCTTTGATCGTCGATGACGTTTGCGCTGCAGCACCAGTGGCCGCGAGCGTTGCAGCGGATAGGCCCAGCGCCAAGGCATCACGACGGGTGATGTCGTTCCTCATCAGTTCCTCCCTTGATGTCTCCCTTCCCGGCGTTGATCGCCGGTGAAGGGCCGTTTCGGTCTTTGACGCGTTCGCGCCGGCCCGTCTAGCTGTTCGGCCCGCGATCCATGCTGACAGGCTGCCAGCGGCGGAGCGCGGTGCTTTGCAGCACCGACGGATTGACGCAGCTTACCGGCCACATGCCCTGAAGCACCAGTGACAATTCGTAGCCCACGCGGCGCTTGCGCGCCTCGTCGAACCGTGCCGAGGCCGAGGCGACGTGGGCGGTCAGGGTCACGTTTTCCATGCCGAGCAGCGGATTGTTGTGCGAGGGCGGTTCCTTCTCCAGCACGTCCAGGGCGGCATGCGCGATCCAGCCCTCCTGCAACGCCTTGATCAGGCTCTCCTCGTCCACCGTGGCGCCGCGGCCGGTGTTGATGAAGATCGAGCCTTTCTTCATCTGCCGGAAGTGCTTCTCGGTCAGCATGTGATGCACCTCGGGCCTTGCAGGGGCGTGCATCGAGACGAAGTCGGATTGCGACAGCACCTCGTTCAGCGTCGCCGGAACCACGCCGTGGTCGTACATCAGCGTTTCCTGGATGAAGGGATCATAGGCCATCATGCGCAGGCCGAAGGGCGCCGCACGTTTCGCGACCGCACGCGCGACACGGCCGAACGAGATGAAGCCGAGCGTCTGGCCCATCAGCCGGGGAACCTTGAGCAGTGCCGGCCGGCCCTCGGCCCAGCGGCCGTCACGCACCATGCGGTCCTGCTCGACCAGGCGGCGGAAGCCCGCGAGCAGCAGCATCATGGCGTGGTCGGCGACCTCCTCGATGAATGTGTCGGGGATATTTGTGACGGGAATGCCGCGGGCGGTGGCAGCCTTGACGTCGACGCTGTCGACGCCGACCGAGCCGAGCGTGATGACCTTGCAGCCCTCGAGCGCGTCGATGATCGTCTTGGTGATCGGAATGCCCTTGGCGTAGATGGCGTCGGCGGATTTGGCGGCGGCGATGAATCCGGCCTCGTCGGCCGGCGCCTCGACGATCTCGGCATCGATCGGATCGAGCGCTTCGCGCTCAAAGGAATAGTCGCTGCCTGCGACCGTGAAGCTCGCGCCCTTCGGCGTCACCACCCTGTATTTCGGCATTTCTTAGCTCCCGATTTGGTCTGTCGGTTCTTGTTGTGACCCGACATCAGCGGCGGGCCTTTGCGTCTTTTACGCGAAATCCGGACCTGTGCGTACAATCGCCGGTTGCCGGTGCGGCGATTTATTCGCCCGTTTTGGCCTGCGCTCCGGGCTTCTACGGAGCGGCCCGTAACAGGTTGATAAGGGGTCACACACTAAAAGTTGTTTCAATTTCGATCGATTCACTCGCGTGCCCGTATTTCCTTATCTCCGGAGCCTTCCCGTGAAGTTGAGCAATATGAAGATCGCCTCCAAGCTCGGCATCCTCGTCGCCGTCACCTTGTTGGGGCTGTGCATCTCCGGTCTTCTCGCCGGCTATCTAATGAAGCGCGAGATGGTCAATGCGCGCATCGATCAAGCCAAGTCGATCGTCGATCTCGGTCGCAATTACGCCGCCGCGCTCAAGAAGCGCGTCGATGCCGGCGAGCTGACCAAGGACGCGGCGATGGCCGACCTTCGCCGCTACGGCAACGCGATGACCTACGACAACGGCTCGGGCTATTTGTTCGGCACGTCCTATGACGGCATCACCCAGCTCGCGCCCGATCCGAAGCAGATCGGCACCAACCGCATGGATGTCGTGACCAACGGCCGCAAGCTGTCCGTCGAGCTGATGGACGGCGTCAAGGCCAACGGCTCGATCCTGCTGTATTATGAATATGTGAAGCCCGGCCAGGAGACACCGATCCGCAAGATCGGCTACGCGGTCGCGATTCCCGGCTTTGACATGTATCTCGGCACCGGCGCCTATCTCGACGACATCGATGCCAAGATGGGCCCGGTGTTCTGGTCGCTCGGCCTCGCTATCCTCGGCATCCTCGTCGTTGCAGGTGGCGTCGCCTGGCTGCTCGGCCGCAGCATCAGCGGGCCGCTTGCGCTGCTCGGCGCTCGCATGAAGGACCTCGCCGACGGCAAGCTCGATGGCGATATTCCCGGCGTCGGCCGTGGCGACGAGGTCGGCGAAATGGCCTCGACCGTCCAGATCTTCAAGGACAACGCCGTTCGTATCCGCGACCTCGAGAAGACCGAGGCGGATGCCAAGGATCGTGCCGCGGCGGAACGTCGCAGCGCGATGGAGGGCATCGCCAACGACTTCGAACGCAGCGTCAACGGCATCGTCCGCTCGGTCTCCTCGGCCGCCGCCGGCATGCAGAGCACGGCGCAGTCGATGACTGCGACCGCGAGCGACGCCTCCTCGCGTGCGGCGACGGTCGGCACGGCCTCGCAAAAGGCTTCCGGCAATGTCGGCACGGTCGCGGCTGCCGCCGAAGAGCTGTCGAGCTCGGTTGCGGAAATCTCCCGCCAGGTCACCCGCTCGACCGAAGTCGCAAGCCGCGCCGTCAGCGACGCCGAGCGCACCAACGCCACCGTGCAGGTGCTCTCGACCGGCGCCGAGAAGATCGGCGAGGTCGTCAAGTTGATCCATTCGATCGCCGCGCAGACCAACCTGCTCGCGCTCAACGCCACCATCGAGGCGGCACGCGCCGGCGAATCCGGCCGCGGTTTCGCGGTCGTCGCCTCCGAGGTCAAGGCGCTCGCCAACCAGACCGCGAAGGCAACCGAGGAGATCTCCGCGCAGGTCGCGGCGATGCAGACCTCGACCAGCGACGCGGTCACGGCCATCTCCGGCATCACCCAGACCATCGCCGAGATGAGCGAGATCACCGCCGGCATCTCCGCATCGATCGAGCAGCAGGGCGAAGCCACCCGCGAGATCGCCCGCAACATCCAGTCGGTCGCGGCCGGCTCGAGCGAGATCAACGCCCATATCGGCAGCGTCACCTCGGCCGCGGAAGCGACCGGCCATGCTGCCACCGACGTGCTCACCAACGCCCGCGAGCTGGACAATCAGTCCGGCGCGCTGCGCAGCGCCGTCGACAGCTTCCTCGCCAAGGTGCGCGCGGCGTAAGTCTTGCGCTGAATTCGTAGGGTGGGCAAAGACGCGAAAGCGTCGTGCCCACCTTTGCCTTTTTGAGTCTGCTGATGTTGTCGGTGGGCACGCTACGCATTGCCCACCCTACGAGATCTCGTGCCCCGGACGCAGCGCAGCGCTTCTTCAGCGGTGCGCTGAGCCGGGGCCCATGCTTGCGGCATTCTGGGTCCCGGCTCAGCGTCGCGTCATTGCATGCCGCGCCGCGTCCGGGACGCGAGACCGGCCTACTGCTTCTCGATCTTCGCGTTCGTGATCAGCTTCTCCCACAGCACGAGCTGCTCGTTCACGAAGGTGCCGAGCTGCTCCGGCGTGCCCGAGAAGGCGTCCATGCCGAGGGTGGCGAGCTTGGCCTTGATCTCGGGATTCTCGACGATCTTCCTGATCTCGGCGTTAAGCCGCGTCACGATCTCCTTCGGCATGCCGGCCGGCCCGAAATAGCCCTGCCACGACGAGATGTCGAAATCCGGCACGCCGGCCTCCTGCATCGAGGGCAGGTGCGGCACCAGCGGCGTGCGCTCCTTGGTGGTGACCGCGAGCGCGCGCAGCGCGTTGCCGTTGACGTGCGGCAGGCCGGTCAGGATGTCCACGAACATCATCGAGACGCGGCCGCCCATGACGTCGTTGAGTGCCGGCGGCGAGCTCTTGTAGGGCACATGCAGCAGGTCGAGCCCGGCATTGTGCGCAAAGGTCGCGCCCGACACGATCGCCGAGGATGAGCCCGAGGCGTAGCTCAGCTTGCCCGGATTGGCCTTGCCATAGGCGACGAGCTCGCCGACGGTCTTGGCCGGCACTTCCGGATTGATGACCAGCATGAAGGGCAGATCGCCGGTGCGCGCGATCGGAGTGAAATCCTTGACTGGATCGTAAGTGAGGCTCTTGAGCAGATAGGGATTGGCCGAATGCGTGGTGTTGGTCGTCACCAGCAGCGTGTAGCCGTCGGGCGCGGCCTTCGCGACATAGGTTGCGGCGAGCATGCCGTTGGCGCCCGCCTTGTTCTCGATGACGATGCCGACGCCGAGCGCCTGCGACAGATGCTGCGAGATCAGGCGCGTGGTGGTGTCGGTGCCGCTGCCGGCCGCGAACGGCAGCACCAGCGTGATGTTGCGGCTCGGATAATTGTCGGCATGAGCCGTGGATGCGGCGGCGAGGCAGAGCGCGGCCGCCCCGATGGCACGCAGGTTTCGAATCAACGCTGAAAGCATGTCTGGACGTTCCCTCTTTTTCGTTGGCGGGAAACCTAGCGTCTCCTCGTTGAAATCGGAAGGCGGGAGTTGCTTGCCCCGGACGCAGCGCAGCGCTTCTTCAGCGGTGCGCTGCAGAGCCGGGCCCATGCTGCGGCAAACCGGGGCCCGGCTCTGCGCAGCGTCACTGCGTGCCGCAGCGCGTCCGGGACACGAGAGCGCAGAGTCCACGCCGCGGAATTACTTCACCGCAGAGCCCTGGCGCGAGGCGATCACGACGCCGGCGAGCACCAGCGCGTAGCCAATCAGGTGGAACGGCTGGAGCTTTTCGCCGAGCAGCAGGATCGCCATGGCCGAGCCGAACACCGGCACCAGATGAAAGAACGGCGCGGCCCGGTTCGGGCCGATCAGCGCCACGCCACGGTTGAAGAACAGATAGGCCAGCGTCGATGGGAAGATCAGGATGTAGCCCATCGTCGCCAGCGTGGTCGCGTCGAATTGCAGCACGCGGCCGCTTGCCGCCTCCCAGATCGCGGCCGGCAGCAGCATCGTCGCCCCGCAGCAGGTGGTGAAGGAGAGGAAGGAGAGCTGGTGGATCTTCGGCCGCCGCGGGATGAATGCGGAGTAGAGACCGAACGCCACCAGCGAGGAGGCGAACATGATGTCGCCCCTGTTGAAGCTGATGCTCGCGAGCGCGGCAAGATCGCCGCGCAGGATGATGATGAGCACGCCGACAAGCGAGATCGCGATGCCGGCGAATTGCGCGCCGGTCAGCCGCACGCCGAACAGCACCAGCGACCACAGCGCCACGAACAGGGGGCCTGCCGACTGGATCAGAAGCGCGTTCAGCGCCTCCGTGTATTGCATCGCCCAGTAGGAGATCGCGTTGTTGAAGGCGAAGCCGACCAGCGACAGGAACAGCATCAGGCGCAGGCTGCGGCGCAAGGCGGGCCAGTCGCGCTTCAGATGCGGCCAGGCGAACGGCAACAGGATCAGGAACACGCCGAACCAGCGGATCGTGGTCACCATCAGCGGCGGCACATGCGCGCCGACATGGCGGGCGAGCACGATGTTGCCGGCCCAGAACAGCGAGCTCAGGCTGAGCAGCAGATAAGGCTGGTTGTTGAGCCAACTGGCCGGATTCGAGGCCGGTGGCGCGGGCGAAGCGATCGTCATTTGCGTGCGATACGAGCTTGCGCCGGATTGCCGTCGTGACACAAGTCACAGCGTCGCAATGCTACAATGCAGACGAGCCCTGAGGAGGCGCCATTGGCGGTTAATATGTTGAACATCGAGGGCCTGGAGCGGCTCGATTCGAACGCGCCGGTGGTGATGCTGAACCTGATGCGCTTCCATGCGCGCTCGCGCGACGGCGATGGGTCCGGCTGGGACGCCTATCTGCGCTACAGCGCAATCACCGTGCCGATGATCAGGGCGCGCGGCGGCACGCTGCTCTGGACCGGCGATGCGAAGGCGGTCGCGCTCGGCCCGCACCAGGGCAACGACTGGGATTTCGTCGCGCTGGTTTACTACCCATCCGTCTCGGCCTTTCTCGACATGATGACGTCGGAAGCCTACGAGCGTGAAGCCGATCCGCATCGTGTCAACGGCTGCGCCGAGCATGTGATCATTGCCACCAGCGAGGCCTACAGCAAGTTCAAGGTGAAATAGCGAGCGCCCTTTCTTAACCCTCTCCAGGAGGGGGAGGGGTGAAGAGGCAGCAGCGTGCCTAACGCCTACGTCGCCTGCTTCCGCGACGCCACGAACACGCCCGACAGCACCAGTGCAAAACCGATGAAATGGAAGATCTGCGGGTGCTCGCCGAGGAACATGATCGCCATGATCGAGCCGAACACCGGCACGACGTGGAAGAACGGCGCGGCGCGGTTGGCGCCGATCAGGCGGACGCCGCGATTGAAGCAGAGATAGGCGAGCGTCGATGGGAAGACCGCGACGTAGAACAGGGTCAGTATGTTCGGTCCGTTGAGCTTCATCACGGGCCGCGCGAGCAATTCCCAGATCTCCAGCGGGATGAGACAGGCGGCGCCGCAGCCGAAGGTGAAGGCGAGGAACGACAGGCCGTGCATCGGCGGACGCTTCAGCGTCAGCACCGAATAGAGCGCGAAGATCACGAGCGCGACGATGAAGATGAGGTCGCCCTTGTTGAATTCGATGTTCGACAGCGTGGTGAAATCGCCATGCAGCAGGATGGTGAGCACGCCGCACATCGACAGCAGCACGCCGAACGCCTGCGCCGCGGTGAGCCTGACGCCGAGGATGGCCAGCGACCACAGCGCCACGACCAGCGGTGCGGCCGACTGCAGCAGCAGCGTGTTCAGCGCCTGGGTATGCTCGAGCGCCCAATATTGCAGCGTGTTGAAGGCGCCGATGCCGGTGATCGAGAGCGTCACCATCAGGCCGAGCCGCCCGCGGATCGCGGGCCAGTCCTGCGCAAGATGCTTCCAGGCGAACGGCAGCACCAGCAGGAAGGCGAAGAACCAGCGCAGGAAGGAGAGGGTGATCGGCGGGATGTGACCGGCGGCGAGCCGGCCGACAATGGCGTTTCCGGCCCAGCACAGCGCGGTGATGCTGAGCAGCAAATAAGGCTGATTGGCGATCCAGCTGTGAGCGGATGTATCGGTGCCGGTGGTCTGGCCGGTGGCGGACATTGTGATCGTTATGGCCCCGCGGATGCGCCGAGGCCTCCGGCCCGGGGGTCCGGACCCGGCACATCGCCCAGCTTTGCTCAAAGACACGGAAATCGAGATGGCATCAACGGGGGGCGGATGCATCGCGACCATGCAGCGACGGACATGTCGTCTCACGCTTTGGTCGAAGCCGTTGCGCCCTCCCCGACGGTTTCTGGATTTTCAGGGGATATCAAAGGCTTGGGTCGGGCTTTGGTCCCTGAAAAAGCCCCGTTCTTGCTTGCCTAGAGGGGCTGCTTCCTTTATCCGGTTGGCTGCCTTGCGTGCGGGCGGCTCCGGCCGCCGCTTGGGCTGGGCGCAGGCATGATCCCGGAAGAGTGGGCACCGGTTTTCCGCGAGGATCATGCCTCCTAGAGACAGATTGAACAGGGATTACCCGCGAATGGCCAACGTTGTCGTCGTCGGCGCCCAATGGGGCGACGAAGGGAAGGGCAAGATCGTCGACTGGTTGTCGGAGCAGGCGGACATCGTCGTCCGCTTCCAGGGCGGCCATAACGCCGGCCACACGCTGGTGATCAACGGCAAGACCTACAAGCTGGCGCTGCTGCCGTCCGGCGTGCTGCGCGAGGGCAAGCTGTCGGTGATCGGCAATGGCGTGGTGTTCGATCCCGCCGCCTTCCTCGACGAGGTCGCCAAGCTCAGGTCGCAGGGCGTCGATGTCAGCCCCGACAATCTGCGCGTCGCCGAGAACGTCACGTTGATCCTGCCGCTGCATCGCGAGCTCGATGCGCACCGCGAATCCGCCAGCGCGGCGACCGCGATCGGCACCACGCGCCGCGGCATTGGACCCGCCTATGAGGACAAGGTCGGCCGCCGCGCCATCCGCCTGATGGATCTTGCCGATCATCAGACGCTGCCGCACAAGATCGACCGCTTGCTGGCGCACCACAACGCGCTGCGCCGCGGCCTCAATCTGCCCGAATTCGACAACGCGGTGATTCTGAAAGAGCTGATGGCGATGGCGCCGCAGCTGTTGCCCTATGCCGAGACGGTCTGGCGGCTGCTCGACATCAAGCGGCGCGAAGGCAAGCGCATGCTGTTCGAGGGCGCGCAAGGTGCGCTGCTCGACGTCGATCACGGCACTTATCCTTATGTCACCTCGTCCAACACGGTGGCGGCGCAGGCCGCGACCGGCGCCGGCCTCGGGCCGGGCGCGGTCGGCTATGTGCTCGGCCTGTGCAAGGCCTACACGACCCGCGTCGGCCAGGGCCCGTTCCCGACCGAGCAGGACAACGAGACCGGCCGCAGGATCGGCGAACGTGGACGCGAGTTCGGCACCAACACCGGCCGTCCCCGCCGCTGCGGCTGGTTCGACGCCGTGCTGGTCCGTCAGGCGGTCCGGACCTGCGGCATCAACGGCCTGGCGCTGACCAAGCTGGATATTCTCGACGGCTTCGACACCATTGACGTCTGCACCGGCTACAAGCTCGACGGCAAGGAGATCGACCATTTCCCGGCCGGCGAGGGCGCGCAAAGCCGGGTCGAGCCGATCTACGAGACCATCGAGGGCTGGAAGGAGCCGACCGCCAGCGCACGGTCCTGGGCCGACCTGCCGGCACAGGCCATCAAATATGTCCGCCGGATCGAGGAATTGGTGGGGTGTCCGGTCGCACTGCTTTCCACCAGCCCCGAACGCGAGGATACTATCCTGGTGCAAAATCCGTTTGAGGCTTAACGAAATCTTACCGGGACGCGCGTATAGTTGAGTAGAAATGGCTGATTACTACCCGCTGATCGCCCGCGCTATTGCCGCCCTGGACCCCAACGCTCCCGGCGAAAGCCGTCGCGCGCTCTATGAGCGGGCGCGCACGGCGCTGATCGCGCAGCTGCGCAGCGTGCAGCCGCCGCTCTCCGAATCCGAGATCACCCGCGAACGGCTGTCGCTGGAAGAGGCTGTCCGCAAGGTCGAATCGGAGGCCGCCCAGCGTGCCCGCGAGGCCTCGCGCCCCGGTGGCGGCACCCGCCCCAGCGGCAGCGGCGATGCCTTCCGCCGGGCCAGTGCCCGCGCCGCCGAGGGTGGCGCTCCGGCATCCCAGCCGGCCCCGCCGCGCACCCGTCCGGCCCCGACGCCGCCGCGTGCCGACCGGCCGTCCCTTGGCACCGAGGACCAGGGCGAGGCGCCGCGGCCGCCGCGCGCGCCGCGTTTCGACGCTCCACGCCAACCCGGCCCGTCCGCACCGCCGCCGATGCCGGAGCCGCCGGCCTCTCCGGCCGGACGCGATCGTGCGGCCGGGCGCCGTCCGCCGGACATGGGCCCGCCGCCCCCGCCACCATCGGCGCCGGGCGTGCGCGGTTTCCGCGACATCACGGCCGATGCCAACGATCTCGGCGGCGCCGCCGCACAGGCCAGCCGCGCCGCGCGCCGCACCTACGCCAACGTGCCCTCGCCCTCGCCGGAGTTCGACCGGCTGGAGCCGAGCCTGGAAAATCGCTCCGGCGAAGCCGAGGCGCCCTATTCCTACGACGAGTCGGTCGAGGAGGCCGAGCGCTACACGCCGCAGCCGCCGTCGCCCCGTCCGCGCGTCGCGGCCGAGCGCGACGCCAAGAAGCGCGTCCGCACCGGCTCCGCCTTCCCGTTCAAGAGCGCGATCGCCGTCGGCATCGTCCTGATCCTGGTCGGTGCCGGCATCCTCTGGGGCAAGCAGCTGATGCAGATCGTCAACGGCTTCCTCAAGCCGTCCGCGACGCAGGTGGCGGACACGCCGGCTCCGGCGCAGCCGCAGAGCAAGCCCAAGATTCCCGATCGCGTCGGCCAGCCTTCGGCCGATCAGCCGGTTGCGCCGGTGGCGCAGAAGGTCGTGCTCTATGACGAGGATCCGTCCGACCCGAAGGGCAAGCAATATGTCGGCTCGGTGGTATGGCGGCTGGAGCCGATCAAGGCGTCCGGCAACCAGAAGGCCGACGTCGCCGTGCGCGCCGACATCGAGATTCCCGACCGCAAGTTCAAGATGACGATGTCGTTCCGCCGCAACACCGACTCCTCGCTGCCGGCCAGCCACACCGCGGAATTGACCTTCATCCTGCCGCCAGATTTCCCGGGCGGCAGCGTCTCCAACGTGCCGGGCATCCTGATGAAGTCGAACGAGCAGGCGCGCGGCACGCCGCTCGCCGGCCTCGCGGTCAAGGTCACCGACGGCTTCTTCCTGGTCGGCCTGTCCAATGTCGATGCCGACCGCGCCCGCAACGTCCAGCTCCTGAAGGAGCGCTCGTGGTTCGACGTGCCGCTGGTCTACGCCAATCAGCGCCGCGCCATCATCGCTATCGAGAAGGGCGCCCCCGGCGAACGCGCCTTCAACGACGCCTTCGCGCAGTGGGGCGACTGAGCTGCTGCTGTCATTCCGGGGCGTG
Source organism: Bradyrhizobium sp. 1(2017) (assembly GCF_011602485.2). Taxonomy (NCBI): domain Bacteria; kingdom Pseudomonadati; phylum Pseudomonadota; class Alphaproteobacteria; order Hyphomicrobiales; family Nitrobacteraceae; genus Bradyrhizobium; species Bradyrhizobium sp. 1(2017). Next base: position 6,892,630 of record NZ_CP050022.2, on the reverse strand, counting down.
CGAAGCACGCGCTATGATGCGCAATTGCGCATCTGAGAATCCCTTGCGCAGCACGTGACGGAGAGAAAAGCTTCCGGGTTCGGTGCTGCGCACCGCCCCGGAAATGACATCCCGGACGGATGACTATTGCGCCGTCGCTTCCCGCTTGCGCGACGCGGTGGCTTCGCGGTCCATCACGGCGCGGCAGCCGGGGCTGACATTCGCCTTGTTCCGCACCATGCAGGCTCTGACGCGCGGGATGTCCGGAATTTCACTCGAGCACAGCCGCATCGCATCGCCCGTGCACATCTGCTGCGCTTCGGACGAGAAGGCGAGGCCGGGTGATGTCTGCAGAGCGATGGCGCTGGCGGCGACGGCGAAGAGAGTTGCGATGGTCTGATTGCGTGTCATGCGGAATGGGTCCCCGATTTCCCTTGGGCTTGAGCCACTTGGTTTTTGGGGCGCCGCACGCGGCTTGATCTGCCGCATGTCACAGCCTTCACGCCGGGAACTCTGGTCCCGCGTGTGGTCGCTCGATTTCTTGATGCCCGAATCGAAAAGTGCTGCGCCGCCCGAGCGAAGTATGCGCCATTGGCGCGCGGCTGCAATGGTCAGTGCAAAGGAATTCGCAATTGTTGCACGCGAGTCACGTCGCGCGCGCTCACATCAGCCGATCCGGGGATGCGCTCGCTTGTTCCACATCGCTTGCGCCGAGTGATGCGGCATGTTCCTCGACGGCGGTGACGCCCTTGGCGGTGAGCTCGAACAGGTCGCCGTCCTTCATCACGTAACCGTCGGCGATCAGCTGTCCCACCTTGCCCTGCCGGTCGTCGGCGAAGGCCACGGATTGACTGATGTCCCTGAGGATCGAGAGCTGTTCGTCGCGCAACATGGCTTCACGCTCCATTCGCCGGGATGGTGCCGGTCCTCACATGCCGTGGCTCTGAAACACCTTGCTGCACGACTTCGACAGCTTGGCGCGGTTGGCTTGCAGGCAGCCTTGCACCGCCATGTCATTGCCGAGATCCTTGCGGCAGAAGCGCTGCGCATCCCGCGAGCAGGCCTTTTGCTCCTGCGGCGTGCCCATGTGGCCTTGGGCGAGAGCAGGCGCGTCCGACAGACCGGTCAGGGCTGCCAGCGCGATCGTCGCCAGGAGAAATTTGCGGGCCATCGGCGGGCTCCAATCTGACAGGGATAAATTCAGGTCCTGCATGAACTCGTCGCCTTGCCACTTGTTCCCCTCGGGGAGGTCAGCGCCCGGCTATTCAAGGTTCCCGCCGCGCTGCTATAAAGCTGGCGAAGTTGAGAGGATGCGATGAAACGCTATCTGGTGTTTGCGCTGGTCGGCCCGTTCGTCGGCGGGTTTCTGTTGCTGCTGACCACGACCTATCAGTCCGGCTATTGGACCCAGACCAGCCTGAGCGAGGTCGGCAAGCTGCTGGCGGTGTTCTTCAAGACGCTGCAATACAGCTATCTGTTCGGCTTCCTGCCCGCGCTGATGATCGGCGCGGTCGACGACATCCTGGTCCATATCAGGCGGATCGGCCCGGTCGTGCGGATGATCCTGGTCGGCCTGTTCGCCTTCATCCTGGCCTCGATGACCTATAGCTCGCGCGGCCCGGATTCGGGCGCGGTGCAGTTCATCCTGTACGGCCTCGTGGGGTTCGTGCCGGCGGTGATTTCGTCCTGGCTCGTACATAGATATGTCGACGAGCCGCCGGCGGTGGCGGCGCCGACCTGAGCGCGCGACCTTCGGGCGCGGCGCAGCAACCTCCGCCGCCGCGGCGCGTTCCCTAGAGACCATGACCATGTCCGACGACGATATCATTGCCCCGCGCCGATCCCGTTCGGCGAGCGGCTCGCGTGCGACTTTCTCCGGCAGGGAGGCGCGTGGACCGATCATCGATCAGGAGGGACACGAGATCCGCCCCGAGACGCTGGAGCAGGGATTTCGCGAGTTTCGCTTCGAGTTCGGGCAAGGTAATCCGTTCGGCAATCTGACGCGCGAGCAGCGCATCGCGCGGCTCGAGGCGATCGCAAAGCTGCTCGACGTCGCTTTCATCCTGCCCGGCACCAACATCCGCTACGGCATCGACGGGCTGATCGGCCTGATCCCGGTCGTCGGCGACATCATCACCACTGCGATCTCGCTGTGGCTGGTGCGCGAGGCGAGGGCGCTCGGCGCGCCCTGGTACATCACGGCGCGCATGCTCGGCAATGTCGCGGTCGACGGCGTGTTCGGCCTGGTGCCGTTTGCGGGCGACGCCTTCGACGTCATGTTCCGCGCCAACATGCGCAATGTGCGCCTGCTCCAGCGCTGGCTGGAGAAGCAGCCGCGGATTTAGGCTGCTCCTGCAAGCATTTGGTGAAAGCGTTTGACCGGCTGTCGTGCCGCGGGTGGCCGGGACAAGCCCGGCCATGACGATGTGAAAGCCTCAAAGCCCAAAACACGAAAGGCGCGACGACCTTTCGGCCATCGCGCCTTCTGCGCACATCGAAAGTTTTCGCGAGACCTTACGCCGCGTCCGCGTCGGTTTCGGTATCCGGCTTGCGGCGGCGGGGCAGCGGGAAGGCCTCGCTCTCATAGAGCGAGCGGATGCCGTTCTGGTCGAAGCGCGCTTCCTCGACCTGCAGATAGGCGCCGTTCAGCGAATCCGTCGGCAACTGCTCCATCGCGAACTGCACGGCTTCGGCCGCGGTGCCGAACCGGCGATAGGTAAAGCCCGCGCGCTTCTTCTTCCGGATCGCGGCGGGGAAGAGTTCGGCGGAGGTGTTGAAGTTGAACGGACGCAGTGGACGCATGGTCAAAGACCTCGTGATCTTCTCTGGGGCTTTAAGCGCGTGGGGTTTGGGAGGGCAAAGGCCGCCATCGAGCGGGCCCGCCGCACATGTCATTTCTGCCCTCTAATATAGGCCGTTTTGACAGAAATGCGACCCCCGCGATGCGAGATGATGAATCCGCGCATGGCAGCCCCGCAATGGCGGAAAATCGAATTATTTCAATGATTTATATGGTTCAAATTTTGCCAACAAGCAGCAGGACGATCAGCACCACGAGCACGACGCCGCCGATCCCCATGCCGGAATGGCCGAGGCCATAGCCATAGCCGCCGAAGCGGCCGGACAGGCCGCCCAGCAGATAGATGATGACCAGGATGATCAGGATGGTCCCGAGTGTCATGGCATCCTCCCTGGCGGCACGCCGAAAGCGAGGATCGGCCATGCCGCCACGAGAGAAAAGCACATCATCGCGCCGGGTTCCATGGCGGAACCCGGCGCGAGGTCAGGCGCCGTCGGAATTATTTCGGGTCGAGCTTCAGCGCGGCGGAGTTGATGCAGTAGCGCAGGCCGGTCGGCCCGGGACCATCGGGAAAGACATGACCGAGATGGCCGCTGCATTTGGAGCACAGCACCTCGGTGCGGATCATGCCGTGGCTGACGTCCCGCTCCTCGTCGATATGGCTCTCGACGGCCGGCTCGGTGAAGCTCGGCCAGCCGCAGCCGGAATCGAACTTGGCATCGGACTCGAACAGGACGTTGCCGCAGCCGGCGCAGACATAGGTGCCGGCGCGGTGGTCGTGCTCATACTCGCCGGAGAAGGGACGCTCGGTCGCCTTCTCGCGCAGCACCGCGTACTGCATCGGCGTCAGCTCGCGCCGCCACTGCTCTTCGCTCTTGATGACCTTGTCGTCTGAGGTTTTCGTCTTGGTGTCGGGCATGGGTCTCCCGTTTCTCTCGTGATCAGTTGGTGGCCTTGCTGGCATTCACCAGCGTCGGCTTCTCGATGTAATTATCCGCGAACAGCTTTTTCAGGTTCTCGACCTTGGGGATGTCGTTATAGGCGATATAGGGCTGGTTCGGGTGCAGCGTCAGATAGTCCTGGTGATAGGCCTCCGCCGGATAGAACGCCTCCAGCGCGCCGACCTTGGTCACGATCGGCTTGTTGAAGACCTTCGCGCCGTTGAGCTGGGCGATATAGCCCTCCGCCACCTTCTTCTGCTCGTCGGAGGTGGTGAAGATCGCCGAGCGATATTGCGGGCCCACATCAGGGCCCTGGCGGTTGAGCTGCGTCGGGTCGTGCACCACCGAGAAGTAGATCTGGAGGATCTTCCCGTAGGAGATCTTCTTCGGGTCGTACTTGATCTCGACGGCCTCGGCGTGGCCGGTGCGGCCGCTCGAGACAGTCTGGTAGTCGGCGGTCGCCTTGGTGCCGCCGGCATAGCCGGAGACGGCGTTGACGACGCCCGCTGTGTGCTGGAAGACGCCTTGAACGCCCCAGAAGCAGCCGCCGGCGATGACAGCGGTCTGGACTCCGCTGGCGGGCGCTGCATCCGTGGCGGGGGCGGGGATCACGACCGCATCCTCTGCGGCCCGGGACGGCATGGCAAAGGCCAGCGTCATGGCGGCGGTTGCGGCGAGCAGGGACAGGATGGCAGGTCGGCGCATGGCGATCCTCTTTCGCTAGGTCTGACAGTCTATGGCGGCCGCGACCGGGCGAACAGCCTGCCCGGCGGGTTTTCGCATCGTCCGAGATACGGGGCGCGGCCGGCGATTGTTACACCGGGGCGGACACGACGCCGTGAGCAGACCCGGGATGGCGCGGCGAGAGGCCAGAGGCCGGCTTGGCGGGATGTGGAACTCCGCGCTAGATGAACCGGCGTAACCGATGATCGACAATAGAACGTGGTGGCTGGAGCTGGCCTGAGAACATGCTGCGCGTCGTTTCCCTGACCTTCGTCGTCCTCGCCGCCTCTGCGTCGATGGCCGCGGCCGATCCGCAAGCCGGCGACGACCTGGCCATTTGCCGCGACCGCCAGGCGGATGCGCAGGCTCGCGCAACGGCCTGCGACAATCTGCTCAGTGCCGACCGCCTCGCCGGCAAGGACAAGGCGATCGCGCTGTCCGTTCGCGGCAACGCGCTGCTCAACAAGCGCGACTACGTGCACGCGATCGAAATCTTGTCCACGGCGCTCGACCTCGATCCCGACTATGTCGTGACCCTCAATCTGCGCGGCCTCGCCTATGAGCGCAGCGGGAAGGAGGATCTCGCGATGGCCGACTATAACCTCGCGCTCCAGAAGCGTCCGACCTACGGCGTCCCCTACAACAATCGCGGTGTCATCCAGCTGCGGCGGGGCGCGCTGCAAAGCGCGCTCGACGATTTCAACCTGTCCATCAAATACACGCCGAAATTCCTGCTCGCCTGGACCAATCGCGCCCGCGTGCGCACGCTGATGAAGGATTTCAACGGCGCGCTCGCCGACTTCGCGGAGGCCGAGAAGATCGATCCGGCCGCGCCGCAGATCGCCGGCCACCGCTGCATCACCTACGGCATGATGGGCAAGTACCCGCAGGCCCTTGCCGATTGCAACGGCCTGATCGAGCGGCAGCCGAAAAACGTATTCGCGATCAACAACCGCGCCGACGTCAACATGATGAAGGGTGACCTTGATGCCGCGTTGAAGGACTACAACACCGCCCTCCAGATCAATCCCAACAATGTCCGCGCCCATTCCGGCCGTGGCCAGATCTACGAGCGCAGGAAGGATCTCGCGCAGGCCCGCGCCGACTATCGCGCCGCGGCCTATTCGCTGACCAGGTTCGACGAGATCGACGTCGCCCGCGCCCGCGCCGTCGCACAGGAGCGGCTCGCCGCGCTGACGCCGCAAACGCCGGGCGGCGCGCCCGCCGGGCGCCGCGTCGCGCTGGTGATCGGCAACGGCGCCTACAAGAACGTCCACGCCCTGCCCAACCCGCCGCGCGATTCCAAACTGATCGCCGGCGTGCTGCGCGACGTCGGCTTCCAGACCGTGATATCCGTCAGCGACCTCACCCGGGACAAGTTCTTCGAGGCCTTGCAGACCTTTGCCAATGAGGCGGAAAAGGCGGATTGGGCCGTGGTCTACTATGCCGGCCATGGTTTCGAGATCGGCGGGGTCAACTATCTCGTTCCGGTCGACGCCAAGCTCGCAGCCGACAGGGACGCCGAGACCCAGGCGGTTGCGCTGGAGCAGGTGATCGCCGCGGTCGGCGCCGCACGAAAGATGCGGCTCGTGGTCCTGGATGCCTGCCGCGACAATCCGTTCGCGCCGACCATGCAGCGCACGCTGGCGCTGAAGCTGGTCGACAAGGGCTTTTCCAACATCGAGCCCGGTGCCGGCTTCATGGTGGTTTACGCTGCCAAGCACGGCGAGACCGCAATGGACGGCGACGGCAGCGCCAACAGCCCGTTCGCCACCGCGCTCGCCCGCGAGATCAAGCAGCCGCGCGTCGAGATCCGGAAGCTGTTCGACATCATCCGCGACGACGTCTGGGCCGCCACCAAGCACGAGCAGCAGCCGTTCACATATGGCTCGCCGCCGGGACGTGAGGATTTTTACTTCGTGGCGGGGAAGTGAGGAGCGCGTGTGTGGGATGCGACTGCGCCCCCTCATAACCGACGTCGTCCCCGCGAACGCGGGGACCCATACCCACAGGGAGAAGTGTGGGGCAGAGCTCCCACTCCGAGTCTTCGCCAAACTTCTCCCTGTGGGTATGGGTCCCGGATCTGCGCTTCGCTTGTCCGGGACGACGAGCGGAGGTTGAGGCCGCGGTATCACCAAAGCATCGACGCTTAAACCACAATACTCAGCCGCTTCGCCGCCCGCGTGATGCCCGTATAGAGCCACCGCGCCCTGGACTCTCCAAACGCAAAGCTCTCGTCGAACAGCACGACGTCGTCCCATTGCGAGCCCTGCGACTTGTGCACGGTGAGAACGTAGCCGTAGTCGAATTCGTCATAGGGCTTGCGCTGCTCCCAGGCGATCTGCTCGATGCCGCCCTCGAAGCAGTCGGCGCGCACCGAGACCTTGGTCACCTTGTGTCCAAAGTCCTCGTCCGGCGACAGGCGCATCGAGAGAATGCGCGATTTCGAGCGCGAGGTGTTGCGCGACTTCACGCGCCACAGCCCGCCGTTGAACAGGCCCTTTTTGCGGTTGTTGCGCAGGCAGACCAGCTTGTCGCCGGCGACCGGAAAGGTGTCCTCGATGTTCTGGCGCTGGCGGACGCGCATGTTGTAGGCGCGTCGCGTGTTGTTGCGGCCGACCAGGACCTGGTCGGCGCCCATGACGCGGTCGGGGTCGAGCTCCTTGCGGGACACCACCTCGCTCTCGCCATAGCGGCCGATGTCGAGCTCGCGGCCCTCGCGGACGTCCATCGACATCCGCACGATCGGATCGTCCTGGGCCTGGCGATGCACCTCGGTCAGCATCGCGTCCGGCTCCGAATTGGTGAAGAAGCCGCCGCCCTGGATCGGCGGCAGCTGCGCGGGGTCGCCCAGCACCAGCAGCGGACAATCGAACGACATCAGGTCGCGCCCCAGCTCGGCGTCGACCATCGAGCATTCGTCGATCACGATCAGCTTGGCCTTGGAGGCCGGCGCGTCGTCCCACAATTCGAAGCTCGGCTGCTCCTCGCCGGATTCGCGGGCACGGTAGATCAGGGAATGGATGGTGGAGGCCTCGTCGCAACCCTTGTTGCGCATGACCAGGGCCGCCTTGCCGGTGAAGGCGGCGAATTTCACCTCGCCGTCGACGCCCTCGGCGATATGCCGCGCCAGCGTGGTCTTGCCGGTGCCGGCAAAGCCGAACAGGCGGAACACCGGCGGCGTGCCGTTCCGGCCGGGCTTTGCTTTCAGCCAGTCGCCGACGGCCTTGAGCGCGGCGTCCTGATGCGGGGTGAAGGTGGCCATGTCTGTCTTGAGAGGTGCGAAACGAGGCGATTCGCGACCTGTCAAAACTAACCATTCGCACCGCTCATTCAAGCGGCCGGGCCAACCTACTGCCAGCCGGGAACGCCGCGCATGTCGGGCAGCTGGTGGGCGATGCCCTTGTGGCAGTCGATGCAGGTCTTCTCCTTCGTGAACAGGAAGCGCTGGTGCGCCACCGAGGCCCGCGGCGACTGTTTTGTGATGTCCATGGAATCGGCGCTATGGCAGTTGCGGCATTCCAGGGAATCGTTGGCCTTGAAGCGCGCCCATTCATGTGCCGCCAGTTCGAGGCGGTGCTCCTGGAATTTCTCTCTGGTGTCGATCGTGCCGAAGATCTTGCCCCAGACCTCCTTGGAGGCCTGCATCTTGCGCGCGATCTTGTCGGTCCAGTTGTGCGGCACGTGGCAGTCTGGACAGGTCGCGCGCACGCCGGAGCGATTGGTGAAGTGGATGGTCGACTTCAGCTCGGCGTAGACGTTGTCCTTCATCTCGTGGCAACTGGTGCAGAATTTCTCGGTGTTGGTCAGTTCCAGCGCCGTGTTGAAGCCGCCCCAGAAGATCACGCCGGCAACGAAGCCGGCCAGCACCAGGGTGCCGAGGGCGAACACCGAGCTCGGCCGGGTCAGCACCTGCCAGAGCTCGAGCACGAAAGCCCAGCTCCGCGCGATGAAGCCGCGCTTGGCCTTCAGCTCCGCGTTGGGCCCGTCAGCGGTCGTCGTCATCGCCGGCCACCCGGACTTGCGCGCGACAGCAGCGTGTCGATGTCGACGAAGTCGTTGCTGACGGGCGGATTGGCGGTGTTCTGCGGCACGTGGCATTCGGTGCAGAAGAAGCGCCGCGGCGAGATCGAGGCGAGGAACTGGCCGTCGCGGTCCATGAAATGCGTGATCGAGACCATCGGCGCCTGCGATTCCGCGGTGCGGGCCCGCGCGTGGCAGGACAGGCATTTGTTGCCGTTGAGATCGATCTGATAGCCGTCGATATTGTGCGGGATCACCGGCGGCTGCTCCGGATAGTTGCGCACCTCCTTCTCGGCGGTGTTGCGGTTCGGCAGCATCGGCGGCGCCGGACCCTCGTCGTTGAGCGGGGTCGGGCCGCGCAGGCCGGAATTCACCGTCTGCGCCGTCAGCGAGCTCGCGCCCGTGGCGATCGCGACCGCCAGCAGGGCGATACCAAATCGTTTCATCATGACAGGTTCACCCGCTCGATGCGCACGGCGCATTTCTTGAAGTCGGTCTGCAGCGAGATCGGATCGGTGGCGTCGAGCGTCACCTTGTTGATCAGCTTGGATTCGTCGAACCACGGCACGAAGACGAGGCCGCGCGGCGGCCGGTCGCGGCCACGCGTCTCGACGCGGGCGCGGATGAAGCCGCGGCGGGAGACCACTTTCACCTCGTCGCCGCGGCGAAGCTTCGCCTCCTGCGCGTCGTCGGGGTGGATGAAGCAAACGGCTTCGGGGAAAGCCTTGTAGAGCTCGGGCACGCGGCGCGTCATGGTGCCGGAATGCCAATGCTCCAGCACGCGGCCGGTCGAGAGCCAGAGCGGATATTCCTTGTCGGGCGATTCCGCCGCCGGCTCGAAGGGAAGCGCGAAGATGCGCGCCTTGCCGTCGGGGAAGCCGTAGAACTGCACGTCGGTGCCCTGCTTGACGTAGGGATCGCTGCCCTCGCGGAAACGCCACTTCGTTTCCTGGCCGTTGACGACCGGCCAGCGCAGGCCGCGCTCGCGATGGTACGTGTCGAACGGCGCGAGGTCGTGGCCGTGGCCGCGCCCGAACTGCGCATATTCCTCGAACAGGCCCTTTTGCACGTAGAAGCCGAACGCCTTCGCTTCATCGTTGGCGTAGCCGGCCTCGATCTCCGAGGTCGGATATTTGTCGATCTGGCCGTTCTTGTAGAGCACGTCGAACAGCGTCTTGCCGCGATAGTCCGGTTTCTTCGCGATCAGCTCCTCCGGCCAGACCTCTTCGATCTTGAAGCGCTTGGAAAATTCCATGAGCTGCCAGAGATCGGACTTCGACTCGCCGGGCGCGGTGACGAGCTGGTGCCAGAACTGCGTGCGCCGCTCGGCATTGCCGTAGGCGCCTTCCTTCTCGACCCACATCGCCGTCGGCAGAATGAGGTCGGCGGCGAGCGCGGTCACGGTCGGATAGGCATCCGAGACCACGATGAAATTGTCGGGGTTGCGGAAGCCGGGATAGGCCTCTTCGTTGATGTTGGGACCGGCCTGGAGGTTGTTGTTGACCTGTACCCAATAGGCGTTGATCAGGCCATCCTTCAGCATCCGGCTTTGCAGCACGGCGTGCGCGCCGTTCTTGTCGGGAATGGTGCCCTCGGGCAGCTGCCAGATGTGCTCGGCGTGATCGCGATGCGCCTTGTTGGTCACGACCATGTCGGCGGGCAGGCGGTGCGAGAAGGTGCCGACCTCGCGGGCGGTGCCGCAGGCCGAAGGCTGGCCGGTCAGCGAGAACGGGCTGTTGCCGGGCGAGGAGATCTTTCCGGTCAGAAGATGGATGTTGTAGACGAGGTTGTTGCACCAGACGCCGCGGGTGTGCTGGTTGAAGCCCATGGTCCAGAACGAGACCACCTTTGTCTTCGGGTCGGCGTAGAGCTCGGCAAGCGCTTCCAGACGGTTGAGCGGCACGCCCGACATTTCGGCGGCCTTCTCCAGCGTGTACTCTGACACGAACTTGACGAACTCGTCATAGCTCATGTCGGTGGCGTCGTTGGGTTTCGCCGCGCCGGTCGCCTTTTTCTGTAGCGGATGCTCGGGCCGCAGGCCATAACCGATGTCGGTCTGGCCGCGCTTGAACACGGTATGCCTGGCGACGAAGTCCTTGTTGACCCGGCCGGTCTTGATGATGTGGTTGGCGATGGCGTTGAGGATGTACAGGTCGGTCTGCGGCGCAAACACCATGCCGATGTCGGCGAGGTCGAACGAGCGGTGCTCGAAGGTCGAGAGCACGGCGACGCGGACATGCGGCGCAGAGAGCCGGCGGTCGGCCAGACGCGTCCACAGGATCGGGTGCATCTCCGCCATGTTGGAGCCCCACAGCACGAAGGCATCGGTCGCCTCGATGTCGTCATAGCAGCCGGAGGGCTCGTCGATGCCAAAGGTGCGCATCATGCCGGCGACGGCCGAGGCCATGCAGTGGCGCGCATTGGGATCGATGTTGTTGGTGCGGAAGCCGGCCTTGAACAGCTTCGAGGCGGCATAGCCTTCCCAGATCGTCCATTGCCCAGAGCCGAACATGGCGACGCCGTTCGGGCCGCGCTTCTTGATCGCCTCCTTCCACTTCAGCTCCATGATGTCGAAGGCCTCGGTCCACGATACGGGCGTGAACTCGCCGTTCTTGTCGTATTTGCCGCCCGTCTTGCGCAGCATCGGCTGGGTCAGGCGGTCGTGGCCGTACATGATCTTGGAGAGGAAGTAGCCCTTGACGCAGTTGAGGCCGCGATTGACCTCGGCCTTGATGTCGCCGTGGGTGGCGACGACGCGGTTCTCCTTGGTCGCGACCATCACGGAGCAGCCGGTGCCGCAGAAGCGGCAGGGGGCCTTGTCCCATTTCATTTCGCTGTTGTCGCGTTCGGTGACGAGGTTGGCGGCGAGCGCCGGAGCGGGCATGCCGGCGGCGGCGGCCGCGATGGCGGCGGCCTCGAGCTTGAGCATCTGGCGGCGGTCGAGCTTGGGCGATGACATGACGGCTCTCCGGCCTTAGGCGGTTTCGATGGCGTGGAAGACCAGCGCTGCGGAATAGACGTTCGGCAGCGACTGGATGGTGTTGAGCAGGGTGCCGAGGCTGCCGCTATCCGGCGCTTCGGTCACGACGACGAGCTTGCCGCGCGAATCGCGGCCGTGGATCTCGCAGCCCGGCAAGGCGGTGATCTCGGCTTCGAGTTCGGCGAGACGCTCGGGACGCGCCTGCACCAGGATGCTGGCGATCTCGGCGCCCGGTGGCGCGATGACGCGATCGGCGCTGAGAACCTGGCCGGTGATCAAGGCGCGGCGGTTGAGTGTGGCGTTGGCCATGATGCCTGTCTTTCGCTGGTTGGGAATCAATGCGGGGGCGGCGGGCCGGGCGGGCCGGCAAACATCTGGTAGATCCAGACGCCGAGGCCGTAAGAGCCGACGGTTCCGACCGCGAGCACGGGCATCACGACCGCAGTCAGGAACAGGAACGCAAAAATCTCCATGCGCTTACGGCGCACGCGCGAAGTCGTGTCGTCAGGGGCCGACATATTCGGTCTCTCTGAAATGGTATCGGGAATCGGACGGCATCCGGGCCGTTGCCTTGCCGCACTTTAGATCCGTTCGAACCGCTAACGCGTTGATCTGGATCAACCTGTCGAGTTGGCAGGACCCTGTAGTGCGCGCCGGAATCGGGCTTTCATTGCCACGCGCGGCGGAGAGGAGCGATCTGCCGCGCGGCGGAATTGCGTTTGCCTGGACAGCGCTGCCTCACGCATTAAGATGTTCTCAACAATAATAAGTGCGGGCGACGCCATGAAGTTCGGCATCTTCTATGAGCTCCAATTGCCGCGGCCCTGGGTGGCCGGTGACGAGCTCAGGCTCTACCAGAACGCGCTGTCGCAGATGGAGCTTGCCGACAAGCTCGGCTACGACCATGCCTGGGTCGTCGAGCATCATTTCCTGGAAGAATATTCGCACTCGCCTTCGCCGGAATCCTTCCTCGCCGCGGCCAGCCAGCGCACGCAGAGGATCAGGCTCGGCCACGGCATCCTCCAGCTCACCACCAACCATCCGGCGCGCGTTGCCGAGCGCGTCGCGGTGCTCGACCTGCTCTCGAACGGCCGCTGCGAGTTCGGCATGGGCGAGAGCGCCTCGATCACCGAGCTCACCCCGTTCGGCCGCGACATGGAGACCAAGAAGGAGGTGTTCGAGGAGGCCGTCGCCGCGATCTTCCCGATGTTCAAGGACGCCGGCAGCGAGCATCACGGCAAATATTTCGACATCCCCCTGCGCAATGTCGTGCCGAAGCCGGTGCAGAAGCCGCACCCGCCGCTGTGGATGGCCTGCTCGCAGCTGCCGACCATCGAGCGTGCCGGCCGCCACGGTTTCGGTGCGCTCGGCTTCCAGTTCGTCAGCGCGGACGCGGCCCACGCCTGGGTGCACGCTTATTACAATGCGATGACCAAGCGGCTGCACAAGCTCGCGGATTACGAGATCAACCCGAACATGGCGCTGGTCTCGTTCTTCATGTGCGCCAAGACCGACGAGGAGGCGCGCGCGCGTGCCGACGGTGCCACCTTCTTCCAGTTCGCGCTGCGCTTCTACGGCGCCTCGCAGAACCGCCAGCGGCCCGCGCCGTACACCGTCAACATGTGGGACGAATACAACAAATGGAAGCGCGACAATCCGGAAGCGCAGGAGGCGGCGTTGCGCGGCGGCCTGATCGGCTCGCCCGAGACCATCCGGAAGAAACTGAAGCGCTTCCAGTCCTCGCACATCGATCAGGTCATCCTGCTCAACCAGGCCGGCAAGAACAGCCACGAGCACATCTGCGAATCGCTGGAATTGTTCGGCCGCGAGGTGATGCCGGAGTTCCAGAACGATCCTGCGCAAGCCGCCTGGAAGCAGGGCGTGATGAGTGGCGAGATCAAGCTGGAAGAGATCGACACCGAGGCTTTTACGGACCGCTACGGCAAGCTCGCGATCAACGTGGCGCCAGTGAAGGCGGCGGCGGGCTAGGCGCGACCTGACACTTTGCCATGATGTTGCGCCGTACCCCGCGCAGCTTCCTTGAAGTCACGCGCGGATGACGGACAGGGTTCGGAGCGAGGTAGCGGCGTGATCCGTGAAGGCCCTGACAGCCGGGGCCGCGCGCCGGGAGCCCGGGGTCACGACCTGGACCGGTACGACCGGCGGCTCATATGCCGGAAGAAGACGCGCGAGCTTTCCCGACGAAATCTCGGCATTGACCTGATAGGACAACAGTCGAGCGATGCCCTGGCCCGACGTCACGGCGGCGATGACCGTGTCGAGGTCCGTCGTCATGAGGCGCGGCATCACGCGAACCGTGTGCAGGCGACCTCGATTCTGGAACCGCAGTTCGGTCGGCCCGGCAAATCCGGAAAAGAACACGACATCGTGCCTCGCTATGTCCCGGGGATGTCGAATCTCGGGTTGGTTGCGCAAGTAGGTGGGGCTCGCCACCAGGACGCGACGGACGGCCCCCACGGATCTGACGACCAGGCGCGAGTCGCGCGGCTGACCTATCCGGATCGCGACATCGATGCCTTCATCGATCAGGTCGAGCGATCTTTCGCCCATGATGAGTTCGATACGTATCGCCGGATGAGCGTCAAGGAAGCTCGACACAATCGGAGCGACATGACGGCGTCCGAAGATGGTGGGGGCGGCTATTCGCAGGAGACCGTGCAGCGGTGCCCCTTCCGTCTCGACAAGTCGGCTCATGACGGTCGAGTAGCCGTTGACCAGCTCGCGGGCCCGCTCGGCGAAGCGGCGGCCGGCATCTGTCGGAGCAAGACGCCGGGTTGTGCGCTCCACCAATCGTCTTCCAACCCTTTCCTCGAGTGCCGCAAGCGCACGAGTGATTGCGGGAGGCGAGCGCTTCAATCGCTTCGCCGCGCCTGCGAGGCTTCCGACCTCCATTATCGCAACGAAAGTCGCAAGTTCATCGAGCCTGTCCATCGGATCATTCCCAGGAATGGAATTGTGACTTTCAGCATTGACTCTATTGCAATTCAGTCGACCGTAATAGCCTTCAGCCCGAAAGTGCTCGGATGCGTGAAATCATCGGCAGCGGAGACGATCGTGGCCGCGGCGATTTTCGGAGCGGCCCGTCTGCCTGATGCCTGATGACGTCGTTCGACGCGGCAGCGTTCGCGTTTTTCAATGAGCAGTCCTGGTCCGCCTCTATGTCACGGCTTGTTCTGAAAGGGTGCCCTCATGCCCGGAGCAATGGAAAGCCTGCTGTGGTGTGCCGCGCTCGCAACGTGGCTGATGCTTCTCTGTAGCCTTTCAAGTGAGCGCTTGAAGCGGCTCTCGAAGCTTCTCGGCCATCTGCGCGAGATTGCTTTCAGGCACAGGGCGAAGTGACCCGGCGGGGCAGTCGCATGAAGGACGAGGCGCGGAGGGCAAACCGCCCAGAATGGTGTGAAACAGCCCTACGGCCGGGGGCGGCGATGCTCATGCCATGGCTTCCGGCAATATCCCGTTGCTGCTATCCTCTCGCAAAAGCACGTCTTGCGGAGGAACACGATGCGACCCAACGGGATAGCCCTTGGTCCGCCGGCTGGCGACGTCACGCCCGCGGTGCTCGCGATCGGCCGCTCCGATTTCCCCAACGTCCTGATCGAAACGCTGCGCCGGCAGGCCGATGTCGGTCATTGCATGGTGTTTTCGCTGTCGCGCGCCGGTGCTGCGCGCTGCCTGCTCGATGCCGGCAACATCCCGATCGGCGGCGACCTCGGCGCGGCCTATGCCGGCCAGTTCCACGAATCCGACCCCAACCGCGATGCGCTGTTCGAAGGCGAGGGCAGTGCGCCGATCATGCTGCCGTCCTTCGCGCCGCGCATGTACGGCGCGCGCTACCGGAAGATCTTCTTCCAGGATTCCGGCATCGTCGACAAATGCGCGACCGCGATCTGGACTGACGACACCTGCTTCTACGTCAATTTCTACCGCATCGCTGCGCAGGGCCGCTTCAGCGCCGCGCAGCGCGCGCGGCTCGGGGCGATCGCGCCGGCGATCGCGGCGAGTGTCGCGCGCCATTTTCAGGAGAAGCCGACGCCCGATCTCGCGACGCTGTTCGCGACGCGCGCGCCGCTGGCTGCGCTGACGCCGCGCGAGCAGGAGGTCTGCCGCCGCATCCTGTTGGGCTTCAGCTCCGAAGCGATCTCGCAAGAACTCGGCATCAGCCTGCATTCGACGCTGACCTACCGCAAGCGCGCCTATGAGCGGCTCGGCATCTCCTCGCAGAACGAATTATTCGGAATCGTGCTGCGACTGCTCTCGGGACCGCACGGTCTGAACTGAGGGGACTCGAGGGCCGCAAGATCCGCTTCCGGGCGTCGCGCGTTCTGGAAGGGGTGAGCCACTCAACCGGACCGGCCCGCCCTGATGGAAACGAGGATCGCAGTGCCGCGCCGCTTTGTCGCGCCATGTTCATGCGCGTGCGCGGCATTGCTCCGCGAGTTCACGGCACTCTCTTTGATTAAGCACTGTAGGGACTAATCACCGCATGGTGCTTATGATCGTGCGTCGAGGCGCCGCAGCAGTACCTTGTGATCGGCTAAACCAACATAGTTTAATTTATCTAATTCATTCCGGGCGTTTGATGTATTCATCGCAACTCACTCCCGGAGGTTGCCATGTCGACATCGGACGATGATCGTCGTGAATTTTTGAAGACCTGCGGAAAGTTCGCTGCTGTGACATCGCCAACTCTCGCCGTGCTCCTGTCTACCTCCCTCACCTCGGATGCGATTGCGCATTCCGGCGGAGGCGCGGTCTACCGTGGCAACGGTGGCAAGAGCTCCAGCCGGGGGGACGACTGCTAGGCTTGCGTTAATTAGTCGATTGCCGAGTTTCTCTACGTCCCTCCCAAGGGCTTCGACTGCCTTCCCCAAGACTGCTCAACGGGCCCCAACTCACCACCTGGAGTTGGGGCCTTTTGCTGGCCGAAGGATCGATCCGCATCCCGGACACCTGAAGGACGTGAGCTCGCGAGTCTGCTTCTGGGCCCAGAGCTGCCTTTGCCGAACGGCCTGCCAACCGTCACTCTTTGCCCCCGAAGCAGACGTGCAAGGTGCACGACAGCCGAACCGTCGAGCCGGGCCGGACACCGACCGCAGCGCAACGGCGTTCGCGGTATCTCTCAGCCAGTATTTTTGACCGCCTCAGCCAGCATCTCGTAAAGCTGCTGCTTGCTGAATTGCTTGGGCTGCTGGCTCTCCGCTGCGTTCCGCGACACCTTCTTTGCGACTGGACGGGCGCACGCTGCCGACGTCGGCCTCAGCTTCGGGGGCGGCCTTATCTTGGGCCTTGCCGTGGGCGGCTTGTGGCCTCGCTTAAGCCCCTGACGTGTCAGCATGCCGCAGACCGCGTTACGACTGCATCCGAGCCGACGCGCTATCTCCGCCGCGCTCTGTCCTGAGGACCAGAGCCTGATGAGGAGCCCTATGTCTTTCGCATCCCATCCCATGGGGGATATTATAGCGCCGACTGCCGAACACGCGTCAACTAGTCTTCGTCCGGCTCGCGCACGACCGCCGGTTCGTCAGCGTCATCTTCCCCTTCGTCATCTTCGTCCTCATCTTCTTCCTCGTCGTCTTCATCAGGATCTCGTGGCGGCATCGCGGTGCCAAGCAGCACGAGCGGTGTCCTGCAGATCGCTGTGATGGAAAGCGCTTCGAAGGTGTGTTGCCTCATTGTCGTTGCTCCTCGAAAAGCACCCGCGGTCGAATGTCTGGCCGGCGGCACGGACAGATCCCGGGCGCGATTGTCGCAAACGCGAGGGTGACATCGGGTCGATGACATGCGCAGGGGCCGCGCCCGCCACGCAACTGGCGACCCTACTTTATGCCGGAAGGCCCATCAGACTCGATGTCCACCAAAAGCTCGCCGCTGGTGATTTCGGGAACCCCAAGATCGAGGTCATGCAGACTTGCCTGAACAAACGCCAGTATCTTGGCGTTCGCTGCGTTGGCGCTCTCGCGGTCATCGAATATCATCACGGCGATACCGACACCGTCGCCCGCATCCAGCACATGGTAAGATCTAAATCCCTGGGATTGCCTCAGGATCTCACCGACGCCGCTCTTGGCGCGACGAGCCGCGTCCGCGACCGAACGTACCTTCGTGTACTTGCGAATGACCATGTACATGGGGTCACCACGCGCCATACGCTCCCTCGCATCAGAGCATATCGGTCTCAGTCAAACCAGTGCCAACTTCCGCGATAGGCCACAGCCTCGGTTGGGCCGATCGCGCAACGCGTCTTTTCCAAGGAGCCATCCTCGCCCGCAAGGGCGAGGTGCTTGAGGCTCAGGTGCCCTCGAACTTGAACGATACGTTGAGCTTGGCGCGATAGGCCTCGACTTTTCCCTTGTCGTCCAGTTGCATATCGAGCTTGACGACCTCTGCAATGCGAAGATCTCGCAGAGATTTGGCAGCCTGCTCGACCGCATTGGCGGCCGCCTTCTCCCACGAGTCTTTGCTGGTACCGATCAGTTCAATGACCTTGTAGACGCTCTCGGGCATGTCGTTCCTCCTATGCGGTAGGGACCGGAAATCTAGCATCTGGATCTCGAGGCCGATACGTGTCCGGAGGATGCTGCGGAAAAGGGTCCGGTTGGCTGTCACTTTTCCTGTTGGACCCAAACGGGCGGCCCCGTCGGGCGACGCGCTCGTATTCTCAGCCCGAACGGACGCGCCCATGGAATCTGCTTCCTGCATGTTGGCTTCCGAATATAATTTCGCCGGCCGATGTCGTCATTGCCACCAGAGGTTTTGACCGATGAAGCGATGGCACCGCGTAAGCATCGGCAGCATGGTAATCGCCGTGGGCCTGGTGTGCGCCGGGGCCCTGGTGGTCAGTCGATCGCACGTTCCCCCGGAAGCCATAGCTTCATCGGTCACGCGTACGCCTGAGCTCATGGAGCGGGCGTGGCACCTGCCCGTGGCAGCCACATTCCAACGACGCGTCGATTGGCAATCGAACGGCTCTCGCTGCGGACCTGCCGCTGTTGCGAATGCGTACCGGTCTCTTGGCGAGGCGGCAACCACGGAGGGCAAGGTGTTGGCCGGCACGTGGAGCTGCTGGACAGGCGTGTGCATGATGGGTCTCACGCTCGACGAGCTCGCCGAAGTCGCCCAGTCCCGCACCAGCCGGAAAGTTACGATCTTGCGCGATCTCGGTGAGACGCAGTTTCTGGAGCATCTCCGTCGCTCGAACGATCCGGGGCGACGCTACATCGTGAATTTCGATCGCGCCCCAATTTTTGGTGCCGGGAGCGGACACCATTCCCCAATTGGCGGCTATTTCGAAGCCGAGGACCTCGTTTTCGTGCTCGATGTCAATTTCGATTTCCAGCCATGGCTCGTCGAGCGGAAGCGGCTGTTCGACGCCGTCAATACGTTCGACGGCGACAAGAAGCGGGGGTTGCTGGTCATCGAGTGAAATCAGGCATGCGCGTATTGGCCCCTGAGCCGTTCCGAGGTGCCCCGATCCGCTTCCGACTGGATAGCGGCCTTCCGCGAGTGCGCATCCCTGAAGAATATCGACCGCCCCCTGAGGGAGTGGACTGCCGCTGTACAACGGATATGTTTGGTGCGCTGATGGTTCAACCAAAAAGGGAGAACGTAATGTACGCCAATATTCTCTTGAGCACGGATGGATCAGAAGTCGCGAACAAGGGCGTGAAGCATGGCATTGCCCTGGCAAAGGCCGTTGGCGCCAGAGCGACAATCATCACCGTCACTGAAGGGATGTACATCGACTATGGAAGCGGACACGCCGGAGGGTACATTCCCACGCAGGAGGAAATGGATAAATTCAATGCCGCTCAGAGAGAAGGCGCGAGCAAAATTCTCCATGAGGCCCGAACTGTAGCGGAGCAGTCCGGTGTATCTGCTGAACTGTTGCACATTCCAGACGCCCATCCCGCCACCGCGATCGTCGAAACTGCCAAGTCCAGGGGATGCGATTTGATCGTGATGTCGTCTCATGGGCGCCGCGGACTCAAGAGGCTCTTCCTGGGAAGTCAGACATCAGAGGTCTTGGCTAACGGAAGCGTGCCGGTGCTGGTGGTGGTGTAGTCAAACGGGCAGCCCGATGGAGCGGATTGGCAGGTCGTCTTCTGTCCTCGTTCTGCGTGACCCGTTTGTGACCCAAAGCGGACTGCGGCGAGCAAGAACAAGCTTGACGCAATGGCGGTCATCGCGTCTATCCCCGACATGAGCAAGATTGAAGCAGTTTGCGTCTATTGCGGTTCCTCGCCCGGTCACGACGTTGCCTACGTTGAGGCAGGCGAACGATTGGGACACGCACTTGCTGCATCGGGCCTAACGCTGATCTACGGCGGCGGCACCCATGGCGTGATGGGCGCGGTCGCTCGCGGCACACTGAATCACGGCGGCAAGGTCGGCGCGATCATCCCGAGATTTCTCACGAACTGGGAAACGACGACGGATGCGCTCGGGATGTTCGAAGACTTGACGATCACCGACACCATGCACGAGCGCAAGCACAGAATGTTCGAGCGTTCCGATGCCTTCGTGGCGCTTCCGGGCGGTATCGGTACCGTCGAAGAAATCGTGGAGATCATGACCTGGGCCCAGCTTGGGCAGCACCGTAAGCCGATGGTCCTGGTGAACATCAAGGGTTTTTGGGCGCCTATGATGGCGATGCTGGACCACATACGCAGCGCGGGTTTTCTTCATCGAGACCACCTGCTTCAACCCATTGTGGTCGATCGTGCCGAGGACGTCATCCCCGCGATTGTCGCTGCCGCTGCCAAAGATGGTGCGTCCGAAGGCGGCGTATCGTCGATCATCGACAAGATGTAGATTTCTTCGTCCTCGGGAATGGATGAGGCCGGGAGCTGGAGGTTAGCTCGTGACCCGCAGCGAACTCGGGCGGTATGGGCCTACGCGATCGACATGCTGAGGGGGCCCGGGACCTAGCTCCATACCTGTCTGAGTAGGTCGGCTTGTCAGGGTGGAGCGGAAGCAGCAATCCCCCGCCTCAAGGGCCCAATTTGATCCAACGGCCGCGTCATTGCTCCCGTGGGTACTTGTCGTTCAAAGGCACGGCGGATGCGGCGGCCCCATCGGCGTACCATTTAGTCTGCCAGACTCACCATTGATCTGCGTCAATCCTTTCTCAGTCTCTAGGTGAAGCAATTTCCCTAGCTGGAAGAGACCGGACGGCTACGGCGCAATCATGCCAAAAGCTGCCCGCGAGGGAGGAGACCTCCATGGCTGACCACCTCACCATCTCCATTGAGTGCAATCCTGGATCATCGCCCCTGCCGATCGCCGCGGTCACTCGCCGCTCAATGCTCGGCGGGGCCGGCATCGCGGTTGGCGCCGCTGTGCTTGCATCTACGTCGAGCGTGTCCGGAATCGCTCCGGCCGCGGCGCAGGCTGTGAGCACAGATTCGCGACCGCTCGACGCGGCTTTCAAGCGCCGCGCCTTCGAAGTCCGCGGGGTCTGCGCAAGCAACAACGAGAAAATTCCCGTCGCGCCCCACCCGACAAATGGCGATGAGGCGCGCTACACCAACAAGATAGGTTCGGATTCACGGGGCCTGCCGCACGACAAACGCGGCGAAGTGGCACCAGAGGCATGGCAAGCTCTCTATACTGCTTGCCAGTCGGGCGATCCCGCCGATTTCGAGAAAATCCCGCTCGGCGGCACTCGCAAACTGGTCAATCCCTTGGGCACGCTGGCGGTCAGTCTCTGCGGCATAAACCCTACTCAGATTGGAATACCTCCGGCACCGGCTCTTGCGAGTGCGGAGCGCGCCGGCGAGGCGGTCGAGGTCTATTGGCAATCCCTGCTTCGTGATGTCCCGTTGACCGAGTTGCGCGACGACACTTCCAACCGGGATGTGCTTGCAGCAACAGAGGAGATCAACAAGCTTGCCGATTTCCGAGGGCCGAAGTCTGGGGGGCGGGTCACGCCCGGCACGCTGTTCCGCGCCAATGCGCTTTATTTCGACGCAGGCGACCCGAAGGGCCGCTCCGTCACGCCTCCAGGTGTTTTGGACGGCCCGTTGATCTCGCAGTTCCTGCTCCGGGACGCGCCCTATGCCACACAGTGGATCAGCGCCCAAATTCGTACCGCGTCGCCCGCCAGCGAATTCCTATCCGACTACGATGAGTGGCTGGCGATCCAAAATGGCGCCGCACCGAAGCGCCAGTTGCAGTTCGACGCGACACCGCGATACATCACGACAGCAAGAGATCTCGCAGAGTATATCCACGCGGGTCCTGCACTTGGGTGGGCGGCAGCGCTGCTCCTTGCAACCCCAGGAGGCGGAGCGGATAAGCGCTACTCCGGGATCTATCCGCCGGCTGAGCCCGTGTCCTACCCCTCGAACCCGTATCGGAAATCGAAAACCCAGGGCCCTGGTGGTGGCTCCTTCGGGTTGCCCTACGTCCAGGCACTGCTCGCCACGGGGATCAGTAACTCCGTCCGCGCGTCTTATTGGCAGAAGTATTTCGTGCACCGGGCTGTGCGACCGGAAGCCTACGGCGCTCTGGCGCACCATCGCCTCGCCAATGGCGTGAGCGACTACCCGCTGCATGATGACTTCCTGAAATCGGAAGCCCTCGCTCGCAGCAAGGCCAAATACGGCACTTATCTTTTGTCGCAAACCTATCCGGAGGGCGCGCCCTTCCACTCCACCTATCCCGGCGGGGCCACGAGCGTTGGTGCCGTCACGGCTACCATATTGAAGGCGTTCTTCGACGAGAGCCGCGTCATCGCCAACCCGGTGCAGCCCGATCCGGCTGACCCGACAAGGCTCGTGCCCTATGACGGGCCACCGCTCACGGTCGGCGGAGAGTTGAACAAGCTCGCCGTGAATTTCGGCTTCGGACGGAATTGGGCGGGCATCCACTGGCGTTCCGACGCCTCCGCCTCGATGGCGATCGGTGAGGAGGTGGCTATCTGCATGTTGCGGGACGAGCGCGCTACCCTTCGCGAGCCGTTCGACGGCTTCTCCTTCACGCGTTTCGACGGCAGCCGCGTGACGATCTGACAGCAGGCGGGCGGCGTCCCTGCGTGAGGCGCCGGTGCACCTGAGCGGAAGCGCTTATGCTCGACGCCCTGTCGCGGCGTTAACCATCGCTGACGGTTCCAGCCTGGGCGCGATCGCTTCGAAGTTTCTTAAATTTTGCTGGGTACCTCTCTTGGGCATGGTGACCTGGGGGAAGATATGAGCAAGCGGGCCAAGCGTGGAAAGGCAGAGACGCTCGCACTCCCAATGGCCGCGAGAGTGGCAATCGGCGCCGTGGCCGTGGCCGCATTGGGGTACGGTTTGCTGTCCCGCCCGGCGAGCGTGCAACCGGTTCGGAAACCGTCCGCGCAGGAAGCGCGGGCATCGTCAAGCCCGGTTTACGTGGCACCTCCGGTTCATGCATCAGCGCCAGTTCCGGCTCCAGCTTCAGCTCCGGCTCCGATTCCGGCCCCGGCGCCTCTGGTCGAACCACCAAAGGCTGCCGAGGGTCCCGGAGTTTTTGCCCGGCAGGTGGTTGACTATGCCAGCCGCCAGGCGCCGGGCACCGTGATCATCGATACCGGCAACACATTCCTCTATTTCGTTCTGAACGACAGGCAGGCGATGCGCTACGGCATCGGTGTCGGCCGCGAAGGCTTCACGTGGTCCGGCGAGCAGACCGTGGCCCGTAAAGCCGAATGGCCGGATTGGCATCCGCCGACCGAGATGATCGGGCGTCAGCCTTATCTGCCGCGCTTCATGGCGGGCGGCCCCGGCAATCCGCTCGGCGCGCGCGCGATGTATCTCGGCGACACCGAATATCGCATTCACGGCACCAACAACCCCGCTACGATCGGCAAGCGGGTGTCGTCCGGCTGCATCCGGCTGACCAACGACGACGTCACGGACCTCTATGAGCGGGTGAAGGTCGGCGCGAAGGTGATCGTGCTGCCGGCAAGCGCTGCGCGCCGGCCATCCCAGGGAACGCTGCCCGACGCCGCCTTCCGATCCCCGGAGCCGGCATCGCCGTCGAACCGGCCCTCTGCAGCCAACGCGCTGATGCCGTCGTCCGGACCGAAGATCGCCGAGGCCCGGTAACGCAGTCCTCGATCCCCGGTCTGCGTCCCAATTGCTTTCGTCCCTATCGCTGGGGACAGACGCCGGCCGCGGAGTTCGCTAGTCTATCCCGAAGCACACGAAAGCCGGGAGAGACCGCCCTTGAGCACGGCGCCGCGCATCGACATCGACCCTGCCGCGTTTTGGGCCGACCCCTATCCGATGCTCGCGAAAATGCGCAAGGAGGCGCCGATCGCCTTCGTGCCGCAGCTCGGCTCGACGCTGCTGACGAGCCGCGACGACATCTCGATCTCCGAGAAGCAGATCGACGTGTTCTCGTCCCACCAGCCCGCGGGCCTGATGAACCGGCTGATGGGTCACAACATGATGCGAAAGGACGGCGAGGCGCATCAGGTCGAGCGCCGCGCGATGTTTCCGACGGTGTCGCCGAGGACGGTGAAGGCGCACTGGACCGCGCAGTTTAAGGCCCATGCCGATCGGATCATCGAGGCAATCGAACCGGGCCGGATCGATTTCATGCGCGACTTCGCGCTGCCGTTCTCCGGCGAATGCCTGAAGTCGATCACCGGCCTCACCAATATCGGCTTCGCGGACATGGACGCGTGGTCGCAAGGCATGATCGAGGGCATCGCCAATTATGCCGGCGATCCCGCGGTCGAGGCGCGCTGCCATGCGGCGACCTCAGGCATCGACGCCGCGATCGACGACATCCTGCCGGTGATGCGCAAGAATCCGGACCAGAGCATTCTCGGCGTTCTGCTCGCCTCGGGCATGGCGATGGAGAGCGTGCGCGCAAACGTCAAGCTCGCGATCTCGGGCGGCCAGAACGAGCCGCGCAAGGCCATCGCCGGCACGGTCTGGGCGCTGCTCACCCATCCCGACCAGCTCGATCTGGTCCTGCGCGGCGAGGTATCCTGGCTCCAGGCCTTCGAGGAATACGCCCGCTGGATCTCGCCGATCGGCATGTCGCCGCGGCGCATCGCCAAGCCCTGGACCATCCGCGACGTGTCGTTCGAGCTCGACGAGCGCGTATTCCTGATGTTCGGCTCGGCCAATCGCGACGAGAAGCAATTCGAGCGCGCCGACCGGTTCGACGTGCGGCGTGATACGTCGAAGAGCGTCGCCTTCGGCGCCGGTCCGCATTTCTGCGCCGGCGCCTGGGCCTCGCGCGCCATGATCGCGGATGTCGCGCTGCCCATGGTGCTCGCGCGCGCCGGGCGGGTCGAGATCGCCGATGACGAGGAGGTGCGGATCGGCGGCTGGGCGTTCCGCGGGCTGCAGAACTTGCCGGTACAGTGGCATTAGCTCCGAAGCAGCTGCGACGATGACATCCTGCCACTGTTTTGCCCGACGGGTCAAGTCAATTTCGTGAAATACGAAATGCTTTCGGAGCAAGACCTTGGCTACTGTGCATGGGGTTGTTTTCGCATTTTTTGTTTGAGCCTGCGATTGTCACATTCGCGTGCGGAAAAAATTCGCGCTGCATTCGCTCCGCTGACTGAAATATTAATCATGCGTGCTGCCGCGCGCGCAGTGCGCGCATCGCTATTTTTCCGCACGTCTCGACACCTCCGATAGACCGCACCATCTTTCGAGAAGTGAATGAATGACGGCCGCATGCGGCCGGGAGTGTGGAATGCAGCGTCGGGACTTTCTGAAATTGTCCGTTGGAACCGCGGCCGCCGCCGCGTTCGCATCGCGCGCGAACGCGCAGAGCGCGGTGAAGGAAATTCGTATCGGCTATCAGAAGACAGGCGTGCTGGTCATCGCGCGTCAGCAGGCCGCTCTGGAAAAACATTTCACGCCGCTCGGTATCGACGTGAAATGGATCGAGTTTTCCTCGGGTCCCCCGATGATGGAGGCCATGAATGTCGGCAGCGTCGATTTCGGCGCAGTCGGCGATTCCCCGCCGGTGTTCGCCCAGGCCGCAGGCGCCGCGATCGTCTATGCCGCCGGCCAGCCCATCACCAACGGCCAGGGCATCCTGGTGCCGAAGGATTCGCCGATCCGCACGATTGCCGATCTGAAAGGCAAGCGTATCGGCTTCACCAAGGGCTCCAGCGCGCACAACATCGTGGTGCAGACGCTGGAGAAGGCGGGTCTCACCTATGCCGACATCACGCCGGTCTACCTGACGCCGCCGGATGCGGGGCCCGCCTTTGCCAATGGCAGCATCGAGGCCTGGGCGATCTGGGATCCGTACTTTGCGATCGGCGAGACCAAGCAGAACGGCCGCATCCTGATCAATTCGCGCGAGGTCACCAAGACCAATTCCTTCTACATCGCCAACCGCGCGTTCGCGAAGAGCCATGGGTCCATCCTGCAACAGATCGTCGATGTGACGACCGCGGCGGGCAAATGGGCCGAACAGCATCGCGACGAGGTGGCCAGATCGCTGGCCGCGATCACCGGTGTCCCGCTGGACATCCAGACCTTGGCCGCCAACCGCGCGAATTTCGTGGTCGGCCCGGTCACCGACGACATCGTCGTGACCCAGCAGGGTGTCGCCGACCGCTTCTACAAGCTCGGCCTGATCCCGAAGCCGATCGTCATCCGCGACATCGTCTGGCGCAACCCGGCAGCCTGACCGTGCCGACCAATCTCCCCATTTCAAAAGGTCTAGACATGAGGCGTATCATTCAGCGTCTGATTGCGGCCATCGTGCTGTCGATCGGTATCGTCGCGGCCGCCGTCGGCACGTCCTACGGGCAGGACAAGGTGGTTCGCATCGGCTACCAGAAATACGGCAAGCTGGTGCTGCTCAAGAGCAAGGGCACCCTGGAGCCGAAGCTCGCCGCTGACGGCTACAAGGTGGTGTGGACCGAATTCCCATCCGGGCCGCCGCTGCTCGAGGCCCTCAATGTCGGCGCGATCGATTTCGGCAACACCGGTGAGGCGCCGCCGATCTTCGCGCAGGCCGCCGGCGCGCCGCTCCAGTATGTCGCCTATGAGCCGCCGGCGCCGAAGGGCGAGGCGATCCTCGTGCCGAAGGACAGCCCGCTGAAATCGGTTGCCGACCTCAAGGGCAAGAAGGTCGCGCTCAACAAGGGCTCCAACGTCCACTATCTCCTGGTCAAGGCGCTGGAGAAGGCGGGCGTGAAGTATTCGGAAATCGAGCCGGTGTTCCTGGCACCGGCCGATGCCCGCGCCGCCTTCGAGCGTGGCGCGGTCGATGCCTGGGTGATCTGGGATCCGTTCCAGGCCGCGGCGGAGGCCGCCACCGGCGCCCGCACGCTCTCGGACGGCACCGGCATCGTCGCCAACTACCAGTTCTACTTCTCCTCCAAGAAATTCCTCGACGCCCATCCGAAGATCGTCGACGCCGTGCTCGCCGAGCTCAGCTCAGTCGACGACTGGGCCAGGGGCGACATCCATGCCGTCGCCGAGCAGCTTGCGCCGTCGATCGGTCTCTCGGTGCCCGTCGTCGAGGTGGCTTTGAAGCGGCAGTCCTACGGCATCAAGCCGATCACCGATGCCGTCATTGCCGACCAGCAGCAGGTGGCCGACGCGTTCTTCGCGCTGGGCCTCATCCCCAAATCCATCAAGATCTCCGACGTCGCTCGGAAGTCAGGATCGTGAGCAAGACCATGAGCAAGCAGTCCAACCCCAACATTCTCTGGTTCCTGCCGACCCACGGCGACGGCCGCTATCTCGGCACCGGAATCGGCGGCCGCGAGGTCAACTTCAACTATCTGCGCCAGATCGCGCAGGCCGCCGATCAGCTCGGCTATTTCGGCGTGCTGCTGCCGACCGGGCGATCCTGCGAAGATTCCTGGATCGTTGCGTCCTCGGTCGCGCCCTTCACCGAGCGGCTGCGCTATCTCGTGGCGGTCCGCCCCGGCCTGCAATCGCCGAGCGTTGCGGCACGCATGACCGCGACGCTGGACCGCATCAGCAATGGCCGGCTCCTCGTCAACGTCGTCACCGGCGGCGATCCCGTCGAGAACAAGGGCGACGGCATCTTCCTGTCCCATGACGAGCGCTACGAGGTCACCCGCGAATTCCTTAACGTCTATAGCGACCTGCTCGCCGGCAAGACGGTGAACGTCGAGGGCAAGCATATCCATGTCGAGGGCAGCAAGCTCTTGTTTCCGCCGGTGCAGGCGCCGCGGCCGCCGCTGTATTTTGGCGGCTCGTCCGATGCCGGCATCGACGTCGCGGTCGACACCGTCGACAAATATCTGACCTGGGGCGAGCCGCCTGCGCTGGTCGCCGAGAAGATCGCGAAGGTGAGGGAGGTTGCAGCTGCGCGCGGCAGAAAGCTCTCCTTCGGCATCCGTCTTCACGTGATCGTCCGCGAGACCAATGAGGCGGCCTGGCGCGATGCGAACGAGCTGATCAAGCATGTCAGCGACGAGACCATTGCGCTGGCGCAGAAGAATTTTGCTCGCATGGACTCCGTCGGCCAGCAGCGCATGGCGCAGCTCCACGGCGGCAAGCGCGACAAGCTCGAGATCGCGCCGAACCTGTGGGCCGGCGTCGGCCTCGTGCGCGGCGGTGCCGGCACCGCGTTGGTCGGCGACGCCGAAACGGTCGCGGCCCGCATCAGGGAATATCAGGATCTCGGCATCGATACCTTCATCATGTCGGGCTATCCGCATCTGGAGGAGGCCTACCGCTTCGCCGAGCTGGTGTTCCCGCGGCTCGCGCTGGAGCAGCCGAGCAATGTGACCAAGCTGCATTTCAACGGCGGTCCGTTCGGCGAGACGGTCGGCAGCGACTTCCGTCCGCAGCATCGGGTGTCGCAGTCATGAGCCTGATCGACAGCATCTCGCTTCCGCGCAGCGTCCGTCTGCCGCGCGTCGACGGCCTGATCCAGTGGATCGTGCCGCTCGCCATCATCGCGGTCTGGCAGGTCGCGAGCGTCACCGGCTTCGTGCCGGTTCGCGTGCTGCCGGCGCCGAGCGACGTCGTGCTCGCGGGCTGGAAGCTGCTGCTCTCCGGCGAGCTTGGCCGCAACATCTGGGTCTCGTTCTGGCGCGCCTCGATCGGCTTCCTGATCGGCGGCGGCATCGGTTTCGCCTTCGGGCTCGCCAACGGCCTGTCGCAGCTCTCGGCCAAGCTCACCGACACCACGCTGCAGATGGTGCGCAACGTGCCGCATCTGGCGCTGATCCCGCTGGTCATCCTCTGGTTCGGCATCGACGAGAGCGCAAAACTGTTCCTGGTCGCGCTCGGGGTGTTCTTCCCGATCTATCTCAACACGCTGCACGGCATCCGTACCGTCGACCCGCAGCTGATCGAGATGGGCCGCATCTACGGCATGACCGACAGCGAGCTGTTCCGCCGGGTGATCTTCCCGGGCGCGCTGCCCTCGATCTTCGTCGGCATCCGCTTCGCGCTCGGCATCATGTGGCTGACCCTGATCGTCGCCGAGACCATCGCGGCGTCGTCGGGGCTCGGCTACATGGCGATGCAGGCGCGCGAGTTCATGCTGATCGACGTCGTCGTGCTCTCGATCTTGATCTATGCCCTGCTCGGCAAGCTCGCCGACAGTGCCTCACGCGTGCTGGAGCGCCTGACGCTCTCCTGGCACCCCGCCTTCCAGAAACGTTGAGCAGAAATACTGGGAATCACATGCAGACAGCGCTTCGTACCTCCCTTCCCGAGTCCGAGCTCGGCAGCCGCGCCAATTTCGCGCCGCATGCCCGTGTGGTGCGCGAGGAGCGGGCGGCGCAGACCACCGGACTCCCGCTCAGCATCCGCGGCTTGCGCAAATCCTTCGGCGACAACGAGGTGCTGCGCGGTATCGACCTGCACATCCCCGCCGGCCAGTTCGTCGCCATCGTCGGCAAGAGTGGTTGCGGCAAGAGCACGCTGCTGCGCCTCATCGCCGGTCTGGACAAGATCGACGCCGGCAGCGTCAGCTTCGGCCAGGACATCCAGCCCGAGGACATCCGCGTGATGTTCCAGGAGCCGCGGCTGCTGCCCTGGGCGCGCGTGCTCGCGAATGTCGAGGTCGGTCTCGGCCGCGATCGCGCCTCCACCGATGCGCATGCGCGCGCGGAGAAGGCGCTGACCGAGGTCGGGCTCGCCGACAGGCGCGATCAATGGCCCTCGGTGCTGTCGGGCGGCCAGAAGCAGCGCGTCGCGCTCGGTCGCGCGCTGGTCTCCCGTCCGCGCGTGCTCGCCTTCGACGAGCCGCTCGGCGCGCTGGACGCGCTGACCCGGATTTCGATGCAGCGTCTACTGGAGCGCGTCTGGCGCGACCAGGGCTTTACCGCGATCCTCGTGACCCACGATGTCGCCGAAGCGGTCGCACTGGCGGACCGCGTGCTGGTGATCGAGGAGGGGCGCATCGCCCACGACGTCGTGGTTAACGCCAGCAGGCCCCGCCAGCGCGGTTCGGCCGAGCTTGCCGGCCTCGAAGGCTCGATCCTGAGCCACCTGTTGTCGGCGGACGATCGTACCTAAATAGAGGGAACCCCCGTTCGGGGAGCAACGCCATGAATGTAGTCCCCCGCGATCTCATGACCGAAATACCCGTCTCGTCCGCCGATTTCCGCGGCGCCATGCGCCATCTCACCGGCGGCGTCAGCATCATCACCGCCGGGCGGGGCAAGGACATCAGCGGCATGACCGTGACCTCGGTGACCTCCCTGTCGGTCGAACCGCCGACGCTGCTGGTCAGCATCAACCGGGACGCCTCGTCCTTCCCATTGATCCGCCGCTACGGCGCCTTCGGCGTGAACATCCTCAATGCCGATCAGCTCGATGTCGCCGAACGCTTTGCGGGGAAGGGCGGACTGAAGGGCGCCGACCGCTTTGCAGGCAACCATTGGGTGACATCCGTCTCGGGCGTTCCGCTGCTGGTCGATGCCTTGTCGGCTGTCGATTGCGAGGTCGAGGAGATCGTCGAGCGACACTCGCACGGCATCGTCATCGGTCG
Source organism: Bradyrhizobium sp. 1(2017) (assembly GCF_011602485.2). Classification (NCBI taxonomy): domain Bacteria; kingdom Pseudomonadati; phylum Pseudomonadota; class Alphaproteobacteria; order Hyphomicrobiales; family Nitrobacteraceae; genus Bradyrhizobium; species Bradyrhizobium sp. 1(2017). The sequence continues at coordinate 6,862,227 of NZ_CP050022.2, read as the reverse complement.
TGTCAGGGACGTCAGGAACTCGCCCCGCACCGCGGCGCTGGCCTATTGGCACGGCCAGTATGTGGCGGTCGACCAGGACGAGGACGCGGTTAGGCTGGCGGACGTCAGCGTTCCCGCACGCAGCCGCCGGGGCGGTTGATCGCCGCCGTTCCCTCCCGCAAGGCTGGCCTTTTTCGCGTCATCGCTCTAGAAGCAGCTCGGCCTTTCCACCGGACGGCAACGGAGCGGAACGATGAAGCGCGTCGCAACCTGGGCCTTCTACGCCGTCGGCGCGCTCGCGATCGTTTATCTGGCGCTCTACGCTTACGCGATGTTCTCGGGCTCGCCGATCGTGCCGGGCGACCCCATCCACATCTTCCGCAAGCCCGACGCGCCGAGTTATTCGTGAAACTTGGCAGGTCTCGTAGGGTGGGCAAAGGCGCACTTGCGCCGTGCCCACCATCTTTCCACGATGATAGAACTGGTGAGCACGCTTCGCTTTGCCCACCCTACGGCAGCTACGAACTCACCCCCGCAAGATCGCCAGCGCGAGGGCCTGTGCGCGCGGCACGATGCTGTCGACCTCGAGATATTCCTCCGGCGTATGCGCGAGCCCGCCGACGGGGCCAAGGCCGCAGATGGTCGGCGTGCCCACCGCGGCGGTGAAGCCGGAATCGGCGCAGCCGCCGGAGAACTCGCCCTGCAGCGTGGTGAGGCCCGCATCCTTTGCAGCGGCCTGATAGGTCTCGAACAGCGCCTTCGAATCCGCGCTCTGCACCACTGGCACGAACTCGCCCTTGATCGACAGCGTCGCGCTGGTGCCCGGCACGCGGGACGTCGCGATGATCGTCTCGATCGCAGCCATGATCCGCGCACGATCGGCCGGATCGACGTAGCGCAGATCGATCTGGCCCTCGGCGTAAGGCGCCGTGGTGTTGACGGACTGCCCGCCCGAGACCAGCCCGACATTGAGGGTGATGCCCTTGTCGAGATCGGTCAGCGCGTGGATCTGCACGATCTTGTGCGCGAGCTCGCCGATCGCGCTGACGCCGGCGGCGAAATTGGCGCCGGAATGCGCGGCCTTTCCGGTGATGGCCATGTGCATGAAGATGCCGCCCTTGCGCCCCGTGACGACATTGCCGGTGGGGCGGCCCGGCTCGGAGTTGAACACGGCGCGCGCGCTGCGTCCCTCGCGCTCGATCACGGGCCGCGAAGAGGGCGATCCGATCTCCTCGTCCGAGGTGATCAGCACCTTGATCGGATGCGGGTTGCCGCCGAATTTGTGGAAGGCGGTGGCCACGAACACGTTCATGACCAGGCCGGACTTCATGTCGGCGACGCCGGGCCCATAGGCGCGCCCGTCCCGGATCGTGAACGGACGCCGCCCGGCCTCGCCCTTGCCGAACACGGTGTCGCGATGCCCCATCAACAGCACCGGCTTCTCGTTGCTGCCGGGCTTTGCGACCTCGGCGTGGATGGCGTCGCCAAAGGTGCCGTGGCTTTCGCGCCGGCAGGAAATGCCGTGCTCGGCAAAATGCCGCTCGAACCGCGCCCCGACCGCATCGACGCCTTCCTTGTCGTAGGACCCGGAATCGATGTCCACGACGTCGCGCAAGAGATCGATCATGGCCTGCCGCTGCGACGCGAGCCAGTCCGTGATTTGGGCTTCAGACATATTCATCCTCGCGTGGTTCTCACGCGGGGTTATAGGGCCTCGCGCAGGCGCGACCTAGTCGCCGGATGCGGTCCGGCCATGTGTTCGGCGCTCCAAAGGCAACCAGCCTACCGCCTTGGCTGCGCCATTGCTTCAACACCGCGAAGCTGCGTCGCGACGGTCAACGCACCGATCTTTCGGCCCATGTCCTTGCCGACCTCGGTCGAGAACCGGTAGTGAAAGCCGGCCCAGATGCGCGCATTGGAGACTTCGTCGCTATAGTCCTGCAGCCGTGACCATTTGCGCGTGACCCCCGGGGCCGTCGGGCTGGTCAGAGAGAACTCGCCGAAATCTCCGACGACAGTCTGGAGCACGGTCGAGATCGCGGCCGAGGTGATGCAGTGCGCGCAGGGATACTCCGGATGCATCGGCGTGTCCCCGAGCGGCAGCCAGGACGGATCGCGCGGCGTCGCCGCATTCGAGGTCAGATCGGCGTTGCGTATGGCCGTGATCGGACGCCAGAAATTGTAGTGATACTTGGCCTCGAACACGGCGACGATGGCATCGTTGCCGCTCATCGACGTCAGGGCGAACAGGCGGGCGCAGTCGACGAGATCCATGCTCTTGGCCATTGCCGCCTGCCTCACGATGGGATTGTAGGTGCGGGCGCCGACGAAGAACCAGAAGCGGCCGATCGTGGTTTGCTCAGGCGTGCGGGTCGGGCTGCCGCGGCCGCCGACCTCGCGGATTTCGTTGATGTCCTTGGTCCAGACCTCTGAATCCAGCGCCGGCGGCGGTCCGGGACGGAACTGCGATCCAGACGTCATCACCCATGGCGTTGTCGCGCCCGTGGTCTGGAACAGCGGAACGGCGGTCGGAACATAGACGCCCGCTGTGGTCAGGGGGCGGTACGTTTCAACCGCGTTGCTGCCATCCTTCGCACGAAGCTGGATGATCTGCGCCGCGGCGTCTTTCCCGAGCGCGATGCCGGCGGTCCTGGATTCGCCCTCGGCAATCGGCGCCAGCGAGCTCGTCAGCGCCGTATCCAGATCCGGCTTGATATCCGGATAGATCGACAGCAGCACGTCGTGAGCCGCAACCGCCGCTGCGGCCTCCCGCGAGGTCGAGCGCTCCGCGGACAACGCGAGCTTGTAAGGCGTGTAGCGGCGGTCGATCGCGTTGACGGCCTCGAACATCGCCACGTGCATCATGGTCAGGGCGCGGCTGTGCGGCGCCGGCGGAATTTGCTTCTCGGCAGCGATCGCGTCGGCCTTTGCATTCCAGTCCATGATCACGTCGGCGCGTGCAAGCGGCGCCGTGGCTGCGATCAGTATTGCAATCAGCGATAGGCGGGAAATCGTCCACGAAGTGTATTTCATGGCTTGCCCTTTCGAGTTGAAGGACGTGTGCGCGAAGGCGGATGCGGTCTCTGACCGTTCGCGTCGCTGCAAATTCTACCGAGCCTGATGCGGATCGATAGTGAACTGCTTCACTCGCATCGCGCCCTGACGGCGAATACTGGAATTACCCCATCCGGCATAATAGTTGCGATCGAGATGGGTAGGCCTGGCTTACCGTTCGCGCAGCATTTCGGAGTCGGTTATAGTCGGGCCAAGCTGCCAGTTGGACGTGCCGAAGTCCGTAACTCGCTTTTCAAGGCAGCTCGCGTGCCGTCGGCAGGCGGTGCCTTGCTCTCGCTCGGAGGGCTCTTTCCAAAACGACAGGTGTCGTCGCTCTAACTTCGACGGAGAGAAAACATGCCGCTGTTCATCTCATACGTCTCATACTCAAATTCCGGCATCAAGGGATTGGTCGACAAGCCGTCCGATCGCAGCGCGGTCATCGGACCGATGATCGAAAAAGCCGGCGGAAAGCTCCAGGGAGCGTTCATGACAACAGGCGCACATGACGCGCTCGTCGTTGCGGAGTTCCCCGATGGAGCCGATGCTGTCGCCCTCGGAATGGCGGCCGCGGCGAGCGGCGCCATCGCCAAGATCGAAACCGTACGCGCTTGGAAGATGAGTGAGTTCAAGAGCGTCGCGGAAAAGGCCGCGAAGCTTACAAGCGTCTACGTTCCGCCTGGCAAGTAGCCTGGTGCGAGCGTGGCGCCGCCATGAGGCGAGACACTCGGTGGCGGTGGCCGGGCTCGTCCCGGCCACTCGCACGCTTCATGTGAATGCCCGGGTGGGCTTGACGAGATCGAGGAGCTGTTTGCTCATCCCATGGCCGGCATGCGCGGATACTCGCCCGGCGTGCCCGCCGGTGTAATCGGGATGCCGCCATCGGCGTATTCGTTGAGCTTGTTGCGCAGCGTGCGGATCGAGATGCCGAGAATGTTGGCGGCATGGGTGCGGTTGCCGAGGCAATGCTTCAGCGTCTCCAGGATCAGGTCGCGCTCGACATCGGCCACGGTGCGTCCCACGAGCGCGCGCGTGACCTGCTCGGCGGCCATGGTTGCATGCGCCACCGCCGGTGCCGTCTTGGCGAGGTCGAGCCGGTCACCGTCGGGTGTGATGATCGCGTCGGGGCCGATCTCGTCGCCCTGCGCCATCAGCACCGCACGATGCATGGTGTTCTCGAGCTCGCGGACGTTGCCCTGCCAGCGGTTGGTGGAGAGCACGCGGCGCGCCTCCGCCGAGATCGGGCGCATCGGCACGCCGTTGGCCTCGGCATATTTCTTCACGAAATGCTGGGCCAGCTCGAGAATGTCGGCGGGGCGCTCGCGCAGCGGCGGGATCTTCAGGTTCACGACGTTGAGGCGGAACAGCAGATCCTCGCGGAAGGTGCCTTCGCGCACGGCCTCGGCGAGGTTGCGGTTCGAGGTCGCGATGATGCGGATGTCCACCGGCACCGGCTTGGTGCCGCCGACGCGGTCGATCACGCGCTCCTGGATGGCGCGCAAGAGCTTGGATTGCAGGCGGACGTCCATCTCCGAGATTTCGTCGAGCAGCAGCGTGCCGCCGGTCGCCTCCTCGAACTTGCCGATACGGCGGGCGACCGCGCCGGTGAAAGCGCCCTTCTCGTGGCCGAACAGCTCGGATTCCAGCAGATGCTCGGGGATCGCGGCGCAGTTGATCGAGATGAACGGACGCTTGGCGCGTGCCGAGCGGGTGTGGACATAGCGCGCCAGCACTTCCTTGCCGGTGCCGGATTCGCCGGTGACCATCACCGAGGCGTCGGAGCCCGCGATCTGCTGGGCGAGCTTGATCACGCGCGCCATGGCCTCGTCGCGGTAGACCAGCTCGCGGGAATCGTTGGCGACGGCAGCCAGCACCGCGGCGATCAGCTCCGGCTCCGGCGGCAGCGGGATGTATTCCTTGGCGCCGGCATGGATCGCGGCGACCGCGGCGCGGGCGTCGTTGGTGATGCCGCAGGCGACGATCGGCGCGTGGATGTGTTCGGCTTCCAGCCGCATCACGAGATCGCGGATGTCGAGCGCGACGTCGACCAGCAGCAGGTCGGCGCCCTTGCCGCTGCGCAAGACACGCATGGCCTGCTCGTGATCCTCGGCATGGGTCACGGTGGCGCCGTTCTCCATCGCGATCTTGGTGGCGGTGGTGAGCTGGCCCTTCAATGTGCCAACGATGAGAAGCCGCATGTCAGTCTCCTGTCCGTCTGTTCGCGCTGCCGCGCGTCATTCCCGTGTATTGGCTAGCCGCGTTCGGTCTTGATGATTTCCGTCATGGTCACGCCGAGCTTGTCCTCGACCAGCACCACCTCGCCGCGGGCGACGAGACGGTTGTTGACGTAGATGTCGATGGCCTCGCCGACGCGCCGGTCGAGCTCGAGCACGGTGCCGGGCCCGAGCTTCAACAGCTCGCCCACGTCCATCTTGGAGCGGCCGAGCACGGCCGAGACCTGCACCGGCACGTCGAACACGGCTTCGAGGTCGGCCGCAACGCGTGCCGCATATTCGTCCTCGTTGTAGCCGACATCGGTGCCGGCAGGCGGCATCGGGCCGTTGAGATCGGGCAGCGGGACCTGTCCGTCGGTGTCGCTCATGGCTTAATTCCCCCTGCGGGACGCGATGTAGCGTCCGACCATTTCGTCGATCTTGGCCGCGATGGCGTTGCGCTCCAGCACGACGCCGCCATCGGCCCATTCGATCCGGCAGTCGCCGGTGGCAATCTCCGGCTCGGCCAGGATCACCAGCCGGCCCTCGAAACCGCTCTGCTTCGCGAGCCGCTCGATCTTGTCGCGCGCGGCGTCGTAGAGCGCGTCGTTGATGCGGACGACGAGATGCGGCGTCGCCACCAGATGCGAGAAGCAGTCCTTGACCAGCGCCATGACCTCGCCGAGCGGCTCGGCCGCGACCAGATCGGCGCACAGCTTGCGGGCGACGGCAACCGCGACCTCGACGGCCTCGGTCTCCATCTTGGTTTCGATGTTGCCGATGCCGGAGGCGACACCGCGAACTGAGATGTTGATTTCTTCCATGGCGAGCGCGACGCGGCGGTCGCTCTCCGCCTTGGCCTCGCGCTGCCCGGCGGCAAAGCCGTCCTGATAGGCGCGGGCCTCGGCCTCCGCGACCTTCTGGGCGATCTCATCCGCGGTCGCGCCCTTCTCGCGCGTGCGCTCGGGCGCCGCGAAGTCGGTATCGAACAGGAATTTGGCCGGAGCGCCCATCAGTACACCAGCTCGTCGTCGGCGCGGTTCTTGGTCAGCATGATCTCGCCCTTGGCGGCGAGGTCCTTGGCGAGGTTGACGAGCAGCGCCTGGGCCTCGTCGACGTCGCGCAGACGGACCGGGCCCATCGCCGCCATGTCGTCCTGGAGCATCTTGGCTGCGCGCGAGGACATGTTGCCGAAGAAGAAGTTGCGGACGTCCTCGTTGGCGCTCTTGAGCGCGACGCCGAGCTTGTCCTTGTCGACGTTGCGCATCAAGGTCTGGGCCGAGCCGGAATCCAGCTTCACGAGGTCGTCGAAGGTGAACATCAGCGCCTTGATGCGCTCGGCCGATTCACGATTGTCCTCTTCCAGCGAGGTGATGAAACGGGTTTCGGTCTGGCGGTCGAAATTGTTGAAGATTTCCGCCATCACCTCGTGGGCATCACGGCGGCGGGTCTGCGACAGGTTGGACATGAATTCGGTGCGCAGCGTCTTCTCCACGCTCTCGATCACCTCCTTCTGCACCGCCTCCATCTTCAGCATGCGGTTGATGACGTCGAGCGCGAGCTCTTCGGGGAGGATGCCGAGCACGCGGGCGGCATGCTCCGACTTCAACTTCGACAGCACCACGGCGATGGTCTGCGGGTATTCGTTCTTGAGGTAGTTGGCGAGCACCTCTTCCTGCACGTTGGAGAGCTTCTCCCACATGTTGCGGCCGGCGGGGCCGCGGATCTCGTCCATGATGCCGTTGACGCGCTCCGGCGGCAGGTACTGCTGGAGCAGGCGCTCGGTGGCGTCGAAATTGCCCATCAGCGCGCCCGAGGCCGACATGCGCGAGACGAATTCGAGCAGCATGTCCTCGACGGTGTCGACCTCGACGGTGCCGAGCGTCGACATCTCCAGCGAGAGCTGGCGCACCTCGTCGTCGTCGAGCAGCGACCAGATCTTGCCGCCATATTGCTCGCCCAGCGCCAGCATCAGGATCGCGGCACGCTTCGGGCCGGCCAGTGCGTCGGACTTGGCGCCGCCCGCACGATTGCCGGCACGCTGGCCCAGCGTGGAGATCACGCTGGTGATGTCGTTCGAGTTGGCGTTCTGCAGATTGGCGGCCATGTCAGATCACTTCTTGATTCACTGGCTAGGTTACTTGGCTGGGTTGCTTGGCTAAGTTGCTTGGCTTCGATTACTTGGCGGGCTCGGTGAGCCACTGGCGGATGATGGCGACGGTTTCGTTGGGGTTGCGCTCGGCGAGTTCGCCGACGCGGTGAACGGACTGGGCGTGGACCTGGCCCTGGATGGTGGCGACGTCGATCGCGCTGGCGGCTCCGCTCGGCAGTAGCGGCTGGGCGGGTGCCGTGGACTCTTCGGACGCCGCCGGGCCGGTGAGCACGCCCGAGATGGCGGCGGCGACTTCGTCGGAGGCGAGGATGCGCTTGACCAGCGGGCGGATCACCAGGAACAGCACGACGAGGCCCAGCAGCATCATCACGCCGAGCTCGACGAAGTACATGACGTCGTCCTTGGTGAACTGCAGCATGCCGAGGAAGCCCGAGGGTTCGCCGACCGGGGCGGAGGAGGGCGCGTCCGCAAAGCGGAGGTTGACGACCTCGACCTGGTCGCCGCGCTTCTGGTCGAAGCCGATCGCCGAGCGCACCAGCGCGGCGATGCGGTCGAGCTGCTCCTTGGTGCGGTCCTGATAGGCGAGCTCGCCCTTCTCGTTCTTGGAATAGATGCCGTCGACCAGCACCGCGACTGAGATGCGGTTGACCCGGCCGGCCTCGGTCACCTCGGTCTTGGTGGTGCGGGAGATCTCGTAATTGTTGGTCTCCTCGCTCTTCTTGCTCTGGTCCTTGGGCGCGACGCCGTTGTTCTGCTGGTTGCCGGGCAGCTCGTTGTTGACCGTGACCTGGCCAGTGTTGTCGGCGGTCATGCTCTGCTCTTCGCGGGTCTGGCTCGAGCGCAGCACGCGGCCTTCGGGATCGAACTTGTCCGAGGTCTGGGTGATCTTGTTGAAGTCGAAATCGGCGGCGAGCTGCACGCGGGCGCGGCCCGAGCCGACCACGGAGGAGACGATGTCCTCGACCTGCTTTCGCATCCGCTTCTCGAAGGCGATGCGACGCTCGTCGCCGACCGCCTGCTCCGGATCGGTCTGGGCGCCGTCGGCCAGGAGCTGGCCGGCCTCGTCGACGATCGAGACCCGCTGCGGCTTCAGCCCGTTGACGGCGGAGGCGACGAGATGGCGGATGGCGCGGATCTGCTGGGCTTCCAGCGAGCCACGGACGCGGACCACGATCGAGGCCGACGGCTCCGGCGCCTCGCGGGAGAACAGCGGCCGCTCGGGCAGCACCAGATGGACGCGGGCGGCCTGGATACGGTCGATGGCGCGGATGGTGCGGGCGAGCTCGCCCTCCAGCGCGCGCAAATGATTGATGTTCTGGACGAAAGAGGTGGTGCCGAGCGCGTCCGACTTGTCGAACACCTCGTAGCCGACGCCGCCGCCCTTGGGCAGGCCGCCCTCGGCAAGCTTCATCCGCAGGCGCGTGACCTTGTCCTTGGGCACCATGATGATGGAGCCCTCATTGCGGATCTCGAACTGGATGCCCTGGCGCTCCAGATCCTTGATGATGCTGGAGGAGTCCTCGACGCTGAGGTCGGTGAACAGCGTCGTCATCTGCGGCGTGGTGACGCGCATGATGACGAACGCGAAAAAGCCGATGAGCGCGGCGGTGACCGCGATCATGGCCCCAAACCGGGCGGCGCCGATACTTTTTAAGAAGTCCGCAAGACCTTGCAAGCAACCGCCCCAACAGATTCGGCCGCTTTCACTGGAAGGGCCGAGTGGGCAATTATTGCCTAGGTGATGGTTTCGATATGGTTAACGAAGGTTAAGAGGTCGGACAAAAGTCAACATCATGAAAAATCGGCCCCGCAGCGCGAGGCCGATTTTCGTCAAAAGCCGCAGATTTCCGGATCGCCTACTGGCGATATTGCTGGATGCGGGTGGTTCGAAGACCCGCCAGACCGTGCTGGTCGATGGAAAACTGCCAGGAAAGGAATTCGTCAACCGTCAGGGTGTATCGGCTGCAGGCCTCCTCGAGGGAGAGAAGTCCGCCACGCACAGCGGCGACGACCTCGGCCTTGCGGCGGATGACCCAGCGTTTGGTGCCGGGGGCAGGCAGATCCGCAATCGTCAACGGACTGCCGTCCGGCCCGATGACGTATTTTACCCTCGGGCGATGGGGTTCTGTCATGGCGTACTCACAAACTCTCAACCACTGAACTCACGCCATGACCCTACGCCCCGCGGCTTAAAAATCCGCTAAGCCTAAGGCTTCAATACAATTCTCGTTGAAACTGGCGGGAACGCGATCGGCCCGGGGCGCCGAAAACGCGATTTCAGCGGGTCAGGCGGGGGTCTTCGTAAATACTTTACTAACGAACGGGCCTGCGGAGACGCTGCAAGGCCTCTCAACTGTCGTCCCGGCGAACGCCGGGACCCATACCGCGTGATCCATCGATGACACGCCGGTAGCCGTATCAACGATGACTTCCCAAACCACGAGTCTTTGCCAAACTTTTCCCTGTGGTTATGGATCCCGGCCCCCGTGCGCAATTGCGCACTAGGCCGGGATGACACTTTATGTGTAGCCTGCCCGCCGGCCTCAATTGCTGCTGGTCGCGATGATGCTCTTCACCTGGCTCAGGGTGTAGCTGGCGCCGTCGATGGTGAGCAGCGGCGGCGACTGGGTCAGGTCGACCGACGACACCACGCCCTGCACCTGCGCGGCGATGCCAACATTGTTGCCCGCCACGTCCTTGCCCGTCGCCGAGATCGTGTACTTGCCGTCCGGCCATTGCGTGCCGTCATTGCCCATGCCGCTCCAGGTGAAGGGGATGTCGGGGCCGGCGGCGGCGGTATATTTGCCGGTGAAGACGGTCTGGCCGCTGGCATTGGCGACGGTGATGTCGACGGTCGAGTCGGTGGGAATGTTGAGATGCCAGGTCGCCGACGAGTTGGTCATGGTCGCGGTCGAGCCGTCGACCAGGGCGGTCTTGCCGACGAAGCCCAGCGCCTGGGTCGCCTGCGTGGTCTGCTGGAGGGCGACGAGCTGGGCCAGCGAATCGTTGGTCTTGAGCTGCTGCTCGACGCCGGCGAACTGCACCAGCTGCTGGGTGAACTGGTTGGTGTCGAGCGGATCCAGCGGGTTCTGGTTCTGCAGCTGCGTCGTGAGCAGCGTCAGGAAGGTCTGGAAATTGCCGGCGAGCGTCGATCCCGTGGTTGAGCTCAATGAGTTCGACGACGAGGACTTCGGGATGTCGGTCGTTCCGGAGACGGGCGTCGGGGCGGTGGCGGCATTCGTGGTGGTCATTTGCGAATACTCCTTACACTCTGATGTCGACGCCGCTGCTCGATCCGAGCATACGGCCGTAGCCGCGCCCGACGGGCGCCGCTGCAACGCTTTCGTCCTCACTGATGATCAGCCGGCGGGCATTGCCGCCATTGTCGTTGTTCTGACCGGAGTGCTGGCCCGACGAATTCTGGTCGCGCAGGCTGAACGACAGCCCGTTGTTTCCGGTCTTGAAGCCGGCATCGTCGAGCGCGCGCTGCAATTGCGGCGCGTCCTGACGCAGCATCTGCAGCGTCTCCGGCTTCTCCACGGTGAGATGCGAAGTGACCTGGCCGTTGCGGTCGATATTGATGCGGACGTCGATCTTGCCGAGCTCGGCCGGATCGAGGCTGATGTCGAAGCGGGACTTGCCGGAACGGATCGCGGCCGCGATCTCGATCGGGATGCCGCTGATCGGAATAGTCGGGTTGGTGGCCGCGGTCGCGGTCAGCGTCGCTGTCGATGCCGTCGCGGCCGAGGTGGTGTTGGTCAACGGCGCCTGCACGGCGGAGGCGGCCTGTGCGCTGGTGTCCGTCGGGGCGACGATTGCCTGCGTTCCCGCATGGCCGTGCGTGGCCGGGGCGCCCGCCGCCACATCGGCGGTGCGCTCGGTGGCGACGGCCTTGGCGTCAGCCGCTGCGCCGTCGGCTTGCGGCTTGGCGGCCTGAGGATGCGCGGCGGCGTTGAGGGTCGCTGCACCCGAGGTTTGCGTTCCGGTCGCGTCCGCCTTGCCGGCGTCCTGGCCGATATTGGAGATGTCGGTCTGGGCCTGCGCCGTGGCCGCGGCCTTGAACGAGGTCTTGGGCGTGCCCTCGCTGGCGACGGCGATCAGGCCGCCATTGGCGTTCGCGTCGGTCGCGGCCGCAGCGTTCGTGCCGGTCGCGGTTTCGCCGAGCGTCGTCGTGGTGTCGGCAGCGATCTCGGCGCCCGCGGCCTTGGCGCTCTTGTCGCCGGCCGTGGCGGTGTCGGTCTTGGCACCGGCGATCTGCGCTGCGGTGGAGGCGCTGGCGGCAAGACCGGCGGCGGCGATGGTCAATGGCGAGGCGGTGCTGGCGGCGGCCTGGTTTGCGGCCGCATTCGGATCGGCCGGTACGACCGGCGCGGCAACGATGACGCCGGGATCGGGGACGGCGGTCTGGCTGGGATCGGCCGGCACGGCGGCAGCCGCATCGACGGCGGCGGTCGCGGCGTCGGTGCCGTCGGTCTTCTCAGTCTTGTCGGTCTTGGTCTCGTCGGATTTGTCAGTCGATTTGGTGTCGGAGGCCTCGACCTTGTCCTTGTCTTTGTCCTTGGTCTTGCCGGTGTCCTTGGCCGGATCGGCCGTGGTGTCGCTCGCCGTGTCGTCGTCGGTCCTGGCGGGCGCCGACGTGTCGTCGCTCGCCCGGCTCTGCGCGGGCTCATCCCTGGACGAGGTGTCGCGCGCTCTGTCCTGGGAGGACGCGGAGGCGGACTCGCTCCGGCGCGGCGCGGTGTCCTGCGCTTGCGCATTGTTGTCGATCGCCTGGGTGTTGCTGTCGACCAGCGAACCGAAGGAGTCGGCCGCGGAGCTCTCTTTCGGCGCCTGCGAGCGGGCCGGCTTTTGCTGCGTGCTCTGGACCTGCACGCTAGCCACGATATCTGACGTCCGACCGACCACAGGCGACCCCTTGGAAACGACTTCGGCAGGAAGGGGAGCAAGGAGCGGGCCAGCCTCGCGCGCGGATAATTTAACTAGAAAAATCAATGTCTTGCAGAATCGTCGCGGCCCGCCGCGGAGCCTTGCGACCCCGCCATTTCTGCCTCCCCGGCAAGAATTGCCCTAAGCGGGCCGCCCCGTGATTGCTTCACCGGAATGCCGCCTATATTAAAGAGACCACTCTCAGTCGCTTTCGACAGGGCCTCGCGCCTCCCGGGGGAACCAGGGTTCCCGGGATCGCCGATGTCCCGCCAGAAGCACGCAAATCGCGGATGCGCCGCACGCCGCCGTCAGAACTTTTAAGGCCAATGCTCAACAGTCTGGATCTCGAAGGCCGTCCTGAGGACACCAGGGTCGTCGTCGCCATGTCGGGCGGTGTCGATTCCTCGACGACGGCTGCGCTGCTCAAGGCTGAAGGCTACGACGTCGTCGGCATCACGCTTCAGCTCTACGACCACGGCGCGGCGACCCACCGCAAGGGCGCCTGCTGCGCCGGCCAGGACATCCACGACGCCCGCGACGTCGCGGCCAAGCTCGGCATTCCCCATTACGTGCTCGACTACGAGGACCGCTTCCGCGAGTCCGTCATCGACAATTTCGCCGACAGCTACGCGCTCGGCGAGACGCCGGTGCCCTGCATCGAGTGCAACCGCAGCGTCAAATTCCGCGATCTGCTCAAGACCGCGCGTGAGCTCGGCGCGCACGCGCTCGCCACCGGCCATTACGTCGCCTCGCGCCGTCTCGACAATGGCTCGCGCGCGCTCGTTTGCGCGGCCGACGCCGACCGCGACCAGAGCTATTTCCTGTTCGCGACCACGCGCGAGCAGCTCGACTTCCTGCGCTTTCCGCTCGGCGACATGACCAAGCCGCAGACGCGCGAGCTGGCGCGCCGCTTTGGCCTCGCGGTCGCCGACAAGCACGACAGCCAGGACATCTGCTTCGTGCCGACGGGGCGCTACACCGACATCATCACGCGGCTGCGGCCGAACGCGATGGACCCCGGCGAGATCGTCGATCTCGACGGGCGCGTGCTCGGCCAGCACAATGGCATCGCCAATTTCACCGTCGGCCAGCGCCGCGGACTCGGCATCGCCTCGGGCTCGCCGCTGTTCGTGGTGCGCCTCGATGCCGCCGCGCGCCGCGTCATGGTTGGCCCGCGCGATGCGCTGAAGATGCACCGCATCGTGCTGCGCGACGTCAACTGGATCGGTGACGGCAATATCGACAGCGCCATCGGCTCCGGCCTCGAGATGTTCGTGCGCGTGCGCTCGACCCGCAGCCCGCAGCCGGCCTGGTTGCGCGGCGGCAATGGCCAATACGAGGTCGAGCTCGTCGCCGGCGAGGAAGGCGTCTCGCCCGGGCAAGCCTGCGTGTTCTACGACGCGCCTTCGGGGCAGGCCCGCGTGCTCGGCGGCGGTTTCATCCAGAGCGCCGCCGCGAAGGTCGCGAGCAACGCGGCGCGGCCGCTCGCGGAAGCGGTGCGCGGCTAACGCTCGACGAGCTTTGGTCAACTGCAGCGATGGAAAAGGTGCGCCCCTCTCCCGCTTGCGGGAGAGGCACGGACCGCGCGAGGGGCTGGATTTGATCTCACCAACGGCTTTTAATCTCCAGAGTTTTTGTTAGGGCAGGGGGCATGGCAGCAGACATCTCGCGGGCCGGGGTCGAGAAGGCCTATGGCCGCTGGGCGCCGGTCTATGATCTCGTGTTCGGCAAGGTGTTCGACGCCGGCCGGCAATCGACCATCGCGGAGGCCGACCGCATCGGCGGCCGCATTCTCGACGTCGGCGTCGGCACGGGCCTTTCCCTCTCCGACTACGCGCGCACCACGAAAATCTGCGGCGTCGACATTTCCGAGCCGATGCTGCGCAAGGCGCAGGCGCGGGTGCGGGCGCTGCGGCTGTCCAATGTCGAGGTGCTCTCGGTGATGGACGCCAAGAACCTCGCTTTCCCCGACAACGCCTTCGACGCGGTGGTCGCGCAATATGTCATCACCGCGGTGCCCGATCCCGAAGGCACGCTCGACGAGTTCGTGCGCGTGCTCAAGCCCGGCGGCGAGCTGATCCTCGTCAACCACATCGGCGCGGAAAAGGGTCTTCGCAAGCTCTCCGAGCTCGCCTTCGCGCCGATCGCCCGCCGTCTCGGCTGGCGCCCGGAATTCCCGTGGGCCCGCCTCGAGGGCTGGGCCGCCAGACACGGCGGCATCACCCTCACCGAGCGGCGGCCCATGCCGCCGATGGGGCATTTTTCGCTGATCCGCTACCGCAAATCGTGATCATGCGGGCAGGGAACGGGGCGCGCGAGATGCGCGTTTGCCTGCCATGCGCACGACATCGAACATCATCCTGGCCAGCCTCCTGATCGCCGCCTCCGGCAGTGCGATCGCGCAGGCCCCACCCGCCCCGGCGACGCCGCCGCAACAGACCGCGCCGCCATCCCCGCAACATGCGGCCAATTGCGCGCCGCAGGATCGCCCGAACCGCTCGACCGACGGCACCACCATCGGCCAGTCCCGGGAACCGCTCGGCGACAGATTGGCCAAGTCCGACGGCGTGCTCTGCCCGCCCTCGGGCGTCGACCCCGACATGCACGCCCCCGCGCCCGACACAGGCGGCAACACTCCCGTGATTCCGCCCCCCGGCAGCCCCGGCGGCGATCCGAACGTGCGGCCGAAATAGCTGTTTTTCGCGCCGGCTCCCCTTCGCCTCTCCCCGCCGGGGCGAGGCCGGAATCCGCGCTGAGCGCGGATTCCGGGTGAGGGGACTCTCCACGAGTCCTGAGCCGCCAAAAATCGCAAATTCCGGTAAGAAATCGGGCCCAAGCGGACCTGTCGCGCCGAAGCTTTAGCGAAGGCGGATTGACTTACCCCCGTCCCCTTCCTTATATGCCGCGCGTTCGCGAGATCGGCCGTAACAGCCGTTCGCGACCCTGTGGCGGGGTAGCTCAGCTGGTTAGAGCACGGGAATCATAATCCTGGGGTCGGGGGTTCGAGTCCCTCTCCCGCTACCATATTTCAGCCCTTTTATCAGTGAGTTAAGCGGGCCGAAGACCGCAGCCGAAGACCGCAGCCGAAACCCGCCGTCGCAAAACGGTAGCGTCGCAGCCTCGTTCTCTCCGGCAAACAAATCCTTGATGACGAGCAACAAGCGCGAGCGAGTGGAAATCGGCTTTTTATTCGACCCCTTCCCACTTCAAGTATTCGCCGGATCCTTGGTCGCCAGACCGAGCCAGGAACAACGGGCGCCGTTGCCAGGTCGGTGACTTCGCGATTTGCTGAAATATTCAGTTCGACTTGTTGTGGACAGCAGCAGCTGACTCTTAATCAGCGGGCCCCAGGTTAGTTTGGTGTAGTTGCTCAGCACCAATATCTAGCTACCTGCGCAGTTGTGCCCTGAAGCGGAACCACAAATGACCGATCAGTGATAGGACTATGGCGGCCACAATTATCGGGAGCCAAATCGACGTGGTTATGATGAACAAGGACAAGATGACCACACGTCCAAAGACCGATTCGCTGACCGGATTCTTAAGGCGAGCGAAATAGGCGTAGATAACAAAAATGGTGGCCGGCACCATCCACGCGGCGACAAGCACCAGTAACAGGTCAACAAGTTGGCCGGCATAATGGTGCATGAGCGCACCTCCTGACAGGGTCGGCGCGAGTTGCTATCACCGCCGCGAGAGATGCGGTGATGGTCGACGCTAATTAGTCTTTGTTCGCGTTGATGGGCATCTGCACGCTCGGCATCGCTGTCACGGCCGGTGCCCAAACTCATGCGAACCCACAGCCTTCGAAGCTGGGGCCTCTCAACGCGCACTCGTTGAGATGGCTCGGGCAAGGGCTCGTCCAATGCAATCATAACCATCGGCGGTGTTGTGCAATCCGTCCCACGTTACAAGCGCGCTTTGCGCAACTCCGGCACTGACCGAGTTTCGCATCAGCGCAAAACGAGAGAACAGCCCGACCCGTTCCTGTTTTGCGACATCGATAATGATGTCCTCCATCGTCGAATAGCCAACTGAAGCGAGCACCTGTGGCGCATATTGCAGATCCATCAACACGACATCGGCAGACCCCGCCTTAAGTGCCCTTACCCCTTCAAGCACGCTTCTTTTGAGCCCTTGGTCCGGCCGGCCACCCCAGGCGACGTCATTAGTACCTAATTGCCAGATAACGAGATCAGGCGTGTGCGCGAAAACGTCACGCTCGAACCGTGCAACGTTGTTCGGAATCGTATCGCCGACTCGGCCGCTGTTGATGACCTCGATCGTCGCGTTCGATCTAAGTCTCGATAGCTCTCGGCGCATGACCTCCGGATATGTGCCCGCGGACCTAAGCATCCAGAGTCCTACTGTCGACGATGATCCGATCGCTACAATCCTTAACGGCTCACCGGATTTCAAACGTGACGCTGTGCGGGGCAATTGTGCGCCCAGCGAGGTGTTCAAATTTGCTGACAGGCATTTCTCGGCAGATGATAATCCATCCTGCGCTTGAGAGGACTCACTGGCAGACAATCCGATAAGCAAGGCGGCGCCGATTGACGCCATTATTCCAGCGGCTCGGGTGCGGCGGGCAAAGGTCAAAAACATATTCCCCCAATAACTGGCCGATCTCTCTTGACAACCGTTCGCGTCAAGGTTTCGCTGTACTTGAATTACAGGTCAATTGACGCGTGGGCAGTGAGTAACACGATGAATCCGCGGGTAGTCGCGGGTGAGACCATGACCGGACAGCCTGTAGCGAAGCGGGTGGTATTTCATATCGGCGGCTATGATCCAATCACGTTGCATGCCAGCGTGCAACGACGCTTCGTGCGCGAAATTGCCAGGTTCCAACGTACCTGGTCAGTGAAAGCGACCGTCGACAGTTCGCATGATACCGCCGACCAGATGCAATGGAACGTGACGACAATCGGCCCCGATTGGCTCGTCGAAACCGACTACCGTCTGGTCCGATGGCACGATGTAATTGAGGTGTTCGGGGAGCGAGGCATCGGCTCACGCATTTCCGTCGGCATTCTTGCGTTTCTGGATTTCGTATTGGCCGGCACTCTTTGGCGTTACTTGCAGACCAATTGGCGATACGCACTTTTCTTTCTCTATCCATTCGTTACGTTCGGATTGCTCGTCGCGGCCGCCTTTTTGATTGGTGTGGCTGCATACAAGATCACCGGATCAATTCCCATTGCAGCCGGTGGCGGCCTCTTCGGGCTCGCAGCCGCGTTGGCGGGTCCGTGGCGCTGGCTGCACCTGGGCGACTTGTTCGACGACTGGATTTTTTCTTGCGAGTACATTCGATTCGGTAATTCGGAGATAGAGCAAAGGCTGGACAGGTTGGCCGCCGAACTCGTGGTTGCGGCAAGCAATTCTGCCGCAGACGAAATTTTGGTCGTAGGGCACAGCCTTGGCGCCGTACTGGCGGTTGATCTACTTGATCGCGCCTTGAAGCTGGACCCTGAGCTCGGTCGGAAAAAGATTCCCGTTACATTCTTGAGCGTTGGATCATCCATACTCAAGATCGGCCTGCACCCGAAGGCAGTACGCTTTCGCAGGACGGTGGAACGCGTCGCCAATTCCCGCGCGATCTTCTGGGGCGACTACCAGGCCCTCACCGACGTGTTGAATTTTTACAAATGCCGGCCAATGGCCGAAATGGGCTTGTCGACAGAGAACGAGGCGACCGTCAGGGTTGTGAAGATTAGTCGAATGCTTAACGACGACATGTATCAACGCATCCGCTTCAATTTCTTCCGCGTGCACTGCCAGTTCGTCAGTGGAAATGACAGGCGAACATCGTACGACTACTTCATGCTCACATGCGGACCTATTTCAGCCAAATCCCAGACGCTCGCCCCGGATGGCGCTGTGTCGATGATCGCCGACGACGGAGGCCTTATTGCGGGCGCGCCAGTGTCGGAAAGCGAACTGCTGGGAAGTCCGGGCGCGGCGGCCTGATTCAAATGACGCCCACCATTTCAAAAGTCATCTTCGTTGTGATGGTGATCGGCTGGTATCTCATACGCTATAAGTACGCGCGGCGTTCCCGCCGTGCGAGGGTTGTGTGGAGCGCTCGCGGCCCCCTGGAAACTGCGCTCCTGCTCATATCTCTTTCGGGGCTTGGACTTGTGCCGCTCTTTTACGTGGCGACAGGAATGCCTCGTTTCGCAGCTCACGGCTTTTATCCCTGGTTGGCTTGGCTGGGGTCTTTCTTCGCGATTGCGGCTTTGGGCGTGTTTCACCTGACACATCGTGCACTCGGCCGGAATTGGTCGATAAGTCTCGACGTGCGGGAGAACCATGAGCTCGTGACGGAAGGGATTTACCGGAGAGTTCGACACCCCATGTATTCGGCATTTTGGCTGTGGGCTATCGCCCAGGCATTGCTGCTGCCGAATTGGATTGCCGGTTTCGCGGGCCTGGCCGGCTTCGGGGTTTTGTTCTTTGGTCGCGTCGCAAGGGAAGAGCGAATGATGTTGCAGACGTTTGGCGACAGCTATCGCGAGTATATGGCGCGGACCGGTCGGGTCTTCCCGCGGGTACTCTGAAGTAGGTCCGGCGCGCTTCGATCTATGGGCCGCGAAGACCGACATGGAACCCGACGCCTCAATTTGCGTGCCATTTCCGCAACATACGGTAGAAAAAGCTGTCGGAAGCGCGGCCTCCCCGGTCTATTCGTTGGTGTCGGGGCGAGTGTCGGGTTATTTCTATGGGTGTCAGGTGAATCCAATCGATCCCGAACAATGGTGAGACCCTATGTTGAAATTCGTTGTACTTGGAATCGCTTCTTTGGCCTTCGTGGGAACCGCAGTTGCCGCCGACATGCCTCGGCCTCAGCCGGTTGCCGCCGCCGCGCCGGTTGGCAAAGCTCCGATCGGCAAATATCCCGTGGGTAAGAGCCCGGTGGGCAAGTATCCGGTTGCCGCCCCGGCTCCGTTGGTGACCAAGGGTTGATCTGACTTTATTCGTACGCCAGCGGCGTTCGTTTGGGGTAGCAGACTACCTGTGGCATCGGATCTTGGATCCAAGGGGATTCGAAGATGGCGGGAGTGATTCGGAAATATCCGGGTCTAGGGCTCCTTGCAAAGGCCGCCATGCTGGCGGCCTTTGTAGGCTTGGGGGCCGGAATCAGTAGCGCGCAACCACTCGTGGCGCGTACCGACCAGCAGCAACGGGACGCTCTCCCCAGTTCGGCGACGAAGCATGCGGCGAGCATGGCTGCTGCTACGCCGGCGGTATCCGATGTAAGGCCAGCTCGAAGAGCTGCCGCCACGGGTCCCTACTACGTTGATTTTCGTGCTCGCACGGCGGCAACGTATGGTCATGCATTCGTCTGGTACGGAAAGACGGGCGAAAAGCAGGTCGAGGTCGCTGGTCTGGCTCCGGCCGGCGACGAGGTGCCCTATATCCTGGGACACATCATGTTTGTCCCTTCTGAGACGGGTGCGACCTACGGTGATCTTGACGAGCAATATCTGACGGCCAGCTATCGCGTCTATTTGTCTGAGGCAGACGCCAAGAAGGTCTTTGCTTATATCAAGCGCCAGCAGGAGACTTCGCCGGTCTGGAATGCAGCAACGACTAACTGCACTGCTTTCATCGGCCGCATAGCGACGTTTATGGGCCTCAACGCTCCGTTTCATCTGCTAAAGCCCGAGGAATACGTCAACAAACTCAGAGAGCTGAACGGCGGACGAAAAACGGTTCAGCTTGAACCCGGTCGTAGCTAGCACCTTCGGATAGAGTTCATTCTGTTTTCCTTGCGGGGAGAATAGGTGCATGCCTCCTCTTAGTCATGCCTACGCTCTTGTTGGACACTGTTCCGAGGGCGAAGTTCTGCTTGGCGCAGTTGAGGAAGGTTCGCAAGCGCTCGCACCTTGAGACGAAGATCGCCGGACAGATGGTGCTGCGTCGAGGCCGAGCATCGACATCGATCGATCAATGCGCATCGCGTACACGGCGGGATAGTAGGCGTTCTCCGCGCCGAATCGAGATCTGTACCATCAGCACGCTTGTCTCCGCCTATGTTGATCCGCGATCATGATCGCAGTGTAGCCGACCTTTGTGGCGGTCACGGCGCGAAAGCTGCGTGTTATCAAGTCGACAAGCGATCTTTCGGCCTTGTGGAAATGGAAGAGCTGAGTTCACGTCGCTCGTATTCGAGCGCGATGGATCAGACGCTTGTTTTGAGCTAAGCCGTCTGAGCCGCCTGGTACGGCGCGGGCGGCCGCTCTCTTGCAGCATACTCAGTGCCTGCAAGCTATCGCGCCGGTATTCGGGGGACGCGGATGCGGGTCCATATGATTGTTGCCGGCCTTATCCTAGCGATCATCGGGAAGGCCAGTGCCACGGTTGTCGATAAGGGAACCGACGCGCAAAAGTCTTGCGAGCTGCTTGTCAAGAACTCGCTTCGCAACCAGGACGAAGCTCGGTCCGCAGGCGCATGTGAGGGAATGATCGAGACTGCGATGCTCTTTTCACCAAATCTGCCCGCTGACGTGCGCGCATGCCCCCCCGCGCAAGGCAGCCCTCTGCAAAGTGCGAAGGTTTTTCTGCAGTATCTTGATAACAATCCGGATCGAGTGAATGAACCGGGGATCACCGTCGCTATTGAATCATTCAGGGATGCTTGGCCCTGCCGTGGAGACGATGCCGGAGCCGGACCGAAAAAGCGTGCCCCAAAAAAATCCAAATAGAACGCGTATCTGCAGATACTGTTGCTTGCCTTACCGTCCGCGATGTTCGCGTCCGGCCTGATTGATTCGTAATGCACGACCGCCGAGGTGGGCGAACTGAACCGCAGTGCTCACCTCCACGACCAGCACTCAAACGCCTTATCGACGAGCGAAGCGAACCATTGAGCCCCGATATACAGCGGGGCATTGTGCCATCAACACCGGGGCTGGAACAGCATGACAATCGCATGCCGCGTCCTGATGATCTATCCGAAGTTCGTTCCGAATTCGTTTTGGAACTATGCTGAGGCCTGCGAACTCGTCGGCGCGAAGTATCCAACGGCGCCACTCGGCCTGATCACCGTCGCCGCTATGTTGCCGAAGCATTGGGACATCCGGCTCGTCAACCGCAATACCGAGGCGTTGACAGATGCGGATCTCGATTGGGCCGATCTTGTGATGATCGGCGGCATGCTCAACCAGCAGCCGGATGCCATCTACCTGATTGATCTCGCTCACCTGCGCGGCAAACCAGTATGTGTTGGTGGGCCGGACGTCTCCTCCAGCCCGCATCGTTACGCGGACGCGGACTTTCAGGTGATCGGCGAGGCCGAGCATGTCATCGAGCAGTTCATCGCCGCCTGGGAAAGCGGCGAACGCAAGGGCGTGTTCATCGCCGAGAAATTCAAGATTGATGTCACGCTGAGCCCGATGCCTCGCTACGATCTGCTTAAATTTGATCACTATCTATACATCGGGGTGCAGTATTCGCGTGGCTGTCCGTTCACCTGCGAGTTCTGCGATATTATCGAGCTGTATGGTCGCGTGCCGCGTACCAAGACCAACGATCAGATTCTCGCCGAGCTGCAGGCGCTCTACGATCACGGTTATCGCGGGCATGTCGATTTCGTTGACGACAATTTCATCGGCAACAAGAAGAACCTCCGCACCTTGATGCCGCGGCTCAAAGCCTGGCTGGAAGAGCACGCCTATCCATTTGAGTTCTCAACCGAAGCCTCGATCAACATCGCGGACGACAGCGAGCTGTTGCAGGCAATGAAGGATGCGAACTTCTTCGCAATCTTCGTCGGCATCGAGAGCCCGGATCCCGAGACGCTCGTGCAGATGAAGAAGAAACAGAACACCAAGCGCAACATCGCCGAGTGCATTCACAAGATTTACGGCTACGGCATGTTCGTCACCGCTGGCTTCATCGTCGGGTTCGACAATGAAAAGGCCTCGATAGGACAGGCGATGGCCAACCTCATCGAGGAGGCGGGCATTCCAGTCTCCATTGTTGGACTTCTTTATGCGCTGCCTGGCACGCAGCTCACACGGCGGTTGGCCTCGGAAGGCCGCTTGCACAGCGACCATGACCTTATGAACGTCGAGCAGGGGGGCGATCAGTGCACGCTCGGTTGCAATTTCGATACCAAGCGTCCAATTCGTGACATCCTTTCCGATTACAAGGCCGTGCTCGAACACGTCTACAGTCCGGCGGCATATGCGGGGCGGCTGTCACGTCTCGCAGCCATGCTCGACCGATCCGACCGGCGCCGGGATCTGCCCGATGGTGATGTGCGCAAGAGGCTTGGCGGCATCGACAGCCTGCACAAGATCATGCGGGCTCTGCCGGAAGTTCGTGAGCCGTTCTGGAAGACGTTTGTCGAAGTCGCCAAGACCAATCCAGGCGCGCTGCGTTACATCGTGATGCTGATGGCGTTGTACATGCACCTCGGGCCGTTCTCGGAACGCGTGATCGGCGAGATTGACCGCCGCATTGCCGAGTTGGACGATGTACCTCCCCTAAGGGCTACCGCAGTCAGTCAAGTGTAACCTCAAGCGACTGTGTAGCCACAGCCACTGATCGGGAAATTCGCAGAAAGAGCCCTCGATGACCGAGTGACCGCGTATGCGCAGGAAGGTCCTTACGCCCTCGCTTCAGTCCAGTTTCCAGAGCGAGATCGCGGCCCTGGATCTGGGGCATTTGTCTTTGAAGTTGGCCGACAAGCGGTGATCTTTCACAAGGCAGGATAGAAGCGAATTGCGTAGCTCTCCGCACAAATACAGCTAAAGCTAAAGGCGAAGATCCACTGAGCCAAGGTCTATTCAAAGGTCCAGCAAGTGTCGGGCCTTTCGTTCATTGCAGCGCCGCGGAGAGAGATAATTGAATTTGTCTTGCGGCTCAGGCGTCATGACACCCGCCGCTCAATGTTGTTGGGCTTTCCAGTCGCGCTTGATCTTTTTGGCCAGCGACCATTTATGGACTTCGGTTGGACCATCATAGATGCGGAAGGCGCGGATCTCGCGGAAAGCCTGCTCGACGATCGTTTCGGTCGAAACGCCGGTACCGCCCATAACCTGAACGCATCGATCGGAAACGCGCATCAAGGCTTCTGACACGGCCACCTTCGCCATGGAACTCTCGGTCGTCCCGAGCGAGCCGGTGTCGAGCACAGCCGCGCACCAGTCGATCATCAGTTCAGATTGTTTGAGGTCAATGAGATTCTCCGCCAGCATGAAACCGACGCCTTCATGATCGACCAGCGGTTTTCCGAACGCGTGGCGGCGGCAGGCGTAGTCCGTGGCGATCTCGTTGGCGCGGATTGCCAGACCCAGCCAACGCATACAATGCGACAAACGTGCGGGGCTGAGGCGGATCTGCGCATATTTGAAGCCATCCCCGGACGCACCAAGCATTTGGTCGGCGGATACGCGAAGATTCTCTATCTCGATCTCGGCATGTCCGCCGGGCATCGAACTATCGATCGTATCCAGCACGCGCATGGTGCGGATCGCGGGATTTGGGAGATCGACGAGAAACATGCATGCGCCATCGGTCGACTTTGCCATGACGATGCCGACCTGGGCGCCCTCAGCTCCGGTAATGAACTTCTTCCGCCCGTTGATGACCCAGTGATTGCCATCCAGTCCGCACGTGGTCTGCATCATCGACGGGTCCGATCCCGCACCGCCCGCATCAGCGGGCTCGGTCATAAAGAACGCCGAGCGCGCTTTGCCCGACACCAACGGATCCAGGAAGCGCGCCTTCTGCTCAGCGCTGCCCACCTTACCGAGCAGGTACATGTTGCCCTCATCGGGCGCCATGGTGTTGCACGCAAGCGGTCCAAGCGGCGAGAGTCCAGTTTTGATCAGCGCCTTCGCCGTCTCGACTTGCGAGAGATGTGATCCATCCGGCAGAATGTGGGGCGTCAGGACGCCGGCCTCGCGTGCCTTTGCACGCAGTTCCTGCACCAGTTCATCACTTGGGCCATGAGGGCCAGTTCGCGGATCTTTTTCGTAAGGGATCACATCCGCGCGGATGAAGGCCTCGATCTTCGCGGCAAGGATCTCGACTCGGTCAGTCATTGGTACGGATACTCCGGTCGACTTCCGCTGGGGCGGAATGTTGGGGGCGGGCTTTCAGTCATCCGTGCTCTATCACAGTGCGCTAAAAGCGACTGCCGCTATCAAATACGGTGACTGGACTTGATCATATAGACAAGAGGATCTGACAAGAGCAACAGACGGCAATGGTAGCGACATCGCGCGTTCTCCTCAACCACGCGTTCGTACCGGCTCGCTCTTGATGAGAATGCCGGCTGCATCACGGTCGAAGGTGTCCGGCGTGACTCCGTCTCTGCGCAGCAAATACTTTTCTACCTTGTTGGTCGGCGTCTTCGGCAAGTCTCCTAGGACGCGGACGTAGCGGGGAACCATGAAATGCGCCATTCGCGGCTTGAGAAAATGGATGAGCTCCGCTGGATCGAGCGCCTGTCCCTCGGCAAGGGAGACGGCGACGAGGACATCATCTTCGCCATGTTCGCTCGGGACGGATACGACCGCGGCCTCCCGGATCGCTGGGTGTGCGGCCACTTCGAGCTCGACCTCGAACGAGGAAATGTTCTCGCCGCGCCGGCGGATGGCGTCCTTGAACCGGTCGACGAAGAAGTAGTTGCCGTCGCGATCGACACGGAAGGCATCACCGGTGTGAAACCAGCCATTTCGCCAGGCGAGCGCGGTCGCCTCGGGGGCCTTGTTGTAACCGTGGTTCATGGCCCAGGGCGCGTCGGATCGAATGATCAATTCGCCGATTTCGCCCGGCGCAACCTCGCAGTCATGGGCATCGACGAGGCGCACTTCGATGCCGGCCCGCGGCTTGCCGCAGGCAGCAGCGACGGTCGGATTCGGCTCGGCTGCCAGCGGGCAGGAGACCTCCGACATGTTGAAGAGCGTGTGGGTCGTGATGCCGTAGCGCTTGCCGAAGGCGATACCTTCCTCGCTGAGCGGAATGACCGTGACGTTCTTGAGCGGGCTGCCCTTCTCCTCGCCGCTGTCGGTCCGCTTCATCAGGAAGCTTGCCATGACGCCGAGCAGGATCACCATCGTGGTGTTGGTATTCGCGACCGTGGACCAGAATGTAGTGGTGTCGAAGCGATCGACCATGGCGATCGAGCCGCCATTGATCAGCATGGCGTAGCTCGGCGCGGTGCCGCCGACGTGGAAGAGGGGGAGGTTCACCATGAAGGTGTCGCTGGCGTCGAGATAGGGAATGCCGTCCCTGTCCGCCGAGATGCCCCGTCCCATTGCATAGAGATGCGCATAGGACGACAGCACGCCCTTCGAAGGGCCGGTCGTGCCGGACGTATAGATGATCGACTGAGTGTCCCACGGTGCGATTGGGCGCTCGGTCACTGGGGCATCCGCGGATACCGAGTCGAGCGCGCTCGCCGGCAGAACCTCGATCCCCTCGACCGGCACAGGCTCGCCCCCGACAATGACGATCTTGCGCAACTCGCGCCTGTCGATGTCGCCGAGCCGCGGCAGCAGGCTGGCGTGGACGATCGCGACCGCCGCTCCCGCGTTGGTGACGACATGCTGGAGTATGCCACCGCGATAGGCGGTATTGATCGGCACGTAGACGGCGCCGATCATGTTGATGCCGAACCAGGCGCGCAGGCAATCAGGACCATTCGGCAGCCAGACGAGGACGGTGTCTCCCTGCTTCACGCCCAGCGCTTGCAGCGCGTTGCCGGTCCGTCGCGCCAGATGCAGGAGATCGCGATATTTCAGCTGGCTGCCGTCGTCGAAGGTCGCATAGACCTGATCCGGCGTCTCGCGTCCCCAGCGTTCGAGCAGGTACCGGAGGACGCAATCCTCGGCGGCGGGAACCTTGTGGCTCGTCATTGAAACCTCCCTGCTTATTCTTGTCGTGGCCCAGTACCCATGGCGTGCTGGGTGATCCGAATCTCAGTCCGGCTCGATGGCGCGCAGCCCCCGCGCGATGCGCGACAGCGTTTCGAAGCAACCGGTGATTTCCGCGGCCGATACGCCGTTGGTCCCTTGCCGGAAGAATTCCAGCGAGCGTTCGTGCAAATCTCGCCAGGCCTCGATACCGGCGGGTGTCAGGCTCACCATCCGCTTGCGGCGATCGTCCTCGGCCTCGACGCGCTCCACGAGGCCCTTCTTTTCCAGGCCCTTCAGCACGGCGTCGAGATTCTGGCGGCTCACGCCGAGATAGGTGTAGAGTTCCGAGAACAGCATGCCGTTGGGATCGCGGTATAGCGCGCCCAGCGTTGCACCAGTTACGGCCGAGAAATTCAGAACACGCACCGCCTGGGTCTCGTAGATGTTGGCGGCTTGAAACAGCCTGAAGAAGAGCTTGTTGTTGAGGTGGTCACGCGCGGAATTGCCGGCCGGCTGCTCTCGGCTGGTCTTTGTCCCGGTCCTGGTTGCCGACGGCATTCGCGCATTCCCCCTGAGATGTGTAATGATATTGACATAATATTTGGTTGTCCATAGCCTTCGGCCCCAGGTGTAGCCCCGGAGCCGGGAAGGATCGACATGCCATTTCGTAAGATGCTCATCGCGAATCGCGGAGAAATCGCGCTGCGCATCGCGCGCGCGGCGTTTGAGCTCGATATCCCGGTCGTCACCGTGTTTCCTGCTGATGATGCTGGTTCCGCCCATGCGCGGGCGGGCAGCGAGACGCGGGAATTGCCCGGCGTGGGGGCCGCAGCCTATCTCGATATCGCGGCGATGGTCGAGGCGGCGCGGCAGACCGGTTGCGATGCGGTGCATCCCGGGTACGGATTTCTGTCGGAGAACCCGGACTTCGCGCGCGCCGTAGCGGCCGCCGGCATGACCTTCATTGGTCCGGCCGCGGAGACGCTCGAACTGTTCGGAAACAAGGCGGAGGCGCGTCGGCATGCGCGCAAGGCCGACGTGCCCGTGCTCGAGGGATCGGCCGGACCGGTTTCGGAAGCCGAAGCGGCGGCCTTCCTCGACAAGCTCGGCAGCGGAGGCGCGATCATGATCAAGGCGGTCGCCGGGGGCGGGGGCCGTGGCATGCGCGTGGTATCGTCGCCTGCCGACCTTCCCGCCGCCTGGGAGCGTTGCCGCTCCGAGGCGCAGGCGGCATTTGGCGCCGATGCACTCTATGTCGAGCGCTATTTGCCGAACGCGCGCCATATCGAAGTGCAGATCGTCGGCGACGGGCACAGCGTCGTCCACCTCGGCGAGCGCGACTGCACCATTCAGCGGCGTCACCAGAAAGTGGTCGAGATGGCGCCGTGCCGGAGCCTCGCGCCCAAAGTCCGTGAGGCGATCTGCGACGCCTCGGTGCGCATGGCCGGCAGCGCGGCGTATCGGGGCTTGGGGACCTTCGAGTTCCTGATGCCTGCGGAGGGCGGCAGTTTCGTCTTCATCGAGGCCAATCCGCGCCTCCAGGTGGAGCACACGGTGACCGAGGAGATCTACGGGATCGACCTCGTCAAGACGCAGATCCGGGTCGCCTCTGGCCTGCGGCTGCGCGACATAGGTCTCGGCAGCGCGCCTGTTGCGCGCGGCGGCGCGATCCAGTTCCGCGTCAACATGGAGAGGATGACGGCCGATGGCGGCGCGCGGCCGACCGGCGGCGTCGTGACCGGCTTTACCTTGCCGAGCGGCCCGGGAATCCGCGTCGATACCTTCGGATATGTCGGCTATCGCACCAGCCCCCGCTATGATTCCCTTCTCGCGAAGGTCATTGCCTATTCGCCGGAGGGCATGGACGACGCCATCCGGCGCGGCCGGCGGGCGCTGGAGGATTTTCGGATCGACGGCGTCGAGACCAACATTTCCGTGCTGAGGGCCCTCGCTGCAAACCAGGATTTTCTGGCCGACCGCGTCTCGACGAGATTCCTGGAGCAGCACCTCGAAAGCATTCTTGCGGGCGCCGCCAGCTTTGCAAGACGGGACGAGCAGCCGGCTAGGCGGGCGAGGGATGTCCGCGACGTCGATCCGCTCAGCGTCTTCGATGCGAAGGTCGCCATTGCGACATTGCAACCGGCTGCGGCGCGCGGACCGCAGTTAGCGCATGTTCCCGAGGGGCTTGTCGCTGTGCCGGCGCCGCTGCAGGGCACGATCGCCGCCTGCAATGTGGCGCGGGGTGACCGGGTGCGCGCGGGACAGCAGGTGTTCGCGATCGAGTCCATGAAGATGGAGCATGTCATCGTGGCGCCGGCCGCGGGCGTGGTCGAAGACATTCTCGCCGCGCCCGGTGACACGATTTTCGAGGGCGAGGCATTGCTGCACATCGCCCCCTCGGACGACGGCGCTGCCGGCGTCGAGACGGCCGAGGCGATCGATCTCGATCACATTCGCGGTGATCTCGCCGAAGCGCTCGCGCGACGCGCGGAGCGGCTCGACGAGGGACGGCCGGATGCTGTCGCACGCCGCCGCAAGACCAACCAGCGCACCGCGCGCGAGAACATCGCCGACCTCTGCGATCCCGACTCGTTCATCGAATATGGCGGCTTCGCGCTCGCCGCGCAGCGCCAGCGTCGCTCGCTGGAGGAGCTGCGCCGCTTGAGTCCTGCCGACGGCTTGATCACCGGCGTCGGCGCTGTCAATGGCGAGCTTTTCGGTGACGAGCAGTCGCGCTGCGCGGTCATGGCCTACGACTACACGGTGTTCGCGGGCACGCAGGGCGTCGTCAATCACAAGAAGAAGGATCGTCTGCTGACGCTCGCTGACAGATGGTCGCTCCCCGTCGTGTTATTTGCGGAAGGTGGCGGCGGCCGGCCCGGCGACGAATGGCCGACGCCCGCGGGACTCGAGACCACGACGTTCACGAAGCTCGGTGGTATCAACGGCAAGGTGCCACTGGTGGGCGTGGTTTCGGGGCGGTGTTTCGCGGGCAACGCCGCGCTGCTCGGCAGCTGCGACGTCATCATCGCCGACCGCACCTCGAATATCGGCATGGGTGGCCCGGCGATGATCGAGGGGGGCGGTCTCGGTGTGTTTCGCCCCGAGGACATCGGCCCCGTCGACGTCCAGGCGTCGAACGGCGTGATCGACGTGCTGGTCGAGGACGAGGCGGAGGGCGTTGCCGCTGCCAAAAAGTATCTCGGCTATTTCCAGGGGCGGACCGGTGACTGGTCATGCGCTGACCAGCGCCTGTTGCGCCACGCCGTGCCGGAGAACCGGCTGCGCGCCTACGACGTCCGGCCGATCATCGAGACGCTCGCGGATGCAGACTCCGTGCTCGAGCTGCGCCCATCCTTCGGGCGCGGCATGATCACGGCGCTCGCCCGCATCGAGGGCAACCCGGTTGGCCTGATCGCAAACGATTCACGTCACTTGGGCGGTGCGATCGATGCCGACGGCGGTGACAAGGCGGCGCGCTTCATTCAGCTCTGCGACGGGTTTGGCATTCCCATCGTGTCGCTCTGCGACACGCCAGGCATGATGGTGGGGCCGGAGGTCGAGAAGAGCGCCCAGGTGCGGCACGTCTCGCGCGTCTTCGTGGCAGCATCGCGGGCAACGGTGCCGTATTTCACCGTCGTGCTGCGCAAGGCCTACGGGCTCGGGGCGCTGGCGATGGCCGGCGGATCGAGCCAGATGTCGTTCTTCATGGTGGCATGGCCCAGCGCCGAGTTCGGCGCCATGGGGCTCGAAGGCGCGGTGAAGCTCGCCTATCGGAAGGAGCTCGCTGCGATCGAGGATCCGGCCGCAAGAAAAGCCTGGTTCGACCAGATGGTCGCCAAGTCCTACGAGGACAACAAGGCGCTCAGCGGCGCGACCTTCCTCGAGGTCGACGACGTCATCGACCCCTGCGCGACCCGGCGCTGGATAGTGCGCGGGCTCAAGGCGTCGATGCAGCCGGGCCGTTTCAGCGAGAGACGAACGACGCGCATCGATCTGTGGTGAACACGGGCGAGCAAGGGAGGAAACAATGACAAAAAGCGAATCCGACACAGGCTACCTCCGCAGCGAAGAAGCCTATCTGGCTCACGTTCGCAGCTTGCAGGCCGCGGTCTGGCCGAGCGGCGTTCCCAAGGAGCCGGTCTTTCCGCTCGGGCGCCGGCCGTTGACGCACTACCTTCGCGAATGGGCACGGCGGCAGCCGGACAAGGCGGCAGTGCTTTTCTACGGCCGAGCCATGAGCTACGCCGAGCTCGACCGTCTCAGCGACCAGTTTGCCGGCCTCCTGAACCGTCTCGGCGCGCGCAAGGGCGACCGGGTGGCGGTGTTCCTGCCGAACTGCCCGCAGTTCTACGTCTGCTTCTTCGGCATCCTGAAGGCCGGCTGTGTCCACGTGCCGGTGAACCCGATGTTCACCCGGCCTGAGCTTGCCTATGAGATCAACGATACGCAGGCGCGCATCGTGATTGCGCACGATCAGCTTGCCGCTCTCGTCGAGGAGGTCCGCCAAGAGTGTGGGGTCGAGCATCTGGTCGTCACCAGCTTTGGCGATGCGCTGGGTGCCGAGCCGGAAGGGCCGCTGCCGCCCGCGCTGACGGCGCCGCGGGTTGCGATCCCCAATTCGATCGACCTTATGGGCGCGCTCGCAAAGGAGACCGCCGCGCCGCCGCAGGTCGATGTCGCCATCGACGATATCGCGGCCCTGAATTACACGGGCGGCACCACCGGCATGCCGAAGGGCTGCGTTCATTCGCAGTTCGACATGCTGTTCACGGGCGCCGTCATGGGGTCCGTCTCCATGACGGTCACTTCCGAAGACGTGGTCATCAATTTCTGGCCGATCTTCTGGATGGCGGGCGAGGACCTCGGCATCATCCTGCCGATGGTAACGGGCGCGACCTGCGTGTTGATGGCCCGCTGGGATGCGCAGGCCTACATGTATGCCGTGCAGCGCTATCGCGCGACGGTCTCGAACATGGTCGTCGACAACGCGGTCGAGATCATGAGCCGGCCCGATGCACGCGACTATGACCTCAGCTCGCTGCGGGAAGTGATGGTGGCCTCGTTCGTCAAGAAGCTCAATCCGGTCTTCCGCGATGGCTGGCGCAAGCTCACGGGCACGACGCTGCGGGAAGCCGCCTGGGGGATGACGGAGACGCATTCCTACGACGCCTTCAATCGCGGCTGGCAGGATGACGATCGCGATCTCAAGCAGCGTCAGATCTTCTGCGGCATTCCCGTGCCGCAGACCGATTTCAAGATTATGGAATTCGGATCGGACAGGCTGCTGCCGCTCGGCGAGGAGGGCGAGTTGTGCGTACGTACGCCCTCGCTCCTGAAGGGCTATTGGAACAAGCCGGATGCAACGGCCGAAGGCCTCGTCAACGGCTGGCTGCGGACCGGCGATATCGGAATGATCTCGGAGCGAGGCACTATCCATTTCCTCGGCCGGCGCAAGGAGATGCTGAAGGTGAAGGGCATGAGCGTCTTCCCGTCGGAGATCGAGGCCGCGCTCGGCCAGCATCCGGACGTGACGGGGAGCGGTGTGATCGGGCGGGTGGACGAAACTCGTGGGCAGGTGCCGGTCGCCTTCGTTACCGTGCTGCCGGAGCGCAAGGGTACGACGACTGCCGAGGTGCTTGCTGCCTTCTGCCGGGAGCGCCTTGCGGTCTACAAGATCCCGGAGATCCGGATCGTCGACACGTTGCCGATGACGGCGACCGGCAAGGTCAAGAAGGAAGAACTCGCTCAGCTTTATGGCTGAGCGAGTTGTCAGGTTGGATCTTTCTTGACGGCGTTACTTCTTGAACGCCTTGCATTCGCTTTCGCTGACCGGGATGAAGGCTTCCGATCCCGGCATCTTCTTGACTAGCGTGATCAGGTCGGTGGCGCCGCTCATCGTTCCCGGCTTCTTCGCTTCGGCATAGTAGACGTCGCGCATCAGGCGTCCGTCCTCGCGGATACGGGCGCCCGAGGTGAAGAGATCCTCGACCGGCGTCTCCTTCATCTTCGCCAGCACCGCTGTCGTATCCGTGGTCCCGGCCGCCTTCACCGACTTCAGATAGTGCAGGACTGCGCTGTAGACGTTGGCCTGCGGATCGCTCGGCATCTTGCCGAAGGCCTTCTTGAAGCGCGCGGCGAAAGCCTTGGTCTGGTCGTTCTCGTCCCAGTAATAGCTCAGGACCAGCGGCATGCCCTGCGTCGCCTCGTTGCCGAGCGCGTCGATATCGACCGTCGTCAGCGAGAACGGCACGAAGCGCTGGCCGGTGCGTTCGATGCCGAACTCGGCGGTCTGCTTGATCGCGTTGGTCATGTCGGCGCCGCCGCCGATAAAGCCGATGTTCTTGGCGCCCGAGTTCTGCGCCTGCAGCAGGAACGAGCTGAAATCCGGCGTGTTGAGCGGGAAGCGCACCGCGCCGACGAATTTGCCGCCACTCTTCTCAATCATCTTCTGGGAGTCGCGCTCGATCGAGTGACCGGCCGCGTAGTCAACCGTCAGGAAGAACCAGGACGTCGGCTTGCCGTCGGAGGCACCCTTGATCGTCAGGTTGGCGACTTCGTATCCGTCATTGGCCCACTGCATGCCGTTAGGCGAGCAGGACTTGCCGCTGATGTCGCGGCTCGACGCCATGGAAACGACCAGCAGTTTGTTCTTCTGCTCGGCGATGCCCTGCACGGCGAGCGCAACGCCGGAGCTGTAGATGTCGAAGATCGCATCCACGCCTTCGGTGTCGAACCAGCGCCGGGCGATGACCGAGCCGACATCCGGCTTGTGTCCGTGGTCCGCGGAGACTATCTCGATCGGCTTGCCGAGCAGGGTGCCGCCCATGTCTTCAATGGCGAGGCGAGCTGCCGCGACCGATCCCGGCCCGGTGATGGCGGAATAGACCGAGGCCTGGTCGTTCAAAATGCCGATCTTGACGGGCTTGTCTTGGGCCGAAGCAACGCTCATGCATGAGAGGGTCGCCATCAGCGCAACTGATGCGAGTGTTGATCTCGTCCGCGTCATTTTCTTCCTCCCGATGTTTTTGAACCGATGTTGCGGTCCAAGGTTTCACGGAGGTCTATATATGTCAATATCTTTACATGAATGCGCCGCCCGAACCCTTGACGGTATTTAGTACCTGTCGGATGGATTGTCGCAGGCTGCAATCGGTGACGTGAATGCGGACGCGCGTGCCGTGCCTTTACGCCAGCAGAAGCTCGACGGTGGGCTGGGCCAATCGCCAGCGATGCAGGACCTCACGCGTATCGTCGCCGGAGATGCGGGCGGATCGCAGTGTAGGCGGCGTGCGACTGAGGCGCGGCGCCGAAGCGGTTGCGTCACATTGTTGGTGTTGCGTGCGACATTGTGCGGATCGTTCGCCGCCCCATCCCAGTCGAGCACGGGCGCGATGCAGGTGTCGTCGATCCCCAGCAGCCCAACCCATTCGGCACGGCTCCGCGCGAGGTCAGTGGTTTCGTCTGGAAGGTCGAGACCGAGCCTGGCAGGCGCGTTGTCTGCTTCACTGGACCGAACGGCCGAAAGGTTGCTTTTCTCATGCCTGATGTTCGAGTTCTAAGCCCGGCTCGTGCCAATCCATGACGCATAATCTTCCCTCATAGGACATCGTCACATAGGCCTTGCGTCGATCCTGGCCTCCGAAGCAGATATTCGTCACGAGAAGATCCGGTACCGCGTGATAAGAAACCTGTCCGTCGGGCGTGATTTCGGCAATAGAGCAGGTGTCCAGTGCGGCAACGCAAATGCGTCCGGATGCAGATACGGCCAGGCTGTCGAAGCGCTTGTAGCCGTCGAGACCTATGACAAGCCGGCCGCCATTCGGCGACGGCCACGCGACATGCTGGACTTCGCCAGGGCCAGTCACGTCCCAGGCCCAGAGCCGGCCAGAATCAGTCTCCGCAACATAGAGAACTGAGCCGTCTGGAGAGAGCCCAATCCCGTTCGGCCCGAAGAGGCCTGAAATGACCTCCCGTATTTCGGACCCGTCTGCGCGTGCCCAGTAGACGTAGCCGCGGTCGAGCTCGCGGTCGCGCCGTTTGCCGTGATCTGTGAACCAAAAACCTCCGTGGTGGTCGAACACTAGATCGTTCGGCCCCTTTAACTGGTTTGCTCCGCAATGATCGTACAGCCGGTCGATCTTCCCGGTCACTGGGTCAACGATTTCGATACGGCCTCCCGAATAGTTCTTGGCCTGGCCGTGAGGACGAAACGTTCCGCCTTCTCGGACCCAGTTGAAGCCGCCGTTGTTGCAGATGAACACACGGCCATCGGGACCAATCGCGGCGCCATTGGGGCCACCAGGCACCGATGCAACGATCTCGGAGCGGCCGTCGACGGTGATCCGCGTCAGCGTCTCGCGCGCGATTTCCACGAGCAGGATGGAGCCATCCTCCATCGCGATGGGCCCCTCGGGAAACTGCAGGCCGTCAGCGATAATTTTCAAGGTTTCCCCCCTTAAGCGCGCTTGCTTGCGTGCCTTTTTGCTCTTGTTTGTAGGATTAGACTCGCAAAATGATCTTGCCGATGTGGTCACTCGACTCCATGAGGCGATGCGCTTCGGCAGCCTCTGACATCGAGAAGACATGGTGTATTTCCGGCGCGCATTGGCCGGCATCGAGTTGTGGCCAGACCCGATCGAGCAGCTCACGGGCGATCGTCGCCTTGTCATCGGCAGTCCGCGGTCGCATTGTCGAGCCAGTTATAGTCAAGCGCCGGGACACGATCTGGGTGAGGTCGATCTCGTTGGCGATGCGACCGCCCATGAAGCCGATGATTACCAGCCGGCCGCCCCGCGACAGGCTCCGCACATTGGCGGCTGCGTAATCTGCGCCAACCATGTCTAGGATGACATCGACACCGTTCTTGCCGGTGAGCTTGGCAATCTCCGCCTCGAACGAACTGGTTCGATAGTTGATGGCGGCATCGGCTCCGAACGAAAGGCATGCATCGCATTTCGTATCGGATCCAGCCGTCGCATAGACTGTGGCGCCGATCGCTTTCGCAAGTTTGATCGCCGTGACGCCGATGCCACTAGAGCCGCCGTGGATCAGGACGCGCTCGCCGGCGGCTAACCGACCGATCTGGAACAGATTGGCCCATACCGTGAAATAGGTCTCGGGAAGGGCAGCTGCTCGGATCGCATCGAAGCCGCGCGGAAAACGTAGTGCCTGGCCTGCTGGTACGGTGCAGTATTCAGCATAGCCGCCACCGTTAGCCAGTGCGCAGAGACGATCGCCGATCACGACTGTGTCGACGCCCTCGCCCAGGGCGATCACCTCGCCGGCAACTTCGAGGCCGATGATCGGGCTCGCGCCGGGTGGGGGAGGATAGACGCCGCGACGTTGCTGCACGTCCGGCCGATTGACGCCGGCGGCTTCGACGCGGAGCAGGATCTCGCCGGGCGCCGGCCGAGGCACCGGCCCTTGTTCGAGGTGCAGAACTTCGGGACCGCCCGCGGCGGTGGCGGCGACGAACGACATCTTGTCGGGAAATGGCATTACGGATCGAGTCTCACATTGATCGAGGTTTAGTCGGCTAGCTTGTCCAGAAGCCCGGCGCCGCCACCGATGATGTCTTCAACAATGGCTTGGCGAGCCGCGGCGCCATCGCGCTGTTTCAGCGCTGTCAGCACGGAGCAATGAAAATGCTCACCCTTCGGGGGCGGCCATCCTTCTGGCCCCTTGTAGAGAAAGTTCAGAAAAGGCCCCATCTGAGTCCAGAGGCTTTCGACGACCCGGAACAGCCGGGGCATTTGCGCTTCGCGACATAGCCCGAGGTGAAACGCCTCGTTGCAACGAAGTGCGAGCGCGTAGTCGCCTTCGCGCTTTGCGGTGACGAGCCTTTCGTGCACATCAGCGAGCTCTTTGATTCCGGCTTGCGTGATGATCGCAGCCGCCCGCTCGGCGCCCAACCCTTCCGTTTGAGCGCGGATATCGCGAAGCTCGGTATAAACCGCACGCGTCGGTACCGGCACCGTGATCGAGTGGCCTGTTCGTAACTCCAGAACGCCTTCTGCAACCAATTGCAGCAGCGCCTCCCGTACCGGCGTCAGGCTTGTTCCGAGACGCAGCGCGATCTCACGGCCGCTCAGCTTCTGTCCGGGCTGAAGTTCGCCAACCATCAGCGCCTTGCGCAGCTGGTTGTAGGCCTGGCGGCTCAATGAGCTCCGCTCCACGGCCTCGAAGGCCTCGCCGACTGCCAGTGCCTCCTTCCGATTCATCCGCAATCCTCTCCATGGCGCCCGGTTGACACCGCATCGACTCACCGTCATATGATATATCAAATAAGATACACTCTGCAAAATACATTCAGGAGGAAGCGTTGAGTGAGTTGGCTAAAAAGCAGGCAGCCCCGTCCCTGCCGAACACCTCGGTTGCGGTCGCGATCGCCGAAAGCCTGCACCGGCATGGGGTTGAGGTGACCTTCGGACAGAGCCTTCCCTCCGCCATCCAGCTTGCGAACCCCCTGTTCGGGATCCGTCAGATCGCGTATCGGGCCGAGAATGCCGGGGGCGTGATGGCCGACGGCTATGCCCGCATTTCAAGGAAGGTCGGGGTCGTCACGGCTCAAAATGGGCCGGCCGCGACGCTTCTGGTCGCGCCGCTCGCCGAGGCCTTTAAGGCCTCAATCCCGGTGGTCGCCCTCGTTCAGGAGGTCGCGCGCAACACCTACGACAAGAATGCATTCCAGGAGTTGGACCATTTCGCGCTGTTCTCTGGCTGCGCAAAATGGGTGCGTCGCGTCGATCGCGCGTCACGCGCCGAGGATTATATCGATATGGCCTTCACCGCGGCCGCGACCGGTCGTCCCGGTCCCGCTGTGCTGCTCTGTCCCGCGGATTTTCTGAACGAGTTCGCCGATATCGCCCAGAAGCGTTCGGCCAAGCTTGGCGTTTTCCCGCTCGATCGCGTCGCTGCGGATCCCGCCCGGATCGAAGAGGTGGCTGATCTCCTGGCCAAGGCCAAGGCGCCGCTCGTCGTCGCCGGCGGCGGCGTCCATTTGTCAGGAGCGGCCGACGCGCTTGCGGCTCTCCAGGATGCTGCGTCACTGCCTGTTGCGACCACGAACATGGGCAAGGGGGCGGTGGATGAGCGTCATCCGCTGTCGCTCGGTGTTGCGGCCAACGCGATGGGCAAGCTCGGTTCGACCTATCATCTCAAGCCGATGATCGACCACGCCGACGTCATCCTTCTGATCGGCACGCGCACCAATCAGAACGGCACCGATTCCTGGACGCTCTATCCCAAAGGCGCGACCTTCATTCATATCGATGTCGACGGCAACGAGGTTGGTCGCAACTACGAAGCAGTCCGACTCGTCGGCGACGCCAAGCTCGCGCTCGAGGCCTTGACGGCCGCGATGTCCAAACGGGACCTGGGCGCGCGTCGCTCGGCGCGGGGAGCCGTTGAGAAGCAGATTGCAGACGGCAAGCAGGCATTCGCAAAGGGTGCAAGGTCGGTCACGTATTCCGACAGCAGCCCGATCCGGCCGGAGCGGGTGATGACCGCCCTCAATGCCGTCATGACGCCTGACACGATCATGGTGGCCGACGCGAGTTACTCCTCGCTCTGGGTCACCAATTATCTCGTCTCGCAAAAGGTCGGTCAACGCTTCCTGACGCCGCGCGGTCTGGCCGGCCTCGGTTGGGGCCTGCCGATGGCGCTCGGCGCGAAAGTCGCGTCACCCGACAAGCCCGTGATCTGTCTGACCGGTGACGGAGGCTTCGGCCATTGCTGGGCCGAGATGGAGACCGCCCGCCGCATGAAGCTGCCGGTCGTCCTGATCGTGCTCAACAACGGCGTTCTCGGTTATCAGAAGGATGCCGAAGACGTAAAATTCGGCGATCACACCGATGCTGTCTTCTTCGAGAATGTCGACCACGCGGCCATTGCGCGTGCATGCGGATGCGAGGGCGTCAGGATCGACCGCGTCGAAGATCTCCAGCCGGCGCTCGCGAAGGCTCTCGCTTCCGACCGGCTGACGCTGATCGACGTCATAACCGATCCGCAGGCTCGTCCGCCGATCACCTGGTACGAGGGACACTTCTAGTCCGAACCCGCGTTCCAGGGTCTGCGTCATGCTGGTTTTCGTGCAATTGGTCGTTTCAGGGGTGCTGCTCGGCGGCGTTTATGCGCTCGCCGCGCTGGGCCTGAATCTGATTTTCGGCGTCGCCAAGGTCGTGAA
This sequence comes from Bradyrhizobium sp. 1(2017), assembly GCF_011602485.2. Taxonomy (NCBI): domain Bacteria; kingdom Pseudomonadati; phylum Pseudomonadota; class Alphaproteobacteria; order Hyphomicrobiales; family Nitrobacteraceae; genus Bradyrhizobium; species Bradyrhizobium sp. 1(2017). Next base: position 6,823,878 of record NZ_CP050022.2, on the reverse strand, counting down.
CTTCGCCCATGGCGAATTCCTGATGCTTGGCATGTATGCCGGCTTCTGGCTGATGACGACGACGGGCATCAACCCGTATTTCGGGGCGCCGCTGATCGCGGCGATCTTCTTCGGCATCGGGCTTCTCTTCTACGCCGGCCTGATGCGGTTCACGATCTACAAGCCGGAGCTGACCCAGGTCTTCGCAACGTTGGGGCTCGGAATCTTGCTGCAGAACGCAGCGCTGATGGCCTGGTCGGCCGACTACCGGACCCTGCAGGTGATGCCGGCCGGATGGGACTCGCTGAACGTTCTAGGTGCCTTCATCCCGACCAATCGCCTGATCGCCTTTGCTTATTCCGTCGCGATCCTTGCGGCCGTGATCGTATTTCTTCGGACCACCTTCATCGGCCGCGCGATCGAGGCGGTTTCGCAGGACCTGATGTCGGCGCGGCTGATGGGAATCGACCCGAACCGCGTGTTTCTCATCACCTTCGGACTTGGCATTGCGCTCACGGGTGTCGCGGGCGCTGTCCTGGTTCCTTCTTTCTACGCCTTCCCGTCGGTCGGATCTTTCTTCGTGCTTGCGTCCTTCGTCGTTGTGGTGCTCGGCGGTCTCGGCAGCGTCGTCGGGACGATCGCAGGCGGTCTCGTTCTTGGGCTGGTTGAGACAACGGTCGGCTATTTCGCTCCCGACCTGAAGGAGGCGACGCATTTCGTCCTTCTCATCGGTCTGCTCACGGTGCGGCCGCATGGTCTCCTGGGTGTCAAGGGTGCCGAGAAGGAGACGCTGAAATGAGCCTCTCCCGCTATCTCGTGACCTCGCCGCGCGACCTCGCCGGTGCCGCAATGCTTCTCTTCGTTGCGCTCGTCCTGCCCTTCTGCGGGCTCGACGATTACTATGCCAACGTCCTCGTGCTGATCCTCATCTATGCGGGGCTCGCTTCGTCCTGGAATTTGATCGGCGGCGTTGCAGGCCAGTTTTCGCTCGGGCATTCGGCCTTCTTCGGCATCGGCGCCTACACTTCGACGCTGCTGTACAATTACGCCGGTATCTCTCCCTGGCTCGGAATGCTGGTGGGAGGGGCCATCAGCACGATCCTCGCTGTCGCGATATCCTATTCCGTCTTCCGCATGCGTGGCGTCTTCTTCGCCATGGCGACCCTCGCCGTCGGTGAGACCATCCGCATCCTGCTGATCTATTCGCGGAAATTCTTCGACCTGCCGTACAGCATCAGCATCAATTTCACGCCCGGCGTGGCGAACATGATCTTCGAGGAGCGCGCGACCTACGCACTTCTCGCCGGAGGCTATCTGCTCGCCTGCGTCGCAGCGACCTTCGTGCTGGTCAGAAGCTATGCCGGGTTTTACCTCAAGGCGATCCGCGACAACGAGGACGCGGCCGATGCCTCCGGTGTTCCCATCCGGCGCTACAAGCTGATTGCGTTCCTGCTCAGCGCGTTCCTGACTTCGATTGGTGGAACGCTGATGGCGCAATACGTCCTCTACATCGAGCCCGGCACTGTGTTCAGCGTCGAACTGTCGGTCGATCTGCCGCTGATGGCGATTCTCGGCGGCATCGGCACCGTCATTGGTCCCTTCATCGGCGCGGCCATCCTGATCCCGCTTCGTGAAATCCTGGTTGAGCAGCTCGGCGGGGCGCTGTCGGGAGCCCATCTCGTGATCTACGGATTCCTGCTGATCGTCATCGTGATCGTGTTGCCGCACGGCCTGATGGGTGGGTTGTCGAGTCTCAAAGAATGGGCCGGACGCAGGCGGCTGCCGGGCCGTGCCGCTCGGGAGACCGCACCATGAGCTTGCTGGACGTCCGCACCGTCACCAAGAAATTCGGCGGGCTCGTCGCCGTCGGCGAAGTCGATTTGCGGGTCGAAGCCGGCGAGATCGTTGGTTTGATTGGCCCTAATGGCGCCGGCAAAACGACGCTCTTCAACGTCATCGCCGGTGCGATGCGTCCGGAAGCAGGCGATGTCGTTTTCGACGGTCATTCCATCGTTGGCCTCAGCGCGGCTGAAATCTGCCGCCGTGGTCTGGCACGCACGTTCCAGATCCCGCAACCGTTCACAACGATGACGGTCGCCGAGACCATCATGACGGCTGCGTTCCTTCACGGCGCGGATGTCACAGCGAGCGAACGCGAGGCTCATATCGTCGCCGAGCGTGTTGGCCTTGGCGGTCGGGAACACGTTCTCATCCCAACGCTGACGAATGCTCAGAAGAAGCGCCTCGAAGTCGGGCGGGCTCTCGGGACGCGACCGAAGCTGCTCTTGCTCGACGAAGTCATGGCAGGCCTGAATCACGCTGAAGTCAGCCGCATGCTCGACCTGATTCGACGCGTGCGCGACGAAGGCGTGACGATCCTGCTCGTCGAGCACAACATGGAAGCCGTCATGGCCATCTCCGATCGCCTGATCGTGCTCGACGCCGGCCGCAAGATTGCGGATGGCGAGCCTCGCGCGGTGGTCGACGATCCCGCGGTCATTCGCGCCTATCTCGGTGACGACGTTCCGGAGGCGGTGGATGCTTAGCGTTCGGAATCTTCACGCCGGGTACGGCGATTCGGAGGTCCTTCATGGCGTCGATCTCGATGTCGAGAAGGGCGAGGTCGTTGCCATTGTCGGCGCCAACGGCGTCGGCAAGACAACGCTGCTCCGAACCCTTGCGGGGCTGATCAAGCCGAGTGCAGGCAATGCCACCTTCAAGGGACAAGAGATCGGCGGCCTTCCGGCGCACCGCGCGGTCGAAAGCGGGCTTGTCATGGTGCCCGAGGGGCGGCGGCTGTTTCCCCGGATGAACGTACGCCGCAATCTCGAGATCGGCGCCTACACCACGCGCGCGCGGGCGCGGATGAACGAGAATCTGGGCACCATCTACGAGCTGTTTCCGTTCCTCAGGGAGCGCGAGGCACAGCTTGCAGGAACGCTGTCGGGCGGCCAGCAGCAGATGTGCGCGATCGGGCGCGGACTGATGGCAATGCCGGACCTGCTGCTGCTCGACGAAGTTTCGCTCGGCCTCGCGCCCATCGCCGTCAAGCGCGTCTACGAAGCCCTCGGCCAGATTCGCGGTACCGGCCTCACGCTGGTCATTGTGGAGCAGAACGTGACGCAGGCGCTGCGCGCTGCGGATCGCGCCTACGTCATTGCCGGCGGGCGCGTCGTCGTCAGCGGTACAGGGCAAGAACTCATCAATAACGAAGATGTCAGGCGAGCCTATCTCGGCATCGGCCTGCACGAAAAGGAGGAAGCGAGCCTATGACTATTTCACGACGCCACTTCGTCAGCCTGACCGGCGCTGGTGCACTCACCTTGGCCGCGCCCGCCATTCGCACGGCTCAAGCGGCCTCGCCCGCCAAAATCGGTGTGCTGCTGCCGCTGTCGGGGCCGCTTGCCTCATTGGGCAACGACGTGTTGCGCGGCTTCCAGCTTGCCCAGAGCTTCGTCAACGCCAAGGGCGGCGTGTTCGGCGCACCGGTCGAGTTCGCCCAGGTTGACGTTCCCGGCTCGACCGAGGCCACGTCGCAGGCGCAGCGGCTGATCACCAGCGATCGCGTCAAGGTGATTATCGGCTCCTACGCCAGTGCGATCTCGTTCGCGGCAAGCCAGGTCGCCGAGCGCAACAAGGTCGTCTATTTCGAGCAGGGCGCGGTCGCCGACGACATCACCAGCCGCGGCTTCAAATACCTCTTCCGCTTCATCTATCCCTCGACGGAGCTCGGGCGGAAGTGCGCCGAATACGTCGTCGAGAAGGTGATCCCGGGCGTCGGCCTCACGGCTGCGAACGCCAAGGTGGCCATTCTCACGGAGAACTCAAATAACGGCACCGCCGTCGGCGCTGGCGCAAAGGCGTACCTCACGGAGAAGGGCATCAATCTCGTCGATCACAGCTCCTACGATTTCAAGACCAACGATCTCTCGTCGATGGTCCAGCGCTACAAATCGCTGGAGGTCGATATTCTGATCGCCGAGCAATACACACCCGACGCCATCCTTTTCTGGCGCCAGGCCCGCGAAGCCGGGCTCAAGCTGAAGGCGATGATCGGCAACGGCGGTGGTCACAATGTCGGCGACTTCGCCGATGCGCTGGGCGACGATGTCAACGGCATCCTCAACACCGGTACGTCGGTCTATATCAATCCGGACGCCCTGCAGCCGGATACCGCGGCGCTCTTCAAGCGCTTCCATGAAGAATATCCGAAGATGTTCGAGGGCCGGAAGCCTTCGGCACATTCGGGCATGGGCTTCAATGCGATGTACACCGTGCTCAACGACATCCTGCCGGCGGCCGGCGGCATGGACACCGAGAAGATCCGCGAAGCCGCGCTCGCTCAGGACAAGCCAATTGGGTCGTCGATTGTCGGCTGGGGTTTGAAGTTCGATCCCAAGACGCAGAACAACACGCGAGCCTTCCCGACCTACGATCAATGGCAGAACAAGCAGATCCAGTCGATCGGACCTGAGCCGTTCGGCATCGCGAAGAAGATCACGATGCCGCTGCCCGATTGGGGCCAGCGCGCCAACGTCGGTCAGTAAGAAGCCGGACGCAATCGATCTGTCGAGCCTGGCGGCATAGCCGGGCTTGGCAACGTATCGATCGAAACGAGAATTGTCTCGGACAAGCAAAATGATCAGTGGGGAATGCAGGTGAAATTAGTTGTGGCAGGACTTCTTGCAGCGGTTGGGTTGATCTCGCCCGCCATGGCTGAGAGCTGGCCGGAGCGTGAGATCACGCTCGTCGTCAATTATGGTGCGGGCGGAGTGACTGACGTCACCGTCCGCGCGCTGGCGGCGGAAGCGGCGAAGATCCTCAACGTTCCGGTCCAGATCGTGAACCGGCCGGGCGGGCAGGGGACGACGGGTCCGACCTTCATCGCCGCACAGAAGCCCGATGGCTACACGATCGGCGTGACCAGCTTCGCCCCCATGGCGATCAACCCGCATATGATCGACGTGACATATGCGATCGACGATTTCGACTATGTCGGCGGGTTTGGCCGCTTCCGTTACGGCATCGTGGTCAATGAGGCCTCGCCGGTCCGCTCGATCGACGATCTGATCAAGGCCGGAAAGTCGAAGCCGGTGACGTTCAGTGCGTCCGGTCCTCCCAACAATCTGGCATTGCTGGAGCTGGGCAAAAAGACCGGCGCACGCTTCCGCTTCGTGCCGTATCCGTCGGGTGCCGAGTCGGTGACTGCCGTTCTCGGTGGCCACATCGATGCCGTGGTGCAGACACCGACCGAAATGCTTCCATTGATCCAGGCTGGAAAGCTGCGGCTGCTCGCGTCGGCGAGCCCGGTGCGCTGGAGCGAGCTGCCCGATGTGCCGACATTGCTCGATCTCGGTCACGGCGTGTCGATCGATTCATGGATCGGTCTCGGCGGACCCAAGGGCATCGATCCGGACAAGCTCAAAACCTTGCGTACCGCCTTTGAGAAGGCCGCCGCCTCGCCAGAGGTCGCGAAGTCGTACGAGCAACTCGGCATGTCGATGGCCTATATGAGCGGGGACGAGTACCGCGGCTTTCTCAAGAAGGGCTTTGACGAGATGAGCAAGAGTCTCGCAGAGACCGGGCTCGCGAAGAAGCGTTGAGAGAGACACGCATGTCCGGGTCTGCCCTTCGCGCTCGCGCGATCCCGCTATTCCTTGCCGCGCTCGGCGCGGCGGGCTGGTTCGCAGCACGTCACCTCGACCTTTACACTGACGACGGCCCTGGTTCCGGGCTGCTGCCCAAGGTCGCGCTGGGCTTCGTTGTTGTGCTGGCGGTGCTCGTCAGCCTCGCTCCCGCTCGGGGCGGAGCAGCGGAAACTGGAAACGAAACGCCTCGCGCATTCGCCGTCTACAGCATTGTGGCGATCCTGTTCGCGATCGCCGTGCCGTTCCTCGGCTTCGTGATCCCGGCACTGATTGCCACCGGGGTCATCATGCGCTTCGCCGAAGATCGCTCCTGGCTGGCGTCACTGATCTATTCATTTCTGCTGGTCGCAACGATCGTGCTTTCGTTTGGAACGGCGCTGCAGGTGCAGTTCCCTGCCGGGCCGGCCGAAGTCGCTCTGAAGGCGCTGGGAGTTCTCTGAAGTCATGCTGGACGGACTTCTTCACGGCTTCAGCGTCCTGATGACCGTTGACAATCTTCTGCTCTGCCTGCTCGGCGCGTTCCTGGGCACGATCGTCGGCGTGCTGCCGGGATTGGGGCCGACCACGACCATCGCGCTGCTGCTGCCGATCTCGCTCCGCATGGACGTAACCGGCGCGATCATCCTGCTGTCCGGCATTTATTACGGCGTCGCCTACGGCGGCACTATCACGTCGGTTCTGATGCGCATACCGGGCGAGGCGTCGTCGGTCGTGACATGTCTCGACGGTTACGAGATGGCCCGAAAGGGACGCGCCGGCGCTGCCCTCGGCATTGCGGCGATCGGCTCGTTCATCGCCGGCACGTTCGGAATCCTCGGTATCACTTTCCTGTCGCCGCTTCTCGCCCGGGTCGTGCTGTCTTTCGGGCCGGGTGAGTATGCGGCGATGATGTTTGCCGGCCTCTGCCTCATCATGTTCTTCGCCCAGTCGGGAGTATTGAAGGCGTTGCTAATGGCATCAATCGGACTCGCGCTCGGGACGATCGGGCTGGACCCCATCACCAACGAAGCGCGCCTGACGTTCGGTCTTCCGGATTTGATCGACGGCGTGAACGTCGCGCCGCTTGCCATCGGCCTCTTTGGCATCTCGGAAATCCTGATGCTCGCACGAACGAGAGAAGATTCTGCCAGTGTCATGGCGCCGCCGAGCCGTCTACTGGCCTTTCTGCCCAACAGGGAAGAGGTGCGTGCGAGCGTTGCTCCGATCGCGCGCGGTTCGGTCCTGGGCTTCGTTGTCGGACTTCTGCCGGGCGGTGGCGCGGTGCTCGCCTCATTCCTGTCCTATGCGGTGGAGCGTCGGCTCTCGAAACATCCCGAGCAATTCGGCAAGGGGGCTATTGCGGGTGTCGCCGGGCCGGAATCGGCCAACAATTCCGGTACGGCCGGTGCTTTCGTCCCCCTGCTCACCCTTGGCATACCGTCGAACGCTGTGACGGCACTGCTGCTTGGTGCCTTTCTGATCCATGGGGTGGTTCCTGGTCCGCTGATCATGACGCAGCATCCGGAAGTGTTCTGGGGCGTGATCGCCAGCATGTATTTGGGTAACGTCATTCTCGTCCTGCTGAACGTGCCGTTGATCGGACTGTTTGTGCGCGCGCTCGATATCCCGCGCGCCTATCTCGCCACCATGATTCTTTGTGTTTGTGTCATCGGGGTCTATTCGACCAACCTGTCGACCTTCGACATTGGCCTCACCGTCATGTTTGGCTTCGCCGGCTACATGTTCCGCCGCGCGGATTACGATCTGTCGCCGCTAATCCTGGCCTTTGTGCTCGGGCCGACCTTCGAGCGGTCGTTGCGCCAACTTCTTCTGATCACCGACGGCGACTTTTTGGGCGGTCTTTGGGAACGCCCGATCGCGCTTTCGCTGGTTGCGCTCGGGCTGGCTCTGCTGGGGACCGGCATCGCCGGCCTGGGCCGCCGCTACACTCATGACGACTAACGGAGTTACCGATGCTTGCCGTTCAGAAAGCCGCGCCTGAAACCGGGTTTACTTTGGCCGAAGTCCCCATCCCGTCCCCCGGGGCGGGCGAGGTCCTCGTGGAAGTCGAAGCCTGCGGCATCTGCGGCAGCGACGTCCACGTCTATCAATGGACTTCCGGTTATGAGTGGATGAAACCCTTGATGCCCGTGACAATCGGGCATGAGTTCGCCGGCCGGGTGGTTGAGACAGCGCCCGGCGTAACGTCGATTTCGAAGGGTGATCGCGTCACGGTATGGCCCTCGATGTCGTGCGGCACCTGTCAGGCTTGCCGCGAGGGACAGCCGGAGCATTGCGAGCGCAAGGTGACGCTCGGGCTCACCCGGAACGGTGCTTTCGCGACGCACGTGACGACCCCCGCCAGTCAATGTTTCGTGTTGCCGGACAATGTCGATTTCGAGCTCGCGTCTCTGACCGAACCTCTGTGCGTTGGCGCACGCGCTGTCGAAATTGGCGAAGTGAAGCTCGGCCATACCGTGGTCGTGCTTGGCGTGGGCATGATCGGTCTCGCGATCGCCTTGATGGCGCGACGAGCTGGCGCTTCTACCGTGATCGTCGTCGGCAAGGACGATCCCGTACGGCTTGACGTGGCTCGTAGCCTCGGCTTCTCCGATACAGTTGATCTGGCCGTATCCGAACTTACGAACGAAGTTCAGCGCATTGTCGGCGGCAAGGTCGATCGCGTCTTCGAGGCGACGGGCGTGACCGCCAGCATTCGCGATGGTCTCTCCGTGCTCCGGCGCGGCGGCGTCCTGACTGTCACGGGCATTCATTCGAAGCCGGTCGAGATCGGCCTCACCGATCTCGTCCGCAACAAGCATCAGCTTCGAGGGTCTCACGGCGCGACGCGCGCAACGTGGGTCACCGTGCTGAAGCTTCTCGCCCAATGCGGAGAAGAATTCCGGCCGCTGATCTCGCACCGCGTTTCGCTCGCGGAAACGGTTCACGGTTTTGAACTCTCCATTCGCAAGCAAGCCTCGAAGGTTGTCGTCATGCCGAAGCTGGCACCCGCTAACACAAAGGACAAGTCATGAGCACAGCATCTCCACGCATCGCCCTCGTGACCGGCGCGGCCCGAGGTATCGGGCTCGGGATCGCCGAACGGCTTGCCCGCGACGGCGCTCACGTCGTGATCACGGATGTGATCCCCGAAGTCGAGGCCAGCGCGAAGGCGCTTTCCGCCAAGGGCCATTCCGTGACTGCTATCATCGGCGACGTAGCCGATGAGGCATGGTGCGTCGAAACCGTCGCGCGGGTGCAGCGAGAGCTCGGGGCCCTCGACATTCTCGTCAACAATGCCGGAATTTCGCCGAAGAAGGATGGTCGCAAGATCCTCATTCGAGACACCGACCTCGACAGCTGGAACAAGGTCTTCGCCGTGAACATCACCGGTGCGTTCCTGTTGTGTCGCGAAGCGACGCCTGCGATGCAGGAGAAGGGCTGGGGCCGTGTCGTGAATATCTCTTCGCAGTCCGCCCGCACCCGCGCCGACATTGCGGGCTCCGCGTACGCGGCCTCGAAATCCGCGATGATCGGATTTTCGCGCGTGCTCGCATCCGAGGTCGGGCGATCCGGCGTCACCGTCAACTGCATCGCGCCCGGCCGTATCGAGAGCCCGATGCAGGCCGTCGCGGGTGCGGAGGCGACCCGCGAATATGTCAGCCGTATCCCGGTTGGCCGCATCGGTGTCGCCGCCGACATCGCCGCGACGGTCGCCTTCCTCACTTCCGACGAAGCCGGTTTCATTACAGGAGCGACGCTGGATGTGACCGGCGGCTTCTTCATGGGCTGATGATAGCCCGATTTCTGGTGTGTTCAGGATAGTTAAAATGCAGTCAGTCAAGAATCCGACCTCGGTCCGGCGTTTGCTTCAAGAGGAAGTCCCGACAGGGGACGCCATCGCGCTTGTCCTGGAGCAGGCGGGGATCGACATGGTATTCGGCATTTCGGGCGGTCATACCGGACACATCTTCTCGGCGTTGTCGAAAGTGCAGAACCGGATTCGCACGGTGCTCGTGCGCGAGGAATCGCTCGCGGGTGTCATGGCGGAAGTCTATGGGCGGCTGACTGGAAAGCCCGGCGTGGTGCTGGGGCAGGGGCCATGGGTGCTCGGCAACGGGCTCATCGGTACGATCGAGGCTCTGCTGTCGAGTTCACCGATGCTGCTGCTGACTGATTTCAGCGACACGCCGGCGCTGTCCTTGCACGCGCCCTACCAGTCTGGGACTGGCGAATACGGCAGCTGGGATGCGCGAAGGAGCTTTTCCGGCGTGACGAAGGAAGTCGTTCCGGCGCTCGATCCTGCGAGTGCCGTTCACGGAACGCAACTCGCCATCAAGCATGCACTGGCTGGCCAGCGCGGTCCCGTCGCCGTCCTTTACAGTATTGCTGCACTTGCCGGACGGGTCGGTCCCGACAGCGTGCCACGTCTCTATGAGACCGGCCCCTATCTTCCTCCGCGACTTCCGCCGGAAGCCGCCGGCCGGATCGAAGCCGCCGCATCCGCAATCGGTCGCGCCCAGCGTCCCGTGCTGGTCGCGGGCAACGGCGTACGGATCGGGCGCGCCTTCGAAGAACTTCGCGCGTTGGTCGAGGCGGCCGGCATTCCCGTGGTCTCGACACCGTCCGGCAAGGGATGCTTGCCCGAAACGCATCCGCTTGCGCTTGGCGTCTTCGGGACGTTCGGCACGCCCGCGGCGAATGCCTGCGTGGCCGAAGCCGATCTTGTAATCGTTGTCGGCTCTAAAATGACGGCGTCCGACACCGCGCGCGAGAATCCGGCACTTCTCGATCCCGAGCGGCAGACATTCGTCCAGATCGATGTCGAGCCGCGCAATTTGTCCTGGACGTTCCCGGTCGAGCACGCCTTGCTGGGCGAGGCCGGAATCATCCTTGATCAGTTGCGCAATGCGCTTCCGTCAATGTCGCGTGAAGCCGGCGAACGTCGGGTCGCGGCCTACCGCAAGCAGCATGGCTACTTCGTGGTCGATGCTTCCCGGTCGGATGCGTCGCCGGTGGCGCCTCAGCGGATCATCGCAGAACTGCAGCGCGCCCTGCCAGAGACTGGCGTCGTGACGTGCGATGCCGGCGAGAACCGCATTTTCATGACCCATTTTTTCCAGACCAAGAGCGCCGGTACCTTCCTGCAGGCGGCGGGGGCCGGGCCGATGGGCTTCGCAATCCCTGCGGCAATCTCAGCCAAGCTGGTCCAGCCCGAGCGAACGGTCGTCGCCGTGTGCGGTGACGGTGGCTTTGCGATGACGATGAATGGGTTGCTGACGGCGCTCGAGAACGATGTTGCGATCACGGTTGTCATCTTCAATAACCATGCGCTTGGTTGGTCAAAGCATTCGCGCGGGCCTTTTGCCACTGAATTTGCCGACTTTGACCATGCAGCGATGGCCAGGGCCATGGGATGCGCCGGGATTAGGGTGGAGCGGCCGGATGAACTCGCGTCTGCTTTCGCGGAGGCATTCAAGAGCCGTGTCCCGACCGTCATTGACGTTCAGACCTCTCTCGACACGGCATTCAGTGATCTTGTCTCGCCGCTTGCGAAGGGATGAAGTTTCCAATCCAAGACCAAGTTTCAGTTGCCGTGAGGAGACGAAATCCCAAGCTCTTCCCCTGATCTGTGAGTTTGAGAAATGACTCAGTCGCGAGCTACCCGGCCAGTACCGGACCACACGCTGCCGCCGTGAGAGGTCACCCGAAGCAAGCTCCTATTCAACCTTCCGTGGGAGCTCGATGGGTTGCCGTCTCGACGTTGGACGCGACGCAAGTTATGCGAACAGAACGACGTTAAGGAACTTCCGGCTCAGGTCGGCAGAGGCTGGCGTATCAAGAAGCGCCGGGTTCGGGTCGTGAGTGATCAGATCCGGGATGATGTTGAACGGCGTGGTTATCATCAGAGGAGTCTCGATGCCAGATGGGGCAGGCGGCTTATTCGGCCTCGAAAGGTGGTGTCGTCGGCATGACTCTGCCAATCGCGCGCGACCTGATGAATGAGGGCATTCGCGTCAACACGATCCTGCCGGGCATCTTCAATACGCCGTTGCTGCAGGGAGCCCCGGAAAACGTCAAGGCCGCCCTCAGCGCGTCGGTGTCCTTCCCGAAGCGTCTCGGAATGCCGGAGGAATTTGCGCAGCTTGCGCTGACAATGATCACCAACGGCTACTTCAACGGTGAAGACGTCCGCCTTGACGGCGCCATCCGCATGGCCCCGCGCTAGGAGCATTCTCGAATAAATGAGGCGACTGGACATCAAATCCGGTCGCCCCATCGGTCCCAACTGCTCGGAGAACTAATCGACCGTGATCGCCGTCACTTGGACCCAATCCTGCCCGTCGAATTGTTGCACCACCAGACGCTTGAATGGAACGTAGTTGTCCGGCGTCGTATTGTAGGTGGTGCCGGGCAGCAGCGAGGGTGCCGGCACGTTGTTCAGATGCGTCGCGTGATATAGTAGGTTCTCGCGGGTCAGATTGTCCCCGCAGGCCTCGATGATCTTCCCCATGATGTAGGCAAAGGAATAGACGGCAAAGCCGATCTCGTTCTTGGGGTCCTCGTTTGGGAGATACTTCTTCATGAACGCCTGATAGGCGACGACATCAGGATCCTCGGCCCATTTCGGGCTCGACACCTGCTTGTAGGGCGTCGCCGCAATGATGCCGGTGACGGAATCGAAGCCCGCCGCCTCCAGGAACTGTCGCCCGACCGAGGGGCTGACAACGAGCTGCAGCGGCTTCCAGTCGAGCTCATACGCTTTCTTCATCGACTGCGAAGCCGCCTTGCCGAGCGAGACGTTGAAGAACACGTCGGCGCCCGATGATTTGAGCTGCGCGACCTGGGAATCCATTGTGGGATCGGTGAGCTCGTACGTGACCTCCTTGACGATCATGCTGGACGCCTTGTCACCGAGTCCCTTCTTGAACCCGGAGACGTAGTCGCGCCCGAAATCGTCGTTCTGCATGAGGATCGCAACCTACGCGTCCGGCTTCACGGACAGAAGGTACTTTGCGAGGATCTCGCCTTCTGTGCCGTAGAGGTGAAACGCAGGCGTCGACCATTTGAAAGCCTTCGGCTGGTTCCACTTATTGGCGCCCGTCGAGACCAGAAGTTGCGGCACACCCTTGCCGTTTAGATATTTCTGCACCGCCGATTGCGCGGCCGTTCCGGACGAGCCGAACATCGCGAGCACGCCGTCACCCTCAACCAGCTTGCGAGTCTGCTCGACGGTCTTGGGAGGCGAGAACGCGTCGTCGAGCGAAATCAGGTTGATCTTGCGGCCGTTGATGCCACCTTTCGCTTCGTTGAGCATCTTGAAGTAAGCGACCTCAGTGCGGCCCTGGATGCCGTGTATCGACAGGGGGCCGCTATAGGGCATGGTCTGGCCAAGTTTGATTTCGGTGTCTGAGGCGCCTTCGTCATATTTCTTATCGGCGGCAGTGACACTGGTCGCGAAGAGGAGCCCGGCCGACAGAACGGCCACGCCCGACAAAAATCTCTTCATTTTATCCTCCCGATTCTGTTTTTGTTATTCACCCTGATCCAGGTGCACTTGCCTTTGCGGCGAGTTCTTCGCGGAGTTGCCGCTTGACGATCTTGCCGCTTGCGGTGCGGGGCAGCTCCTCGGTTCGAATATCGATATGCGTGGGCAGTTTGAATGCGGCAAGGCTTGGGCGCAGATGCTCGATCACCTAGTCCGCGGTCAGGCGCGATCCGGCTCGTGTGCGAACGACGGCGCCGACGAGTTCGCCGAGCAGGCGGTCGGGAATGCCAACGATGGCCGCTTCGAAGATGTCCGGATGCGCGAGGAGGGCGTCCTCGATCTCGACGCAATAGACGTTCTCGCCGCCGCGTATCAGCATGTCCTTGGCGCGGTCAAGCAGGTAGACGAAACCCTCCGCGTCCATCCGGACGATGTCGCCGGTGCGGTACCAGCCATCGCGGAACGCTGCCGCAGTCGCCTGCGGGTTGTTCCAGTAACCCTTCACGACGTTGCCACCGTAGATTTCGAGCTCGCCGATCGCCCCAGCGGGCAGTACGTTTCCGGCCTCATCTATGACACGCAAGTCGCATCCGGGTACGGCGGGCCCGACGGAATCCGGCCGTGCGAGATAGTCCTCGGCACCGTTCGAAGTCGAGACCGAGGACGTCTCGGTGGCGCCATAGCCCGTGCCGCCGAACTTGCCCGGGAAGAGCGCAGCGACTTTCCGGGTCAACTCAGGTGACGCGGCGGCGCCGCCGTAGGAGAGGCCCTCGAGGCTCGAAACGTCGCGCCGTTCGAAATCCGGCGACTCTAGCAATTGCCATGTCATCGACGGCACGCCGGACATAGCGTTGATGCGCTCGCGCTCGATCAGTTCGAGCGCTGCTTCCGCGTTCCATTTGTACATCTGCACGATCTTCGAGCCGTTCGCCATGGCGGGGATCATGATCGAGTGGCACCCCGTGACATGGAAGAACGGCACCGGAAGCAGCACCGCTTTCTGCGCCTCTGGCGGCGATGGCAGGGGATCACCGCGTCGGATCGCGGCGCGGGCGCTCGAGAACGTGATGTTCACGAGGTTACACATGATGTTTCGATGGGTGCCCAGCGCTCCCTTGGGGCGGCCGGTCGTGCCCCGACGTGTAGAGGATGGTCGCGTCGTCGTCGGGATGGATGTTGCGGTCGGGTGGTGCCCGGTCCGGCAATGCGCGGTAGTTCGACGCCGGACCGATCAGATCTTCCAGCGTGTCCGTTCCGTTCCGGATGTCCGATGCGGTGCGGACCGCGATGAGCTTGGCGGAGTGACTTCCTGGGGCGAGCGATTTGAGCCGCGCGAGGCGTTCACCGTCGACGATGGCGACAGAGGCGTCCGAATCGCGCAAGCCGTAAGCGAGATCATCTCCGGTTCCCCAGGCATTGAGCGGGACCGCGATAGCGCCGATGGTTGTTGCGGCCCAGAATGCGATCGGCCATTCTGGATAATTCCGCATGGCGATGGCAACGCGGTCGCCTTTCTTGACGCCGTAGCTATCGACCAACCGCCACGCCAGTGCGGATGTCGCGCGATAATGTTCGGCAAATGTAAGTCGCTCATTTTCAAACACGAGGAAGGTGCGGTCGCCCCACGCCTTGCTGGCCTCGAAGATCCCCCGGAGATCGCGATGGGCCTTCTTGTAGAGCCGGTAAGGGCGCCCGGCGACGTCGATCGTCTCCATCTCGAAAGGAGCGCCAGGAGCTGTGAGGAGGCGGTAGGTTTCGTCGAGCGAGACTGCTGGCCAGTTGCGTCGCTCATACGTCATTTTCTGGTCTCGTTGCGGCGTGTTCTTGGCGAAGCGCAATTCGAACGCGCAACGCAAGAAATCTCTATAGCGATATCGTTGAGCGCGGCTTGCGTTAGTCTGCTGGCAAGTCGAAAGGGCAGAAAAGCACACGGTGCCGCCTCGGCGGAGCAGCATTCGTCGTTGCTCCGCCGGACATGATCAGCTCAGGTCCCAACGCTTTCCCAGTTCTTGCCGTTGAAGCGTTCGAGCGTCATGAATTTCACGACGCGATAGTCAGTCGGGCTGGTGTTGATGAGGCTGCCCGCCAATAGTCCGGGATTGAGGAAATCCTTCAAATTGGCTGCCTGCCGCATGATGTTCTCGCGGGTCAAATCGTCGCCGCACTGACGCAGCACCTGCACCAGCATCTGACTGAACGTCCAGCCCGAAAGGAAGAAGGTGTCGTTCGAATTCGCGTTCGGCATGTACTCCTTGAGCCATTCATAGAACGGCTTCAGCTCGGCGTCGTCGCGCCAGCGCGGATCCGATGGGTCCTTCATGTAGCGGGCTGTCTTGATGCCGACGCATCGCTCGAGCCCGGCGGGGATCAGGGTCGCGCTCATCGAGGCCGAGCCCGAATGCAGGTAGGTGTCAGGTTGCCAGTTCAGCTCGTAGATCTTGCGGATCGCCTGCGCCGCCTGCTTGGCGTAGGCAAACAACAGGACGGTGTCGACGCCGGCCGACTTCAGCTTGACGATCTGCGAGTCTACGGTCGGATCGGTCGGAGTGAAGCTCTCGGCCGCGATGACGGCGGAGGCCTTGGCGCCGAGACCGTCGGAAAGGCCCGACAGCATCTCCTTGCCGAAGTCGTCATATTGGTACAGCACGCCGATCTTCGGATTGGCGTTGACGGCCAGGATCTGCTTGCCGAAGAACGTGCCCTCGGAGCGCAAGGTCGGCTGGAAGCCGATGGTCCAGGGATATTTCTCCGGATTGGCAAACTGTTCGGAGCCGGCCGCGACGAACAGCTGCGGCACCTTGTTGGAGTTGAGGTAGGTCCGGGTTGCGAGGTTCAACGGCGTGCCAAGCATGCCGAACATGACGGCGACCTCCTCCTGCTCGACCAGACGGCGTCTGCTCGACAGCCTTAGGCGGACTGTAGCCGTCGTCGACCGAAATGAAGTTGATTTTGCGACCGTTGATACCGCCGCGATCGTTGATCGCCTTGAAATAGGCGGCTTCGGCCTGGCCGAGCTGGCCGTAGGCGGAGGCTGGTCCGCTATACGCGATGGTCTGGCCGACCTTGATCTCGGTATCGCTGACGCCGGGGCCGTACTTCTTTTCGGCCCGGGCGCGTTTCGGAGCGAGCGTGGTGGCAAGTGTAGCAAGCGAGGCGAGCGTGATCGTTCGCCGTGAGACGTCCGGCATTGTACCCTCCTTGTGCTTCCCTATGTCGTCCGCGCGTGCTTCGCAGGGACGGATCTGGTTCTAGGCCCTCTTGTTGGGACCCATGAAACCAAACAGATAGCCAGCCACCTTGCGCATCTGGATCTCCTCGGAACCTTCAGTGATCCGATAGCGCCGGTGATGGCGATAGATGTGCTCGAAAGCCTTGTGGCGTGAATAGCCGATGCCGCCATGCACCTGCATGGCACGGTCGGCGGCCTCGCAGCAGAGCCGGTTGGCCCAGTAGTTACACATCGAGACCTTGTCGGAGAGCCGCTTCTCGACTTCCGGATGGGGCATGCTGTCCATCTCCCAGGCTGTCTTGCGTATGAGAAGGCGGAGCATCTCGATCTGCGTGGCCAGCTCGACCAGCGGGAACTGGATGCCCTGGTTGACCGATAGCGGCTTGCCGAAAGGCTTACGTTGATTAGCGTATTTGACACTCTCGTTGACGCAATACGCGGCCGCGCCGAGCGAACTTGCCGCCTGGCGGATGCGGTTCTCGTGCACGAAAGCTTGCGCCAGCGCGAGGCCGCGGTCGATCTGTCCGAACATCGCGCTCTCGGGCACCCACACATTAGTGAAGCTGACGCGCGGGTGGTCCGTCGGCATGTTGAAGGTCCACATGTACTCCTCGACCTTCACGCCCGGCGAATTGGCCGGCACCAGGAACGCGGTGATGCCTTTGGCATCGCCGTCCTCGCCGCTGGTGCGGGCGAACAGGCAGCAATGCGATGCAGTGTGCATGCCGGTGGTCCACATCTTCTCGCCGTTGATCAGCCAGCCAGCCACTCCATCGCGTGTCTCGCGGACCGCGCGCGTTTCCATGTGGGTGGCGTCCGAACCGTGGTGCGGTTCAGTGAGGCCAAAGGTGACGCGAATCTTGCGCTCGAGTGAGCCGCGGATGAACGTCTCCTTCTGCTCCGGTGTGCCGAAATCGCGCAGCATCACGATGAAGGGAAAATTCCCGACCACGGAATGTTCGTTCTGGAGGTCGTTGTGCAGGCCGAGTCCCTGCGTCGCCAGATGCTCGCGGATCACCGCCATCCAGAGATTGCCGCCGCCTTGCCCACCGAATTCCTTGGGCAGCGAGAAGCGGAAGAAGCCGGCCTTGTCGGCCAGCGCCTTGGCCTTTTCGAGCAGCGCCTCCCACTCGGGTCGGGGCAGGCCGCCCTTGTCGAAATCGGTCCGCGCCCATTCACGGCGATGATCGAAGAAACGTTCGTTGTCGTCCTGCGCCTGCAGCGGCTTGATCTCGGCCTGCACGAAGGCGTCGATCCTAGCGAGATAGTCAACGAGATCCTTGGGGATGCTGAAATCCATGGCTGCTCAATCCTCTTTCCGGGGTTGTTGCTGGCCCGGCGCGCACCTCGATTGTGCGGCGATAGCTGGCGTAAGCGGGCTGGTCGATCTTCATCTTGTCGAGGGTGGTCAGCCAGAGATGCTCGGCGAGCCCCGCGCTTTGGAGGTCGAGCTCGCCGCGGCGAATGCGGCCGGACAGGTCGGTTTCCAGCTCCTGCAGCGAGCCGTCGCGGCTGAGGAGCGCACGCAACCGACCGAGCGCCTCGCTTTCGACGGCGTGGCCATAATTGATCTCGCGAGCGACGAGGTCGATCGCATTGGCCGCGACCCGCGCCTGGAATGCGGCATTGGCCGGAAGTTGCGGCATCAGTGTCTCGCGCAGGAGCTTTGAGATTGCTGCAAGGATGTCGGCGCCACGAGGATGATCCAGCATGTCAGTCCGTCCCGGTCAGGATGCGCATCAGGTCGAGCTCGTTCTCGGAGACGCGCCGCGCGATCATCGCGCGTTCCACGCTTGGGTCGCGTCCGCTGGTGAACCATTCCAGCATGCTGGCGCAGCTTACGCCCCAGCGCAGGCTGCCGAGGACTTCCCAATAGTGCACGCGGGCGGGATCGATGCGCTCGCCACTCGCGGCTTCATAGGCGTCGAACAATTGCGCGCGCGAGCCGAGGCCGCCGACCGGACGGTCGAGCTCGCCGAAGCGCCATGGCGGCGTCGAGATCCAGGCGAGGTCCTCGGCGGGATCGCCGATATGGGCGACCTCCCAGTCGAGCACTGCGCGCACGCCCTCGGCTCCGAAGATGATGTTGCCGTTGCGATAGTCGCCATGCACCAGGCTGTATTTGTCGAGCGGGGCGGGGGCATTCTGCTCCAGCCAGCGAAATGTGAGATCGAATACCGGCCGCGCCACGCCGAGGGCCTCATAGCGACGCGCGAGCCGCGCGACGATGACCTCGGCCGGCTTGAACGGGAGCCGTGGCAGGCGCGCGGCATCGACCTTTGTCATTGTGCCGCGGATCGCGCCGAACTGCGCCGCGAGGTGAGGGCGTATGTTTGCGAATTGCTGGTCGCGCAGCACCTTGCGCGCAATCGTCTCACCCTCGATCCGCGTCATCATGAAGCCGTCGCCGAGGCTATCCGCGGGGATCAGCGTATGCACCACCGCTGGCACCGGCACCCCGCTGCCGTCGAGCACGCGGATCAGCTCGGCTTCGGCCTCGAGCGAGAGCGATTCCGCGCTGCGCAGCCCGCCGGGCGAGCGGCGCAGGATCAGCGGATGCAACACCCGCTCGCCGTCAACGGCGTCGAACGACCAGGTCTCGAGCGTCGCGCCAGCCGACAACCGTCGCAGATTGGCGATGCCGCGCGCGCCTGGTACGATGCGGGCGGTCATGGTTTCGAGCGCGTGGCTGAAGCTGTTGTCCATCGCGTTCATCTGTCTCGCGCCGACATCGCTGGCTGTTTCCTGCGCTTGCCGCCAGCCGCCACGGCCGGCGCCTTTGCGGCGGTGGGCGTGAGCGGCCGATCGGGATCGGTATAGACCGCGCGGCACCAGATCTCGGTGACGGCCAGGCAGAGTTTCTTCAACTCCAGCGGTTGCTCGAACGGCTCCATCTTCAATACGGCAAAGGATTGCGCGGTGCCCTCGACCATCATTGCGAGTGAAAGCGCGGCGGCGTCCGGATCGATCGGCAAACAGCGACCGAGCTGGCGCTGGCGTTCGAGATGGTCGCGCACCCGAATGATATAAGCGCTGCGCATCTCGGCTCGCTTCCGGCCGATCTCTGGATCGACGTAGCTTGCCTCGAAGAAGGCCCGCAGCAATCCGCGATTGGCGCCGAAGATCTCGAAGTAACGCAGATTGTTGTCGTAGACGCGCTGGCGCAGCGTGTGGCCGGAGCGCACCCGCGATGAGGCGACGATGTCGTCGACGACCTTCGTGATGGTGCGGACGAAGATGTCGTCGGTGCTGCGGAAGTAGAGGTAGAAGGTGCCGCGGCTCAGCCCGGTGGACTCGATGATGTCCTGCACGGTGGCGCGGATGTAGCCCTTGTCGGCGAACACGCGCTTCGCCGCATCGAGCAGGATCTGCTCGGTGGCCTCGGCCGAGTTGCGGGTGCGTCGCGAATCTCCCGCAGGCGCGCCACGGCGCACGGCGGCCGAACGCATGATGCGTCGTTTCCCTGCCACGTCTCTTCCCTGTCGTTCCCGCGCGTGCTTTGTGCACGTCGCGGCGCGCATTGATGCACGTCGTCGATCAAACGTGACGCTAAACTGACACTGATGTCAGTGTCAAACTTGCGTCTTGTGGTCGTTCACCTCATCACCCCGCAATCATCAGACCGTTGTCTCCGCGTCGGCCAGCCGGCGGCGGCTTTTTGTGCCGGGCGCCGGACACTGCGCTTGAAGCGCCTTCAGGCGCTTGAGCATCGACTGCTGTCCCTTCGTCGTCGCCGCGCCGCGCAAGGCGAGGGCGTAGCCGTAGCCGACCGCCGGCTGGATGTCCTCGATCTCGATCTCGGCGATCACCCAGTGCAACATGATGGAGCGAAACGTGTAGTCGAGATTGCGCAACAGCACGGCGGTGTCGATGTCGGGTAGCAGCAGGCCCGCGTCGACGGCGTCGTCGAGCAGCTTCATCCAGAAGCCATCGCGCTTCTGGTTGAAGATCGCGCTGCGCTCTTCGGATGCGGACGCGGCCAGGATGCTGGTCCAAAGCGCACGGTAGAAGATCGGATCGTCTTCGTAATAGCTCACGGCGAGCTTCGCGGCCCGCAGGATCCTTTCAAGCGGGTCGAGCGACTTGAATCGCGCGAAGCGCGCGCCGAATCCCTTGATGTCCTCGAGCACGGCGACGAGCACGGCGCGCTTGGAGCCGAACAGATTGTAGGGTGTGGCGAGACTGACGCCGGCCTTCGCCGCGAGGGCGCGCATCGACAGTCCGGCATCACCGGTCTCGCGGATCAGATCGCGCGCCGCCTTGACGATGCGAGAGCGCCGCTCCGCCTTTGCCGTGTCGCGTCGGTTTTCCATTCCACCTGCCTGCGGTGCTTTCTTGTGCGGGCGATAAGCACTGGTTGACACCCTGGCAAATCTATATCACGTTATAAGAACGCGTTATAAAAATATTTCGGCGGACGGGCGGGGTGTCATCGCATTCCCTTCGAAATCGCCGCGACGGGAGAAACGCCATGCGAACCTGCAATGGGTCGCGGCTGACGCCGCACGCCTGCATCCTGCTTGCCGGGATCGCGCTCGCAGTCCAGTCGCCGATCCCGGCGCGCGCGGACGCCGCGAAGGGCGACATCAAGATCGGCAATATCGCGCCCTACAGCGGCCCGGCCTCGGCGTACAGCGCGTTTGCGAAAACCGAGGCTGCCTACATGAAGATGCTCAACGACAAGGGCGGCATCAACGGGCGCAAGATCCAGTTCATCTCTTATGACGATGCCTACAGCCCGCCGAAAGCGGTCGAGCAGGCGCGCAGGCTGGTCGAGCAGGACGAAGTCCTTGCGATCTTCCAGGCGGTCGGCACGCCATCGAACGCGGCCATGATGAAGTACATGAACGCGAGGAAGGTGCCGCAGCTGTTCTCCGCCACCGGCGCGACCAAGTTTGGTGATCCCAAGAACTTTCCCTGGACGATGGGCTTTTCGACCTCGGTCTACCGGATCGAGAGCGCGATCTACGCGAAGTACATTCTGGCGAATTACCCGGAAGGGAAGGTCGCCGTCCTATTTCCGAACGACGATTATGGCCGCGATATCTATGGCGGCTTCAAGGATGCGCTCGGCGCCAGGGCAAAGACGACGATCGTGGCGGAGGTGTCCTATGACAGCACTGAGCCGACGATCGATTCACAGATCGGCAAGCTGAAGGCGTCGGGGGCCGATATCTTCGTCAATTTTTCGACGCCGCGGTTTGGCGCGCTGGCGATCCGAAAGGTGGCCGAGCTCGGCTGGAAGCCGGTCCATTTCATCAATACAACTGCCGCGGCGATTTCGAACTTCAAGCCGGCCGGGCTCGAGAATGCGATCGGACTGTTCACCGCGACGTCGATGAAGGAGGCGAACGATCCTCGTTATGCCGACGACCCCGGCGTCAGGGAGTATCTCGAGTTCATGAAGCGCTACAATCCGGAAGGCGACATCGCCAATGGCCAGAATGCCTACGGATTTCTTGCCGCGCAAGTGTTGCAAAAGGTTCTCGAACAGTGTGGCGACGACCTGTCCCGCGACAACATCATGAAGCAGGCCGCCAATCTGAAGGCGTTGAAGTTCGGTCTGCTGTTCGACGGCATCACCGTCAACACCAGCCCAACCAACTACTTCCCGATCACCCAGATGCAGATGCTGCGTTTCAACGGCACCAGCTACGACAGGGTCGGGCCGATCATGTCGGAGACGGTGATGCAGCCCGAAGTACGCGATTGAAGGCCGGAAAGGTGTCTTGCGATGACTGTGCAGCCAAAGATCTCTCCGTCCGATTTTGAGTGCCTGAAATACGACCTAGCCAATCATGTCGCCGTTGTCACTCTCAACCGGCCGGAGCGGCGCAATGCGCTCAACCGCCGCGCCTATGACGAGGTCGAATCCGCCTTCCACGCCGCGTCGATAGACAGCGAGGTCCGCTGCGTCGTGGTGACCGGTGCCGACCCAGCCTTCTGCGCCGGTGAAGACGTCAAGGAGATGATGACCGGCGAGAAGCGGGCTACCACGCCGGTGGTGCGTCGTCCACCGACGCCGGCCGCGATGGCGGCGCTCGAATGCCAGGTGCCTGTGATCGCAGCCGTGAATGGGTCGGCGGTCGGCTGGGGCATGGAGCTTGTGCTCTATGCCGACATTCGCCTGGCGTCCGAGAAGGCGAACTTCGCCGAGCTGTTCATCCGCCGTGGCTTGATCTGCGACGTCGGCGGGCTCTTGCACCTGCCGGCAATCGTCGGCCCGGCCAAGGCGGCCGAGCTGCTCTATACCGGCGACGTTATCGACGCGCATGAGGCCGCTCGTATTGGGCTCGTAGGCGAGGTCACGGCGCATGCCGACCTGATGCCAAAGGCGATGAACCTTGCTGCGCGCATCGCGCGCAATTCGCCGCTGGCGCTGCGTTTCATGAAAGAGGGTTTGCGCCGTGCTACCCATGGCGATCCCAGGGAGACCGGAAGCTGGGCCATCGAGGTTATCTACAAGCTGTTCGACACCGAGGATCATCGTGAGGGCGTGCGCAGCTTCCTCGAGAAGCGCGAACCGGTGTTCACGGGCCGCTGATACCAGAGAATTGCGGGGACGGATCATCGTCCTCGCCAACGCAGGAACACCGCGACAAGCGGGGACAGCAATAAGCCCGGGAGGCGCGCGATGGGTTCGTGGGTCAGGATTGGTGATCGCGTCAAGACCAAGGCGGAGATGGACGCGCGCGCTCAGCGCGCCGCACGGGGCTATGCCAGCCTCGGTGTCGGCTCGGGCGACGTCGTCGCGGTCTACATGCGCAACGATTTCACCTTCATGGAGGCTTCGCTCGCCGCGGGCCTGTGCGGCGCCTATGTCGTGCCGGTCAACTGGCACAACACGCCGGAGGAGACCCGCTACGTCATCGAGAATTGCGGCGCCAAGGTGCTGGTCATCCACGCCGATCTCTGGCGTAGCATCGGCCACGCCGTTCCTGCGTCGGTCGCAGTGATCGTTGCTGAGACGCCGCGGGACCTGCGCGGCCCGTATCGTGTCTCCGACGAGGCCGCAGGGGTGCCGGCCGAGATGAATGATTGGGAGAGCTGGCTTGTGGGCTTCGAGCCCGCCGTGCCGCCGTTCCCGACCTCGCCGGGATCGATGATCTACACGTCAGGCACCACCGGCCATCCCAAGGGGGTACGCCGGCAGCCGCCAACGCCGGAGCAGGCAGCGGCCAGCCAGCAGATGATGCGCATGGTCGGTGGCCTCGCCGACTGGGCTGATCGTCTCGGTGATGTCGTTTTGCTGATTCCGGGACCGGCCTATCACTCCAGCCCGAACGGCTGGATGTTCTCGTTCTACAACATGGGCGCCAACATCATCGTCGAGCCCCGCTTCGAGCCCGAACGGATGCTCGCGACGATCGCTCAGCATCGCGTCACCCACGCGCTGGTCGTGCCGACCATGTTCGTGCGCATGCTTGCGCTGCCGGCCGAGACGAGGGCGCGCTACGACCTGTCGAGCCTGACTTACGCGATGCATGTCGGCGCGCCCTGTCCGCCGCACGTCAAGCGCGGCATGATCGATTGGTGGGGGCCTGTCATAACCGAGCATTACGGTTCGACCGAGGTCGGCGCCGTCACCCATTGCACCGCGGACGAATGGCTGGCGCATCCCGGCACCGTCGGGCGGAGGCTGCCCGGCTGCGCCGTCGTCGTCATGGACGAGGAGGGCAGGGAGATGCCGCTCGGACAGTCCGGCGAGATCGTCTGCGGGCGGGATCTCTATCCGGAATTCACCTATCACGGCGATCCGGCCAAGCGGGCGAAGTCGGCGCGGGGCCGTCTCGTCGCCACCGGCGACGTCGGCTTCTTCGACGCCGACGGCTTTCTCTACCTGTCGGGCCGCGCCAGTGACATGATCATCTTCGGCGGCACCAACATCTATCCCGCGGAGATCGAGTCGGAACTGATGAAGGTCCCAGGCGTCGCCGACTGCGCAGTATTTGGCATCCCCGACGACGAATTCGGCGAGAAGGTCTGTGCCTTCATTGAGCCGCGTGCGGGCGCGGTGCTGGATGAGGAGGCGATCCGGTCGGACTTGAAGCCCAGGCTCGCCGGCTACAAGATTCCGCGGCGGATCGAGTTTTCCAGCACGCTGCCGCGCGAGGATACCGGAAAGATCTTCAAGCGGAAGCTGAAAGAGCCGTTCTGGCAGGGCACCGGCCGCTCGATCTGAGCGAGGGAGAGTTTCGTGGTCAAGTCATATGATGCCTACAGCTTCATCAGCTGCGAAATCGATGGTGCGATCCTGGTGATCACGCTCAACCGCCCGGACAAGCTTAACGCCTATACCGGCGCGATGGGCTCCGAGATCGAGCATGCCTTCCGCAAGGCGGACGGCGACGATGCCATTCGCGCCATCATCGTTACCGGCGCGGGCCGGGCTTTCTGCGCCGGCGCCGACGTATCGGGCGGGGCGTCGAGCTTCGACACATCGGGTGCACATGGCGCCGGCGTGTTCGGCAATCGCCCGACCGGCGGCAGTCCGCGCTCGGGCAGCGGCTTCGTCGATGCGATCTTCCGCTGCCGCAAGCCGTCGATCGCCGCCATCAACGGCCCTGCGGTCGGTATCGGTATCACCATGACGCTGCCGATGGACGTGCGCATTGCCTCGAAGGGTGCGAAAATTGGCTTCATCTTCGCGCGGCGCGGCCTGGTACCGGAGGCGGGCAGCGCGTGGTTTCTTCCCAAGCTGGTCGGGCTGCCACAGGCGCTGCGTTGGGCGATTTCGGGCCGTACCTTCGGCGTCGATGAGGCGTTGAGCGGCGGCCTTGTCAGCGAAACGACTGAGCCCGCGGATCTGTTGTATCGCGCCAAGCAAATAGCGCTGGAGCTAACCTCCGAGACCTCGGTAGTGTCGGTTGCGCTCACCCGACAAATGCTGTGGCGTTTCGCAGGCGCACCGGATCCATTCGAGCTCTTGACGATCGATGGTCCGATCTCGCGGGAGCGTGGCAGTCACGCAGATGTCCGCGAGGGTATCGCCTCATTCCTGGAAAAGCGATCGCCGTCATTTCCGGGCAAGGTATCTACGGATATGCCTAGTCAGTATCCTTGGTGGAAGGAGCCCTAGCCAAGCTTCACTTTTTCGATCGATGGGTCGGCCATTGGGTGCAGGAGGGTGCGAGGAATGGTCTTCATTGGGCACTCATTGCGCCTGCTGGGCTGGTTCCGTTTCTTGTGCGCCTGAGGACCGGCCGGAGCGGACTCCCTGAGTTGCTTCGAGAGCTGGCATCGACCTGGTATCCCCAGCACTGGACGGCAAGCATTCGGCGACGATCTTCTCGGCAGACATAGGGGCGTTCTGATTCCGAGTGTCGTGTCGACCGCGAGCTGGAATCTGATGTTTGTCGCGTCAAACGCGGCCGGCTCTCCTACAAGGTGAAGTTGCAGGAGTCGTTCGCCGCGATCCTCGCCTGCACCCGCCGGCCACGCCGTAGCCATACATGGAGGCTGTACTGGCCGTCGGATGGACAGTTGCCATGCCAAACCTTCCTCCTGGTCATGACCCTGTCGACGGCCCGGTTCAAGGAATTAGCGCCTGAAAGCCGTCTGGCTTACCGATGGGACTCGGATTTCGGTTGTCTTAGATGTCCGGGACTCGCAATTGACTTGAATCTGACTCCAAATCTGCTTTGCGAAACCACATTGGAAAGATGGAGCTATTCCGAAACCCTGGGGACTTCGTCACCATGCTAGACGAAGCCTGCGCACGTTCAGAGTGCCCCCACGATATATGGATCGATCGTGGCTTCAGGTTCTCATCAGCATCGATCGAAGTCGCCGCTGGACGGGTCTCCCGTCCGCGAAAAGGCGACCGCGCCGGCGCAGCGTGGCTTCCGCGAGAGCGCCTCCGCGCGCATCACGGACGCGTTGGCGCTGAGGCACTCCATCGCCTCGCCGGGCGCGACGCCGTCGTCGGCCATGACGAAAGGCAATGCCACGTAGTATGTCACCTCGGACACGCATCCAACCCCTCTGGCAATCACAGCCTTTCGAGTAGCTCGCAGATGGCGTCCTGCTCATCGTCCTCAAGCAGGCTGAACGGATTTCCTTCGCGCGCATGGAAGGTTTCGAATGTGCCGATCCGTCCGTCCGGCGAGCGCGCCTCCTGAACGTATTTCAGGCCGAAATTGCGCTTGAACGCCTCGATCGACCAGGCTTCCACCCTCGCAGTGTTTTGCTGCACGTCCACATCTTTCGCCGGAGCCCCGTGTACCAATGGCGGCTCGGGTGCCGCGCGCTTGCCATTGTCCTGAGATCGCCCGTTCGGCTCCATCGACTCTTCGATTTGCGTCTTCCTGCTCGGCGGATGCGTGGGACGAAAACCGCATTCGGCATGGCTGCCTGTAGCCGATAGGGCGGCTCACCCTCTCGAGTGCGCGGGTCACGTGCGGAAGGAAATTTGCGAGACGAAGTCCACGGATCGGGGACTTCGTCTCGCGCGTGGCTTTCCTAGGCGTACCTATTGCCACTATTGTGGCTTAAGCCGCTCTAGGTCGTTGAGCCGTTTGAGCGCCGCTTGCTGACGGAGCAGTCCGTAATTGATGCCACTTGCATTCAGCGAGCTTCCTTCCTGGTACGGGAAGTCGCTGAAGTCGGAGAAGAACTCCTTGATCTTTCCCTGCACCGGAACGATCAGCCACATGTTCTGGGCAAGGAACTGGATTGCTCCCCCGCCTTCCTCGAGGCCGCGCTCATAGGGATCCATGCGCAGGTTGGCGATGAGCGACCAGGCTGTCACCTCTCGCGTTCCCGTTGCGATGTTTCCCTTCGACGATGCAAAACTTAGCTTCCAGTCGTTCCAGCGGATGGCGTTCAGATTGCCGCTCTGATCGAAATAGTAGATCGCATCGCGCGGCGGCGTGCTGGTCTCGCCCTTGAAGAACGGCATGAAGTTGTAACCGTCGAGATGAACCTTGAAGTTCTTGCCGTTCGCGGTGAATCCCGTCTTCATCTTCTCCTTGATGTCAGGCAACCCCGCCGCTGCGCAGAGGGTGGGAAACCAGTCGATCAGCGAAATGATCTCGTTGTATTGCGTTCCGGGCTTCACCACGCCGGGCCACCGCACCATCATCGGAATGCGCATGCCGCCTTCCCACGTAGTGCCCTTCTCGCCGTGGAACGGCGTCATGGCTCCGTCGGGCCAAAGTGCGATTTCAGCGCCGTTGTCCGTCGTGTAGAGAACGATCGTGTTGTCGGCGATGCCGAGGTCGTCGAGCTGTTTGAGCAGCTCTCCCACCATCCCGTCGTGCTCAACCATGCCGTCGGCGTGGATACCCTTGCCGGTCTTGCCCAGCGAGTCCTTCTTCAGGTGCGTGAAGACGTGTATTCGAGTCGAGTTGAACCAGACGAAGAATGGCTTGTCCGCCCTCGCTTGCCGACCGATGAAGTCCTTGGCTGCACCCAGAAACTCCTCGTCGACGGTCGGCATGCGCGCAGTGTTCAGAGGTCCGGTGTCTTCGATCTTTCCATCGGCGCTTGATTTGATGACGCCCCGTGGCCCGAACTGCTTCCGGAAATTGGGATCCTTGGGATAGAAGTAGCCCTCCGGCTCTTCTTCCGCATTGAGGTGATAGAGGTTGCCGAAGAATTCGTCGAAACCGTGCTTGGTCGGCAGGTGCTCGTCGCGGTCTCCGAGATGGTTTTTGCCGAACTGGCCGGTGGCATAGCCCTGCGCCTTCATGACATCGGCGATTGTCGGCATCCAGTCCTGGATCCCATGGGGATCGCCAGGCATGCCGATGGTGAGAAGGCCGGTCCGGAATGGCTCCTGGCCCAGGATGAACGAGGCGCGGCCGGCGGTGCAGCTTTGCTGGCCGTATGAGTCGGTGAAGATCGCGCCTTCGCGCGCGATACGGTCGATGTTGGGCGTGCGATAGCCCATCATGCCCATGGTGTAGGCGCTGATCTGGGGAATGCCGATGTCATCGCCGAAGATGACGAGGATGTTCGGCTTGCGGCCGGCGGCCGGTGCCGCAGCTGGTGCGGCCTTCTGGGCCTGCGCGAGGGCTTGCGACGTCAGCGTTGCGGCGGCGACCAGCGATGACGAGCCAAGAAGTACGGCCCGACGATCGATGGCTGAGTTCTTCTTGCACGTCGAATCGACGGCGGCTTGATCCTGAATCTTCGTCCCGTTGGTCATTAGACGCTCCTTGGAACTGTCGGGTTTGGTCGTTCGATTGAACTTCGAGAGTCGTCAGTTCGGCCGTTTCAGTTTCGGGTTGCTCCCTTCATCTGGCGGGCTTCCGGCCTGCATGTGCTGGTGCGATCGCAACTCCGGTCGGATTCAAGTGCCGCGGGAGCCGCGAGGCCTCGCGAGATTGCTCGCGCGGCCGCAATCTGCCACGAGCAACCCCGACATGGTGCAGCAGCCGGCGTGGCGACCAGCGGCTCTGGTCTTGCCGACCAGCGAACAGCTCGTTCTCGACAGCGTCGATCTCGCGGTCGAGTGCGGCATCGCTTGCGGCTGCCCTGAAAGCGTCCAGTGAACGGCTAGATGCGGCTTCTCCAACATGCGCCAGCCAGTCGAGCAGCAAAAAATAGGCTCCCCGTGCATCGTGCCGGCGCGCTGCACGGCGGAATCGGCGAAAAGCGAACGCCTCGGATTGCAGGTAGGCCTGCCGATGGCGGCGATAAGCTCCGGCAACACGGCGAACCAATGCGGGTGCGGCCCAAGCGAGCCCGGCGATGACGACGGCGGTGAGGAGGGCAGACAACCAATGGTCCGCGATTGCGTCGATGATCCCGCTCCAGGTCCAGTCGGGGGCCGCGCGATCGATGCTCGCGGTGCTTCCGGCCGCCGGATTGGCTGCGACCTTCAGCGGCACGGCATCGAGGTGGATCGTCTCGACTTTACCGCTACCGATGTTCCACCATCCAACGTCGATCGCAGGCAGCACATAGTCGCCGGGTTGCTCCAGCATGTAGGTGGCGGCATCGACCCGCGTGGCGGTCAGGAGGCCCGTTCGCCCCTCGGTCTTGTCCCGGATTGCCGGCTGAGCCGGATAAAGCCTGAGACCATTCACCTCCGCGAACCGCCGCGCCGGCAGCAGCATCGCGGGCGTCCCCTCGGCGTTGATCGTGATGGTCCGCGTGACGGCATCACCCGCCCTGAGCTGATCCGATGACCGCTTTATCGATTGCTCGGCAACGAGATGACTGGCCGCGACGAACGGCTCTAGCCCGGATGCCGCGTCAGGCACGAACGCCTCGAAGGACACGCCCGGCAGTGCGAGGTCAACCTCACGCGTAGCCGGCGGTTCGGCGGCATATTTGACGTGAACCTTCTGATCCGAGACGGCGAAATTGCCCGCTTCCATCGGGTAGATGGCAAACTCCAGGCTTACGCCAGCGTAAGGCACACCGTTCTGGTTGTCATTGGTGTTCACGCTCTGCAACTGCCGGGTCACAGCGTTGCGAAGCTGGAAGCTCGGGACCTCTGGCGGAGATGTCATGTAGTTCGGAGCCAGCACGGTGACATGCAGCGTCGCCTGCTGCCCGACCACGACGCGCTGCGGATCGATACTCACTCGCACGATCGGCATGGGCGGGCTGCCCTGTGCCTGCGCGACCCGCGATGGCAGCAAGGCCGCGGCGATGATCAGCGCAATCGCGGCGAGCAGCGGTCTCATCGTTTCGTTCCTGCCGGCGTCGCGGCGGCCTGGATCGCGAATTTCAGCTTGAGGAAGTCTGCAGGCGTGGTCTGTACTTGCCGCATCCACGCTTCCGCAGCCCCCGCGGTGGTGATGTCCTGCGGCGAGACCTTGATGGTCTTGCCGCCCTTCTGCTTGGGATCGACCCGCATTTCGTCGGGCTTCAGATCGGGGGGAGGGGCGTCGCTCTGCTCCTGCTTGCGGCGCTTCGCCTCGCGCGCGTCGAGCGCGGCCTGCACGATCGCGCGGTTGGTCTTGGCCGCGCCGTTGCCGGGCTCAACCTTCAGAATCTCGTCATAGATGCTGATCGCCTTCTCAAAGGCGTGGTTCTGAGCCTGGGCATTGCCGAGCGCGAACTTGCCCTCGATCGTCTCGACGCGCGAAAACTCTTCGGCGGCGGCGATGAAGTCGTAGGCGCGATAGGCCGCGATCCCGCGCCACATCGGGTCGGCGAACAGCCTGGCAGCGCTTTTGTAGTCGCCGCGATCGAAGGCAAGCCGCCCTTGCTGGTCCGGCGTCAACCACAGGCTCGTAAAGCGGGATGCGTCCTCGGCCCTTGCCTGTCCCGCCTGCATCACAAGAGCAAGAGCGATGGCCCAAGCCACCGTCGTGCCGCGCCGGAACCAGAGCAGGCTGAGCAGCGCCATCGGCGGCAGCAGCCAGAAACCTTCGTCCCGCCATTGCGTCCCGAACGCATCGCCTTCCGCCGCCTGGAAGCGGCTCTCGATCCGCCGCTCCAGCCGCACGATGTCCGATCCGTCGATGCTGACCTCCACGGTGCCCGCGCCGAGCGATGTGGCGGATTTCTGCGCGCTCACGGCGAGCATCACCAGATTGTTCCGCCCCGCGACCGGCCCGAGCGCCCCAGGATCGGTGGAGCCGAGGTCGTCAGCGACCAGCAGAATCGTGCCTGCGACGGCCTCGGTCGCGAGCGATGCTGCAGCGAGCGCGATTGCATCGGCGACGTTCTTGCCGTCCGTCGGCATCAATCCGGGCGCAAGCGCCGCCAGGAAGGGCTCGATCACGGCGCGGTCGTCGGTGAGCGGCATGACGAGATGGGCGGTGCCGGCATAGGCGATCAGTCCAGTCCGCGCGCCTGCGCGTGCGCCGAGGAGATCGCCAATCTTCTGCTTGGCGCGCTCGAGCCGCGATGGAGCGACATCGGTCCCGTTCATCGACGATCCGACAGCCAGCACGACCATCAGCGGCGCCTTGTCCTCGACGAAGGGCGGCAATTCGCGTCGCCATGCAGGCCCCGACATGCCGACGATGCCGAGCACCATGCCGGCCGCGACGAGGTAGAGTGGGTTGACGCTGCGTCCGCGCCCGGGCTGCACGATCAGGTGATCGAGCAGGTGCGGTGCGATCACGGCGCCCCATTGCGCCCGCACATTCTGCCGCCAGAGCAGCACGGCGAATATCGCCACGACCGGGATCAATCCGAGCAGCCACCATGGCCGCAGGAGATGGAAGGGAAGGGCGACGGCGTCATGCATGACCGACCGCCTTTCCCCGACGCCATTCGCTGGCGATCAGGAGCGCAAGCCACAACACCAGCCCGAGGATCACGGCCGCGCCCAGCGGCCACTGGAACAGGGGCAGCTTCGGCCGCCATGACAACGTCTGTAGCTTCGCCGGCGAGAGCCGGTCGATGTCGACGTAGATCGCCTGCAACTGAGCGCCGTCCTCGGCGCGGAAGAAGCGTCCTTCCGTCGTGCTCGCCACGGCCTTCAAGACACCGAGGTCGACACGGTTCTCGCCCGAAGCCGCGGGATCGCCGACACCGATCGTATAGACGACGACGCCGTTCTGGCGTGCAATGTCGGCGGCGTGTTCCGGCGGAACGCGGCTTGCCGTATCGTTGCCGTCGGTGAGCAAGATCAGGAGCTTCTCTTTCGCCGTGCTCGCTGCAAAGCTCTTGATGGCGAGGCCGATCGTGTCGCCGATAGCCGTCTGCTCGCCGGCCATGCCCACTTCGATCTGGCCGAGCAGTTGTCGAGCGGTCTGCAAATCCTGCGTGAACGGCACCTGCACATAGGCCCTCGTGCCGAACAGAATGAGCGCGACACGGTCGCCCTTGCGGCGCGCGATGAAGTCGCTGATGACGCGCTTGACGCCGTCAAGCCGTGTCAAGGTCTCGTCATCCGGCGTCTTGAAATCGCGCTGGTCCATCGATCCCGAGATGTCGATGGCCAGAATCAGGTCACGGGCGGACACCTCGTGAGTCACGGCATCGCCGACCCATTGCGGCCGTGCCAGGGCAATAACCAGTAGCACCCAGATCGCGATCGCCACGATCATCTGAACCGCACGGCGCTCCATGACGACCGCACCACGCTGCGGCGTCTCGCCGGTCGCCGCCGCAAGGCGCTCGAAGAACGGCACATGGACCGAAGCCTGACGCGCGCGGTAGGGGGGCAGCCACCACCACACCAGGATCGGTAGCGGCAGCGCCAACAGCAGCCATGGCCAGGCGAACTCAAGCATGGTGCACCTTGATCCATCGACGGACCAGTGCGACGAGTGTCGCCAGTTCCGCGTCCTCCGGCGCACCATTCCGATAAGGCCCCGTGACGAGCAGCCGGCCCACGCCCTCGGAAAATTCGCGCCCGCCATAGGAATGATCGAGGAAGGAGAGCCAGGCCGGACCGACCAGCGGCGCCACCTGCTGCCGCGGAAACGCCGCGAGCGCCGTTCGCCTGACGAGCAGGGACAACCGGGCGAGGAGCTCCGTCGGAGCCGGCGAGCTCGTGCGTCCGATCGCTTCGAGTTCGGCAAGTGCCGCGCGGCGATACCGGTTGGCACGCCGCACATGCACGACACGCCACACCAGGGCGATCGCGAATCCCAGGACCAGGATGATCGCAATCCTCGCCTCCCAGGTCTGCGGCCACAGGCTGACCTCGCGCGGTAACGGGATGTCGATCAGTCCGGCGACCGGATCGTCGTTGGCGGGTTGGGCTTCAGCCAAGCGAGGCCTCCGTCCGGCTATGACCGCCGCCGCGCCCATGGTGCTGGGGCGGGCCGCCCAGGAGGTGGCGCAGCTGCATTGCGATGTCCTCCGCGGCGCTGAGCGGCAGTACGGGAATGCCGAGTTCGGGGGTCCATGCGAAGACGCTCCTCAGCCGCTCCTCGGTTGCCTGCAATATGCGCTTGCGCACGCTGTCGCGCCCAACCTCGAGCCTGATCTGGAGCTCGCCATCCGTCACCGTCATGCTGGCCGATGGCGGCAGGTCGCTTTGCAGGGGATCATGCACGAGCGCCGCGACGACGTCGTTGTGTTGGCTCATCGCGCCGACCAGCTTGCGCGTCGCATCGTCGGCACCATCGAAGTCACTGACGATGACCACGACGGCGTCATGGAGCGCGCGGCGCTCTGCACGCGCGAGTGCGGCATTGAGTCTGTCCGGCGCCGAAACGATATCGCGGCCGACACCGAGTGCCTGGTTCTGTGCGACGATCGCGCAGAGGATCTGAAGGACGGTCGCTCGGCTGCGCCTTGGCGCCACCTCGACGAGATCGCGGTCGTTGAAGACGATGGCGCCGACCCTGTCGCCGACGCTGAGGACGCGCCAGGCGCCGATTGCGGCCGCCTGTGCCCCCGCTACCGACTTCATTGCAAGTCTGCTGCCAAAGAACATCGACAGGCGCTGGTCGACGATCAGGATCGTCTGCCGGTCACGCTCCTCATTGAAGACGCGGACATGCGGCTTGCGCAGCCGTGCGGTGACCTTCCAGTCGATCGAGCGCACGTCGTCACCAGCACGATAATCCCTGATTTCCTCAAAATTGAGCCCGCGGCCCCGCATCCGTGAGGCGAACCGTCCGGACAACAGGCTGTGCACGGGCTGGCGCGGCAGGAACGACACCCTGCGGTCGCGATGTTCGAGTGCGATCAGATCTTCGAGATCGACATAGACGCCGGGCACACTGTGGGTGACGTCCGCCATGGCCTACCTCACGCCGATACGACGAGTGCCGCAATCTTGTCGATCACCTGATCGGCGGTGATGCCTTGGGATACGGCTTCGTAGCTCAGGATCAGCCGGTGCCGTAGGCAGTCATGCATGACCGCGCGTATATGATCCGGCGTCACAAACTCGTATTCGTCCAGCCAGGCGCGCGCACGCGCGCAGCGATCGAGCGCCAGGCTGCCGCGCGGACTGGCGCCGACTTGGATCCATTTGCCCAGTGGCTCGCCGTAGCGGTCCGGAAAGCGCGTCGCAGTGATCACGTCGACCATGTATTTCTGAGCGAGATCGGACACGAAGATGCCGTCGATCTCCCCGCGTGCATCGAAGATCGCCTGCTGCGGGATGGCTTCCGGCTCCGCAGTATGATCCTTCGCTTTCTGTGCGCTCTCGGCACGATTGAGCTTGATGATCTCTCCCTCGATCGCTTCATCGGGATAGGTGATGACGACATGCATCAGGAAGCGGTCGAGCTGCGCCTCGGGTAGCTGATAGGTTCCCTCCTGCTCGATCGGGTTCTCGGTGGCGAGCACCATGAACAGGTCTGGCATCTTGTAGGTCTTGCCCGCGGCCGTGACCTGACGTTCTTCCATGGCCTCGAGCAGCGCGGACTGCACCTTGGCCGGCGCGCGGTTGATCTCGTCGGCAAGTACGAGGTTCGCGAAGATCGGTCCCTTCTGGAACTGAAACTGGCCTCCGTTCGCGGTCTGGACGTAGATCTCTGCGCCGGTCACATCCGAAGGCAGCAGATCCGGGGTGAACTGCACACGCGACAGATCCGCCGCGAGATGTTTAGCTAATGTCTTGACCGCCCGCGTCTTGGCGAGACCCGGAAGACTTTCGATCAGGAGGTTTCCGTTGGCGATCAGCGCAATCAGCATGCTCTCGACCAGGTGATCCTGGCCGAGCACAGATTTTCCGATCCGCGACTTCAGTTCAAGTATAGCGTCACGGGCTGCGGATACCTTCTTTGAATTTTCCAGCTCCGTCAGCACAGCTCTCCCAACATGAAACGATTGCCGGCCGCCGCGCGTGACGGCGGGGCCTTGTGATCGCTACCCCTGTGTGGTCGCCGCCTTGTCCAGCATGTCACAGCACCAGCATTCGGATCGATGCTGAGATCTGCCGACCAAACGCCCGGCGCATATTCATCGAAAAGGTTCGGTGGACCGGAGCGAAGCGCCAAGCGCCCCAATCGCAATTCGGATCCGCAACGGCTCAGCGCCCGTAAAGGGATTCTTCCAAGCGTTGAAGACCTTCATCGTGGGACAGCATCCCATACGAACTTGCGATAGCAACATTGGACCTAGGTCCAATAGGCACCAGACCGCGTATCATGCGGGTCGCGCGCCTCTCGCTCGAACGTCGTTGATCGCCGCGATCAGAGTCAGATCATCGAGGGGCTTGAGGAGATAGGCGTGAGCACCTGCCGCCATGCAGAGCTCGCGCATGTCGTCTTCGGAATGCGCGGTGATGACAATGGTTGGGATCTGGATCCCTGACCGCTTCAGGTGTCGTTGAAGGTCGAGGCCGTTCATTTCGGGCATTTGGAGGTCCAGGATCAGACAGTCGGGCCACGCGCCTGTTGCCTCGTCCGGCAGCGAGCTGAGGAAGTCCCTGGCGGACTCGTACGTTCTCAAGTCGATGCCCCGTGTCCTCAGCAATCGCGATAGCGCCCTGAGGACCGACGGATCGTCATCGACGATTGCTATCCACCGGGGAGGTTGTGCCATGCACCCACTATCGGCGCTGCAACGGGGCGTTGTCGAGTTGGCCCAAAGGCCCACACGGTGTCCGTCACGTCTCGCTGCCCGCGATTCCGGATCTTTCTGCCAGGCGTACGAGGTCTGCGACGGAGCGAACGCCAAGCTTCGCCATGACCCGACCGCGATGAACCTTCACAGTTTTCTCGGCGGTTCCCAGAACGCCAGCAATCTGCTTGTTGAGGCGGCCGGCGACGACGTGCTGCATGACCTCGCGCTCCCGTGGCGTGAGCATGGCGAGCCTGGTGTTGAACGAGATCCGGCCCGCCTCGGCAGCGCGAGTTTCGCCATCCCTCCGCTCGGCCCGTTCGATGGCCATCAATAGGTCAGTATCGCTAACTGGCTTGGTCAGAAAATCGACGGCACCGGCCCGCATGGCGCGGACGGTGGTGGGAATGTCGCCTCGCCCGGTCAGGAAAATGACCGGGCGGCAGGATCCGCTCGCGCCGAGCGCTTGTTGCAGCGCGAGCCCGTCAAGGTCCGGCATCGCCACGTCCAGGATGGCGCATCCAGCAATCGACGCGTCGTGATTTGCGAGAAATTCGCTTGGTGAGGCGAATGGTTGAACGCGATACCCTCGCACCAGCAGCAGCCGGGCGATTGCCTTCAGCACGCTCTCGTCGTCATCGACCAGAAAGACTGTGAATTCACGGTCCGTCATTGAGCAGCCATGAGCATTGGCGGAGCGGGTAGAGTGATCTTTGCTGTCGCGCCGCCCGCCTCGTTGTCCTGGAGATCGATCGTGCCGCCGTGCCTTCGGATGATACCGGAACAGATGGTCAGGCCAAGACCGAGGCCGTGGTCCTTGGTCGTATAGAACGGCGAAAACAGTTTCTTGCCGTCAACATGTCGGACGCCGCATCCGTTGTCACTCACCAACAGCTCGATCGCGCCGTTTCCCTTTGGAGCATCCCGGGTGTGGATGCGGACGCGCCGTTGGTTCACGGGTGTCGAAACCATCGCGTCCATGGAGTTGATGATGAGATTGAGAAGGACCTGCTGCAGTTGTACGGAGTCGCCGTACACGGTCGGTCTGCTCTTTGCCAGGTCTGTTTCTATCGTCACGCGCCGGCTGATCAATTCACTGCGGAGCAGCGACTTGGCTGAATCGACCATCTCATTGAGGTCGATGAACTCGGAGCGTGTCTGATCCTTCTTGAGCAGCCCGCGCAAACGTCGAACAACATTGCCAGCGCGACTGTCCTCCTTGACGATGTCCTGGAGGGCATCCCGCACTTCGGCCAGATTGGGCTCGTCTTGCTCGAGGAGATAGAGCGCGGCCTGCGCATTCGAAAGTATGGCCGTGAGCGGCTGATTGACTTCGTGGGCAATCGCGCCCGATAGCTCGCCGAGCGTGGAGACGCGCATCAGATGCGCGATTTCCTGGCGTTGCAGCTCCGCTTCGGACTCCGCTGCCTTCTGGTCGGTGAGATCGACGAAGATTCCGCTGAGTTGATCCGGCGAGCTGTTGCTGTCGAGGGGAGCGCGGGCGCGAACTCTGAACCAGCGGATCGCGCCGTCGGGACGGACAATGCGGATGTCTGTCACGGCGGCGCGCCCCCGCAATATGCCCCGCAATGTGCCTACTGCGATGCGCCGATCCTCGGGATGCACCGCCGCGACGAATGCCTCGCGCGTGAGGGGGGTGTCGCTGGCAAGGCCGAACATGGTCCGGCAGTGATCCGTCGCCCACAACTCGTCCGTGGTGCGGTCGAACTGCCACAATCCGATATTGGCGGATGCGGCGGTAAAGGTCATGCGGTCCTCGCTCTCCTTGAGCGAGCTTTCGGCCTGCCGGCGCCGTCGTCGTTGAATCAGCAGCGCGGCGACGATTATCGTTTGCAACGCAATGACCAAGGCCACCGCCGAAATTAGATAATGATGCTCCTCCCAAAGACTCGGCTGCTTGAACAACACGGTCGTGCCGGGCGGGAGATCGCTCTGCTTCAAGCCCCACCGCGCCATCGCTCTCGCGTCCACTTGGAAGGCCTGGGTTGGGTTGACTTTCGGCGGGAGCGAGACGGGATCTGCCCCGGCCTCGATCGCCAGGATCAGATCGGCTGCCGCCGCGCCATGCGATTCGAATGTCTCGAAAAACCCGCCCACGACGCCGGTGTCGAGATAGGTGCTGTAAGGCCCGTAGACCGGGGCAGGGGAGATGCGGGCGAGGTTGCGGGCTACGTCCCTCGCGACAAAGGCTTTTCCCGTACCGTCGCCGAAGAAGCTCAAGAGGATGACAATCGCGTCCCTGGGTATTCGCGAGACCTCGTCAGCGACGGTATCGAACGGAAGCCCGAAGAGATAAGTTGTTTCAAACTTTCGGTCATGTTGCTCGATGGTGCGGCGAACAATGTCCTGCCATCGACGGTCTTCGAGAGTGATATTGCTGGCGATGACGAAGAGCCGCCGAGCGGAAGGCTGAAGCTGTTCGGCGAGGCGAAGGGTTTTCTCGAAATCGAGTCCGATCAGTACGCCGGTGACGTTCGTGGGCGGGCGCAGTGTAGAATAGGTTGCTTGCGAGACTCCCGCGAACACCACGGGAACGTGTGGAGCCACGATGTCGCGATACTTCATGATGTACTGGAGTGCGGTGCCGCCTACCGCGACGACGAGGTCCGGCGGCCTCGCCGCATATTTTTCACGCACGAAATTCGCCGTGCGCAGCTCGTGCTGGGGGTCGGTGACGCGGACGAGATCGAGAAATTCGGCGTCGATCTCCAGCTTCTTTTTGCTTTGCTCGCGAAGACGATCCTGAATGCCGTCTATGACCTGGGTCGCGGCGGGCATCGTGTAATTATAGGCGCTTAAGATGAGGATGTGCCGCGGCGAGTCATCTGCGCGCGATTGACCACCCGACAAGAAAAACACAATAACGATCAACTGAACGACACCGGGCAGGATGCCGCTGCAATTCGTTCTTGTTGTTTGTCCTATAGCTCGACCGACAATTTTCACAAATTTCGACCCGCTTCGGGGTACAAAGGTACGCTAAAACCTATGGTCGATCTATGTCGAGTTGAGCGGTCTGGAATGCTGACGGGATGGATCCGCAGCTCTTACCAAACAAGCTCGGCCAAGCAGGTTTGTGCCTTTCATTCGGAACACTATAATTCGGAAGCACTATGCAGTTTGTGCCATGGGGCGAGAGGGACGAAATGGCCTGCAATCTAAGGCCAATTTTCCCTGGCCATCCAGGCTAGGTCAGCACTTTGTGGCGCTTCGTTTTTGTGGCGTTTCAAATCTGGCTTGCGGGAACCGCGCGGCGCGGCACATGGTCGCGAGCGACCGCAGGGGCGTATCAGTCAACGGCCAGGCCTAGGGTCTTCGCAACGAGCGCATGCAATACGGATGGACCAAGGTCCAACTAGGTCTGTGTGTCGGCTGCATTTTAGCTTTCAGCCCTCCAACCGGCCGCCGTCACACGAGCCGCGTATGACCGATACGGCGATCAGGCAAAGTAGCGCGATGTCGTTTCCGCTCTTGATGCCTTCGAGTTCTGGTTCAATATCGTGACGTCCTGACGTTCTATGAGCGAGGCCATGCGATAGGAGTTTGAAGCTGAGTTCCGGAGCGCGCATGATGCGCAACAAGACGTCCGGCGTGGAGGCCCATGCGAGAACTTGCCCCGGTCGCATCGGCTCGTGTGCCTGGAGTGCAGCCACAGGCAGGCGTCGGGCCGCGTTCCTCATCACGCTCGGTCTGTTGTGGTCGACCTCCGCCGCTGCGCAGTCGGCCGAAACATACGACCTGTCCGGCCTGGATTTCTTCCGGCCGCCTCCGAACCTGTTTCAGTTCCAGTACGAGTACCGTACGGCGCCGGGAAGCACGCGGGACGTCACCACGCAGACGCTGAATCTGCGCTATGACCATGCGTTCTATTTGACCCCGACGTGGACGGTGGTGACACGAACGGATCTGCCGCTGCTGGCCAGGAACACGATCAATTCGAGCAACCCGAACGGGGACTACCTGTACGGCATTGGCGATGCCGACATCCAGGCTGCCGTCATTCATGATCTCGACAAGCGCTGGGCAGTGGGCTTCGGCGCCCGTTTGATCACCCCGACCGGTGAAGATCCGCTGGGATCGGGCAAGTGGCGCGTCATGCCGATCGTCGGCTTTCGTGTTGCGCTGCCGGAAATCAGCAAGTCGAGCTACTTCGAGCCAATCTTCCGGTATGACGTCAGTGTTGCCGGAGACCCGACGAGGCGGAATATCAGCAACCTGCAGTTTGGTCCGACCCTGAACATCGGTCTGCCCGATCGCTGGTTCGTCACCTTTTATCCCAGCCAGGACATCCGGATAAATCTCGGCGATCCAATCACCGGACAGACCGGCCGCCTGTTTCTGCCGCTGGACGTACGCGCGGGAAAGAAGCTGTCCGACAACGTCGCGGCCTCGCTGGAAGTCGGCGTCCCCATCATCAAGGATTATCCGGTCTACAATTTCAAGAGCCAGTTCCGGCTGAACATCACATGGTAGCTCGCCCGGAATGTTGCGGGCCTAACTTGCGCAACGCCGGATGATGGGGAGGCGCGATGAAGCAGTTCTTGAAGACCACGGTCATCGGGGGCGCGTTGTTCCTGCTGCCCCTGGCTCTCGTCCTGGTGATCCTCGGCCACGCCATGCGGATCGCAGTCCAGGCGGCGCTGCCCGTGTCGCATTGGCTGCATTTCGACGAGGTCGGGAAGATCGCCGGCGTCGGCATCGTGACGATTCTGGCGGCGATTCTTCTTGTTCTGGTTTCTTTCCTGGCCGGCGTCGTGGCGCGGACGAGGGTTGGGGCAAACGCCAGCGCGTGGTTCGAAAATTCGTTTCTCGGCGGCATGCCGCAATACCAGATGGTCAAGAGCATGGCCCAAGGCCTTGCCCAGGCCGAAACCGCGAGCGATGAGTTCAAGCCGGTGCTGGTCAGCGCCGAAGGAGGCTGGCAGATCGGATACCTGCTGGAAGCGCTGGAGAACAACTGGATGGTCGTCTTCGTGCCGCAGGCACCGACGCCACTGGTCGGCAACGTGAGGTACTACCCGGGCGAGCATGTGAGGCCGCTCGACATCACCATGCTGCAGGCGAGGACGATCGTGAAGAACATCGGGATCGGTTCGGCGGCCGCGCTTCGAGGACAGGATCTGCGGAGCTCGCCGACCTGACTTCGGGGGGCGGGTTCCCGCCAAGGCTCGGGATTCGGTGAAGATGAGCATCGTGTTAGCTCGCACGAAACATGATGGACCAAGGTCCAACTAGGCCAATAAATGCCGCGCCTTAGAGTTTTGGCCTCTCTAGCCGGCGGTCATCAGGCGAACTGCTGCCGGACGCCTTGATAGCGCGGAGGATCCGACGTGAACATTGCGCAGACACGGATCGCAGATGTCGGCGAAGGCGGCCCCCCGAACGCGATCTTCATTCCGGGGGGGACCTTCCGGATGGGGTCGGATCGGCATTATCCCGAGGAGGCGCCATCTCACATGGTGAGCGTCGACGGCTTCTGGATCGATCGCACGCCGGTGACGAACCGCCAGTTCAAGGAGTTCGTGCGAGCTACCGGCCATGTCACGTTCGCCGAGGTCCCTCCGGATCCAAAGGACTATCCGGATGCCTTGCCGCACATGATCTACGCGGGCTCGCTCGTCTTCACGCCTCCGGATCATCCTGTGGATCTTCGCGACTACAGCCGATGGTGGACGCTGCTCAAGGGCGCGAATTGGCGCCGTCCCTACGGCCCGAAAAGCAATATTAAGTCGCTCGACGACCATCCGGTTGTGCATGTCGCCCATGCCGACGCGCTCGCCTATGCGCGATGGGCCGGCAAGGATTTGCCGACGGAAGCGGAATGGGAATTTGCAGCGCGCGGTGGCCTCGAGGGAGCCGAGTATGCCTGGGGGGATGAGCTCGCCCCGGGCGGCGTGCATCAGGCCAATACCTGGCAAGGTCACTTCCCGTTTGAGAACCGCTGTGAGGACGGCTACCCGCGGACCTCTCCCGTGATGAGCTATCCGCCGAACGGCTATGGCGTGTTCGACATGATCGGAAACGTTTGGGAGTGGACCAGCGACTGGTGGGCTCCGAAGCACCAGGCCGATGCGAAGAAAGCCTGCTGCATTCCCCAGAATCCGCGGGGCGGCTCCGAGCATGACAGCCACGATCCGTCACTGCCGCTCAGCCGCATACCGCGCAAGGTGATCAAGGGCGGCTCGCACCTTTGCGCGCCGAACTATTGCCGGCGCTACAGGCCGGCTGCGCGTCATGCCGAGCCGATCGACACGTCGACCAGCCATCTCGGGTTCCGTTGCGTGACACGTCCAGGGAGAGAGTGATGACTGACAAGAAGACGACGGAAGACTTCAGCCGCCGCAAGCTGCTCGCGGCCTCCAGCTCGCTGGCCACCATTGCCGCTTTCTCGGCGATGGCACCCGTCCAGACTGCGCAAGCGCAGGCGACCACCCCGCAGCCGTCATCCTCTGCCGGGGGAGCAAGGCCGAACATCATCCTGATCCTGTCGGACGACTTCGGTTACGGTGATTCCGGGCCGTACGGTGGTGGCGAAAATCGCGGCATGCCGACGCCCAACATCGATCGCCTCGCGGCTGAAGGCATGCAGTTCATGTCCTTCTATGCGCAGCCAAGCTGCACGCCCGGTCGTGCCGCGGTGCAGACTGGTCGCATTCCAAATCGCAGCGGCATGACCACCGTGGCATTCCAGGGGCAGGGCGGCGGTCTTCCTGCAGCAGAATGGACACTTGCCTCGGTTCTGAAGACTGCCGGCTACAAGACCTTTTTCACCGGCAAATGGCATCTCGGCGAGGATGATTACGCGATCCCGAACGCCCAGGGCTATGACGAGATGAAGTATTGCGGGCTCTATCATCTCAATGCTTACACCTATGCCGACCCGACCTGGTTTCCTGACATGGACCCCGAGCTCAGGGCGATGTTCACGAGGGTGACGAAAGGCGCATTGTCCGGAAACGCAGGCGAGAAGGCGAAGGAGGATTTCAGGATCAACGGCCAGTACGTCAACACGCCGGATAAGGGCGTCGTCGGCATCCCCTTCTTCGACGACTATGTCGAGAAGGCCTCGCTCGAATATCTCGATCGCAACAGGTCCTCGGGCCCATTCTTCATGAGCATCAACTTCATGAAGGTGCACCAGCCCAACATGCCGGCGCCCGAATTCCAGGGCAAGTCGATGTCGAAGAGCAAGTACGCCGACTCGGTCGTTGAGAACGACACGCGGATCGGTCGCATCATGGACAAGGTGCGGTCGCTCGGCCTCGACAAAAACACTTATGTGTTCTGGACCACCGACAACGGCGCCTGGCAGGACGTCTATCCGGATGCCGGCTATACGCCATTCCGCGGCACCAAGGGCACGGTCCGCGAGGGCGGCAACCGCGTCCCGTCCCTCGCATGGGGGCCGGGCATCAAGGCCGGCGCGAAGAACTCCGACATCGTCGGCGGCCTCGATTACATGGCGACGTTCGCGAAACTCGCCGGCGTGAAGCTGCCGGAGAACGATCGCGAAGGTAAGCCCATCATCTTCGACAGCATCGATATGTCCCCGATCCTGTTCGGTAACGGGAAATCGGAGCGCAAGAGCTGGTTCTATTTCACCGAGTCCGAGCTCACGCCTGGTGCCGCGCGTGTTGGCAACTACAAGGCCGTATTCAATCTGCGTGGTGACAATGGCGCAAAGACCGGCGGCCTGGCGGTTGACAGCAATCTCGGCTGGAAGGGACCGGAGTCCTATGTGGCGACCGTTCCTCAGGTCTTTGACCTCTGGCAGGACCCACAGGAGCGCTACGACGTTTTCATGAACAACTATACGGAGCACACCTGGTCTCTGGTTTCGATCAATGCCGCAATCAAGGAGCTCATGCAGACTTACGTGAAATATCCTCCGCGCAAGTTGCAGAGTGAGACCTATACAGGGCCCATCACGCTCACCCAGTACCAGCGCTTCCAGTTCTTCAGGGATGCGCTTGCGAAGGAAGGCTTCGCGATCGGACTGCCTACCGGCAACTAGATGCGATCGACGGAACGGCCCCGGATTGCGGGGCCGTTCCACTCTTGCGGCATACCGATTTGAACGAGGCTGGAATCCATGACGGAACTCCTGATCGACCGTCGTTTGATCGTGGCCGGTCTTCTGGCGTCGGCAGCCTCATTGTCTGTCTCCGGTGGCTCTGCGCTCGCGCAGTCCGACCCGCTACAGTCCTGGAACGAAGGCCCGGCCAAGAAATCGATCGTCGACTTCGTCTCCGGGGTGACCCGGGAAGGGAGCCCGGACTTCGTGCCGGCGGCTGAGCGCGTCGCGACATTCGACAACGACGGCACGCTCTGGTGCGAGCAGCCGATGTACGTGCAGCTCGCATTCGCGCTCGACCGCGTGAAGGCGCTGGCTCCCAGGCATCCGGAGTGGAAGCAGAAGCAACCCTTCAAGGCCGTTCTTGACAAGGACATCGCCGCGCTCGCAAAGGCGGGCGAGAAGGGCCTGGTCGAGCTCGTCATGGCGACGCATGCCGGAATGACGACCGCAGAGTTCGAGCAGATTGCCTCCGACTGGATCAAGACCGCGCGCCATCCGAAGTTCGACCGGCCTTATACCGAGCTCGTCTACCAGCCGATGCTAGAGTTGCTCGGCTACCTCAGGACCAACGGCTTCAAGACCTTCATTGTCTCGGGCGGCGGCATCGAATTCATGCGTCCGTGGAGCGAACGTGTCTACGGCATTCCTCCCGAGCAGGTCGTGGGCTCGAGCATCAAGACGCAGTTCAAGGTCGACAAGGATGGGCCGGTTCTGATCCGCCTGCCGACGATCGATCTCGTCGATGACGGCCCCGGCAAGCCTGTCGGCATCAATTCGCATATCGGCCGCCGACCGATTGCCGCCTTCGGCAATTCAGACGGCGACTTCCAGATGCTGCAATGGACCACCGGCGCGCGCGGCCGCCGCTTGGGCCTGATCGTGCACCATACGGATGCGGAGCGCGAATACGCCTACGACCGCAAGTCGCCCTTCGGCAAGCTCGACAAGGGCCTCGACGCGGCGAGCGCCAATGGCTGGGTCGTCGTCAGCATGAAGG
The DNA here is from genome assembly GCF_011602485.2 of Bradyrhizobium sp. 1(2017). NCBI lineage: Bacteria > Pseudomonadati > Pseudomonadota > Alphaproteobacteria > Hyphomicrobiales > Nitrobacteraceae > Bradyrhizobium > Bradyrhizobium sp. 1(2017). The sequence goes on along the minus strand of NZ_CP050022.2, from coordinate 6,779,076 downwards.
ACGACTGGAAGCGGGTGTTTGGCTTCCAATAGAAGGCACACGCGAACTGAAACTCGACCTCAACTATCGTTCCAAACGGAGAGAGACATGAACAACGATGGAAAGCGCGCCAAGGCGAGCACTGGAACTGTTGATCGGCGCAATATCCTGCTCGGGAGTACGTCATTGGCCGCGTCGGCACTTATCTCGGGCTCGCCCGTGCAAATGGCCCAAGCGCAGCAAGGGCCGGCTGCACCCGCGGCAGCGGCTCCATCGGGCCGTCAGCCTAACATCCTCGTCATCTGGGGCGACGATATCGGAACCTGGAATATCAGCCATAACAACCGTGGCATGATGGGCTACATGACGCCGAACATCGATCGGATCGCGAAAGAGGGCGTTTCGTTCACCGACTATTACGGCCAGCAAAGCTGCACGGCCGGCCGCGCCGCCTTCATTGGGGGGAACGTGCCGGTGCGAACGGGCATGACCAAGGTGGGCCTGCCCGGCGCCAAGGAAGGCTGGCAGAAAACCGATGTCACCATGGCCACGGTCATGAAGAGCCGGGGCTATGCTACCGGGCAGTTCGGCAAGAACCACCAGGGCGACCGCGACGAGCATCTGCCGACGCAACATGGCTTCGACGAGTTCTTCGGCAATCTGTATCATCTCAACGCCGAGGAGGAGCCGGAGAACCGCGACTATCCGAAGGACGCGGAGTTCCGAAAGAAGTATGGCCCTCGCGGCGTCATCAAGGCGTCGGCTGATGGCAAGATCGAGGACACCGGCCCGCTGTCGAAAAAGCGCATGGAAACGATCGATGACGAGACGGTTGCGGCGGCGACCGATTTCATCAATCGGCAGAAGCGCGCCAACCGGCCGTTCTTCTGTTGGTGGAACGCCACCCGCATGCATTTCCGCACCCATGTGCGTGAGGCGAACAAGAATATCGCCGGTCCGAACAGCAGCGAGTACATGGACGGCATGGTCGAGCATGACAATAATGTCGGCCAACTTCTCAAGCTGATCGACGATCTCGGCATCGCCAACGACACCATCGTATTCTACTCGACCGACAATGGCCCGCACTTCAATACCTGGCCCGATGCCGGCACGACCCTGTTCCGCAGCGAGAAGAATTCGAACTGGGAGGGGGCCTATCGCGTTCCGGCCTTTGCACGCTGGCCAGGCCAGTTTCCGGCTGGCACCACGCTCAACGGTATCGTCTCGCACGAGGATTGGCTGCCGACTTTCGCGGCCGCGGCGGGCGACCCCGAGATCAAGCAGAAGCTGCTCAACGGCGTCGACCTCAACGGCCGCCGCTATCGCAACTACATCGACGGCTACAACATGCTCGACTACTTGACCGGCAAGGCGAAGGAGTCGCCGCGCAAGGAGTTCATGTACGTCAACGACGACGGCCAGATCGTGGCGATCCGCTACGACGACTGGAAGGTCGTGTTCCTGGAGAATCGCGCCCAGGCGTTCGAGGTCTGGCGCGAGCCCTTTGTCGAGCTGCGAGTGCCGCTGCTGTTCAACCTGCGACGCGATCCGTTCGAACGTGCCCAGCACAGCGCAAACATCTACAACGACTGGTTCCTGTCACATGCCTTCGTCATCGTCCCCTTGCAGGCCATGGCCGGCCAATTCCTGAAGACGATGAAAGACTATCCACCAAGCCAGACACCCGGCTCGTTCAATCTGGAGAAGATCCAGAAACAGCTCCAATCCTCAAGCAGCGGCTAGCGGTGGATGGTTGGGGTTTTATTGCTCCGCGCGACTGCGCAACAGTGTCGTAATTGAGAGCCAATCGCCGGCGCGTCAGTGGACGCGTTGTCGATTGGGCGACGGTCAGCATAGTCGACGACTCGAAGCACGTTGCGGCTTACGGGAGGACGTCGACGCAGGTGCCTAGGCCAAAACTCAAATGCGAAAGGCGCTCTAGGAAAAAGGACGAAGAGCATGGTGACGAGGCTTTCGGCGGGGTGGTACCGAGTAATGTCGGCCTTGGTTCTTGTCGTCGGACTCATTGCGACAACGGCTGCGCATGCCCAGGCGCCGGCGGATCAGCAGCCGGCGCCGGCTCAGGCTGCGGCGCCGGCGGCCGTAAAACTTCCGGACGGACAGATCGAGCAGCTCGTTGCGCCGATCGCGCTCTATCCGGATGCGCTGCTGTCGCAGATCCTGATGGCGTCGACCTATCCGCTGGAGATCGTGGAGGCCGCGCGCTGGTCGCAGGACAACAAGAACGTCACCGGCAAGGCGCTCGAGGACGCGATGCAGAAGCAGTCCTGGGATCCGAGCGTCAAGGCGCTGACATCGGTCCCGCAGGTGCTCCAGATGATGAACGACAAACTCGAATGGGTGCAGCAACTCGGCGACGCGTTCCTCACACAGGAGCAAGACGTCATGGGCGCCGTGCAGAAGCTGCGTCAGCGCGCCGATGCCGCCGGCAATCTCAAATCGACGCCGCAGCAGAAGGTCACCAAGAGCGCTCCGCCGGCGGGCGTGTCGGCGCCCGTGGGCATGCAGCAGGCGATCTCGATCGAGCCGGTCAACCCGGACGAATATTACGTTCCGGTCTACGACCCCGGCGCGGTGTATGGCGCATGGGACTATCCCGACTATCAGCCGTTCTATTGGTATCCGCCGGGCTATGTCGCCGCGGGCGTGATCGGCTTCACCACCGCCGTCGCCGTCGGCGCAGCGATCTGGGGCGGCTGTAACTGGTGGAATCGTAACGTCTTCGTCAACGTCAACCGTTACAATCAGTTCAACCGCACCAACATCAGAACCAACAATTGGGCGCACAATCCCGCCCATCGCGGCGGTGTCGCCTACCGCGATGCCGGCGTGGCGCGGCGCTTCGGCAGCGGCAACACGCCGGCCGCGCGCGAAGCCTTGCGCAATCGCACCGGCGCTCCCGGCGGCAAGTTCTCGAACGCCGGCGCAGGCCGGGCCAGGACAGCGGTCTCGCAACGCACCGGCAATCGCGGCGGTGCCAGCGTGAGCCGCCGCACCAGCAGCAAGAGCGTCACGCGCGCCCGCACCGGCGCCGGCAACCGCGCCGCGATCTCGCACCGAAGCGTGACGCGCTCGCGGGTCAGCGGCCGCGTTGGCGGCGGTGGCCGGCCGGCTGCGATGCACAGAGGTGGCGGCATGCGGGCCGGCGGCGCCGCCTTCCATCGCGGCGGCGGTGGCTTCCACGGCGGTGGTTTCCATGGAGGAGGCCGTGGTGGCGGTTTTCACGGTGGTGGCCGCCGGCGCTGATCAAGGCCTGGGTTCATACATGTGCGCTCGCAATAACGGCATCGGCAATCACGGGCCCAGGTCGCTCCGGGATTCCGGAGCATGCGTGATCCGCTTGGCGCAGCTGCGGAGGTGGCCAACCTGACAAAGCACTGGGAGCCGGTCGCGCTGCTGCGGCGCGTGCTCCTTCGCATCAAGAGCTGGGAAAACTTCCTCTTTCTCGAAAGTCATTAGTGTGGCGGGGCCTGCGCCGCGGCGAAGATGGGAGGCTGATGTCAATGCTCTCGAACCGGGAGTGGCGAAGTCAAACATGAGCTTTCGCCTCACCCTCACGGCCTGCGTCATGTTCATGATCGGCCTTTTGGCCGCGCTGCTGCTTGTCGTTCAGGTGTTGACGCTGAACCTTGCCACGGAGGAGGCGGCGACCTCGACCATGGATGCCACGAGCCGCAGCACGATCTCCTCGCTCCAGCTGCAAGTCGAAATGTTGTCGCGCATGTCGCGGGCGCTGGCCTTCACCCCGGCGATCATGAATAACTCCATCGTCGACGACACCAGCCCGACGGTGGGAGTCCTCAGGGGAAATCTGGCGCAATGGCCGGCCCTCGACAGCATCTATGTCGGATATGACAATGGCCATTGGCTCCAGGTGCAGCGATTGGAGGGGATGAGCGGTCCCCAGCGCGACCGGGTCGGCGGCCCGCCAGAGGCTGCGTATGGCGTGACGACGACGAAATGGCTGGATGGCGAGGAATTGCCAACCAGGCGCGTGTTCCAGGACAAGGCGGGCAACTCGCTCGGACAGATCGACATTCCGTCCCGTGGCTATGATGCGCGCCAGCGCAACTGGTATCTGGACGCCCGCAAGGCGGGACACCTGGTGACCTCTGCTCCCTATCTCTCGTTCAATCTCGGTGTGCCCATGATCACCTTCAGCGTGCCGGTCGATGGCCAGGCGCACGGCGTGGTCGGATTGGACCTCAAGCTGGACAGCTACAGCAAATCGGCGCCGATCGTGAAATTCGGGAAGAAGGGCTATCTGCTGATGTTCGACGATCAGGGCACGCTGATCGTTCATCCGGACTACGCGGCGCTCTTTGAAAAATCATCCACCGACCCCGCGGGTCCGAGACTTCCCGGCGCGACCGATCTTCGCGATACGCTCGAAGGGAAGATCATCGCAGGCTGGGACAAGAGCAGTCCGTACAGAAAAAAGCTGGTCTCGACGGATGGCAAGGCGTATTTCGCTCGCCTTGAAACGATCGCGCTGGGGCCGAACCTGGCAGCGAGCGTGCTGCTGGTCGCACCCGAGGACGAATTCGCCGAAGGCATCAGGGCGCTCGACCGGAAGGCGAGAATCATCGCGCTAATCGCCTATCTGTTGTTCATCCCGGCCGCCTGGATCTTCGGAACGCGGATGTCGCGGACCATCGGCGACATCACGGTCGAGGCAGCCCGATTGCAGACGATGGCGCGACCGCCAAATGCGCCGATCGGCTCGCTGATCAAGGAGCTTGATATTCTGGCGCAGACCATTCACAAATCGCAACGGGCGATCTGGCTATTCTCCCGGCTCGCGCCGCGCGCGATCGTGAGCGGCGTGCTCGACAATTCGATTTCGACGGAACTCGGGGGCGCGCGCCAGGAAGTCACGGCGCTGTTCACCGACGTCAGAGGATTCACGACGATCGCCGAACAGGCCGATCCCGATGTCTTGATGCAGCAGACGTCCCGCTACTTTACCGCCCTGACGGAAGTCATCCTGCTTGAAGGCGGCACGGTCGACAAGTTCATCGGCGATGCCGTCATGGCTTTCTGGAACGCGCCCAACCCCCAAGCCGACCATTGCGAACGAGCCTGTCGCGCCGCCCTGCGAGCGAGAACGGCGAATGAAGCCATCAATCGCGAATTCGAAGCCGAAGGACTGTCTCCGTTCTTCACGCGCTTCGGGATTCATGTCGGCGAGGCCGTGGTCGGAAACCTCGGGTCATCGGAGCGCATGAACTATACGGCCCTTGGAAACGTCGTGAACCTCGCCGCCCGGCTGGAAGGCCTCAACAAGCAATATGACACCCAGATCCTCGTCAGCGAGAGTGTCTACACGCGTGTCCGGCAAAGCTTCGATTTTCGATACGTGGATGTGGTCGTTGCGAAGGGAATGGCGGCCGAAACGAAAGTCTACGAACTTCTCGGCGAGGCATCGAGCAACGACGTTGCCGCCTGAGCTGCCACTATTCGGCTTTTGACGGGACGTCGGTGAGGACGGCTTCTTCGGAGACCGCTCGAGCGGGCTCTTTCTTGACGAGCCCGGCGGCGCGCTGGGTCAAAATCAGTCCGACCAGAGACGACACGATGACGAGGACGACCGTGGCGTTCAGCATGGCCTGATCGATCAGCCTTTCCTTGGCAGCGTTCATGGTCGAGTACGCCACGAGGGCAACGGCCAGCGTTGCCGCCACCTGAGGGATGGTCAGCGAAAACATCAGGTCCCGATCCTGGCGGTTGTACCCGAGCAAGCGGCCCGCCGCCTCGGCCGCAAGCCACTTACCTCCGAACAGCGCGGCCAGCACGCCGAGAACGAGCAGAGGCTGATGGGCTAGCGTGCCAAAGAAGACTTTGAAGTCGACCAGAAAACCGGCGGTGATGAAGAAGACTGGGATGAACAGGGCCTGGCTCATGATCTCGAGCGAATCGTCGCTTCGAAACTCTCCGAACGCCCGTTTCAGGCTAACGCCGGCGAGAAAGGCGCCGATGATGCCTTCCATACCGATCCATTCCGCCACCTGAGCAGCCGCAGCCATCACAACCAGCATGATCAACGCGCTGGAAACCCGACTGGTCCCGAAAACGCGAAGCAGACGCTCGACCAGCCAGCTCAGCCCGATGACGATACCTGGGACGTAGATTGCGAGCCAGATAATCGTCTCCAACACGCCGAGCGGCTCGAAGCCTCGAACATGAATGGGCACACATACCGCCAGCACGAAGATCGACAGCATGTCGGTCAGAAGCGTCGCTCCGACCGTTACGACGGTCGCCTCCAGGTTCATCAGTCCCCGGTCCTTGACGATCGGCAGTCCGAGCAGCGTGTGGGAAGCGAGGATAGAGCCGATGACCGCGCATGCATTGTTGGAGTAGCCCAACGCTGCTGCAAGTCCGAAAGCGAAGATGAAAGGGCAGGCGAAGGTGAGAATTCCGAACGTCGCCGCCTTGTTTCGCGCGCGCTGAAACTGCGCGATGTTGACCTCAAAGCCCGCAAAGAACATCAGCAGCAACTTGCCGAGTTCGGAAAAAAATCCGACGACCTTGCCGTCGGGATTGAGGATGGCGAGCACATTGGGGCCGAGAAGCACGCCCGCCAGAATGTATCCGACCGGACGCGGAAGATGCAGGCGCTCCATGAGGTTTGGAAGCACCAGAGTGAGCATCAGCGTCAGTGCAAAGGACGTCAGTATGGGTAAATGGGAAAAGAACTCCAACGCGCTCCCCCGTGCGTTAGGCACCGCAATTTCGCTATTTTAGAGCACTTTTCCGTCGAATGGAACTTGCCGCTATGGTGCGCTGCGTGCGTTATTTGGCACGGTTTCGGCGGCGTTGCCTCCGACGCCAAAATGCTCCGGTTGTTTATTTGGTTGCTGCTGCTTGAGATGGCCTGCCGAAGGATGTTGCAGTCAATGCAAGCCCCTCAGCGACGGCCGCGTTGGGCCTGTGTCGCACCCCGTCAACCCCTCCCCACCAAAATATTCCACTTTACCGAAATTCGGAAATGGCGTATGTCTTACCCATCCCGGCTCACCCTTGAGGGGCGATCGTGTGGTCGTCACGTTCGCGAGCCGGGGCTTGCGGTGGACGCGGCAGCGTCGGGCGCGACAGCTAGGGGCAGGGCGGATTGCTCTCCGTGAGCCCTGGGCATCGCGCGGACGAACGGCGCTGCTAGGCTTCGTCTCGTCTGTAGGTTTCCGGCTCCGTCGACAGGGCTGGAAAAACTGCGGCGAAATGGCGGGCCGTGCGTACGGCAAAACCGTGTGGTCCTGGCCGTCGTTGCTACGGTCAAGCTCTTGCGGAGGCGGCATCTGCGTCAACCGGCGCGGGCGCCGGTGAATTCTGCGAGGCGAGGGAGGCCAGAAGGAACTCGGCTCCCGGGAGAGCACGGCATAAGCCGTCCGACCATCGCGCAGGGAAGGCCGAGTGATCGGCACCACCTGTATGCTGCTGTGCGGTTTTCTGCGTGTGCATTTTGCGCGGCAGACCGCGGGTGCGAGGTCAGCACCCGGCCTTCCCTGCGCCCTCTTGGACAAGAGGGTGGAGCGATCAAGCAAAGCTCGGGTGAAATCAGCCGCGAGAATGCAAGGCTGTGTCCGCGTTCGAGAACCGAAGCTGGATGGAGGGGCATCCGCGATGGCATTGCGTTCGACCTGCCACGCCGCTCTCCCGCAACCGCTCGATGCAGAGCCGCTCGATCAGTTTTTCGAGAGCGTCCCTTACCGGGGGTCCTCGCCGCGTGAGCAACGAGGCCGGCGATCGTCACGGGCGGAGCGCGATGACCCCACGGGCCTATCCCCCAAGCCGCCAATTGCCGCACCACCGGCACAGCGACTCTCTGACGCACTGCCTCGTATGCGCTTGGTGTCTGCGGTTCCAGCCTGAACATGGCAAGTGCACGACGCCCGCGTGCGACGCCGGCGTGGGCCGATCGATGGTAGGCCAGTGCGGCGGAGGTCTCGAGCAACCTTCAATGCAGATGGCAGCGAGCGCAAGCAGCGACGAGAACGCTGCGTTCGTGGAACAACTCACAACCATCGCGCGACGTCACGACACTTGCACCGCGTTCGTCGCGACATGTCATGCTGCGTCTCGCGCAGTTGGTCTGTTTTCGTCGTCGACAAATGCATCAAATGCGAGCGATCGCTGCGCTTACAACTCGCATTCTACCTATGGGCTATCTCACACATTGAAGATTTGCAGTCTCACAAATTGCTGAATCGACGCCGAGCGACATCCATTGCTTTGTCTAATTCAGGTTGTATGGTGGCCATAAGAGCATTTCGACTTGGTCGATGACGTGTGGGACGGTGGGTGCTGTCCGAATCGTCGGTGATCATGATCACAAGAAAAGTGTTCGGTAGTGAATAATATGAGGGACAGAAGACAATGACCGAAGGAAAAGGACAATGTCGCTGCTCCAGATCAATCTCTTCGGCGGGGTCGAGGTAGTCTCTGCTTCCGGCGAGTCGGTGTTGATCCCCAGTCGCAAGGCTGCAACTCTTCTAGGCTATGTCGCGCTCAGTTCCCCACGGGCCATTTCACGCGGCAAGCTCGCTACCCTGTTATGGGATGGTCACTTCGGCGATCGTGCGCGTGCCAGCCTTCGACAAGCTCTGCTCACCTTGCGGCGTGTGCTGCCGCACTATCCCGATGTGATCTCCGCCGATCGCGACGACATCCGTATCTGCCCGAATGCCATCAGTACCGATGTCGGGGAATTCGAGCGGCTCCTGAGGGAGGGCGATCCCGAACGGTTGGCCCGTGCGGCGCTGCTTTATCGGGGCGACCTTCTCGAGGGTATCAGCTCGACTTCATGCCAATTCGAGGCCTGGCTGTCTGCCGAGCGCCAACGATTGCGAACACAGGCGATGCAGGCGCTTGCGGGCCTGCTGGACGCCGGCGGGCGCGAACACACGGATATCGCGATCGCACTCGCGCTGCGTATTCTTGCGGTCGATCCGCTTCAGGAGGGGGTCCATCGCATCTTGATGCGCTGTTATGCGCAACAAGGTCGCCGTACCGACGCGTTGCGCCAGTATGATCTTTGCCGCTCCGTGCTGTGGCGGGAAGTTCGCGCCGTGCCGGAGCAGGAGACCGAACAGCTGCAGCGCGATATGCGCCGCATGTTCCACGCTTCAACGAGATCTGCCTCACTCAAATTGCCCCGCGCCAAAAACTTTGACGCAACTTTCACGCTCGACGTGACACCTGCATCACGGTCCTGGTCGTAGCCTTAGCCGCTCGCACAATCGTGCGTAGTGATCCCGGCTCCCTTTGGGGAGCGCGTGTCGCTCGCGGGTCAGGCACTTCATCAGGAGATTTCGATCATGACTGGAACACAGCAGCAATTTGAAGATTACGGCCAATTGGACCCGCAGGGAATATTCGGCTCCATCCTCGGCGGTGCGGCCGGACGAGTTATCGGCAATCTGCTCGGCGGCAAGAAGGGAAAGACGATCGGCGGCGTCGTCGGTAACATCGGCGGAGGTTTCCTGCCGTTTTCCGCCGGTCCGGACATGGCGCAAGGTTCGGCGCAGGTCTCCGACATGGAGCTGCAGAGCTTCTGGAGCGTGCTGAAGAAGATTGGCCAGGGCGTTCAGACCGGTGTGAATATCGGTCACCAACTCGGCGTGTTCAGCGCCGGCCAGCCCGGCCTGCAGACGGCTGCGGCCGCGCCGCCGACCGACATGGAACTGCAGGACTTCTGGAGCGTGCTGAAGAAGATCGGCCAAGGTGTCCAGACCGGCTTGGATGTCGGCAAACAACTCGGCGTTTTCAGCGCCCAGCCCGGCTTGCAGCCGGCTGCAGCCGCGCCGCCGACCGACATGGAGCTGCAGAGCTTCTGGAGCGTGCTGAAGAAGATCGGCCAAGGCGTTCAGACCGGTGTGAATATCGGCCAGCAGCTTGGCGTGTTCAACGCCGGCCAGCCGGGTCTGCAGCCGGCCGCGGCCGCGCCGCCGACCGACATGGAGCTGCAGAGCTTCTGGAGCGTGCTGAAGAAGATCGGCCAGGGCGTCCAGACCGGCTTGGATGTCGGCAAACAAATCGGCGTTTTCAGCGCCCAGCCCGGCGTGCAGCCGGCCGCGGCCGCACCGCCGACCGACATGGAGCTGCAGAGCTTCTGGAGCGTGCTGAAGAAGATCGGCCAGGGCGTGCAGACCGGTGTGAATATCGGCCAGCAGCTCGGCGTCTTCGACGCCGGCCAGCCCGGCCTGCAGCCGGCCGCGGCCGCACCGCCGACCGACATGGAGCTGCAGAGCTTCTGGAGCGTGCTGAAGAAGATCGGCCAGGGTGCCCAGACTGGCCTCGATATCGGTCGCCAGCTCGGCGTGTTCAACGCCGGCCAGCCCGGCCTGCAGCCGGCCGCGGCAGCACCGCCAACGGACATGGAGCTGCAAAGCTTCTGGAGCGTGCTGAAGAAGATTGGTCAGGGAGCCCAGACCGGCCTCGATATCGGTCGCCAGCTCGGCGTCTTCAACGCCGGCCAGCCCGGTGGCACGATGCACTAGACCCCACCCGGAGAGGGCGGGCGCAAGCCCGTCCTCTCCGCACAAATGTGAATGGAAGCCAGATGGCGGATTCAAACGCGTCGCAGGAATTCATCGTGCAGGGAGACCCGGTCCAGTCCGGTCAGCTCAACGAACACTTGCAGCGTGAACCCGGCGTGAAGCGAGTCGCGCAGATCGCACCCGACGTCGTCATCCTTTCGATGACGAAGACCCAGGCCGACCGCCTGAAATCGACGTTTGCCACGCTCGTGGTCGAACCGAATTCAGCGCTGAAGCAATTCGATGCCGACTGATTTTGGTGGGCAAACATTGGACACGCAAAACATTGAGGAGGCCGCAGATGGCCACGAGAGGCAAATCAGGAACTTCCGGGCGGACTGAGCACGAAGCGACCGAACCGGTGGCAAACGGCAACGGTGCGTCTCCGGAAAACGCCGCGAGCCAGTCACCGGCACGAGGGCAGGGGCCCGCAACGCTCGCATCGCGCCCGGCGCAATTCATGATCGCGCCGCAGCAGCAACCGGGGCTTGCGACCTTCAGCGTCGACTTTCTGACCCAGCAGCTCACCAACAGCCCTGACATCGAAGTGGTGAAAACGGTCGCTCCGCCGCGCCTGTTCGGATTTCAGAGCGCAGACTTCGGACAAGTGCCGCTCAGTCCGCTGGTCCTCGCCAAGATGACTCCCGACAAGGCCAAATTGCTGCAGACCCAGGCACAAGGGCGTTGCGCGGTGGAGCGTGACGAGCGGCTGACCTACATGCTCGACCCGACCACGCCGCAGCTTCCCAATCCGGGGGTGCTTACGCCGCTGGCTAACGGCTTCACGGCGACGATCGAAGTGTTGGGCCAGGACGGCCCGCTGCCCGAAGCCGAGGTCTATGTGTTCGGCAGCATGTGGCCGGCGCAGGGCATCACCGACGCCACCGGCCGTGCCACGGTGACCCTCCAGGGCGAAACGCCGGAGACCATCCGCTCGATCCTCGTCAAACCGAAGATCGACTACTGGACCTTCTGGCTCGATCGTCCGCAGCTCGTTCCCAACAGTGTCAACCGGATCGTCGTGAGGGCGCTCGGCGCGGTTCTACGGAACTTCCCCGGCCAGCAATTGATGGGTTGGGGTGAGCGCGCGATGGGCCTTGATCGTCTGCCGCCGTCCTTTAACGGCGCCGGTATCAAGATCGCGGTCATCGATTCCGGCCTGGCGCCAACCCATCGCAACCTGCACGGCATCACCGAAGGCACCAGCATCGTCGGCAACGACAAGACGGCGTGGACCGTCGACACGATCGGCCATGGCTCGCATTGCGCTGGAATCATCGCCGGCGGTCCGGTCGGCACCGGTGGCGGAATCCGCGGCTTCGCCCCCGCGGCGGAAATCCATGTTTGCCGCATCTTCCCGGGCGGCCGGTTCAGCGATCTCGTCTCCGCGCTCGATTACTGCATGGAGCATGGCATCGATGTCGCCAATATGAGCCTGGGTGGCGGCGAGCCTTCGCGGATCATCGAGGAACGCATCGTCCGGGCCAAGCAAATGGGCATGGCCTGCATCATTGCTGCCGGGAATTCCTCGGGGCCGGTGCAGTTTCCGGCTTCGACGCCGCATTGCCTGGCGGTCGCCGCACTGGGCAAGTGGGGCGAGTTTCCCGATGACAGCTATCATTCGCAGCAAGCGCTCGACGGCTTCCAGAGCCACGACGGATATTTTCCAGCAAAGTTCTCTTGCTTCGGACCGGAGGTCGACGTCTGCGCGCCCGGTGTCGGGATCGTCTCGTCGCTTCCCGCCGATGGTTTCGGTGCATGGGACGGTACCTCGATGGCGACGCCACATGTCACGGGCCTGGCCGCGCTCGTGCTGGCGCACCATCCGGACTTCACCAAGGGAACCTTCCAGAATCGCGATGCACGCCGTGTCGAGCGGCTGTTCCAGATCCTGAAGGAGACCGCAACGCCGCTGCAATTCGGTGACCCGAATCGTACCGGCGCGGGACTGCCGAACGCGATGCGGGCGCTCGGCCTCGAAACCGGTGTCGCCCCGGTTGCCGCCGCTGTGTCCGGAACCGATCCTTCGCTGGCAACGCTGCGTCGTCTGCTTGGATTGCGGCCGGTCGAAGCACCGAGCATGGTTCCGGGGAGCACGCCGGCGCCGCAGTCCGTCGATCCAGTGCAGGCCAGTGCGAACAACGTGGCGCGCGGTCCGGCACAAACGGCAGGTGGGATGATGCTACAGTCCGCTGGTTTGACGCAAAACGGTTCGAGCGCCGTCGCGCGCGGTCCCGCACAGACGGCGGGCGCGACACTCGCCCCCACGATGATGGATCCTGATCCGGCTCAGATCCGGCAGATCATGCACAAGGTCGGATTGCTGTAACGCGTCCTTGCGACAAAGGGGCACAGCTGCAACAGCAGCTGTGCCCCCGAGCCTTTGCTGCGCCGTGCCAAGCCAAGCCAAGCCAAGCCAAGCACTGCGACAACTCGCAAAGCATTTGAGCTTCCGTTCTGCGAGAAGCAAGATTTCCTCTTCCAGCCCGTCAATCCCTCGCAAAAATCCGACTTTACAGAAATTCGGATTTGTCGTACAAGTCACCTGACCCGGCTCACCCTTAATGGGCGCGGGGGAGTTTTTAAAAGTGCAGTTTTACTGTCCGTTTGACCCCCAAATTGATGATGATAATGTCGTTCATCTCAGTTCTGTCCGGGAGGACACGATGGGATGGTTTGACCGACTGTTTGGAACGGCGGCGCCGGCGACCCGGCTCTTTGCGAGATTCGGGCGGAAATCGCGGGCACCGACTGATCCCGACCTTCTGAAGATCGCCAAGGACCGGAAAGGCCATATCTCGCGGAAGGCCATGCGCGATGAATATAATCGCCTGCTGTTGGAGAAGTACGCGCACGACAAGTCCTGATCTCTAACCGCATCCAGTGTTGCCGTTACGTGCCAGCTCCGCCTCGGGCTGCTTCTCTCGAACGTTGCCTATCGAGTGACGTGCGAATTCCCGGCCGAACCCTCCCCCGTTACCGCCGACTCGGCAAGCCCATCAATCGAATATGATGGACCTCATGCAATGTGACGCGTGCTCGCGCACAAATAGGAACTCTCGCATCCACCGCGGCTTGACTCCGCGGGTCAGCGTCGCCGCCGATCGCTGGCCTGCACGGCCCCGCCTCCAAGCCCCCCATACCCCCCAGGGTGGGGCCGTGCTTCATCAGCAGGAGATGAAATGCCCAAGCCGGCCGAGCAAGAGATCCGGGAACGCGCGCACAAATTATGGGAGCAAGCGGGCAAGCCCGAAGGTCGCGACGAAGAATTTTGGCGCGCCGCCGAGCAGGAGCTGCGCAACGAGGACGAGTCGAGCACGTTGCGAACGCCGGATACGCTGTGACCGACAAGGCCCGCCCATTCTGCTTCGGTCTGGGATGGGTCTGCGAAAACCATCCGCTGCCCGGAAAACTTTGCGGCGCCTCTCCGAAGCGATCATGCCCAAACAATAGCGGCGCCGGCGGCTTCCGGGGGAACAGAACTTGCCGGAACGGAATTCACCAGCACGGCTGTGACAACATCCCTTTCCGCGGCAGTGTCGGCAGTGGACGAGCAGAAGAAGATCGAGCACCAGATCGAGCTCGCAACGCGGGCGGCGGCGCTCGCCCGCGACGAAACCACTGTCCGGGGATTCAGGAGCTTCGCCGAGGAGCTGAAGCAGAAGCTCGGCCGCATGCTGCGGCGGGGCAGGGTGCGGGCGCGCGCCTATGAGCTCTGGGAGCGGGCCGGCCGCCCGGTCAACCGCGACCTGGAATTCTGGCTCGAGGCGGAACGGCAGGTCGAAGACGAGCGCGAACAGAGGAAAGGCCCGGCATCGTTCTAGCGGCGATCGCCGCTGCGGCCCGTGTTGCCCCGCATTGGCAGCAAGGCGGGGCTTCGACCGTCGCGTTGCCAAACAAGAAGCCGCCGGGTTCTTCACCCTGGCGGCTTGAAAAGTCCGTAGCTGTTGATCGCCTCCCCAGCCTCGTGCGTACCGCCGTTACCTTGTTTGCGGCCATGCCCGGTGATTGTAGGCGAGAGCGAATGATTCTGTTGTGACTCAAATCACACAGTGGAAAGATGTTGGCAGAAGGTACACGCGAGAACGCGACGCTGCGTCGGCCCGGATCGTGACATGCCGACCGGGCCGAACACCGCGCATCCAGATCAGCTGCAGCTCAGCGGCAACGGCGCGCCGGGGTGCAGCTCGTACCAATCGTAGCAATCCGGATAATAGCCGTAGAATCCGTAGCCGGGCCGATAGCGGCCGAAGTGATGAAACGCATGCTGGCGGAAGCCTGCGCCGCCCGAGGCGACGTGACCGATCCCAAAATGCGCCCCGCCGAGCCGTTCTCCGCCAAAGCCTCCGGCATGGCCGACGCCGCCGAAATGCGCGCCGCCGCCGAAGCCCATATGGCCGCCGCCAAAGCCGCCGCCGCCGAAGCCGCCGCCGCCGAAACTGTGGCCGCCACCGCCAAAACCGCCGTGACCGCCGCCACCACCGCCATGCGCTGCGGCCGTACCGACGGCCAGCGTCGAGGCCAGCGCCGCTGTTGCCAAAATCATGATTGCTCGCTTCATGGAACACTCCTTTCGTGCCGAGCCGCCCGCCATCATCGCAGTCCGCGTCCGCGTCGTGCTCGCCAATGCTCCAGTTGAGATGGCGCCTGATGGCTGGGCTCGTGATGCACCAGAGGTAGGAACGGTGCGCGGCAATCCCACTAAATTCGGCTTCAGTAATGTGGCAGGCCAGCCGGAAGGGCGATCCGGGCGCGCGGCATCACAGCGCGCATGAGGGAGCGGGCTGAACAAATCAACCCGCTCCCCGTCCTGCGATGTGAAGTGCGGCGATCAGAACGCGCCGGTGCCGGGCTCGCACGGCACATTGTTGCCGGTCCAGGGCGCGGTCGCGAACGCGCCGACACGTGGTGCCGGCACGCAAGCGCGGCCGTCCTGATAGATCGGCGCGTTCGATGCATACGTATCGGATTGCATCGCGGGCTGCCGCGTGACGGCATGGTGCTCGCGTGCCATGACGGGACCTCCGAGCAAGGCAGCGGCTATCAGACCCATCGGTAAGAGCTTGAAAGTGGTCATTCGGCTTCTCCTTTGATGACAGCAGGCGATCAAGCCGGCTGCTACAGGAGATGTGCGCGATCGGGCGCGATCCAAATGCACGAAATGTTCACCGGCATTCAACGGCCTGTGAGCCGATGCGGCATCGCGACCACGATCGTGCGAATAGGCAACCTTCGTTGCCTTCGAGAGTAACGGCGCGCGCATCACTGGCATATCTCCACTCAAGCGTAGCTCGAAGACGGAGGCGGAAGATGATCGCGAAGAATATGATCACGACAATGGCAAGATGCGTCGGCGTCCTGCTCGCGCCGCTGGCCGCAAAGGCGGCCGGCTTTCTGACAATCAATTCAGTGATGCCGCCAGCTCCCCAGCACCATCTGGTCATGCAGCGCGTGGCCGTTCGCAGGCCGGCGCGGCACCGAGCGCTCGGAACGGGGCGGTGACCATGACGTCGCAGACCGCCGGGCCCGCGCCGCCTCGCCGCAGGCCGAAGCGCCGCGCAGAAGGTGGGACGAGGCTCATGACACGGATTCTCCTGATCGAGGACGACACTGAGACTGCGGAGGCGATCGTCGCCGAGCTTGCCGAGCGGAGTTTCGAGGTGCAGTGGGCGCCGAACGGCGTCGAAGGCCTCGACCGGGCGCGTACCTCGCATCCCGATGCCATGATCGTCGACCGCATGCTGCCGGGAATGGACGGGCTGACCGTCGTCGAGGCGCTGCGCAACGACCAGATCAGGACGCCCGTGCTGGTTCTGAGCGCGCTCGGTGCGGTCGACGACCGCGTGCGGGGCTTGCGCATGGGAGGCGACGACTATCTCACCAAGCCGTTCGCGATCGTCGAGCTGGTCGCGCGGATCGAGGCCTTGCTGCGACGTCCGACGGAGAGCCGCGAAACCATCCTGCTGGCCGGCCCGCTGGAACTCGATCTGATCGAGCGCACCGCCCGACGCGGCGAGCGCGAGATCGATCTGCTGCCGCGCGAATTCCGCCTGCTCGAGTACATGATGCGCCGGAGCGATCAATTGCTGACGCGCGCGATGCTGCTCGAAGAGGTCTGGAACTACAAGTTCGTTCCAGCGACCACCAACCTGATCGACGTGCACATGGGTCGGCTCCGCCACAAGGTCGATGCTCCCGGCGAGGTGCAGCTCATCCACAACGTCCGGGGCTCCGGCTTCATCCTGCGCTCGCATCAATAGCGAGGGGACATGCGCAAGATTCAATTCATCCGTTCGAACACGTTCCTGTGGGCCCTGGCGGTCGCGGCCACCCTTGCGCTGTTCGTGGTTGGATTGTTCGCGTTCGTCTACCGGCAGCTCGACGACTATCTGATCGCGCGATCAGACCGCATGGTCACCACGCAGATCAACTTCATGGTCGATCTGCCGCCGGATCGGCGCGTCCGCGCGATCGCCGATCATCTCCAGCAGGATTCCAGGCGCGTACACTATGCCGGGTTGTTCAGCGCCGACGGGGCGCGCCTTGCCGGCAACATCGATCGCGTGCCGGCAGGGCTCGATCTCGACGGAACGGTGCGGAGTGTTCGGCTCGATCCGCCGGGGGCGACGGCCGTCCGCGGCCCCATCGTCAGGACCGTCGGCAGGCGCCTCGATGACGGCGACGTCCTGGTGTTGGGGAGGAACGTCGACGAGACGCGAGAGATATCGAACGTGGTCGGGCAGGCGCTTGCGCTCGGCGTGCTGCCCGCCTTCTGCCTGTGCCTGCTGGCCGGCGCGTGGCTGAGCGTCCGAGCCCAGAAGCGCGTCGAGGAGGTGAACCAGCGGGTGCAGCGGATCGTGGCCGGCGAGCTGCGCGAGCGGCTGCCGGAGGACAATGCGGACGATCCGTTCGCGCGGCTTGCAAGGATCGTCAACGGCATGCTCGACGAGATGGAGACGATGATCAACGCGCTTGCCGGCGTCGGCAACGACATCGCTCATGATCTCAGGACTCCGCTGACGCGGGCAAGGCTGGCGCTGGAGCGCGGGCGAACCCACGCGACCACACTGGAGCAGCTCCAGGAGGTCGTGGACAAGGCGATCGCCGGCATCGACCAGTCGCTGGCGATCATCACCGCGTTGCTGCGCCTGACCGAGATCGAGAACAACCGTCGCACGGCCGGCTTCGGCAACGTCGCGCTGGACGAAATCCTGCGCGAGGTGTGCGATGTCTACGAGCCGATCGCCGAGGACAAGGGCGTCGCGCTTGGCGTCCTCATAGGTCGCGGTGTGCAGGTGTGGGGCGATCGGGACCTGCTGTTCGAGGCGATCGCGAACCTCGTGGACAACGCCGTCAAGTTCGCACCGTCAGGCGGACAGGTGAATCTCGAGCTCGAATTGGACGACAGGACGGTGCTCGTGCGCGTCAGCGACAGTGGGCCCGGCATCAGCGAGCAGGAACGTGAAGCGGTGCTGCGGCGGTTCTACCGCTCCGACAAGATCCGCAACACGCCGGGAGTTGGGCTCGGGCTGAGCCTGGTGGCCGCCATCGTCAAGCTGCACGGCTTTCGGCTGATCATCGGTTCGGCTCCCGGAGGGCGGATCGAGATCCTGGCCTGGACCGCGGGGGATGGCAGAGCCCGCCGCATGCCGGTGTCGAATGTCGGCTCACGCAAGCGCGAAGTGGATGTGATGACCGGCCTGACGCGCGATCGCCTCGGTGCCGGGACATGCCGGACCTCTGAAACCGAATTCAGATTAGTGACGCCCAGTTTAGTGGCCTGCCCGTCGGCAAGCCTCCTAATACCTGTCAGCCGTTTCGGAATGTGGGAGCAATAGATGCAGATCAGTCACGACATCTCGAGGCATGATGCCGTAGCCGCGCCGGGCCTATCCGCGCCGGTTCCGTTCCTCAGCGCGTATGCGATGGCGATCAAGCGCTACGAACTTCTCGAGCCCGGCCAGGAGCAGCAGCTCGCGCGCCGATGGCAGGAGACGCGGGACGAGCGCGCCGCGAATGCACTCGTCACCAGTCATCTGCGGATCGCGGCCAAGGTGGCGCGCGGCTACAAGGGATACGGATTGCCGCTGGTCGATCTGATCGCCGAAGCCAATCTCGGTCTCGTCATCGCCGCCTCACGCTTCGAGCCCGACCGCGGCGCGCGGTTCTCCACCTATGCGGTGCCGTGGATCAAGGCCTCCATTCACGCCTACATCCTGCGCTCATGGTCCCTGGTCAAGATCGGCACGACGGCGGCGCAGAAGAAGCTGTTCTTCCGGCTGCGTGGCGAGATGCGGAAAGCCATGGGCGGCGCGATGGCGAGGCTCACGCCCGATGTCGCCACTGTCATCGCCGAGAGGCTCGAGGTGACCGCCCGCGAGGTGATGGAGATGGATGCGCGTCTGAACGGCGATATGTCGCTGAACGCGCGCGTCGGCGGCGAGGAGGATGGCGCCGAGTGGGAAACGCTGCTGGTCGATGACGCAGTCGACGCGGAGACGGTTCTGGCCGATCGCGAGCAAACGGAGCGCCGCAGCAGCGCCCTGCGTGCGGCGCTGGGCGGGCTCACGGCACGCGAGCGCCACGTCCTGGAAGCGAGGCGGCTGGCGGATCATCCGGTCACGCTCGATCAGCTGGGCGTCGAACTGTCGATCTCCAGCGAGCGCGTCAGGCAGATCGAGATCCGCGCTTTCGCCAAGGTCAGGCGCGCCGTCATCCTCGCTGCGCGGGATGCCGCACGCGCCGGTGAGTGGCGCGGTGAAGCGCTGCCGCTGGCAGCACGACGCGGCCGCCCAGGCGCGTCGAAGGTCCCGGCATCGATCGCCTGAACGCGTTTTCATTTGAACGGATGTCTGCCCACCCTCATCTCTCCACCGACCCCGCACTACCCGCTCCAGGCAGGCCATCATGGGAATTGTTCGCTTCGCGCTGCGGCTTCCGCACACATTCTACGTGCTCGCGGCGCTGATCCTGTTTCTCGGCGGCATCGCGATCCGGTCGATGCCGACGGACGTCTTCCCGCAGATCCGCATCCCCGTGGTCACGGTGATCTGGAGCTATACCGGCCTCTCGACGCCGGAGATGGAGCAGCGCGTCAGCACCTATAGCCAGTACTCGATCAGCGCCAATGTCAGCGGCATCAAGAACATCGAGGCGCAGACGCTCAACGGGCTGTCGGTTCAGAAGATCTACTTCCAGCCCGACGTAAATCTCGATCTGGCGATCTCGCAGATCGTGTCGGCGACCAACGCCATCCGCGCCCTGATGCCGCCCGGCATTCAGCCGCCCATCATCGTGCAGTTCAACGCCTCGAGCGTGCCGGTGCTCCAGCTCAGCCTCGAATCCAACAGCCTGAACGAGCAGCAGCTCTATGACTTTGGCATCTATCGGGTCCGCCAGCAACTGGCGCCCGTTCCCGGCGTGACGCTGCCGACGCCCGCCGGCGGCAAGTACCGGCAGATCATGGTGGACATCGATCCGAACAAGCTGCTGTCGCGCGGGCTGACGCCGCTCGACATCGTCAATGCGGTGAACACCCAGAACCTGACGCTGCCGACCGGCACGACCAAGATCGGCGACACCCAGTACACCGTGAGGACCAACGCGACCCCGGCCTCGATCGAGGATCTCAACATGATCCCGGTCAAGTTCGCGAACGGCGCCACGATCTTCCTGAAGGACGTGGCCCAGGTCCGGGACGGCTCCCAGGTGCAGCAGAACATCGTGCGCGAGGACGGCCACCGCGCCGTCCTGCTCAGCGTCATCAAAAACGGTGATGCCTCCACGCTCGCCGTCGTCAATGGTGTGAAGAACGCCCTGAAATCGATTCGTGCATCGGCGCCTGCGGGGCTCAAGATCAACGAGCTGTTCGATCAGTCTGTGTTCGTCACCCATTCCGTCAATGGCGTGCTGCGGGAGGGCGCGATCGCGGCAGGACTCACGGCGCTGATGATCCTGATGTTCCTGGGATCGTGGCGATCGACGCTGGTCGTCCTGATCTCGATCCCGCTCGCAATGCTGTCCTCGCTGGTCGTCCTGTATTTCCTCGGCGAGACCCTGAACACGATGACGCTTGGCGGGCTTGCGCTCGCGGTCGGCATCCTGGTCGACGATTCCACGGTGACGATCGAGAACACCTACCGGCTCTGGACCGAAGAAGGCATGCCGTTGCCGGATGCGACGCTGCACGGGGCCGCCGAGATCGCGGTGCCGACGCTGGTCTCCACGCTCGCCATCAGCTGCGTGTTCACCTCGGTCGTATTCCTGGAGGGGCCGGCCAAATATCTGTTCACGCCGCTCGGCCTTGCGGTGGTGTTCGCGATGCTGGCGTCCTATGGGCTGTCGCGGACGCTCACGCCGATCACCATCGGCCTGCTGTTGAAAGGCGAGCGGCGCCACGGTGAGGGCGAAAGCCCGTCAGGCATCTTCGCGCGCGCCTCGGCCGCGTTCGAGCGCGGCTTCGATCGATTGCGCAATGCTTACTCCGAGCTCCTGCTGACCTTGTTGCAGCGTCGCGCCATCGTGCCCGTCGTCGCCGTGCTGGTGCTGGCGCTCGGAGCCACCATGTTCGTCTATGTCGGCCGCGACTTCTATCCCCTGATCGACGGCGGCCAGATCCAGCTCCACGTTCGCGCGCCCGCGGGCACCCGCATCGAGAAGACGGAGGCGATCTTCCAGGCGGTGGAGGATAAGATTCGCGAGGTCATTCCGGAGCGGGACCGGGCGCTGATCGTCGACAATATCGGGCTTCCGGCACGCGCCTACAATCTCGCATTCACAGACGGCTCGACGATAGGGGGCAATGACGGCACCATCCTCGTGTCGCTGAAGGATGGGCACAAGCCGACTGCGGATTACGTCGCGAAGCTGCGCCAGGTGCTGCCATCGGCGTTCCCCGAGGACACCTTCTATTTCCAGGCGGCCGATATCGTCACGCAGATCCTGAACTTCGGACTTCCCGCACAGATCGACGTTCGCACGGTCGGCTACGGCACCAACAATCTGGCCGTTGCAAAGGAGCTGCAGAAGAACTTGTCCACGATCCCTGGGGTCGTCGATGCTCATTTGCAGCAGGAAGTCGATGCTCCCGCCTTCTACGCCGACATCGACCGGACCCGAGCCGCGCAACTGGGCCTCAATGCCAGCACGGTCGCGACCAACATCAATGTCAGCCTCAGCTCGTCCGCGCAGGTCTCGCCGAACTTCTGGACCGACCCGACGTCGGGCATTCCCTATTACCTCGCCGTGCAGACACCGGAATACAGGGCCAATTCGCTGAATGCCCTCGGGAACACGCCGGTGTCGGCGTCGCTTGCCGCCAGCGGGCAGACGGTGCCGGGCCTGCTCAGCAATGTCGCCACCTTCAAGCGCGGGACCGTTCCCACCAACTCGAACCAGGCCAACGTCCAGCCGGTGTTCGACATCTATGCGAGCGTGCAGGGTCGGGATCTCGGCAGCGTCGCGGCCGATATCAACAAGGTCACGTCCACGCTGCAGAAGCAGCTCCAGCCGGGCAATTCGATCCAGGTTCTGGGGCAGATCCAGAGCATGCATCAGTCGTTCCGCGATCTGGGAATCGGACTGCTGTTCGCGGCCATCCTGGTGTACCTGCTGATGGTCGTGAACTACCAGAATTTCGGCGATCCCTTCGTCGTCATCCTGGCGCTGCCGGCGACGTTCTGCGGCATCGTGACGATGCTGTTCATCACGGGAACGACGCTGAACGTGCCTTCGTTGATGGGCGCGATCATGGCGGTCGGCGTGGCCTCGGCGAACTCCATTTTGCTGGTGACGTTCGCGCGCGATGAGCAATTGAAGGGACACTCCGCATTCCAGGCCGCGCTGAGCGCCGGCCGCACCAGGATCCGTCCCGTCCTGATGACCGCCGCCGCGATGATCGTCGGCATGATCCCGATGGCGATCGGAGGGCCGGGCGAGGAGCAGAATGCAGCTCTCGCACGGGCCGTCATCGGCGGGCTGCTGTTCGCGACCCCGACGACGCTGCTGATCGTGCCTTATCTGTTCGCCATGCTGCGCAAGGGCAACGATGGCAGGCCCCAACACGGCGTATTCGAGGAGCAACCGCAATGAATGACGTTCGCATACGGACCGACGACGAGAAGACGGGCCGTCCGGGTGCGGAGAGCCTGCGGATCGTTGAGCTGCCCGGCAAGGAGCCGAAATCGGGCCGCCGCTACGGTGGTGTGGTGCTCGGAGGCGGCATCGTTCTGATCCTCGTGGGCGGTCTCGGCATCGGTGGCTGGCGGCACTATCAGGCCGCGCGCGAGGTCGCCGCATTGGCAGAGCAAGTCAGAACCGCCGTGCCGGAGGTTCGGGTGGCGGCGGTTCGACCCAGCGGCGACATCATGAAGGTCACCTTGCCGGCGACGACGACGGCGTTCGAGGCGGCAAACATCTTCGCGCGGACCAGCGGCTATATCGAGAAGCGTTACGTGGATATCGGCGCCCATGTGAAGAAGGGCGATCTCCTCGCCGACATCACCGCTCCGGAGCTGAACCAGCAGATCGCGCAGGCGCAGGCGACGCTCGCGCAGAACCAGGCGGCGCTGCAGCAGGCGCAAGCAAGCCGCGAACTCGCCGACGTCACCAATGCGCGGGACAGCAATCTCGTCAAGCAGGGTTGGCTGACGGCGCAGCAGGGCGACAATGACCGTCTCACCCTGCGAGCGCAGCAGGCGGCCGTCGGCGTCGCCCAGTCGAACATCGCGGCGCAAGAGGCTCAGATTCGCGTTCTCCAGCAGGAGAAGGCCTATCAGCGCGTGGTGGCGCCGTTCGATGGCGTGATCACGCAACGCAACGTTGACAATGGCAGCCTGGTGCAGGCCGGATCGACCTTCATGTTCACGCTGATGCATTCCAACGTGATCCGAACCCAGGTCTTCGTGCCGCAGGACGAGGCCTTCGGGGTAGCCCCCGGCGTCGATGCCGATATCCGTGTCCCCGAGATTCCGGGCCGGACGTTTCCGGGCAAGGTCACGCGGATCGCGACCGCGTTGCAGCCGGGAAGCCGAACGCTGCTGACCGAGATCGACGTCCCGAATCCGGACGGCGTGCTCAGTCCCGGCATCTACTGCACGGTCGAATTGTCGATCCCGCAAAAGACGCCGTCGATGATCGTTCCGTCGGATGCGCTCGTCTTCGACCAGAACGGCCTTCACGTCGCGCTCGTGCGCAATGGCATCGTTCATTTGCAGCACGTCTCGATCGCGCGGGATTTCGGCACCACGGTCGAAGTGCGTGAGGGGGTGCAGCCCGGCGACCAGGTCGTGCTCAATCCGGCGGTGAACCTCGCAGAGGGCAGCAAGGTCACCATTCGCAAGGTCGAAGTGAGTTAGGGCGCCGCGATGATACGGACCATTTTCGCAACGGGGCTCGCTCTGCTGCTGCTTGGCGGCTCTGCGAGCCAGGCACAGGTGGCCACCACCGGCACCACCGCCATGGGCCTTCCGACGGTGCCGGGCGCGATCGTGATCTCGCCGTTGAACAGTCCGGGTCCGTTTTCCGCAACGACCGAGCCAAATGCGCCCGACACGACGCTTGCGCCCGTGCCGCTGGCCTCCGATCCGACGTCGCCGGGGACGGTGGTTGTCTGCGCTCCGCCGTCGACATCGCCGATGCCCGTGCCGGCAACGCCGATCGTCTCGAATCTCGGCTTGTCGACGTCGGGCAGTGCTGCTCCGATATTGCCGGTCACAGGACTGACCGGCAGCTCCATCGGAACGATTGCCACAGCGGCGCCGGCGGGAACGGGCGCGACGGTCGCATGCAGCTCAACGCCGGGAGGGCAGGTGGCGAGTGCTGCGTCGCTGCCACTCTCGATCCCGCAGGTGCCGGCCAGTCCGCCACCGGGGACAATTCCGGCCGACGTCAGCGCTGCCGGCGGCACCGGCATTGATCCAACCGCCATCGTGCCGAGCCCGAACAGCTCGGCCTGCATGGAAGGGGTCTCGATGAACCTGGCGTCGCCTGCGACCGTGTTGCCGGCCAATGCTACGGGCGCAGCGCCGACGCCGGGCGTGTCGCCGATCCTGCCGCCGGGATGCTGAGAGGCCTGCGCCTCAAGTGCCCGGACGCAGCTTGCGCACCTCGGGATCCGGCGGGAGCACGGCTCCGCCATCCAGATATTTCGAGCCCACCATGATGGCCTTGCCG
Source organism: Bradyrhizobium sp. 1(2017) (assembly GCF_011602485.2). NCBI lineage: Bacteria > Pseudomonadati > Pseudomonadota > Alphaproteobacteria > Hyphomicrobiales > Nitrobacteraceae > Bradyrhizobium > Bradyrhizobium sp. 1(2017). The sequence goes on along the minus strand of NZ_CP050022.2, from coordinate 6,754,363 downwards.
TCCCTGACCGTGGTACGGCCGACGAACGTTCCCAGCGTGCTTTGATGGTCGATGGAGCGCCAGCTGGCCCGTCCAAACGGCGTCTCAAAGCCGACGCCGCCAAACCCGTCGGCCATGGCCTCGGTATCGAGGCCTTGCAGCTTCTCGATCGGAGTTGCGATCGAGCTGATCAGGGCGTGACCGACCACGGAGCCCATCGTGGGAGCCTCGCCAAATCGCGCGGAGTAGGCGGATATGAACGCGTTGTTGGTGTCATCCAGAATTTCGGTCACGGGATAGCCGGTCACGATCCACCCTTCCGGTGCATCCTGCCCGAGTGGATGAAGGTATTCGGGTTCGCCTGTCGTGAACGACACGACGTGTCGCCCCTTGAACAGGCCGCGATCATTGCCTTGCCGGACAAACCGCGCGAGGTCGGGACCGAAGGTGACGTTGAGGATTGCTTCCGGGCTCTGCCGAGCGATGGCATTCACGACCGCGCCCGCATCAACGGCCCCCAGCGGCGGCCATTGGCTGCCAACGAATTCGACGTCTGGACGACGGCGGCGGAGAAGATGCATGAACCACCGGACGGCCGACTGCCCGTATTCGTAATTCGGTGCGATCGTCGCCCATCGCGTCGCCTTCAGCTGCGCTGCCTCCTCCACCAGCATGGCGGCGAGCATGTATGTCGACGGGCGCAGCCTGTAGCAATATCGATGCCCCTCGTCCCAGACGAGGGCGTCCGTGAGCGGTTCGCTTGCCACGAACAGGGTGCGATTCTGCCGGGCGAAGTCGCTGATCGCCAGCCCGACATGCGACAGATACGCGCCTGCCAGCAGGTCGACGCCGTTCCTGCGTACGAGCTCTTCCGCCGCGCGAAGCGCAACGCTCGGCTTGCCCTCGTCGTCACGGCTGATGACCTCCAGCTCGCGCCCGAGAAGACCTCCCTTCGCATTCAGCTGTTCGACCGCCAGCTGCCAGCCGCGACGATAGGGCAGGGTAAACGCGGGCGCACTGCTATAGGAGTTGATCTCGCCGATCCGGATCGGTCTCGTGCCTTGCGCGCGGATGATGGCAGGCGAAAGCACCGCAGCGCCAACGCCGCCCAGGAGTCGTCGTCGAGAGAACATCATCAAGCATCGTCCGTCGGATTGTGTAAGGAAGGTTTCGTTAGTGGCAGGTGCAGGAGGCGGACCGGTCGCCACCTGTCGTCGCCGGGCTTGCAACGAGGCCGCGCGCGAATGCGAGCGCGGGAAGATCGACCTCGCGGTCGAACAGCGCGGTGATGGGGCCGACGAGATCGAGCGCAGTCTGCTGACGATCGGATCCCGCCATGATCCTGGCCCAGGCCGCCGCGATCTTCAGCTCGTAGAAGCGGCACTGCTGCTCTCTTGCGATGGACAGTCCCTCGGCGAACAGCAATTCCGACCGGGAGAGATCGAGTGGAGCATCGGCAAGCAGAATTTCGCCCTTGATGCGCAGCAGATCCGCGAGGCACCACAATTGCCGGCCCTGGCGGGCGATGTTCAAGGCCTCTTCGGCGGCAGCCAGGGCTTGCGCGGTCTCGCCGGCCGCGAGCAGGCCTTCGGCGAGCGATCCGAGAAATTCGGGGTTGCGCATCAACCATCCATTTTCGGTCCGCGCCTTCAATCCGCTCCGCAGCAGCGCTATTCCATCGTCGTACTGACCTTGCAGGACGAGCAGCTGTCCCTTGAGACAGGATGTCCAGCTCGTCCAGAAAGCTATTCCCTCGCGGGTCACGAGCTCGAGGAGCGACGATATCGCCTGGTCGGCAGCGGGCAGATCATGCGTCATCAGTGCGATCGGACAGACGGCGTTCCGCAAGGCGTAGGCGATCGCAAGCTTGTCCTTCTCTCGCTCCGCCTCCTGCAGACATTCGGCGGCGAGGGCTCTGCTCTGCGCGACCTTACCCTGCAGCAGCAAGACGCGGGCCAGCATGGCCTTGGCCAGAACGCTCTGGTTGAGCAGGAACCACATCTGGTTCGGGCCGTCCTTCAACCCGTGGTCCGGATGATCCAGCGACAGCGTCAGCTCGCGCGCTGCATCCTCCTGCGCTCCATAGAAATGGCTGGCGGCGCCGATCAGGCGGCGACCTACGGTCTCGTTGGCGGGATTTCCCGTGCGCAGCGCGATATCGAGATATCGCTCGCCGACCGACTTGGCCGCGTCATATTGGCCCGAGTTGAGATTGTAGCTCCACAGCGTCCAGACGGCCTTAAGCTGAAGCTCGAGATCGGACAGCTCTTCGGCGAGCACGAGACCGATATTGAGGGCCGCCTTCATGCGATCGGCAGAGCCGGTCGTGTTGAGAAGAGCAAACCCCAACGCGACATGGAGCTGCGCCTTCAGTCTCGGATCGCAGGTCAGTTCAGGGGTGAGATGGGCGAGGGCGTGCTCGATCCGGCTGGAGCATTCCACGACGGACAGCAACTGCATCCACACCGGAACGAAGCCGGCCGTGAGCTCGACCCCGAGCGCGGCGTCGCCGCCGGGTGCGAAGGCCCAGTCGAGCGCGGCGTGGACGTTTCCGATCTCCTGGGCGAGCCGGGAGACATCGTCGGACGTCGGCGAAGTCCCGCCAAGCGGCGCAACGAGCTGCCTGAGGAAGGTCGCGTGCCGTCGGGCGGCTTGCGCGACGAGGCCCGCTTCGATCAGCCTCTCCAACGCATAAGCGCGTGTGGTTTCGAGCAGGCGCCATCGCCCCTCGAAGGAGGGATCCAGCGAGACGAGCGACTTGCCGACCAGATTGAACAATGTCTCGATGACGTCCGATCGAGACAGAGCGTCGTCCATCATCGCAATGGCCGCATCGAGCGTGAAGCCCGCCGGAAACATCGCAAGCCGGCAAAGCAGTTTCTGCTCCTCGCCCGACAACAGATCGTAGCTCCAGTCCAGCGTTGCTCGCAGGGTCTGGTGTCGCGGCAGCTGGTCGCGGCGGCCGCTGCTCAGGAGCTCGAAGCGCCGGTCCAGTCGGCTCAATACGGTATCCACCCCGAGATTCGCGACCCGGGCCGCGGCAAATTCCAGCGCGAGCGGAATTCCGTCGAGCCGCCGGCAGATGGCGGCTATCTTCCGCAAATCGCCAGCGTCGGGAACGAAGCTTGCACGCAACGCCCGCGTCCGCGCGACGAAGAGCTGCACCGCGCTTTCCCCAAGAAGCAGATCGGGATCCTGGATGTCAGGCCTGGGCACCGACAGCGGCGGGATGGCCGCAATGTATTCTCCGTCGATGCGCAGCCCTTCGCGGCTGGTCGCAAGAACCGAGACATTCGGACAATAGCGAAGCACCGCGCTGGCGATTTGCGCGGCAACGTCGATGACATGCTCGCAATTGTCCAGCACGAGAAGCAGGCGCCGCGCGCCGATGGCCTGGGCAATGCTTGCAGGGGAGACGTTCTTGTCGCTCAACGCAAGCTTCAGTGCGCGGGCCGTTGCAGAGATCGCGAGTGCGGGATCCTGCAAGGTCGCGAGCTCGATCAGTGCGACGGAATCGTCGAACGACGATGCGACACGCCGCGCAAGTTCGATGGCCAGCTTCGTCTTTCCGATGCCTCCAGGGCCGACCAGAGTCACCGCGCGGTATGCGGACAGGATGTCGACCAGCTCGTTCAGGGAATCCTCGCGGCCGATCAGAGGCGCGCGCACATTCGGCAGGTTGCTCGAGAAGGAGGAAGCGGCCGGCGCGGATATCGTTGCGGCCAATCCGTAATCCGGGTGTCCGCTTCGCCAGCTTCCGGCGAGGGTGTATCCTCGACCCGACACCGTCTTGAGGAGGTCGCGATCCCTGCCGAGCGCCTTGCGGACGGCGGAGATATGGACCTGCAGGGTGTTGTCCTCGACGGCCAGGCCCGACCAGACGCTCGCGACCAATTCATCCTTGGTCACCAGAAGACCGGCAGATTCCGCCAGCTTCTCGAGAAGCTCGAACGCGCGGCTGCCGATCGGCACTGCGATGTTGTCGTGTCTCAGCTCCCTGCGCTGGCAATCGATGAGCCAGTTTCCGAAAGCATAGGTTCGATTGGCCGGCGAAGACGACATTGGGATCCGTGGATCAGAGATTCACAGTCGCGATGCCAGGAAAGTCATGGCTCCCCGAAGATCACCGTCCTTGGCAATAATGTGAAAGCATGACTATGCCTTGGTCTCCTATAGGGGAGGCGGTTGGCGTGTCAAGACGACCTTCGCCGTCCTCTGGCGTCCGCCACCGGTGACCCGCCGCTCGACATGCTCGCTGTTCTATACACGAATTTGTGACGACGATCGTGTGACAGCTCGGCGAGCCGAGGCTGCCGAGCGCGGGACAGCGCCTCGCCGCAGACGCCTGTCGGCAGCGGCGCGTCTGAAATTTCCTGATTTTACGTCTCTTAACTCGCGATCGGATCGTGTCTTGCTACCATCGTTCCGATGGAGGCGCCTTCATTCGCGTATCCCGCTGGTCGCGCGTCTCTGGTCTGGACGAGCAGTAAGAGTAAAAAATGTCTCAACCGTCACCGCCACGACAACCGAAGCATGGCTACGAGACGACGACCATCATTTCCGACGACAGTCCCACGGACTTCCGCTCGGCCGTCGCGCTGACGTCAGGCGGGTTGCTTCCGAAAGCCATCGCTCATGCCGTCGTCACGCGCAGCGACGACCTGCCGGTCCGGGATACAGCTGCAATTGCCTTTGATCGGCTCGGCCTGGTCATCGCGATCGAGCCCGAGTCGCGGCGAGACCCCGGGATGTCCCAGTGCGACGGGTTGCGCGACAGCGGTTGGCTGCGCGTCCGGATCCCGCAGCGCCGCGCCTCCGCGACACCGCCGGACACGGCACCAAAAGTGCTCGCTTGCAACGAAGATGATCCGGTTGTTCGGGGCCTGTCCGAAGCCCTCGCCGCGGTCAAGAGATTGGAGCCTGCCCACGGCGCTCTCTGCATGGACGCGCTGCGCCTTGCGGTTGTCGCGAGGCTGTCCGCTCTGCAGCGCTACATGCGGCCGCAGCTCGATGCGCGAGTCCGCGATCGTTCATGTGTGAGTGACAGGCAGGTCCGGGGATTGCAGAAGTGGCGGCTCAAGCGGGTGCTCGACCACATCGATGTCCATTCTTGCAAGAAGATTCGGCTGGTGGATCTGGCCTCGGTTGCCGGCTTGAGCCGCATGCATTTTGCCGCCCAGTTCCGGATTGCCATGGGATGCAGTCCACACGAGTACATCCTGCGCGAACGGATCCGGCGCGCCAAGGATCTGCTTCGGAACTGCGAGATGCCGATCGTCGAGATCGCGCTGACGGTGGGATTTCAGAGCCAGGCTCATTTCACCACGACGTTCAGGCGCTTCGCGGGCGACTCGCCGAGGCGGTGGCGGAATGCCGCTGCGGTCGGCATGATCTAGCCATCCGCAAAACAAGCTGCCGAGGGTCGCGTGCTGCGGCGATCTCGGCCTGGTTGGGAGAACGGCGCTGGATGACGCGACCATTTCCGTCAGCGACGTAGAATCCGCGAAGCGCTGAGAGGAGAATCCCTACTCAGCGCTCTCGCTTGCCTTGCGGCCAAAGGCCCGTCCGGTTCGCAGGCTCAGTAGCCGGAGGTGGGCTCGCAGGGAGGCCGGCGCCAGGGGGCGGTTGCGTACGCACCGACGTCGGGAGCGCGAGCGCAGCTGCGCTTGGAAGTGACCGGCACGCGCTGAACCGACGCGTAGGAGTCGACATTGGCGCGGCGCGTGTTGTTGCTGCCTTCCCGAGCCATCGCGGGGGAGGCAATCATGGCCGCAACGGCCAGTCCGGCCGACAAGAGCTTCAGAGTAGTCATTGCATGTCTCCTTGACAAAGCGACGCCGGGAACGCCTCGGCTCGCTCACCAGACATGTGCATGCATGTGAGCGATGAGCAGTATCAATCGAACGATCATTTTCGCCTTTGCACGAAGCCGTGGTGGCGGCCCGTTGGCGGTCGATGGTGCGCGGAAAATGCACGACCGTCATGGCTCGTGACCGGCGGGGCGTGCCGTTCGTGCGGCCGCACCCCGTGCGGGTCAGGGACGAGCAAAGTCGCCTGCGTGCCGCAGACTGCCTGCTCGCTGGAGCCGCTCATCGATGCCAGTGACGGACGTAGGGATGGCCTGCTCCGAACACCGGCGCGGCGCCGCCAGCCCGCTCCAGTCCCATCCGTCCCGCCGGCGTCAGCGCGCCGCCGTTCAGCACGTCGCGATTCGGATACATTGACGCAAATGCCGCGGGCTCCTGGTCGGCGAATGACCAGGCCGCAGAGGCCGAGGATATCGTTGCCGTTGAGATCAGCGCTGCCGCGATCAGGATCTTGAATACACTCATAGCGTTTCTCCATTGCTTGCGTGGTGCGGAGAGTCGCTTGGAGATGATCGCTGCGCGGTCGTTGGCGTTTCCGAAAATTGTCTTCTGTCCCGACTCATATAGGCAGTCCGGCCTGAAAATCCCGTTCGATATGCATCACTCCTGCGCGAAGACGAGGAGGAATATTCGGCAAGGCGCGCGGTTATCGAAGAGGGGCGATGCGCCTTCGACGCCAATTCTGTCACGAATTTCAGAATCGTTCGCGGGAACGTGCGTGGTTAAATCCAGCGCGGCATCCAGCTTAGAGGCAGGTCATAGAACATGTGGAGCGTAAGCCATGAGACTGCTGTCTTGCCTATGCGCCGTCGTCGCTTGCCTCGGGCTCGCGGGGTCAGCATCTGCCCGCGGCGGCATGGGATCGCATATGTCGGTGGCGAGCGGCGGCGCGCTTGGTACGAGTGCCGCAGCGCCCGGTACAAACTCGCTCGGCACTGCACTTCCGTCGTCGGAGGGCGGCGGTCACGCGACGAAGCTGCCTCCGCTCGGCACGGACGCGACCATCGACAAGGAAGACGCCCGGCTCGAGAAGATGCTGGAAGGATCGATCTGCCGCGGCTGCTGAAGAATGAGGGATGCGGGCGAAGCTTGGGTCCGGCGGCTTTCCGCCGGGCAAGCTGTGTCTGCTGGAAGGTTGGTGATAGACTGGACCCAAGGCCAATGAACCATTCGGGACTGCACCGATGATGGCTGAGCACGGCCTACATCCCGTTTACACCTGCTCGGAATGGGAGATCGATCTTGCCAGGCGCGAATTGCGCTCGCTGGGAGAAGTCGTTCCTTTGGGCGGACGCGCCTTTGAGATTCTTGCGGAATTGGTCCAGGCTGCGGGCGACCTGGTCACCAAGAACGATCTGGTCGAGCGCGTCTGGCGGGGCGTCTTCGTCGAGGAGAGCGCGCTGCGCGTGCACATCGCGGCGATCCGAAAGGCACTTGGTTCGGACCGCGACATGCTCGCAACCGACGTCGGACGCGGTTATCGGCTGCTGGGGACGTGGCAGATCCGCCCGATGGCCGTTCCGCTACAATCTGCCGCATTCGGGCAATTGCGGTCGACCAACATTCCGAACGCCTCCGTCGATCTGATCGGCCGAGCCACTGCCATCGCACATCTCAGGGAGTTTCTCTCGGCCTATCGTGTCGTGAGCCTGGTCGGGCCGGGCGGGATCGGCAAGACGGCGCTCGCGCTGGAGGCCGCGAGAGCGATGCCCGTCGGCTTTGCGACGGATCGGTTGCTGGTCGAGCTCGCCTCGCTGCCCGATCCCAAACTGGTTTGCTCGGCTGTCGCCAGCGTGCTCGGCATCAAGCTCGAAGGAGAGGAAATGTCGCCGGAGGCGATCGCGCGGGCAATCGGCGCGCGTCAGCTGCTGCTCATTCTCGACAATTGCGAACACGTCGTCGATGCGGCGGCTCAACTCGCCGACGCGATCGTCAGCCGCTGTCCTGGGACGACCATCATTGCGACGAGCCGCGAGGCACTGCGCATCGACGGCGAGCACGTCTATCGCGTTCCTCCCCTGGGCGTGCCGCCCGAATGCCGGCCCGGATGCGGTGGCGCGTCAGCTTACACCGCCGTGGAATTGTTCTTGACGAGGGCGAGGGCGCTCGGTTCGAACTTTGCGCCTGACGCGGAAAATCTCGGGGCGATTGCCTCCATCTGCCGGCGGCTGGACGGAATTCCCCTCGCGATCGAGTTCGCGGCCGCGCGCGCAGTGATGCTCAGTCCAGCGAAGATCGCGATGCTTCTCGATGACAGGTTCAGATTTCTGACGACGGGCCGTCGGACGGCCCTGCCGAGGCAGCAAACCCTTCGTGCGACGCTCGACTGGAGCTACGACCTGCTTACGGAGATGGAGGCGCGGATCCTGCGGCAACTCGGCATCTTTGCCGGAGAATTTCCGCTCGATGCCGCGATCGCGGTGGTCGGTGAGGGCATGGGCGAGGTGACTGGGCGCCTGGCCAATCTGGTGGCCAAGTCGCTCGTTCTTGCCGACATCGGCGGCGATCATCCTCACTATCGGCTGCTGGACACCACGCGCGCCTACGCGCTGGAGAAGCTGCGCTCCAGTGGAGAGTTTCACGACGCGGCGCGCCGTCTGGCCGAATATTATTGCGGCTTCTTTGCGAAAGCCGATGCCGATAGCGAGACCAAGCCGCAGATGGAGTGGCTTGCGTTCTATGGCCGCCATATCGACAACGTGCGGTCCAGCCTCGATTGGGCCTTCTCACCCGGTGGGGATGCGCAGATCGGCGTGGCCTTGACCGCGGCGACGGTCCCGCTATGGGTGCAATCGTCACTCCTCGCCGAATGCCGCGAGCGGACCGAGCTGGCGTTGGCGAACGTCGACGAGAGCACTGCGAACGCGCGGCAGTTTCGCATGCAATTGTCGGCCGCGCGCGGCTGGTCATTGATGCATGGCGCAGGAAGGCTTCGGGAAGCGGGTCCCGCCTGGGCCGAGACTCTTCGGCTCGCCGAGCAACTCGGCGACAACGAATATCTGCTCCGATCGCTCTGGGGCTTGTGCATCGATCAGTTCAACAATGGCGAGTTTCGCAAGGCGCTCGGCTTTGTGCAACGGTTCACGGATGTCGTGGCCGGATCCAGAAATTCGGTCGATCGGATGATGGCGGAACGGCTGCTTGCCACCAAGCTGCATTATCTCGGCGACCAGCTTCTGGCGCACCGTCACATCGACCAAGCCTTGAGCCACCTTGCCGATCCGACGGCAAAGCCGCAGGTTTCCCGATTCCGGTTCGACCTGCGTGCTTCGGTGTATTGCTTCCAGGCGCGCATCCTCTGGCTGCTCGGCTTCGCCGACCAGGCCCTGAGCGCGGTCGAGCGCAATGTGGAGGAGGGCCGAGCCAGCGGTCATGGTTTGACGTTCTGCAACGTGCTTGGACAAGGCGCTTGCCCGGTTGCCTTTCTCGCCGGCGACCTCGCATTGGCGGAGCGCTATTGCACGATGCTGATCGAGCATACCGAACGCCACCCGATCCGGCTGTGGAACGTTTGGGCGCGCGCATTCCGGGGCATGGTGATGGCGCGAGGTGGTGACTTCGAGGCCGGCCTGTCTCTGCTGCGCAAGGCGCTCGGGTTGGCGGGCGAAGCGCGATTCCTGCCGCGTTTTCTGCTTCCTCTCGGAGAGCTGGCGGCATGCCTCGGAGAAGCCGGCGAGGTTTCGCAGGGACTTGCGACCGCCGAAGAGGCGCTGGCTCGCTGCGAAGCGCGGGAGGAACGGTGGTACGTGGCGGAGCTTTGGCGCATCAAGGGCGAATTGCTGCTGCACCCCGGCGAGCATCATTCCGCTACCGCCGCCGAGCAGGCCTTCAACGCGGCGTTCGACGTGGCACGCGCCCAGGGAGCGTTGTTCTGGGAACTGAGGACGGCGATCAGCCTCGCACGGCTTCGGATGAGCCAGAACCGGCCGGCCGACGCGCGGCATGTTCTCGAATCCGTATGCGGCAAGTTCTCCGAGGGTTTCGAGATCGCCGACCTGCGGCGCGCCAGGGCAATGATGGCGCAACTGTTGCCCCGGTAGCTCGGGCGCCATCCGCCCAAGAGGCCGTTCAATGCGCCGCGAGCCTATCCGACCGAGCGAAGCCCAGCTCATTGAGCAGATCCGACGCGGTCTTGAGACTGCGCGTGTGATATCCTTCGGTGAATCGGCCATACACCGGCGCGAGAATCTCTCCTGCGTCCCGGTAGCGGCCTTGCCGCTGCCGCAGTCTCGCAAGCACGATTGCCGTGCGCAGCTCGTAACCGAGCGCGCCCTGCTGGCGGGCCAGTTCGAGCGAGTGCTCGAGGTTCTGCTCCGCCTGCAGGACGTCCGGCGAGGCCTTGCGCATCAGCGCTTCCGCCTTCACCCGCAGCATGTCGGGCATCTCCATCAGGAAGCTGCAACGCCGCGCTTGGGCGATTGCGCGATTGATCATGTCCAGTGCCGCCTCGCCGTGATTTGTTGCCGCCAGAGCCGCCGCAAGCGGTACGCTCAGTCCTGCGACCGCACCGAAACGGTGGTTTTGCAGCTTCTCGACCGAGCCCTTCAGCATCGGGAGACCCGAACCGGTCGCTCCACGCGCCAGCAGCGCAATTCCTTTCATCGCTTCCGCAACGATCTGGAGCGTGGCGAGCTTGTGCGTGCGGCTCTCGGCCAGAAGCCTGTCGATGGAATCCTCGTAACCTTCCAGCTCGTCGTTCCAATAGAAGACGTCGAACGCCCAGAGCACTGCTCGGCAGAGCATGGTGGGATGATTCATGGTGAGCGCATCGGCGACCGCTTCCCGTGCCGTTTCGATCGCCCGGTCGGGATATCCCTGGAGCCATAGAATACGGGCCAGGGTGATGGGCGCGCGGCCGGGATAGTCGAGCGTCGGTTCGCCATCGACATCCGTCTTCGCGCCAGGACGTGACATCGCCGCCTCGATGTACGCGCGGGAGGCGGGGAGGTTGCCGAGATAGTGGCAAGAGATGCCGAGCGCCACGCGCATGCGGGAAAGGGCGCCAGGATCGCCACTCTCCAGCGCAATGCTTTCGCCTCTTCTGGCGGTGTTCAGGGCGTCATCGAATTTCCCGGTGAGCAGTTGAAGCAGGTGCAGCCGATCGATCAGCCGGACCTGGCCCGGCAAGTCGCCGATCTTCTCTGCCAGCGCGAGCGCGCGGTTAAGGCAGGTCATGGCCAGATCGTCGAACTGCCCAGTGAGCGTCCGGGCCGATCCGAGTGCGGCGTAGAGCGCAAGGCTGCGCCTCGCGCTCTCGGCGGTTTCATCGAGGGCTTCGATGGCGCGCGCGGCCCAGTGCTCGCATTCGGCCAGGAGCGACAATTTGAAGAACAGGGGAATCGCTGCGGCCGTGAGCGCGACCCCGATGCCCCGGTTGCCCCGATCCGAGAAGCACCATGCCAGAGCGCTTCGAATGTTGCCGAACTGATCGGCAGCGGCCGGGAAACCATCTCTCCTCGCGCCTTCGGTCTTCTCGAGCAGCTCGAGAAAATATGCGGCGTGGCGTTGCGCCATCTCGCTGGCATCGTCGTGGGCGGCGAGTCTCTCCTGGGCGTAGGCACGGGTCGCGTCCGGAAGCCGATAGCGGGTCGATTGCTGGTCGGCACTCGAGGCGAGCATCGACTTGGCGACCAGATTGTCGATGATCGCCAGGATGGCGTCATCGTCCTCCGTGGTCGCGGCGATCGCCCGCGCGGCGTCCAGGGTGAAGCTGCCGACGAACACGGACAGCCGATCGAGGACGTCGCGTTCTGATTGGGAAAGGAGATTGTAGCTCCATTCGATGGTTGCGCGCAGCGTGCGGTGCCGGGGCAGGGCGGTGCGCCGTCCCTCCCACAGCAAATTGAAGTGCTTGTCGAGGAGCCGGACCATGGCGCCGGCGCCATATGCGCCGACATGGCCGGCGGTGAGCTCGATCGCAAGCGGAATGCCGTCGAGCCGGCGACAGAGATTACCGACATCCGAGGCGTTCGCATCCGTCAAGGCGAACTCGCTCCCTCCGGATGTCGCACGCTCGACGAACAGCTCCACGGCGGGATAGGCGAGCGCGCTCGCCGCGGTCAGGATCGTGTTCTCCGGAGGACTTGCCAGGGGTAGGAGGCGGTAGGCGTGTTCGCCTTCGACACGCAGCAGCTCCCGGCTCGTGGCGAGGATGTGCAGCTCCGGTGCCTCCCTGTAGAGCCGCTCGGCCAGCGTGGCCGCCGCCTCGATCACATGCTCGCAGCAATCCAGAATGAGCAGCATGCGCCTGCCGCGCAGGAGGGTCGCCAGACCTGTCGAAGGATCGTTCGATCGGGCCGGCAGCCCGAGCGAAGCTGCGGTGACGGCCGGCACGAGTGCGGCGTCGTAGGTCTCGCCGAGACTGACGAAGTGGACCTGACCTGCGAACTCGGCGAGCAGGGCATAACCGACAGAAACGATAGCAGTCGTCTTGCCGATGCCGCCCGGGCCGACGACGGTGACGAAACGCAGAGCCCTCAATCGCTCGGATATGTCCTGGACGGTCTGCTCGCGTCCCACCATCTGCCGAGGATGCGCCGGCAGGTTGTGCGCGGAGGCGGGACTGGCCGGTGCCGGCGGGGGCGGTACCTCGTCGCTGCCGGAAACCGACCCCACGAAGCAATAGCCTTGTCCGGAGACGGTGCTCAGATATCGGACCCCGGCATGGCCATCTCCGAGCGCCTTGCGAAGCGCTGCGATGTGAACACGCAAGCTGTTTTCGTCGACGCTGGAGTCCGGCCACGCGCTGGCCATCAGATCGTTCTTGCTGACGACGGTGCCCGCTTGCCGGATCAGCGTCAGCAGGATGTCGAAGGCCCGGGCCGACAGCTGGATCTGGCTGCCATTCCTTTCGATCCGTCGCTGCAAGGCATCGAGGCAAAACGGCCCGAAGACGAAAATCTCCTGAGCAAGGCTCTCCCGGTCAGAGGGGCCAGCGGTCGCCGTGCCATTGTTGCTTTGCCAGCGGGAGGCCATTTTTGGGATTTCAACCCGACAAACGACTCGTCGCGTTCCAGGATTTGAGGAGCCGACCAGACGTGTCGGCGTCGTGGCAGGCTCAAAACTAACACCCGGTAGTAGCGGGGTAAAGAATGGCCGCCATGCGGCGCATGCCACGTTCGTCTATGAAGCTTTCCGCTTTCAGCCGTTGATGCGGCGATATGTCACTCGAATGCCGAACGTGCGCATGAACCGTTGGGCCGACAAGGCATCATCCGCGTCTGTCGAGAAGCGGAGCTTACACGGCATGGTTGAGGCACGCTCTTGTTCTAGCCGAGAAGCGCCGGCGAGAGAACGTCCTCCAGTCCGATCCGGCGCAGCAATTCGGCGCGCGCGCGGTCCGTGACGGCGTCGACGGCCGCCGCGCCATCGTCATCCGCACCGAAATGAACCCTCAGCGGCCGCTGTCCGAACGGCATGTTCACAACATCGGCTATGGCTCTCGCGACATCCTGCGGAGCACGATCCCTCGGCGAAAGCTGTGCGAGCCCTGCGAGCGCGGTCTCGCTCACATCAGCCGTCGGGCCATCGGCATATTCTTCTGCGCGAATGGTGTCCGCTGGCCGGCCGGAGCGGACGTAGTGGCCCGGCCCGAGAGCGCTGGGGACGACGATGCTCGTCTCGATACCCCATCGCGCGAGTTCGCCGGCATAGCCGAGTGCGAGCGCATCCATGGCAGCTTTCGACGAGGCATAGGCGCCAAGGAAGGGCACGGATCCGCCACGTGCGCAACTCGACGTGACCCATACCAGCAGGCCTTCGCCCTGTTTGCGCAATTGTGGCAATGCCGCCCGGTTGAGACGCTGCGCGCTCAGTACGTTGATGTCGTAGAGCTCCGCGAGTTGCTCCGGCGCAAAGGCCTCGGTCGGCCCGTAGACCACCTGTCTTGCATTGTGCACGATCACGTCGAGGCGGTCGTTGTCGGCGATGATGGTTTCGATGGCTGCGTTTACCGAGGCTTCCGAGGACACGTCGAACTCGATGGTGCGAAGATCGAAGCCGCCCTTCGCGGCCTCTGCCTCGGGCCTGTCGAGGCCGGGGGCGCCTTGGTCGCCGGCTTCCCGCATTGCGACGTAGACCGTGTGCCCCGCCTGCGCCAATTCCTTGCAGGTGGCTCGTCCGATGCTGTTTGCAGCACCTGTTACGACGATGACTTTTCTCATTTGGATCCCAATCGCATTCCAGTCTTCGCGAAGATGGCGCTTGCGCTCGATGCGAAGTGCATCTGGCTTAGGGCGAAGCGTGGGGCTGGTCTTTCGAGCCTTACGGGCAATTTTCATAAAGCACGAAATATATTCAGAATGCCCGACTGCGGGGCGAGGGTCTTTCAGTTCGGCTGCGGAAGTCCGCAAAGGCAAGCAGAACGAGGCGTGCCTTCGTGAAATTGGCGTTGAGTTTGAGAAGATCGGGGCCGCCGCTCCCCGTTAGAAGAATTCCTCGTTGTTGGGCAATGCCGCCGCGCTGCTCTGGCTGCTGGCAGTTGGCGGCTCGCGAGGAGACTGAATGAAACTTCCGGGGAAATTACCGCGGTCGAGCCTCGGATCGCTCTTCCTGATTGCGGCGATCCTGGGCGGCGGGGCCGCCGCGTTCGCGTACACCGCAGGATGGCTCTCGCCCGGGCGTCTGACGCCCGAACGGATGATCGAGGCGCTGACACCGGCAGGCAGTGTACCGCTCGGACATCGGCGCAATCATGCCAAGGGAATTTGCTTCACCGGTACGTTCGAGGCCAACGGACGCGGCGTAGAACTCTCCAGGGCCAAGGTCTTCGTGCAGGGGCGATATCCGGCTCTCGGCCGCTTCAATCTCGGCACCACCAATCCCAACGCAGTGGATGCGAGCGCGCGCGTACGCGGCCTGGGACTTCAGATCACGACGGCAGATGGCGAGGTCTGGCGGATGGCGATGATCAACCCGCCATTCTTTGCCGTCTCGACGCCGCAGGCGTTCCACGATCTGCTGATTGCCTCCGGCAAGAAGGATCCGGATGCGATGAAGGCGTTCACTCAGGCAAATCCGGAGTTTGGCCATTTTGCCGCCTGGGCCAAGACGGCGCCGTGGACCGGCAGCTATGCGGAAGAGCCCTATAACGGTCTCAACAGCTTCGTCTTCACGGATGCGAAAGGCAGCGATCACGCGGTGCGATGGTCGCTGCTGCCCGCGGCGCAACCTGTTTCGATCTCGCAGGCCGAGCTGGAAAAGCGCGGTCCGGATTATCTCGAGCAGGAGATCGCGGAGCGGGTCCGGACGGCGGGACCGCTGCGCTGGACGATGGTCACCACCGTAGCCGATCCCGGCGATCAGACTGCAGACCCGAGCAAAGCCTGGCCGGAGACGCGCCGCAAGGTGGAGGTCGGAACGTTGGTGGTGCAGCGGATCGAACCGGAGCGCGATGGGCCATGCCGCGACATCAACTTCGATCCGACCGTCCTGCCGCAGGGAATTCGGGTGTCCGACGATCCGTTCCCGGCTGCGCGCTCATCGGTCTACCGCAAGTCCTATGATCTGCGTGCCGCCGAGGCCAAGGACTATCCGCGAACCGGAGCCGCAACGCCATGACCAATGCTCCTCACCGTTTTACGCTGGTCCAGCGGCTCCTGCACTGGCTGATGGCGGCCTGCATCCTCGCCATGCTCTTCATTGGTGTGGGGATGGTCTCGACCGTCGCACCAGAATATCTGCCGCTGATCCTCATCCACAAGACGCTCGGCGTCACCTTGCTCGGCCTCGTCCTGATCAGGGTGGCACTGCGGCTGTACTACGGCGCGCCGCCGTTGCCGGACGATCTTCCGAGGGCCATGAAGCTCGGAGCAAGGTTCTCGCATCAGCTGCTGTACGGCTTCATGATCATCATGCCGTTGCTCGGCCTCGGCATGCTCTGGGCTGCATCTTATCCGGTGGTCCTGTATGGCGGGATTCGCATTCCTGCACTGCTGCCGCAGAGCGACGGTGTGCACACGCTGCTCTGGAACGCCCATGTCTATTTGGGTTTCGCATTCTTTGCCCTCGTGCTGCTGCATCTGGCGGCGGGGCTCTTCCACGCATTGGTTCGGCGCGACGGCGTGTTCGAAACGATCTCGCTCGTGCGCGTGCGAAACGGGACGACAGCTGCCGAATGAATCCGCTGTGCGACGACACGGAAAGGTCCCTCAACCCGAAAGACCGTTTGCGCGACGCGCGACCAGAGTTTCCTAACCTCCAAGCAAGGATGCCGACCATGACCAAAGCAGACCTCCAGACGCCGACCGATCTCGGCGCCAATGCGAACCGGGACGTTCCAGCCGCGCTGAGAGCGTTGCTCGCCGACGTCTTCGCACTTTATCTGAAGACCAAGAACTTCCACTGGCACGTATCCGGCCGCCACTTTCGCGATTACCACCTTCTGCTCGACGAGCAGGCCGAGCAGATCTTCGCGATGACCGACGACATCGCCGAACGCGCCCGCAAGATCGGCGGCACCACGCTGCGCTCGATCGGCCACATCGCGCGCGAGCAGCGTATTCTCGACAATGACGCCGACTATGTCGATCCGCAGGATATGCTCGCCGAGCTGCGCAGCGACAACCAGCAGCTGACGCGGGAAATGCGCCGGGTTCACGAGCTCTGCGACGAAGATGGCGATGTTGCCACCGCAAGCCTTCTGGAAAACTGGATCGACGAGACGGAGCGGCGAATCTGGTTCCTGTACGAGACCGGCCGCACCGGTCCGAACTCGTAAGCGCACGACATGCCGTTCGGCCGGGACGCGGGTGAAGCATGAGCAGCCTCTCGGAGCTCCCGCCGGATGGCGGCATAAAGGCGGAGCGTCTGCTGCTGCGCGAGCTCGCGCATCGGATCGATGACGAGCTCGCTTCGGCGATCGACCTGGTGTCGAAAGCCGCCAATGGCTGCGACGCCAGGGAAGCGGCGCAGACCCTTGCTTCCCTGCAGGACCGGCTGGAAAGTCATGCGCGGCTTCACCACGCGCTGCAAATGCCCGAGTTCAGCACGACGGTCGACCTGGCGGCCTATCTCCGGCAATTGTGCCGTTCGATCAGCCGCGCGAGCCTCGAAGGCGAGGGCATTGCGCTCTCGCTTCTGCTGCATCCGTTGAAGCTGAGCTCCGAGCGCTGCTGGATGCTGGGTATGATCGTATTCGAGCTGATTACCAGTGCGGCGCGGCACCGGTCTCGCGGCGGAGCGGGCGCGATTCATCTGGAGATGTGGGTGACCGCCGCGTCGATCGCCTGTTGCATCACGGACAGCGGCTCGTCCGGCGAGAGCTGGTACCGGGGAGAAGCCCGCGATATCGTCGAGGTGCTCGCGGCGCGTCTTCAAGGAGCGGTCGACATCTGCGTCGGTCCCGACGGTGGCAGGATCGTGGTGAGTGTCCCGCGCTAGTCGCGCATGGACCCGTACTGCAATTTATCCAAGCGGTCCGCATCGTGCGGATGAAACAATCTCGCGGCGTCTTCGAAAGATGACGGGCGCCGGCTCCCGATAGGCTCGATCCCATTCACGACCGGCGGACCGGTCGTGTGAAAAGGGTCAAGCCATGACGGAAATGTCGAATGCGAAGGCGTCGCTGGGAAGGGCAATCCATGCGATCACCGGGAAGTGGATCTGGTTTGTTGCCCTGGGCGTGGGTGAGCTGATCCTCGGCGGTGTTGCATCGGTCAATCTGATGGCCGCGAGCCTCGCCTCCGTACTGGTCATCGGGGCCACCATGGTTGCCGCCGGCATTTTCCAGGTCGTTCATGCCTTTTCGGTGCGGGGGCTGCGCGGATTTCTTTTCTGGCTGCTGGCAGGGCTCGTCTACGCGATCGCGGGAGCAATCGTGCTCTACGATCCGATCCTCGCCTCGTTCACGCTGTCGCTCGCGGTGTGTGCGTTCCTCGTCGCCGCCGGAGTGATACGGATCTGGGCGGGTTTCCATATGCGGCCGGCTGCGGGCTGGCGCTGGATCGCGGTCGCGGGCGTCCTGACCACCTGCATCGGCGCCATTCTGGTTGCGGCCTGGCCCGCCATCGGCCTTTGGCTGCTCGGCGCGATGCTGGTCGTCGACCTGATCTTCCAGGGTTGGGGATTCATCGCGTTTGGTTTCGCGCTGAAGAGCCGTGCTGCCCGGCACTCGGCCCAGCCGGCGACGGTGTGAGTCATGATGACAGGATCGACGTTCACCCAGCATCGGGAGATCGCCTGGCGCGGCGGTCAGGCGCGGTCGACTTCACGCGTGGTCGCCGAGGAAACAGCGATCGCGCTCACCTACAACGGATCGACCCACGCCGTGATGATGGGCACGCCGGGCGATCTGGAGGATTTCGGTATCGGTTTCAGCCTCACCGAGGCTATCGTCGAACGTCCGGGCGAGATCAGCAGCATTGAGTTGATCCCGAACGAGTTGGGCGTCGAGGTCCGGATGTGGCTCGACGGCGACCGCGCGGCGTCCCTGGCGGCGCGGCGCCGCGCCATCAGCGGTCCCGTCGGATGCGGCCTGTGCGGCATCGAGAGCCTCGAACAGGCGTGCCGCGCACCGTCGCAGGTCGCGGGCCGAAGCATCGCCTTTCACGCGCGAGATCTGCTTGGCGCCATGCAGGCGTTGTCTCCGCTTCAGGTCCTGAACCAGCAGACGCGGTCCGTCCACGCGGCGGCATTCTGGCATCCCCGCACCGGCATCGGTCCGGTGCGGGAGGATGTCGGCCGCCACAATGCGCTCGACAAGCTGGCCGGTGCGATGGCGCGCGAGGGACGATCGGCGAGCGGCGGCGCCGTGCTGCTGACCAGCCGTGTATCGGTCGAGATGGTGCAGAAGGCGGCGATGATCGGCGCGCCGGTTGTCGTGGCCGTATCAGCTCCAACTGCACTCGCCATCCGGACCGCGGAGGCGGCGGGAATCACGCTGCTCGCGATCGCCCGCGACGATGGATATGGCGTATTCACGCATGCGCGCCGCGTTCTGCTGCCCGACGAGGCCGCACCGCGCGCCGACGCCTGATCTCGCGGGCGGGTGACATGGTGATGCAAGCCATATCCCTGGCGCCCGCCGGCGCGCGGGCCGGCGTCGAGAATCCCGAGCGATCGCTGCTCGTCGCGTCGCTCCTGACCATGTCCGGCGGCTTTCTCGACGCCTTTACTTGGCTCTCGCTCGGCGGCGTGTTTGCAAGCTCGCAAACAGGCAATGTCGTCTTCCTCGGCATCGACGCGATGTCAGGGCAGTGGCGGCAGGCGGCCCACCATCTTCTTCCGATCGTCGGGTTTCTCTTCGGCGCGACGCTGGCGATCCGCATCCGGGCGCCGCTGCGCTGTCTTGCCGGGGAGATCGTCTGCCTGGCGATCATGATGCCGTTGCTGCATCGAATTCCCGATATGATCACGATCCCCACGATCGCCTTCGGCGTCGCGCTGCGGTCGGCCAGCTTCAGGCAAGTCGAGCACTGGCAGGTCCTCACCGTCGCCGTCACGGGCAACATGCTTCGCGCCATCGACCAATCCGCTCTCGCGTCAGATCGTGGTGCGGCGCGCGGCGGCAAGATCATGTTTCTGCTTTGCCTGATGTTTCTGGTCGGAGCCGCCGTCGGCGGTTACGCGACGAAATGGATGGGCGCGTGGAGCCTTGCCCTGCCGATCGCATCGTCGGCGTGCGTGCTCTGGCTGTGTCGCCGGCATCGCCACGCTCCGCACGGGCATTGACCCCGTTCGCCTCAGGATCACGCAAAATGCGAGTTCATGCGTTGAAGCCCGATGTGCCCGCCATGCCATTCGACAAAAGGACGTTCGTTCGCGGAAGCAGGCGCGCGGCGCGCTCCGTAGTCTCTTGAACAACGTCGAGAAGGCCATTCAGACGTCAACGGCAACGAGGCAATGATGAACGAACTCCGCAAAGAGACAGACAGCCTCGGTGAAGTCGAGGTGCCCGCGGACAAGCTCTGGGGCGCACAGACGCAGCGCTCGCTTGAGCATTTCAGCATCGGCAAGGACCTGATGCCGCGCGAAATGATCCAATCCTATGCGATCCTGAAGAAAGCGGCGGCGAATGCCAACTGCGCCGGCGGCCGCCTCGACGGCAAGCTCCGCGAGCTGATCGTTCAGGTTTGCGACGAGATTCTCGCCGGCCGGCATCACGACATGTTCCCGCTCCACGTCTGGATGACGGGCAGCGGAACGCAGTTCAACATGAACGTGAATGAAGTGATCTCGAACCGTTGCTGCCAGCTTGCGGGCACGCCGCTCGGGAGCAAGCGTCCGGTTCATCCGAACGATCACATCAACATGTCGCAGTCGTCCAACGACAGCTTTCCCTCGGCGATGTACATCGCTGCCGCCATGAACGTGACCCAGCGCCTCGTGCCGTCCGTCGTGGCATTGCACGACGCGATCGCGACGAAATCGAGCCGGTGGGGCGATATCGTCAAGATCGGCCGGACCCACATGCAGGATGCGACGCCGCTGACGCTTGGACAGGAATGGTCCGGTTATGCCGGCATGCTCGCCGACGATCTGGCGCGCATCGACGACGCGCTCAAAGGCGTGTTCCGGCTGGCGCTCGGCGGCACGGCCGTCGGCACCGGCATCAATGCAGCGCCGGGCTTCGCCGAGGCCGTCGCTGCGGAAATCGCGCGGCTGACGGGGCTGCCCTTCGTCAGCGCGCCGAACAAGTTCGCCGTGCAGGGGGCGCATGATGCACTGGTCCAGCTGTCAGGCACGCTCCGCACGCTCGCCGGATCGCTCTACAAGATCGCCAACGATATCCGTCTGATGTCCTGCGGTCCGCGCGCGGGCTTCGCCGAGCTGCTGATCCCCGAGAACGAGCCCGGCTCGTCGATCATGCCGGGCAAGGTCAACCCGACGCAGGCCGAAGCGCTGGCGATGATCGCCGTGCAGGTGATGGCGAACGACGTCGCCGTCGGGTTCGGCGGTGCCGGCGGCTATCTGGAGATGAACGTCTACAAGCCGCTGATCATCCACAACATCGCGCAGTCGGTCACGATCCTCACCGATGGCTGCACGAATTTCCGCCGGTTCCTCATCGAAGGCACCGAGCCGAACCGCAAGAGGATCAAGGAGTATGTCGAGAGGTCGCTGATGCTCGTGACCGCGCTGGCACCGGTGATCGGTTACGACAAGGCGTCGCGGATCGCGCATTACGCGATGGACAACGATCTCACGCTGAAGTCGGCGGCGCTCAAGCTCGGTTTCGTGACCGAGCCGGAGTTCGACCGCATCGTGGACCCCGCCAAGATGGTCAAGCCCTATGTCGCCGAGATCAAGGCGCCACACGCAATCGGCGCAGAGGCCGGCTGAAAGGAGAGAGACGATGATCCGTTGTGTGCGTCTATGGACCGGAGATGATGGCAATTCGCATTTCGAGGAGGGCTTCATCGACCTCGAAGCCGGTCAGCGCGGTGACTTTCTCACCGGCAAGATCGATGCGACCAGCGTGTCCTTTCAGGAGACTGAATCGGGCGGCGCGTTTTCCTGGCACACCGCTCCGATCCGCCAGCTCGTGATCACGCTGAGCGGAACGCTCGATTTCCAGACGCGCGATGGACATCACTTCCTGATCCATCCCGGCAACATCCTGCTTGCCGAGGACACCGCAGGGTCGGGGCACAGCTGGAAACTGACGGACGATTCGTCCTGGCGCCGCGCCTATGTGGTCCTGCGCCCGGGAGCAGAGGTGCCGTTCCGCGCCAAGGCGCGGCAATCGGCCCGCACCTGATCGAGCACTCCAGGCAGCAACACTCAACGAAGGGAAACGCCATGCAAGTGACTTCCGACCGCGAAACCGACGTCGTGCTCATTGGCGCAGGTATCATGAGCTCCACATTGGGCGTCCTGCTCAAGGAGCTGGAGCCGTCTCTCACGATCCAGATGCTCGAGGTGCTCGACGATTGCGCGCTCGAAAGCTCGGACGCCTGGAACAATGCCGGCACCGGACACGCGGCGAATTGCGAGATGAACTACACGCCGGAACGCCCCGACGGCACCATCGACATCTCCAAGGCGCTGCAGGTCAATGTCGAGTTCGACCTGTCGCGGCAATTCTGGTCCTACCTGATCGAGAAGGGGGCGATCGCCGATCCGCGGGCCTTCATCCATCCGGTGCCGCATATGAGTTTCGTGCATGGCGCGGAGAATGTCGCGTTCCTGCGGAAGCGGTTCGAGGCGATGTCGGCCCATCATTGCTACGAGGGCATGGAGCACACGGAGGATCCGAAGCAGATCGCCGAATGGGCGCCGCTGGTGATGGACGGCCGCAGCGGCGACGAGCCGGTTGCCGCGACGCGCATCATCTCCGGCACTGACGTCGATTACGGGGCGCTGACCCACCTGCTTGTTGGTCATCTCGTCAGCCAGCCCGGTTGCGCCGTGAACTACAAGAGCTGCGTTACCAATCTCGTCCGCGAGCAGGGTGGCCGCTGGCGGATCGAGGTGCGCGACACCGAGAGCGGCGAGACGCGATCGGTTCTCTCGAAGTTCGTCTTCATCGGCGCCGGCGGCGGTGCGCTGCCGCTGCTGGAGAAATCCGGTATTCCGGAAGGGCGCGGCTACGGCGGCTTTCCCGTCAGCGGAATCTGGCTGCGTTGCGACGATCCCGATATCAACGAGCGTCACCACGCCAAGGTCTACGGCAAGGCCGCGGTCGGCTCACCACCGATGTCGGTGCCCCACCTCGACACGCGCGTGATCGGCGGCCAGCGCTCGCTTCTGTTTGGCCCCTATGCCGGCTTCTCGAGCAAGTTCCTCAAGCACGGCTCGCTACTGGACCTGTTCGAGTCCATCCGCCCCGCCAACGTCAAGCCGTTGCTCTCGGTGGCGCGTGACAATTTCGATCTCACCGAATACCTGGTCGGGCAGGTGCTGCAGTCCGAAAACCACCGTCTTGCGGCACTCGATGAATATTACCCGAAGGCCGATCCGAAGGACTGGCGGTTGCAGGTCGCGGGCCAGCGCGTCCAGATCATCAAGCCCGACGTCAAGCGCGGCGGACTGCTCGAATTCGGGACCGAGCTCGTCGGCGCGGAGGATCATTCGTTGGTGGCCCTGCTCGGCGCCTCGCCGGGCGCCTCCACCGCAGCGTTCATCGCCATCAGCGTGCTGGAGAAGTGCTTCGCCGGAGAGCTGACGGCGAGCGCCTGGCTGTCGAAGCTGAAGAGGATCATCCCGTCCTATGGCGTGTCGCTGATCGAAAATGCGGATTTCTGCCGCCAGATCCGCTCTGCGACGGCCGCGGTGCTCGAGGTCGCCGACATCCACCGTCCGGTCACAAGCGCGCCGTCAGTCGCGAAGCGAGCCTGAGGGAAGGGAGCGTTCCGATGGACCCGACGGCGCTTCTCCTGTCGCGGCTGCAATTCGCCTTCACCATCTCGTTTCACATCATCTTCCCGGCTTTCACCATCGGGCTCGCCGCATGGCTCACCTTGCTCGAGGCGATGCATCTTCGGAGCGGCAAGCCGGTCTACCGAACCCTGTTCGAGTTCTGGCTCAAGATATTCGGCGTCGCCTTCGGCATGGGCGTCGTGTCGGGCGTGGTGATGGCGTTCCAGTTCGGCACGAACTGGAGCGTCCTTTCGAAGATGTCAGGGCCGATCCAGGGACCGCTTCTGTCCTACGAGACGTTCACCGCCTTCATGCTGGAGGCGAGCTTCTTCGGCATCCTCATTTTCGGCCGGACCAGGGTGCCTCCCTGGTTCTACCTGTTCTCGACCGCGATGGTGGCGCTCGGCACCACGCTCTCGGCGTTCTGGATCATGGTGAACAACAGCTGGATGCAGGTGCCGACAGGTTACGTCATGCAGAACGGGCAATTCGTGCCCGACGACTGGATGCAGATCATCTTCAACCGGGTGGTCTGGGTCAGGTTTCCGCACATGCTGCTCGCTTCATACCTGACCGGCGCGTTCTGCGTTGCGGCCACGGGGGCCTGGTATCTGCTACGGCGGACTTATCGGGCCGAGGCGCATGTGATGTTGCGCATGGGCCTGGCGCTCGCGGCGGTGCTGCTTCCCGTTCAGCTCTTCATCGGGCATCTCGTCGGCGACTACGTCCACGATTACCAGCCGGCCAAGTTCGCCGCGATCGAGGCGCGCTGGCACGACGAGCAGCCGGCCTCGGAGGTGCTGATCGCGATCCCCGATTCCAGCACCGAATCGAACAGATACGCGATATCGATTCCGGTGCTCGGGAGCATCATCGGCAGCATGAGCCTGAGCTCGAAGGAGGTCGGCCTGACCAGCTTTCCGCCGCAGGACCGGCCGCCGGTGGTGATCCCGTTCTTCGCCTTCCGTATCATGGTCGGTTGCGGCCTCCTGATGTTGGCATTGGCCTGGCTCGGGAGCTGGCTCGGGCTCAGGCATCGCCTCGAGCGAAACCGCCTGCTGCTCTGGGGCATCTTCCTCAGCTTTCCGTTACCCTGGATCGCAATCCTCACCGGCTGGTATACCGCCGAGGTCGGCCGCCAGCCGTGGACGGTCTACGGGGTGCTGCGCACCGCAGATGCGGTGACGCCATTCCTGACGGCGGCCGCGGCGACGACGTCGCTGATCATGTTCGTCGCGGTCTATGCCTTCATCTTCTCGTTCGGGACTTACTACATCTACCGGCTGTTGCGCGCCGGTCCGGCGGGACTTGGCGGCAAGGTCCTGCATGCGCCCGCCATGCCCAACCGGCCGATGTCGCTTGCTGACCGTCCGCCGCCCCCGAGCGGCAACTACGCTCAGGCAGGAGAATGACCATGGTGACGTTCTGGGTTGCTTTGCTGGCGATCAGCATCCTGATCTATCTTCTGCTCGACGGTTTCGATCTCGGCGTCGGAATATTGTTCCTGCTGCCGAACAGCGAAGTGCGCCGGCAGGCCATGCTGGGCGCGATCGCGCCGTTCTGGGATGGCAACGAGACCTGGCTCGTGGTGACGGGCGTGGTGCTGTGGGGTGCATTTCCGGTCGTGTATGCGACGGTGCTCTCGGCTTTCTATATTCCCGTCATCTTCATGCTGCTGGGGCTGATCCTGCGCGGGGTCGCGTTCGAATTCCGCGCCAAGTCGCAGCACTCGCGGTGGATCTGGGATCTCGGCTTCGGCGGCGGCTCCCTGGTCGCGACCTTCATGCAAGGCGTGATGGTCGGCGCGCTCGTGCAGGGACTGCCGATCAACGACGGCCAGTATGCCGGGGGCGTATTCGGTTGGCTGAGCGGATTCTCGGTCCTGTGCGGCATCGGCCTGTGCCTCGGCTATGCGCTGCTCGGCGCCTGCTGGCTGGTGCGCAAGCGCGGCGGTGCCGTTCGGGACCTGGCGCGGAGCCAGATCCCGGTGCTGGCGACCGGCGTTCTCCTGTTTCTGATCCTCGTCTTCAGCCACGCGCTGTTGCAGCACCTGCCGATCCTTCACCGCTGGATCGAACGGCCCTATCTGTTCGTCTTTCCGGCGATCGGTGCGGGGGCTGCCTGCGTGCTCGCCTCGAGCATCCTGCGGCATGACGATTATTGGCCGTTCCACATGGTCTCGCTGATCTTCATATCGGCATTCGGCACGCTGGCGCTCTCGTTCTGGCCCTACATGGTGCCCTTCGCCATCACCATCGACGAAGCCGCTGCACCCCATGCCAGCCTCGCTTTCATGTTCTGGGGAGCGGGTCTCTTCATCTTTCCGCTGTTGCTGCTCTACGTCGCGATCGGATTCCGGGTCTTCAGGGGCAAGTTCGATTCCGAATCGGTTCGTTATTGACAGCCGGGAGCAAGAGAACGCGCAAAGCCGCCATTCTGGCGGCTTGATCCGGGCGGCAGATATCTTCCAACAAGCAAAAGAAAAGGCGCCGGGTTCGGCGCCTTTTCGTTCAGGTCTTCGGCATGACGCCCGGACTGGTGTCCGGCCACTGCGCGATCAGCTTCTCGTCGATATTGAGGTGCTGGGCGACGAGCGCTGGCGGGGTGTGCGCCAGCCAGTTGGAGAGCGATACCTCCTCGTAACGCGGGGCGCGGAAGACGCCGACGAACTGTACATCGGTATCGCCGACATTCTCGACGTAGTGACCGAGGTTGCGCGGGACGTAGCCGATGTCGCCCGCAGAGAAATCCGTGGTGCGTGCGTTGGGCCCCGTGTCGAACACGGTCATTCGCGCCTTGCCCTTGATGTAGTACTGCCATTCGTCCGCGTTCGGATGCCAGTGCATCTCCCGGACGGCGCCTGGGGGCATCGTCACCAGTGCAGCCGCAACCGTAGTTGCCACCTTGAAATTGTTGCTGTCGGCGACGCGGATACTTCCCGCCGCGCTCTCCTTGAGCGGAGTCGAGCTGCCCAGCTGGTAGACGAAGGGATAGGGCGGTGCCTCGGCGTGTCTGGCGACGGCGTCACGATCTGCGGCGAGATCGCCGGGGACCGTCCCCTGGAAGATCCAGCGATTGTGCAGCGGAATCTTGGCGAAGGTTTCGGCCGGCACGCCAAAGTTCTTGCTCAGTACTTCCGGCGGTGTGTGGGCGAACCAGTCCGTCACCAGCAGCGTATTGAACTCGTTGGCGTGACCGTCGTCGAAGCAGATCACGAACTCGCAGCCGTCAGGACCAAGCCCTTGCAAGGAATGGGGCGCGCCCGACGGGAAGTACCAGAGGTCGCCGGCCTTGAGATCGGCCACATAAGGGCGGCCCTGGACGTCGAGCACGGTGATGCGGCAGCCGCCGTAGGTCATGATCGCCCATTCGGCCGCCTGATGCCAATGCAGCTCGCGGATGCCACCGGCAGAGAGCCGCATGTTGACGCCGGAGATCTCCTTCGAGAGCGCGAAGTCGCTGACCGTGACCTGGCGAGCCCAGCCGCCGTTCTGGATGCGCCTGGGCGCGTTGTTGAACGAGGCCCAGTTCATCGGTAAGCCGCCGACATCCGTCGCCGGCGGCGTCTGCGCCGAGGGAAACTGCTTCCCCAGGGCCGGATTTTGCGGCCCAGGATCGCTCAGGCTGCTGGGGCTCTTGGCATTGATCGCCCCTTGTGGCGGCTCGTCCGGGTTGCCGAAGGTCGCGCCTTGCGCACTGGCGCTGACCATTGCGGCGCCTGCCGCCGATACAGCCAGCAATTCTCGTCGTGAAAACATGTTGGTCGCTCCTTAAATGAATCTTCAGCCTGCGCCGCGGCGAGGCTCCAGCGTCGCAGCCTAGTTTCGCCCCGTCGGCCCAGCTTCCGCGAATGACGATGCTTTTTCCGGAACGCACTGTCGGTTTCGGCGTGGGCTTGCGCTTGGGCGTGGGCTTGGCGACCGCGCCGGGACCGGAGCTGTGCAATTGCGAAATTCGACGTCCGATTTGAAAAGACGACGCGGGAGCAACGATCCTTAACTGCAGCGCGGATCGTCACATGCAGAGATATCTCCCATGACCAGGAAATCGGTGCGTCCCTATCGCGAGCCTGCCGGGGGGTGGGGAGCGCTCAAGGCGCTCAGTGAGGCTCTGCTGGTGCAGCGGGTGCCTGTGAAGGGCGCCGCGACGCTGAGCCGCATGAATCAGCCGCAGGGGTTCGACTGTCCCGGCTGCGCCTGGCCCGATCCGAAGCATACCTCGTCATTCGAATTCTGCGAGAACGGCGGCAAGGCGATCGCCTGGGAGGCGACGTCCAAACGCTGTACGCCCGAATTTTTCGCCGAGCATACCGTCACCGAGCTCGCGACCTGGAGCGACTACGATCTCGAAATGGTCGGACGGCTCACGCATCCGATGGCCTATGATGCCGCATCCGACCACTATCTTCCGGTCGAGTGGAGCGCTGCGTTCGACATGATCGGCCGCGAGCTGAAGGCATTGCCGGATCCGAACATGGCGGATTTCTACACGTCCGGGCGGACCTCGAACGAAGCCGCGTTCCTCTACCAGCTTTTCGTCCGTGAGTACGGCACCAACAATTTTCCCGACTGCTCGAACATGTGCCACGAGGCGACCAGCGTCGGCCTGCCGCAATCGCTCGGCGTCGGCAAGGGTACCGTGCTGCTGGAGGATTTCGACAAGGCCGATTGTATCTTCATCTTCGGCCAGAACCCGGGCACCAACAGCCCTCGGATGATGACGAGCCTGCGCAATGCCTCGCGCCGCGGCGCTTCGATCATCTCCTTCAACCCGTTTCGCGAACGGGCGCTCGAGCGTTTCCAGGCGCCGCAGAGCCCCCTCGAGATGATCACGCTGACGTCGACGAAGATCAGCTCGAAGCTCTTCCAGGTGCGTGTCGGCGGCGACGTCGCCGTCCTCAAAGGCATCATGAAGATCCTGGTCGAGGTCGATGAAGCGGCCCGCGCTGCCGAGCAGCCGGAAATCCTGGACTGGGATTTCATCAAGGGACACACCGCCGGCATCGAGGCGCTGATCGACGATCTCAAGCGGACGCAATGGCCCGACATCGAACGCCAGTCCGGCCTGACGCGCGAGGACATCGAGTATGCGGCCAACGCCTACATGAAGTCGGAACGCGCCATTCTCGTCTATGGCATGGGCATCACCCAGCACGAGCGCGGCGCGCACAACGTGCAGCAGATCGCCAACCTTGCGCTCCTGCGCGGCAATGTAGGACGCGACGGCGCCGGCGTCTGCCCGGTTCGCGGTCATTCCAACGTGCAGGGCGATCGGACCGTGGGGATCACGGAAGTCCCCAAGGCGGATTTCCTCGAGCGACTGGAACGCCACTTCGGCTTCAGGCCGCCGTCAGAGCCGGGACATAATGTCGTGACGGCCCTGGAGGCGATGATCCGCGGCGAGGTGAAGGTCTTCTTCGCCATGGGCGGCAATTTTGCCGCCGCCATTCCGGACTGGCAGACGACGCAGGCTGCACTGCGCAAGCTCGACTTGACTGTCCACGTCGCCACCAAGCTGAACCGCAGCCATCTGATCCACGGCCGTGCCGCGCTGATCCTGCCTTGTCTCGGCCGCACCGAAATCGATGTCCAGGCGACGGGACCGCAGTCCATCACGGTGGAAGATTCCATGTCGATGGTCCATGCCTCGGGCGGCCGCAACACGCCGGCGTCGGAGCATCTCCTCAGCGAAATCGCGATCGTCGCCGGCGTCGCCAAGGCGACGCTCGGCGATCGCACAATGGTCGACTGGGGTGGGTTCGTCGACGATTACGATCGCATTCGCGATGCCATCGAGGCGGTCTTCCCGATCTTCCAGGGCTACAACGCGCGGATCCGCGTTCCCGGTGGCTTCCATCTGACCTCGACGGCACGGGAGCGGGTGTGGGCGACCCCATCCGGCAAGGCCAATTTCCTGGTGTTCGAGGGCTGCGGCGAGGACCCGCCGCAATGCGATCCCGATTTCCTGTGGCTCAGCACGGTCCGCAGCCACGACCAGTACAATACGACGCTGTATTCGATGTCGGACCGCTATCGCGGTGTCTTCGGGCAGCGCGATGTGGTGTTCCTCAACGAATATGAAATGAAGAAACGCGGCTTTGCCGAGGGCGACCGCGTCGATCTGATCACGGAATCGACCGATGGCGTCGAGCGGATCGTGCGCAATTTCCGCGTGGTCGGTCATTCGTTTCCGGCCGGCTGCTGTGCAGCCTATTATCCGGAGACCAATCCATTGGTGCCGCTCTATGCCCGCGATCCCATGAGCTTCACGCCGTCGTTCAAGGGTGTGCCGATCCGCCTGGTGCGCTCGGGTGGCGCTGCAACGGAATAATATGGATGGACGGGTTCGATCCGCGCCGTCCCGGCCGGATCAGGTCGGGTGCGTCGGGCCGGAGATCGGCAGCGTAAACCAGAATCGTGCGCCTCCTTCAGCGCCCTTGCCCTCGGCAGCGATCCGGCCGCCATGCGATTCGACGATGGATCGGCAAATCGGCAGTCCCATGCCCATGCCGCTCTCCTTCGTCGTGAAGAAGCTTTCGAACAGCCGGCCGACATGTTCGGCGCCGATGCCCGGGCCGTTGTCTTCCATCGAGCAGCACAGGGTGCTCGCATCCGGGGCGACCGTGGTGATGACGATCCTGCGGTTCTCGGTGCCGGCCTGGGTCATGGCCTGCATCGCGTTGATCGCGAGGTTGACGATCACCTGCTGAAGCTGGGTGCGGTCGCCGAACACCGGCGGCGCTGCCGGATCGGGACGGTGCCGGATCGCGACGTCGCGAGACTCCATTTCATGCCGCAGAAACAACAGGGCCTCCCGAACGACCTCGTCGAGCGACAGCAGGATTCGCTCCGGTGCCTTCCTGGACGCCATCCCGTGAACGCGCGCGACGATGCTCGCGGCGCGTTTGGCATCCGTGGCCGTGTTCTCGATCACCTTGCGCAGCTCGGCCAAGTCGGGATTGGGCCTGTTCAGCCAGCGCAGGCCGGCTGCGGCATTGGTCGTGATGGCCGCCAGCGGCTGGTTGACCTCATGGGCGATCGAGGCCGTGAGCTCGCCGAGCATCGAGATTCGCGCGGCATGTGCGAACTCTGCCTGCACTTGTCGAAGCCTCTCTTGGGCGCGGACACGCTGGGAGATGTCGATCGTTCCAACGAGGCTCAGCTCGAGATCATTGACGGGACCCACTCGTGCCGTCGTGAAGAGGACGTCGAGGACGCGGTCGTCCCACGTGACCATCCTGGTCTCTTCCTCGAAGCTCGCTTCGCCGCGAAAGCGGGATTCCATGGCGCGCCGGAACGTATCCGGCCGCTCCCGCCAGGTGTCGGCCATGGAACGTCCTGCATAGTCGCCGCCGAACATCTGGATGGCCCGATCATTGGCCTCCTGAAACGAGAGCGCCTCCATGCAGGTTTTGAGGAAATCGGGGTGGCTGTCGAAATAGCTGCCGAGATCCTCGACCCCCTCGGCGCGGAGTTTCCGGAACAGCGCCACCAGCTTGCTGGCGTCGAGTTGCCGGAGCGCGATCGGCATTCGGCTGAACAATTGGCGATAACGCTGCTCGCTCCGCTCCAGCTCGGTCGTCGCCTTCTTCTGCCCAGTGATGTCCATCACCGCACCGACGAACTCGAGCTGCCCGCTTTTATCGGCGATTCCGTGGGCCACCACGCGGATGTACCGGACCGAGCCATCCTCCAGCAGAAGCCGGTGCTCCAGGGAAATATCCCTCCGGTCCTTCGCGGCGCGCTCGATGGCTTCGCGGACTGTGTTGAGATCGTCGGGATGCGTGCGCTTCAGCACGATGTCGATGGACGGCGGCAAATCCGGATCGAGATCGAAGATCCTGAAGGTCTCATCGGACCAGAACAGCTCCCCGCTGGCAATGTTCCAGCCAAAGCTGCCGGTATGACTGAGCTTCTGGGCCTCCGCGAGGTAGGCGGCTTGACGTCGCCGCAACGCGTCTTCGCGCCCGATCCGATGCAACATGCTCACGATCACCAGCGACGTGACGAGAAAGGCGGTCAGGGCGGCGGCGTCCTGCAGCGCACTCACCGCAAAGGAATGCACGGGGGCGACGAACAGGTAGATCAGCCAGCCGACCGCGACAGTCGAAAAGATCACCGACGAGACGATGCTGCCGAGCAGCGACGCCAGGACAATGGCGACCAGAAGAGTGAAGGCGCTGGTGGCGAAGTTGAACCCGAGCAGGAAGCAGGTGATCGACAACCCGCTCAATGCGGCGCTTCCCAGCACCCAAAACGCGACCTGGGCGAGGACGCCACGGCGTCCGGCCGGGCCATCGGGCTGCTCGGCCGGCGCAGCCAATGTCCGATCCTCGACCATCACGTCGCAAATCGCGGCCGGTCCGACCAGGCCGGCAGATCGAAGAAGTCCGAGAGATAACCGTCGGGCATGAGACCAATTCCCGAGCAGAGATGCTCGGAGCGTTGAACGGGATGGGCGTTGCTATCGCGCCGCGGAAAATCAGTCTTTTCCATTTTCGCAAGGTCTTTGCCAAAACGCACGTTGCGACGATGTGAGCTTTGGGTCATATCGCCGCAGGCTCGCCCCATCGCCGCGGCCGACAGGCCGATGCGGACCCCTTCAGGCAGACTCGTGGCTCAATCCCGCGTCGGCTTCGGTCGTCGAGGGAGTGGCCGTCGCGGCGGCGTGCGGCTCGCGCCCGGTGAGCCAATTGCCGAGCTTGTCGAGATAGAGATAGACCACCGGGGTCGTGTAGAGCGTCAGGATCTGCGAGAGCATCAGGCCGCCGACGATCGTGTAGCCGAGCGGCTGGCGCAATTCAGCGCCGGTGCCGGTGCCGAGCATCAGCGGCACGCCGCCAAGCAGCGCCGCCATCGTCGTCATCAGGATCGGGCGGAAACGGAGCGTGCAGGCCTGGTAGATCGCCGCTTCGGGGCTCAGCCCGTGTTGGCGCTCCACTTCGAGAGCGAAGTCGACCAGCATGATGCCGTTCTTCTTGACGATGCCGATCAGGAGAATGATGCCGATGATGGCGATGACGCTGAGGTCCATGTGGACCGCGAGCAGCAGCAGCAGAGCGCCGATGCCGGCGGACGGCAGTGTCGACAGGATCGTGATCGGATGGATCAGGCTTTCATAGAGCACGCCGAGAATGATGTAGATCACGATCAGGGCCGCCCCGATCAATAACGGCGTGCCTGACAGCGAGGACTGGAACGCCTGCGCATTGCCCTGGAACGAGGTCGATAGCGAAGCCGGCTTGCCGGTGTCCTTCTCGATCTTCTGGACCGCCGCCACGGCATCGCCGAGTGCTGCGCCCGGCCGCAGGTTGAACGAGATCGTGACGGAGGGAAACAGGCCCTGGTGATTGATCAGGATGGGCGCAGGCTCGATGACGCTGTGAACCAGCGTGCTGAGGGGGACCTGCTGGCCGCTGGCCGAGTTCAGGTAGATGTCCTTGAGCGCCTCGGGGCCGTACTGGAACTTCGGGTCGACCTCCATCACGACGTGATACTGGTTCAGCGAGGTGAACATGGTGGAGATGATCCGCTGGCCAAAGGCGTCGTCGAGGGCGTTGTCGATCGTCGTCGGCACGATGCCGAAGCTGGAGGCGACTTCGCGGTTGACGGTGACTTCGAGCCTCGGACCGGCATTGGCCTGGTCGCTCGCGACGTCGGTGATGATGTCGAGCGCGCGCAGCTTCTCCAGGAAGATCGCCGACCAGTGGGTGAGCTCGTTGGAATCGGCATCCGTCAACGTATACTGATACTGTGTCTTCGACAGGCGCGCGCCGATGGTGATGTCCTGGGCCGCCTGCATGTAGAGCGTGATGCCCTGGATGTGGGCGAGCTGGGGTCTCAGCCGGTTGATGATCTGGTCGGCGCTGGCCTTGCGTTCGGGTTTCGGCTTCAGGACGATGAAGATCCGTCCCTGGTTGAGCGTCGCCGTAGGGCCGCCCGGGCCGATATAGCTGGCCACCGATTGGATGGCAGGATCCTTCAAGAGGATGCCGACGATGGCCTGCTGGCGCTCGGACATGGCGGGGAAGGAGATGTCCTGGGCGGCCTCGGTGATGCCGATGATTTGACCTGTGTCCTGTTGCGGAAAGAAGCCCTTCGGGATGATGACGTAGAGATAGCCGGTGAGCGCCACGGTCGAGAGCATCACGAGCAACGTTACGAAGCGATGGCGCAGCACGACGCGCAGGCCCCGCGCATAGAGCGCAAGCAGGGCATCGAAGCCGCGCTCGAACAGGAGATAGAGCCGGCCATGCTTCTTCCGCGAGTCGTCCTTCAGCAGACGCGCGCACATCATCGGCGTCAGCGTGAGCGAGATGACAAGCGACAGCAGCAGCGAGGCGGTGATCGTGATCGCGAATTCCTGGAACAGCTTGCCGACATAGCCGCCCATCAGGAACAGCGGGATGAACACCGCGATCAGCGACAGCGTGATCGAGACGATCGTGAAGCCGATCTCGCGGGACCCCTTGAGCGCCGCCTCCATCGGCGTCATGCCCTGCTCGAGATGACGGACGATGTTCTCGATGACCACCACGGCATCGTCGACCACGAAGCCGACCGCGATCGACAGCGCCATCAGCGAAAGGTTGTCGAGACTGTAGCCGAGCACGTAAAGGACCGCGAATGTCCCGATCAGCGCCAGGGGAACCGTGATCGCCGGGATGACGGTGGCCCAGAAATTCCGCAGGAACAGGAATATGACCATCACCACCAGGGCGACCGTCAGAAGCAGCGTGAATTGCACGTCGGAGACTGCGGCGCGGATGGTGGCGGTGCGATCGGCTGCGATCGTCACCTTGATCGCAGGAGGAACGGAGGCTTGCAGCTGCGGCAACAGCTTCTTGATGCGGTCGACGGTCTCGATGACGTTGGCGCCGGGGACGCGCTGGACGGCCAGAATAATGGCGCGATCCCTGCCGTACCAGCCTGCGAGGAGATCGTTTTCCGGCGCCTCGATCGCCGTGCCGACGTCCCGTAGCCGCACTGGCGAGCCGTTGCGGTAGGCGATGATGAGGTCTTCATAGGCCGAAGGCTTCAGCAGCTGATCGTTGGTGTTGAGCGTATATGTGACGCGCGGGCTGTTGAGCGTGCCCTTCGGCAGATCGACATTGGCGCCGGCGATCACGTTGCGGACGTCCTCGAGGCCGATGCCGCGGGCGGCAAGCGCCTGCGGATTGACCTGGATGCGGATGGCGGGCTTCTGCTGGCCGCCGATTCCGACCAGGCCGACGCCCGGGACCTGCGAAATCTTCGGCAGCAGGATGTTTTCCGCATAGGCGTCCACCGTGGTCAGCGGCAGCGAGTCCGAGGTCAGCGCGATCAGCATGATCGGCGTTTCCGCGGGATTCACTTTCCTGATCGTTGGCGGGTAGGGGATATTCGGCGGCAGGAAGGGGCTGGCGGCGTTGATCGCGGCGAGCACGTCGACGGCGGCGCTGTCCACCGTGCGGGACAGCTCGAACTGCACCGTGAGCTGGGCCACGCCGAGCGCACTGGACGAAGTGAGCTGCGTGACGCCTGGAATCTGGCTGAGTTGCTGCTCGAGCGGCGTGGCCAGCGACGAGGCGATGGTCCCGGGGTCTGCGCCCGGCAGTTGCGCGGAGATCTGGATCGTCGGGTAATTGACGTTCGGCAGCGCACCGACCGGCAGCAGCGGATAGGCCGCAAGGCCGAGCAGAAGCAGGCCCGCCATCAGCAGAGCGGTCGCGATCGGCCGCAGGATGAAGGGCGCGGAAAGGTTCATGGGATGGCGTCCTGCACGGAACTTTGCAGGTCGGCTTCACGCGCGGCCTTGCCGTGCAGCTCATGAACGCGGCTGCCTTCGGTGAGTCGATACTGGCCGTCGACCACGACGACGTCGCCTGACTTCAATCCCTGATCGATCAGCGCCTGGCCGTCGCTGATCTGTGCGACGTGAACGGGTTGCAGACTGACGCTCTGGTCGGAAGACACGACATAGACATAGCTGCCGTTCGGGCCCTGCTGCACGGCCGAGCCTGCGACCGTCAGCGCATCCTTTCGCACCTCCAGCAGCAGGCGGGCGTTGACCAGCTGTCCCGGCCACAGCCGGTGTTCAAGGTTTGGAAATTCCGCCTTGAGCTGGACGGTGCCGGTCGTCCCTGCGATCTCGTTGTTGACCAGCAGCAGCTCGCCTTCGTCCAGCTTCATCTTGTCGTCCTGGCTGTAGGCGATGACCTTCAGCGTTCCCTTTGCTGCGTGCTCCTGAATCAGGGGCAGGTCGCTCTGGGGCAGAGTGAAGAGCAGTGAGATCGGCTCGATCTGGGTGACGACGACGAGGCCGTTGGGGTCGGTCGGATGAATCACGTTGCCGACATCGATTTGGCGGACGCCGGTGATGCCGGGGATGGCCGAGGTTAGGCGCGTATAGCTGAGCTGGACATTGGCCTGGTCGATCTGGGCCTGGTCGCCCTTCACGGCGGCCTTGAGCTGCGCCACTTGCGCGGTCTGCGTCTCGATCAATTGCGGCGTCGCGTAGCCCTTGTCGCCCAGCTTGTTGTAGCGGGAGAGATTGGCCTCGGCATTCGCGAGCTGCGCCTGATCCCTGTCGCGATTGGCGGTCAGCTGCTCGATTTGGGCCTCATAGGGTCGCGGGTCGATCTGGGCGAGCAGGTCGCCGGCCTTGACGGCTTGTCCCTCGGTGAAGGCGATCTTGACGATCTGCCCCTGGATCTGGCTGCGCACCACGTCGGTGTTGTACGCGATCACCGTGCCGATGCCGCGTAGATAGATCGGCACGTCCTTGCCCGTAACGGCGGCGGCGACCACCGGCACGGCAGCGGGCGCGGGCAATGGCGCGGCTGCGACGACCGCCTGGCGGTCCGCGAAGAACCACGAACCTGCTCCGGCCCCGATTGCGGCGAGAGCGACGAGCGCGATGGTGAGGGGTCGTTTCACGGTGATGATCCTCGATGATGTCAGGGATTGCCGAGGCCGTTGATCGACGGCGTGCCGTTGATCGATGTCGTTCCATCGGTAGGGGCGGGACTCGGCACAGGCACGGACGGACTGATGCCGGCGCCGCCAAGCTCGGTGGCACCCAATGGAATCCCGACGCGTCCAATCGTCGACGGCGAGGACAGGGTCGACGGAGCTGTTGCGCTGCTGGCGCACGCGGTCGACGAGGTGCCGGCAAGTCCGCCGCCATCAAACAATGCGCCTGGCGAAGCGGAATTTGCCGATGTCGGACAGTTCGTCATGTCTTGCCCGGGATTGAGCGGCGAGGTGCCGGGCGTTGCAATCTCGGTCGATCCCAGCGGGATCCCCACCGGCCGGGTCGATTGCGTGTTGAGTGGCGACGTCGGAAGCATGCCGGGGGAAGTTTGCATTCCCGGCATCGCCGTCTGGGCGATTGCCGCAGCCGACACGAGCCAAAGGCCGGCTGCGAGCAGCATGCATGGACGCATCGCGAGCCGGTGCGATCCCGATCTCCTCATGCCGGTGTGGTTTGTTGAATGCTGGTCCCGCATGGACGATCGCTCCGCGATGAATGTCGCCGGACCTTAGAAAGATGCGAGAGCGCGGGTATTTCTAGAACGCACGTCCCGCTCCCGGGCCGCACGAACACGAGACGTCTTTGCGTCCGTGGGCTGCGTGCTCCGCCGCGCGACCAGGCGACCGCGCTGCATGGGTAGCGACGCGGATGCGAGCCGGCCTCCGTTCTGATTTCGTCTGCGCTATCTCAGAATGGCCCGCGCGCGGGCGAGTTCCCGGCTGCATGCGCGCGTGTCACCGATGTGATCGGCGGCACGAGCGCGATCAAGCGAATCCAGCGCAGCCGTGAAATCGACGCCGTCGCCGCTCTCGGCCTCGGCAAGAGAGCGGGGCGTCGGCTGATGGCTGCGCAGCGCGTTGAGGCTCTCCGGTTTCCAGCCGTGGGAGCCCGCGTCCTTTTCGATGGCGCGATCCAGTTGCACCTGGGTTTGAGCGATCTCTTCCGCGCAGGTGCCTGCAAAGGCCGGCGATGCGGCACCGAGCACGATGAGGAGTGCGATCGGGAGTTTTGCGGTGGATGTCATTGGTTCGATCCTGTGCAATCGGGGGTGCGCGCATAGCTAGGTCGCATTCATCGGAAGCGCGAGTGGCCGTTGCCGCGATCGACGTTCCCCGGCGTGCGAAGTGGCAAGGATAGTTGTTTGGCGAAATACACCTGGCGGGGTCTCGACCTAGTGTCGCACCATTCCAACCCGGAGTGAGCCCGACATGAACCCCCGTATTGCCTGCCTTGCTTTCGCCGCCACCCTTTCGCTGTTCGCGACCGTCGACGCGGCGCGTGCAGAGCCCCTGAAGAACATCGTCCTGGTCCACGGTGCCTGGGTGGACGCGTCCGGTTGGAAGCCGGTCTACGAGATCCTGACCAAGGAAGGTTTCCATGTCACCATGGTCCAGGAGCCGGAAACGTCGTTCGCCGATGACGTCACGGCAGCGAAGCGAATCCTCGATCTCCAGAACGGCCCGACGCTTCTCGTCGGCCACTCCTATGGCGGCTCGATCATCACCGAAGCGGGCGTTCATCCCAGCGTCGTCGGCCTCGTCTACGTCGCCGCACACGCGCCCGACGTTGGCGAGGACGAATCGGCGCTTGGCAAGAAGACGCCGAGCGTGCTCGGAAAGACCGAAGGCGTCATCAAGGTCACGCCCGACAAGTTCACCTATCTCGATCCCGTGCAATTCCCGAAACTGTTCGCGCCCGATCTGCCGCGTGAGCGCGCCGAGTTCGTCGCGCGCTCCCAGGTGCCGGCTGCTGCGCAGGTGTTCAGCACGCCGCTGACGGCGGCGGCGTGGAAGACCAAGCCGAGCTGGGGCATCGTTGCCGGCAGCGACCAGATCATCAACCCCGATCTGGAGCGCTGGTATTACGAGCGTGCCAAGAGCCACACCACCGTGATCCCGGGCGCAAGCCACTCGGTCTACGAATCGCATCCGAAGGAAGTGGCGGCCGTCATTAGCCGGGCCGCACGCAGCATCGATCAACAGGCTGCCCGCTGACGCCGCATTTTGCCGGTCCTGACGCATGGCCGGCGAAGGGAAGGACGGCGGGAGAGACAGCACTCCCGCCGGCCTGACTCTCCATCCGGAAGTTTTACATGAATTTGATCGAGACGACCGGCGCACCAGTCGTGGACTGGACCGTAGCGGTGAGGCGCGCCGAGGAGCAAAGGCCATGACGAGCTGGCAGAACAACCGGGCCACGCGTGATGCCCGCATCGCCGCGGGCGCCACGCTTGCCCGCGGCAAGGTCGTGGAAGCCGGAGACGCCACGCGCCTGCTTGAGCTTGTCCTCCGGCCAGGTGATCGGGTCTGCCTGGAAGGCGACAACCAGAAGCAGGCCGATCTGCTCAGCCGTGCGCTCCTCGCCGTCGACCTCTCCAGGGTCCATAATCTGCACATGGTGCAGTCGGGCGTCGTTCTCCCCGAGCATCTCGACCTGTTCGACCGCGGCGTCGCGAAGAAGCTCGACTATGCCTATTCCGGGCCTCAATCGGCCCGCATCGCGCGCATGCTGTTCGGCGGCAAGTTCGAGCTGGGCGCGATCCACACCTATCTCGAACTGTTCGCCCGCTACTTCATCGATCTGACGCCGCACGTCGCGCTGATCGCCGCCGTCAGCGCCGATCGCGACGGAAATCTCTACACCGGTCCGAACACCGAGGACACGCCGACCGTGGTGGAAGCGACGGCGTTCAAGGACGGTGTCGTGATCGCTCAGGTCAACGAGATCGTCGAGCAGGTTCCGCGGGTCGATATCCCGGCGGACCGCGTCCATTTCATCGTCAAATCGGACAAGCCGTTCTTCGTCGAGCCGCTGTTCACGCGTGATCCGGCTGCGATTACCGAAGGGCAGATCCTCACCGCGATGCTCGCGATCAAGGGCGTCTATGCGCCCTATGGCGTGCAGCGGCTCAATCACGGCATCGGCTTCAGTACGGCGGCGATCGAGCTCCTGCTGCCGACCTTCGGCGAGCGGCTTGGGCTGAAGGGCAGGATCGCGACCCATTTCGCACTGAACCCGCATCCCGCGCTCATTCCAGCGATCGAATCCGGCTGGGTCAGGCAGATCCACTCCTTCGGCTCCGAGGTCGGCATGGATGACTACATCCGCGCCCGGTCCGACGTCTATTTCACCGGCCCCGACGGTTCGCTGCGCTCCAACCGCGCGTTTTGCCAGACCGCCGGGCTCTATGCCTGCGACATGTTCATCGGCTCAACCTTGCAGATTGACCTGCAGGGAAATTCGTCGACCGTCACCGCCTCGCGCATCGCCGGCTTCGGCGGCGCGCCCAACATGGGAGCCGATGCCCGCGGTCGGCGCCATCCGAGCGAGCCCTGGCTGAAGGCCGGGGCGGAGGCCGATCCGGACGGCTCGACCTTCATGCGCCGCGGCCGCAAGCTGGTGGTGCAGATCGGCGAGACCTTTGGCGACAAGAACGTGCCGCTGTTCGTCGAGAAGCTCGACGCGATCGAACTCGCGGAGAAGCTGAAGCTCGATCTCGCACCGGTGATGATCTATGGCGACGACGTCACGCACATCGTCACCGAGGAGGGCGTGACCAATCTTCTGCTCTGCCGCACCGCGCAGGAACGCGAGCAAGCGATCCGCGGTGTCGCCGGCTACACCGACGTCGGCCGCCGGCGGGACCCTGCCATGGTCGCGCGCCTGCGCGAGCGCGGCGTGATCCGCCGGCCCGAGGATCTCGGCATCAATCCGCTCGATGCGGACCGCAGCCTGCTGGCGGCGCGGTCGATCAAGGATCTCGTGCGCTGGTCGGGCGGGCTCTACGCGCCGCCGTCGAAATTCAGGAACTGGTGAGGATGGATCATGGAAGATCTCAGCTTTCAACACCGGGTTCGCGCCCGCGCGGATGGCACGAGGCAGAGCGCCCTTGTCGGCGTAGTCGCCTCGGGCAATCTGGAAGTGCTGGTGGAGCGCGTGTTGCCGGATGAGCAATGCGCCGTCGAGATCAGGACGGCGGCGGTGGGATTCGGCGAGGTCTGGACCGCCGTGATCGATGATTTCGTCGAGCGCTTCTCGCCGGGCGGACTGAAGTTTTCGATCAATGATGGCGGCGCGCGTCCCGACACGGTTTCGCTTCGGCTGGCGCAGGCGGTGCGACTGATCGCGGAGAAGGGCCGATGACCGCCCTGCTCAAGGATATCGTCCCGGCCGAACGGGCCCGCAGCACCAGCTTCAACGAGGCGTCGGCGCGCACGCGACTGGAATTGCTGATCGATGCCGGCAGCTTCGTCGAGTTCATCGGGCCGGAGCAGCGCGAGATCAGTCCGCATCTGAAGATATTCGATCTGCCCGAGCAGTACGACGACGGCATCGTCGTCGGCCACGGCCACCTCGACGGCGCGCCGGTGTTCGTCGCAGCGCAGGAGGGGCGCTTCATGGGCGGCGCCTTTGGTGAGGTGCACGGTGCCAAGCTCACCGGGCTGCTGCGCGCGGCGCGCGAGATCGGCTCGATCCCGGTCGTGATCCTGTTCGACACCGGTGGCGTCCGGTTGCAGGAGGCCAATGCGGGCGAGCTCGCGATCGCCGAGATCATGCGTGCGGTGATGGAGGCGCGGAGCGCCGGCGTGAAGGTCATCGGCCTGATCGGCGGACGCTCCGGCTGCTACGGTGGCGGCGGCCTGATCGCGGGCTGCTGCTCCGCGCTCGCCGTGTCGGAGCCCGGACGCATCGCCGTCTCTGGCCCCGAGGTGATCGAGACCAATCGCGGCGTCGAGGAGTTCGACTCGCGGGACCGGGCGATGGTCTGGCGCACCATGGGCGGCCAGCATCGGCGGCTGCTCGGTGCGGCCGACGTCTTTGCCGACGATACGGTGCAGGATTTTCGCGAGGCCGCGCTCGAGCTGATCGGCTTGATCGGCGCCTTCGATCTTGATCGGTTGAAAGCGGAGCAAGTGCGCCTGGCCGAGCGGTTGCGACGTTTCGGCGCCTGCGGGGACGCCATCGACATCTGGACCGCCGAAGGCATCGCGCATGCGGAAACGGTGCCGGAACTGCCGGCCGACCAGTTCATTGCGCTGGCCAACAAAATCGGGAGGACCAGCCGTGACGCTCGATGACATTCTCGCTTCGCTGTTTCCCGACGGCCATCAGATCGGCAACGATGGCGGCGTCATCGCCGGTGCGGCGACGCTGCGGTCCGGCGGCAGGATGCTCGTCATCGGTGTTGCGGATCGGACCGCGCTCGGCGTCGACGAGGCGATCATTCTGTCCGGACATGTCCTGGAGTCGATCGACCGGGATGCGGGACCAATCCTGGTGCTGGTCGACAGCGACAGTCAGCGCATGAGCAAGCGTGACGAACTGCTCGGGCTCAACGAATTTTTGGCGCATCTGGCGAAAGTGCTGATCCATGCCGACATGCACGGCCGCCCGACCATCGGGCTTCTCTACGGCCACTCGGCCGCAGGAGCCTTGCTTGCGACGGGTCTTGCGACCCGCGTGCTGGTCGGACTGCCCGGTGCCGAACCCGCGGTGATGGACCTGCCGTCGATGGCGAAGGTGACCAAGCTGTCGATCGAGGCCCTCGACGAGAAGGCGAAATCGACGCCGGTCTTTGCCCCTGGTCTGTCCAATCTCGAACAGATGGGCGCAGTTCACATGATCTGGAGCGATGCCGCGCCGCTCGCCGGCCAGTTGGAGGCGCTGCTCGCCGACTTGCCGACTGCGAGGGATCAGCGCGACGCGCTCGGCAAGGAGCGTTGTGGCCGGCCGAAGGCGGCCGATATTGCGGAGCGTGTTCGTGATCTCGCCTTGCAAATCCCTTGAGCGCCCGGCCGGTCGTCACGACCTCGTCTTCGTCAATCCGCAAGGCTGGCGGGCGATGCTCGACCCGCATGGTGACCTCGCGCGCGATCCCCTCGTCCTTTACTGGGCGGAACTGGGGTGGCCGACGATCAGGCGGCGTGCGCTGCCATCCGAGACAGACGGTCTCGCGCTGGGCCTGCCATTGCCCCCATCCGCCGGCAAGAAGCGGCTTTCCTTTCTCGCCGGCCTCGATGACGTCGTCGCGGTTGCGAGGCCTCCGTCGCTGAGGGAAGCATATGCGTCCGCTCCGCCGTGCTGGCGGCCGACGCTCGATCGGCTCGAGGAGCTCGCGCTTCGCCATTCGGCGCCCGCGCGCGTCTTTGGCAGCCTCGCTTGGGAGTCGATGACGGGGCTCGATTACGTAACCGCGAGCTCGGATCTCGACCTCCTGTTCGAGACGCGGCCCGAAACCGACCTGGATCGTCTCGTCGCCGATCTGGCTGCGATCGAGACTGAAGCACCGATGCGGCTCGATGGCGAGTTGATGCGTGCCGACGGCGCGGCGGTGAACTGGCGGGAATTCAGTGCGGGCGCGAGCGAGCTTCTGGTCAAGTGCATCGACGGCGCGACGCTTCTGGACAGGGACCGGTTCATTTCGGGAGCGCCGCGATCATGATCTCCGCTGCCTTGCGAGGCGCTGAACCGTCTGCGCCACGCCTGGCGCGAACTGT
Source organism: Bradyrhizobium sp. 1(2017) (assembly GCF_011602485.2). Taxonomy (NCBI): domain Bacteria; kingdom Pseudomonadati; phylum Pseudomonadota; class Alphaproteobacteria; order Hyphomicrobiales; family Nitrobacteraceae; genus Bradyrhizobium; species Bradyrhizobium sp. 1(2017). The sequence goes on along the minus strand of NZ_CP050022.2, from coordinate 6,711,708 downwards.
GTCCGATGTTTCCGCCATCGGCGATCTCGCGGCCGATTGCCTCGTCATGGAGCTGGAAACCTGGCCGAAGCCGGGGCTCGTGAGCCATGTCGACAATGGCAGCCACGACGACATGGATGCCGGCGCGTTTCGTCGCAGCGCCGCGGCGATCAAGCCATATCTGCAATCCCTTGCCGATGCGGGCGCGCGCGGTTGCGGCATGGGACAGCTGCGGATCATCGGCCTCGAAGCCGAGCGCGCGATGTTTGAAGCGACGGCCGGCGTCAACACGCATCGCGGCGCGATCTTCGGGCTCGGCCTGTTGTGCGCGGCGGCCGGCGCGAAGGCCGGCGGGCTGGTCGATCCGGCGTCGACGCTCGGCGACGGCGTGGCTCGCCTCTGGGGCGCCGGCATCATCGATGGTCCGCTGCTGCTGCACAGCCACGGCAACGCTGCGCGCCGCCGCTTTCAAGCAGGTGGAGCCCGCTTCGAGGCGGCGAACGGGTTTCCCAGCATCTACCGGATCGGCTTGCCGGCCTTGCGGCGGGCGATGTCCGCCGCCCCTGAAGATCGGGAAGCAGCCCGGGTCGAGGCGTGTTTTGCCTTGATCGCGTCCGTCGAAGACACCAACCTGCTGCATCGAGGTGGGCTCGACGGGCTTCGCTTTGCGCACCGCGCGGCGCGCCAGTTCATCGACGCCGGTGGAGTACGCGCCGCGGGATGGCGTGCACACGCCCGATCGATCCATGACAGCTTCGTCGCCCGTCGTCTCAGTCCCGGTGGGTCGGCCGATTTGCTTGCGATGTCGCTCTTCGTCGATGCCCATGAGGCAGCGGAGTCGTGATGTCCAATGCAATCCTGATGGCGCTGGTGCCGGTGTTCTTCGTTCTGCTGCTGGGTTACGCGGCCGGCAGGTTTCATATCGTCGACAATCTGCAGGTCGATGCGCTCAATGCCCTCGTGATGGACTTTGCCGTGCCGGCGTCGCTATTCGCCGCGACCGCATCTGCGTCGCGCAAGGAGATGATCGATCAAATTCCGCTCTTCATCGTCCTGGCCATCACGATGGCGCTGCTTTATGTCGCCTGGTATCTTGCCGCGCGGGGCCTCGCCAAGGTCTCGCGGCCCGATGCGTCGATCCAGGCATTGACGGTCGGCTTCCCGAATCTCGCTGGTGTCGGTCTTCCGATCCTGACCTCCATCGTCGGACCGGCCGGAGTCGTCCCGGTCGCCGTCGCATTGGCGACCGGCTCTATCCTGATCAGCCCGGTGACCCTGATCATCGCGGAAATGGACGCCGCCAAGGCGCGCGGCGAAGACCTTGCGTTACGGCAGATCCTGACCGCGATCGGGCGCGCGGTCACAAAGCCGGTGGTGCTCGCGCCCGCGCTCGGCATCGTGTTCTCGCTATCGAATGTCAGCCTTGATGCGCTCGCCCATGCGTGCCTCGCGCTGATCGGCAGTTCGGCCGCTGGCGTCGCCCTGTTCCTGACCGGCGCCATACTGTCGGCACACCGGTTCCAGCTGAACTGGAAGGTCGCAGCCGCAACGGTGACGGCGGACATCGTTCGGCCGCTGGCCGCCCTTGCAGTCACTCATGTCGTCCCGATCTCGCCCGATATTGCGAGGACGGCCATTCTGCTTGCCGCGGTACCTTCCGGCTTTTTCGGCATCCTGTTTGCCGTCAATTATCGGCTGGATTCCGCGACGGTGGGATCCGTGGTCATCGCGAGCACTGCCGTGAGTGCGGTCACGCTGGCGATCGCGATCGCCATGCTCTTTCCCGGCTAGGCCGCGACAATGACGCTGGCAATCCTGTGCGCGGGACAAGGCAGGCAGCACCGCGACATGTTCGCTCTGACGGGCGACGCGCCGGAAGCTGCGCACCTGTTTGCGCACGCGGCGACATTGCTGAGCGGCAGGGATCCGCGCGACCTCGTGCGCAGCGAAACCGATGAAGCTCTGCATCGCAACCGCGCCGGCCAGATTCTATGCACGGTTCAGGCCCTGGCCGCCGCGGTCGCGCTCGAGGCTTCCATTCCGAAGGGCGTCATCGTCGCCGGCTACAGTGTCGGCGAGGTTGCGGCTTGGGGCGTCGGCGGTCTGTTCAAACCGCAGGACACGCTCGACATCGTGGCACGCCGGGCGGAAGCCATGGATGCCGCCACGTGTCGCGGCGACGGACTGGTCTTCGTGCGCGGACTTTCGCGCGGCGACGTTGACCGGCTTTGCGAGCGCTACGATGCGGCGATCGCCATCGTCAATCCGGGCGACGCCTTCTTGATCGGCGGCAGCCGGGAGGCATTGAACGGGATCGCCGCGGCTGCAAGGGCGATGCATGGACCAAGGGTCGTTGATGTCCCGGTCGAGGTTGCCTCCCACACCCCCAGGCTCGCCGAGGCATCGACCGAGTTCCGCGACATCCTGCGATCGGCATCCGTGGCGTTCCCGCCGGCCGGCGGCGGGCGTGTCCTGAGTGGCATCGACGGCGCGTCCATCGCTTCCGCCGAGGCGGGTCTCGACAAGCTCGCCGCGCAGATCTCGCAAACCGTTCAATGGGAAAGCTGCTTGCAGGCCTGTCTGGAGGCCGGCACCACGGCGTTTCTCGAGCTTGGACCGGGACATGCGCTGAGCGCGATGGTCAGGGGCATCCGGCCCGATCTGCCGGCACATTCGCTGGATGATTTCAGGAGTCTTCAGGGCGTGCGTGCCTGGCTTGCGCAGCATCTCGGCGATTAGACACTCTCATCGATACCGCCCGGCCGCGAACGGCGCGCGATGCGGCCGAAAAAAAAGGGGCCGTCCTTTGGGGGGAAAAGGACGGCCCTAATGCTCGTAGGCCTGGGAGGAGAGGCGCGAGCCGTGACTTGGGGTGTAAGTCACCAACATCTGCAGCATCGCCGATCGGGCGAAAGAAGTATTTCAAGTAATCAGGTTGTTTCTCATTTCGCATGATTCACGAAGCTCCGCCGGCAGGACGCCAGAGATGATCTCCCGCCCGGACGCCGAATCCACGGCAGCCGGCCCGGACGAGACCATTGCGTTCCGGCTGGCGCATCGCCAGCGTGCCGGGGTGTCGCCGGTCATCCGCTTGAAGACGGTGGAGAAATGCGCCTGCGTGCAGAAGCCGACCGCCAGCGCCACCTCGGCCAGGGATGTTTCGGAATTCAACAGCAGGGATTTCGCATGCTCGATGCGCTGGTGCAGCAAGTATTCGCGCGGCCGATAACCGGTCGCGGCGCGGAACTGCGCCGCGAAGTGCATCCGCGATAGTCCCGCGACGCCGGCAAGGTCCGTCAGTCTGATGCAGTGGTCGAAATGTGCCCTGACATATTCCTCGATGCGGCGCAGACGCCATTTCGGCAGGGCATTGACCTTCGCGCGCGGCTGTTCGCGCCGTGCCACATGCATCGCCAGCGTCTGGGCGATGCAGCGCGCGAAGTCCTGGTCGACCAGATGGCCGTGCTCGGTCAGCGCCTTTGCGAGCTGCTCGGCGAATGCATCGCGCAGTAGAACGAGATCGTTCAGGCCGTCGGGCGCGACCGATTCCCTCCCCGATTTCGCAGATGGAATGCAGTTGGCCGGAACGTGGAAGTGCAGGAAGTCGCAGGGCGCATGAAACTGCGCGCAGAGCGGCTTTGACGGTGCGCCGACATACAGCGTGCCCGCCGGCATGATGCCGTCGAATATGGTTCGAGCGCCTCTCGTCAGCTTGAGACGGGTCGTTTTCAGGGCGATGGAGAAGAAGTATCGGTCGTCAGGCGTGATCGCTTCCTCCCGCTTGACGGCCGTCTGCGCATAGGTCCAGCGCGAGATCACGATGTCCTCGCGTGCGTTGCCCGTCCGTTGCTCGGGCTGGCGCCATCTGCGCTCATGGGGGAATGCGCGTGACCCCTGAGGGAGATCCGGGTCGCGAGGGCTGGGTTGATACGTCAACCGGGCGCCCGCCGCTTGCATATCGCTGAACATCGCTCGTCCCATCCTTGGTTCAACTGCTGCGGTGAGCGCAGCTGAACGTCATTGGTCGATGTTCGAACGATAAGTCTGATGCCGTCACAAGGCTCGTTAGAGTTGCTTAAATCGTGTTAGATTTTGCGAATGCGTCGGGTGCGGCGGGAGGTCGCAAGGCGGTCGATTAGAGCAGAAAAATCAAGGGGCTGCGCCGAGCGCCGGTGTGTCATGGCACCGCCGGCTTCGATTCAGGATTGCGATGCAGCGCTTCTCTTTCAGGGAAGGCGGGGCGAGGCATCGATGCCGGGTGTGAGGCCGGGCGCGATCTTTTCCGCTGACGGAACTGCGGGCACCCGCGCGTAGGGAAGCGCGCTCGTCTCGGGAGGCTGTCCGGACGCGGATTGGAGGCAGCCCGGACGGAGTGGATCTCCCGCGCCGAACAGATCGGAGATGGGCGCGACGAGGGTCGCGCGAAGCCGCTGAAGCCAGGTTTGGCGATCATCCGCGTCGGGCTGCCGGACCGTCACTGTGGCCGTCATGCCGGAGACGAGCGGCACGTCCGGCGGCACCGCGTCGATGGCGACGCGAACCGGTACGCGCTGGGCAAGCCGCACCCAGGTGTAGATCGGGTCGACGTTGGGCAAGCCTTGCGTGCCTGCTGCGGCGTTCGATGCGCTGATGCCGCGCGTCACGGTCTTCACGTGTCCGAGAATGGGTCTGGAATAGCCGACCAGCTGCGCCTCCACGCGATCGCCGACGCAGACGCGCGCCATCTTGGTCTCTTCGAAATAGCCGTCGATCCAGAAGCTGTTGGAATCGATGACTGAGATGTTGCTCACGCCGGTCGTGGCAAAGTCTCCGACGCGCAGCAGCAGGTTGGTGACGTAACCGTCGACTGGGCTGACCACATTGGTCCGCTTCAGGTTCAGCTCGGCCTGGGCGAGCTGGTGCGCGGCCGCCTCGAAGGCTGCTTTCGCCTGCGCCGCATTGCCCGCAAAGATCTGCTGCTCCTCCGGCGTCGTGGCCAGATCCGACAGGTGTTGGCGCCGGTCAAACTCGGCCTGCTTCACTTCCAGATCCGCAGCCCGCTGGTCGACCAGCGCTTTCCCGATTCGGACGGCCACTTCGAAGTCGAAGGGGTCGATGACGTAGAGAACGTCGCCCTTGTGAACGAACTGGTTGTCGGCCACCCGCAGCTCCACGATCTTGCCCGGGATCTGCGGCGCGACGTTGGCGACCTGCACGCGAACGCTGCCATTGCGCGTCCAGGGCGCGTTCACGTAGTGCTCCCACGTCGCGATCGCGATCCAGACGGCGAGGAGCGCGATACCGAGGGTCGCAAGATGCTTGCCGGCCCCGGCCATCAGCCGACCGATCGTTCTGCGCGGCGACGTCGTGGATGATGCGGTCTGCCAGGATGGTCCGCCGCCGATGCCGCGGTCGTCGGTACCGCGCGCCATGGGCTCTTCGAGGCCGGAGCCATCGACCGTGTCGGCGGTGCCGGCGCGGACGGGGGCCTGTGCTTCGTCGTCGACCGACGCAGTGTCTCGGGGCAGGGCAGTAGCCATGACTTTTCTCGCTAGAACAACAAGGCGAGCAACCCGAACATCGCTACATAGAGGCTGAGCTCGGCCAGCGACGGGTTGCTGAATAGTCTGCCAAATCCAACCAGCCGCAGCACCGGGCGGAGCAACAGGAACGCCACCAGTGCCATGACCGCGTAGGATATGATGGGGGCGATGAGGACGCCGCCGACGACAAGCTCACGATAGGTGTTCGTCATGGCCGCTCCTCGGTGCCGGAACCGGCGAGGGCCTGCCGCGGTTCGAACGCGACGCTTGTCGAAACCAGCGCGGTCAGGACCGGCTCTACGGAAAGGCGGCGTTGCAACGCCAGCTGGCGCAGCGCCTCGGCGGCGGCCAGCACTGTGCGGCCATTCCGTGAGACCAGGGCGGTTCCCGCGGCACGTGCGGCCTCGGCGAGCGGCCCTGTCGCGAGCCGCTCCAACTCGGCATGGCACCGCCGCAGCGCCACCGTCTGATCGAAGTAGCGCATGGCCTCTGTGACGACCTGCCGGTTGGCCGGCGGGCCGCCGCCGGCCGTCACGATCTGCCCGATGCGCGCGGCATCGCGAAACGCGGCTTCCTCGGGCGCAAGATGCCGGACTTGTCCGGAAACCAAGTTGTTCAGCTCGCGATGCGCCGCGCCGAGCAACAGGCTGATCCGCCGGTCGCCGGACAAGGACGGAAGCACGAGCTGCGCCGCAAACGCCAGAACCGCGGACAGCTGGGCAAACAGGCACGTCACCACAAATGTTTCGGGATCGTAACCCTGCGGGTTGCTTAGCGCGAGCACGGCTAGCGTGAAGACGAGGGTGAGCCGGCCGAGGGATGACCGCGCGGGATTCGGCGATGCAATCAGCAGCGCCAGGCCGATCACGACAGGCGCAAGGCCGATGGCCAGCAGTTGGAACTCGGAGACGCCGTCGAAGACCAGGTACTTCAAGACCCCGGCCAGCGGACAGGCCAGCAGCGTGGCAAAGACCGCCAGCATCGTGAAGCGGCGCGGATCCGGAGCCGTCGAGCTCAAGCCGATGATGACGGCGGCGAGCGCGAGACAGAGCTCTGTCATCGGCCATCCCGCCATCACGAAGATGATTGCAACGAGCATGAAGTGGATCGCGGCCTTGACCCCGCCTTCGGCGGCGATGCGGCGCGATCGGTACAATGGCGCGCGCCATTGCCGCAACGGCTGTATTCCGGCCCGCATGGCCTCGAGGCTGCGCCGCACGTCGGCATTCCTGCGTACGATCTCGCTGTGCAGGTGATCCCGGGCAATCGTCAGCAGGTCGAGGCCGCCGTCATGCGGATCATCCGGCACTGTTGCGGATGCGGCCCGCAGCGCCGCGAATGCGCGGACGAGCGTCAGCTCGTTCACGAGGTCCACCATGGTGGAACGCGCGGCCGCCGTTCGGGCCGTGCCGACGCTCGATTCCGTCGTGAGGCTCGCGATCTCCGGACGCAGCGCCACGACGTCACGCAGCAGATTCGCCGTATCCTGTGCAGATGCAGGTACTCCGCGAATGGCGGCTTGCGCGACATCCACGACGCGGCGATGTAGCGCCTCGAGGCGGCTTGCGAGAACCGGATGATAGTCCGGCGCGGCCAGCACCTCGTTGACCAGCGCCACCGCAAGCACACCGATGCCGATGGCGGCGCCGCGCGCGACGCCGGTGGGAAACACTTGCAGCGGGCTGTCGATCTGCTCGATGGCGATCAGGGCAACGGTGATGCAGCAGAGAGCCGCCGCATAGGCTCGATTCCCATCCAGCATGCCCGCCATATAGACGCACAGTCCGACCCAGATGCCGAATGCCGCGAGCAGCAGACCGCTGGTCTGGGAAAACATGCCGGCGATCGCGATCGATGCCGCTACGCCGATGGCCGTCGCGAGCAGGCGGTAGCCTGCCTTTTCCATGCCTTGCCCGCGTGTCGGCAGTGCCAGGACCGCGACGGTCAAGGCCGACGTCGATGGCGATTCGAGCTCGAGCCAAAAGCTCACATAGAGCGCAATGAGGGTCGCCAGCCACACACGCAGCGCGAAAATCCAGGAACTCGCCGGGAAACCGGCGAAGACCAATGGGCGCGCTTCGGCGACGGCTCCGGTGGCGTTCACTTGCATCGCGCAGCGTCCTTCGGCGGCGCAGGCGGCGCTGCCAATGTCGTGACTTCACGCGACTATGTGACTTGCGCTCATCGCAGGTATTTCCAGGCCGCCAACCTGATTGCCGAAATGCACGTCGGGCATCCGAAGGCGGCCGGTGCGATCATGAAGGGAGAAGTTATTGCCGCGCGTGGCCCGCCAGCGCCTCTTCGAGGCAGCGGATGATCTCGTCGCCGCTCGAGGGCTTGCCGAGATAGCAGTGCGCGCCCGCCGCCATCACGCGCTGGCGCACCGTTTCGCTCGGAAACGCCGTCATGAAGATGATCGGGAAGCGGCGGCCGGAGGCAACCAGCTGCGCCTGCAGCTCGTCACCGGACATGGCCGGCATCTGGACGTCGGCGATCATGCATTCCGGATCGTTCCCCGACGCTTCCTGCAGGAAATCAACCCCGGACTCGTAGGCGTGCGCCTCATAGCCCAGTGAACGCACCAGACTCGCGAGCGACGTGCGAACGCCTTCATCGTCGTCCACGATCGCAATCACCGGGGTCTTGGCCATTGGGGACACATCCTGGCCGCGGTGTTCCGCAAGGAGGATATCTCCCGTTGCGCGGCTGATGTCTTATGCACCGCGGGGCCGCCCTGCCGGAATTATACTCAGGTTTGGTCCGTAGTCCTGCGGGTCTGGGAAACCCCGAGCGCCTCCGCCTTGCGGACGAGGTCGGCCAGCGACTTAACCCCCATCTTGCGCATGACGTTTCCGCGGTGGATCTTGACCGTGATCTCGCTCAGCCCGATCAGGCCTGCGACCTGCTTGTTCATCAGCCCGGCGGTAACATAGCCCATCACCTCGCGCTCGCGCGCCGTCAAGGTCTCGTATTGGGCCCGAATGTCGTCCTTGGTCGCAGCTTCGGCCCGATGCTGTGCATCGCGCTCGAGCGCCGCCGTCACGGCGTCGAGCATATCCTGGTCGCGAAACGGCTTGGAGAGGAAATCGACCGCGCCGGCCTTCATGGCGCGCACCGACATCGGAATGTCGCCATGGCCGGTCATGAAGATGATGGGATAGGTGATGCCCTGCCGGGTCAATTGGCCCTGCAGATCGAGCCCGCTCACGCCCGGAAGCCTGACGTCCAGCACGATGCAGCCGGGGCCGTCGGGGAGCGTGCCGCCGAGCAGTTCGGCCGGCGAGGCGAACAGGCGCGTTTCCAGGCCGACGGAGCGGAACAGGCTGTCGAGCGAGGCACGAATGCCTGCGTCGTCATCGACGATGATGACGACTGAACTGGAGGGTCGGCCCGGCGGATAGGCTTGACTTGGTCGTGTCATGGCGAGGTGTGCTGTTGGCTGAATGGCAGTGTCAGGCGGAATGTCGCTCCCGAGCCGGGGATGCTCTCTGCCGACAACTGGCCGCCGTGAGCTTCCACCGTCGTTCGGCAGATCGCAAGTCCCATGCCCATTCCTCCGTGCTTTGTCGTAAAGAACGGATCGAACAGGCGCCGCAGGTCGTCGGGCCCGATGCCGGGGCCGCTGTCCTGCACCGTAATGACGAGGCTCTCACTATCGACGTTGCCGGTGCGCAGCATGACGGTGCGGGAGCCGGATTGGCCGGACATCGCCTGGCCGGCATTGATCAGCAGGTTGACGAGCACCTGCTGCAACTGGATCCGGTCGCCACGGATCGGCGGCAAGCCAGGTTCCGTCTCGATGGCGAGGACGACGTCGTCCTTCGCGAACTCGCGCGCGACCAGAGCAGTCGCCTCCTCGATGATCTCGCTGATCTGCAGCTCATCCTGCTGGGGCGGGGCCTTCTTCAGGAAATTCCGGATGCGGGACACAATCTCGCTGGCCCGCCGGCCCTGAGCGACGACGTGACCGATCGTGGTCGCGACCTCCTTCAGGTCGGGCACGTCGCGCCGGAGCCATCGCAAGCCGGCTTCGCCGCTGGTTACGATCGCTGCGAGCGGCTGGTTCACCTCGTGGGCAATGGAGGCGCTGATCTCGCCCAGGGTCGCGACGCGCGCCGCGTGCGCGAGATCCGCCTGCGCGGCGAGTAGCGCATCCTGCGCCTGCCTGCGCTCGGTGATATCGATGACGAAGGCGAGCACGTTACGATCTCCATCCGGCCCGGCCGGAAAGGTGATCGTGAACAGCACGGGGACCTTGCGGCCGTCGAGCCTGACGATCTCGGTCTCCCCCTCGTAGAACGGCTCTCCGTTCGCAAAGGCCAGCAAAGCGCCGAGGAAGCTGCGGTCGTTCTCGCCGAGCAACCTGTCCACGTTCGTGATGAAGACCGAAGAGCTGTCCGCGCCCACCATCTTCTGCATGGCCGGGTTGACGTCGGTGATCCTGGCGAGCCGGCGGGCGGAACGGACCACATCGGTATGTCTCGCCAGATGATCGCGCAAGCCGGCGCCGCGAGTATCCAACGCTCCCAGCGTGGCCCGTACGTCGCTCCAGTCTTCCTCCACCACGCCGATCCGGCTTGCATCGAACATCCGGCGATATCGCTGCTCGCTCTGCACCAGCGCGCTGTGCGCCGCCACGCGGTCCGTGACGTCGGTGTGCGTTTCGAGCACGCCGACCGGCTTGCCGAGATGGTCGTGCTGCACGGCCCAGCGGGCATCGACCGTCAGCGTGACGCCGGCCTTCGTACGTTGCTCCACTCTGCCTTCCCAACGGCCGGTCTCGAGCAAAGCGGCCTCGATCGCCTCTCGCCGGTCGGGATAGGTGGTCTGCAACAGTTCGTCGGCGGACCGCCCGAGCGCATCGCTGGCCGGCCAGCCATAGGTCTGTTCCGCGGCCTTGTTCCAGAAGTTGACCAAGCCTGTACGGTCGCGGGCGAAGATCATGTCATGCGAGAGGTTGAGCAGGCGCGCCTGCGCCGCCAGGCGATTGGTTGCGGCATGATTCTGGAGCGCGAGCAGCGTGGTGATGGCGATGGCGGCGAGGCTCACCAGGGCGCGAAAGGCCGGCGATGCGATGGGCTGGAGATCATGCGAGAACAGATATGCCGCGATCGTCAGGACCGCGCAGCCGGTCGCGGCGACGATGATGTCGTTGCGCCGGTTCGTTCTCGCCGCGAGCAGGATCGCAACGACGTAGAGAACGGCGATTGCGCCCTCGAGCGGCGTCAGGACATCGACCAGGAAGACCGCGAGGGCGAGGACAGCGGACCAGAACCGCGAGCCGGCGCGGCTCACGGACGAACCCGTGGCCCGGTCAGGAATCGTCATCGTCGCTGGTCGTCGTTCGCTTCATTCCAGCGGCGTTGATGCCGCGATTTGATCGCGCCGACAACATCTCGGCGCGTGATTTTCGTGCTCTCTTGGAAGACCTCGCGACCGGCTGGACGCGACGCAGCCGATGAGGGGCGAATCCCTCGCAAAACAGCGATTCTCCGCAGGTTTTCCAGGCAATGGCGCGTCAACTTACCGCAGGCGCATCGCGCAACGCATCCGGGTGATTCGCAAATGCGCGGAAGATGTCCGGCTTTCGGCCCGCCCGATGGCCGGGCCGCGATCATACCTAGGTATGATGCGATCAACCCGAGAACCTATCGGTCCACCCGCGCGTAGAATGGAGCGCGCGGCCCGTCGAATTACTCTGCTGCCATGACGTTCGGACAAGCCGGCCAGGCTTCTCCGGATCGAAACGGGGAAATGGAGCTTCGACGATGTCGCTACAGCTGTCTCAGCCGCTCACCACCAACGATCCTGCGATTGGCTCGCTTGATGTCCTGGAACTCGAAAGCCGCAAGCGCGGTCCCTCGGGATATGCCGGCCATGACGGCAACGAGGGCACGAAACTGGCTCTGGTCCATCTCGATGTGGCCCTCGCCATCGAAGCGCCTGCACCGGACGTGCGCAGGTCCGCTCGCGGATCCGGCCTCAGGGTTTCCGCCAATCGCCTCGATCAGGAATGCGGTGCAGGGGAGTCCACGGATCCGGTGATGCGGCGTCTTTCGGACGCGCTTGCGGCGACCGAAGTCATGCATCACCCCCATTCGGCCATCCTCGCCGACGCGCTGCGTCTTGCCATCCTGACCCGCCGCGCCAGCGCGCCGCTCCAACGCAGCGAAGCCGAGCCCGATGTCGAGGAGCGTGAAGGCGGTGGCTGCCGCACCGTGCGGTCCTTGCAGAAATGGCGTCTCAAGCGCGTCATGCAATATGTCGACGAAAATTTGAGCGCGAAGATCACGCTGGAGCAACTCGCTGCCGTTGCCGGGCTCAGCCGGATGCACTTTGCCGCCCAGTTCCGGGTGGCGGTCGGGATGCGGCCTCACGAATATCTGTTGAAGTGCCGGATCGAACGCGCGCAGGATCTGCTGAAGCAAGGCGACGTCTCGCTGGTCGATACCGCGTTGACGGTCGGATTCCAGACCCAGGCGCACTTCACGACGGTGTTCAAGCGGTTCGTCGGTGATACGCCCTATCAATGGCGGAGCGCCTATCTCGCGCAGTTCATGCCGCTGCCGCGCGCGGGAGCAGCTCCGTCATGAGCGAGATCGGCATTCAGGTCCTGATGCTGCCGCTGGCCGGCATCCACGTGGCGACCGCGCACAATGAGGTCACGGGATGGCTCGAGATTGCCCGTGCCGTCGGCAATTCCTATCGCCTGGCATCGTCAGGTTTGGGGGTCGGTCTACTCTATGGCCGCTTCATCTTCACCTTCTGCAGAGCCACCGTCGCGGTCGTCGCGCGCTAGCGCAACAGCCGGGCGATCGAGCAAGCGGCCCCGAGAAGCAACGCCGGCGCCAAGACCGAACGACGCAGTGCCTGAATGCGAAGCCAGGAGAATTACCATGTCGAGGCGCCGACGTGTGATTTCGTTGTTGATGTTCGGCGCGGCGCTCGTGACGATCATCGGTCTTTCCGAGGCGACGCTCGACCCCCCACAAGCCTATATCGATCGGTTCTGCCTCCGCGATGAAGGGCATCAAACCTGCGGCTTTGCAAGGCTGGCCCTGTGCATGAAGAGCATGACGGGTTCGGACGCCGAGTGCGTCCGTGAGGTCGCGAAGGACAAGAACGCAGACCGTGCGGGTCGGCACGAGCATTGAGGCTGCGCCCGGCCGGCGCCGCGCGGCAGCCGATTGTCTCATGAAATGCTCCCGTCCAGCAAGCGTGAGCTCCGGCTCTCAGCTCCGGTGCCAGCTCGCGAGATTCCACGTGATGGTGTCCCAGCCCGAGATATCGACCATGAGGCTGTTGATGCCGGCGTTGACGATGTTGCGCGAGAGCAGCGGCAGGAACACGTGTGCGTCGCAGAAGGTCTCGTCGACCTTGATCAGCAGCGCGGCGCGCTTGACCGGATCGAGCTCGTTCTGCGCGGCCTTGTAGGCCTTGTCGGCTTCGGGATCGGAATAGCGCGAGATGTTGCGGCCCAGCCATTTGTTGTCCTTGGTGGCGATCTCCCAGGAGACGCATTGGTTCAGGAAGCGCTCCGGATCGGGCTGCGGCTGCGTGGTGTTGTACATCTCCATGTCGGCATAGAATTTCGAGTAGGTGTCGGGATTGCCGACGTCGGAGGAGAAGAACACCGACGCGGTGACCGACTTGATCTCGATGTCGATGCCGGCCTTTTCGCAGGCCTGCTTGATGATGGCCTGGGTCTTCTGGCGCGGGGCGTTGGTCGAGGTCTGGAAGACGTATTTGAGCTTCTTGCCGTCCTTCTCGCGGATGCCGTCCGCGCCCTTCTTCCAGCCGGCCTCGTCGAGGATCTTGTTGGCCTTGTCGACGTCGAAGGCGTATTTCAGCTTGGGCGACTTGAACTGCTTTGGCGCGTTGACGAAGCTTGCGGTTGCGACGCCGCCGCGGCCGTAGATGAATTTCTGGATCGAGTCGCGATCGATCAGGAGGTTGATCGCGCTGCGCACGGCCGGATCGGACAGGGTCGGGTGCTTGGTCTTGACGCTCGACCGCTCGCCATCGACGTCGGTCCAGGGGTCGGTGGTGTTGAGGATGATGAACTCGACATTGCCCGACGGCGTGACGTCGAGCTTGCCCTTGCCGCTCGCCTCCATGCGCTTGAGGACCTCCTCCTCCACCTGCATGTTCCAGGCAAAGTCATATTCGCCGGTTTGCAGCACCGCGCGCGCCGCAGACACCGCATCACCGCCACCCTTCATCTCGAGCGTGTCGAAATGCGGCTGGTTCTTGATATGGTAGTCGGGATTGCGTTCGGCGCGGATGAGGTCCCCCGGCTTGAACTCGACGAATTTATAGGGGCCGGTGCCGACCGGCTTCAGATTGGCCGGCGCCTCGCGCGACTTGGCGCCGGCATAGTCGCCGAAATGATGCTTCGGCAGGATCTGGCCGACCGAGCCGACGAACGGATCGGCCCAGAACGGCGTCGGCGCCTTGAAGGTCACCTTGACGGCGTGGTCGTCGATCTTCTCGACCTTGATGTCCTTGTACGATCCCGTGGTATAGGCCGCGGTCGCGAGATCTGCGGCGTATTGCCAGGTGAAGACGACGTCGTCGGCGGTGAAGGGTTTGCCGTCATGCCACTTGACGCCCTGCTTGAGCTTCCAGATCACGCTCATACCGTCCGCCGCAATGCCGCCATTTGCCTTGGTCGGAGTCTCCGCGGCAAGGCAGGGGATGAGATTGCCGTCCTTGTCCCAGCCGGCGAGCGGCTCGAAGAAGACGCGCGAGGCGATCTGGTCCTTCGTGCCGATCGCGAAATGCGGATTGAGCAAGGTTGGGGCCTGCCAGAGCAGGACCTTGAGCGGGCCGCCGCCGCCGGCCTTCGACGGCTTGTATGGGAGTCTGGCGTCGGCCATGGCGACGTCGTGCCAGGCCAGGATCTGACTCGCGATCGGCGCTGCGATCCCGATCGCGGCAACTTTCTGGATGAACGAGCGCCGCGACAGCGTGCCTTGCTTCACTTCCGCGATCAGGCCACGGACTTCGTTTTCGTTCATCGGTCGTCCTCCAGCTCAAAGAAAGCGCGTCGCCAGTCGCGCGCCATCATGTTTCATCTCGGGCGAGGCGGCAATGGACACAAAGCGGCAAAGCCGTGCGACGAAATGGCGAGGTGCGTGCGGCCAGGCCGTGCGATCGGGGCCGTCGTCGGCGCGGTCAAGGTGGGCAGCTTCTGCCGGGACACAATTGCCGGTGCGACACGGCAGTCATCGGGGATTCGCAGTAAGTCCTTGATGGCAATGACCCCATCAGCTGGCATGCGCATTGCACGCAGAACGTGCATTTGCAATGGAGTGGAGTGTTTGCATGAGCGTCAACGGCATGAGCAGCATCGGGGGAAGCGCGGCGAGTTCGCCTTCGTCCGCCGGCCAGGCGAAATCAGCGGGCTCGCAAACCGGCATCTCGACCTTCGCATCCCTGATCAATGACGGCGCGCCTTACGACGAGGTCAAGGTCAATCTGCCGAATGGCATGTCGATCGGTATCGTCCACTTCGGTAGCGGCGGCCTGGACAGTGGCATGCTCAAGTCCATCGAGGACTTCGTGCAGAGATTGGCGAGCCAGGATACGTCGGGACATCCGCCGTCCAGCGTCGATCGCGCGGAGAACGACGACGCGCATGATACGGTCGGGGTCGACAAGATCCATGTCGATCTTCCCAATGGTATCTCGTTCGAGGTCCGTCATTTCTCCGGCGGTCAGGCAACGAACAGCGCCACGGTCATGAAGGAACTCACTGAGGTGGCCGAGGAGCTCGCAGAATCTTTCGCGCATTATTCACCGGCATCGGCCGCGGCGTCAGCCTACGCCGCGCGGCAGGCGACGTTGTCGGGCCGGACCAGCCAAGGCGTATCCGTGGTCTGACCCGCCAACTGAAGAATGGTGGGTTGGAAGAGGCGTGCGACGCATTGCGCTCTCGTGCCACGGATGCAGCGAAGCGCTAACCGGACCGCCGCCTGGGATACCCAGGCGGCGCCGGCGCATGGCACCGTCGCCCTGTGAATTCGTTTCCTGTTTGGTGCCGAATGGAGAAAGTGCGCCCGCCGCAGGCGGCGATTATGGATTTCCATTTCATTGATTTCGCACCGCAGAGAAGCGAATACGGTTCCATCATTGCCGAAGGCCTATGGAGACCAAGATGTCGTTTCGCCTCCACCTGATTCTCTCAACCGTGCTCGCTGCCTGGTCCGCCGTCGCGAGTGCCGAGACCATCAAGATCGGCGTGACGCCGGGACCGCACGCGCAGATCCTGGAAGCGGTGAAGCCGATCGCCGCCAAGCAGGGGCTCGACATCCAATTGATCGAGTTTTCCGACTATGTCGTTCCGAACGCCGCGCTCGATGCCGGCGAAATCCAGGCCAATTCGTTCCAGAACCAACCTTACCTCGACAACCAGAAGGCCGACCGCGGCTACAAGATCGAGGCCGTTGCGCTCACCGTGAACTTCCCGATCGGCGTCTATTCGAAGAAGCACAAGGCTTTCGCCGATATCCCCGAGGGCGGCAAGGTCTCGATCCCCAATGATCCGACCAATGGCGGACGCGTGCTGCTGCTGCTGCGTGACAAGGGCGTGATCAAGCTGAAGGACGGCACCGGCTTCAAGCCGACGGTGCTCGACATCACCGAGAATTCCAAGAAGCTGAAATTCATCGAGGTCGATGCGGCGCAGGCGCCGCGCGCGCTCGACGATGTCGATGCTGCCGCGATCAACACCAATTATGCGACCCAGGCCGGCCTCGACCCCGTCAAGGATCCGATCCTGCGCGAGGACCCGAAAGGCCCGTACGTCAACCTGATCGCCGTTCGTGCCGCCGACAAGGACAAGCCCTGGGTCAAGACCCTCGTGAGCAGCTACCACACGCCGGAGGTCAAGGAGTTCGTCCTGACCAAGTTCAAGGGCGCGGTGCTGCCGAGCTGGTAGGCAATCTGCCCAGGCAAGCTCCAGTGCAGGGCGATCCCGGCGGGCAGCCTTGCGCAATGCCCGCTTGTCCGGACCTGCGGCAACCGACATCATCGGGGCCCATCCTCGCCCGACAGGGGTCGTATGAAACGCTTTGCAAACCTGAAACGACTGGGCTTCTTCACGCGCCTCCTCGACGAGGCGCCTCCCGCCGAGCGATATCGCTTCGCGGCCGAGCAGATCGTGCGCGCAGAGAAAGCGGGACTGGATTCCGCGTGGATCGCACAGCATCATTTCCATGAGCGCGAAGGCGGCCTGCCGTCGCCCTTCGCCTTCCTCGGCTACGTTGCCGCGCAGACCTCGCGCATCCGCCTCGGCACGGGCATCGTGACCTTGCCGCTGGAGAATGCGGTGCGGGTGGCGGAGGATGCTGCGGTGCTCGACCTGCTCTGCAACGGCCGTTTCGAGCTCGGCGTCGGCACCGGCGGCAATCCGTCGGCCTTCGCCGCCTTCGGCCTCGACAGCAGCCAGCGCAACGAGATTTTTGCCCGCAATCTGGAGGTCGTCCGCGCCGCGCTGGTCGGCAAACCTCTTGATGGCGGCGACACGCTCTATCCGCAACGGCCGCAATTGGACAAGCGCATCTGGCAGGCGACATTCTCGGTTGCGGGCGGCGCCCGGGCCGGCAAGGCGGGCGATGGCCTGTTGCTGTCACGCACGCAGCCGCGGGCCAAGGAGGCGCCGCGTGCGACACTCGCCGAAATCCAGAACCCGATCATCGACGCCTATCTCGCAGCGCTCCCGCCGGGATGCGAGCCCCGCATCATGGCCTCGCGCAGCGTCTTCGTCGCCGACGATCATGCCGAAGCGATGCGGCTTGCCGATATCGGGCTAAGGCGTGCGCTGCCGCAATTCCTCAAGGGCGGTCACGCCAGGCCCGGCGAGACGCTGGAGGAGATGATCACGGCGTTCGACACCCATGTCGGCGCGGCCGACGGCGTCATCGCTTCGCTCCGTGCCGATGCCACGCTGGAGCGGGTGACCGATCTGGTGTTCCAGGCCCATTCGGTCGACGCGCCGCACCCCTATACCCTGCGCTCGATCGAGCTGGTCGCGGACAAGGTCGCGCCGGCACTGGGCTGGATCCGGACCGCACCTGGTGTGGCGTTGGCAGGCTAGTCGGAATGAACGGGATGTCGTTGCACGAGGCTGAATGATGAGCACCAAGGATATCATCGACACGCTCGCCGGGATCGAACCGGGATCGGCTCTGGACGCCATCCGCGCGCGCCGACTTCAGGCGCGCGAGAACGCGCAGAAGAGCTATCTCGCCTTGTTCGAGCCGATCGATGCGAGCGATTTCTCGCTGGCCGAGCGTGTCGCGGTCGCGGCCTTCGTGACCGGGCTGCATGGCGAGTCTCCGGTCGCTTCCTTCTATCGCGAGAAGCTTGCCGCGACGACGGATGGAGCGGCGCTTGCCGAGGCCATCCAGGTCGAGATCGAGCGCGGCCAGACCTCGGGCCCCTACGGTGCCTTTCCGGCCGGCCCGTTGTCGATCGAGAACAAGGCCGGTTTGATCTATCGCGTCAGCGCGGAGCGCAAGCCCGGTCTCGGCGCCCGGCTCGTGGCCGTGCTCGAGCATGCGCACCTCCTGGTCTTTCGTCCGCGCGATGCTGCCTCCGCGGACATGAAGGCGCTGCTGGCTGCCGGCTGGTCGACCACCGGCATCGTCACCTTCTCCCAACTCGTTGCGTTTCTGTCGTTCCAGGTGCGCGTCGTCAGCGGTTTGCGCACGCTCGCCGCCGCGAAGGCATGAGAGGAGCCTGCATATGAGCGCCACCGTCAATCCACCCGTCGTCTTCACCCAGGACGAGCTCGGCTGGGTGTCGTGGATCGATCCGCTGCCCGAGGCTGAGCTGACCGAACGGCATTTCGCCGGCCTCGTCGATCGCGCCCGCGCCAAGTCGGAATATTTCCGCCTGCTGGTGCGCGACCCCGACGTGCTGGAAGCCCGCACCAGGACCGACAAGGACATTTTCTACAACGTCGCCGATGGCTTGCCGCGCGCCGAGCGCGAGCTCGCGGCCGCCGCGACCTCGCGCTACAATGGCTGCATCTATTGCGCCTCGGTGCATGCGCGCTTTGCCAGCACCTATTCCAAGCGCCGCGACGACGTGCAGCGTCTGCTCGATGAAGGCGTCGGTGCCGATCTCGGCCAGCGCTGGAATGCGGTGGTCAAGGCCTCGGTCGCTTTGGCCGAGACGCCGATCGCGTTCGGTCCCGACAATATCCAGGAGCTGCGCCAGGCCGGGCTCGACGACGCCGAGATCGTCGACGTCATCAACGGCGCCTCCTTCTTCAACTGGGCGAACCGGCTGATGCTGTCGCTCGGCGAGCCTTCGAAATGAGCAATCCGGCCGGCACAGAAATTGCTGTTATCAACGCTGACCGTATCAACGCTGAGTGGATGGAGCGGTAAATGAGCAAGATCGATCGCCGTACCCTGGTCAAAGGCTCTTTCGGCGCGATGATGGCGGGCGCGGCCTTTTCGCGCGCCGCGTTCGCGCAATCCTCCGAGCCGATCCTGCTCGGCGTCAGCGGACCCCTCACGGGACCGAATGCACAGTATGGCACGCAGTGGAAGCAGGGCTTCGATCTCGCACTCGACGAGATCCAGGCTGCCGGCGGCATCAGCGGCCGCAAGCTCGCCTACCAGTTCGAGGACAGCCAGAGCGACCCGCGCCAGTCGGTGGCGATCGCCCAAAAGTTCCTATCCGATCCCCGCATCGTCATGGAGCTCGGCGATTTCTCGAGCCCGGCCTCGATGGCGGCCTCGCCGATCTATCAGCGCGGCGGCCTCGTGCAGTTCGGCTTCACCAATTCGCACCCCGATTTTACCAAGGGTGGCGACTTCATGTGGAGCACGTCCGTGAGCCAGGCCGACGAGCAACCGCTGCTGGCGTCCTATGCCGTGAAGCGGCTCGGCCTGAAGAAGCTCGCGGTGCTGCACCTCAACACCGATTGGGGCCGCACCAGCCGGGACTATTTCGTCAAGGCCGCCAAGGAATACGGCGCCGAGATCGCGGTGACCGAGGGCTACATCGCGGAGGAGCGCGACTTCCGCTCCACGCTGGTGCGCGTGCGCGACGCCAATCCGGACGGTCTGATCCTGATCTCCTATTATTCCGATGGCGCGCTGATCGCGCGTCAGGCCCGGCAGGTCGGGCTGAAGCAGGTGATCTGCGCGGCAAGCTCGGTCTACTCGCCGAAATTTCTGGAGCTGGGCGGCGAGGCCGTCGAGGACGTCCATGTCGGTACGCGCTACTTTCCGGAAGACCCGCGGCCCGAGGTGCAGAAATTCATTGCGGGCTTCAAGAGCAAATACAACGGGCTCGAGCCCGATGCTTTCAACGCCTACGCCTATGATGCGATGAACATGGCGGCTGCCGTGGTGAAGATCGGCGGCACCGACCGCAAGGCGATCCGCGACGCCTTCGCCAAGGTCAAGGACGTTCCGAGCGTCATCTTCGGCACCGCGACGTTCGACGTCGCGACCCGCCGGGTCAAGGGCGCCATGAACGCCGAGCTCGTCGTCCGCAAGGGGCAGTTCGCGCTCTGGGACGGCAAGCCGACCTGACATGATGGCCGGAGCGCGCCGCTCCGGCCGCCTTTCTTTCCACGCGGGGACCAACGTTTGTCTTCCTGGCTCGATTACACGATCAACGGGCTGATCGTCGGCAATGTCTATGCCCTCGTTGCGGTCGGGCTCGCGCTGATCTTCGGCGTCAGCCGGCTGATCAACTTTGCGCAAGGCTCGATCTACCTCGTCGGCGCCTATATCGGCTGGGTCGCGGTGGTGCAGCTGCATACGCCGCTCCCGCTCACCATCATTGTGGTCGCTGCCGTTGCGGCGATCGTCGGGTTGATCATCGAGCGGTTTGGTCTGCGGCCGCTCCAGAACTCCGTTCGCATTGCGCCGCTGCTCGCGACCATCGGCATCAGCTTCGTGCTCGATCAGCTGGTGATGCTGACCTTCTCGCCCAATCCGCGGGCGCTTCCGAGCCAGTTGCCGGATGTCCGCTTCCAGGTCGGTGGCGGGACGATCGGACTGCTTGATCTGCTCATTGCGGGTGTCGGCCTCAGCAGCGCGCTGCTGCTGTTCGTGTTCCTGCGTTACACCAAGCTCGGCTGGGCCGTGCGTGCCACCGCGCAGGATCGCGACGCCGCCATGCAGATGGGCGTCGACGTCAACCGCGTCAATCAGACCGTGTTCGGCATCGCGTCGGCGCTCGGCGGCGTGTCCGGCATGCTGGTCGGCATGTACTACAACCAGATCGACACCGCGATGAGCCTTCAGGCGACGCTCAAGGGCGTCGTCGCGGAAGTCGTCGGCGGCGCCGGCAACGTGCCGGGGGCGGTGATCGGCAGCCTGTTGCTCGGATTGGTCGAGAGCTACGGCGTCGCCGTGCTCGGCACCAGCTACCGCAATTTGTTCGCCTTCCTGCTCCTGGTCGTCGTGCTCGTGCTGCGGCCGAACGGCCTGTTCGTCAGCGCGCGGCAGGCACCGCCCGAGCCGCTCACCGGCACGTTCATCGCACCGAGCCGCCCGGTGCACATTCCGCGCTGGGCGTTGTTGGTCGCCGTCGCCGGCTTTTTGATCCTGCCGCTGTTTCCGGTGTCGTTCTACGTGCTCCAGACCCTGATCAACGCCTGGCTGCTCGGCATGCTCGCGCTGAGTCTCACGCTGGTCGCGGGCACGATGGGGCAGGTTTCGCTCGGTCATGCCGCGCTGCTCGCCATCGGCGCCTACACGTCCGCGTTGCTGTCGCTGATATTGGCTGTCCCCGTCGGCCTTGCCATCATCGGCGGCGGCCTGATGAGCGCCGCACTCGGCACGCTTCTGATTTCGCCATCGTTCCGCCTGCGTGGGCATTACGTGTCGATCGCAACGCTGGCCATCGGCGAGATCGTGGCGCTGGTGATCCTGAATTGGGAAAGCGTCACACGCGGTCCGATTGGAATCTCCGGCATTCCGCCGCTGTCGCTGTTCGGCTACGATCTGATCAGTCCGACGTCGATCTACTGGTTCAGCCTTGCGGTGATGGTCGTGCTCGCCCTGCTCCAGGGACGTCTGCTGGCCTCGCATCTCGGCCGCAGCTTCCGCGCCATCCGCGACGACGATACCGCCGCGCGCGCCTATGGCCTCAGCCTCAACCGTTACAAGTCGCTCGCCTTCATCTTCGGCGGCTTCGCCGCCGGCATCAGCGGCGGCATTGCCGCGCATCTTTACTCCTACATCAACCACGAGACCTTCAACACGCAGCAATCCATCCTGGCGCTCACGGTCGTCATCCTCGGCGGCCTCGGCAATGTCGTCGGTGCCATCCTTGGAGCGGTCGCGCTGGTCGGCCTGCCGGAAGTCTTCCGGATCGCGGCGGAGTACCGCATCCTGATCTACGGCATCGTGCTGTTGCTGCTGGTGCGGTTCAGGCCGCAGGGCCTGCTGGGGACGATCTGATGGTGGAGCAGCTGAACTCGATGCTGTCCCTGCGCGGCTTGACGCGCCGCTTCGGCGGCCTCACCGCGGTCGACGCCATCGATCTCGACCTTTCCAAAGGCGAGCTCATCAGCATCATCGGCCCGAACGGCGCCGGCAAGACGACGCTGTTCAACCTCGTGACCGGCCTCGACCGGCCCGATGGCGGCGTGGTCCACTTCGAGGGAGAGGACATCACGGGCCTGTCGCCGGAACGACTCGCGGCCGAAGGTATCGCACGCACCTTCCAGCTCGGCCGCGTTTTCGGCAATCTCAGCGTGATGGACAACGTGCTGATCGGCGCGCATACGCGACTGCGCGCGGTCAGGCCGGCCGTGCCGGTGATCGGTCCGCTGCTGGAATTGGGCCTCGCGCTGCTGCGTCCCGGCAGCGTCAAGGCTGAAGAGGAGCGGCTGCGCGAGGAGGTGAGGGCCATCCTCGCCCGCTTCGGCGAGCGGCTGCTGCCGCGGATCGATCAGCCGGCCTATAGCCTGTCCTATGCCAACCGCCGCCGTGTCGAGATCGCCCGTGCGCTGGCGTTGAAGCCCCGTCTGCTGCTGCTGGACGAGCCCACCGCCGGCATGAATCCGACCGAAACCGCGGAGATGCAGGCGCTCGTCGCCGAGCTGAAGGCGGAAGGGCTGACCATCCTCCTGATCGAGCACAAGCTGGAGATGGTGATGCGCCTCTCCGATCGCGTCATCGTCATGGACGAGGGCAAGAAGATCGCGGAAGGGCCGGGCGAAGAAGTACGGAGAGATGCCAAGGTGATCGAGGCCTATCTCGGCCACGGGCTGGCGACAAAGCAGGAGAGCGCGGCATGACCAACCTTTCTCCCGAACCGCTGCTGGCGCTGTCGAACGTCAATACCTTCTACGGTCAGGCCCAGGTGCATTTCGACCTGTCGATAGCGGTCGGGCGCGGCCACATCGTCTGCCTGCTCGGCGGCAATGCCAGCGGCAAGTCGACGACGATGAAGATCATCCTGGGCTTGGTGAAGCCGCGCTCCGGTGACGTGACGTTCGATGGCGTCTCCTTGATCGGGCTGACCACGCCGCAGATCGTCCGCCGCGGTATCGCCTCGGTGCCGGAAGCGCGGCGGCTGTTCGCCGACATGAGCGTCCGCGAGAACATCCTGATGGGCGCCTTCGTGCGTAACGACCGCGACGCGGTCGCGCAGGATCTCGACAGGATGCTCACGCTGTTCCCGAAGCTCGGCCAGCGGCTGCCGCAGCGCGCCGGCTCGCTTTCCGGCGGCGAGCAGCAGATGGTGGCGATGGCGCGCGCATTGATGAGCCGCCCCCGCATGATCGTGATGGACGAGCCGACCATGGGCCTGTCACCGCTCTATGTCGATCGCGTGCTGGAACTGATCCGTACCATCAACCAGGAGGGCGTCTCGGTGTTCATGGTCGAGCAGAATGCCAGCCTCGCGCTCGAGATCGCGCACGAAGCCTATGTGCTCCAGACCGGCAAGATCGTGCTGTCAGGCCCGGCGCGGACATTGAAGGACGATCCCCGCATCCGCGATGCCTATCTGGGTGGTTCCGAGGCGGCGTAGGGGGAGCTGACGGATCTACGCCGTCATGGCCGGGACAAACCCGGGCATGACGACCTCCCGCAAACTCGCATAGGCGGTCGGCAGGCCAAAGCCCGGACTGGCCAGTGTGAGAATTCTATGAAAATATCATACCGGTGGCGCGGCGGGGCGTGCAACGGACGGATTGGGATCTTGACGAGATGGTCTTTGCGGGCGGTCGAGCCCGGCGTGGCGTTGCTGTTCGGCGGGCTCGTCACCGCCAATGTCGCTGCCTGGGCCTGGGCCTTCGCGGCGTTCGGCGATCGTCCCACGGTGATGGCGACCGCGCTGCTCGCCTGGGTGTTTGGCCTGCGCCACGCCGTCGATGCCGATCACATCGCCGCCATCGACAATGTCGTGCGCAAGCTGATGCAGGCGGGCGGCGCGCCGCGCAGCGTCGGTCTCTTTTTCGCGCTCGGCCATTCCACCGTGGTCGTGGTCGCGACCATGCTGCTGGCGCTCGGCGTCGTGAGCCTTGGCGGCGACAGCCTGCTCAAGGAGATCGGCGGGCTGATCGGTACGTCGGTCTCGGCGCTGTTCCTGCTGGTGATCGCGGCCATCAATCTCGCCATCTTCGCCGGCTTGTGGCGGACGTTCCGCTTGGCGCGCGCGCAGGGCGTTCACGACGCCGCAGGTCTCGATGCGCTGCTCGCCAAGCGCGGATTCCTGGCGCGGCTGCTTGGCCCGATGTTCCGCCTGGTGACGAAGCCCTGGCATATGTATC
Organism: Bradyrhizobium sp. 1(2017); assembly: GCF_011602485.2. Taxonomy (NCBI): domain Bacteria; kingdom Pseudomonadati; phylum Pseudomonadota; class Alphaproteobacteria; order Hyphomicrobiales; family Nitrobacteraceae; genus Bradyrhizobium; species Bradyrhizobium sp. 1(2017). Next base: position 6,687,447 of record NZ_CP050022.2, on the reverse strand, counting down.
CGCTCGGATTGCTGTTCGGGCTCGGCTTCGACACCGCGACCGAGATCGGCCTGCTCAGCATCTCCGCCGGCGAAGCCGCGCGCGGTGCTGCACTCGCCGACGTGCTGGTCTTTCCGGCACTGTTCGCGGCCGGCATGGCGCTGGTCGATACCGCCGACTCCGCGCTGATGGTCAGCGCCTATCGCTGGGCCTTCGTCGATCCCCTGCGCAAGCTCTGGTACAATCTCACGATCACGGGGGCCTCCGTCGCGGTTGCGCTGTTCATCGGTGGCGTCGAGGCGTTCGGCCTGATCGCGGAGCGGCTCGGCCTGTCCGGCGGCATCTGGTCGGTGGTCGACGGCCTCAACGAGTCGCTGGCGAATGTCGGCTTCGTCGTGATCGCGCTGTTCGCGGTGGCCTGGCTCGTCTCGGTCCTGCTCTATCGCCGCATGTTTGCGGACGAGGCGCGCCGTTCGCCCGATGCAGCCCGCAGTTTCGAGGCGGCCTGACGATGAGACGCTTCTAAATCGCCGGGATCAGAGCGCCGCGGCGCTCTGTGCAGGTTCTGCCGGCAAATCGTCGCCATTGGGATCGCCCGGCGCCGTCGCCCAGGCGAGCTCCACCAGCGTCACGATCCGGCGTCCGCCGCCGTCGAGCTGGACGACGATCAGGCCCTGCTCCTCCATATAGCCGAGCAGCCGCTGCGCGCGGCGCAGCGAATGCGAGCCATAGGCGCGCGCGATCGCGGCGTCCCCGGGGCAGGGCCAGCCTTCCTTGGCCGCGCGCGCGATCATCATGAACACGCCCTGCATGTCGTCGGGCAGGATCGAGGCGCGCAGCGACACGTCCTGCCAGGCGTCGTCTTCCGCAAGCTCCGCGCCGAGCCCGGCCCGCGCATGCGTCAGCATGCGGCGGAATTCGTTGAGATCGGGCACCGCGGCGCCGAGTCCCTCGATGCGGCAGCGGACCACGAACTCCTGATAGAGCACGCCGATGGCGCGGAAGCCGGCATCGGGCTCCGCCAGCACGGCGCGAAGGGTGCGGTCCACGCGCTCGCGCCGCTCCGCCAGCTCTTCCGCGCTCACCGGCACCTCGGCGATCTCGGGCCGGATCTCCGGCGTGGCGGCCGCCCTTGCGGCGCGCAGTTGCTCGAGCAGGTCAGGCGCCGGCCTTCGCTGCGGCCGGCTGGCATCGGGCGGGGGCGCGGCCAGGATCACGGCGCGCGCATCCTCCAGGGTCGCTTCCGGCAGCGGCATCAGCCGCGGCGTCGAATTGCGCGGGCTCGTGTCGGTCGGGCCGATGTTCAAGCGGAGCGGACGGCGCGAGAGCGCAGGTCCCAGCGCCATGAATTGCCCACGCTCGAGGTCGCGAAAGGCCTCGGCCTGCCGCCGCTCCATGCCGAGCAGATCGGCGGCGCGCGCCATGTCGATGTCGAGGAAGGTGCGGCCCATCAGGAAGTTGGAGGCTTCCGCCGCGACGTTCTTGGCGAGCTTCGCCAGCCGCTGCGTCGCGATGACGCCGGCGAGGCCGCGCTTGCGGCCGCGGCACATCAGATTGGTCATCGCGCCGAGCGAGAGTTTGCGCGCCTCGTCCGAGACTTCGCCGGCCACCGCCGGCGCAAACAGCTGCGCCTCGTCGACCACCACCAGCATCGGGTACCAATGGTCGCGGTCGACGTCGAACATCCCGCCGAGGAACGCGGCGGCACGGCGCATCTGGTTCTCGGCATCGAGGCCTTCGAGATTGAGCACGGTGGAGACGCGATGCAGCCGCGCGCGCTCGCCGGCGACCTGAAGGCCGCGCTCGGTGTGATCCTCGGCCTCGATCACCAGATGGCCGAAGCGCTCGGCCAACGTGACGAAATCGCCTTCGGGGTCGATGATGGCCTGCTGCACCCAGGGCGCGCTCTGCTCCAGCAGCCGCCGCAACAGATGCGACTTGCCGGAGCCCGAATTGCCCTGCACCAGGAGACGGGTCGCCAGCAGTTCCTCGAGGTCCATGGCCGCCGCGGCGCCTGCCGTGGTCTGCCCCATCTCGATCGCAACCGTCATGTCCCCGACTCAAGTCCCCGTCATTCGCGGACAGCGGCTTATCAACCCGGCCGGGGCGCGTCGAGCGCTACCGCGCGAATCGGGCCGCGTTGCCCACGGCGGAGTTCAGGCGTGATGCGACAACCGTAGAAGTGCGGGCCGATAGGGAGCTTGTGGATCGTCATCCCCGGTCTCGGGGATGGTGCAGGAGCCGAACTCCTGCCTGATGCGCTCGATCTCGGCGATGCGTTCGTGCAGCCGCTGCAAATGCTCCGGCGACTTCGCCCGCCAGAACCGGAAAGTATCGGCGGTGAGCGGCAGGAACGCGGTTCCGAACGGCGTCGGGTCGCGAACCAACGTGCGTCCAAGCAGCAGGAATCGGTCGGCGCCGGAGACCACGAGGGTCGCATAGCCACGGTTGCCGATCCGCCTGATCCCGTTCAGCGACCATTCGACGAGCTTGCTGAAATACGGTTCCTCGCGCCAGCGGTCGGGACATTCGTCATCGACCGTCACATTGACCGCATCCTGGCTGAAATGCACCACGAGGCCCGCCTGCGCGGGAAACCAGGAATCGTCGAGATGGCCCTGCAGCCAGGCACAGACGAACGACCGGCACATCTGCGGGCGGCGATCGTAAATGGTGCATCCCGTGCCCGTCTGCCAATGCCTGCAGAGCTGGTTCACCGGCTTGTCGACGGCGGCCACCTCCAGAATATCGCAGCAGGCGTTGCATGAGCCGCATTGCCGGGCGGGCCGCGCCGTCTTCGGCAGGCCGGTCGCGCGAAAGCCCTGGCCGTCGCGGGCCAGCAGCTTCTGCTTCTCCAGCGCACCCAACGCACGTTCGATCTTGAGGCGGGACAGCCCGGTGGCGTCGATCACGCCTTTCATCGTCGTCGCGCCTGCCTCGACCGCGCGGACGACGCTCAGCATCGCCTGATCCATTGTTGTTGTTCTTCTTGTTTCTCTCAGCCGAGCATTGCGATCGCGCCGGAACAGCAGACCGGCAAACAGGTGATAAACACCTGACTTAAAAAGGTATGTTGCTCATTTCTTCGGTGACTCGGCAAGAAACCGAGGCCGTGCTGGGCGCATGCAACGTTTGCGCGAATGAAGGGAGTGCACCAAAAGAGCGCCCATTCGCGCCGATCTGGCGCGCTTTGCTCGTCAAGCGCCGGGATATGACAGCGGCGTGTCGTCGTCTCACGCAGTCGTGATATCAGCGGTTCGTGCGTGGGCTGGCTGTGACGGCGCGACGATCGTGGCGTGCGGCGACCGTCATTGAGTTTTCGCCACACCGGGAACAGCGTTGCGTCGAACTCCAGGGCGAGCGGCAGTGCAGAGGTGAGACGAATCTCACGCTCGGCATGGCATGACGAAGATCAGGATCTGTGAACTCGGGACCCGTTAGCTAGGCCGATGAGCGTTCGACGTCGGAGGGCAGCGGCCGGCATCCCGCGCTCGCCTCATTTGTTCGCGCCCCGCTGTTCGAACTTTTGGCCCGGCTTGCCGTGATTTGCGAGCGTGCGCGCGGCGCCCGCCGGAACGGCGCGCTATTGCGCGCCGGATCCGCCCTGCACGATCTTCTCGTTCAGCTTCTGGTCCACGGTCTCGACCGTGCGGTCGATCTCGGGGTTGGGCACGCCGAGCTGATGCGAGATCAGCTTCACCAGGAGATCGACGCGCTCGATGAAGGGGGCGCCGCTCGCGACCGCGCGGGCCGCCGAGGACGGCTTGAGCAGGCTTTCCGCGGCCTTGGCATATTTCGCGAACGGCACCTGGTCCTGCGGATCGGCGCCGAGGCGGCGCGCGATCGCGTCGACATGGTCATAGATCGTCTGCGAGCGCTTCAGATCGCCATGCACGGCGTCGCGGATCGACTGCGGCTCGTTGGGCGTGATGCAGCGGTAGTTGCCGGTGAGCAGCATCGACCATTTCGCCAGCGGCACGAACAGAGAATCGAACACTTTCAGCTTCACCGGCACGTCGAGCCCGTCGAGCGTCACCGCGTCGATGTCGGCCTCGAGCTCGCGCAGCACCTTGTTGTGCCTCTCGTCGGCGAAGACCGACGCCTTGAAGTTGGTGGGCAGGCCGACGTGAAGCACGTTCGCGGCCTCCTCCGGTGGACGGAACGCCTGCGGGTCGGGCGAGCACAGCGTCACCAGACCAGGCTCGAACCGCTCCCACACCTGCGCATTGGTATAGGCTTCCTCGAGGTCCATGTCCGCGAGCGCCGGGATTCGCTTCAGATAGGGCAGCGGCGGCATGTTCATGATCGACAGGCACGGCAGCTTCGCCGCGGCGATCTTGACCATGAGAACGCGCACCGTGTGGTTGGTGTATTGCGGCTCCTGCATCGCAAGGCCGACCAGATCGTAGCGGGATAGGTCGACATTGGCCGGCGTCACTGCATCCAGCTTGCCGGGCAGGTTGCGCGAGAAGATCGCCCGGTGCACCGCCTCGTCGCGCAATTTGATGCGCACCTCGGTACCGTCGCGGTTGATCAGCTCCGCCGTCTTGGCGCGGCAGACCAGGGTCACATTGTGCCCTGCCATCAGCAGCTTCGTGCCCAGCAGGGAGCCGTAAGAGGCTCCCAGAATCAATATGTTGCGCGCCATGCTTCGCCCCTTTGACAATGTGTGTGATTTTTGGCCCCGGCCGTCATCCGCGGGCGCGTTGCCGGCATGTAAAGCGAAGTCCGCGAGGATGGCAACTGGGATAATGCATACAAGATTGGCTGCGGAGTGCGTGGCCGGAGGCGTGCAGCAATCTCGATCGGCGTGGTGACTATCCCAACTCGGAACGCGCTGCGTTCCGGTTGCGGCGACACGATCTTGCGGCGCGGGGCGGGGGCGGGCCACGCGACAAGCTCTCCCCTGAGATTCCGTTCAGACGAAATTCTGATGAGTCGCACCCGACGTCGGTCGCGTCGTGCTGTTGGGGCGTGATTACGCCTTTCTGCTCCGTCTACCGATCGACGAGCAGCGCGGTCTGTTCGATCTTCCTCTGCATAGCGCCCATCGAATGCCGCCGCAGGAATTCACGACAAGTTGAACCGATCGATCTTCGCCTCTTCTATTATCGAACAAGATTTTTTTAGTCGTCTATCGCAACAAAAAAATACGAAACCGGAAAAACAAAAATGGCAGGGTGGCGAACAGAACATTGCATCAGCAACGGAGCTGAGACGTGACGATTGCGGCAGCGATGACGATTATTCCAGCGAATTTGTGTGGAAGTTGGTTTGGGCGCCGCGCTGACGGCGAAGTCGGCAAATCTGGCCCACGTTGACGACGGCGTTCGGGGGCGGACATGGAAATTGACAGCTGGCCTGACGGCTTGTGCGACGGCACCGGCCGAAGCCTCGCCCGCTTGCGGAATCGGGCGTCGAGCTTCTTCGAAAGTCTGTCGGTTGCAGAACTTGTGTGCGGCACGCGCAGGCGCACGCGAATTGCAGACTGGTTGAAGGTTGCAGACGGCTACAGAACCCAAGCCGCGTCTGCGCGCGAAGAGGGTTCGCTTCAAGCTGCGGCGGAAGCGTGGCTGTGCTCGTTGACCGCCCTGGAAGTTGTAAGGAGCCTTTCGTGCGCAGGAGATCTGGAAAGCGTGGACCTGGCAGAGAAGGTCAGGATCAGCCTCACGGGTTTCCAGGATGACGCCGGTCCGGCGATCGAGCGTGTGACGATCGACTGTTTCGGTCAGGGCACGCTGACCGGCTTCTTTCTGCCGACGCCTCCCCGGCAACCTTCCCCGCCCGTGCTGGTCTGCATCAGTGACGAGGAAATCACTCTGGGGTCGATGATGAGCAGGTTGCTGCCCGCCTCACGCTTCCAGAGCGTCTCGCTCCTGCTGGTCGATGCCGGCGTTCCATCTGCGCGTCACTCCTTCAAGCCGGAGCATATGTTGCAATGCTGGCTGGACTATCTGGAGGCTCGCCCGGATGTCGGTCAACAGCGGATCGCGATCTATGGCGAGGGGGCAGGCGCCATTCATGCGTCCCGCGTGGCCTTGTCCGACCGCAGGATTGCTGCCGCGGTTTGCGACGGCGGCCTTCTGTCGCCCGTCATGCGCCGGGCATCATTGCGCTGGATGACTCGCTCCGGGCAGGCCGCTGAGCACGGGACCGCGGCAGCTCCGCCGCTCCCGTTGCGCCGGATACCATGCCCGCTCCTCATGGCAGTCGGAAGCCGCTCAATGATATGGGAGCAGGACGCTCTCGAGCTGCAAGCCGGCTACCGGCAGGCCGGAGCCGCTTGCTTCGTCGTCGTGCCGAACCGCATCCCCCACCCCTTGGGCGAAGTTGAGAATTTCGTCGCTGTGGACGATTTCATCCTCGAATGGCTCTGCAGCAGTCTAGGGGCCGTCCGTCAAATCGAGCCCGTGACGTACCTCTAGCCGGCGTGATGGTTGTCGAACACGACTGCCGCCAGGGTCGTCTCCGGCCGACAAACATCCGACGTCCCAACGCCGGCTTCCCATCGGCGGATCAGGAAACGTCGATTGCAAGGAGGCGCGCCGCCAGCCGGGCATTTTTGGCCATCGTTGCGAGCACTGCGTTCAGCTCGGTGAGGGTCTTTTCGTCGAGGTCATTGAACAAAGTCGAGTTCAAGGCCAGCTTTCGCTTGGACAGCTTTTCGATTTCCGCCGCCGCTTTCGTCGTCAGCGACATCAGGACGAAGCGCGCATCGTCCTCGGCCGGCCGTCGCGACAGGAAGCCGCTCTTTTCGAGGCTCTTGGTTTGGTTGGTCACATAGGCCGGATGGACCCGCAGCTTGTTCGCGATGTCGATTCCAGCGACACCTCGCCCCTCATCCAGCTCCGTGACAGCCATCAGGATCAGCCATTGGGGCTCGGTAATCCCCAATAGTGCGGCCCAGCTGGTATGGATGTCCTCCAGCTGGGAGTTGATCTCGACGACATTCCAAATGAATTCCGTGATCGCCCTGTCGAGTTTTTTCTCGAACATGTGGCTCCTCATTTCCCTTGGACGGCATTTTAAAGGGAAATCGCGGCAACGTCTCGACTATTGCGCAGGATGGGGGTGGCGGATTGTCGCGTGGCGGCAACCAATTCGAACTTCAAATGCTTGCAAAAAACAATTGATTGAGTTATTCGTCATTGCACTCAAGCTTGCTGCTCTTGACCAACTCGATGGACAGCGCTGTGAGACCTCCAAGAAAGCCCTCGGGATGCCCCCTGGGGGCTTTTTCTTTTGCTTACGTAGCTTAGGCGCGTCGGATCGCGCTGTTGCGCCTGAGCAACATCCCGCCCCGATCTTCAAATTCACGAAATCAATAAATTGAGGCCATTGATTTTCTAAACTATACGTGAGTCACGACGGAGGGGGGGCACCTCACTGTCGTTTCAGTCCGGACCTTCAGTGCGGATCTGAATTGAACGGAAATAAGCGGGTAGAGCGGCTCCGGCGAGGAGCCGGCCCCCTGAACCGACCTGGAGGTTTACTAATGAAGCTTACGAAGACACTTCTTCTCGGTGCCGCTGCGGGCCTGATGGCCAGCTCCGGTGCGTTCGCAGCTGATCTTCCCGTGAAGGCCAAGGCGGTCGAGTACGTGAAGATCTGCTCCCTGTACGGCGCCGGCTTCTACTACATCCCGGGCACCGACACCTGCATCAAGCTGGGTGGTTACCTGCGCGCTGAAGTCGCGCTGGACACGAACAGCGTCTACGGTACGGCGACCGGCTCCCCGGCGGGTGGAAACAACCGCCTGAGCAACTACTACACCATGCGCGCTCGTCAGGATCTCAACATCGACACGCGCACCGCGACCGAATACGGCGTCGTCCGCACCTTCTTCGATGCGACGTTCTCCTGGACCACCGGCGGCTATCAGGGCACGGGTTCTGGGTTCGGCGGCACCGCCTATACCGGCACGCTGGGCCTCAACACTGCCGGTGCGTCGCCTGCGCTGGTCGGTTCGTCGATCAACCCGACGGACGGTGGCACCTCGGGCGGTTCGCTCGGCGTGTACTACGCCTTCATCCAGTTCGCCGGCTTCACGATGGGTAAGGCCGTGTCGCAGTTCGACGCGCCCTGGACCAACTATCCCGGCAACAATTTCGACGGTCTCGTCGGCGGCTCGGGCACGGTCACTGGTGTCAACCAGTTCACCTACACCGCTGACTTCGGTCAGGGCATCACGGCGTCGTTCTCGGCTGAAGATACGACGGCCTACTATCAGGCCGGCAACTTCAACATCAGCTCTGCGGCGGGTGCTGGTGCGATCGCCGGCTTGACCACCGGTGCGCTGGGTGCCAACGCCATCGGCGGTTCGCGTTCTCCGAACCTCGTCGGTATGGTCCGTGTCGACCAGGCTTGGGGTCTCTTCCAGGCGTCGGTCGCGGCACATGACAACCACGTTGCCTACTACGGCGCCACCGAGCCCACTGGCCACCCCGACGACAAGTGGGGTTGGGCCGTGCAGCTCGCTCTGTCGATCAAGAACATCCCGACCGGTGCGGGTGACGTGATCAACGTCTCGGGCGTCTACACCGACGGCGCGACCCGCTACAACTTCCAGAACCTGGCGGGTAGCTCGTTCCTCATGTACGGCAGCTCGGGCATTGCCTACCAGAGCGTCGCTGCGGTTGTTGCTCCGGACACCACGTTCATCACCGGTGGCCAGCAGGAGTCCGTGAAGACCTGGGGCTTCCGTGGCGCTTACACCCACAACTGGGATCCGTACTGGAACACCGCGATCTACGGTGCCTACGCGGCTGCTCAGTTCGGCGGCGGCACGAAGACCTTCCTCTGCGGAGCTGGCGGCGCCTTCTCGTCGGTTCCGGGCCTGACCTCGTGCAATCCTGACTTCAACGTCGGTCAGGTTGGCTTGATTACCCGCTGGACCCCGGTCAAGAACCTCACGTTCTCGGGCGACCTGGTCTGGACCCACATCGACCAGAAGTATTCGGGTGTCATCGCCGGCGGCAACAACTTCCCGGTCGCCAAGCCGGCTGCTGCCTACGAGCTGAAGGATCAGGACTCGATCACCCTGCTCCTCCGCGCTCAGCGCAACTGGTAATATCTCTCGAATATCTGAACGAGCACCCGGCGGGAAACCGCCGGGTGTTTTTCGTTGCGTGGCGATGCGTAGGGATCGCCGCTGGTCCGCGGAAAGTCCTTGATCTCCTCGACGAGATTTAGCCGCACCGCTCTCTGCTCTTACGCTTACTTTGTCGAGCAGCGCCGGGTGAGCCATAAAGCGAGAACACCGATCTCGAAATCCTTGTATGTCCGAGCCGAGCGGCTGCAGGCGCCGTCGTCTAACACGCGCTCGCACACAAGAACCTGCACATTCGAAATGCGATGGAATATGACCTCGCTGCCACAACAGGCACACGAGCATAGGCCGCCGAAGATGTTCGCAAGATCATTTCCCGTGGGTGCGATGGGCAAGGTTCTGCTGGCGCGCGATCTGCGCGGCGTCAAAAGTAGGCTCGTCTATGAGATCGGGGGACCGCTTGGGATGCCCTTCTTGTGACCGGCAGCGAATGTACTCGCCGTAAGTCGCGCGGTTCCTGCGCATGTAGCCGATCGTGGTGTGGTCCCAATGTAGAGACTAGGTAGAGCTCGCTACCGTTCGCTCATCGAGATAATTCGCGAGTGCGCAGTTCCCCATTCCTCCAATCGCGAGCTCGAAAATCTTTCGCACGATTTCTGCGCGGTCCGGCAGGAGCACAAACGAAGCGCGGTCGTGGGGGAGGCCAGCCGGCTTGGAGCGGCTAATATCTTCCTGCTCTCTTCGGACATTGGAACCGTCGCCGAAGTGACCGCCGGTGATTGAAATGATCACGATAAGAGGACGCTCGATTCGCGTCCCAGAGAAGATCTCAAGCCCGGCCCGGCGTCGTGCCGACTGTGGGCAGCGCGGCGGGTTCCCTGAACGATTGTCCGTATCACAGCAACGTGAAACAATAATTCCTGTTGTTTTTCAATAGGTTGCTGCACAGGGCGAGCCCGGAGCTCGCGTGATTTTTGTGCAACACCCGTCGGAAAACACGCTTCATAGGTCCGTTTCGCGACGTTCTCTTGTTGTGTGTGCGTGGGGCATCGATCATGGTGATCACGCGACGGAGGGGGGCATCCCAAGGTCGTCCCGTTTAGGTCATTCGCTTAAGTCCCTCGCGTTCATGCGGGTGTGTCCGAAGACGCGAAGGAGCCGAAAGCGGTGATTTAGAGGGAGTTGGGGAATTGGCCGTCCCGGTCAGTGACCATCCCTGAAGAGCAACTTGGAGGTTTAACATGAAGTTGGTTAAGAGCCTTTTGCTCGGCTCAGCGGCGGGTCTGATCGCCGTGGGCGGAGCGCAGGCAGCCGATCTGCCCGTGAAGGCCAAGGCGGTCGAATACGTGAAGATCTGCTCCCTGTATGGTGCGGGTTTCTACTACATCCCGGGCACCGACACCTGCATCAAGCTGGGTGGTTACCTGCGCGCTGAAGTCGCGCTGGGCACGAACAGCGTCTACGGCGCGGCGATCGGCTCCCCGGCCGGTGCGCACAACCGCCTGAGCAACTACTACACCATGCGCGCTCGTCAGGACCTCAACATCGACACGCGCACCGCGACCGAATACGGCGTCGTCCGCACCTTCTTCGATGCGACGTTCTCCTGGACCACCGGCGGCTATCAGGGCACGGGTTCTGCGTTCGGCGGCACTGCCTATACCGGCACGCTGGCCCTCAACAATGCCGGTGCGGCGCCTGCGCTGGTCGGTTCGTCGATCAACCCGACGGACGGCGGCACCTCGGGCGGTTCGCTCGGCGTGTACTACGCCTTCATCCAGTTCGCCGGCTTCACGATGGGTAAGGCCGTGTCGCAGTTCGACGCGCCCTGGACCAACTATCCCGGCAACAACTTCGACGGTCTCGTCGGCGGCAGCGGCACGGTCACTGGTGTCAACCAGTTCTCCTACACCGCTGACTTCGGTCAGGGCATCACGGCGTCGTTCTCGGCTGAAGATGCGACGGCCTACTATCAGGCCGGCAACTTCAACATCAGCTCTGCGGCGGGTGCTGCTGCGATCGCCGGTTTGACCACCGGTGCGCTGGGTGCCAACGCCATCGGCGGTTCGCGTTCTCCGAACCTCGTTGCCATGATGCGTGTCGACCAGGCTTGGGGTCTCTTCCAGGCGTCGGTTGCGGCGCATGACAACCACGTTGCCTACTACGGCGCCACCGAGCCCACTGGCCACCCCGACGACAAGTGGGGTTGGGCCGTGCAGCTCGCTCTGTCGATCAAGAACATCCCGACCGGTGCGGGTGACGTGATCAACATCTCGGGCGTCTACACGGACGGTGCGACCCGCTACAACTTCCAGAACCTGGCGGGTAGCTCGTTCGTCGCGTACGGCAACTCGGGCATTGCCTACCAGAGCGTCGCTGCGGTTGTTGCTCCGGACACCGTGTTCATCACCGGTGGCCAGCAAGAAACCGTCAAGACCTGGGGCTTCCGTGGCGCTTACACCCACAACTGGGATCCGTACTGGAACACCGCGATCTACGGTGCCTACGCGGCTGCTCAGTTCGGCAGCGGCGCGAAGACCTTCCTCTGCGGAGTTGGCGGCGCCTTCTCGTCGGTTCCGGGCCTGACCTCGTGCAATCCTGACTTCAACGTCGGTCAGGTTGGTTTGATCACCCGCTGGACCCCGGTCAAGAACCTCACGTTCTCGGCCGACCTGAACTGGACCCACATCGACCAGAAGTATTCCGGTGTCATCGCCGGCGGCAACAACTTCCCGGTCGCCAAGCCGGCTGCTGCCTACGAGCTGAAGGATCAGGACTCGATCACCCTGCTCCTCCGCGCTCAGCGCAACTGGTAATAATACCTCTCGAATATCTGAACGAGCACCCGGCGGGAAACCGCCGGGTGTTTTTCGTTGCGTGGCGATTCGCAACCTGATGGAGTGAAAGCGCAATCCGGCGCTCGCTCGGCATCTCTCACGATCCCGGATTGGCGCGGAGCCCGTCATCGGGTCCGCATTGGCGCGACCCGTTGGCTCCATCCGGGCTGCAGCTCTCGCCCTGTGTCGCCCCTGTCAATCCGTCCGGACGAAAATATTCCGCTTTACCGAAATTCGGAAACGGCGTATGTGTCGCCCATCCCGGCTCGCCCTTGAGGGGCGGTCATGTGTCGTGTGATCGCAGGGCCGGGCTTGCGGTGGACGCAGCAGCGTCGTGCGCGAGAGGCGTGGGCAGGGCGGATTGCTCTCCGTGAGCCCAGGGCTTTGCGTGGACGAGCGGCGCTGTCAGGTTCGTCGCGTCATATTCCGATGGCAACGTGCACAACGCCGTCGGACCCTGTGGCGCCAACGGGCCGTGCGTACGGCAAAACCGTATGGTCCTGGCCGTCGTTGCTACGGTCAAGCCCCGGCGGATGCGGCACTGGCGTCAACCGGCGCGGTGCCGGCGACTTTCGCCGGGGTGAGGGAGGCCAGAAGGAACTCGGCTCCCGGGAGAGCACGGCATAAGCCGTCCGACCATCGCGCAGGGAAGGCCGTGTGTTGGGCTTCACCTGTATGCTGCTGTGCGGTTCTTCCTGCGTGTGCCTTTCGCGCAGTGGACCGCGGGTGCCGCCGGCACCCGGCCTTCCCTGCGCCCTCTTGGTTATAGGGCGAAGTGACGAAGCAAAGCTCGGGCGAAAAGCGCCGCGAGGCTGTGAAGCCGTGTCTGCAGCCAAGCACTCGGTGTCATCGTCCGGCTTGACCGGACGATCCAATATTCCGAGAGACGCTCGTGATCAGCGATACGCTGCGGCCTGCCGGATTCCACGCGGAGCCCGCCATCAGGTTCGCAAGGCGAGACCCGGTGGCGAGGAATGACAGTGGTGATTCGAGGACCGAGCCGCTGCGCCACACTCCGTCATTGCGAGCGGAGCGAAGCAATCCAGGCTACTGATTCCGGATTGCTTCGCTGCGCTCGCAACGACGAGGAGAGATCGCGCAATGACGTCGTCCTGGCCAAGCGCAGGACGACACGCGACAGGCCCGCGTGCGACTCACCTCTGGCTTGCCACGCGGGCGCGATCGAGATGCTCCTCGATCTTCGGACGGTCGCGGGTGCGCTCGAAACTCGTGCACAGCAACTCCGTCTCCTCGAGCGACACTGGCGCGCGATACAACCGGCACATGAACTCGGCCGTCGTGCGTCCCTTGCCGGTGCCCGGGCCGCGTTCGGCGAGGAACATGCAGTCCCGGCAGATGCTGGCGTCGAGGCGCTGATGGGCCGTGTCGAGATGATTGAGAACCTCCCGCAGCGAGTCGCGCAGCTTGACGCATTCATCGGTCCCGAGCGACCTGACCGCATTCATCACGTGATTGATCGGGTCGTGCTGGCTCAGACATTTCTCGCCCTGCGCGGTGACGTGGAGCACGACGGAACGCTTGTCTTCATGCGACGGCTTGCGCACCAGGAAGGACTTGCTCTCGAGCGTCTTCACGATCTGCGATGCCGTCGCCCTGGTGGCGCCGATGAAGCCCGCAAGCGCGGACGGCGTGCGCGAGAATCGATTGGCGCGGCCGAGAAAGCGCAGCGCCATCCATTCGCGATCGCGCAGTCCATGCTGATTGCCTTCGAAATACCAGGCTCTCGCCGCTTGAACCAGCAGCTCGACGGCCTCTCGCGCCAATGGCATGGATCTACCTCGTCCCCGGAACATCGTCTGCGGCGTCCCGAAGCCGCGTTGCGTCCTGGCGCGTGGTCCGGCGCGAAGGGCTGCGTCGCTGATGGCGCGCCAACAGCGTCATCGCCGCACGGGAGCCCGAGTTGCCGTCGCCTGCAGACGATGGATCGGAGTAGTTCAACCGGAGCCCCTGAAGTTCAAGTCACAAGCAGACGTTTCTTGTGTATTCCGCGGAAACGATGAATGAGCTTCTCAACAAAATCAAGTCAAGACGGTCTCGAAGATCGGATGTCGTCGCAGGGGAATGTAATGTTCAAGACAATCGCACGCTTCCGAACACATGATGGTGAACGCAGTACGCTGTACGTCGAACACGCACGCAATTGTGCGACAGTTTGATTTCGCGGACGTCGTTGTCTGTCGTTGATGCGAGTTGATCGAAGCTTGTGCATGACGAGGATGAGCATCGCGAGGTCATCCACAACTTGTACGATCCGTCAGGAATATTCAAGGGAACTTGCAGGAATTGCACGCGCCGGTTGTTGTCGCCTCGGGCGCGGAATCGCCCGTCTGGTCGGGCCAGCCTGCTCCTCCCACCCGGACGGTGGATGCGCGAACGATGAAAGCCGGTGACGGTCATGCCTTTGCATGCGCTGGATGCGTGGCGGCATGCGCAATCATCTGTCGAAAACATGAGGCGATGCGCGCTTGCGCTGCGCTCCGGGACATCAGCGGGAAAAGTGTGCAGCTGCCAAACGCGATGATGATTCTCGTCGCGCTTCAGTCGCCCTTGAGCATGTCCCGGAGCTCGCGGAAAGGATCGGCGCTCGGAGCAGCCGACGCGTCCTGCCGCATCGCGTTGTAGATTCTCGGGACCATGTCGACCGCTTGATCGAGGCCCGAATCGCGCCCCGACTGGTACCCGCCCATCAGGCGAAGGTCGCGCGTGTCCTCGTATTTAGCGATCATGGCCCGCAGTTTGCTCACCAAGTCGCGCTCCTCGGGATCCCAGACGTTATGGGCGAGGCGGGAGACCGAGGCCAGGACGTCGACGGCCGGATAGCGCGCCTGGTCGGCGATGTGCCTGGAGAGCACGATGTGCCCGTCGAGCGTGCTGCGGATGGTGTCGGCGATCGGCTCGTTGTGATCGTCGCCGTCGACCAGCACGGAGAAGATCCCGGTGATCGTGCCGGATCCCTCCTCGCCGGGGCCGGCGCGCTCCAGAAGGCGCGGCAGATCGGTGAAGACGGTCGGCGCGTAGCCACGCGCGACGGCGGGCTCTCCGGCGGCGAGTGCGACCTCGCGGGCGGCGTGGGCGAAACGGGTGATCGAATCGACCATCAGCAGAACCGATTCGCCGCGGTCGCGGAAATACTCCGCCACCGCCATCGCCGTCTTCGGCGCCAACCGCCGCATCATCGGGCTTTCATCGCCCGTGGATACGATTGTGACGGCGCGATGACGGTCGGTGCCCAGCACGTCCTCGATGAACTCGCGCACCTCGCGGCCGCGCTCGCCGACCAGCGCCAGCACGACGGTGTCAAAACCCTGGCTGCGCGCCAACATCGCAAGCAGCGTCGATTTGCCGACGCCCGAGCCGGCGAAGATGCCGACGCGCTGGCCGGCGCAGATCGGCGCGAACAGGTCGATGACGCGCACGCCTGTGCGCAGCGGCCTGTGCACGCGCGCGCGCTTCATGGCCGAAGGCGCCTCGGCTTCCGCGGAGACCGCACGCGACCCCGGCGTGAGCGGACCCTGTCCGTCAAGCGGCGCGCCGAGCGCATTGATGACGCGGCCTTTCCAGCTCGGATCGGGCGCAAACGACAGCGGCGGCATCCGGTAGGCGACCGAGCCGAGGCCACCGGCGAATTGGCGGTCGAAGGGCTTGGCGATGATGCCCTCGCTGTCGATCCGCACCACCTCGCCGATCTGGGGCTTGCCGGCCGAATTGACGCCGATGAGCTCGCCGAGCCTGACGAAGCGCGACAGGCCGGACACGCGGAAATGCGTCGGCGCGATCTCGGAGATCGCGCCGCTGACGCTTGCCAGGGGAGTGCTCTGCTGAAGCTCCAGCAGCGCCCACTCGAGTTGCCGAAGAGCGTTCAAGGAAACCGTCCAACCTCAATGCGCGCGAGGCGCAGCCTATTTGCCGGGTTCGCCCAGCGTCCGGATTGCATTCTGGAGCGAGCTCTCGGTGCCTTCGATCATCGAATTGGTGCCGTCGAAGGCGCGCGAGGCCGCGATCAGCTTCGTCAATTCCATCATCGGATTGGCGCCGGAGCCCTCGACATAGCCCTGCTTGAAGCCGTCGCGGGAGAAGTCGGCGATTGCGGTTGCGGGCCGGTCGGGCGTGACGCCGGAATTGCCGTAGCGCTCGAGATTGGCGTCCGCGGGAATGTTGAACAGGCCGATGGTGCCGATCTCGTTGTTGTCCTGGCTGATCGCGCCGCTGCGCGCGATCGAGACCGGACCGCCGTTCGGGTCGAGCGTGATCTGCGCGCCGCCGGCATCGACCACCGGGAAGCCCGACACGGTCTGAAGGTCGCCATTGGGAGCGATCTGGAGGCGACCGTCACGCGTATAGACCGTGCCGTTCGGACCGGCAAAGGCGATCCAGCCCTGTCCGACCACGGCGACGTCGAGCGGGTTGCCGCTCTCGGTGATGTTGCCCATCTCGCGGGAGATGATGTTGTCGCCGGGCGAGGAGAACGCGACCGGGTTCGCGCCCGCTTTCGACAGCACGGTCTCGAACTTGACGACGTCGGTGCGGAACGCCGCGGTGTTGACGTTGGCGACGTTGTTGGCGATCGTCTGGAGGCGCTTTTCGAGGGCGACCTGCGCCGACAATCCCACATAGAGAGCCGATTGCATGGCTTACTTTCCGAAGCGGATGGACTGAAGTTTCGAGAGCATGTCGATATCCATGCCGGCCATCGACGAGGCGCCGCCGATCAGGACCAGCGCCGGATTGGTCGAGTTGTCGCTCTGGGCCTGGGTCGCATCCCACATCGCGGCGAAGCGCTGCACGAACTTGGTGACCTTGGCCGGATCCTGGAAGTCGGTGAGCTTGATCTTGTCCGTGATCATCTTGGCCTGGGCGTCGATGTCGGCCGCGCTGATCGTCGACGGCAGGCCGAGCGCGGTCTGAACCACTTGCGTCAGCGCCTTGTCGGCGAGGATCTGGTAGGCCGTGGTGACGGTCGAGGCCTTGCGGGTGAAATAGAGCGCCAGCCGCAGGCCCTCGTTCTGGTCGCCGGCCTTCTGCTCCATCGTCTGCCTGATGTATTGGGTCGCCGTCCCGGTCGTGGCCTGGGCCGTCTGGGTGGCGCTGCCGCCGAGGGCGGCGAAATTGAAGGCCGCCGCGAATTCGCGGTAGCGGACGTCGGTGAGCTTGTTGGCGAAGGTGTTCTTGTTGCCGACGCCTTCGGTCAGCACCTTGCGCATGAACGCCTTGGCATAGGTCATGTCGCTGAGGCCATAGGCCTTCATCGCATAGGAGTAGAGGCGGTAGTCCTTCAGGAAATCGTCGATGGTTTTCACATTGCCGATGTGACTGAGGAAATAGTCGGTCTCGCGGCTGACGTCGGGCTGCGTCGCGACCTGCGTCAGCGACTTGCCCATGTCCTTGGTCAGTCTGGTGTAATCCGCGATGGTGGATAGCATGACACGCGTCCCTCCGGCCACTTCTGCGGCACCGTCTCAAGCTGCCGCGAAATGCTTGCGCGGGGCTGGCGGGACCGAAGCCAGCTTCGCGCAAGGCTCGCCGACTAGATATTCCCGGTGGGATCGGTGATGGAGCGGCGCGTTGGGCAGTTTCGTGGGGATTTTCATCACGGTGGCGGCACTGCTCGGCGGATTTGCCGCCATGGGCGGACATCTGGCCGTGCTCATGCAGCCGTGGGAGTTCGTGATCATCCTTGGCACCGCCGTCGGTACCTTCATCGTGGCCAATCCGTGGAAGACGGTGGTGGACACTGGCGTGGCCTGCATGCAGGCCATCACCGGCGCGGTGCCCGGCGAGCGCTATTATCTCGATCTGCTCGGGGCGCTCCATGCGCTGATGCGAGAGCTGCGCGGCAAGGGCCGCAACGAGGTCGAGGCGCATATCGACGATCCTGCCTCCTCGGAGATCTTCAAGGCGTTTCCGAGCGTGCTCTCCGATCCCGCGCTGCTCCAGTTCATCTGCGACTATGTCCGCCTCATCATCATGGGGAATGCGCGCACGCACGAGATCGAGGCGCTGATGGACGAGGAGATCCACACCATCGTGAAGAGCAAGCTGACGCCCTACCATGCGCTGGTGGTGGTGTCCGAGGCGCTGCCGGCGCTCGGCATCGTCGCCGCGGTGCTCGGCGTCATCAAGGCCATGGGGGCGCTCGACCAGTCGCCGAAGCTGCTGGGCGGCTTCATCGGCGCGGCGCTCGTCGGCACCTTCGCCGGCATCTTCCTGTCCTACGGCATCATTTCGCCCTTCGCCCTGAAGATCAAGATGACGCGCGAGAAGAAGTGCCGGCCCTACATCATCGTCAAGCAAACGCTGCTGGCGTTCATGAACGGTGCCATGCCGCAGATCGCGGTCGAGCACGGCCGCAAGATGATCGCGAGCACCGAGCGGCCGTCGATCGACGTCGTCGAGAACGAGACGATTGCAGGTCCCAAGGCCGTCCCGACCGAGGCTGAACCGAAGGCTGCCCGCGCATGATGATGGAAGACGTCGAGGTCGATCAGCGCAAGCAGCTGCCGAACTACCTGCTGGACGCCGCCGGCATATCGATCGAACGCATGCCGATGCTCAATGTGATCTTCGATCGCATGGCAGCGTCGTGCACCGACAGCCTGCAGCCGATGGCCGGAACGCCCTGCTATTTCTCGGTCAACGGCATCACCAACGACCGCGTCGGCGACATCATCAAGGACTACGAGGCCAACGCGGTCGCGGCGGTGCTCTATGCCGAGCAGTGGGATTCCCGCATCATCATCATGCTGGACCGCGATTTCGTCTTCACGATGGTCGAGGCGATGTTCGGGTCGGACGGCGCCGAGCCCCCGCTCGACGTCGAACGCGCGTTCTCGAACATCGAGATCCGCCTGGTCCAGGCGCTGTTCGAGCGGTTCGCCAAGGCGCTGCAATCCGCCTTTGCCGGGACCTCCGACGTCACCTTCCGCGTGGAACGGGTCGAGACCGCCATGGCCTCGCTGGCGATCGGGCGAAGCGGCAACATGTCGATCTGCGCGAACATCATGCTGCAGGCGCTTTATCGCGGCGGCCAGATGTTCCTCATCATTCCGCACTCCGCGCTCAACCCGCTCAGGCAGAAGCTCGCCCATGTCGTCGTCAGCGACGGCCGCGCGACCGATCCGCGCTGGCGCGAGCAGATGGAGAGCGAGGTCCACCGGACCGAGGTGACGCTGAGCGCGGTGCTCGACGAGAAGATGATATCCCTCGGCGACGTCGTGAAGTTCCAGGTCGGGCAGGTGCTCGAGCTCGAAGCCACGCCGCGCACGCTCGCCCGGCTCGAAAGCAACAACCAGGTGCTGTTCTGGTGTCAGATCGGCCAGCTCGATGGCTATTACGCCATGCAGGTGGCCGATCCCGTCGATCAGAAACGGGAGTTCGTCGATGATATCCTATCTCGTTGATGCCGTGCTGCTGATTGCGCTCGCCTTCACCAGCATGCGGGTGACCCGGATGCACCGCGAGCTGGCGCGGCTGCGCAGCTACCAGGGAGAATTCTCGACCATCGTCCAGGAGACGGCGGGCGCCTTCGACACGGTCATCAATGCGGCGCACGATTCCACTGCAAATCTCGGACGGCTCGCCAATGTGCTGAGCACGAAGATCGATCAGGCCCACGAGGCGATCGCCGCGATCGACGCGCGGAGCGGGCTCGGGCCCGCCGCGACCGCAGGTGTCGAAGTGAACAAGCATTGAAGCCGAAGTCGGCGAAAGCGATACGTCCAGGACGACGCGGCGCTCCGGCAGCGGAATTACCAAGAGGCGAGACGAAATGGCGCAATCCTTCGACTATGAGACTGCCACGCGAGCATCGGGGTCCGACGAGGGGCATAGCGATGCATCTCCACTGGAGCGGCTGGCGGAGATCGCCGCGCGCACGGCGGAGGAGACCGGCAAGTTCGCCAATGTCGATGCCATCCTGCGCATTCCCGTCACCATGCAGGTGGTGCTGGGATCTGCGACCATTCCGGTGGCGAACCTGATGAAGCTCGGGCGCGGCGCCGTGGTGCCGCTCGACCACCGGGTCGGCGAGCCCGTCGACGTCGTCGTCAACGGCCGCATCGTGGCCCGCGGCGAGGTGGTCGTGGTCGAGGAGGACAATTCCCGCTTCGGCGTCTCGTTGACGGAGATCGTTGGTCCGCTGGGGCAGGGTGACACCTGACCATGGCGGCACAGGTCGGCATCGCTCCCGTCAAGCAGCGAGGCGTTGCAACGCTGGGCGGAACTGAGAAGGTCGCGGCGCTGCTCCTGGCCATGGGCCGGCAGGCGGCCGCGAGCGTGCTTCAGCAATTCGAGCCGCAGGAGATCCGCATCGTCACCAAGGCCGCGGCCGAGCTGCGGCCGATCACGGCGCAGGAGCTGGAGGGGATCGTCGAGGAATTCGCCCAACAGTTCTCGATGGGCGCCAATATCCTCGGCACGCTCGGCGGTCTGGAAGCCGTGCTCGGCGACGTGCTTCCGGCCGACCAGGTCTCGCAGATCATGTCGGACCTGCTCGGCAATTCGAGCCGGTCGGTCTGGGATCGCGTCTCCTCGGTGTCGGAAAACTCGCTGGCAAGCTATCTCTCCAAGGAGCATCCGCAGACCGCCGCGCTGATCCTGTCCAAGGTCAAGCCGGCCTGCGCCGCCAAGGTCATGAGCCAGCTGCCCTCGAGCCTGCGCAACGAGCTGATGCGGCGCGTGCTGAGCCTCAAGCCGATCGTCGACGACGCCATGCGCATCATCGAGAAGACGCTGCACGAGGACCTGACTCTCAACTTCGCCCGCAATCTCGGCGCAGACACCTACGCCCGCGTCGCCGACATCATCAACAAGATGGAGCGCGGCCATATCGAGGACATGCTGAAAAGCCTGTCGGAGAAGCGGCCGAAATCCGCCGAAGTGCTGAAGGAGTTGCTCTTCACCTTCGACGACGTCATCAACCTGACGCCGAAGGCGCGCACCATGATCTTCGACCAGGTGCCGACCGATCGCATCGTCGTCGCGCTGAAGGGGACCGACAAGAACTTCCGCGAGCTGATCCTGTCCTCGGTCGCCTCGCGCGTCCGCCGCGTCGTCGAGCACGAGCTCGCCATCGGCGAGCCGTCGAACCAGCGCGACGTGCTGGAGGCGCGGCGCGTGATCACCGACCTCGCGCTCGAACTCGCGGAGAAGGGTGAAATCGAGCTCAACCCCGAGCAGGAGGATGAGCTGGTCTTCCGCTGACCGCTGAACGGGCATGGCAGAAACATCCGACAAGGAGAGCAAAACAGAAGAGCCGACCGAGAAGAAAGTCCGTGATTCGCTCGAACAGGGCAAAATCCCGGTCTCTCGGGAGGCGTCCATCTTCGCCTCGATGGCGGCGCTGATGGTGATCCTGGCTTTCCTGATCGGCCAGGGCGTGCAGCATTTGACGCCGACGCTGAAGAGCTTTCTCGACGATCCCGAAGGTTTCCCCCTCACGACCGCGGCGGACGCGCAGAATCTGCTCACCGTGGTCGGGCTTCAGGCGCTGCGATTCCTGGCGCCGCTGGTCGTCATCATGATGGCATTTGGCCTGGCTTCGTCGCTGCTGCAGAATGCGCCGCGCCTGGTACTGGAGCGCATCAGACCGGACATGTCGCGCATCTCCCCGGTCAGCGGCTGGAGCCGGCTGTTCGGAACGCAGGGATTCGTCGAGTTCGCGAAGTCGCTGTTCAAGCTCGCCTCGGTGACCGCCGTCGTCGCCTTCGTGCTGCGATCGTCGGAGGCGAAGGCATTCGAGGCGATGTACACCGATCCGGTGGCGCTGCCGGAGATGATCCTCAACATCGCGATGCGGATCGTCTCGGCGATCTGCATTGCGACCATCGTTCTGGTCGCGATCGATCTCGCCTGGTCGCGTTTCCACTGGCGGCGCGAGCTGCGCATGACCAAGCAGGAGATCAAGGACGAGCACAAGCAGGCCGAGGGCGATCCGCTGATCAAGGCGCGCCTGCGCTCGCTGGCGCGCGACCGCTCGCGCCAGCGCATGATCGCCTCCGCCGCGCGCGCGACGCTGGTGATCGCGAACCCGACGCACTTCGCAATCGCGCTTCGCTATAAGCGCGAGGAGAACGCGGCGCCACTCGTCGTCGCCAGGGGTATGGACGTGATCGCGCTGAAGATCCGCGAAGTCGCCGAGCAGAACCGGATTCCCGTCATCGAGAACAAGGCGCTGGCGCGCGCGCTCTACGAGGCGGTTCAGGTCGATCAGATGATCCCGGCGGAATTCTTCCGTCCCGTCGCCGAGATCATCTACTTCCTCCAGTCCAAGCAGGCGGCGCGGTCCGAGAAGGTCCCATAGATTTCCGAGGACGGCGTCGGCTGCATCAGCCTGACGAAAGCTTGCGATCCTAAGCTTGTCCCCAACAGAACATAACGGGGCGTTGTCGTGGGACCGCTTTATCTCTTTGAACTGGCATCGTCGCAGGCTCGGTACCTCGAGCTCCGCCAGTCGACCATCGCCACCAACGTCGCCAACGCCAACACGCCTGGCTTCAAGGCGCGCGACGTCGAGCCCTTCAACAAGGTGCTCGATGGCATGCCGGTCAGGCTCGCGACGACGTCGCCGTCGCACATGCAGCTATCCGCGGCCGAGACAGATACGCGCAAGACCGCCAAGAAGGACAGCTGGGAGGTAGTTCACTCCGGTAATTCCGTCAGCCTCGAGCAGGAGATGATCAAGGGCAGCGACGTCAGTCGCGACTATTCGATGAATTCGGCGATCGTGCGCTCGTTTCACCGCATGGTCCTGTCGAGCGCAAAGGCCTGAGGTGAATTGATATGCTGGACTCCCTACAGTCGTCATTGACGGTCGCAAGCTCCGGGCTCGAAGCCCAATCGACCCGCATGCGCATCGTCTCGGAGAACCTCGCGAACGCGACCTCGACCGGGCGCACCGCCGGAGCCGATCCGTATCAGCGCAAGACCATCACCTTCGATGCCGCGATGGACCGTGCCTCGGGCGCGCAGCTTGCGAAGGTCAAGGAGATCGGGGTCGACACCACGCCATATCGCGTCGAGTACGATCCGGGGCATCCCGCCGCCGACAAGGCCGGCTACGTCAAGCTGCCGAACGTCAACATGATGATCGAGATGGCCGATATGCGCGAGGTCAACCGGTCCTATGAGGCCAATCTCCAGGTCGTGAAACAGGTCAGGTCGATGCTGGGCATGACCATCGATCTCCTGAGGAGCTGACAATGCTTGAGGCAATCTCATCCACGGCGGTCTCCGCCGGACAGGCAGCAAGCCGCGCGGCCGAGACCCAGGCGATCTCGCCGGCGGCGACGACCGCGATCCAGACCGGCGACGAGGTCGGATTCGAATCGGTGATGAAACAGGTGACGACGGACGCGATCGGAACGCTGAAGGCGGGCGAGGCGGCGTCGATCTCGGCGATGCAGGGCAAGGAATCGACGCGGCGCGTCGTGGAGGCGCTGATGTCGGCCGAGCAGGCCTTGCAGACGGCAGTCGCGGTTCGCGACAAGGTCGTGCAGGCCTATCAAGAAGTCGTTCGGATGTCGATTTGATCTGAGGGAGTGACGATCGTGAAATCGCTCGCCATTGCGGCCACGGGCATGAACGCCCAGCAGACCAACGTCGAGGTCATCGCCAACAACATCGCCAACATCAACTCGACCTCGTACAAGCGGGCGCGTGCGGAATTCACCGATCTGTTCTACCAGATGGACCGCATGCAGGGCGTTGCGAACGTCAACGGCTCCTCGCCGATCCCGGAAGGCAGCAACCTGGGCCTCGGCGTCAAGTCGGCGGCGATCCGCAAGCTGCACATCCAGGGCGCGCTGACGCAGACCGGCAACCCCTACGACCTCGCGATCAACGGCCGTGGTTGGTTCCAGGTGCTCGGCCCCAACAACGAGGTGCAATACACTCGCGCAGGCTCGTTCAACACCAACGCCAACGGTCAGCTCGTCACGATCGACGGCTATTTGCTCGACCCCGCGATCACGGTGCCGCAGGGAACGGTCGAGGTCACGGTCAACCAGACCGGGCAGATGTTCGCCAAGCTGGACACCGAAATCAATCCGCGCCAGATCGGCCAGCTCAGCCTCGCCAATTTCGCCAACGAAGCGGGCCTCGAGCCGCTCGGCAGCAATCTCTACCGCGAGACCACGGCCTCCGGCACGCCGGTCGTCGGGCTGCCCGGCGATGCCGGCTACGGCAAGATCAACCAACGCTATCTCGAGGCCTCCAACGTCGATCCCGTCAAGGAGATCACCGAGTTGATCTCGGCTCAGCGCGCCTACGAAATGAACGCCAAGGTCATCCAGGCCTCGGATGAAATGGCCTCGACCGTCTCGAAGGGCATGCGCTAGTTCCGGTGTCTCGATGTTGAACAGGGTGGGCCTGATCATGCGCGGGTTGGCCGCCGTGCTGCTGGTTCTCGTCTCGGCGCGCCTTGCTGCGGCCGAGGAGAAGCGGCTTCCCGTGCCGGCCGTCTCGATCCGTGCGGGCGAGCTGATCCGGGACGACATGATCATCGAGCGCGGCTTCGCGCCGAATCTGCTCGGCGTTGCCATGTTCATCGAAGGACGTCAGGTCCTGGTTGGCCGCATGGCCCGCCGCACGCTGCTGCCGGGCCAGCCGATCCCGACCAATGCGGTGGAGGATCCCTGGACGGTCGCCCGCGGCGCCATGGTCAAGGTCGTGGTGGAAGACAGCGGCCTGTCCATCGTCACATACGGCGCGGCAATGCAATCGGGCGCGGCCGGCGCGCTTATCCCGGTGCGAAACACCGACACCGGCGTGATCATCAGGGGTGTCGTTCAGCCGGACGGCACGGTCAAGGTCGTGGACGGGTCATGACCAGAGTCCTGCTCGCGCTCGTTCTTCTCCTCGTCACCGCCGGTGCCCAGGCCGCCGTCCGCATCAAGGACATCGCCGACATCAAGGGACTGCGCGAGAACCAGATCGTCGGCTACGGCCTCGTCATCGGCCTGAACGGCACCGGCGATACGCTCCGCAATGCGCCGTTCACGGAGCAGTCCCTGCAATCGATGCTCGAGAACATGGGCATCAACGTCAGGAACGAGGCCACGAGCACCAACAATCCCACCCGGCCGACCACCTTGCGCACGCGCAACGTCGCGGCCGTGATGGTGACCGCGGACCTGCCGCCATCGATCGGCGCCGGCGAGCGGATGGACGTGACCGTGTCGTCGCTCGGCGATGCGACCTCGCTGCTCGGCGGCACGCTGGTGATGACGTCGCTGCGGGCGGCGGACGGCGCGGTCTATGCGGTTGCCCAGGGCGCGATCACGGTTGCCGGCTACAGCGTCGGCGGCCAGGCACAGAACGTCAGCCAGGGCACGCCGACTGCGGGACGCATTCCGAACGGTGCGCTGGTCGAGCGCGAGGTGCAGGGAAGCCTCCATGAGATGGACTTCCTGGTGCTCGAGCTCAGGAACCCTGACTTCGTCACCGCAACGCGCATCCTCGACGCCATCAATCGCTACGCCGGCGGCCGCTATCGTGCGCAGATCGCCTTCGAGCGCGACTTCCGCACGATCGTGCTGTCGAAGCCGCGCCACATCGGCCCGGTCCGTTTCCTGGCGGAAATCGGCGAGCTGACGGTCGAGCCGGACACGCCGGCGCGGGTGGTCATCAACGAGCGCACCGGCACGGTGGTGATCGGACGCGACGTGCGCATATCGACCGTCGCCGTGACGCACGGCAATCTGACGGTTCGCGTCACCGAGATGCCTGTGGTGTCGCAGCCGGCGCCGTTCTCGCGCGGCCAGACTGTGGTCGTTCCGCAGACTGTGGTCGAGGCCAACGAGGCCGGCGCGCAGGTGGCGATCCTGAGCGGCGTCGATCTCCAGCGCCTGGTGCGCGGGCTGAACCAGATCGGGCTGAAGCCATCGGGCATCATCGCCATCCTCCAGGCGATCAAGACGGCCGGCGCGCTCCAGGCCGATGTCATCGTGCAATGATGCACAAGCGTCGTGCAAGCTTGGTCGCTCAATGCTCTGGTCTCGACCGAGAATCGCGCGGCCCGATGCTGAAGGTGGATCACAAAGCCAAACTCCTCCTCGTTGCGGTCTGGACGCTTGCGGGCGCTTTTCCCGTGTTTGCGCTGGACGAGGCGAAGCCGTCGAAGCCGCTCAACCTGCTGTCCTTCGCGCGTGCCCGCGCGTCCGGATCGCAGAAGCCGGCCACTCCGGCTCCAGGAGAAAGCTCCATCCGTGCCACGGCGTGGGCGGCCGAAGAGTCAGGACCCGCGATCACCGGCGCCGTGCCGGCTGCCGAGGCGCCGGCGCCCGTCCGCGCAGCCAGGCCCGGCAGCGTCACGACCCCGCCAAAGCCCGCGACGCCACAGGCTGCCGTGCCCGTCGACAACGAGGTGGCGCTGTTCTGTAGCAACGTCGCCGATCCCGCCGTCGATGCACGGCTGGCCTGGCAGCTCAAGGAGCTGGAGAAGGCCGAGAGCTCGCTCCGCGAGCGCATCGCCGAGGTCGAAGCCAAGCGCGCAGAATATGAGAAGTGGATGGCGCTGCGCGACGACTTCCTGAAGAAGGCCGAAGCCAGCGTCGTCGAGATCTATTCGCGCATGAAACCGGAGGCCGCGGCGACCCAGATTGCCGGCATGGCGGACGAGACCGCCGCCGCCGTGCTCGCCAAGCTCAGCCCGAGGAGCTCGAGCGCGATCTTCAACGAGATGGATACGGCGCGTGCCGCACACCTTGCCGACCTGCTCGGCGGGATGCGTCGCGTGGACGACGGAAAGACCAAATAGATGAAGAAGCCGATCCTCATCCTCTCGCTCGCGCTCGCATCGGTGCCCTTGGCCGGTTGCTACCACGATCCGGCCGAAGTCCTGACCGGCCCGCTGCTGTCGCCGGTCGGCAGCGGCCTGCGGACGCAGGCCGACCCAATTCCGGTGACGCCGCGCATGCGCACGCCCGTCAGCTATCGCTCGACCTGGGACGACGGCACCGATCTCTACCGCGATCCCCGCGCCCGGCGCACCGGCGACGTCGTGACGGTGATCATCTCGATGCAGGACAAGGCCAAGCTCGACAACAAGACCGACCGCTCGCGCGATTCGCAGATCAAGTTCGGGCTCGACTGGCTGATGGACGTGGCCGGATGGAAAGACGCGGGTACGGCCAACGCCAATCTCAGCACCAACACCCAGATCAAGGGCAACGGCCAGATCGATCGCACCGAGGACATCAAGCTGTCCATTGCGGCCATCGTCACCGACGTCCTGCCGAACGGCAACATGATGATCAGCGGCTCGCAGGAATTTCGCGTCAACACCGAGATGCGCGTGCTCAACGTCGGCGGCATCGTGCGCCCGCGCGACATCTCGCGGGCCAACACGATCTCCTACGACAAGATTGCAGAGGCGCGCGTGTCCTATGGCGGTCGCGGAAATCTGTCTGACGTGCAGCAGCCTGGATGGGGACATCGGATCTATGACGCCGTGGCACCGTTCTGAGATCCGCGCCGGCCAGGCCGCGTCGCGAGGGCAGGGGACGTGATGCGCCTGCTTGCGGCCATCCTCGTGCTGACCCTTGTCGCGATCGGTGCGGGCGCGCTGGCCGGCCTGCATCTGTTTGCGGCGGCCGAGCGCGTCGCCGACGCGAAGAAGAGCGCCACACCGCCGCCCCTCGCCTCGAGCTACGCCGGCAGCGCGCGGCTTCGGAAGCTGTCCCCGATCGTGACCAACCTCGCCGCGCCGGCCAACAACTGGGCCCGCGTCGAAGCCTCCATGGTGACCGAGAGCATGAGCGACGAGGACGCCGGCATCCTGGCCGCCCACATCAGCGAGGACATCGTCACTTACTTGCGGTCTGCATCGGTTGCGCAGTTCGAGGGATCGCGCGGCCTCCAGCACCTGCGCGACGATCTCATCGAGCGCGCCAGTATCCGCTCCTCGGGCAAGGTCCGCGAATTGATCATTGAGACGTTGGTGATCCAGTGAGAGTGAGAGTCCTGCTGCTTGCGTTGACGCTGGTCGTGCTGCCCGAAGTGGCGCTGGCCCAGATCCCGGACCTCAATTCGCTGCTGCCGCCCGGAAACGGCTCGACCAGCGGCCGCATCGTCCAGCTGATGGCGCTGATCACGGTGCTGTCGGTGGCGCCGGGTCTGCTCATCATGGTGACGAGCTTCACGCGATTCGCGGTGGCGCTGTCGTTCCTGCGCGCCGGTCTCGGCCTGCAGACGACGCCGGCCAACCTCGTGCTGATCAGCCTCGCTCTGTTCATGACATTCTACGTGATGGCGCCGACATTCGACCGCGCCTGGGAGACCGGCGTCCAGCCGCTGATGAAGAACGAGATCTCGGAGGAAGAGGCCTATCTGAAGATCACCGATCCGTTCCGCGAGTTCATGCTGGCCCATGTCCGCGACAAGGATCTGCAGACCTTCGAGGCGCTCGCCGCGGAGAGCTTCCGCAAGAAGTTCGACGACAAGCGCATCGACATGCGCGTCATCATCCCGGCCTTCATGATCTCCGAACTGAGGCGATCGTTCGAGATCGGATTCCTCATCATCCTGCCGTTCCTCGTCATCGACATGATCGTGGCGACGCTGACCATGTCGATGGGCATGATGATGATGCCGCCGACCATCCTCGCACTGCCGTTCAAGATGCTGTTCTTCGTGCTGATCGACGGCTGGAACCTGTTGGCTTCCGGACTGGTGCGCTCGTTCTCCTGAAAGAACGCAGCCTGGCCGCGGCATCATGGTTAGCGGATGGTAACCGCAAGACCTCCGCTACAGCGATGATACTCAAGGCGATTTTAATCTGGCGGCAAGGTTCGGCGTGCTAGCAATGCGTCACGGCGGGTTGGACCCCACCCATATCAGTCCAAAGGCATGATGCCGCCCCTCCGTACCGGTGAAAGCCCGGTATGTCCCCTGATGAAAATGTAACGCGTACATAAAGGGACATTCGCAATGTCAAGCCTGCTCACGAACTCGTCCGCCATGACCGCGCTCCAGACCCTGCGGTCTGTCAGCACGCAACTCTCCACCACGCAGAGCCGGATCTCCACCGGCCAGCGCGTGGCCACCGCTTCGGACAACGCCGCCTATTGGTCGATCGCGACCTCGATGCGCGCCGACAACGCCGCGCTCTCCGCCGTCTCCGACTCGCTCGGTCTGTCGGCCGCGACCGTCGACACCGAGTATACCGCTCTGAACAAGGTCATCGGCGACAGCAACTCCGGCCTGACGAAGCTCCAGTCGCTGCTGGTCCAAGCCAAGACCGCCGGTGTCGACCGCAGCAAGATCCAGTCGGAAATCACCCAGATCCAGCAGGACATGAAGAACGTGGCCAGCGCGGCGACGTTCAACGGCGTCAACTGGCTGAGCACGACCGCCACCACGCCGGCGACGGTCAATCTGGTGTCGTCGTTCTCGCGCGTCGGCGCCACGCCGACCACCGGCTCGATCACCGTCACCGTCGCCAACTACTCGCTCTACACCGCGACCACGGGCGGCATCCTGGACACGGTGAGCGGCAGTGCGTCGGTCGACACCATCAACATCGGCGCGCTGACCGACTCGGCGGCCGACCAGACCACACTGGATGGCTACATCGCGCAGGTCACCGCGGCGATCGGCACGGTCTCCTCCGGTGCCGCCAACCTCGGCGCCATCAAGAACCGCATCTCGAACAACTCGGAGTTCGTGAAGTCGCTGATGGACTCGGTTGATCGCGGTATCGGCCAGCTCGTCGACGCCGACATGAACCAGGAGTCCACCCGCCTGGCGGCCCTCCAGGTTCAGCAGCAGCTCGGCGTTCAGGCGCTCTCGATCGCCAACAACAACAGCCAGAGCATCCTGTCGCTGTTCCGCTAAGTCGCAAGACAGTCCCGGCAGGGCCGCGCTTCTCGCGAAGCGCGGCCCCTTCGTTTTGCGCGACGTCGCTCGCGCCACGATTCCGGCCGTGCTGTTGCAGTCGGATCACGACGCCACAAGCCCCACACAAGCTTCGCTGGCTAGTCTTGCCGCTACGACCGATTGGGCTCACGCGCATTTCCGCAGCCCAAAGGCATGATGCCGCCCTGTCGTACCGGTGCAAGCCCGGTATGTCCCCAAATCCAATCTGCTTTCAAAGGGACATCGAAGATGGCTTCCAGCCTGCTTACCAACTCCGCTGCAATGACTGCGCTCCAGACCCTCCGGAATGTCAGCGCCAGCCTGCAGACCACCGAAAACCGGATCTCGACCGGCCAGCGTGTCGCGACCGCTTCGGACAACTCGGCCTATTGGTCGATCGCGACCTCGATGCGCGCCGACAACGCCGCGCTCTCCGCGGTGTCCGACTCGCTCGGTCTGTCGGCTGCGACCGTCGATACCGAGTACACCGCTCTGAACAAGGTCATCGGCGACAGCAACTCCGGCCTCACCAAGCTCCAGGCGCTGCTGGTCGAAGCCAAGACCGCCGGCATCGACCGCACCAAGATCCAGGCCGAAATCACCCAGATCCAGCAGGACATGAAGAACGTGGCCAACGCGGCGACGTTCAACGGCGTGAACTGGCTCAGCACCAACGCCACCACCCCGGCGACGGTCAACCTGGTGTCGTCGTTCTCGCGCGTCGGCGGCACGCCGACGATCAACACCATCACGGTGACGGTCGCCAACTACTCGCTCTACACTGCGACCACGGGCGGCATCCTGGACACGGTGAGCGGCAGTGCGTCGGTCGACACCATCAACATCGGCGCGCTGACCGATTCGACGGCCGACCAGACCACGCTCGATGGCTACATCGCCCAGGTCACCGCGGCGCTCAACACGGTCAGCCAGTCCGCCGCGAACCTCGGTGCCATCAAGAACCGCATCTCGAACAACACGGAGTTCGTGAAGTCGCTGATGGATTCGGTTGATCGCGGTATCGGTCAGCTCGTCGACGCCGACATGAACGCGGAATCGACCCGCCTCCAGGCGCTCCAGACCCAGCAGCAGCTCGGCGTGCAGGCGCTCTCGATCGCCAACCAGAACAGCCAGAGCATCCTGTCGCTGTTCCGCGGCTAAGCGGCGCTTTCGAAGTCGACCGTGCTCCCCGGGGAGCACGGTCACCGCCGTGAACGGCGGGCATGAGGGCGCCAGGCGTGCCGGTACATCGACCTCCCGACGTCAGACGCGATATGTCGCGGCCGTTCGAGCGGCCATCTTCCGGCTGTCCGTTGCCGGCATCGATCGCGTCACTGCAACTCTTGTAAAATTGCAACGCCTCGTCCGCGAACCGGCGAGCTCGCGTCCTCGCGCAACCTTCAGACAAGGTTGGCAGCGGAGTGTCGCCTACGTTCGCATTGCCACGAGGTCATATGCTCAGTCGCGCGCAGATACAGCAACTGCTCAACAATCTGCTGGAGCTCGGGCCGCGACGCCTGATGGCCTTGGGGTTGATCGGGTTTGCCGTTCTCGTCACCGTCGTCGGCGGCGCCTATTACCTGAGCCGTCCCGAGTTCGAGACGCTCTATACCGGCCTCACCCGTGAAGACGTGACGCGCATGGGCGCCGCGCTGCGCGAGCAGAACATCACCTTCGACGTCAATCCGGCCGGCGACGCTATCTCGGTGCGCCCGAGCCAGACCATGCAGGCGCGGATGCTGCTTGCCGAGAAGGGACTGCCGACCAGCGCCAATTCCGGCTACGAGCTGTTCGACAAGATCGGCTCGCTCGGCCTCACCTCGTTCATGCAGGAAGTCACCAAGCTGCGGGCGCTGGAGGGCGAGATCGCACGTACGGTGCAGCTGATGAAGGGCGTCAAGGCCGCACGGGTTCATATCGTCATGCCCGTACGCGGCTCGTTCCGCGCGACGCAGCAGCCGCCCTCGGCATCGGTCGTGCTGCGCACCGACGGTGCGATCGAGGCGCGCACGGCGCAGTCGATCCGCCATCTCGTCGCCGCCGCCATTCCCGGCATGAACCGCGACAAGGTGACGGTGCTGGACGCCGACGGCTCGATGCTGCTGGCCGAAGAGGACGAGGCCAGCGCCGCGCCGACCAAAATGGCGAGCCTGCAGAAGACGGTCGGCGGCATGGTGCAGGAGAATATCCGCAAGGCGCTGACGCCGTATCTGGGCCTCGACAATTTCGAGGTGAGCGTCGCGCCGCAGCTCTCCACCGACAAGCGGCAGATCAACGAGACCGTCTACGATCCCGAGAGCCGCGCCGAGCGTTCGGTGCGAAACGTGCGCGAGAAGGAATCCTCGCAGAATGCGGACCGCTCGACGCCCACCACCGTCCAGCAGAACCTTCCCGACCAGCAGGTGAATGCAGGCGGCGGCAAGAATTCCAGCGAGGACAAGTCCCGCCGCGAGGACGTCACCAATTTCGAGGTGTCGTCCAAGACCACAACGACGGTGAGCGACGGCTATTCGGTCAAGAAGCTCTTCATTGCCGTCCTGGTCAACCGCGCCCGTCTCGTCGCCGATCTCGGCGACAAGACCAACCAGGCCATCGTCGACAGCAAGCTTGCCGAGATCAGCCAGCTCGCGGCCACCGCAGGCGGGCTGGACAAGACGCGCGGCGACCAGATCCAGGTCACGGCGGTCGACTTCATCGAAGGCTCGCGCGAGCTGGCGCCGGTGCCGCCGATCAGCTTCGTCGAAATGGTCAACAAGCAGCTCGGTAGCGTCATCAACGCGGTGACCATCCTCGCCGTTGCCTCGATGCTGGTCTGGTTCGGGCTCCGGCCCGCGGTCAACGGCATTCTGACCCATCGCGCGCAGCAGGAGCAGGCCGAAGCGGCCGAGGTCGCCGAGCTCGAAGCCGCGGCGGCCCTTGCGCTGCCGGACAGCGAGGAGGCCGAGCTCAACCTCGTCGAAGACCTCGAAGGAAAGATGCAGCGAACGCCACAGAAGCGGCTGGAGCAGATCGTCCGGCTCGATCAGGCGCAGGCGGCAGCGATCCTTAAAGACTGGATGCGACGCGAGGAGGCGGCATGAACGCGGCAATCGGAAAACTCCTGACGCAGTTCGACGCGAATGGTCGCGCCAAGTCGCCGTCGCCTCCGCCGGCCAAGATCCAGGACGTGCTGACGAAGCCGAAGGAGGTTCGGCATGAACCGCAACCTCAGCCGCAGGCCCATCAGCGGCCGCAGCTTCAGCCGCCGTCTCCGGCGCCGGAAGCCCCGCCAGTCAATCTGCTCGACGATGCCTATCGGCGCGGCCACGCGGCCGGTATCGCGGAAGGCGACGCCAGGCTTGCGGAGGAACGCGTCCGCAGCGCGATCCGGCTCGGCGAGGAGCGGGCGAAATGGTCCGATCAGCAGGCGGCGACGATCGTCAACGGTTTCGAGGCGGCCTGCCGCGAGATCGAGACCAATATCGCGAGCTCCGTCGCGCGGATATTGCTGCCGTTCCTCAACGAGGCGGTCCGCGACAAGGCGATCGGGTCGCTGGTCGAGCAGATCGGGGCGCTGACCATCAATTCGCCGACGCCGGCGTTCAAGGTCACAGGTCCGAGCGAGCTGCTGGACCTGGTGAAAGTGCAGCTCGATAAGACCCGGCGAACGGGCGTCGCGTACGAGACTGCCGACACTTTCGAGGTCCGCGCCGTGGCCGACCAGACCGTGATCGAGACACAGATCTCGGCATGGAGTGAACGCCTGAAAGAGGCGCGTCGGTAGTTCGCCATGAATGAGGTCAAGCCAGAGCTCGTGATCATCCGTCGGCGGAGCGCCTTCGCCGAAGAGCCGCATCATGGTGGCGTCTGGAAGATCGCCTATGCGGATTTCATGACCGCGATGATGGCGTTCTTCCTGGTCATGTGGCTGCTCAACGCACTCAACCAGGACCAGAAGCAGGTGGTTGCGAGCTATTTCAATCCGATCAAGCTCGCGGAGAACGCACCTGCTCCGAAGGGTCTGAAGGATCTCTCGAAGAAAGAGCCGTCGTCGTTCGAAGGCCAGGATGGCAAGCGTCAGCCGGCCGGGCCCAACGAAGAGCGTCGCGGCGATTCCCCGACTGCCGAGAAGCCCGCCTCCTTCGAAGAGAAGGTCCTGTTCCGCGATCCCTATGCGACGCTTGCCGAGATCGCCAATAGCGCGAACCAGGCCTCGGGCCAGCGGCGCTCCGGCGCGCTGACGTCTGCCGAAGAGGACGGTCTCAAGGGCGGCGACGCCTATCGTGATCCGTTCGATCCCAGCTATTGGAGGCTGGCGCCGCAGGCCGCCAAGGACGCGGATCGCATCATCGAGAGCGAGCCGAAGCCGAATGCGTCCGCGCGCGATGCGTCCGTCACCGTTCAGGGTGAACTGCAGGCGCGCCGTGCCGGGGTGGAGGATGCCGGCGGAAGCGTGGCGCCGAATGCCGACAGCCCGTCCGCGAGCCTGTCGCCCTTGCTGCCGCCGGGGCCTGCGCCGTCGCAAGCTTCGCGCGAAGGCAGCGCTCAAGCCACCGTTCAGGCCAATTCCGCCGCGCGCCTCAACAACACGACGAAGGAACCCGAGCCACGCGATGCGGCGCAAGCGCGGCAGCCCACCGTCAAGCAGCTTCAGTCAGCGATCGCGGACGCGCTGTCGGAGGTCAAGGCTGGCGCGGGACCGGTGGCCGAGGTGCGTCAGGTCGAGGATGGGTTGCTCGTCAGCCTGACCGACGATGCGAGCTTCGGCATGTTTGCGGTCGGCTCGGCCGAGCCGCGGCCAGAGCTCATTGGCGTGATCGACAAGATCGGCCCGCTGCTGACGAAGCGGCCCGGCGTGATCATCGTCCGCGGCCACACCGACAATCGCCCCTACAAGTCGGAGAACTACGACAATTGGCGGCTGTCGACCGCCCGTGCGCAGATGGCCTATTACATGCTGGTCCGCTCCGGCGTCGATGCGCAGCGGATCGAGCATGTCGAAGGTTACGCCGACCGGCGGCCGAAGCTGCCGAACGACCCGGCGGCCGCGCAGAATCGCCGGATCGAGATCCTGATCCGGGAGAAGCGCCCGTGACCAGGCCGCTCGTCCGCGCCGCCCTGTTGATGCTGTTGCCGTTCGCGGCGGCAAGTGCGTTTGCGGAGCCGGCGGCGCCGTCCGGCGAGCAGCCCTATGAGCTCGTGCGGTCGCTGCAGGCCGTGCAGGATGGCATCGCCAACGGTGACACTGCGGCCCATGGCAACCACCTCGCGCTGATCCGGCAGGTCGGCGAGAAATTTCTCGCCGCCGATGCGGGCGTGTGGAGCAATCCGCAAAACGGCCAGGCCGTCGTCATCTATCTCCTCAGCGGCGGCGCGCCGCAACTCGTCCGCAAGCTGCCGCGCGACAGGATGAACATCGACGAGCGGCTGTTCAATGGTGCGCTCGCCTATGTCGAGGGCCGCCAGGAGGAAGCGCGCGAATTGCTCAAGGACGTCAAGCCGCGCGCGATTCCCTCCGGCCTGGGCGGTCAGGTCGCCCTTGTCCAGGGCGCGCTGTTCGCGCGCTCCGAGGCCTCGTTCGCGATCGAGCGCCTCGACGATGCGCGCCTGCTCCTGCCCGGCACCCTGGTGGAGGAGGCGGCGCTGCGGCGCGAGATCCTGCTGGTCGGGCAGGCGGAGGACTTCGACAAGTTCGAGTTTTTGACGCTGGCCTATATCCGCCACTATCGCAATTCGATCTATGCCGGTGATTTCTGGCAGCGCTTCTCCACGGGCCTGACGCAATCGAGCCTGGCGCTCGACGAGCGTCGTTTTGCGCGAATCGCGACGCTGCTGGAGCAGATCGACCGCGCGAGCCGCCTCAAGCTCTATCTCGTGATCGCGCGCGCCGCGATGCTGCATGGGCGACTGGCCGTGACCCGGCGCGCCAGCGAGCGTGCGCTGACGCTCAGCGCCGATGCGTCGGCGGACCGCGAGCGCGCGCATCTGTTCCGTGGCGCTTCGCGGGCGCTCACTGACGAGCACGACGGCGGTCTCGCCGAGCTGAAGGCACTCGACCGGTCGAAACTGCCCGAGCGCGACGTTCCCCTCTTGAATGCAGCGGTGCAGCTCGCACTCGACATCCGCAAACCGTTCGCCGCAGCATCTGCAGCGACAGCCGACAAGCCTCCGGCCACGCCGGCGCGTCTCGACCTCGCGGCATCCAGCGCCGCCATCGCGCGTGCGCGGAAGCAACTCGGCGAACTCGAACTCCTCGCCAGGGATCGCCGTCCATGACCAAGCTCAGCGGAACCTCCGGACAGCCTTTCTCGGGTCTCGCCGAGAGTCTCAATATTCGCAGCGGGTCGCGCGCGGCAAAGGGCACCGGTGCAAAATCTCAGGCGGAGTCGTCGTTCAACGATCTGCTCCGCAACGTCTCGAACCTGGCGAAGAAGGCGCTGAGCGATGCCGGCAACGACACGGGCATGAAGGCCGAGCCGGTGCGGACGCGCCTGGCGCGCACGGCTGACGAGGACAAGACCAGGAGCGAGACCGTTCACGAACGCGCCGAGGCGATCGACGAGCCCAAGTCCAGTCACAAGCCGTCCGACCAGAAGGCCGACACATCGGCGGAAGGTCCGGCCGATCACGGTGCGAAAACGGACGTTTCGGATCATCCAAGCCTTCTCGCGATGGTTGGACAGGAACTCGCGGCGCCGTCTCCGGTGAAATCGCCGATGCAATCGACGGCGGGCGACAGGAAAGAGGCGGCCGCACGCGACGAGCGTCCGTCCGCGACCAGGCGAGATGCTCAGGCCGTGGACATTGCCAGGACCGGCGCAGCCGACTTGGCGCCATCCGCTGCCGCCCCGGCCGGCGCGCGCTCGCAGACCGCAGCCTCGCAGGTCGCCGCAACCGCACAGCAAGGCGGCGAAACATCGCCGAAGGCCATGCCGGCGGCTTCCGGCTTCGAGGCCGTCACGGCCAGTGTGGAGCGCGCCGTCAAAGCCTCGGCGCGGGATGCACTGCCAGAGGCGACCAAGGTGACCGTGCTCCAGCAGGAAACCCATCTGCCGCCGGCACAATTCAATGCGCCGCAACAGGTCGCCAACGCGGTTGTCGCCGAGCTGAAGGAATCCCCGACCTCCGCTGCGGTCCGGGATGCCGCGTCCCAGACCAACGCGCCGGATCAGCCGCTCAAGATCCTGACCATCAATCTCGAGCCTCCGGCGCTCGGCAACGTCACCGTGCGCCTGCGTCTCGTCGGCACCGAGGTGTCCGTCCATCTGGCGGCCGAACGCAAGGATACCAGCCAGATGCTCGACCAGCAGCGCGACTCGATTCGCGATCTCCTGCAGTCGGCGGGCTATGTCGCCGACGTCGCGCCCGTCCAGCACGGCTCGCTGGATGGATTCCAGAGCGGCTCCGGCCAGTCGCAGCCGCAGCTTTCCAGCCAGCAGCAGCCGCCGTCGCAATCGCAAGGCTCGTTCGGTGGCGCGAACACCTCGTCGGGGCAGTCGGAGGGCGAGGCGAAGCAGGCCCGGCACGAGCGCCAGTCCAACCAGGAGACGCGTCATGACCAGGACGTGGCGCCGCAGAATCGTCGCGGCCCTGTTTATCTGTAACGCGGGCGCTGCCGAGGCAGCTGCCGACGGCGCGCGCCCCTGCGAGCGCGAGATGGCGCGTGCAGCCCAGCGGCACGGCATTCCGCTCGGCATCCTCTATGCGGTCGGCCTCACCGAAACCGGACGTCGTGGCGCGCTGCATCCTTATGCGCTCGGCGCCGATGGCCAGACCGTGTTCGCCAAGGACATGGACGATGCGATTACGAATTTCGAGGCGATGCGAAGCAAGGGGATCAAGCTGATCGATCTCGGCTGCATGCAGATCAACCATTATTATCACGGCGACAAATTCGCCTCGGTGCGCGCGATGTTCGATCCGGCCCGGAACGTCGAATATGCCGCGCGCTTCTTGAAAGAGCTCAAGCAGCGCGAGGGCAGCTGGACCATGGCGGTCGCGCGCTACAATGCAGGTCCGAACAATCAGCCGGCGCAGAAACGTTACGTCTGTCACATCGTCGCTCATCTCGTCTCCAGCGGCTTTGGCGCCTGGACCGACAAGGCGCGCTCGTTCTGTCAGCCGAAGACGACCTGACCACGTGAAGTTGTGCATGGTTACCGACCGTCAGCCCCGCGCAAGCAACAACACTCATTGTAACTGCACCCTACCACAGGAGCCCAATCCATGAGCCTCTACGGCATTATGCGCACCGGCGTATCCGGGATGTCTGCGCAGTCCAACAAGCTGTCGACGGTCTCGGACAACATCGCCAACGTCAACACCACCGGCTACAAGCGGGCTTCCACCGAATTCTCCTCGCTGATCCTGAAGAGCGGCTCGGGCAATTACGACTCCGGCGCCGTCGAGACGACCGTGCGCTACGCCATCAGCGACGCAGGACATACCCAGTTCACCACATCGACGACGGACCTTGCCGTCCAGGGCAACGGCTTCTTCGTGGTGTCGAACGCCGACAACACCCAGCAATACCTGACGCGCGCCGGTTCCTTCGTGCCCGACAGCGAGGGCAATCTGGTCAACGCGGCCGGCTATTATCTTCTGGGCCAGCCTGGCCTCGTGACCAATTTCTCGCAGAACAGCCTGGCGGGAATGCAGATCGTGAACATCGCCCAGGTCTCGCAGGTGCCGGTCCCGTCGACGGCGGGGACGCTGACGACCGGCAATCTGGATCCGAAGGCCGCGGTGATCGCCGGTCCGCCGGGCCCGGCATCCTACTCGTCGAAGAGCTCGATCGTCGCCTACAACAATATCGGCCAGGCCGTGACGCTCGATGTCTACATGTCCCACACCGCGACGGCCGCCGGCTCGGATACCTGGCAGGTCCAGGTCTATGATTCCGCGACCGGCACGTCGCTCGGCGCGGCCACCACCTTCACCTTCGACACCACGGCGGCCGGCAAAGGCGCGCTGGCGGCGGCGAGCCCGACGGGCCTCACCGTGACCGTCCCGGGCGGCGCGGCGCTGACCATGGACCTGTCGAACATGACGCAGGTCGGAGCCGACTTCAGCTTCAAGGCCACCGTCAACGGCAGCGTCCCTGCGGCCATCGACAAGGTCGACGTCGACGAGGCCGGCCATGTGACGGCCATTCTCAAGAACGGGCAGCAGCTGACGCTGTACACGATCATGCTTGCCGATGTCGCCAGCCCCGACAATCTGACACCCGAGCCGGGCAACGTCTATTCGACCAACATGAACTCCGGCAACGCGCAGGCCGGCAACGCTGGCACCGGCGGACTCGGAACGATCCAGTCCGGCGCGCTGGAGGACTCCAACGTCGATCTCGCGGACGAACTCACCGGGATGATCGAGGCGCAGCGCGGCTTCACCGCGAACTCGAAATCGTTCCAGACCGGCGCCGACCTGCTCGACGTCGTCGTCAATCTGAAGCGCTGAATCCTCGAGCGCTCATCCCGGGCAAGAGCAGATCATGTCCCTTACCGCCGCTCTCGATTCCGCCCGCGCCTCGCTCATGGCGTCGGGCATCCAGTCGTCGACGATCTCGCGCAACATCGCCGGTGCCAGTGCGACCGGCTATTCGCGCAAGATCGCCGTGCTGGACAACCTTCCCGGCACCGGCGTCTATGTCGCGGCGATCCAGCGCGCCGCGAGCGGCGGCCTGTTCACGAACGTTCTCACCGCGACGTCGGCCTCGGCCAAGCAGGGCGTGATCTATGACGGTCTCCAGAAGATCGCGGCCTCGACGGTGGACGATCCCGAGCTCGAGCAGTCGCCGACCGCCCAGCTCACCAAGCTGAAGCAGGCGCTCCAGCAATATGCGAACTCCACCGACAACGCGACCCTGGCGCAGTCCGCGGTGACGTCCGCCAAGGACATGGTGGCGAACCTCAACCAGGCGACCAAGACCGTGCAGTCCGTCCGGGAGGGTGCGGACGCCGACATGGCGACGTCGGTCGCCAACATCAATCAGCTGCTCGCCCAGTTCGACAAGGTCAATACCGCGATCGTGAAGGGAACGATCTCCGGCGACGACGTCACCGACTATCTCGACCAGCGCGACAACATCGTTTCGAAGTTGTCAGAGGAGGTCGGTGTCTCGATGTCGCTCCGGGCCAATGGCGATGCGGCGCTCTACACCGACAGCGGCGTCGTGCTGTTCGACAAGACGGCGCGAACGGTAAGTTTCGCAGCGACCAACGTCTATACGCCCGGCACCACCGGCAATGCGGTCTATATCGACGGTGTCCCGGTCACGGGAGCCAACTCGGTGATGCCGCTCAAGACGGGCAAGCTCGCCGGCCTCGCCGAACTGCGCGACAACGCCACGGTCACGTACCAGAGCCAGCTCGACGAAATCGCGCGCGGCCTGATCGACGCCTTCAGGGAGAGCGATCAGTCAGCCACCCCCACGCTGGCCGACAGGCCGGGCCTCTTCACCTATCCCGGTGCGCCGGCAATGCCCGCGAGCGCCACCATCTCGGTCGGCCTTGCCGGTACCATCAGTGTCGCTGCATCGGTCGATCCCGCGGCGGGCGGCAATCCGAACCTGCTGCGCGATGGCGCGATCAGCGGCAACGCCGCCTTCAACTACAACACGACCGGCAATGCCGGTTTCTCTGCGCGGCTCCAGCAGCTCATCAACGAGATGGACGCGCCGCAGCCATTCGCCGTCGCGGCGCAGGCCAAGCCGAGCGGCAGCGTGATCGAGTTCGCCTCGTCCTCGGCGAGCTGGATCGAAAGCCAGCGCAAGACCGCGGACGACAGCGTCCAGTACCAGAACACGCTGCTCGACCGCAGCACGGCAGCGCTGTCCAACGTCAATGGTGTCAACATGGATGACGAAATGGCGTTGATGCTTCAGGTCGAGCGTACATATTCGGCATCCTCGAAGATCATTTCCACCGTCGACGAGATGTTGCAGAGCCTGCTGGCCGCCGTGGGGAATTAAGTCATGATGAGCGCGAACTACATCTCGACCCTGATGCTGTCCTCGGCCTTGAGGTCCTCGATCACGAACAATCAGGCCGCGCTGAGCAAGGCCTCGAAGGAGGCGACCACCGGCCGTTTCGCCGACGTCGGCCTCGAGCTCGGCACGGGCACGGGCCGCGACGTGAGCTTACGCTCCGAGTTCAATTTCGCCGACCAGCTGGTCGACACCAACGAGCTCGTCGCGGGCCGCCTCGACGTGACCCAGAACCGGATCACCCAGCTCGGCAAGACCGCGTCGGAGTTCCTCAAGAACCTGATCGCGGCCCGCGATGCTGACAGCGGCGCGAAGATCATCCTGCCGAGCGCGTCGGCAAACCTGCAGGACCTCATCGGCGCGCTCAACGTCTCCTACAACGGAGCGTACCTGTTCGGCGGCATCGATACGCAGACTGTGCCGGTCACGAACTATGTCGCCGGCTCGGCCAGCAAGAACCAGGTCGACGCCGACTTCCTGGCGAGCTTCGGCTTCCCGCAGTCGTCGGCCAGCGTGAGCACCATCACGCCGGCGCAGATGCAGAATTTCCTCGACAACACCCTCGACACCGAATTCGCGAGCCCGGCCTGGAACGCCAACTGGTCGTCGGCCACCGACCAGACGCTGTCGAGCCGAATCTCCACGACCGAGGTCGTCGACAGCTCCGTCAGCGCCAACCAGCCCGGCTTCCGTAAGCTGGCCGAGGCCTACACCATGCTGACCGATCTCGGGAACACGAACCTGAGCAAGGATACGTTCCAGGTCGTCGTCGATAAGGCCATCAGCCTCGTCGGCGGTGCCATCAACGATCTCGCCGTGCTCGGAGGCACTGTCGGATCGATCCAGCAACGCGTCACCGGCGCGACCGAGAAGTTGAAGATCCAGAAGGACATCCTCAACGACCAGATCGTCAAGTTGGAGGCGGTCGATCCGACCGAGGCTTCGGTCCGGGTCAACACCTTGCAGACCCAGATCCAGACGGCGCTCGCGCTCACCTCGCAGCTCCAGAAGATCAGCCTCATCAACTATCTCTGAGCCAACGCCTGCTGGTCAGGCGCGCAACTTTCGTTTTGTCATTCGGTCTCCCGTGCAGAGTGGTTCAGATGACGTTTGAAGCCTATGAAGCGGTCGTCGACGAGAGCGGCCATGAAGCGCGAGGCCGCGAGCGGCAGGCGCTCAGTCTCGGCATCGACCGGCTCGAGCGGATTCAGCGAGACGTCTTCCGCCTCGAGGATCTGGTCGAGAGCCTGCTCTATGTCCGGCGGCTGTGGACGATCTTCATCGAAGATCTCTCGCATCCGGAAAACGGACTTCCGGACAAGCTGCGGGCCGAGATCATCTCGATCGGCCTGTGGGTCGTCAAGGAGGCCGACCGGCTTCGCGAAGAGAAGTCGAACGACGTGATGCAGCTGATCGAAATCAACCGCCTGATCCGAGACGCTCTTTGATGAAGATCTCCTTGCGCGCCGGCGAACGGATCTACATCAACGGCGCGGTGCTGCGCGTGGACCGTAAGGTCTCCGTCGAGCTCGTCAACGACGTGATGTTCCTGCTCGAAGGGCAGGTCATGCAGGCCTCCGACGCCACCACGGCGATGCGGCAGCTCTATTTCATCGTGCAGCTCATGCTGATGAACCCCACCGACGTCCGGGACGCGTCAGTGCTGTATGCGCAGCATCACGCCGCCCTGGTTGCGGTGTGCGAGAGCCGCGAGATGCTCGACGGCCTTGCCGCGGTCGACGAGCTGGTCGAAACGACCCGCTACTTCGAGGCACTCAAGCGGATCCGGGCGCTGTTCCCGGTGGAGCAGGCCATCCTGGCCGGTGCCGCGACCCATTCCCCATTCGAGGCTGCCTGACAGCGGAGAGGCTAGATGAACGTCACCAGCGCCACCGACACGACCAGCAAGTCATCCAGCTCGACCACGACAACGTCGAGCAACAGCGTCGACTACAACACGTTTCTTCAGCTGCTCGTCGCCGAGATGAAGAATCAGGATCCGACCAATCCGATGGATACCGCGCAATATATGAGCCAGTTCGCGCAGCTGTCGACGGTCGAGCAGGCCATGCAGACCAATTCGAAGCTGGACGCGCTGCTGTCCTCGCAGTCGCTGTCGCAGGCCAACGGGCTGATCGGAAAGACCGTCAGCTTCACCGATTCGACCGGCGCGAGCTTCAGCGGCAAGGTCATCTCGGTCTCCATCAACAGCGACGGCTCCATCGCAACCCTCGAGAACGGCACCAAGGTCGCGGTCGGCCCCGGGCTCACGATCAGTCAGTCATGAACGAGCGGGACGCCCTCGACATCGTCCAGGCCGCGATCTGGACCATCATCGTCGCCTCCGGGCCCGCGGTCGGGGCCGCGATGCTCGTCGGCACCGTCATTGCGCTGATCCAGGCCCTGACCCAAATCCAGGAGGTGACGCTGACCTTCGTCCCGAAGATCATCGTCATTCTCCTCGTGGTCGCCGTTTCAGGCTCGTTCATCGGCGCCCATCTCTCCACCTTCACCGAGATGGTCTATTCGCGGATCGAGCACGGCTTCTGATCGCCGAGGCCATCCACCACCCTCGCGTAAGCTTTGCACGGCAGATTGCGACCCGGACCCTTCTGCCGGTGACCCATGGCCGATACGTTAACTGCTAGCCTGCCCAGCCCGCGCCGCCTCGGGGCGGACGCTTTCTTCGCGGGCGGTATCGTGGCCATGCTCACGATCCTGTTCCTGCCGATCCCGCCGATCCTGATCGACCTCGGCCTTGCCTTCTCGATCGCGCTCTCGGCGCTGATCCTGATGGTCGCACTGTGGATCCAGCGGCCGCTTGACTTCTCGGCGTTCCCGACCGTGCTGCTGATCGCGACGATCCTGCGCCTGGCGCTGAACGTCGCGACGACGCGCCTGATCCTGTCGCGGGGCGGGGAGGGCGAGCACGCCGCCGGTCACGTCGTCGCAGGCTTCTCCAAGTTCGTCATGGGCGGTGACTTCGTCATCGGCCTGATCATCTTCGCGATCCTGGTGACGGTCAATTTCGTCGTGATCACCAAGGGCGCGACGCGCATCGCCGAGGTCGGCGCCCGTTTCACGCTGGATGCCATTCCGGGCAAGCAGATGGCGATCGACGCGGATCTGTCGGCGGGCCTGATCGACGACAAGGAAGCCCAGCGCCGGCGCCGCGAGCTCGAAGAGGAGAGCGCGTTCTTCGGCGCCATGGACGGCGCTTCGAAATTCGTCCGCGGCGACGCCATCGCCGGCCTGCTCATCACCGCAATCAACATCTTCGGCGGCATCATCATCGGCGTCACCCATCATGGGCTGACGCTGTCGCGCGCGGCCGACGTCTACACCAAGCTCTCCGTCGGCGATGGCCTGGTGTCGCAGATGCCGGCGCTGATCGTGTCGCTGTCGGCGGGCCTCCTGGTCTCCAAGGGCGGCACCAGGGGCTCGGCCGAACAGGCGGTGCTGCGGCAGCTCGGAGGCTATCCGCGCGCGGTGTCGGCCGCCGCCTTGATGATGTTCGTGCTCGCCTTGATGCCGGG
Source organism: Bradyrhizobium sp. 1(2017) (assembly GCF_011602485.2). Lineage (NCBI taxonomy): Bacteria > Pseudomonadati > Pseudomonadota > Alphaproteobacteria > Hyphomicrobiales > Nitrobacteraceae > Bradyrhizobium > Bradyrhizobium sp. 1(2017). The sequence goes on along the minus strand of NZ_CP050022.2, from coordinate 6,643,209 downwards.
GCTGCCGATGGCGCCGTTCGTGCTGCTCGGCGGTGTCATGGCCTTCGTCGGCTACTCCCTGCCGAAGCGCCAGGCGGCGCTGAAGCAGAAGGACGATGCGCGCAAGGCCGACGAGCGGGCCCAGGCCGAGGCCAAGGAATCCGTCAAGGAGCAGCTCAGGACCGCGGAGATCGAGCTGGCGCTCGGTGGCCATCTTTCGGTCCATCTGCTGGGCTCGCGCAACGAGCTCGCGCATCGCGTTGCCAAGATCCGCAAGAAGTTCGCCAAGCAGTACGGCTTCGTGATTCCCGAGATCAAGCTCAGCGACAATCTGTCGATCGACCCCAAGGGCTACCAGATCCGGATTCACGACACCCGCGTCGCCCATGGCGAGCTCAGGCTGGGCGAGGTGCTGGTTCTGGTCGACAAGGACGGCAAGCCCGACGTGCCCGGCGAGGAGGTGGTCGAGCCCGCCTTCGGCATGAAGGCGCTGTGGGTGACGGAAGCCTTCACCGACGAGGTCAAGCGCCAGGGCTGCAAGCCGGTCGACAATCTGTCGGTGCTGCTCACGCATCTCAGCGAGGTGATCCGGGCCAATCTCGCCCAGCTCCTGTCCTACAAGGATATGCGCGCCCTGCTCGACCGGCTCGATCCCGAATACAAGCGGCTGGTCGAGGATCTCTGTCCGTCGCAGATCTCTTACTCGGGTCTTCTGGCGATCCTGAAGATCCTGCTGGCCGAGCGGGTCTCCATTCGCAACCTTCACCTCATCCTCGAGGCGATCGCCGAAATCGCGCCGCATGTGCGGCGCTCCGAACAGGTCGCAGAGCACGTACGGACCCGTCTTGCCCAACAGATTTGCGGCGACCTCTCCGACAACGGCGTGCTGAACGTGGTTCGTCTCGGCAATCGCTGGGACCTCGCTTTCCATCAGAGCCTGAAGCGCGACGGCAAGGGCGACGTCGTCGAGTTCGACGCCGATCCGCGTCTGATCGAGCAGTTCGCGACCGAAGCCAGCGCCGCGATCCGCAAATTCACCGAGAGCGGCACCAGCGTGGTACTGGCGGTGACGCCGGAAGCGCGGCCCTATGTCCGGATGATCCTGGAGCGGGTGTTCCCGACCCTGCCGATCCTGTCTCATGTCGAAGTGGCGCGCAGCGCCGAGATCAGGGCGCTCGGAGCCGTATCGTGATCGCGGGCCTCGCCGACAGCGTGCTGGTGACCTTCATCGTGTTCTGCCGCATCGGTGCCTGCCTGATGCTGGTGCCCGGCTATTCCAGCGTGAACGTTCCGCCCCAGGTCCGCCTGTTCGTCGCGCTCGTCACGACGTTCGCGTTGACGCCGATCCTGATCGCGGTGTTGAAACCGCTCACGGACAACGCGGCGCCGCTGACGCTGGCGCTCCTGATCTGCTCCGAGCTCGTGGTCGGCAGCGTCATCGGGCTCGGTGGGCGCGTGTTCTTCCTGGCGCTACAGACCATGGCGACGGTGATGGCGAGCGCGATCGGGCTCAGCAACATCCCGGGCACGCCAATCGGCGACACCGATCCGGCGCCGGCCCTGGTGCCGCTGATCATGGCGGCGGTCACCACGCTGTTCTTCATGACCGATCAGCATTGGCAGGTGCTGCGCGGGCTGATGAACTCCTACGACGTCTGGCATCCCGGGAGCAGGCTCGGCGGCAGCGTGGCGCTCGACCTTCTCGTCGGGCGCCTGTCGGAAGCGTTCGTGTTGACGCTGCGGATCACGAGCCCCTTCATCGTCTATTCGGTCATCGTCAACCTCGCGGTCGGCCTGATCAACAAGCTGACCCCGGCCATTCCGGTCTATTTCATATCGGTGCCCTTCGTGCTGTTCGGCGGCTTCCTGCTGCTCTATCTCACCAGCGACGAGCTTCTGACGCAGTTCATGCTCGGTGTCTCGTCGTGGCTTGCGGAGTGAACGGTCATGGCGTCGCGCGCTGACAAGCTCGGTCGGATGGTCTCGCTGGTGAAGCTCCAGCTCCGGCTGTCCGAATGGCAGCTTGCGCAACTGCGGCAGCAGGAGCGCAGCTTGCAGGACGAGCAGGAATGGCTGGTCGGGGCCCTCAACGACGGCAAGCCGCCGGCGGGCTCGTCGAGCGAGTCGATCGCGCGGCGTCTCAACAGGACGAGTCTCGGCGCGCGCGCCGTGAAGGAGCAGGCCTTGCGGCAGCTCGACCAGGTTCGCGCGGAGAGCCGGCGTGTGAAGCAGCTCGAGGAAGTGGCCAAGGCGGCTCTCGCCGACAAGCTCCGTGATGCGGAAAAGCGCTCGCTCGAGGAATTGACGGGAACAAGCCCAGCCGCGCGCGAGTGGACGTTGCGGCCAGCCAGCCGGAACCAGACATGATCGTGACCGCGACCCCCGACCTCGTCCTCGACGTCCTCGAAGCCGCCGACCCCGTGGCCCAGCGCGCGGCAACCGCGAAGCTCGACGCGCTCAAGCCTTCAGACGCCGATTTCGCCGCCACGATGGAGGCGGAGGTCGGCAAGGCCAAGGCGGCGGCCGACCGATCCGTGACGACGATGTCCGACGCGCAGCTGGACGCGGCGAACGGCGCACCGGTGCAGGTGATCAAGGCGCCTGCCTCCGGGGAGGTGTACCGGAAGTTCGAGGCCTTCATCCTCCAGACCTTCGTCGAGACGATGCTGCCGAAGGATTCGGAGGAGGTCTTCGGCAAGGGCACGGCCGGCAGCGTCTGGAAGTCGATGCTGGCGGAGCAGCTCGGTAGCCAGCTGGCCAAGGGCAAGGGCATTGGCATAGCCAGGCAGCTCGCTGCCGCACACCCGCCGGCACCGGACGTTGCGGGAAAGGCCGGATGACGATCCGGGAATGGTGACAGAAGTTGAAGGGTGAATTTGCGATGCAGGTACAAGAAGGCGCGGCGGCCCTGGTGATGGAGCAGCCGGTTGCGGACATCGAGGCGGCGACGGAAGCAGCGGCCGATGCGCTGCTGCCCGCTCTGCTGCCGGATCCCGGCAGCGAGGTGGTGACCGCGGACACTGTCGCGGCGCGATCGGACGAGATGCGCGGCCTGCTGGCGGCGATCCGCCGGCTCGAAAGCATCGTCGAGGAGGAGACGGTTGCGCTCGCGACCGGAAAGAAGATCGATTTCGACGATTTCAGCGCGCGGAAGAGCCGGAGCATGCTCGAATTCGCCCGCCTGATGCGGGCACGGATGCATCTGGGCGGCGAGATCGAGATCACCGAGGAGATCCAGCGGCTGCGCGAGAAGCTGGAACGCAATCGCTCCGTCCTCGAGATGCATTACGACGCGGTGCGCGAGGTCGCGGCCATCATCGTCAAGGCCGTCAAGGACGCCGAGTCGGACGGCACCTATACCGGCCGCGCCGCACAGGATGGAAAATGATCAGGCTGGTGCTGGCCGGGCTCTGGGTATGCATCCTGACCGCGGGCACGAGCTATGCCGTGGCCTATTGGAAGGAGAACGGCAGCCTGCCGCCGGCGAAGGACGAGTATCTCGACGGGCTGCAATACCAGAAGACGCGGGCGCTGAGCGTGCCGATGGTCGAGAACGGCAACGTGCAGGGCTACATTGTCGCGCGCTTCGTCTATACCGTCGAGGCGCGGACGATGCACCAGCTCAGCGTTCCGCCTGAGCCGTTCGTCGTCGACGAAGCCTTCCGCAGGATCTACGCCGACGATCGGCTCGATTTCAGGAAGCTCGCCCGCTACGACCTGTCCGTCCTGACGACAGCCATCAAGCAGCGCGTCAACGAACGGATGCAGGCCGACGTGATTCAGGACGTCCTGGTCGAAGACTTCAACTACGTGTCGAAGGAAGAATTCCAGCAGAAGCCGTAGGGGCAGACCTGGAACGTTGCTTCCGCTCGGATAGCGGCTTGAGCTGGCGCCAGGTCGATCGCCGCTCGGGCGCGCCTGAAATCCGCGATTTCCGCCGCTGGATGTTCAACGGCCTCCGCGAAGGGGACTTCGCAGAGGCCGTTGTCAGTCTTGCAGCGCTGTGCCGTGACGCTAATTGCCTGCCGGATACGCTGCCGGGGCGGCGTGCGCCCTGTTCAGGAGGATTCCGACCTCGCCGAGCTCCTGCATCGGTACGTCGAGGGTTTCGCCGGCGGGGATGTTGAGACGATAGCCGACGTAGCGCCGGGCCACGATCGCGTCGAAGCCGAGTCGGTCGCGGAGTTTCTTGCGCAGCTTGCTGACGTGGCTCTCGATGACGCTCTCGTCGAAGGTCGCCTCGAAGATGCCGTAGACCGCGTTGAAGATCTGCGTCTTGGTGATCCACTTGCCGTGATTGCTCACCATATATTCGAGAATGCGCAATTCGCGGCGGGGCAGGGTGAGGGCGTGGCCCGCAATCTCGGGGTCGCGCCCGTTGAAGAAGACCTGGATCCTGGTCTCGCAGGGCCTCGGCAACTCGCCCACCCGGCGGCGCGCGATCGCGGCCGTCCGGGCGAGGATCTCGCGCAGGTGAATCGGGACGTGCACGACGTCGTCGACGCCCGACTCGAACAGCTCCAGCGTGTTCTTGAGCATCTTCTGGCCGCTCATGGCGATGATGGGAGCCGAGGAACGCTTGCGCATCGCCCGCGGCAGGCTTCCGCGGCCATCGCAGTCCCCGAGCAGGAAAGCGTCCACGGCCGCGAGGTCCGATTCGCTCGCAGATTGCAGCCAGTCCCAGAATTCTCCGGAGGAGAAGCCGATCGACGATACACCTTCGCGAACGAGCCCTCCGACGTAGCTGTTCGCGACGCTCTCGCGATCATCAACGATAATATACATCAGTCTTTCGCCCCTGTTTCGCACTTGTTGCGGCCGGTTGGTTGTTTGTGATGCCCCGGCTCGGCAACGATGCTGTTTGACGACATTCCATCCCGCGAACCGTTGTTATGGTTTCGATATTCGCGGGCAGCCCTACGCATTCAGTGCCTGCGTCTCGCAGGCCTGCTACTTCGAACTCGATACTGAACGCTTACTGCGTGAGGCCCGGCGGGTGTCTTATCGATCACCTCGCGGAGCGGATTGAGAAACGACCTAGATCAGTTGCGCCAAGTTGCTCATGCGTCCGAACACGACTGAAACTGTGTCGATCTCCTCGCCAACTGGCGAGAATCACTTGCTAGGACCGTAACGATTGCCCAATTCCGATCAAGCGTGTGCCACAAAGCGATTGCTACGTGTGCTTGATGCTATTGGTTTGTTTCGAGTTGTTTCTTTGTATTTCCAATCGCATCAGTTGATTTAGAATCTAAACCAGTTCTGCACCGTGGTGGTTCTAAAGTTCCGCATCCCCGTACAAACACAGCCGTTTTGGGTGGTGCCGCCCGCCCTGCAATTCGATGGGTTTTCAACCCGGGATTGACTCTCACCGCCCTGGTTCGGTGTGCGACAATTCGACTCACATGTGGCGGCGAGACTCCAGCTTGGCCAAAACTTGGCAAGGGTGTGTCTTTCGAGTCGCACTCTCGCCACGTGCGTGGCGCGTTCAACTCATCTGACGCCGCATGGCGCGCGATGAAAAGTTTTCGACGCGTACGTTTCAGGCAAGCTTCGACACATACGTTGCCGTTCGACAGATCGAACCGAACGGAGCATTTCCACATGTTGTCCGATGGACAAGCTCGTCCCGACGCGACCGCTGGTGTTTCCGCGGCGGCGAAGCCGGCTCCGGAGATGGGCGATATCAAGGACAATGCAGCACGAGCGACCAAGCCTGCCGCGAGCGCAAAGCGTGTTGCGGCCAGCGACGAAGCGCTGGCGAAAGAGGCGCTCGAGGGGTTGAAGCGCATTCGCGCCAAGGCGCGTCTCGACAAGATGGCAATACCCAAGCCTGCGCCGGCCGTGATCAAGCCGGCCGTGATCGTTGCCAAGCCGCCGGCGCCGCGTCCGACATGGGTCGTACCGCTCGCGACGCTGGCGGTCGCCGCTGTCCTGGTGGTCTGCGCCTGCACCGGCGTGATCGCCTATCTCACCACCACGCAGCCCGCCCAGAACAACATTGCCGCCAATACGGAGATCAGGAATCTGCGCGAGACGGTCGCGCAGCTGCGCAAGCAGGTGTCGGGCGTGTCCGAAAATCTCGACGGCCTGCGCACCGCGGTCGATCAATCGAGCAAGGCGACCAATGACCGCTTCGGCAGGTTTGCCGAGAACCTGGACCGCATCGAGCGGGTGAGCTCGTCCTCTACGGCGAAGCTCGACAAGCTTGCCCAGGTGCAGGCCCAGGCTCCGGTGCCCGCCACCGTTGCATCGCAGCCGACGGCGACCCAGGCCATGCCGATGATGGCCTCGGTCGCTGCGCCCGAGATCACGGGCTCGGTTCCTCCGTCGGCGCCGCGCAAGGTGATCAAGGGTTGGTCGGTCCGCCAGGCCTATGAAGGAATTGCGATCCTGCAAAGCCCGAACGGCGTCATCGAAGCCGTGCTGGGACAGCAGGTGCCCGGGCTCGGCCGTATCGAGGACATCCGAAACGAGAACGGCCGTCTGGTCGTGGAGTCAAGCGGAGGCGTCATCTATTCGTCGCGCAAGGCGGCGCCGTGATCGAAGCGGCCGTCTATTGACGGTGATGTTCGAAGCTGGTGCAGAGCAGATCGACCTCCGTCTCCGCGATCGGCGCACGAAACAGGCGGCAGCTGAACTCCACACTCGTCTTGCCGTCCGCGGCGGTGCGATCTTCCCGTAAGAAGATGCATCGCCTGCAAACGTCGGTGTGGTGCCGCTGCTCGGCCGCATCCGAATGATCCAGCACATGCCGGAACGTGTCGCGAAAGCGGATCTTGACGTCGGCGTCGAGGGCGGCAATCGCCTCGATGAGCACGTTGACGGGGTCGCGCACCAGGAACTTCTTGCCCTGCTGCGTCACGCTCAGCATCACCGAGCGCTTGTCCTTGGCCGAGCGCTTCCGCTCGAGATAACCCAGCCGCTCGAGCTCGCCGATGATGAATGAAGCGGTGCCGCGCGTGGTCCCGACGTAACTCGCCAGCGCCGAAGGCGTCCGGGAGAACGGGTTGGCGCGGGAGAGGAACCGCAGCGCCATCCATTCGCGATCGCGCAATCCGTGCTTGGTGCCTTCGAACCACAGGATTCGCGCGACCTGCTCCAACAGTTCAATCGATTCGCGAGCCAAATTCATTTCAATTCCAGGTCGGATAAAGCTTTATTCAATTGAGCCATGAGTAAGCGCAATCTGCGTGGACGAGAATGAAGCACCGAGCGATCCTTCGTTTTGGAGGGCGCATCGCGTCAGAAGCTGCTTCTCCGTGTCGGCGATGGAACTTCCGGTGCCGTGGAACTAGAGCGTCACAAAGAAAGTTCGAGTAAATCACTCGGCTCAACTCCTCTGAAAATTTCAGTCAAATCACGACAGCTCACGCACGGATTGACGATGATGTGCGGTGACTGAGCAACATGATGTGTCATTGTCGCCACCGCGATGCCCATTTGTTGCGGCTCGAGCGTCTCGACGGCGCGAGGGGCCGCATCACCTGCAACGCCGAGCGGCGTGACGGGCCGGAGAGAACCAACTTTCTCGGTTAATGGATGTTGCGATGCAACGCAGCTATGCGGTTAAGTCCAGCGCACGAGCCAATGCCGGGAATGTCAGAGTGTCGTCGCAAATCGAGCAAGGCGCGCCGTTCAACGTCAAGCGTGCAGCATTGGCGGCCACCATCGGCAACATGCTCGAGTTCTACGACTTCATCACCTACAGCTTCTTCGCCATCCAGATCGGCCACACTTTCTTCCCGACCGGAAGCGAGTACGGCACCCTGATGCTGTCGCTGGCGACCTTCGGCGCCGGCTTCGTGACGCGGCCGATCGGCGGAATCGTGCTCGGCATCTATTCGGACCGCATCGGCCGGCGTCCCGCCATGCTGCTCAGCTTTGCCCTGATGGGGCTGTCGATCCTGACCATCGCGCTCACGCCGTCCTATCAATCGATCGGGCTCGCCGCGCCCATCATCGTGATCGCGGCGCGCATGGTGCAGGGCTTCGCGCTGGGCGGCGAGGTCGGACCGACCACTGCCTATCTCGTCGAGATCGCCCCGCCCGCGCATCGGGCGCTGGCCGTGGCCTGGCAGCCGGCGAGCCAGGAGATCGCCGCGACCGCTGGCGCGCTGGTCGGCGTCATCCTGACCAGGACCATGGCGCCGGAGATGCTGCAGTCCCATGGCTGGCGGCTGGCATTCCTGATCGGTGCCGTCTGCCTGCCATTCGGGCTCTGGATGCGGCGGACGCTGCCGGAGACGATTTCGCACCCCGACGCTGGCATCGCGGTCAAGGAAAGCACCGGCCACCTCTCGCAGGCCCGGCGTCATCTCGGTGTCATCGCGCTGGCGCTGATGATTTTGGCGAGCGGCACGATCTCGACCTATGTCACGCAATATATGACGACCTATGCGCAGAACACTTTGCACGTGTCGTCGACACTGGCCTTTGCCGTGTCCCTGGTCAGCAACGGCATTCAGTTCGTCGGCGCACTTCTCGGCGGATGGCTCGCCGATCGTCTCGGCCGCAAGCCGGTCATGATCTGGCCGCAGCTCGCGACCCTCCTGCTCACCTATCCGACCTTCCTGTGGATCGTCCACGCACCGGGCGCGCTGTCGCTTCTGGCCGGCTTCGGCATGCTGTCGATCGTCGCCGCGCTGCCGTTCACGGCGTTCTATGCGACCTTCACCGAGGCGCTGCCCCAGAACATCCGCGGCGGCGTGTTCGCGACCGTCTATGCGGTGGCGATCGCGAGCTTCGGCGGCACGGCGCAGCTTGTGGTCACCTGGCTCCTCCACGTCACCGGCAATCCGCTGGCGCCGGCCTGGTACCTCCTGCTTGCGGCAGGCGTCGGGCTTGTCGCGATGAGCCTGATGCCGGAGACCGCACCGGTGAAGCGCCGGGGCCAGGCCTGAACGCAGCGTGCTCGCAGGCTGGTGATTTGCGTTTCGCCGGCAGTTATTGGCGAATGCGTCGCCCCCGGGGGCACTACATAGGCAGCAGGAAGGGATAGATGATGAGTTTCGAAACCACCATGACATCCGACGTCGTCGGGCTGACAAAGGTCGCCCCGGTTTCGCGCCGCGGATTCATGAGCGCGACCGCAGCCGTGGCCGCAGGCTACACGCTTGCAGCCGGGCCCGTGCGCGCGGAGGTGATCACGACCGACACCAGCGGCCTCCAGGCCGGCGACGCCAGGATCAAGGTCGGCTCCGAAGAGATGCCTGCCTATTTTGCCCGCCCGGCCGGCAACACCAAGGCGCCGGTGATCATCGTGGCGATGGAGATCTTTGGCCTGCACGAATACATCAAGGACGTGACGCGGCGCCTCGCCAAGCTGGGCGCCTTCGCGATCGCGCCCGATTACTATTTCCGCAAGGGCACCGATCTGACCAAGGTCTCGGACATCAAGGCCCTGCTGCCGATCGTCAATGCGAAGCCGGACGCCGAGCTGTTGTCCGATCTCGATGCGGTGGTGGCCTGGGCGGGATCGCAAGGCGGCGACACCGCGAAGCTCGGCATCATCGGCTTCTGCCGGGGCGGCCGCACCGTCTGGGAATATGCCGCCCACAGCGGCACGCTCAAGGCAGGCGTTGCCTTCTACGGTACCGTGGTCGACCCGGAAAATCCGCTGTGGCCGAAGAGCCCGATGCAGCTTGCACCCGAGATGAAGGCGCCGGTGCTTGGCCTCTATGGCGGTGCCGATACCGGCATTCCCGTCGCGCAGGTCGAGCAGATGAAGGCTGCGCTCGAGCAGAACAAGAAGACGGCCGAATTCAAGATCTACCCCGAAGCGCCGCACGGCTTCCATGCCGACTACCGCAGCAGCTACCGCAAGGAAGCCGCCGAAGATGCCTGGAAGCAGGCGCAGGCCTGGTTCAGGAAATATGGCGTCCTGAGCTGACGCTAGATATTACGGAGACAAAAGGGCGGCCCGGTCGGCCGCCCTTTTCATTTCAGCGCGACGATCTCACTTCACCATCGCGCCATAGACGATGTCCTGGACCTGCTCGCGATAGTATTTCCTGAGCTCGCCCGGCGCGGCCGTCCCCACCACCACGACGAGACGCTCCTCGGGATCGCAGAAGAACTGCGTTCCGTAGGCGCCATTCCAGGTGAACTCGCCGGGATTTCCGGGGACCGACGACAGGCCCTCGCTGGTGCGGACTGCGACCGAGAGGCCGAAGCCGAAGCCGCCGCGATGCGGCTCGACATTGGCAACGTTGTTCTTGATCTCGGGGCCGAGATGGTTGGTGGTCATGTGGTGCACGGTCTTCGGTCCGAGAATGCGCTGGCCGTCGAGCTCGCCGCCGTTGAGCAGCATCTGCCCGAAGCGCAGATAGTCGCCGATCGTCGCGAACGAGCAGGCGCCACCGCAATCGAATTTGGTCGGCGTGTCCAGCAGCTTGATCGCCTGCGGCTTGCCGGTCAGCGGATCATTGGCAAAGGGGCGGGCGAGGCGAGGGCGCTGCGCGTCAGTCGGGTGGAAGGTTGCATCCTTCATGCCGAGCGGCTGCCACACATTGGCGGCGAGATAGTCGCCGAGATTCTGCTCGCTCACCTTCTCGACCACCGCGCCGAGCACGTCGATCGAAAAACCGTATTCGAACTCGGTCGAGGGCTGATGCGCCAGCGGCAGCTTGGTGATGCGATCGATGAAGGCCTCGGTGTCGCCTTCGATCGCCGGCGCTATGCCGTCGGGATATTGCCGGGCCACCGGACTCGAGCTGTCGGGACGGCCGCCATACATCAGGCCGGAGGTGTGGCGATAGAGATCGTGGATGAAGATCGGCGAAGCCTGCGGCTCGAGCTTGAGCGATCCGTCGGCCTGGGGCACGCCGACCTTCATGTCGGCAAAGCCGGGATAGTAGTCGGACAGCTTAGCCTGGAGCGGCAGCCGGCCCTGCTCCATCAGGGTCAGGCCCGCGACCGCCGCCATCGGCTTGGTCATCGAAGCCAGCGCAAAGATTGCATCGATCGGCATCGGCGTGCCCTTGTCGGGATCGAGCATGCCGTATGCCTTGTAGTGCACGAGCTTGCCGTCGCGCGCCACCGCGACGACCGCGCCGGGCACGCGCTTGGCGGCGATCTCGCGCGCGAAGAAATTGTCGAGTCGCGCGAGCCCCTGCTTGGAGAATCCGGCATCGTCGGGATTGGCTTCGGGCAGCGGTGCGGCGCCGGCTGCACCGAGCGTGATGATGGCAGTCACCGCGATCATGGCGAGCGTCTTGTTCATTGCATTCTCCCAAGAGGCGAGCTCGTTATGCAATGGCTCGCTCGACGCCTAGATCATGTCGGCACCGGATCGAAGTCAAGCGCAGGCAAAGCATGTCAGGGACGCGCGGGAGATGCCGGAACCCTAACGTCCTTCGCCCGCGCGCCACAGTGCATCGAGACCGTGCCGATAGGTTGGGCAAGCCAGCGCGACGCCAAGCTCGCGCTTCAGTTTCGCGTTGGAGACGCGGGCGCTGCTGGCATAGAAGCTGCGGGCCATCGCCGACATCCCGGCGGTCGCGAACGCTTCTTCGGGTGGCGGTGCAACGCCCATCAGCTGTGCGGCATAGGCGATCACGTCCTGCGGCGGCGCGGGCTCGTCGTCGCATACGTTCCAGATGCCGCCGCTCGGGTGATGAATAGCGGCCATGATCGCGCTTGCGATGTCGTGGACATGGATGCGGTTGAAGACCTGTCCCGGCTTGATGATGCGCCGGGCCGTTCCCGCCCGCAGTGTCACCAGCGCGTTGCGGCCGGGGCCGTAGATGCCCGCAAGCCGGAGGATCGCGGCCTCGCCGCCGGTCGTATCGGTCCAGGCCTGCTCCGCCGCGATCCGCATCTGCGTGCGCTCGAGCGCAGCCTGCGGCGGCGTGCTCTCGTCCACCCATCCGCCGCCGTGGTCGCCATAGACGCCGATGGTGGAGAGATAGACGACCTTGCGGCGGCGCCCGGCCAGCCTGTTGCCGAATGCTCCAAGCGCAGGATCGCCGGTGCTGCCGGGCGGGATCGAGATGAGAAGGACATCGGCCTCACTGACGCGTTCGGCCGTCGTGCGATCCGGATCGCTCCCGGAAAAAGGATGCATCTCGATGCCGGTGAGATCGTCCCGCCGCGCGGGATCGCGCACGGTGCCGGCGATGTGCGAGAAGGCGCCGCCGAATCTGCGGACGAAATGCCCGGCGCTGTAGCCGAAGCCGAGAATGAAGAGCCGCATGCCTCTGCCGTGCCGGTCGGGGTTCCATCGCGCCGCTGCGCGCGCCTCCGCTCATAAGAGATTTTTGGGTCGGGCAAAAGATATTGCGATTTGTCTCGCCCGCAGCCTCGGGCGATGGTTGCTCGTCAGCGAGGGGCGTCATGATCATGCAGGCAGAAGCGGCCATCCTAGCACCATCGGGCGCTGCCGACCTGATCCGGCAGGCCGCGGCGCTGATCTTCGACGTCGACGGCACCCTAGCTGAAACCGAGGAGCTGCACCGGCAAGCCTTCAACCATGCCTTCTCGCGCCACGGTCTCGGCTGGGAATGGGACCGCGCGGTCTACAAGGACCTGCTGCGGGTGACGGGCGGCAAGGAACGCATGCGCGCCTACCACGCAAGGCTGCGGATCGCTGCGCCATTATCCGACGCGGACATCGCGGAGCTTCACCGCATCAAGACCGCGCATTATGCCGGGCTGATCGAGACCGGCTGCTGTCGCTTGCGGCCGGGCGTGGCGGAGCTGCTGGCCGCGGCGCAGGTGCGCGGCCAGCGGCTTGCGATCGCAACCACCACCTCGCACGGCAACATCGATGCACTGCTCTCGCAGGCGCTGGGAACGCGCTGGGCCGCGGATTTCGACGTGGTCGTCGCCGGAGACGACGTGCAGCACAAGAAGCCCGCGCCGGATGTCTATCTCGAAGTGCTGGCACGGCTGAAGCTCGATGCGTCCGACTGCGTCGCCATCGAGGATTCCGCCAACGGGCTGATCGCGGCCTCGCGGGCCAACATTCCCGTTCTCATCACCCGCAGCATGTTCTTCCGGGACGATGATTTCAGCGATGCGCAGGCCGTGCTGGACGATCTGGCGGGGCTTGGGTGAGGGGCCTAAACAAAAAGTCGAAAAACAACCCCATGCACAGTAGATCACGCCGGCGTGATCGTCGTGTTCAGTGAACGCGATGGCTTGGGCTATCGTCTTCAGACTGCTCGACAATCTGCGCGATCGGGCTTGACTGGTGATGCACCAGGCGCCAGCCGTCGCCGACGCGGCGAAAATGGTTCGCCGCGGCCAAGGCCGTGCCGTCGACGATCTCGATGCAGAGCACGCGCGCGCTGTCGCCGTCGACGATCGCCTGCGGCTCGGCGCAAACGATCTGCGGCCGTTCCGGATTTTGCAGGATGTCGCGCCAGCTTCCGATCACCGTGGCCCGCCCGATAATGGCCGGCCACCCGGGATGGATGCAGGAAATGGCGTCGTCATCCGCCCACATCCGCTCCATTTCGTCGAAATTGCCGGTCGAAAAGGCGGCGTAGAAGGCCGCGTTTGCGGCGATGACCTTACTGTCCTTTGCCATGCCTCCCGGGTGCGGCAATGACAGGCAAAAATCAAGCGCGACTTCCGTCGACTTTGACCGCAGTGCAGCATTCCAAGATGCTTTGAGGTCATGCCGAGACGTGCGTCGCCACGGCCCGCCGCGCGCCATCCTTGTAGAGACGGCCGAGCGCCGCGGTGACGGCCTCGCGCAGGCGCGGCTCGGCACCAAGTGGCCCGAACACCTTCGCGACGGTGAGCAGTGCGGGCGCGAGCCGCTCGGCGACGGGACCCGCCTCGCGGGCCAGCGTGGCGAATTCGACGGCGAGCGGATCGCGGACGTCGATCGCCCGACCCTGCTCGTCGAGGCCGCTGACGTAGCGCATCCAGCCCGCCACCGCGAGCGCATGGGTTGCGATCGGCAAATCCTTGCGCAGGCGATCCTGCATCGTGCCGAGCAGGCGCTGCGGGAGTTTCTGCGAGCCGTCCATCGCGATCTGCCAGGTGCGGTGGTGCAACGCCGGATTGGCGAAGCGCTCGAGCAGCGAGGCCCGATAGGCGGCAAGGTCGGTGCCCGCTGGCATGGTCAGCGTCACCGCAGCCTCCTCCATCACCCGCGCGGCAAGGCGCGCGAAGTGCGGATCCTGCATGGTGTCGGCAATGGTCTCGTAGCCCGAGAGATAGCCGAGATAGGCGAGCGCCGAATGGCTGGCGTTGAGCAGCCGCAGCTTCATCAGCTCGAACGGCTTGACGTCGTCGACGAGCTCGACGCCTGCGGCGGCAAGATCCGGCCGGCCCGCCGTGAAACGGTCCTCGACCACCCATTGCGTGAAGGGCTCGGTCATCACCGGCCAGGCGTCGCGCATGCCCAGCGCGGATGTGACCGTATCCCGGTCGCTGTCCGTCGTCTCGGGCACGATGCGGTCGACCATGGTCGAGGGAAAGGCGACCGTATCCGCGATCCACTTGCCGAGATCCTTGGATCGTAGTGCGGCGAACTGCGTCACGATCCGCTGCACGGTGTGGCCGTTGGCGGCGAGATTGTCGCAGCACAGGACGGTGAAGGGTGCGAGCCCCTGTGCGCGCCGGCGCGCCAGCGCAGCCACGATGAAGCCGGGCGCCGAGCGCGGCGCGTCGAAATGATTGAGATCGTGCACGACATCCGGATGCCGCTCGTCGAGGTCGCCGGTCTGCGGCGTGTGGCAATAGCCCTTCTCGGTGACGGTGAGCGAGACGATGCGGGTGGCGGGATCGGCCATCCGCTCGACCAGCCGCGCCGGATTTTCGCGCGCGACGACACTGTCGAGCAGGGCGCCGATGACGCGGTGCCCGGTGCCTTCGGCCGAACGCACCGCAACCGTGTAGAGATGGTCCTGCGGGGCGAGGGCGTCGCGCGTATCCGGGCTGCGCAGGCTCGCGCCGACGATGCCCCAGGACGCGGCGCCGGCCGAAAGGCAATCGTCGATGACGACGGCTTGATGTGCGCGATGGAAGGCCCCGAGGCCGAGATGCACGATGCCGGGCGTGACGTGCGACCGGTCATAGGCCGGCCGGCGAATGCCAGCCAGCAACCGGTCGAGATTGGTGCGGCCAAGACGCATTGAGCTCTGGCGCATGGACGTTTCCCTTTGCTTTGCCGCTGCTTGACATGGCACCCGTCCTCGGTCAATGCTTTGGTCAATTGGTAAGACCAATTTTCCAAAATTGGCAGGGCGCGGGCACCCGGGAGGTGTTCCGCGCGACCCTTTCGGGAGGACCAGCGTGCCGCTGGAAGCTGTGGAGGCGAGACGGCTCTATCGCCAGGTCGCCGATCAATTGCGAAGCCTGATCGACAGCGGCGAGTACGCGGTCGGCAGCCGCTTGCCGACCGAGCGCGAGCTCGCCGAGCAGCTCAAGGTGTCGCGGCCGACCGTGCGCGAAGCCCTGATCGCGCTCGAGGTCGAAGGCCGCCTCCGCATCCGTGTCGGCTCCGGCATCTACGTGATCGAGCCCGCTGCCGTTGCTACGCCCGCGCCAGCTTCCGTCATCGAGGGCCCGTTCGAGCTGCTGCGCGCCCGCGAATTTCTGGAAAGCGCCATCGCCGAAGAGGCCGCGCGCGTGGCGACGAAGAACGACATCGCCCGCATCGATGCATCCCTGGTCGCGATGGAGACTGTCGAGCATCCCGGCGATGCCTCGATGGTCCACGATCGCGCGTTCCACGTCGCGATCGCCGGAAGCCTCGGCAATGCCGTTCTGGTGCGCGTGGTCGGCGAGCTGTTCGACCAGCGTCTCAATCCCTATTTCGCGCAGCTGGCGCACTATTTCGAGAGCCCGGGCACCTGGCGCACGGCGCTCGACGAGCATCGCGCGGTGCGCGGTGCGATCGCGGCGCATGATCCGGACGCCGCGCGCGAGGCGATGCGCGAGCACCTGGCGCGCTCCCAGGAGCGTTTTGCGCAGAATTTCGGCGCCGAGAACGCGGCGGGATCGTCGTCAGGACCCAGTCGCACGGCGCGAGCTGCGGCAAAGCCGTCAAGATCGAAACACGCGCCGAAGAAGCCGGCTGCGAGCAGCGAGACGCGGCGGCGGTGAGATTGGGCGGCCCGCATCCTGTCGGGGCGGGCGAACAAGAAGCAGACTTGAACGATGGAGGAAAAGTCGATGTTGAAGAAAATGACGATTGCCGCGGCGATCTCCGCCGCCACGCTGCTGGCTGCGACCAGCGCAGGCATGGCGCAGACCAAGCTCAAATGGGCCCATGTCTACGAGACCTCGGAGCCGTTCCACACCGCCTCGGTCTGGGCCGCGCAGGAGATCGGCAAGCGCACCAACGGGCGCTACCAGATCGAGGTCTATCCGGCCTCTCAGCTCGGCAAGGAAGCCGACATCAACCAGGGCCTCTCGCTCGGTTCGGTCGACATCATCATCTCCGGATCGAGCTTCGCCGCCAAGAGCTTCCCGCCGATCGGCGTGACCTATTATCCCTACACATTCCGCGACGCCGATCATCTGCTCGCCTACACCAAGAGCGACATCTTCAAGGAGCTCGCCAAGGGCTATGAGGACAAGAGCGGCCACCACATCGTCGCGGTGACCTATTACGGCGTGCGCCAGACCTCGTCGAACAAGCCGATCAAGACCTGCGCCGACATGAAGGGCCTGAAAATGCGCGTGCCCGACGTGCCGGCCTACCTCGCGATGCCGCGCGCCTGCGGCGCCAACACCGCGCCGATCGCCTTCGCCGAAGTCTATCTCGCGCTCCAGAACGGCACCGTCGAGGCCCAGGAGAATCCGCTGACCACGATCGAGGCCAAGAAGTTCTACGAGGTGCAGAAGCACATCGTGCTGACCGGCCATATCGTCGATCACCTCAACACCGTGATCGCCGGTGCGCTGTGGAAGAAGCTCAGCGACGAGGACAAGAAGATCTTCACCGACGTCGCACAGGAAGCCGCCGCCAAGGCCACCGGCGAGATCAAGCAGAACGAAGCCAAGCTGGTCGCCTTCTTCAAGGAGAAGGGCCTGTCGGTGACCGAGGTCGACAAGAACGAGTTCCGCGACACCGTGCTGAAGAACGTCGCGTTCGAGACGTTCGGTTACCGCAAGGCTGACTGGGAGCGGATCCAGGCGGTGAAATGACGACGTAGTCGTCATCCCGGGGCGGTCCGCAGGACCGAACCCGGGATCTCGAGGTTCCGGGTTCTCGCTTTGCGAGCCCCGGAACGACGGTCAGGTTCCCAGGAGCAACCCCATGTCGACCGCCGAAATCCACCGGCAGATCACCGCGGACGAGATCGCCCATACGTTCGAGGAAGAGGCGACGCCGAAGGTCGATCTCGGCGTCTACGCTTTCGAGGACTGGCTGGCGCTCGCGATCTTCTGGGTGATGGCGCTCGCCGTCTTCCTCCAGTTCTTTACCCGCTACGTGCTCAACGACAGCTACGCCTGGACCGAGGAGATCGCGACCTATTGCCTGATCGGCGTGGTCTTCATCGGCTCCTCGATGTGCGTGCGGCTGTCGCGTCACATCCAGGTCGACCTGGTCTATCGCTATCTGCCCCATTTCGTGGCGCGCGCGCTGGCGACGGTGATCGACCTGATCCGGATCGCCTTCTTCGGCTACGCCATCAAGCTGGTCTGGGTCTACATCCAGATCATCGGCGACGAATCCATGACCACAATCAATCTTCCCAAGGACTACGTCTATTACGCCGTGCTGCTCGGCTTCGTGCTGATGTTCGCACGCTCCGTGCAGGTGGCGATACAGAACTGGCGGCAGGGCTACTCGGTCCTCGAACGTCCCGGTGCCTACGACGGATCGGAAGGATAAGACCATGCTGCTGCTCCTCGGAGGCTTTCTCGTCCTGATGCTGCTCGGCGTTCCCGTGGCGATCGCCATGGCCGTGTCGTCGTTGCTCTACATCCTGGTCAGCGGCGTGACGCCCGACGTCACGCTGGCGCAGCGCATGATCGCCGGCGTCGAGAGCTTTCCGCTGCTCGCCGTGCCGTTCTTCATCCTGGCCGGCAATCTCATGAACATTGCCGGCGTCACCGGCCGCATCTACAAATTCGCCGTCGCGCTGGTCGGCTGGATGCGTGGCGGCCTCGGCCACGTCAACATCATCGGCTCGGTGATCTTCTCCGGCATGTCCGGCACCGCGATCGCAGATGCCGCCGGCCTCGGCACCATCGAGATCAAGGCGATGAAGGACCACGGCTACTCCACCGAGTTCTCGGTCGGCGTCACCGCGGCTTCGGCGACGCTCGGGCCCATCATCCCGCCGTCGCTGCCCTTCGTGATCTACGGCATGATGGCGAACGTCTCGATCGGCGCGCTGTTCCTGGGCGGCGTCATTCCGGGCGTCGTCCTGACCCTGTTCATGATGGCGACGGTCACCTACTTCGCGCACAAGAACAAATGGGGCAGCGATACGCCGTTCTCCTGGCCGCAGCTCGGCTCGGCGGGCCTCGAGATTGTCATCGTGCTGTCTTTCCCGATGGCGATCTGGCTGATGACGCTCGCCGGCCTCTCGGTCAACGTGGCGGTCGTGATCGGCCTCGGCACGCTGCTCGTGATCGACTGGTACTTCGATTTCTCCGCGGTCATGGCGCTGATGGCGCCGGTGATCCTGATCGGCGGCATGACGCTCGGCTGGTTCACGCCGACGGAGGCCGCCGTCGCCGCAGTGATCTGGTCGCTGTTCCTCGGCCTCGTGCGCTACCGCACCATGACGTTCCGGACCGTCGCCAAGGCGACGTTCGACACCATCGAGACCACGGCCTCGGTGCTGTTCATCGTTACCGCCGCCTCGATCTTCGCCTGGCTGCTGACGGTGTCGCAGGCCGCCCAGATGCTGTCGGATTGGATGCTGAGCATCACCCAGAACAAATGGGTGTTTCTGGCGCTCGCCAACATCCTGATCCTGTTCGTCGGCTGCTTCATCGATACCACGGCGGCGATCACCATCCTGGTGCCGATCCTGCTGCCGATCGTGCTCAAGCTCGGCATCGATCCGATTCATTTCGGCCTGATCATGACGCTGAACCTGATGATCGGCCTCTTGCATCCGCCGCTCGGTATGGTGCTGTTCGTGCTTGCCCGCGTGGCAAAGCTCTCGGTCGAGCGCACGACGGTGGCGATCCTGCCCTGGCTGGTGCCGCTGATGCTCGCGCTGATCGCGATCACCTACATTCCCGACCTGACCCTCTGGCTGCCGAAATACATGGGACTCTCCAAATGACCTCTACTGCTCTCGCCGCAACCCTGTTTGGTCCCGAAGATTTGCGCATGGTCGAGCATCCGCTCGGCAAGCTCGCAGACGGCATGGTGCGCGTCCGCTTCGGCGCGGGCGGGATCTGCGGCTCGGACATGCACTATTTCCGCCATGCGCGCACCGGCGATTTCGTGGTGAAGTCGCCGCTGGTGCTTGGCCATGAGATTTCCGGCGAGGTCGTGGAGATCGGAGGGGCTGCTGCGAACCTGAAGGTCGGCGACCGCGTCGCGGTCAACCCGTCGCGCTGGTGCGGCCATTGCGTCGCATGCCGCGAAGGCCGGCCGAACCTCTGCGAGAACATCTATTTCATGGGCTCGGCTTCGAAGACACCGCACATGCAGGGCGGCTTCGCCAACTACTTCGACGCGATCCCTGCGCAATGCGTGAAGATTCCCGATCACGTCTCCTATCAGGCCGCAGCGCTGGCCGAGCCGCTCGCAGTCTGCCTGCACGCGGTTGCGCGCGCGGGCAACATCGAGGGCAAGCGCGGCATCATCTTCGGCGCCGGCCCGATCGGGCTTTTGACTATGCTCGCCGCGCACCGTGCCGGCATGGCCGACGTCACGGTGGCCGACATCGCGCCGGCGCCTCTGGCCTTCGCAACCCGGCTCGGCGCCTCTCACGTCGAGAACGTCGCGGGCGGGGAGGAGGGCCTGAAGGCGCAGGCCGCTTCGCGCCCCTACGACGTCGCGTTCGAGGTCTCCGGGACGGCCGCGGGCCTTGCCAGCGCCATCGGCATCGTCAGGCGCGGCGGCGTCGTGGTGCAGATCGGCAATCTGCCGGGTGGGCAGATCCCGACGCCGTCGAACGCGGTGATGGCCAAGGAGATCGACCTGCGCGGCTCGTTCCGGTTCGGGTTCGAGTTCATGAATGCGGTGGAACTGATCGCCGACGGCAGCGTCGACGTGCTGTCGCTGGTGACCGCCGAGCGGCCGCTGTCGGCCGCGCCCGATGCGCTGCGGCTGGCGCTCGACCGCTCGCAGAGCGTCAAGGTCGTGCTGACCGCGAACTGACCCGGGAGATTTTCGATGATGCTCGAGGGATGGCGCTGGTACGGACCGGATGATCCGGTCTCGCTCGACGATGTCAGGCAGGCCGGGGCGACGGACATCGTCTCGGCGCTGCATCAGGTGCCGATCGGAGAAGCCTGGACGCGCAAGGCGGTCGAGGAACGCAAGAACTTCATCGAGAACGGCCAGCCCGGCCGCTCGAAGCTGACCTGGTCGGTGGTGGAATCGATTCCGATCCCCGACGACGTCAAGCGTCTGGGGGCCAAGGCGACGAAGTCGATCGAGGCGTGGATCGCGAGCCTGGAAGCGGTCGCCGCGTCCGGCATCAGGATCATCTGCTACAATTTCATGCCTGTCGTCGACTGGTGCCGCACCGACCTCGAATGGGAGCTGCCGAACGGCGCCCGCGCCATGCGCTTCGACCAGGACCGCTTCGCCGCGTTCGAACTGCATATCCTGAAGCGCCTCGCTGCGCTTCAGGAGTATTCGCCGGAAGCGCAGGCGCGCGCGAAAGCGCTGTTCGAGAAGATGAGCCAGGCCGACATCGATTACCTCATCATGGTGATCGCCAGCGCGCTCCCGGGCTCGACCACCGAGCCGATGACGATCCCGCAATTCCGCGACCGGCTGGAGACCTATCGCGACATCACGCCAAAAATCCTGCGGCAGCATCTCGCCGAGTTTTTGGGCCGTGTCGCGCCTGTGGCCGAGCAGCTCGGTGTCTCACTGACGCTGCATCCGGACGATCCGCCGCGGCCGCTGTTCGGCCTGCCGCGGATTGCCTCCAGCGCGGACGATTATCAGGCGCTGTTCGACGCCGTGCCGTCGAAGGCGAACGGCATCTGCCTGTGCACGGGCTCGCTCGGCGTGCGCGCGGAGAATGATCTTCCTGACATGGCCGAGCGCTTCGGCCCGCGTATCGCCTTTGCCCATCTGCGCGCCACCAAGCG
The DNA here is from genome assembly GCF_011602485.2 of Bradyrhizobium sp. 1(2017). Lineage (NCBI taxonomy): Bacteria > Pseudomonadati > Pseudomonadota > Alphaproteobacteria > Hyphomicrobiales > Nitrobacteraceae > Bradyrhizobium > Bradyrhizobium sp. 1(2017). Next base: position 6,622,023 of record NZ_CP050022.2, on the reverse strand, counting down.
CGAGGCCGATGGCCTGTCGTTCTACGAATCCGATCATCTCGACGGCGATGTCGACATGGTCGCGGTGCTCAAGGCGCTCTTGAAGGAGAACGCCAGGCGTTCGCCGGACAGGAGGATCGTGTTCCGCCCCGATCACGGCCACCGCATGCTCGACGATCTCGCCGCGACCAAGCGCACCAATCCCGGCTATACCGCGATCGGCCGCCTGCGCGGCCTTGCCGAACTGCGCGGCGCGATCCGCGCGATCGGGCATCGATAGATGCGGGACAAGTCGAGCATGACGACTTCTCGTGAAGTTTGCTCCGTGCTCAATAGCACGCCGCCATCGCGCCGAGCTTCGGGTAGAGCCGGTCGATCGCGCCGATCTCGCTCCGCATCTGCGCGATGATCCAGTCGCGGATCTCGGCCGCGATGGGGCGCATCGGGCGGTTGCGCGGCGGCAGGAATTCACAGAGGCGCCGTGTGGTGGTGAGCCTGTCGGAGGCCGGCACCAGTGCGCCGGTGAGGAGCCAGTGCGAGGCAACGGTCAGCCAGCCGAGGGCGATGCCCTGGCCGAGCAGCGCGGCCTGCACTACGACGGCGTAGTCGGTGAAGCTCAAGCCCTTGGCGGCGCCGCGGCGTCCGGTGAGGAGCGATGCGTAATCGGCGGCCCAGTCGCCCGGCGTCTCGGCGAGGCGGATGATGGTGTTGCCTTCGGTAGGATCGGTCTCGCCGAGATAGCCGGGGCTGCACATCGGCAGCATGACTTCCTTCATGATCAGCGTGCCGCCGGACGACGGCTCGTCGCGGTCGCGGAAGCGCATGCCGAGATCGACATTCTCCACCGGCCCGCGCAGGGCGCCGGAGATGAGCTGGAAGCGCAGATCGATTTGCGGAAATTGCTTCTGGAGCTTGTCGATGCGTGGCATCAGCCAATGCGTCGTGAAGGCGGAGGAGACCGACAGCGTCACCGTCTCGGTGCCCTTGCGGCGCCGCTCGATCTCGATGAGGCCATTCTCGATGCTGCGAAAGCCCTCGAGCACGCGGCGATAGAGCAACTCGCCATCCTCGGTGAGCACCGCGCGGCCGGCCTTGCGGTCGAACAGGCGGACGCCGAGATGCTCCTCGAACTGGCCGAGCATGCGGCTCACCGCCGGCTGGGTGACGTTCAGTTCGGCGGCGGCCGCCGTGAAGCTGCCATTGCGCGCCGCCGCGTCGAAGACGAAGAGGGCGTTGCTGGACGGCAGCATGCGGCGCAGCTCGGGCATAACGTCATGTTATGAGGCCGGTGAGAATTTGGCAATTGCCGGGTTTTGCCAAGTCTGTTGTCATTGGCATGACAGCCTAAAGACAGGGCTTGCGAGAGAAGAGATGGTGCGATGCACGCTTCGACCGTAAGTGCGTCAGTTTCCCTGTCTATAAAGCAGGCTTATGGCGCGCAGTGAGGCACGCCATTCCAGGGAGAGGCGAGGTCGATCGTTGGACAAACGAGCGGAAAGCGTCGAGATCAGGTCCGCGAGCAAGGCGTATGGCGCCGTTCGCGCTCTCGACGACGTCTCCCTCAATGTCGGCGCCGGCGAGTTCGTTTCGCTGCTCGGCCCGTCAGGCTCCGGCAAGACCACACTGCTCGGCATTCTCGGCGGCTTTATTCTGCCGACGACAGGGACAATTCTCTTCGGCGGCCGCGACGTTACCTACATGCCGCCGCACAAGCGCGACATCGGCGTCGTCTTCCAGAACTATGCGCTGTTCCCGCATATGAGCGTCGGCGAGAACGTCGCCTTCCCGTTGCGTGCCCGCCGCCTGCCAAAGGCGGGCTGGCCTGACAAGGTACGCGCGTCGCTCTCGATGGTCGGCCTTGGCGGCTATGAGGAGCGCGGCATTGCCCAGCTCTCGGGCGGCCAGCGCCAGCGCGTGGCGCTGGCGCGGGCCATGATCTTCGAGCCGCGCCTGATCCTCATGGACGAGCCGCTCTCCGCGCTCGACAAGCAGCTGCGCGAATCCATGCAGATCGAGCTCCGCGCGCTGCACCGGCGCATCGGCGCCACCATCATCTACGTCACCCATGACCAGCGCGAGGCGCTGACCATGAGCGATCGCGTCGCGGTGATGAAGGACGGCCGGCTGATCCAGATCGACGCGCCCGAGCGGCTGCACGATCATCCCGCGGATTCCTTCGTGGCGAGCTTCATCGGCGAGGCGACGATGCTGCCCGTTCGCCGCGTCGATGCCTCCAGCGTCTCGCTCGGCAATGCGCTGCTGCGCAGTGCCCGCGCCATTCCCGACGGCGACGCCCTCATGCTCGCCGTGCACAGCGAGAAGGTTCTGATCGACGATGGCGCGCAGGATGCCGCCTGCAACCGGCTGACCGGGACGGTCACCGACATCGTCTATCAGGGCGAGAGCCTGCGCATCTTCCTGGCGCTGTCCGACGGCATCGCGCTCAGCCTGCGCCAGCCGAGCTACCACCAGGCCTATGGCCGCATCCCGCCGCTCGGCGGCAGCCTCACCGTCACCCTTCACCCCGAGGACACCATCGTCGTGCCCAGGGTGGACTGAACTCAAGCCTTGTCCAACCGAGAGAAGAAACTGACATGTCGACCCAAGCCGCGTACAGCAACTTCAAGGTTCTCACCTTCGACGTCGTCGGCACCTTGATCGATTTCGAGACCGGCGTGATCTCCGCGGTGCGCAAGATCTCGGGCAAGACGCCAGCCGAGCTCAGCGACGACCAGATCTTCGAGCCCTACAAGCGCGGCCGCGACAAGCACTATGAGCGCTCCAGCGAGGCGATGTTCCACGTCTATCGCCATCTCGCCAACGAGCTCGGGCTGCCCGCCGACGATGCGGCCTGCGAGATGTTCCAGCTCTCGGTGCTGCGCTGGGGGCCGTTCGCGGATTCGGTCGAAGCGCTCAAGCGCCTGCGCACGAGATTCCGGCTGGTGGCGATGACCAATGCCGATCGCGTCGCGCTGTCCTGCTACGCGCATGCGCTCGGCAATCCCTTCGACGACACGGTCTGCGCCGACGACACCGGCGTGGCCAAGCCCAATCCGGAATTCTTCGCCTATAACAAGGGCCGTCAGTCCGCTTTCGGCTACAAGCAGTCCGACATCCTGCACGTCGCGCAGAGCCAGTATCACGACATCGGGATCGCGCGGAAGCTCGGCTACAAGGTGTGCTGGATCGAGCGCCGCCAGGGCATCGCCGGTTTCGGCGGCACGCCGGCCGTGGAGACGCTGACCAAGCCGGACTTCCATTTCCCGACGCTGAAGGCGCTTGCCGACGCGGCGATCGGGCCGGCGGCGTAAATTCGTGAGCGCGGGCATGACACGGGACTGGAGCGCGCTGCCATCGGCCAACTCGCTGTGGGCTGCCACGGCGGAGCCGGCGCGCGATTGTCCCGTGCTGTCGGGCGAGCATCAGGCGGATGTGGTGATCATAGGTGCGGGCTACACCGGGCTCTCGGCCGCGCATCACATCGCCAAGGACGGCCTGTCGCCGGTCGTGCTCGAGGCCAACCGCCCCGGCTGGGGCGCGAGCGGCCGCAATGGCGGCGTGATCACCGCAAAGTTCCGCCTTTCGTTCCGCGAGATCGATGCCGCGCACGGCCGCGCCATGGCCCGGCGCATGTACGAGATCGCACATGAATCGACCGACATGGTTGAGGAGCTCGTCTCCGAATTCGGCATCACCAGCGCGAACCTCACGCGCACCGGCCAGGTCAAGGCCGCGCACAATGAGACGACGCTGAAGGCGGCGATTGACGAAGCCAACTGGATGACGCGCGAGATGGGCTCCGCAGAAGTCCGCATTCTCGACAAGAACGGCGTGCGCGACGAGACCGGTTCCGACATCTTCGTCGGCGGTGTGCTCAATCCGGGTTCGGGTGGCATCCATCCGTTGAACTATCTGCGCGGCCTGGCCAATGGCGTGGCGGGCCGCGGCGTTCCGATCTTTCAGGAGTCGCCGGTTGTCAAGCTCAGGCGCGAGACCGGCGGCATCATCGCCGAGACGCCGCGGGGCGCGGTGCGGGCCAAGCAGGCGATCATCGCCACCAACAGCTATTCGGATCTCACCGGCGCGACCGCGCAGATGCAGCGCACGTTGATCCCGTTCCGCAGCGCCATCGTCGCGACGGAAAAACTGCCGCGCAATCTCGCCGGAAAGTTGATGCCGACCGGGCGCACCTATACCGAGACCAAGCGCATGATGCGCTGGTTCCGCATGGTCGACAACCGCGTGATTTTTGGCGGCCGCGGCGCTTTCGGCAAGCAGGACTCGGAAGCCGCCTTCGACGCCTTGCGCAAGGCGATGGTCGGCATCTTCCCCGATCTCGCTGAAATCCCGCTCGAATACAAATGGTCGGGCCTCGTCGCGATGACGATGGACTCGGTGCCGCATATCGGCCGGCTCGACGACCGCACGCTGGTCTCGCTCGGCTACAACGGCGCCGGCGTTGCAATGTCGAGCCTGATGGGCCGCTATCTCGCCGCCTTCGTGCGCGGCGAGACGCCTGAGGTCGGCCTGCTCGATGTCAGGCGCATGAAGACGATTCCGTTCTATCCGCTGCGCGAGCCCGCGGTGCGCATGGTCGCCGGCTGGTACCAGTTTCTCGATGCGATCGGTCAGTGAGATCTATTTGGAGGAGGTGAGGATGACGATGAAGCAGAATTTTGGATTGGGCTGCGCGCTGCTGGGCGCAATCGGATTGAGCACCGCGGCGAACGCCGCCGAGCAGATCACCTTCGTCTCGCAAGGCGGCGCCTATCAGCAGGCGCAGACGGTCGCGATCCTCGATCCCTCCGCCAAGAAGCTCGGCATCACCATCAATCAGGATTCCATCCCTGATGCCTGGCCCGCGATCAAGACGCAGGTCGGCAGCGGCAAGCCGATCTGGGACGTCGTGGACACCCCGACCGGCTATTGTCTGCGCGGTGGCGAGCAGGGGCTGATCGAGAAGCTCGACTTCTCGAAAATCCCGAACGCCGCGGCGATGCCCGAGGCTTATCGCAGCCCCTATTCGGTGTCCTACGAGTTCTATTCCAGCGTGCTCGCCTACAGCCAGAAGACGTTCCCGAAGGACGCGCCGAACAGCTGGGCCGATTTCTGGGACGTCAAGAAATTCCCCGGGCGTCGCGCGCTGCGCAACCACCCGATCGCAACGCTCGAGGCCGCGCTGATGGCCGACGGTGTTGCGCATGACAAGCTCTATCCGCTCGACGTCGACCGTGCCTTCAAGAAGCTGGAAGAGATCAAGCCGCACATCACGGTGTGGTGGACCTCGGGCGCGCAGTCGGCACAACTGCTCAATGACGGCGAGGTCGACATGGAGATGGCCTGGAACGGCCGCGTCAGCGCCGTGGCCAAGGAAGGCGCCAAGGTGGCCTTCACCTACAATCAGGGCATCCTGCAAAGCACCTCGCTTTGCATCCTCAAGGGCGCGCCGAATCTCGCGACCGCGATTAAATTCGTCAACGAGGCCGTCGATCCCGTCCACCAGGCCAATCTGCCGCTCCACATCGACTACGGCCCCGGCAACCCTAAGGCGTTCGAGACCAGCGTGATCAAGCCCGAGCGCGCGGCGCAGTTGCCGAGCGAGCCGTCCAATGCGGCCAAGCAAGCGCTGATGTCCTATGCCTGGTGGTCCTCGCCGGCCGGCGAGGCCGCCGAGAAGCGCTGGGCGTCCTTCATGCAGAAGTGAGCGAGGCGGCGTTGACGACATCCGTGTCCGATCCATCGCAAAGGCATCAGCGCCGCGAGCACGGCCTGATGCTGGCGCTGGTGTCGCCGGCGCTGCTCGTCATTCTGCTGCTGATCGTGCTGCCGGTCGGTTGGCTGGCCTGGCAATCGGTCTATCATGACGGCTTCACGCTGGAAAATTATCGCCGCGTCTTCACCGAAGACGTCTATTGGCGCAGCTTCGCGCTGACCTTCGAGATCAGCCTCGCGGTCACATTGATCGCGCTGCTGCTCGGCTATCCCGTGGCCTATCTCGCCAACTCGGTGCCGAAGGGATGGAGCATCCTCATCCTGTCGCTGGTGGTGCTGCCGTTCTGGACCAGCGTGCTGGTGCGGGCCTATGCCTGGCTGGCGCTGCTGCAGCGCAGCGGCGTGATCAACCAGTTCCTGCGCTATCTCGACCTGATCTCGGAACCGCTCGCGCTGGTCCACAACACGTTCGGCACGGTGGTCGCGACCGTGCACATCCTGCTGCCGTTCATGGTGCTGCCGCTCTATGCGACCATGCAGAAGATCCCGGCCGACCTGATGCAGGCCGGCGCCAGCCTCGGTGCGAGCCCGTCGCTCACATTCTTCCGCGTGTTCCTGCCGCTGTCGCTGCCGGGCGTGCTCGCGGGCTGCACCATGGTGTTCGTGCTCTGCCTCGGCTTCTACATCACGCCGGAACTGCTCGGCGGCGGCCGCACGGTGATGGTGTCGATGCTGGTGAGCCGCAATGTCGAGCTCTACAACCAGTTCGGTGCGGCCAGCGCGGTCGCGGTCGTGCTGCTCGTCAGCGTGCTCGCGATCTTCTTCGTCGTCAGCCGCTTCATCTCGCTCGATCGCGTGTTGGGGCAGAAATGATGCGTGCCTCGCCTGCACGAATTGCCCTCTACGTGATCAGCGCGCTGGTGCTGGTCTATCTGATCCTGCCCGTGTTGATCATCGCTCCGATCTCGTTCTCCAGCGCGCGTTTTTTGACCTTCCCGCCGCCGTCCTTCTCGCTGCGCTGGTACCAGCAGTACTTCGGCAATCCGGCCTGGATGCAGGCGACGCGCGTGACACTTGCGGTGGCGCTCCTCACCGTCGTGATCGCAACGCCCTGTGGCGTTGCCGCCGCCTATGCCATCAGCCAGTCGAAGTTGCGCATCATGCGCGTCATCCACATGACACTGCTGTTGCCGCTGGTGGTGCCGATCATCATCACCGCGGTCGGTATCTTCTTCGTCTACGCCAAGGTCGGTCTGGTCGCGACCATGCCCGGTCTCGTGCTGGCGAACGTGATGCTGGGCCTGCCTTATGTCGTCATCTCGGTCCTGGCGGGCCTGCAGAGCTTCGATCCGGCGCAGGAGATGGTGGCGCGCAGCCTCGGCATGAACCGCCTGCGCAGCTTCTTTGCCGTGACCTTGCCGCAGATCAAGTCGAGCGTGGTCGCCGGCGGCATCTTTGCCTTCATCTCGGCGATGGACGAGACCATCGTCGCGCTGTTCATTTCCGGCGGGCAGTATCAGCCGCTGACCAAGCGCATGTTCACCGCGCTGCGCGACGAGATCGATCCAACCATCGCCGCGATCTCGACGCTGATGACGGCGGCCTCCTTCATGCTGGTGCTGCTGGCGAGCACGCGGCAGAAGAAGGGCGGGTGAGGGGGCCGTAGCCCGGATGAGCGAAGCGATATCCGGGACGGCTGATCCCGCATGTCGCTTCGCTCATGCGGGCTACAGGTCGTCGTCCCGGGCTGCGTCGTTGGTTATCACCCCTTCGCCAGCCACGCCAAGATCATCTCCACGATCTGCGCGCGGCTCTTCGCCAGCACCGTGGGCTCGCTGAGATCGCGGTCGAACAGGGTTCCGAACGTGTAGCGGTTGGCGACGCGGAAGAAGCAGTAGGAGCTGATGGCGAGGTGCAGGTCGATGGCGTCGACGTCGTCGCGGAAGACGCCCTCGCTGCGGCCGCGCTTGAGGATGCCGTCGAGGGTCGCGATCACGCTGGCGTTGAGCTGGCGCAGTTGCAGGTTCTGCTTCAGATGCTTGCCGTGGTGGATGTTCTCGATGCTGACGAGGCGGATGAAGTTCGGGTTGCGCTCGTCATGGTCGAAGGTAGCCTGGATCAGCCGGCGCAGTCCCTCGCGGGCGTCGCAGCTTTCGATGTCGAGCTGGTCCTCCAGCGCGCGGATGCTGCGATAGGCCTCCTCCAGCACCGCCAAGTACAGCTGTTCCTTGCCGCCGAAATAGTAATAGATCATCCGTTTCGACGTGCGGGTCCGGGCGGCGATCGCATCGACGCGTGCGCCGGAGTAGCCCTCCGAGGCGAATTCGGCCATCGCCACTTCGAGGATGTCGCGCTTGGTGCGCTCGGGATCGTTGGTGCGCTTCGATGGCAGCGGCATGCGTTCGCGCGTCATCCGATGGCGAAATCGGCCGCCGTCTCGGCGTGAATCGCGGTGGTGTCGAAGGTCTCGACGGAGGTGTCGTCCGGGCCGACCAGCATCGTGATCTCGGTGCAGCCGAGGATGATGCACTCCGCACCCGCGGCGACGAGCGCTGCCATCACCTCCCGATAGCGACGGCGCGAGTCGGCGGCGACGTTTCCAAGGCACAGCTCATCGTAGATGATGCGGTTCACGTCGGCGCGCGCGTCGGCGGGAGGGACCAGGACGTCGAGATCATGCGCGCGCAGCCGATCGACGTAGAAATGTTCCTCCATGGTGAATTTGGTGCCGAGCAGCCCGACCCGCCGATGCCCCTTCGACCGAATCCGCTGCGCCGTTGCATCCCCGATGTGGATGAACGGAACGGTCACGCCGGAGACGATCTCGGGAGCCAGCTTGTGCATCGTGTTGGTGCACAGCACGATCGCACGCGCGCCGGCGCTTTCGAGGCGCCGTGCCACCTCCGCGAGGCTGGCCGCCGCCTCGCTCCAGCGGCCGGCATATTGCATCTCCTTGATCCCCTGAACATCGTAGGAGTACATCAACAGTGGAGCCGAATGCAGCTTGCCTATGCGGTCGCGGACGCGCTCATTGATGAGCTTGTAATAGAGTGCGGTGCTCTCCCAGCTCATGCCTCCGATCAGGCCGATGGTTTGCATTCCGGTGCTCCAGACGAGTGGTTCGGCCGGATCGTAGACGAAGACGTCGAAGCTCGCCATCTCCAGTCCAGGGAGCGGCCGCTGCACGGGCTGTAGTGCAAACGGCAGGGACGGGCATGAGCCCTGCGCAGGCTGCGAGAAGCCTTTCGATCTTGCGTGCTCTCTCGGCCTGTCCTACGCCAGTTCCCGAATAAGAGTGCATCGCCAGAGCCTTGAGGGAGCCGTCATGACCATTCGCAACACCCGCACCGGGGGCCAGATCCTGATCGACCAGCTGGTCGCGCAAGGGGTCGAGCGCGTCACCTGCGTGCCGGGCGAGAGCTATCTGGCCGCCCTCGACGCGCTGCATGACAGCCCGATCGACGTCGTGATCTGCCGCGCCGAAGGTGGCGCTGCGATGATGGCCGAAGCCTATGGCAAGCTCACGGGCCGGCCGGGCGTCTGCTTCGTCACCCGCGGCCCGGGTGCGACCAATGCCAGCCACGGCGTCCACATCGCGATGCAGGATTCGACGCCGATGATCCTGTTCGTCGGCCAGGTCGACACCGGCATGCGCGAGCGCGAGGCCTTCCAGGAGCTCGACTACAAGGCGGTGTTCGGCCCCATGGCGAAATGGGCGGTTGAGATCGATCGCCCCGACCGCATTCCGGAGCTGGTCGCGCGCGCCTTTCGTGTCGCCATGCAGGGCCGCCCCGGTCCCGTGGTGATCGCGCTGCCGGAGAACATGCTGACCGAGACCGCCGCCGTTGCCGATGCCATGCGCATCGAGCCCGCCGTGAGCTGGCCCGCGCCGGCCGACATCGAGAAGCTCGGCGCCATGCTCGCCACCGCCAAGGCGCCGCTCGTCATTCTCGGCGGCTCGCGCTGGACCGATGAGGCGACCAAGAGCATCGCGCGCTTTGCCGAGCGGTTCGACCTGCCGGTCGCAACCTCGTTCCGCCGGGCCTCGCTGATCGACGCCGATCATTCGCATTATGCCGGCGATCTCGGCATCGGGCCGAGCCCGGGCCTGAAGGCGCGGATCGAGGGCGCCGATGTCATCCTGCTCATCGGCGGCCGCATGTCGGAGATGCCGTCCTCGTCCTACACGCTGCTGGATATTCCGACGCCGCAGCAGAAGCTGATCCACGTTCATCCGGGTTCCGAAGAGCTCGGTCGCGTCTATCAGCCGGCCCTCGCGATCCAGGCGACGCCGGCCGCCTTCGCCGCCGCCGTCGAGACGCTGAAGCCGGCCGGCGCGGTTGCATGGAAGGGCGAGGCGGCGAAGGCGCATGCCGATTACATCGCCTGGACCGACAAGGCGCGCGAGCTGCCGGGCACGTTCCAGTACGGCCAGGTCATGACCTGGCTGCGCGACCGCCTGCCGAAGGACGCCATCGTCTGCAACGGCGCCGGCAATTACGCCGGCTGGATCCATCGCCACCACCGCTTCCACAGCTTCGCCGCGCAGCTCGCGCCGACCTCGGGCTCGATGGGCTATGGGGTGCCGGCAGGCGTGCTGGCGAAACGGCAATATCCGGATCGAACCGTCGTCGCGTTCGCAGGGGACGGCTGCTTCCTGATGAACGGCCAGGAATTCGCGACCGCCGTGCAGTATGATGCACCCCTGGTCGTCATCGTCATCGACAATTCGCAATACGGCACCATCCGCATGCACCAGGAGCGCGACTATCCCGGGCGCGTCGTCGGCACCCAGCTCAAGAACCCCGACTTTGCGATGTACGCGAAGGCGTTCGGCGGCCATGGCGAGCGCGTCGAGCGCACCGAAGAATTCGCGCCGGCGTTCGAGCGTGCGGTCGCCTCGGGCAAGCCGTCGATCCTCCACTGCATCATCGATCCGCGCGCGATCTCGGTCGGCAAGGACTTTGCGCCCGCGGTGAAGGCCTAGGCGATGCCGGCCGGCCGCCACGTCGCGATCATCGGCGCCGGCGCGGTCGGCGTGATCAGCGCCATCGAGGCGCTGCGCGAGGGCCATCGCGTCACGCTGATCGATCCGGGCGATCCTGGCGGCGAGCAGGCGGCGAGCTATGGCAATGCCGGCTGGCTGTCGTCCCATTCGGTGATTCCGCCGGCCGAGCCCGGCGTCTGGAAGAAGGTGCCGGGCTATTTGATGGATCCGCTCGGCCCGCTCGCGATCCGCTGGTCGTACCTGCCGAAAGCGCTGCCCTGGCTGATCAAGTATCTGCTCTCGGGCTGGACCGAGGCGCGCGTCGAGACGACGGCGTTCGCGCTGCGTGATCTGCTGAAGGATGCGCCGTTGCTGCATCGGAAGCTCGCCGAAGAGGCGGGCGTGCCCGAACTGATCGAGCGCAACGGCGTGATGCATGTCTTCCCCTCGCGCGGCAATTTCGACAACGATCTCGGCTGGCGGCTGCGCAAGAAGGTCGGCGTCGAATGGCTGGAGCTCAACGCCGATGAGATGCGTCAGCGCGAGCCGGACCTGCATCCGCGCTACACCTTTGGCGTGGTGGTGGAGGAGGCCGGTCGCTGTCGCAATCCCGGGGCCTATGTCGCGGCGCTCGCCAATCACGCGCTCGCCAGCGGTGTGAAGCACGTGCGGGCCAAGGCAACCGGCCTCAAGCTCGACGGCGGCAAGCTCGTCGCCGTCCTGACCGAGACCGGAGAGATCGCTTGCGATGCCGCGGTGGTCGCGGCAGGCGCGAGGTCGGAGCAGCTCACCGCATCGGTCGGCGACCCGCTTCCGCTCGAGACCGAGCGTGGCTACCATGTGATGATCGAGAATCCGGAATCGGGTCCGCGCAGCTCGATGATGGCGTCGGATGCCAAGATGGTGGTGAACTGGACCGACAGGGGCTTGCGCGCCGCCGGCACGGTCGAGATCGCAGGCCTGGAGGCCGCGCCGAACTGGAAGCGGGCCGAGATTTTGCGCAACCACCTCATCAGCATGTTTCCCAAGCTGCCGAAGGACATCCCGACTTCGCGCATAAAAACCTGGTTCGGTCATCGGCCGAGCATGCCTGACGGACGGCCCTGCATCGGCTATGCGCGGGCCTCGCGCGATATCGTCTATGCCTTCGGCCACGGCCATGTCGGCCTGGTCGGCTCGGCCCGGACCGGCCGTCTCGTCGCCCAGCTGCTGAGCGGCAAGCCGCCGGAGATTCCGCTCGGCCCCTTCGCACCCGATCGTTTCCTCTGAGACCGCAGCGCGACCCGGCCAGGCAATACGGCGTTGATTCCGTGATCGCCGATGCCGCCTTTATCAAGAGCCGGTTCCGTGCTCATCTCGGCGTCGCGGCGGCCCCAGCGCGAATCCTCACCCGGCGCGGGCCTGCTGCGAGCAGCTATTCGGGAGCGAACCCATGAAACTATCCGGCAAGGTCGCCGCCATCACCGGCGCGGCGCGCGGCATCGGCAAGGCCTGCGCGAAGAGATTCCTGGACGACGGCGTCAAGGTCGTGATCTCGGATGTCGATGCGGAGGGCCTGGCGGCGACGGCGGCCGAGCTCGGGCGGCCGGATGCCTTGCGCACCATCACCGGCAATGTCGCCAGGCGCGCCGATGTGGATCAGCTGGTCGCGACCGCCGTGAAGGACTTCGGCCGGCTCGACATCATGGTCAACAATGCCGGCGTCGCCCGCAACAGGGACATCCTCGAGATTTCGGAAGAGGAATTCGACGAAATCATCGGCATCAACCTGAAAGGCGCGTTCTTCGGCGTGCAGGCGGCCGCGAGGCAGATGATCGCGCAAGGTAGCGGCGGCGGGGTCATCATCAACATGTCCTCAGTGAACGCGCTGCTGGCGATCCCGGCGCTTGCGACCTATGCGATGTCGAAGGGCGGCATGAAGCAGCTCACCTCGGTCGCTGCCGTCGCGCTCGCCCCGCACAATATCCGCGTCGTCGCGGTCGGGCCGGGCACGATCCTGACCGACATGGTGGCGTCGTCCATCTACACCTCGGAGGATGCCCGCAAGACCGTGATGTCGCGTACGCCGGCCGGCCGCGGCGGCGAGCCGAGCGAGGTCGCCTCGGTCGTGGCGTTCCTTGCCAGCGACGATGCCTCCTACATCACGGGACAAACGATCTATCCGGACGGCGGCCGGCTGATCCTGAACTACACGGTGCCGGTGAAGGACAAGTAGAGGGGCACGAAAGCGCGGTGGGAACGAGCTGCTGCTACGCCTTCGATGTCGTCCTGGCGAAAGCCAGGACCCATTACCACAAGACGTGGTTTGGCGAAGACTCGTGGTTACCAGCTCGGGCGACGACTGCTCCCTGGGGTAATGGGTCCTGGCTTTCGCCAGGACGACGCAAAACTACCCCTCACTCCGCCGCAACCGTCATCCCGTAGCCCAGCCGCTTCGAAATCCCACCCGCGCAATCGCGTAGGGCATGGGCGATCGGGCTGTCCCAGCGCGCGTCGAACGTGCCTTCCGGCCCCATTGCGGTGATGACCAGCGCGACATGGCCGGAATGGTCGAACACGGGCGCGGAGAACGCGTTGACGCCGGGCAGGGGATCGCCGAGCGCGCGGGCGAGGCCGTGCTTGCGCACCTCCGCGAGCATCTCGGCGACCTTTGCACCCTTCACGGCGCGCTTCGGATTGTAGCCGACGCCGTGACGGTCGAGGCCGCTTTCGAGCGCAGCGCTGATCGTCTTCTCCGGCAGGAATGCGGCAAAGGCGCGGCCCGTGGCGGTCTCCAGCAGCGCCATCACCGAGCCGGCGCGCATCACGATGTGGACCGGCTGGGCCGGCTCTTCGAGCTGCACCACGGTCGGACCGTGCGTGCCCCAGACCGCGAGCGAGACGGCGTGGCCGATCTGGCTTGCGAGGGCCGCGATCTTCGGCCGCGCGATACGCACGCCGGAAAGGCGGCGCAGGCTGATCAGGCCGAGCTCGAGCGCCAGCGCGCCGATCTCGTAGCGGCCGGTACTCTCATCCTGCTCGATCAGGCCGATGCGCGAGAAGCTGGCGAGATAAGGATGCGCCTTGGCCGGTGTCATGCCAGCCTCGCGGGCGAGGTCGCGCAGCATCATCGGCTCGCCGCTCCTTGCGAGCGCGCGAAGCAATTCGCCGCCGACCTCGATCGACTGGATGCCGCGGCTTTCCCTCTTCATGCGCCTCCTGGCGTGTGGCCTACGCCGCGTTGCGCTTGGCGGCGCTGTCGGCGAGATGTCTGCCGGCAATGTAGCCGAAGGTCAGCGCCGGCCCAAGCGTGATACCGGCGCCGGGATAGTTGCCGCCCATGATGCTCGCCATGTCGTTGCCGGCAGCATAGAGCCCGGGAATGACCCGGCCTTCGGCATCGAGCGCCCGCGCGTTCTCGTCGGTGACGATGCCGGCATAGGTGCCGAGATCGCCGATCACCATCTTGATCGCGTAGAACGGACCGTTCTCGATCGGTGCGATGCAGGGGTTCGGACCGTGCATCGCGTCGCCCTGATAGCGGTTATAGGCCTTCGAGCCCTTGCCGAAGGCGGCATCGTGTCCCAGTGGCGCGGTCGCATTGAACTGCTTGACCGTCTCGGTGAAGGCCTTCGCATCGATGCCGGCCTTGGCCGCGAGCGCTTCCAGGGTCTCGCCGCGCAGGAGGTATCCGGTATTCAAGTGGTGACCGAGCGGCATCGGGAAGGGCGGCACGCAGCCAAGGCCATATTTGCGCAGCGTCTTGTGATCGCAGACGAGATAGGCGGCGATCTCCTCGCCGGGCTTGGCGGCCTTGATCATGGCCTGGACGAAGTCGTGATAGGAATTGCCCTCATTGGCAAAGCGCCTGCCGTCGCGCATCACCGCGATCACGCCGGGCTTGGCGCGATCGATGAAGTGCGGCATCACGCCCTTGGAGCCGTCCTTGCGCGTGGTCAGCGACACCGGGACCCAGGCTGCCGCGTTGGGCAGGCGGTCCTCGATGCGGCCGCCGGCGCTTTCCGCGAGCCGCAGGCCGTCGCCGGTATTGCCGGTGGGCCCGGGCGAATAGTGCTCGTTGCCGGTCGGCGCGTGCGGGAACATCTTCTTGCGCCGCGCGACGTCATGCGGGAAGCCGCCGCAGGCGAGCACGACGCCCTGGCGTGCGCGGACGCGCACCTCGCGTCCCTCCCGCGCAACGATGGCTCCGGTGACAGTGCCGTTCTCGACCGTCAGCTCGCGCACCGGCGCGGACAGCCACATCGGGATATTCAGATCGAGCGCGGATTTCGCCAGTCGTCCGGCCAGCGCATTGCCGTTGGTCAGCGTCATGCCGCGGCCATAGCTCAGCACGTCCATCAGGTGCCTCGACAGACGCTTGGCGACATAGGCCGCGGAGGCCAGCGACTTCGTCACCCGCATAAAGTGAATGATCTCCTTGCCGCTGCCCAGCATCATGCCGAACACGGTGAGCTCCGGCAGCGGCATGCCCAGCGTCTTGATCCGATCGCCGAGCTCGCGGCCGTCGAACGGCCGCGTCACCATGGAGCGGCCGCCCTGTGCGCCGCCGGGCGCCTCGGCGTGATAGTCGGGAAACACCAGCGGCATGTCGAAGCGCAGCGCGGTCTTGCTGGTGAAGAAATCGACCGCCTCTGGCCCGGCCGAAAGAAATGCATCGACGCGTGCCGCATCAAAATTGTTGCCGGCCTCGTGCCGCAGATAGGTGCGGGCCCGTTCAGGCGTTTCCTCGATGCCGTAGGCCTTTGCCAGCGACGTGCCGGGAATCCACAGCCAGCCGCCGGAGCGGGCGGTGGTGCCGCCGAAGCGCGGCTCCTTCTCCACGATCAGGACGTCGAGGCCGCGATGGCGCGCGGTGATCGCGGCCGACATGCCGGAGCAACCCGATCCGGCCACGAGCACGTCGCACTCGTAAGTCTCAATTGCGCTATGCTCGCTGCCGGTCATCGCTCACCTCACTTCTTCAAGAGCGGGCATTTGGATTCGGAGACCGGGCGGAAGGCGTCCTCGCCCTTCACGGTCTTGACGATCTCCAGATAATCCCACGGCTCCTTCGACTGCTCCGGCTTCTTCACCTTGGCAAGATACATGTCGCGGATGACGCGGCCGTCCTCGCGCAACTTGCCGCCATGGACGAATGTATCCTCGATCGGCAGCTCGCGCATCTTGGCCATCACCTTGGCGGACTCGTCGGTGCCGGCGGCCTTGATGGCCTTGAGATAATGCAGCACCGAACCGTACACGCCGGTCTGGATCATGGTGGGCATCACCTTGGTGCGCTCGTAGAACTTCTTCGACCAGGCACGCGTCGCCTCGTCCATGGCCCAGTAGGAGGCCGTGGTCATGTAGGTGCCCTGTGCGGCCTTGAGGCCGATCGCGTGCACGTCGGTGTCGAACATCAACAGGCCGACCAGCTTCTGGCCGCCCTGGACGAGGCCGAACTCGCCGGACTGCTTGATGGCGTTGTCGGTGTCCTGGCCGGCATTGGCGAAGGCGACCACGTCGGACTTCGAGCTCTGCGCCTGGAGCGCGAAGGAGGAGAAGTCCGCGGTGTTGGTCGGGTGCTTGACGCCGCCGAGCACCTTGCCGCCCATCTCGTTGATGAAGCGCGTTGCATCCTTCTCGAGCTGCTGGCCGAAGGCGTAGTCGGCGGTGATGAAGTACCAGGACTTGCCGCCTTCCTTGATCACGGCGGAGGCCGTCACTTTCGACAGCGCATAGGTGTCGTAGGTGAAATGCACGGTGTTCGGGCTGCACAGCTCGTCGGTGAGCGAGCTCGCGCCGGGGCCGGAGAGCAGGGCAACCTTGCCGCGCTCGCGCACCATGTTGTGGACGGCGATCGCGATGCCGGAATTGGGGATGTCGACGACGGCGTCGACCTTGCCGTTGTCGAACCAGCCGCGCACGATCTGCACGCCGACGTCGGTCTTCATCTGGTGGTCGGCGCTGATGATCTCGATCGGCTTGCCGAGCACGGTCGGCCCGAACTCCTCCACCGCCATCTTTGCGGCTTCGACCGAGCCCGGCCCGCTATTGTCGCGACCCCAGCTCGACAGATCGGTCAGTACGCCGATCCGCACCGCGTCGTCGGAGACTTGCGCAGTCGCTGATGAAATCATGGCTGTCGAAGTCATGGCCGCGAGCATGGCGCAGGCCAGAAGCCCTTTCATTGTCGTTCCCTCTCATACTGGCCGCTTGGCACGGCGGGTTATTCTGAGGGCAAATTAGATATTGGCAAACTAGTTTGTCAATGGCGAATAGCGCGAGACGAGGGGGTTCCGTCGCCGCCGAGACGATTTCGCGAAATATGCGCAACTGCCTCAACGCCCGTCATTGCGCGCGCAGCGAAGCAATCCAGAATGTTTCCGCAGAGACAGTCCGGATTGCTTCGTCGCAAGGGCTCCTCGCAATGACGGGTGCGGAAGCACCGGCACTCAACACTCTCGTGTCCCGGACGCGCTGCAGCGCTCTTGCGCTGCTGCGCAGAGCCGGGACCCATGCCGCACGGACCGCTCGGCGAAATGGGCTCCGGCTCTGCAGCGCATCACGTCGTGCTGCGCAGCGTCCGGGGCACGAGAGCGAACAATTGCCCTCGCAGGTTGCAACCGTCATCACGATTGGCCATGATGCCATCCGTAGTTTTGGGGCAGGGCATGACGGCAGCAATTGGGGTCTCCGTTTCAGCGGAGAAATCGACGACGGCGCATGTGGTGTGGGCGAGTGCGCTCGGCACCGCGATCGAATGGTACGACTTCCTGATCTACGGCACCGCCGCGGCGCTCGTCTTCAACAAGCTGTTCTTCCCGAGCTTCGATCCCTTTGTCGGCACGCTCGTGGCGTTCTCGACCTATGCCGTCGGCTTCGTGGCCCGGCCGATCGGAGGCGCGATCATCGGGCATTACGGCGACCGGCTCGGCCGCAAGACCATGCTGGTCGCGACCATGATCGCGATGGGGCTCGGCACGTTCCTGATCGGCTGCTTGCCAACCTATGACCAGATCGGCATCTGGGCGCCGATCCTGCTCGTCTGCCTGCGCTTCGTCCAGGGCATCGGGCTCGGGGGCGAATGGAGCGGCGCCGTGGTGATGGTGATCGAGCACGCCGGCAACCGCCGCGGCTTCTACGGCAGTCTCGTGCAGATCGGCTTTCCCGTCGGCGTTGCCGCTTCCACCGGCATCTTCGCGCTGATGACGAAGCTGCCCGAGGCGGATTTCCTCAGCTGGGGCTGGCGCGTCCCGTTCCTGATCAGCATCCTGCTCGTCGGCGTTGGCTTCATCGTGCGGCTCAAGCTCGCCGAGACGCCCCACTTCAAGGATGTGGTCGAGCGCAAGGAGGTGCTGGCGCAGCCGGTGCTCGAGGTGCTGCGCCGCGACTGGCGCAGCTTTCTGCTCGCGATCGGCATCACGGTGTCGGAGGTCGGGCTCGCTTATCTCCTCACCGTCTTCACGGTGGTCTATGCGACGACGAAGCTCGGACTGCCGCGACAGGTGATCCTGGATGCGGTGGTCTATGCCGCCATCGTCGAGTTCGCGACGCTGCCGCTCGCCGGCTGGATGTCCGACGTCTTCGGCCGCAGGGCGCTGTATCTCGCCGGCGGCGTGTTCTCGGTGGCGCTGGCATTCCCGCTGTTCTGGTTCCTCGACACCAAAGAGCCGGCGCTGATTACGCTCGCGCTCGTCGTCACGATGACGCTGACCCATGCGCTGCTGTTCGGGCCGAAGGCCGCGTTCATGCCGGAGCTGTTCCGCACAAAGGTGCGCTACAGCGGGGCTTCGCTCGGCGCCAACGTCGCGGCGGCGCTCAGCGGCGGGTTCTCGCCGCTGATTGCGGCTGCGCTGCTCGCCTGGGCGGGCTCGTACTGGGCGGTGTCGGTCTACATCATCGCGCTGTCGATCGTCACGATCATCGCCACGCTGCTGGCGCCGGAGACGGCGCGGGACGCGCTGAAGTCCTGAATGCTGTCGTCGAAGTGACATCGATCGCTGGCAGGACGAGAGTCGCCCGCCCGACAGATCGGGTGGAGACGCGAGCGGCTTGACGAAGCCGGACAATTGAGGCCATTGCTGACGGCGTGACTCATCAATCAACAATAAGACCAGCATTGAGGAAGTGCCCATGCGCGGGGTTTGGCGACGCACCTTTCTGGCCGCCTGCGCGGCCGTTCTGTTCTCCGGCTCTGCGGGTGCGCAGGACTACCCCTCCCGTCCCGTCAAGATCATCGTGCCGTTCCCGGCCGGCGGGTCCAACGACATCATTGCCCGCATCGTCGCGCAGAAGCTGACCGAGCGGAACGGCCAGACCTTCCTGGTGGAGAACCGCGGCGGCGCCGGCGGCAATATCGGTGCCGAGACGGTCGCGACCGCCGAACCCGATGGCTACACCCTGCTGCTGACCGCGCCGCCGCCGCTGACCATCAACGGCTCCCTCTACAAGAAGCTGCCGTTCGATCCCGCAAAAGCCTTTGCGCCGGTGGCGCTGATCGCCTCCGTGCCGATCGTCCTGGTCGTCAATCCCTCGGTGCCGGCCAAGAACGTCGGTGAACTGATTGCGCTTGCCAAGGCCAAGCCGGGGACGTTGAATTTCGGCTCGTCCGGCATCGGCTCGACCAATCATCTCGCCGGCGAGCTGCTCAAGAGCATGGCCGGCATCGATATCGTTCACGTGCCTTATCGTGGCGCTGCGCCGGCGATGAACGATCTGCTCGCGGGTCAGATTCCCTTCATGTTCGACAACATGCCGGCGGTGCTGCCGCAGGTGCAGGGCAAGGCCATCAACGCGATCGCCGTCGCGGGCGCAAGACGCGCGGAGGCCCTGCCCGACGTGCCTGTTGTCGCGGAGACCATCCCGGGCTTCGAGGCCTCCTCCTGGTTCGGACTGGTGGCGCCGGCCAAAACGCCTCGGCCCGCGCTTGCCAAGCTGAGCGGTGAGCTCGAAGCCATCTTGAAGATGGCTGACGTCAAGAAGCGGCTTGCCGAGCTTGGGGCCGAGCCCGGCACCGTGTTCGGGGAAGCATTCGGTCAGTTCATGACGGACGAAACCGCGAAGTGGGGCAAGATCATCAAGGCTTCCGGCGCCACCGTCGATTAATGGGTTAGGGCAGCGTCATGGATCTGAATCTGAGCGACAAGGTTGCCGTCATCACCGGCGGCAGCATCGGCATCGGCCGTGCCATCGCCGCCGAGCTGGCACGCGAGCAGGCGCATGTCGTGATCGTCGCGCGCGACGCCGAACGGCTTGCGGCGTCGGCGCGGGACATGTCGCGGGATACGGGACGGCGCGTGATCGCCTGTGCCGGCGACATGACCAGGCCCGACGACATCGCGCGCGCGATGGATACGGCGCGCGAGGCTTTCGGCCGCGTCGACATCCTGGTCAACAATGCCGGCGCCTCGCCAATGGGCCGGATCGCGGACACGCCGGATGCGACCTGGGCCAAGTCGATCGAGCTGAAGCTGCTCGGCTACATGCGCTGCGCCCGCAATGTCCTGCCGGGCATGCGTGACCGGCGCTGGGGCCGCGTCATCAACATCATCGGCCGCAGCGGGCACCAGCCGCGTGCGGCCTACATGGCAGGCGGTGCGGTCAATGCGGCGCTGCTGAACTTCACGCTGGCGCTGGCCGAGGAATGCGCGCCGGACAATGTGCTGGTCACGGGCGTCAATCCCGGACCGGTGCAGACCGATCGCTGGGACAGCCTGATCTCGCAGGGCGCGGCAATCTCGGGTCAGGATCAGGGCGCGACCAATGCCACCGCGATCGCCTCGGTTCCGCTCGGCCGGGTCGGGCAGCCGCACGAGGTGTCCGGCCTCGTCGCGTTCCTCTGTTCAGACCGCGCATCCTTCATTACTGGTACCTGCATCAATGTCGACGGTGGTGGGACGAGGTGCATCTGATGGCTAGCGAACTGCGGAAGATCGGTGTCAGCGAGGATTGCGAGCTTGCCGTTCGCATCGACGATTATCTGCTGCCATGGGATACCAAGCCGCCGGTCGTGCTGCTGCACGGGCTCGCCGAGAGCGGCGAGGCGTTCCGGCGCTGGGTGCCTTACTTCGCCACGCATCATCTGGTGGTGCGCCCCGATCTTCGCGGCTACGGCGATTCGACGCCGATGCAGGGCACCTATGCCTATCGTTTCGCCGGACTTGGCGACGACATCATCCGCGTGCTCGACGCGCTGAAGCTCGACCGCGTGTTCCTGATCGGCGGCAAGATCGGCGGGACGCTGGCGATGCATCTGACGGCAAAGCATCCGGATCGTGTGATCGCGGTCGCCGCGGTCGGTGCGCCGGCGTCGCTGACCTCGTTCAACGAGCGGGCGCCGACCTGGCGCAAGCAGATCCGCGAGCAGGGCGTCGAGGCCTGGGTGCGCGAGACCACGGCCGGCCGGCTCGGCTCGTCGCTGCCGCCGGAAGCGCTCGACTGGTGGATCAAGCTGATGTCAAAGACCAAGGCCTCGACGCTGGAGGCGTTCCTCCAGATGGTGCCGACGGTCGATGTCACCGGCGAGCTTCCTTCGATCAAGCGTCCGGCGCTGGTGATCACCACGACCGGCTCGGGGCTCGGTGACGTTGCCTCCGTGAAGGCGTGGCAGGAGACGATCCCGGGCTCGAAGCTGGAAGTGCTGCCCGGCGATTCCTATCACGTCGCCGCCACCGACCCGGACGTCTGCGCGCAGAAGGTTCGTGCGTTCTTCGATCGCATCGCGACCTGAGGCGTAAGGGCCGACATTTGCCGGCCCTTCGTTTGGTTCTAAGACATGCGTCCGGCAAGAAACGAAAACCAGGGAGTGAAGCCAATGACAAAAACCACGCGACGAAGCATGCTCACGGCCGCAGCGGCGGTGACGGCGGCGGGCCTCGCCGACGCTGTTCCCGCTGCCGCGCAGGCCGGACCCAAGCCGCTCTTTCCGGTGCCGATGGTGACGATTCCGATCGTCGGCGAGGCCGAGGTGTTTCAGGTGCGCCGCATCTACTGCATCGGGCGCAATTATGCCGCGCATGCGATCGAGCGCGGCTCGGATCCGAACCGCGAGCCGCCGTTCTTCTTCCAGAAACCGACCGACGCGATCCAGAACGTCGCGATCGGACAGGTCGCCGAGCATCCCTATCCGTCGCTGACCAAGAACTATCATCACGAGGTCGAGCTGGTCGCCGCGCTCAAATCCGGCGGCACCAATATCCCGGTCGAGAAGGCGCTCGATCATGTCTACGGCTACGCGCTCGGCCTCGACATGACCCGGCGCGATCTCCAGAACGGCATGGCCGCGGAGAAGAAGCCCTGGGAGATCGGCAAGAGCTTCGATCACGCCGCCGTGCTCGGCCCGATTCACCCGGCAAGCAAGACCGGACATTTCGAGAAGGGCGCGATCTCGCTGGCGATCAACGGAACGGTCAAGCAGAACTCCGACCTCAGCAAGATGATCTGGAGCGTCGCCGAGCAGATCGCAAAGCTGTCGGACGCGTTCGAGCTCAAAGCTGGCGACATCATCTATTCCGGCACGCCGGAGAATGTCGGCCCGGTGGTGAAGGGCGACGTGCTGTTGTGTAAGCTCGAGGGCCTGCCGGACATGTCGATCAAGATCGTCTAGCGCATGATCCGGAAAAGCGTGCAGCGGTTTTCCGGAAAGATCATGCTCAAACAACAAGCTAAAGCGCGATGACGATTCATTCTGATCGCATCGCGCATTAGGAGTTGGTCGGCCGGCCTCTGCGGGAGCCCGATCGGCGGGCGGATATCGTCAACTGCCGAAGTTCCATCGGTCGATTGCCCTGCGATGGGCCATATAGCAACGTGGTGCCGCCATATTTGAGCGAGAGTGATCTTCCGTGAGGGAGGCACTCCGATGCACAAGGCTCTGATCACCGCTATTGCAATACTGGCTTGTGTGCCGGCAAGCGCGCTTGCGCAGGAGCGCGCGGGCTCGGCAGCGCTCGGTGCCTTGTCCGGAGCGGTCGTGCTTGGCCCGGTCGGAGCCGTTGCCGGGGCCTTGGTCGGCTACACCGCCGGACCCTCGATCGCCCGGTCCTGGGGCTTGAGAGGCTCGCAATCGGCAAGACACCGCCAGCCACCGCGTCGCGCGGCCGCGACCCGCGTCCCACCGCGCACGCGCGAGGCAATGAATGCCAACGGCCAAATGCGAGCGGCCGGCAATCCGCCGGCGGTTCAGGCCGCGCCCGTGCAAGCCGCACCCGTCCAGGCCACACCCGTTCAGGCCACGCCTGCCGCCCCCGCGCAAGCCGCGACGCCGCCGGTTCAGGGATTCGACTGACGCCTCAGCTTCAGTCCGCCGCCTTCGGCCGCAGCCGATCGATGTCCGTGCAATTGGCGCTGCGACGACGATCGATTATGGCGAGGCTTGCGTCCCGATCTCAGGGTTGACCCAGGATTTTCCTGGCGGCGCTTAGATGCGGCTTGTCGATCATCTGGCCGTCGAGCCGCAGCGTGCCGGAATTGGGATTGCTTGCGAATGCGGCGATCACCTTCTCGGCCCATATGCGTTCGGCGTCGGTCGGCGCGAACGCCGCGTTGACGATATCGACATGCTTGGGATGGATCAGCGCCTTGGCCGAAAAGCCGTCGCGCCGTGCCGCGCGTGTTTCGGCTTCGAGCCCTGAGAGATTGTCGATGTCGGTATAGACGGTATCGATCGGCGCAACCTCGGCCGCGGCCGCCGCCATCAGGCAGAGATCGCGCGCAAGGCGATACGGGCTGTGGAATACACCGCCCGAGGCCTTTTCGGTGGCGCCGAGCGAAGCCGACAGATCCTCCGCGCCCCACATCAGGCCGGCGAGGCGAGGGGAGCATCCCTTGTAGCTGCCGAGGCCGAAGATCGAGCCCGCGGTCTCGGTCGCGACGCAGACGATGCGCGTCGCGCCGGCGGTGATGCCGGACGCCGCCTCGAACGCTTCCAGCCAGGTCGCGACTCGCCGCACATCGTCGCCGCCTTGCGATTTCGGCAGCACGATGCCGTCGGGTTTGCCCGGCATCACCGCGGCGAGATCGGCGAGCGTCATGCCGGCGTCGAGCGCGTTGACGCGGACATAGAGCTGGTGCGGTCCGCGAGAGCCCTTCAGCATCGTCAGCGTCGACCCGCGCGCTTCCTGCTTCTTCTCCGCGACGACGGAATCCTCGAGATCGATGATCAGCGCGTCGGCTCTACCTTCGCGCGCCTTCTCGAATTTGCGCGGGGAGTCGCCCGGCACGAACAGCATCGAACGCATCAGACCGGCCTCTTGTGCATCATCGCCATGCGCCGGCATTTGCCGACGATCTCGTCGTTCTGGTTGAGCGCGTGGTGCTCGAACTCGACGATGCCCGCTTTGGGGCGGGATTTCGAGTCCCGCAACGACAGCACCTTCGTCGTCGCCCGCAAGGTGTCGCCATGGAAGACCGGCTTCGGAAAGGTGACGTCGGTCATGCCGAGATTGGCAACGGTTGTTCCCATGGTCGTATCATAGACCGTCATGCCGATCATGATGCCGAGAGTGTAAAGGCTGTTGAAAATGCGCTGGCCGAACTCGGTCTTTTCGGAGAAATGCGCATCGATGTGCAGCGGCTGCGGATTGAGCGTGAGCAGGCTGAACAGGGTGTTGTCCATCTCCGTGACGGTCCGGGTCAGCGGGTGCCTGAACTCCTGGCCCACGGAAAAGTCCTCGAAATAAAGTCCGGCCATCGCGGTTTCCTCCCTGCGAAATAACGGCGCGCTCTTGGCGTCGCGCCGCATGACGCCATGCATGGTACACACAGTTGACGGACAAATTCACGTATCTGTCCTCAGATTTTCGAGCTAAACAACGCAAACGAGGGTACGTCCGGGCGCAGCAACCGGCCACGACCTTGGAGTGGGGAACGCCAACGGAAGGGGACTGCGCGGTCGCGGCTCCGCTGTCGTTTCCGGCTTGTCTCAAGGATCGGGCATGTGAGCCGCGAGAGGCTCCAGCGAGGGGATCAAGACCATGGATTTCGCGCTCACCGATCAGCAGGAAGCCATTCGCGACGCCATCGCCAAGATCTGCGAAGGCTTTCCCGATGCCTACTGGCTGAAGAAGGATCACGACGGCGGCTTCCCGCACGATTTTCACAAGGCGCTGGCTGACGCGGGCTGGCTCGGCATTTGCGTGCCGGAGGAATATGGCGGCTCCGGGCTCGGCATCACGGAAGCCACGATCATGATGCGCACGATCGCCGAGTCCGGTGCCGGCATGTCAGGCGCCTCGGCGGTGCACATCAACGTGTTCGGGCTCAATCCAGTCGTCGTGTTCGGCACCGAGGAACAGCGCAAGCGCATGCTGCCACCCATGGTCGAAGGCCGCGAGAAGGCGTGCTTCGCCGTCACCGAGCCGAACACCGGCCTCAATACCACGCAGCTCAAGACCCGCGCCGTCGCCAAGAACGACCGCTACATCGTCAACGGGCAGAAGGTGTGGATCTCGACCGCCCAGGTCGCGCACAAGATCCTGCTGCTGGCGCGCACCACGCCGCTGGAGGACGTGCGCTCGCCGACCCACGGCCTCAGCCTGTTCTACACCGACTTCGACCGCAACAAGATCAAGGTCCACGAGATCGAGAAGATGGGCCGCAAGATCGTCGATTCCAACGAGCTGTTTTTCGAGGACTTCGAAATTCCGATGGAGGATCGGATCGGGGAGGAAGGCAAGGGCTTCCAGTACATTCTCGAAGGGATGAACCCCGAGCGCATCCTGATCGCCGCGGAGGCCGTAGGGCTCGGCAAGCTCGCGCTGTCGCGCGCGACCGAATATGCCAAGACGCGCACCGTGTTCAACCGCCCGATCGGCAAGAACCAGGGCATCCAGCATCCGCTCGCGGTGAACTGGGTCGAGCTCGAGGCGGCCTGGCTGATGGTGATGTCGGCGGCCTGGCAATACGACAAGGGCATGCCGTGCGGCGCGGCGGCCAACGCCGCGAAATATCTCGCGGGCGAGGCAGGCTTCTCGGCCTGCGAGCAGGCGGTGATGACCCATGGCGGCTTCGGTTACGCCAAGGAATTCCACGTCGAGCGCTATCTGCGCGAGGTGCTGATCCCGCGCATCGCGCCCGTCAGCCCGCAGCTCGCGCTCAGCTTCATCGCGGAAAAGGTGCTGGGACTCGCGAAGTCGTACTGAACGGCCGTTCCGGCGCGAACCAACAAGGCCGGCCTATTCGGCGGCGATCCGTTCCATCGCCATGGCGCGAAGCCTGGCGCGCTGGATCTTGACGCCGTTGGCACTGTCGGCGACCGGAAAGGCGTCCACGACATAGATCCGCGCCGGCAGCTTGTAGCCGGCGAGCCGCTCGCGCAAATGGGCGGTCAGCGCTTCCTGTCGCGGCGGGTCTCCAGCCGGGATCACGAAGGCGGCGCAACGTGCCTGGCCCTTGAGATCGACCGCGACGACCTGGGCATCGGCCACTCCGGCGCAGGATTTGAGCTCGTCCTCGATTTCGCCGGGTGCAACCAGGAAGCCGCCGAGCCGCATCGCATCGCCCGCGCGGGTCTCGTAGACGAACGAGCCATCGCCGCGCAGCCGGCCGATGTCGCCGGTGCGGAAGAACCCATCGGCGGTGATCGCTTCGCGCGTCGCCTCGGGATTGTTGAAGTAGCCGAGGAAGCGCGACGGTGCGCTGATCTCGATCTCGCCGGAAACGCCGCTGGCGGCAAGCTCGCCGGTCTCGACATCGCGGATGCGGACGTTCGCATCCGCCGACATCGGCCAGCCGCCGCCTTCGATGCGGTCGGCAAAGGCATCGCTGCCGCGGCTCACCGAGAACAGCGCCTGCACCTCGCTCGAACCGTAGAGGCCGAACAGCTTCATGCCGCGGGTCTCCGCCTCCGCTGCCAGCTCGCGCCAGCCGGGCTGGAATGCGGCGAAGCCGCAGACTTCGAGCTTCGGAAACGGACGTGGGGCATCCGTAAGCGCGAGGATGCGGCGGAACATCTCGTCCGAGCCGAAGGAATGCGTGATCCCATGCTCGCCGAGGATCTTCAGGGCCGGCGCTGCCTCGAAGGCGTCGAGCACGTGGATGGTCGCGCCCGCTGCGATGAAGCCGAGCAGGCTCGTCATGCCAAACGTGCCGCAGAACGGCAGCATCGCCAGCAGCGAATGACGCTGCGGGTCAAGCGCGAGCGCCGCGGCGACGGACGCGGCATGCGTGGCCAGCGTCCGCTGCGAATGGGCAACGAGCTTCGGCCCCTTGGTCGTGCCCGACGTCGTGTAGAGCAGGACCGGCAGGTCGATATCGTCCTGAGCCGGCGGTGCGGGCGGATAGGACTGGTCGAAGGCATCGAACCGCACACACGGCCAATGCGCCGGGATCGCATCCGCGCCGACCACCGCAATCTGTTGCAGTGCGGGTACCTCGTCCTTGGCAATCTCGGCAAGGATGGCGGCAAAGTCGATCGAGCGGAACGTTGCCTCGATCACCATCAGCCTGGCGCCGGACACGCGAAGCAGATGCGCGACCTCCGCGCTGCGGTAGCGCGTGTTGACGGCGGCGACGACGGCACCAAGGCGGGCAGCGGCGAACAGCAGCGCGATCCACTCGACCCGGTTGACCAGCCAGACCGCGACGACGTCGCCCTTGCCGACGCCCTGTGCAGCAAGCCAGGCCGCGGTCTGCTCGACCCTGGTCGAAAATTCCGCGCGCGAGACCGCGGTGCCGTCGAACAGGAACGCGGGAGCGGCGGCGGGCTCCGTGCCGATCAGCGACTGCAGCGAAAGTTCGTCGGTACGCATGGCAACCGGAGTAACCCCATCCCGCAAACCTGTCTACTTGGTGCCGAACATCCGGTCGCCGGCATCGCCCAGGCCCGGCACGATGTAGCCGTGGTCGTTGAGCCGCTCATCGATTGCGGCGGTCCAGACCGGGACGTCGGGATGCTCGCTCTGGAACTGCGCGATGCCCTCCGGCGCGGCCAGGAGGCAGACGAAGCGGATGTCGCGGGCGCCGCGCGCCTTGAGCAGGGAAGCGCCGGCGCAGGCCGAGTTGCCGGTCGCCAGCATCGGGTCCATCAGGATCACGGTGCGGTCGGACAAGTCCTGCGGCGCCTTGAAGTAATATTCCACGGCCTGCAACGTCTCGGGGTCGCGGTAGAGCCCGATATGGGCGATGCGCGCCGACGGCATCAGTGCCAGCATGCCGTCGAGGAAGCCGACGCCGGCGCGCAGGATCGGCGCCAGCGTGAGCTTCTTGCCGGCGATCTTGGGTGCCTGCATCGGCGCAATCGGCGTCTCGATGTCGACCAGCTCCAGCGGCAGGTCGCGCGTCACCTCGTAGCCGAGCAGCATCCCGATCTCGTTCAGGATCTCGCGAAAGCTCTTGGTCGAGCGGTCCTTCTCCCGCATCAATGAGAGCTTGTGCTGGACCAGGGGATGGGCGACGACGTTGACGTTGCTGGTGCTCATGAAACCGCTCTACACGGTTCCGTGAAATTGCGCCAGATCAGCCGGGTTCTTTCCGCGGAATACGCCGTCTCAACCCGGCCGGGCGACCGCGCTGCGAGCCCGTTTGCTTGCCTCATAGGCAGTCATGGGCCGATCGCCATACGGACGTCCTAGACGCCGAGCCCCCGTGCGAGGAGGGTGATCACGAGTGTCAGGACGGCACCCCAGATCAGGCTCAGCGTCATGGTCAGGATAGTCGTGGTGATCGCGTGCTCGAGATTTCCCTTGAGGAGCTGCATGCTACTTGTCCGGGGCAGGCGCCGCGCCGATGTGCATGCCGAGCAGCAACGCAGCCACCAACGCAACCAGGATGACGATCTTGAGCTCGATCATGACCGCAGCCTTGCCAGCACGCGTGCGATCCACTGCCTCGCTCCCACGGCCAGTGCGATGAGCGGATTGCCGCGGTTCTCGATGTCGACGTCGATGAAGGAGGCTGGAATGGCCGCGCTCACGACAGCAGGGGCGAGCGGCTCGAGCTCGGGTCGGTGACGGGCGGCCCGAAGGGCGATGGCGGCCATGGCGGCTTCCTCACACATCTGCAAGGTCATGACAGTGGCCCCCGCTCAGGTGTGCAGATGCCAGACGTAGATTGCGGTTCGGAGCGCGATCAGCGCGGTGAGCACGCTGCCCATCGTGAGTACGGTCAGCGCGCCGAGCGCGACGCGCTTGAGTTGGGCCTTGCGAGCTTCCGATATCCGCGCATGGCGATCGGTCCCGTCCAAGGCCCTGCCAAAGCTTTGCGTCAGCATCGACATTTTCGAAGTCCTTGTCCGTGGCGCAGCGGACCGCCGCTACAGCCACCCCCTATGATCATCGTCATGGCGTAGGATTGCGAGATGGACGGCGAAGCCGTCCTATAGGAATGTCATAAAGACGCGGACCGTCGCGCCGGAAGCCCCCTGAAGAGGTCGGGGTTTCGCCTCGGTTTGACCTGGGCCGGTGCCGGGTCCGGAGGTATGGTCCCGATCGCCGCAGCAAAGGCGAGCCGCAGCCGCGGCTCCTCGATCTGCTTGCAGAATCCGTCCAGCGTCGTTTCCGCGTTCTGTTGCTCTCCACTGATTGCCGCACACAATTGGGAGCTGGTTCGCCGGAAAAAGTGCAGCGAATCGCCGGCCTTGCCGCTGAGGCGATCGAGCTCGGTTGCGATAGCCGCAACATTGAGCCTGTCGGAATCGTCCAGCGTGACTGCAAAGCGCAGCAGCGCCAGCTTCCAGGCCCGAAGCAGCCTGTGAGATCCTTCGGTTGACTGAAACATGCGATATCCGGACGGTCTGCGAAAACATCAGGCTCCGATGCCGTCGATCAGCTCTTCGTCGGAGATCGCAGCGAACGCCCGGATGACCTCGGCGCGGGCCGCGTCGCCCAGCGGCACGATCGGCAGCCGGGTGGCTGGCGACATCAGGCCGAGCGTGCTCAAGGCGTATTTGAGGGCGGCCGGACTCTCCTCGGCGAGACACCCGATGAGCGGCATCAGCCGCTTGTCGAGATATCGGGCGGATTGCAGGCGGCCCTGCCTGACCTGCGAGAGGATGGCGCGGCAGAGATCCGGCGCGACGTTGGCAACCTCCGAGATCGCGCCGTCGCCGCCATCGGCGAGGAAGCCGAACGTCGTGCTGTCGTCGCCGGATAGCAAGCGAAAATTGGCCGGCAGGTGCCGGGCGAGACGCATGGGACGGGTGATGTCGCCGCTCCCATCGCGCAGGCCGACGACCCGGCGGGATTCGACGAGACGCAGAAGAGTCTCGTCGGCAAGCGGCCGCAGCGTGCGGGAGGGAATGTCGTGCAGAATCACGGGCAGGCCGATCGCGCCGGCAATCGCCCGGAAGTGCGCGAGCATCCCGTCCTGCATCGGCCTGTTGTAAGCCGGCACC
Organism: Bradyrhizobium sp. 1(2017); assembly: GCF_011602485.2. Classification (NCBI taxonomy): domain Bacteria; kingdom Pseudomonadati; phylum Pseudomonadota; class Alphaproteobacteria; order Hyphomicrobiales; family Nitrobacteraceae; genus Bradyrhizobium; species Bradyrhizobium sp. 1(2017). Next base: position 6,592,036 of record NZ_CP050022.2, on the reverse strand, counting down.
ACGGCCATGACGGCATCGGCACCGGCAGCCTCCGCGCGTCTCGCGAGCTCGATGGCCTGGCTGGTCGCATTCGACATCGCGCCGGCGATGATCCGCACCCGGCCGCGGGCGACGTCGACCGCAGCGCGGATGAGCAGCTCTTGCTCGGCCAGCGAGAGCGTCGGCGCCTCGCCGGCGGTCTCGCAGACCACGAGGGCCGGTACGCCGGCGCGGATCTGACGTTCGCAGAGTGCAGCGAAGGCCCTGAGGTCGATCGCGTCCGCCGCATCGAACGGTGTCGGCAGGTCCGGAACGAATCCGGTGAACCAGGCGGAGGGAGGGATGAACATGGTGCTCTGCCGAATGGCGTCGGCTCAGGCCGCGCGTTGCGAGAGGCGGGCGCTCTTCCCCATATCGAGCTCGATCTCACGCGCGAGCTCGACGATGGTCTCGGGATGCTGGCCGTTTTCGCACAGCGCATATTTGATCGCCTGCGCGCGGCTGACGAACAGGCCGCCATAAAGGCCATTCTGTTCTTGTGCGATCCACTGTCCCCGGCGATTTCTGCCGACGAAAACGATGGTCGAGGGTGATGGGCACGAGGGAGGTTCGACGAGTTTCACTTCAGTATTCCTTCCGATTGACGACGGCGACGGACGTATGGCCATCGCCTCCGATCAATATCTCTTCAAGCGAATATGATTTCGAGGGCGACCCTGCGGCGATCTCATAGGAGCGCCATAAAGCTGCGAACCTGTCAGGTCACGGCCTCGACGAGGTGAACCAGCGCGAACAACGCGCCGAAGGCCACGCCTTCGTCCCAATGATTGAGAGCGGTGCCGAACAGCGGCTCGCGCCTGACCAGGCCGGCGACGGCGCACAGGATGATCGACATCCACAGCAGTGCAGCCAGGCTTGGTCCGAAGCCGATGCTGCCGAACGCGGCAAAGGCGACGAGCAGCGCGAGGCGGACGGCAAAGCGCGCCAGCACGCGCGTCGGGCTCAGCGTTCGCGGCATGTCCGGTGCTTGCGACACGGTTGAAATCCGTCCGGCGCCTTAGCCGAAATTGTCGCAGACGAGAGGCTCGTAGAGCTGGTCAGGCGCGGAACGAACGGGCGGAACGCTCGGTCGCGGCGGCACGGCGCGCTGGGCCTGGACCTCGGCGAATGCCGACAGCAGGGCGAGCGCGAGGTCCGGGTGGCGCGCCTCGACCGCGGCGTCCAGCCAGTCCGGCAGCTCACGCTCACGCGATAGCGCGCAATGCCACTCGCCCTCGTCATAGGCGATGCGGCGGACCTGCCACAGCGGCAGCTCGAGCTCCAACAGCGCCAGCGTCGCATCGGCCCAGGCCTCGATGTCGATCAGGCGCATGATCCGCGCGGTGCGTTCGCTTTGGCCGAGCGAAGGGAAACGCCGGCAGGCGCCGTCGATGATGTTGAACATCAACGGCCTCGTCATCTTCGGGGCCGCGCGAAGCTGTTCGCTGAGGGAAGGGGGGGCGAGGCGTCGGAGAACGGCGGTCATGTCAGGCCTCCTGGAATGGGCGTCGGTCAGTCGGCCGGCATTACCTAGATGGCTGGGAGGGCATTTGAAAACGAGATGGGGATCGGGCCAGAGATATAGGCATTTCATAAGTGCACGGATTCTTGCCCGAAGGAGCGACGGACCCACCGCCGGCGTCTCGCCGAAGGCGAAGGCCTCATGGAAGCAGGGCTTTTTGAAAAGACCTTGGCTCCGGCCTGCCGTAACGATCGGTCGCGAAAGCGATGGGTGGAATGCGTCGCGGCGCTTCCCCCGGAACGGCCGCCCGGATTGCGTCGCCGGTTCGTAGAATAGCCCGCCGCGACGGGCCGGTTTTTATGAGATTCCTATATCGTTGCCATAGGCCTCATCTCGAAAACCTATGTGCGCGATGGCACGTCAGCGCGGTGAAGTTCCGGTCGGGCGATGCACGTACTCAATCGCACGCAGCAACGGCCGGCCGGGATCCAGAAACGGGCTACGCCGGATATCGTCTCGTACCGAGGAATATTGTCATGATGGACATTCTGATGCTGGCGCTGGGCTTCGCCTTCTTCGCCCTCGCGATCGGCTACACCTATGCCTGCGAACGGCTGTGACGGAGCGGAACATGATCTTCGATTATGCACTCGCCGGGGCGGTCTCGCTCGGCCTTCTTGTTTATCTCACCTACGCCTTGCTGCGGCCCGAGCGGTTCTGATCCGTGCTGCTGCTCGCAAAATTGCTGCTGGCCGACGCCGCGCTCGTCGCCGGCCTGCTTGCGCTGCTCCTGTCACTCCTGCGCCGGACACAAAGCCTGAAGGGTTAATGCCATGACTGTGATCGGTTGGCTCCAGATCATTCTTTTCTGCCTTATCATCGTCGCGCTGACCAAGCCGCTCGGCGGGTACATGACGCGCGTGTTCAATGGCGAGCGGACCTTCCTGTCGCCGGTGCTGCGTCCGATCGAGGCCGGCATCTACTGGATTTCCGGCGTCGACGAGAGGCGCGAGCAGCATTGGCTGACTTACACGGTCGCCATGCTGCTGTTTCATGTCGGCGGCTTCCTCATCATCTACGGCGTGATGCGATTGCAGGCGATGCTGCCCTTCAATCCCGCCGGGCAATCCGCAGTCGCCCCGGATCTCTCCTTCAATACGGCGATCTCCTTCATCACCAACACCAACTGGCAGAATTACGGCGGCGAGAGCACGCTTTCGTATCTCGTCCAGATGGTCGGTTTGACGCATCAGAACTTCCTGTCGGGCGCGACTGGTATCGCGCTCGCGGTCGCTCTGATCCGCGGCTTCTCGCGTGCGTCGATGCGCACGATCGGTAATTTCTGGGTCGACGTCACCCGCACCACGCTCTACGTGATGCTGCCGATCTGCGTCGTATACTGCCTGTTTCTGGTTTGGCAGGGTATGCCGCAGACGCTGGGTGCCTATGTCGAGGCGACCACGCTCGAAGGCGCCAAGCAGACCATCGCGGTTGGCCCGGTTGCATCGCAGGTCGCGATCAAGATGCTGGGCACCAACGGCGGCGGCTTCTTCAATGCCAATGCGGCGCATCCCTTCGAGAACCCGACGGCGCTGTCGAACCTCGTGCAGATGCTGTCGATCTTCCTGATCGGCGCAGCCATGACCAACGTGTTCGGCCGCATGGTCGGCAACCAGCGTCAGGGCTGGGCGATCCTCGCCGTGATGGGCGTGCTGTTCGTCGCCGGCGTTGCCGTCACCTACTGGGCGGAAGCCAATGGCACCTCGACCATGCATGCGCTGGGCCTCACCGGCGGCAACATGGAGGGCAAGGAGGTGCGCTTCGGCATCGTTGCATCCTCGCTGTTCGCCGTGGTGACGACCGCCGCTTCCTGCGGTGCCGTCAACGCCATGCATGACAGCTTCACAGCGCTCGGCGGCATGATCCCGCTGATCAACATGCAGCTCGGTGAGATCATCATCGGCGGCGTCGGCGCCGGTCTCTACGGCATGCTGCTGTTCGTCGTGCTCGCGATCTTCGTCGCAGGGCTCATGGTCGGCCGCACGCCGGAATATGTCGGCAAGAAGATCGAGGCGCGCGAGGTCAAGATGGCGATGCTCGCGATCCTGGTGCCGCCGCTGATGTATCTCGGCTGGACCGCGGTCGGCGTGGTCTATCCGGCGGCGGTCGCCTCGATGGCGAATGCCGGCCCGCACGGCTTCACCGAGGTTCTCTACGCCTTCACATCGGCGACCGGCAACAACGGCTCCGCCTTTGCGGGCCTCACCGGCAACACCTTGTTCTACAACCTGACGCTCGCCAGCGCGATGTTCGTCGGCCGCTTCTTCATGATCGTTCCGGCGATGGCGATTGCGGGCTCTCTGGCGGCCAAGAAGTCCGTGCCGCCCTCGGCCGGCACTTTCCCGACCACCGGCGGCCTGTTTGTCGGCCTGGTTGTGGGCGTGATCCTGATCATCGGCGGCCTGACCTTCTTCCCGGCGCTCGCGCTCGGGCCGATCGTCGAGCACCTCGCAATGAACGCCGGCCAGGTGTTCTGAGCGACAGGCAGCAAGTGTTCTGAGCGACAAGTCTTCTGAATGTTTGGAGTGAACTCCATGGATACGACGAAACTGCAAAAGCGTGCGCCGATGTCGGCAATGCTCGATCCGAAGATCGTGATGCCAGCGATCAAGGCGTCCTTCACCAAGCTCGATCCGCGGCTGATGGTGAAGAATCCCGTGATGTTCGTGGTCGAGGTCGTCGCCGCCCTCACCACGGTCATCTTCCTTCGCGACGTCGTCACCGGCGGTGCGAATCTCGGCTTCACCTTCCAGATCATCCTGTGGCTCTGGTTCACGGTGCTGTTTGCCAATTTTGCCGAGGCGGTCGCCGAAGGCCGCGGCAAGGCGCAGGCCGAATCGCTGCGCAAGACGCGCACCGAGAGCCAGGCCAAGCTGCTGACCGGCTCCGGCCAGGACTTCAAGCTGGTGCCGGGCACCAGCCTGAAGGTCGGTGATATCGTGCTGGTCGAGGCGGGCGACACCATTCCCTCCGACGGCGAGGTGATCGAGGGCGTCGCCTCCGTCAACGAGGCCGCCATCACCGGCGAATCCGCGCCTGTCATCCGCGAGTCCGGCGGAGACCGCTCGGCGGTCACAGGCGGCACCCAGGTGCTGTCCGACGTGATCCGTGTCCGCATCACCGCAGCGCAGGGTTCGACCTTCATCGATCGCATGATCAAGCTGGTCGAGGGCGCCGAGCGGCAGAAGACGCCGAACGAGATCGCGCTCAACATCCTGCTGGCGGGCCTGACCATCATCTTCGTGTTCGCCACCGTCACCATCCCGAGCTACGCGGCCTATGCCGGCGGCTCGATCTCGGTGGTCGTGCTGGTCGCGCTGTTCGTGACGCTGATCCCGACCACCATCGGCGCGCTCTTGTCGGCCATCGGCATCGCCGGCATGGACCGCCTCGTGCGCTTCAACGTGCTGGCGATGTCCGGCCGCGCCGTCGAGGCGGCCGGCGACGTCGACACCCTGCTGCTGGACAAGACCGGAACGATCACCCTCGGCAACCGGCAGGCGACCGCCTTCCGCCCCGTCCGCGGCGTTACCGAGCAGGAGCTCGCGGATGCGGCCCAGCTCGCCTCGCTCGCCGACGAGACGCCGGAAGGCCGTTCCATCGTCGTGCTGGCGAAGGAGAAATACGGCATCCGTGGCCGCGACATGACCGAACTGGGTGCGACCTTCATCCCCTTCACGGCGCAGACCCGTATGAGCGGCGTCGATGCCGGCGGCTCCTCGGTGCGCAAGGGCGCGGTCGATGCCATGCTGAACTATGTCGGCGGCGGCGCGCCGCTGACGGTTGTTTCGGGCAACGCGGCACGCGCGATCCAGCCCGCCGGGCTCTCGGAGGTCGGCCGCGAAGTCCAGGCCATTGCCGACGAGATCTCGAAAGCCGGCGGCACGCCGCTGGCGGTCGCCAGGGACGGCAAGCTGCTCGGCGTCATCCAGCTCAAGGACATCGTCAAGGGCGGCATCCGCGAGCGCTTCGCCGAGCTTCGCCGCATGGGCATCCGCACCATCATGATCACCGGCGACAACCCGATGACGGCCGCCGCGATCGCGGCCGAGGCGGGCGTCGACGACTTCCTGGCGCAGGCAACGCCCGAGGACAAGCTCAAGCTGATCCGCGACGAGCAGGCCAAGGGCAAGCTGGTCGCCATGTGCGGCGACGGCACCAATGACGCCCCGGCGCTCGCGCAGGCCGATGTCGGCGTCGCCATGAACACGGGCACCCAGGCCGCTCGCGAGGCCGGCAACATGGTGGACCTCGATTCCAACCCCACCAAGCTGATCGAGGTGGTCGAGATCGGCAAGCAGCTGCTGATGACGCGTGGCGCGCTGACGACGTTCTCGATCGCCAACGACGTCGCCAAGTATTTTGCGATCATCCCGGCGATGTTCCTGGCGTTCTATCCCCAGCTCAACGTGCTCAACGTCATGAGCCTGTCGAGCCCGCAGAGCGCCATCCTGTCGGCGATCATCTTCAACGCGCTTGTCATCGTCGCGCTGATTCCGCTGGCGCTCAAGGGCGTCGCCTATCGCGCGGTCGGTGCCGGCGCGCTGCTCCGGCGCAATCTCTTGATCTACGGCCTCGGCGGCATCGTCATTCCCTTCATCGGCATCAAGGCGATCGACCTCGCGGTGACCGCCCTGCATTTGGCTTGAGTTCGTCATTGCGAGGAGAAGTTTTCCGTCATTCCGGGGCGCCTCGTAGAGGCGAACCCGGAATATCGAGGTTCCGGGTTCGATGCTTCGCATCGCCCCGGAACGACGGGTGAGATGATCGCTTCGCTCGCAATGACGGCAGAAATTGGAGAAAACACATGCTCAGAGAAATCCGCCCCGCCATTGTCCTGCTGCTGGTGCTCACCGCCATCACGGGCCTTGCCTATCCGCTGGCGATGACTGCCATTGCCGGCACGTTGTTTCCCGTGCAGGCGCAGGGCAGCCTGATCGAAAAGGACGGCAAGGTGATCGGCTCGGCCCTGATCGGCCAGGAGTTCAAGGACGACAAATATTTCCACGGCCGCCCCTCGGCGACGCTGGCGCCGGACCCGAATGATTCCAGCAAGACGGTGTCGGCACCCTATAACGCCGCCAACTCCGGCGGCTCCAATCTCGGCCCGACCAGCAAGGCTCTGGCCGACCGGCTGAAGGAGGATGTGGACAAGCTGAAGGCCGAGAATCCGAATGCGGCCGTGCCGGTCGACCTCGTCACGACCTCGGCCAGCGGCCTCGACCCGGACATCTCGCCGGAAGCGGCGGAATTCCAGGTGCCGCGCGTGGCGAAGGCGCGCCATATGTCGGAGGACCAGCTCAAGCAGCTCGTCGCCGCCAACACCAAGGGGCGCCTGCTCGGCCTGCTCGGTGAACCCCGCGTTAACGTCCTGGCGCTGAATCTCGCGCTCGATCAGGTCGCGGCGAAGTAGCGGTCTAGGCTCGCAGTGCACAGATGACTATATTGGGAAGATGGTCCGAGAGCGCCGCGATCCCGAACAACGTCCGTCGCCCGAGGCGCTGCTGGAAGCGGCGCGCCGGGAGGAAAGCGCGAGCGGCAAGTTGAAGATCTTCGTCGGCGCCGCCCCCGGCGTCGGCAAGACCTATGAGATGCTGCAAAGCGCCCACGCCAGGCGCAAGGCCGGCATCGACGTGGTGATCGGCTTCGTCGAGACCCATGGACGCGCCGAGACCGAGGCGCTGGTACGCGGTCTCGAGATGGTCCCGCGCAAGAGGTTCGACTACCGCGGCCAGATCGTCGAGGAGATGGACCTCGATGCGGTGATCGCGCGTCGGCCGGGAATCGCGTTGGTCGACGAGCTTGCCCACACCAACGCGGCCGGCAGCCGCCACCCCAAGCGTTATCTCGACGTCGAGGAACTGCTCTCCCACGGCATCGATGTCTATACCGCCGTCAACATCCAGCACATCGAGAGCCTGAACGACATCGTCGCCCAGATCACCCACGTGCGGGTGCGCGAGACCGTTCCGGATTCGGTGTTCGACCGCGCCGATGCGATCGAGCTGATCGATCTCACCCCCGACGATCTGATCCAACGGCTCAAGGAGGGCAAGGTCTATGTGCCCAGGCAGGCCGAACGGGCGCTGGAGCATTATTTCTCGCCGGGCAATCTGACGGCCTTGCGCGAGCTGGCGCTGCGGCGTACGGCCGAACGGGTCGACGAGCAGCTGCTCAATCACATGCAGGCGAACGCGATTCCCGGTCCCTGGGCCGCGGGCGAGCGCATCCTCGTCTGCGTCAGCGAGGACCCGCGCGCGGCCGGCCTCGTGCGCTACACCAAACGGCTGGCCGATCGGCTGCATGCGCCGTTCACCGCGATCTCGATCGAGACGCGCCGCTCGCTCCAGCTCTCCGACGAGGAGCGCGACCGGCTGGCCGATACGCTGCGGCTCGCGGAGGCGCTCGGCGGGGAGGCATTGACGATTCCCGCCGTCGGCCGCCGCATCGCCGACGACGTCGTCAACTTCGCGCAGGGCAACAACGTCACCCAGATCGTGATCGGCAAGTCGAGTCGCTCGCGCTGGTTCGAGATGACGCGCGGCTCCGTCGTGCATGATCTCGTGCGCCGCGCCGGCAACATCACGGTCCACGTCATCGCCGGTGACGAATTGCCGGGCGAAGCGGCGCCCAAGACGGCAGTGCAGACCGCTGCGCGGTCGGAGCCGTTCGATCCGCTGCCCTATCTGAAAGCGCTGGGAATTGTGCTGGTCGGCCTCGGCGCCGCGGAGCTGATTCAGCCGCGCTTCGGCATCGAGAACGTGGACCTCGTGCTGCTGACGGCGGTGGTCGCGGTCGCGGTCCGCTACGGCCTATGGCCCTCGCTGCTCGCGACGGTCGCCGCCTCGCTGTGCTACAATTTCTTCTTTCTGCCGCCGCTCTACACGTTCACGATCACCGACCCGACCAATGTCGCCGCATTTTTGCTGTTCCTGGTCGTGGCGATGATCGTCTCCAATGTCGCAGCGCGCGTGCGCGTCCAGGCCGATGCAGCCATCGGCCGGATCAGAATGACCGAGCAGCTCCATGCCTTCAGCCGCAAGCTCGCAGGCACCGCCACGCTCGACGACGTGCTATGGGCCACCGCCTACCAGATCGCATTGATGCTCAAGGTCCGCGTCGTGCTGCTGTTGCCGGAAGAAGGCCTGCTCATGGTGAAGTCGGGCTACCCGCCCGAGGACGAGCTCGACCAGGCCGACCTTGCCGCCGCCAATTGGGCCTGGAGCAACGACCGCCCTGCGGGACGTGGCTCGGACACGCTGCCCGGCGCCAAGCGGCTGTTCCTGCCGATGCGTACCGGGCGCGGCCCGATCGGGGTGATCGGCATCGACGACGACCGCAGCGGCCCGCTGCTGACGCCGGACCAGCGTCGGCTGCTCGACGCGCTGGTCGACCAAGGCGCGCTCGCGATCGAGCGCGTGCTGCTGGTCGAGGACATGGACCGCGTCAAGCGCACGGTCGAATCCGAACGGCTGCGTTCGGCGCTCCTGACCTCGATCTCGCACGACCTGAAGACGCCGCTGGCCTCCGTGCTCGGCGCGGCGTCCACCATGCGCGACCTCGCCGGCGCGCTCTCGGACACCGAGAAGCGCGACCTGCTTGCCACCGTGATCGACGAATCCGAGCGGCTCAACCGCTTCATCGCCAATCTGCTCGATATGACCAAGCTCGAATCCGGCGCCATCGTGCCCAACACGGCGCTGCATGATCTCGGTGAGATCGTCGGCAGCGCGCTGCGGCGGGCGGCCAAGATCCTCGCCGCCCACAAGGTCGAGCTGGTGCTGGCGGCCGATCTGCCGATGCTCGATCTCGATGCCGTGCTGTTCGAGCAGGTGCTGTTCAACCTTCTCGACAACGCCGCGAAATATTCGCCGGGCGACACCACGGTCTCGATTCGCAGTCAGCGGGAACGGGATCAGGTCGTTCTCCAGATCGCCGATGAGGGCGGCGGCATTCCGCCCGACGAGCTCGAGAGCGTGTTCGACAAGTTCTACCGGGTGCAGAAGGGCGACCATGTCCGGCCCGGCACCGGGCTCGGGCTCGCGATCTCCCGCGGCTTCGTCGAGGCGATGCGGGGAACGATCTCGGCCGCCAACCGCAGCGACCGGAGCGGAGCGGTCATCACCATCCGTCTGCCTGTTCCGGCGCAGACCCACGCATTGGATACCGCCGCATGAGTGCCGCCCCGATCAAGGTCCTGGTCATCGACGACGAGCCGCCGATCCGAAAGCTGCTGCGGATGGGGCTCTCGACGCAGGGCTATGAAATCCTGGAGGCATCGAACGGCAAGACCGCGCTGGAAAAGCTTGCCGAGGGGCCGGCGCTGATCATTCTCGATCTCGGCCTGCCCGACATCCAGGGCCATGAGCTGCTGCGCACCATCCGCGCCCGCAACGAGGGCGTACCGATCGTGGTGCTGTCGAGCCGTGGCGACGAGGCCGGCAAGGTGCAGGCGCTCGATCTCGGTGCCGATGACTATCTGACCAAGCCGTTCGGCATGGATGAGCTTCTGGCCCGCTTGCGGGCAGCGCTGCGCCACCAGCTTCAGGTCAAGGGCGAGCGCCCCGTGTTCCGTACCGGCGATCTCGCCGTCGATCTCGTGCGCCGCCTCGTCAAGGTTGGCGACCGCGAGGTGAAGCTGTCACCGAAGGAATACGATCTTCTTCGCGTGCTGGTTCAGCACGCCGGCAAGGTGCTTACCCATCGTTTCCTGCTCAAGGAGCTCTGGGACGAGCTGACCGACGCGCAATACTTACGCGTCTATGTCCGCCAGCTTCGCCAGAAAATCGAGGCCGATCCGGAACGGCCGCAATATGTGCTCACCGAAACGGGGATCGGGTACCGGCTGAAGGCGGGGGATTAGGGCGCTCGCGTCGTCAGCATCGTGGTTGTCGTGCGCTTCTGTCTCCACATCGTCATTGCGAGCCAACGGGTCCGCGCGAAGCGCGGCCCGATGACAGGCTCCGCGAAGCAATCCAGAGTCTCTCCGCAGAGGCAGACTGGATTGCTTCGTCGCAAGAGCTCCTCGCAATGACGGGGCAAATCATCCCGCCTTCCTCTGCCGCGCCGTGGATCGATGCGACCTCTTCGACGCTTGTCGCCGTCCCGTCGCGCGGCGCGCATGAGACTTCGCCGTCTTCTTCTTTCCGCCGCGTCCCTTCAGGCTCTGCTTCAGCGCGTCCATGAGGTTGACGACGTTGCTCGGCCGTTCCTCGGGCTCGGGCAGCTCGATCTTCTTGCCGCTGGCCTTGCGCTTGACCAGCGCCTTCAACGCGTTCTCGTACTCGTCCTTGAACGCGCTCGGATCGAAATGCGCCGCCTTGGTGTGCAGGATGTGCCCGGCGAGTTCGACCATGTCCTTGGTGATCTTCGGGCTCTTGATGTCCTCGAAGAACTGGTCCTCGTCGCGCAGCTCGTAGGGAAAGCGCAGCGTGGTGCCGAGCAGGCCCTTGCCGAGTGGCTCGATTGCGATGATGTGCTCGCGATTGGTCAGCACGATCTTGGCCAGCGCGACGCGGTCCTGATCCTTCATGGCATCGCGAATAACCGCGAAGGCGTCGACCGCGGCTTTTCCGTCAGGGGCGATGTAATAGGGGTGGTTGAGATAGCGCTGGTCGATCTCCTCGCTCGGCACGAAGCTCTCGATGTCGATGGTGTGGTTGCTCTCGATCCGGACCGCTTCGAGCTCCTCCGGTTCGATCTCGACATATTTGCCCTTGCGCAGCTCATAGCCGCGCCCCTTCTGATCGCTCTCGACGACGTCGCCGGTCTCGGAATCGATCATCTGCTGTTTGAGCCGATTGCCGGTCTCGCGGTTGATCATGTGAAACCGCGTCTTCTCGGCCGCAGTGGTCGCCGGATAAAGCACGACCGGGCAACTGACCAGCGACAGCTTCAACGTTCCCTTCCAATAGGCGCGCGGGGCCATTCCATTCTCCAGCGTTTTCAAGGCGTTTTGGAACCCCAACCCTCCCGTCGGGTTTTGGTTCCGGGTGGGACTTTCGCCGTGATAGGCTTGAGTGCCGAAAGAGAAGCGGGACCGGTCGTGCTGCAGAAACTCTCCACTTACCGACAGAAGCGTGACTTCGAGAAGACGCCCGAGCCTTCAGGCAAGACGGCGGTGGCGCCATCGAAGCAGCGGCGCTTCGTGATCCAGAAGCATGATGCGACGCGGCTGCATTATGATCTGCGGCTCGAGTTCGACGGCGTCTTCAAATCCTGGGCGGTGACGAAGGGGCCCTCGCTCGATCCGCACGACAAGCGGCTGGCGGTCGAGGTCGAGGATCACCCGCTCGACTATGGTGATTTCGAAGGCATCATCCCGGAAGGGCAATATGGCGGCGGCACAGTGATGCTGTGGGACCGCGGCACCTGGGAATCGGATGACCCCGAAGCCGGCTTCAAGAAGGGTGATCTGAAGTTCATCCTGCATGGTGAGAAGCTGCATGGAAGCTGGGTGCTGGTGCGCATGCGCAACGACCGCACCGGCGGCAAGCGCACCAATTGGCTCCTGATCAAGCACCGCGACGAACATGTCCGCGAAGGCGCGGACAACGATATCCTCGACGAGGACAAGTCCGTCGCCTCCGGCCGCGCGATGGAGCAGATCGCCGAGGGCAAGGGCCGCGCACCAAAACCGTTCATGCTGGCGAAAGGCGCCAAGGCCAAGGCCGACGCGGTCTGGCAATCCAATCGCGCCGAGGAGACGAAAGGACGTACGGTCAAGCCGGCGCCGCGCACGGCGTTGAAGCCCGGCAGCTCGGCAAGGCGGAAGGCGACGACGGCGACGAACGCGAAGAAGGTCTCGGAGATGCCGGACTTCGTCGCGCCGCAGCTCTGTACGCTGGTCGAGCGACCCCCGGGCGGCGACGGCTGGTGCCACGAGATCAAGTTCGACGGCTATCGCGTGCAGCTTCGGGTCGAGGACGGCGAGGCGACGCTGAAGACGCGCAAGGGCCTCGAGTGGACCGGGAAGTTTGCCTCTATCGCCAAGGAAGCGGCTACGCTGCCGGACGTGATGATCGACGGCGAGATTGTCGCGCTCGACCACAATGGCGCGCCGAATTTTTCCTCGCTTCAGGCGGCGCTGTCCGATGGCAAGACCGACGAGCTGCTCTTCTTTGCCTTTGACCTTCTGTTCGCGGAAGGCGAGGACTACCGCCGGCTGCCGCTCGGCGAGCGCAAGGCGCAGCTCGAGAAGCTGCTGGAATCGCGCAAGCGGAAGTCGACCCAGATCCGCTATGTCGAGCATTTCGAGAGCGGCGGCGATGCCGTGCTGCAGTCCGCCTGCAAGCTCGAGCTGGAAGGCGTGGTGTCGAAGAAGCTGGACGCGCCCTATCGTTCGGGGCGCACCGAAAGCTGGACCAAGGCCAAATGCCGCGCCGGCCATGAGGTCGTGATCGGCGGCTACAAGACGACCAACGGCAAATTCCGTTCGCTGATGGCGGGCGTTCAGCGCGGCGATCATCTCGCCTTCGTCGGTATGGTCGGCACCGGATTTGGCGCGGACAAGGTCAAGCGCATCATGCCGTCGCTGAAGGCCATGGCGGCCAAGGAAAGCCCGTTCGGCGGCAAGAACGCACCGAAGATGACCCGTGAGGTGCACTGGCTGAAGCCCGAGCTCGTCGCGGAGATCGAGTTCGCCGGCTTCACCGCGGACGGCAATATCCGCCAGGCGGCTTTCAAGGGCCTGCGGCAGGACAAGTCTGCCGAGGAGGTAAAGGCCGAGACGCCCGTCGATGCCGAACTTGCCAAACCCTCGGCTCGGAAGCGACCCGTGCCGAAGACAGGCAAGCGGTCGAAAGATGCTGGCACGGCCGAGGTGATGGGCGTTGTCATCTCAAAGGCCGAGAAGGAGCTGTGGCCGGACGGCGGTGATGGCGAAGGCACGACAAAGCTCGATCTTGCGCGCTACTTCGAGGCGATCGGCGCCTGGATGATCGAGCACCTGAAGGGCCGCCCCTGTTCGATCGTGCGCGCGCCTGACGGCATCGGTGGTGAAACCTTCTTCCAGCGCCATGCCATGCAGGGCACGTCGAACCTGCTCGAACTCGCAAGAGTTTCCGGCGACCGCAAGCCGTATCTGCAGATCGACCGGATCGAAGGGCTCGCCGCGGTGGCGCAGATCGGCGGTGTCGAACTGCATCCCTGGAACTGCGCGCCCGATGCCTATGACACGCCGGGCCGGCTGGTGTTCGATCTCGATCCCGCGCCCGATGTCGAGTTCGCCGACGTCGTCGAAGCGGCCAAGGAGATGCGGCAGCGGCTCGCCGATGTCGGCATGGACAGTTTCTGCAAGACCACGGGCGGCAAGGGCATCCACGTGGTGGTGCCGCTGCTCCACGGCGCGCGTGACAAGGTGAGCTGGAAGGAGGCCAAGGCGTTTGCGCAAGGCGTCTGCCAGTGGATGGCCAACGACGATCCCGAGCGCTATCTGCTCAACATGTCGAAGAAGCTGCGCAAGGGAAAGATCTTCCTGGACTATTTGCGCAACGACCGCATGTCGACCGCGGTTGCCCCGCTCTCGCCGCGTGCGCGCGTCGGTGCCACGGTGTCGATGCCGGTGACCTGGGCGCAAGTGAAGAGCGATCTCGATCCGAAGCGATATACGATACGCACCGTGCCGGGCTTGCTGGCGCGATCGAAGGCGTGGGAGGGTTACGATGATGCCGCCGCGTCGATCAAGGCGGCGATCAAGAAGCTGGCTTCGAAGATGAAGTAGGTTTTTGCTACGGGCGCGGCGCTCGCAGGGTGGGCAAAGCGAAGCGTGCCCACGGTGCGAACAGGTGGGCACGGCGCGTTGCGCCCTTGCCCACCCTACGCGACTTGCCGTTTGACTAGATCCGTCCCATCAGGAGCAGGATCAGCAGGATGACGATGACGAGCCCGAGGCCGCCGCCGCCGTAATAGCCGGTGCCGTAGAACGGCCCGCCGCCGATGCCGCTGAAGCCGCCGAGCAGGGCGATGATCAAGATGATCAGAATGATCGTGCCGATAGACATGCGAGTCTCCTCCAGCCCTTTGTTGAAAGGGTCGTTGCACCTGTCCCTTGTGCGGGGGCAACTTGCCGCAGGTTTTAAAGTTCCGGCCTTGCAACGTGGGCTCGGCCTCCAACATGCATGGAACTTTTGCCCTGCCATCGGGCATGATGGAATGAAGGTCAATCAGCAGGGGCCACGGCCATGTCAGCACCGCTTGTCGTTTCAATTCCGCATCGTCTCGGCCGCGAGGAGGCGGTGCGCCGGCTGAAAGCGGGACTCGGCCGCGCGGCGGCGAGCATTCCGGTGATGCAGGTCGAGGAGGAGCGCTGGAGCGGCGACAGCATGAATTTTCGCATCCGCGCCCTCGGGCAGGTTGCGACCGGGCAGGTCGACGTCACCGAGGATCAGGTCCGGGTCGAGGTGGTGCTGCCGTGGCTGTTGCAGCGCTTTGCCGAGATGGCGCAAGCCACGATCAAGAAGCGCGGCCAGTTGCTGCTCACCAAGGATGGAGGGAAGTAACCTCAGGCGCGCACGCGCTGCCGCATCGGCTTGGTTGCACTGGCGATGCGCGCTTCGATGATCGTCGCGGGAAGATCGCGCAAGGCCTGCATGACCGGCAGTTCGTTGCCCGCGAGACCTGCCGCACTGTAGTCGCTGATGTCGACGGTTGCATCCAAGCCCTCCAGCGCGGGCCATTCCCGGCCTGCTTGCGAGAACGGCGCGAAGTGACGTCCGACCACGACGATCGCGGCCGCGCGGCCATGGCTGCGGGCAAAGGCGATGACGTGGTCGGCATGCTCGCCGCACACCTCGAGCGGCCGATAGTCACCCTTGACGAAGATGTCGGGGAGGCGGTTGCGGAGCACGAGGAGATGGCGCGTCCAGGCGAGCTTGAGCCGGCCGTCCGGCCAGCTCTTGCTCAGGCCGCGCCAATCCGGATTGTCCAGTGAGATCAGCGCCGCGTGGCGTGCGGCAAAGTCGATCGGCCGCCGATTGTCGGGATCGACCAGCGACAGGTCCCAGAATTCGGTGCCTTGGTAGAAGTCCGGCACGCCCGGCAGCGTCGCCTTGAGCGTGAGCTGGCTCAGCGAGTTCAGCATGCCGAGCAGCGCGACGCGGCGGGCCAGGGTTTGCAGCGCCTCTCGGAATTCTGCGGACTGAGCGGGATCGAGAAGCTTGTCGATGAAGCTCTTGACGCCGTTCTCATACGCTTCATGCGGATTGAGCCAGCTCGTCTCCTCCTTGCCTTCGCGCGCGGCCTTGAGCGCATAGGCCTGGATGCGTTCGACGAAACCGGCATCGACCGGCCCCTGGAGCGGCCAGGCCCCGAGCAGGGTCTGATAGAGCATATACTCGAATGTCGTGGACGGCGCGCGGAAATTGCCCTGGTGCGTAAGATGCGGCGCATTCAGCACCTTCCAGCGGGCCACCGCGCTGGTCCATTCGCCGGGAATCTCGCTGAGCGCCGCGATGCGCGCCCGGGCATCCTCGCCGCGCTTGGTGTCGTGGGTGGCCGTCGCGGTCATGCCCTGCGGCCATTCCTTGGCACGGGCCTGCATGGCCTGGTGGAAGGCGGCAATCGTGAGGCCATTGCTCGCGGGATCGCCGCCGACCTCGTTCAGCGCCAGCAGCCGGTGGAATTGATAGAATGCGGTATCTTCCAGCGATTTCGCCATCACCGGCCCGGTGAATTGCTGCACTTTCAGCGCGAAGCGGCGCACGCGCGGCGCGCTGTGCGGGGGCCGGCCGGGCTTGAGCAGGTCCATGGTCAGGGCGTCGCGCAGGAAGTCGAAGATGCCCTCATCCGCGGCGAACCATTCGGAACGAGCGCGTTCGATGGTGTCGTCGATCAGTTTGCGATCGTGTGCGGTCGGTGCGCTCGTCGTGAGGTAGGTGCGGTACACCGGGAAATGCAGCACGTAGAGCTCCAGCGCCTGCCGCAGGCTGTCGGCGGAGAAATCGCGGGTCGAGTAATGCCCATTGGCGATACGTGCCACGAGGCGCGTCAGCACCGTGAACTCGCTCGTGAGCAGCGTCTCCAGTACGCGCCGCTTGGCGTCCTTGACGTAAGGCGCGAGCTGCGGCGGCCGGTTGCTGATCTGCCGCCACGTCTCGTCCAGTGCCGAGAGCCCCTTGGCGTCGACCAGAACCTGGGTGATGACGTTCATCCACTCATAGCCGGTGGTGCCCTGGACGCCGGCGAAATGCGGCAGGCGTTCGTGCTCGCACAGGATCTTCTCGATCGCCGTGTAGAACGGCTTGGTGTTGCCTTGCGCATCGCGCACCAGGCGGCGCAGCCGCTGGCAATATTGCGCGGGATCGCGTAATCCGTCGATGTGATCCAGGCGGATGCCCTGCAGCCTGCCGTCGGCGATGAGCTGCTTGACCAGCCGGTGCGTGGCGGCAAAGGTGCCGGGATCCTCGACGCGCAGGCCGGCGAGCCCGTTGACGTCGAAGAAGCGGCGATAGTTGATGTCGCTGGAAGCAAGCCGCCAATGGCCGAGCTTGTAATGCTGGCGCTCGAGCAGATGATGCAGCGCCAGCGTCTGTGCGGGTCGGTCCTTGGCGGCACGGTAGGCGGCAAGACCGCGCACGATCAGGTCGGCTGCGCCTTCAATCTCCTTGAGCTCCGATTTGAAGGCGGGAGCTTCCTTGCGGTTGGGCCGGCGTAACCCGGTGTAGCGTGCTGCGAGCGCGAGCAGGCGCTTACCGGGCTCCGTCTGCGCCGCGTCCGCTTCCTTGACGACCATGCGGAGCACCTCGCCGTACCGCTCCGGTGCGATCGGCAGGCGATGCTCGAAATACCACGCGGAGAGACTTCCCTCGTCGGGATCGTAGCGCAGCTCGATGTCGCCGCGCTCGAGCGCCTCGCCATAGGGCGCCCCGAGGATCGGCAGCAGCACTCCGCCGCGGGCGCGGAAGGCCAGTTGATCCCAATCGATGTCGAAGGACACCGCATGCGGCGAGGCCTGGCCCCATTCCAGCACGTCGAGCCACCAGGGATTGTCGGCGAAATGCACGCCGACATGGTTGGGCACGAAGTCGATGATGAGACCGAGATCGTTCTTGATCAGTGCCTCGCTCAGCCGCGCGAAGCCGGCCTCGCCACCGAGCTCGGGATTGAACTGGCCGTGATCGACGGTGTCGTAGCCGTGCGTCGATCCCTTGCGCGCCTTCATCACCGGCGAGGCGTAGAGATGCGTGATCCCGAGCGCCTTGAGATAAGGCACGACCGCTGCGGCCTTGTCGAAGTCGAAATCCGCAGTGAGCTGGAGCCTGTAGGTCGCGAGCGGAATGGCAGGAGGCATGCTAACCTCCGAGGCGCCAGATCACCGACCAGGGCGGAAGCCGCTCGCCGGCCTCGCCGCCCCAGATCGGCGTGCCCGCATCGCTGTTGGAATAGGCGACATCCTTGTCCGAGAGGTTGGCGGTCAGGCGTAGCGTCGCGCCGTCCCCCATGCGCCAATGTGCGGTGAGCAGGCCGGTATCCGCTGCCTCGGCATCGCCGAACCTTGCCCCTTTCAGCCGCGGCATGATCTCCTTGCGGCGGAGTGCGAGCAGCTCTCGCACCAGCGTCAATCGCGCGTTCTGTTCGGGCGTGCGGCCGCTCCAATCGAGCATGGCCGATTGCAGCGTTGCCGGATCGAGCGGATCAGGCACCTCGTCGCCGTATTTTTCATAGGCCCAGGCATATTCCTGCTTGCGCCCCTTGCGCACGGCATCGGCCAATCCGCCCTGGAAGTCGCAGAAGAACGGGAAGGGCGCCGTGGAGCCCCATTCCTCACCCTGAAACAGCATCGGCACCATCGGCGCGAGCAGGCTGACCGCGAGCGCGGCCTCGATCTGCCTGGGGGAGGCCAGGCTTTCGAGCCGGTCGCCGAGCGGGCGGTTGCCGATCTGGTCGTGATTTTGCAGGAAGTTGACGAAGGTCGCCGGCGGCAGCTCGCCGCTCGACTCGCCGCGCGGCTTCTTGCCCCAGAACTCCGAGATCTCGCCCTGGTAGACGAAGCCGGAGGCGAGCGCGCGCGCAAGATCCATGCGCGGCGTCTGGTAGTCGGCATAGTAGCCGGCAAGCTCGCCGGTCAGCATCACGTGCCAGACGTGATGATAGTCGTCGTTCCACTGCGCGCGATATTTGCCGTTTGGCGGCTCCTGCGCGGCATCGAGCAGGCTGGCGCGATTGTCGCCGTTCTCCAGCACGAGATGGATGTGCCGCCCCGTGGCCTTGGCGAGCTCGCCGGCGGCAACGCTGAGGTCTTGCAGCATCGATTGCTCGCCGGGGATTGCCATGATGTGGTTGGCGGCATCCAGCCTGAGGCCGTCGAAGCGATAATCGGTGAGCCAGGACAGCGCGTTCTCGACCGCGAATGCGCGCACCTGCGGCACGCGATAGTCGATCGCGCTGCCCCAGGGCGTATGCGCATCGGTGAAGAAGGTCGGCGCGTAACGGCCGAGGTAGTTTCCTTCCGGGCCGAAATGATTGTAGACGACGTCGAGGAACACCATCAGCCCGCGCAGATGCGCCTCGTCGATCAGCGTCTTCAGGTCTTCGGGCCGGCCATAGGCGCTGTCGGGCGCATACCACAGCACGCCGTCATAGCCCCAGCCGCGTCGCCCGGCGAAATCGGCCAGCGGCATCAACTCCAGCGCGGTGATTCCCGTCGCCACGAGATGATCGAGCCGGTCGATCATGGCGCGATAGGTGCCTTCCTGTGTGAAGGTGCCGACATGGGTCTCGATCAGCACCGTCTCTTCCCAGGGACGGCCGCGCCAATCGCGCGCGCGCCAGGCGAAGGCGTCGTGATCGATCACCTCGCTCGGGCCGAACACATCCTCGGGCTGGAACGCCGAGGCCGGATCGGGCACGTCGATCTCGTCGTCGATCCTGAACTTGTAAGGACTGCCGACGTGCAGGTCGGCAATCTCGGCCACGTACCAGCCATCCTGCCGGCGCTGCATCGCGTGCCTCCGGTCGAGCAGGAGATCGACGCGACGCGCGCCTGGCGCCCACAGCCGGAACGACACGCCGTCCTTGGTCGGCCTCGCCCCGAAGGATGGCCTCATAGCGCGCCCGCGAAGGCGAGCACGGAGCGCGGCGGCGCCTTGCTGTCGCTTCCGGGCGGGAAGTCGATCGAGTTCAGCCTGGCCTCGGTCGTGTTGAGGATCTGCTGCCAGCTCTTGTATTCGGTCATTTTGGGCAATTTGAATGCGATCTCTTCGGGGGCGGCGTTCAGTACGATAAAGATCGCGGCGCTACCCGGTTCCATCGGGCCCATCACATAGGAGAGAAACCGCCCTTCGGGAAATTTCCAGTCGTTCTCCGTCATCTCGTCCCCGGCAGGCGTCAGCCACAACGCACCGTAGGAGATGCCGTCCTTGGGGCGGCCATCGAGCCAGCGATGGCTGCGCAGCTGCGAGAACCGGCGGCGGATGTCGGCAAGATGGGCGACGAAATCGACCATGTCGTCACCCTCCTTGCCGAGATTGTCCCAGCCGACCCAGCCGACCTCGTTGTCCTGGCAATAGGCGTTGTTGTTGCCGGATTGCGAATTGCCGACCTCGTCGCCGGCGAGGATCAGCGGAATGCCTTGCGCCAGCATCAGGCAGGCCAGCACGTTCTTGCGAAGCTGCCGGCGCAGGCCGAGGATATTGGGATCGTCGGTCGGGCCTTCGACGCCGCAATTGTTGCTGTGGTTGTCGTTGGAGCCGTCGCGATTGTCCTCGCCGTTGGCCTCGTTGTGCTTCTCGTTGTAGCTGAAGAGGTCGGCGAGCGTGAAGCCGTCATGCACGGTGATGTGGTTGATGCTGGCGCGGGGCCGCCTTCCGTCGTGATTGAACAGGTCGGAGGATGCCGTCATGCGGCTGGAGATGTCGCCGATCAGGCTGCCTTCGCCGCTCCAGTAGCGCCGCATGGCGCTGCGATAGCGGTCGTTCCATTCCGACCATTGCGAGGGGAATGCACCAACCTGGTAGCCGCCGAGTCCGAGGTCCCACGGTTCGGCGACGAGCTTGACGGTCGCCAGCACCGGATCCTGCCGGATCGCGGTCAGGAACGAGATGCCGCGATCAAAGCCGTTCGGACCGCGCGCCAGCGTGGTGGCAAGATCGAAGCGGAAGCCGTCGACGTGGCAGACCTCGACCCAGTAGCGAAGCGAGTCCATCACCATCTGGAGCACCCGCGGATGGGTGAGGTTCACCGACGAGCCGCAGCCGGTGAAGTCGTCGTAATAGCGCGGGTTCTCGCGGTTCAGCCAGTAATAGGAGGCGTTGTCGATGCCGCGATAGCACAGCGTCGGGCCGAGATGGTTGCCCTCGGCGGTGTGGTTGTAGACGACGTCCAGCATGACCTCGATGCCGGCGTCGTGCAGCCGCGCGACCGTGGTGCGGAAGGAATCGAGCGCGTTGTCCTGGGCGTAGCGCGGCTCGGGCGCGAAGAAGGACAGCGTGTTGTAGCCCCAGTAATTGGCGAGCTTCTTTTCCACCAGGATGCGGTCGTCGACGAAGCTGTGGATCGGCAGAAGCTCGACCGTGGTCACGCCGAGCCTCTTCAGGTGATCGATCATCGCCGGCGACGACAGGCCGCCATAGGTGCCGCGCAAGTTCGGCGGCACGTCGTCCCGCTTCTGCGTCAGGCCCTTGACGTGGGCCTCGTAGATGATGGTGTCTTCCCAGGGGATGTTGGGACGGATCTCGCGCCGGCCCCAATTGAAGGTCTCGTCGACGACGACGGCCTTGGGCATGCCGCGCGCGTTGTCGCGCCGGTCGAACGACAGGTCCTCGCGCGGTGAGCCGGTGCGGTAGGCGAAATGCGCATCGCTCCAGACCAGCCGTCCGGCAAGCCGCTTGGCATAGGGGTCGAGCAGCAGCTTGTTGGCGTTGAAGCGGTGGCCGTGCTCGGGCTCGTAGGGACCGTGCACGCGATAGCCGTAGAGCTGGCCGGGTGAGACGTCGTTGAGATAGCCGTGCCAGACGTCCTCGGTCTTTTCAGGCAGCTCGATCCGCTCGAGCTCGCGGCGGCCTTGCGTGTCGAACAGGCACAGTTCGACCTTCTGCGCGTTGGCGGAGAACAGAGCGAAATTGGTGCCGCGTCCGTCCCAGCTTGCGCCGAGGCGTGCGGGCGATCCGGCAGTCAGGCGCATCGGTCAGCTTTCTGGAACGAGGAAGATCGCTGCAAGCGGTGGAATGGTGAGGCGAAGCTCTCCGTCAACGGCGTGAACTTCCCCGACGTTCCCAACGTTGCTGCCGCCATAATGGGCCGAATCCGAATTGAACACCTCTTTCCACTTGCCGCCAAAGGGTACAGGAACGCGGTAGCTCTGATAGACGTTCGGCGAGAAGTTGACGATCACCAGGCACCGCGCGTGCTCGTCGAAGCCCTTGCGCAGCCAGGCGAATACGTTGCGGTTGGCATCGTCGGTGATCAGCCATTCGAAGCCGGCCTGGTCGCAATCCATCTGGTGCAGCGCCGGCACGGCGCGGTAGAGCCGGTTGAGGTCGCGGATCAGCGCCTGGATGCCGGAATGGTACTTGTACTCGAGCAGGTGCCAGTCGAGCGACTGGTCGTGGTTCCATTCGCGGCTCTGCGCGATCTCCGCTCCCATGAACAACAGCTTCTTGCCGGGATGGCCGAACATGAAGCTGTAATAGGCGCGCAAATTCGCGAAACGCTGCCACTCGTCGCCCGGCATCCGGCCGAGAATGGAACGTTTGCCGTGCACGACCTCGTCATGCGACAGCGGCAGGATGAAGTTTTCCGAGAAGGCGTAGTGCAGGCCGAACAGGATCTCGCCGTGATGGTGCTTGCGGTAGATCGGATCCTTGCTGATGTAGCTCAGCGTGTCGTGCATCCAGCCCATGTTCCACTTGTAGCCGAAGCCGAGCCCGCCGAATTCGACCGGGCGCGAGACCTGCGGCCAGGCGGTGGACTCTTCGGCGGCCGTGGTCGCCTGCGGGAATCGGGCAAACAGCTCGGTGTTGAAGCGCCGCAGGAAGTTGATGGCCTCGATGTTCTCGCGGCCGCCATACTGGTTCGGGACCCAGGCGCCCGGCGGCCGGCTGTAGTCGAGGTAGAGCATGGATGCGACCGCATCGACGCGCAGCCCGTCGATCGCGTAGTGCTCCAGCCAGAACAGCGCGTTCGACACCAGGAAGTTCGTCACTTCGGTGCGGCCGTAATTGTAGATCAGCGTGCCCCAGTCGAGGTGGCGGCCCTGGAGCGGGTTGGCGTGCTCGTAGAGCGCGGTGCCGTCGAAACTGCCGAGGCCGTGCGGATCATCCGGGAAGTGGCCGGGCACCCAGTCGAGCAGCACGCCGACGCCCTCGCGATGGCATGCATCGACCAGCGCGGCGAAATCCTCCGGCGTGCCGAAGCGGCTGGTCGGCGCATAGAGGCCGGTCGGCTGATAGCCCCAGGAGCCGTCGAAGGGATGCTCGCTCACGGGCAGGAATTCGAGATGGGTGAAGCCCATGTCGCGGGCATAGGCCGGCAGCTGCTCGGCCAGTTCGCGATAGGTCAGCCATTCGTCGCCGTTCTTGCGCCGCCACGAACCGAGATGGACCTCGTAGATCGACATCGGCGCCGACAGCGCGTTGATGCCGTCGGGGGCCGGCCGCGGCCGTTGCATACGCGCCTCGTCGAACACGATGGACGCCGTCTTTGGCCGCACCTCGCTCGCAAAGGCCATCGGATCTGATTTCAGCGGAAGCAGATGGCCGTGCGGGCCGATGATCTCGAACTTGTAGTGATCGCCAATCTTCGCATGCGGGATGAACAGCTCCCAATAGCCGCTGCCGCGCACCCGCATGGGATGGCGTCGGCCGTCCCAGAAGTTGAAGTCGCCGACCACGGATACGCGCCGCGCGTTCGGCGCCAGCACCACGAAGCCGATGCCGTCGACGCCTTCGAGCCGCATCGGATGCGCCCCGAGCTTGTCGTAGAGGCGCTGATCGGTGCCCTCGCCGAGCAAATAGAGGTCGAAATCGGTCAGGATCGGCGGAAAGCGGTAGGCGTCCTCGAACTCGACGACGTTGCCACCGAATTTCGCGCGCAGCTGGTAGTGCTTCGAGCCATTGGGGAGGGCCCCGATGAAGAGGCCGGAATCGTGCACGCGGTCGAGCGATGCGACCTCACCATGCTCGCCGACCGCCTCGACATTGGAGGCTTCGGGGAGAAAAGCGCGCACCACGCTTCTCCCGCCCTCGGGATGCAGCCCGAGATAATGGAAAGGATCGGAGTGGCGGCCCTCTATGATCGCGTAGGCTTCGGCGGGCAGTTTAGGCATGGGCTTCGCTCTCGGCACTGGACAGAATGCGAAGCAGTCCGGTCAGCGGCGCATGAAGCCCCTCAGGCCGGTGGGACAGCTCGTACTCTACTTCGTTGAACGCTTGATCGAGCAGGAAGAACCTCAACAGGCTTTCCGCAGATTGTCGATGGTCCGGCCACAGACGCCGATCGGTCATGGCTTCGCGATAGGCGGACAGGAAGGTCGCGGTGGCGCGCTCGCGCCATTCGTCGAGAGCGGTCGCCAGCCGGCCGTGCTCGTCGGAGGCGCCCGTGAGCGCGCGAGCCAGGGCCGCGTTGACCGAAATATCGATCGAGTGGATCAGGCCGGCAACGTCGCGCGCGGCCGGCGCCTTGCGCCGCTTGTCGGCCAGTGGCACACGCGGATCGCCGTCGAAGTCGATGATGAAGATATCGTCCTTCACGATCAGAGTTTGCCCGAGCCGGAAGTCGCCATGATGGCGGATGTTCAACCCGCCAATCCCGGAAGGCAATAGCGCATTCAGGCGGTCGAACAGGGTCGCACGGGCCGCCGTGAGCTGATCGATCAGCAGCCGCTCCGCCTCCCGCAGGCCGTCGCGGATGTCGGCCAGCCGCTCGAAAACCCGCTCCGCGCGCGCCTTGAGGTCGGACACGAGGTGCTTGACGTATGCGGATCCGATCGGCTCCGGCGCGAGATCGTCCGGCCCCGCCGCGGCCAGAGCGACATGCAGCTCGCCGAGCCGTCGACCGATCTGACCGATGAAATGCAGGTAAGGCGCCTGCTCCTGGGTCTCGCGGAGCATTTCGCCCACCGGCAGGACGCGCTGCTCGTCGATATAGCGATCGAGATAACCCGTGGTCACCGTCCAGCCGTCGCCCTGGTTCTCGACATAGGCATGCAGCACGCCGAGCGCGCTGCGCTGCCCCGCCTCGACCAGCTCGACGCTGCCGAGCAGCGCCGGGGTATTGGCAAAGCGCGCGACCTCCGTGAGATAGTGGCCGATCTCGATCTCGGGGCTGGTGCCGCTTTCGAGCCGGCGATAGATCTTGGCGACGTATTGATTGTCGACCAGCGCGGTGCTGTTCGATTGCTCGATCGCGCGGATGCGTTCGGGCTCCTTGACGATATAATCGGCGAAACGGCTGGTCGCCTTGAATTCCAGCCGAAGATTGTTCTCTTCCACCACCAGGTTCTGCGATAGGCCCCGCAGGAAAAGCCCGATGAAGATTTGCTCGGTTGCGACGTCGAGCAGCGTGCCTTCGCGCGCGCCCTGGCGCACGGCGGCGAGCGCCCTCGGGTTGAAGCGCTCGCGGTCGAACCGCACCCACTCGATCTGCAGCGGCATCACGTAGCGTGTCTGCACGTCTTCTTGCTTGGTTTCGAAGAACGCGATCCAGGGCCGATTGTCGCCGATGTCGCTGAACGGCACCGCCGAGGTCAGCGCGGTCTCGATCTGCTTGGGATTGTGCTCGGGATACCACCGCGTCCGCGACAGGAATCCCGGCAGAACGTCGCGCTCGAACACGCCGCGCTCGCGGGCGAGCGACACCCAGTTCGAATTCACCGGCACCACCAGGGTCTCGAACTCCGGCACCGCGCGCGGGATCACCGGCTCGGACTTGTCGCGCTCCTGGAGCTTGAACCAGTAGAAGCCGTAAGGCCCCAGCGTGATCATGTAGGGCAGTTCGCCGATCGGAGGGAAGCGCGTGCGGCCGAGCATTTCCTGCGGGATGCGATCCTTCCAGGGCGACAGATCGAGCTCGGTCGCTTGCGCTGCGCGCGACAGATTGGCGACGCAGAGGATCACCTCGTCGTGGTATTGCCGGACATAGGCGAGCACGGCGCGGTTGGCCGGACGGATGAAGGTCATGGTGCCGCGGCCGAAGGCGAGCGTCGACTTGCGCACCGAGATCAGCCGCTTGGTGGCGCTGAGCAGCGAGGACTGGCTGCGCGACTGCGCCTCGACGTTCACCGACTCATAGCCGTAGACCGGGTCCATGATCAGCGGTGCGTAGAGGCGGGCCGGGTCGCAGCGTGAGAAGCCGCCGTTGCGGTCCGGGCTCCACTGCATCGGCGTGCGCACGCCGTTGCGGTCGCCGAGATAGATGTTGTCGCCCATCCCGATCTCGTCGCCGTAGTAGATGATCGGCGTGCCGGGAAAGGACAGCAGCAGCGAGTTCATCAGCTCGATCTTGCGCCGGTCGTTGTCCATCAGCGGTGCAAGGCGTCGGCGGATGCCGACATTGATGCGCGCGCGCGGGTCGTTGGCGTAGGTCGTCCAGAGATAGTCGCGCTCGACGTCGGTGACCATCTCCAGCGTCAGTTCGTCATGGTTGCGCAGGAACAGCGCCCATTGGCAACTCGCCGGGATATCCGGCGTCTGGCGCAGGATGTCGGTGATAGGGAAACGGTCTTCCTGCGCGATCGCCATGTAGATGCGCGGCATCAGCGGGAAGTGGTAGGCCATGTGGCACTCGTCGCCACGGCCGAAATATTCCTGCACATCTTCCGGCCATTGATTGGCCTCGGCCAGCAGCAGCTTGCCCTTGGAGTAGGCGTCCAGCTCCTGGCGCAGCCGCTTGATGATCGTATGCGTCTCGGGCAGGTTCTCGTTCGAGGTGCCCTCGCGCTCGCAGAGATAGGGAATGGCATCGAGTCGAAAGCCGTCGACGCCGGCATCGAGCCAGCGCTTCATCACCTGGATGAGGGCGCTGACCACGCGGGGATTGTCGAAATTGAGGTCCGGCTGGTGCGAGAAGAAGCGGTGCCAGTAGAAGGCGCCGGCCTCGGGGTCCCAGGTCCAGTTCGACTTCTCCGTGTCGGTGAAGATGATGCGCGTGCCCTGGTATTTCTGGTCGGTGTCGCTCCAGACATACCAGTTGCGGGCGCTCGAGCCCGGATGGCTGCGGCGCGCGCGCTTGAACCATTTGTGCTGGTCCGAGGTGTGGTTGACCACGAGCTCAGTGATGACACGGAGGCCGCGCTTCTGCGCCTCCTGGATGAAGCGCTTGAAATCCTTCATCGTCCCGAAGTCGGGATTGACCGCGCCGTAATCGCCGATGTCGTAGCCGTCGTCGCGGCCCGGCGAGGGATAGAACGGCAACAGCCACAGCGCAGTGACGCCGAGCTCCTGGAGATAGGGCAGCTTCTCGGTCAGGCCGGCGAAGTCACCGATGCCGTCATTGTTGCTGTCGGCAAACGCCTTGACGTGGAGTTGATAGATGATGGCGTCCTTGTACCAGAGCTCGTCCACGATCTCGGCAGCCTCGGCTTTCTTGGTGTCGACGGAAGACAGAACATTCATGGCGTGACCCCTTACGCCAGGCCGCGGAACAGTAGCGCCGGATCGTGGTCGGGATCGATACGCAACCTGACCCCGCCCCATTCGACGCGGGACTGTTCGCCGGTGAGGAGGTTTTCGAGTGCCGTCACATGGTGACGCCGCCTGCCGGCGTCAACGGTGACGTCACCGAGCGGCAGCCAGAATTCGCGCACATGGCGTGACAGCGCGATCACGACGATGGCGGTGTTGGCGGGCTCGGCGGCCTCCTTGACGAAGGCGATCGTCTCACCGTCCTCGCCGCCGAGGAAGCGCAGATTGGCCGTCTGCTGGAGCGCCGCATTGTCGTTGCGGATGCGGTTGAGCGCGGTGATGTAGGGCTTGATGTTGCCGGGCCTGTCCCAGTCACGCTGCTTGATCCGGTACTTTTCTGAATCCACATATTCCTCGCGGCCGGGGATCGCCTCGTGCTCCAGGAGCTCGAAGCCGCTGTAGATGCCGTAATTCCCTGACAGCGTCGCGGCCAGCGCGAGGCGCGACTTGAACGCCCAGGCTTCGCCGCCCTGGAGGTGATAGGGCAACACATCGGCCGTGTTGACGAACAGGTTCGGGCGATAGAAGTCGCGCTCGGGATAACGCGTCAGCTCGCCGAGATATTGCTCCAGCTCCCACCGCGAGGTGCGCCAGGGGAAATAGGTGAAGGACTGAGCAAAGCCGAGCTTGGCGAGGCCTTTCATCAGCTTCGGCCGTGCGAAGGTCTTGGAGAACAGGATTACCTCGGGATGCCGGCGGCGGATGTCTCGGATCAGCCATTCCCAGAACGGAAGCGGCGCGGTGTCGTGATTGTCGATGGCGAAGATGGTCACGCCGTGGTCGATCCAGAACAGCATGGCATCGCGAAACGCGTTCCACAGCCCGGCCCTGTCGACGGAGTTGAAATCGGGGATGACGATGTCCGAATAGGGACCGTCCGCCGTCCGCACCGAGCGGTCCGGCCGCCATTTGAACCATTCCGGATGCTGCGTCAGCCAGGGATGATCCGGCGAGCACTGCACGGCGAAGTCGAGCGCCAGCTCGAGGCGGTATTCCAGGCAGGTTGCGACCAGCGCGCGGAAATCCTCGATCGTGCCGAGCTCGGGATGCAGCGCGTCGTGTCCGCCTTCGGCGGCACCGATCGCATAGGGCGAACCGGGATCGCCTTCACTGGCCACCGGCGCATTGTTGCGGCCCTTGCGGCGGGTGTTGCCGATCGGGTGGATCGGCGTGAAGTAGAGCACGTCGAAGCCCATGGCGGCGATGTCGGGCACGCGGGCGATGCAGTCTCGCAGCGTGCCGTGCTGGCCGGGCATTCGGCTCTGGCCGCGCGGCATCATCTGGTACCAGGCGCCGAAGCGCGCCTTGTCGCGGTCGATGATCAGCGGGAAGGAGGGCGAACGGGTGAGGTCGGGCCGCGACTGGCTCTCGGCCATGGCTGCGCCGAGCTCGGTGGCGAGCAGGGGGCTGACATCGCCGCTCTGCAGATAATCCTCGCACTGCCGGATGATGACCGCTGCGGCGTCCTGGGGCGCGCCATGCACCTTGGTCAGGAGGCCGGCGCCTTCGATCGCATCCAGTGTGACGTCCGCGCCGGAGCGCTGCTTGCGCGCGACGCCGTGAGACCAGGTGGCGAATTCGTCGGTCCAGGCTTCAATGGCGTAGACGTAGGGCCCGGCCTCGGTCGGGACGAAGGCGCCTGACCAGCGGTCATTGCCGTGATGGGTCATCGGCTCACGGTGCCATTCGCGATCCTGCTCGCGGCGCCACAACAGCGCAGCGCCGATCACGGCCTCGCCGTCGCGATAGACGTCGGCCCAGACCTCGACCCGGTCGCCCGTGATCCGCTTCACGGCGAAACGGCCGCCGTCGATCAAGGGATAGACGTCTTCGATGAGGAAAGCGCTGCCGGCTGCGGCACTTTCGACAGTTTGAATTGTCTTGTTCACGGTGATGCCATTGACAAGAAAGCAGGAGCCCGTTTCCCTTGTCGGGAACCCGCGCTTGGTACCTATATAGAAAGCCGGTTCTGTGTCATTAGTTCCGTCGGGAACGGCTCGCGCCGTTGGCGAGTTAGGCCCGACTAACGTCTTCCGCCGCCTCGTTAAAATCGATGCCCCCGGCAAGTGGGTGGCCTGCAAGCTGCGTGCCGAATGGATCTTTTAGCTCAAGCCCGGATCAAGGGCGTTCAATCCGAATTCGTCGATGCCTTGGGAAAGCTGCGGGTCACCGACCCCGTGGCCCTCAAATCGATCCTCGACGCCCTGCCGGAGAAGCGGGTCTACCGCTTTGTCGGGGGGCCGGTCGTGGTGCGGGCGCTGGGGCATCCGCGCACGGAATTGGCGGCCATCGGGGCGCCGCCGCTGCAATGGAAATTGTCCGCAAACGGCAAATTGATCGCGCAGGGCGAGACGCGCGAGCCCGTGATCGCCTGGCCTGCCGGCCTGCCGCTCGGCTATCACCGTTTGACGCTCACCGATGCCGAAGGCGTGACGGAAGACGTGCCGATGATCGTGGCGCCCGAGCGCGCCTTCGGCGGTGATTTCGACCGCGGCTGGCTGCTCGCCGTGCAGCTCTACAGCGTGCGCTCCAAACGCAATTGGGGCATCGGCGATTTCACCGACCTCGCCGATCTCGTCCGGCTCGCCGGGCATCTGGGCGCCGACGGCGTCGGGCTCAATCCGCTGCATGTGCTGTTCGACAATTACCCGGCCGACTGCAGCCCCTATTCGCCGAACAGCCGGCTGTTTCTCAATCCGCTCTATATCGACGTCGAGGCGATCCCGGAATTTTCGGCCGACCTCGTGCCGGATGCCGCCGCGACCGCGGCGCGCCTGCGCGAGGGAGATCGCGTGCCTTACACGGACATGGCGGCCTTGAAATGGCGAGGGCTGCACGCCGCCTTCAACAGTTTCGTGACGGGCGCGAGCGACGCGCGCCGCCGGGAATTCGACGCCTTTCGTGCCGCCCGCGCGCCGCTGTTGTCGCGCTTTGCCTGCTTCGAGGTGTTGCGTCATCGCTTCAACGCGCCGTGGTGGGAATGGCCGGTGGAATGGCAGCGGCCGGACGATACGAAATGCGCCGAGCTGCGCAACGGCCCTGACAAGCGCGAGGTCGAGTTCGTCGAATTCGTGCAATGGACGGCCGACAGCCAATTGCATGCCGCCAAGGAGCTGGCCAGCCAGCTCGGCATGCGGGTCGGGCTCTATCTCGACGTCGCCGTCGGCGTGCAATCCAACGGCTTCGATGCCTGGAACGAGCAGATGGCGATCTCCCGCCATCTCGCCGTCGGCGCGCCGCCTGACGTGCTCAATACCGTCGGTCAGGACTGGGGTCTTGCCGGATTCAATGCCGGTGGTCTGGAGGCGCAGTCCTTCGTGCCGTTTGCCGACATGCTGGCGGCCTCGATGCGTCATGCCGGCGCCATCCGGCTCGATCACGTGCTCGGCTTGAAGCGGCTTTATCTGGTGCCGCGCGGCTTCAAGCCCGACAACGGCGCTTATGTGCAGATGCCGTTCGAGGCATTGCTGGCAGCGGTCGCACGCGAGAGCGCGACCCATAAATGCATCGTGATCGGCGAGGATCTCGGCACCGTGCCGGAAGGCTTTCGCGAGACCATGCAGGATTTCGGCATCTGGTCCTACCTTGTCATGATGTTCGAGCGCGACGATGGCGGCCATTTCCGCAACGTCGATCATTACCGGCCCAACGCTCTGGTCACGCTGAACACCCACGATCTGTCGACCTATGCCGGCTGGCGCTCCTTCAGCGACCTCAAGATGAAGCTGTCGCTCGGAATCGATCCCGGCGAAAGCGAGCAGGCGCGCTGGGACGCGCTCGGCAGGCTCGACGAGATTTTGCGCCAGAACGGCATCAACGCCAACGATCTCTATTCGGTGCTCGCCTTCCTCTCGCGCACGCCGTCGCGGCTGCTCGCGGTGTCCATGGAGGATCTGCTCGGCGTGATTGACCAGCCCAATATTCCCGGTACGATCGACGAGCATCCGAACTGGCGCCAGCGACTGCCTGTTGCGCTCGACGCGATCGCCTCGAAGGTTGATCTCACGGCCTTGAGAGCAGCGACGCGGGAACGTTCGTTGAACGGCGGGAGTTGATCGACCGGGGTTTTTCAGGCTGGCAAAGCATTGTCACAGAAGATCGAAGACTATGCGCTGATCGGCGACTGCGAGACCGCTGCGCTTGTGGGGCGCAACGGCTCGATCGACTGGTTGTGCTGGCCGGCCTTCGATTCCGATGCCTGCTTTGCCGCGATCCTCGGTACCCGCAAGAATGGCCGCTGGCTGGTCGCGCCCGCCGAGGACGTCATCGGCACCTCACGCCGCTATCTCGGCAACACCCTCATCCTCGAAACCCGCTTCGAGACCAGGAGCGGCACGGTCGCGCTGATCGATTTCATGCCGCCCCGCGGCAAGGCGTCCGACATCGTGCGGCTGGTCCGCGGCGTCAGCGGCACGGTGAAGATGCGGATGGAGCTCGTCATCCGCTTCGGCTTCGGTGCCGATATCCCCTGGGTGCGGCGGATCGACCATTCGCTGATGGCCATCGCCGGCCAGGACATGACCGTGCTGCGCACCCCTGTCGAGACCCGCGGCGAGGATCTGACCACGGTCTCCGACTTTGAAGTGAGAGCCGGCGAGACCGTGCCGTTCGTCCTGACCTACGGCCCTTCGCATATCGAGCCGCCCGCGCCGATCGACCCGGAGCTTGCGCTTCAGGAGACCGACAAGTTCTGGCAGGAGTGGTGCAGCCATTGCAGTCGCGACGGCGAGTATCACGATCTCATCGTGCGTTCGCTGATTACGCTGAAGGCGCTGACCTTCGCCCCGACCGGTGGCATCGTGGCCGCGCCGACCACCTCACTGCCGGAAAAGCTCGGCGGCGCCAGAAACTGGGACTACCGATTCTGCTGGCTGCGCGATGCCACCTTCACGCTGCTGGCGCTGATGAACTCGGGCTATACCGAGGAAGCCCTGGCCTGGCACAATTGGCTGCTGCGTGCGGCGGCCGGCTCGCCGGCGAACATGCAGATCATGTATGGCATTTGGGGGCAGCGCCGGCTGCTGGAGTGGGAGGCGGGCTGGCTCGATGGCTACGAGGGCGCGAAGCCCGTCCGCGTCGGCAATGCCGCGCATGCGCAGCTCCAGCTCGATGTCTATGGCGAGTTGATCGACGCCTTCCATCAGTCGCGGATGGCCAAGCTCAAGCTCGATGATGAAACGACCTGGGCGCTGGAATGCGCGGTGCTCCAGCATCTCGCCGAGGTCTGGGATCATCCCGACCACGGCATCTGGGAGCGCCGCGGCCAGCCCCGGCACTACGTCTTCTCAAAGGTCATGACCTGGGTTGCGTTCGACCGCGGCATCAAGAGCGCCGAGACCTTCGGCTTCAAGGCGCCGCTCCTGCACTGGCGCGCCCTGCGCGAGGCGATTCATCGCGACGTCTGCAACAGGGGATTTGACGCGGAGGAAAATGCGTTCGTCGAATCCTACGGCTCGAAGCTGCTCGATGCCAGCGTGTTGCTGCTGCCGGCCGTCGGCTTCCTGCCGCCATCGGACCCGCGCATCCGCGGCACCATCGCGGCCGTCGAGAAATGTCTGATGCGCGACGGTTTCGTGCTGCGGCACGATCCGCGCGAAGTGTCCGACGAGAAGCAGCCGATCGAGGGCGCGTTCCTGGCCTGCACCCTGTGGCTCGCCGATGCTCATGTCTTGGCGGGCGATCTCGACAAGGCGCAAGCGCTGCTCGATCGCATGGTCGGCATCGCCAACGACGTCGGGCTGCTGGCCGAGGAATATGATTCAGGCGCCCGGCGCCAGACCGGCAATTTCCCGCAGGCGCTGACCCACATCGCGCTGATCAACACCGCGCACAATCTCTCCGCGGCCCGGCAGGAGAGCGAGAAGCCGGCGGTGCAGCGGTCGAAGTGACCTGGCGCTCTGAGAAAGCTGCGCTCTTCCGCAAGCGGGAGAGGTTGAACGAGCCCGCGGTCCGCTCAGCCAACCCCATTCCGCTTCAAAATCATCTCCATGGCCTCGGCAAAACCGTCCTGCTCGTTGCTCGCGGTGACGTTGGTAGCCTGGTCCTTGACGTCGTCGGTGGCATTGCCCATGGCGATCGAGACGCCGCTGACGCGGAACATCGCGAGGTCGTTCTGCATGTCGCCGATGGTGGCGATCGCATCGGTCGCAATGCCCAGGCGCTTGGCCATGGCCTCGACGAACGTGCCCTTGTTGAAGCCGGGCGGCGTGATGTCGAGATAATAGGTTTGCGAGCGCACCGCAGTCGCCTCGCTGCCGAGGGCTTTCTGCATGACCTTCTCGCAAGCCTCGAGGCCGGCGGCGTCGGCACTGGCGCCGACGATCTTGCAAGCGCT
Organism: Bradyrhizobium sp. 1(2017); assembly: GCF_011602485.2. Classification (NCBI taxonomy): domain Bacteria; kingdom Pseudomonadati; phylum Pseudomonadota; class Alphaproteobacteria; order Hyphomicrobiales; family Nitrobacteraceae; genus Bradyrhizobium; species Bradyrhizobium sp. 1(2017). The sequence continues at coordinate 6,558,546 of NZ_CP050022.2, read as the reverse complement.
GGCGAGATAGGGCGAAAAGTCGGTCACGATGGTCGGATCGGAGCGGATCGTATGTCGCTCGTGCGCGACATACTTGCCGCTCGGGTTGTCGATCAGCCATTTGTCGGTGGTGAACAGCCAGATGTCGGCACCGAAGTCCCGGAGGATCTGCAAGGAGCGCTCGGCCGCGCTTGCGGGGATCAAGTGCTGCTCGACCGGCTTCATCTCGGGATCCACGATCGAGGAGCCGTTGAACGGGCCGACCGGCAGCCACAGCGCCAGCGGCTCGATCAGAAAGCGCATGCCGATTGCGGGGCGGCTGGAGGTGATGGTGAAGCCGATGCCGGCCTGGTGCAGCCGCTGCACGGCGGACTTCGCGCGTTCGGTCAGCGTCTTGTCCTTGGTCAGCAGCGTGCCGTCGACGTCGGAGACGACCAGCGAGATCTTCGTCATGGCAGGCCTCGAGATTCGGGTTTCCTGTAAGTTCAGGTCTTGAAGGTGAAAGGTCTCAGCGCTTCGTCCCGCCCAGTTTCATTTGCCGCACCACGCCATCCACGATCGCCTCGACGGATTCGTCGATCGAGACAGTGATGACATGCTCGCCCGCCTCCGGCGGCTCCAGCGTGTCGAACTGGCTCTTCAACAGCTCGGGCGGCATGAAATGGCCCTTGCGCTGCGCGAGCCGCTCGGCGATCAGCTCCTTCGTGCCCTTCAGGAAGACGAAGCGGACGTCGTCGCGCCCACGCAGCAACACGTCGCGATAGGTGTGCTTCAGCGCCGAGCAGGCGATGATGACATGCTCGCCGCGTTCGCAGACCCGTGCGATCTCGTCCGCGATGGCGTTGAGCCAGGGCCAGCGGTCTTCGTCCGTGAGCGGATGGCCAGCCCGCATCTTCTCGACATTGCTGGCGGGATGAAAGCCGTCGCCGTCCTCGAAGCGCCAGCCGAGGCGCTGGCCGAGCGCCTCCGCGATCGTGCTCTTGCCGGAACCGGACACGCCCATCACGATCAATGCACAAGGTGCTTCAACGCCCGCCACGAATTCCCTCCGCAAGCGCGGCCTGGTCGACCAGCCAGACGGTCTCGCCATTCGAGCGCGCGCGTAATGCCGGCAGAGTCTCGCCATTGAGGAGGCGCGTCAAGATCGGTTGCTTGTCGTGCCCGGCAATCTCGAACAGCATTTCGCGGCAGGATGCCAGGACGGGGAGGGTGAGCGAGACCCGCGGCACGAAAGGTGCGACATGGGCCCTGGGAACGCCGACGACCCAACGCTCGGTTTCCTCGATTTCGGGGTAGCCCGGGAAGAGCGAAGCGGTGTGGCCGTCCGGGCCCGCGCCCATCAGGACCATGTCGAACAGCGGCCGCGCCGGATCGAGCCTTTCAGCGCCGTAAAAGTCTTGCAGCTCGCGCGCATAGGCCTCGGCGCCGCCATCGGGATTGTCGACATCGGTCGGGATCGGATGAACATGGCCGGCGGGGGCATTGCGATCGAGAAAGGCCGCGCGCGCGACTGCCATGTTGTTGAGAGGATCGCTTTCGGGCACGAAGCGCTCGTCGCCGATGAACCAGTGCACGCGATCCCACGGGATCTTGTCGCGCCAGGCGTCGCTGCCGAGCAGTTGATAGAGCTTCTTCGGGCTCGAGCCGCCGGTCAGGCAAATCGCTATGCGCCCGGAGTTGGCGGCGATCCGCGCCATCACCCGTTCGGAGCCGGTCCGTGCCAGCGCCTCGGCGTCGGCCGCCACGATCAGCTTCGGCTGCTCGGCGGCCGCCATCACGAGTATTTCCGCCAGCTTCGCCCGTCGCGCCGGAGCAGCTCGTCGGCGCAGGCCGGGCCGTCGCTGCCGGCTTCATAGGTTTCGATGCCGTTGGTGCCTGCGCCTCTCCAGGCGTCGAGGAACGGCTGCACCGCCTGCCATCCGGCTTCGACGCCGTCGGCGCGCTGGAACAGGATGTTGTCGCCGATCATGCAGTCGTAAATCAGCGTCTCGTAGCCGGTCGAGGGATCGGCGCGGAAATAATCGCCGTAGCGGAATTTCATCTCGACGCCGTCGATGGTGACGCTCGGTCCCGGGATCTTGGCGTTGAACTGCAGCTCGATGGTCTCGGTCGGCGCGATGCCGATGGTCAGGAAGTTCTGCGAGAGGCGGTCGACCGTCGTGCCCGAGAACATCGACAGCGGCGCCTGCTTGAACTTGATCGCGACCTCCGTTCGCTTGTGGCCGAGTGCCTTGCCGGTGCGCAGGTAAAACGGCACGCCGGCCCAGCGCCAATTGTCGATCATCAGCTTCAGCGCGACAAAGGTTTCGGTGGTGCTGCCGGGCTTGACGTCCTCGGTCTTGCGATAGTCGGGAATCTCCTCGTCGCCGATGCGGCCGGCGAGATATTGCGCGCGCACCGAGCTCTTCAGCGCTTCCGCTTCGCTCGGCCGCTGGATCGCGGTGAGCACCTCGGCCTTCTCGGAACGGACGGAATGCGCGTCGAAACGACTTGGCGGCTCCATCGCGACCAGCGACATCAGTTGGAACAGATGGTTCGGCACCATGTCGCGCAGCGCTCCGGTGGCGTCATAGAAGCCGCCGCGATGGCCGACGCCGAGCTTCTCCTCCACGGTGATCTGGATGTGGTCGATATGGTTGCGATTCCAGATCGGCTCGAACATGCCGTTGGCAAAGCGCAGCACCAGGATGTTCTGCACCGTTTCCTTGCCGAGATAGTGATCGATCCGGTAGATCTGGTGCTCGTCCATGATCTTCAGCAGCTCGGCGTTCAGCGCGCGCGCCGAGGCGAGATCGGTGCCGAACGGCTTCTCGATCACGAGCCGCCGCCAGGCACCGTTTTCCTTCATCATGCCGGTGCGACCGAGCTCGCGCGCGGTCGGTGCGAACGCGGCCGGCGGGGTCGCGAGGTAGAACAGCCGATTGCCGCCGGTCTCCTGCGCGCATTCCAGCGAATCCAGATGCTCGCGCAAACGGTCGAAGGAGGGCGGATCCTTTGCGTCGGCCTCGACGAAGGTGACGCATTCCAGCAGCTTCCGGGCGACGTCGTCGTCCACTGGCCGCGTTGCGAACTGGCGCAGGCCCTTCATCAGGCTGTTGCGCAGCTCGTCATCGGACTGGCCCTTGCGGGCCACGCCGACCACGCAGAATTTTTCCGGCAGCAGATGCTCGGCGGCGAGATTGTAGAGCGACGGCATCACCAGTCGGTGAGTAAGGTCGCCAGTCACGCCAAAGATGACGAAGGCGCAGTTTTCCGGCTTGCGCTTTGCTTGCGGGTCTTTTGTCACGAACGGTTGACCTTCGCTTTTGTTACTTGGGTTTCGAGGCGCCCGGCTGCTTCGGCTCCTTGTGACCGCCGAACCCTGCGCGCATCGCGGAGAGAATTTTTTCGGCGAAGGTGTGTTCCTTGCGGGAACGGAAACGTGTGTAGAGCGCCGCGGTCAGGACCTCAGCAGGGACGGCTTCGTCGATCGCCGCATTCACGGTCCAGCGGCCTTCGCCGGAATCCTCGACGAAGCCGGAATATTCCGCGAGCTGCGGGCTGTCGGCGAGCGCGGTGGAGGTGAGGTCGAGCAGCCAGGACGGGATCACGCTGCCGCGCCGCCACACTTCGGCAATGTCCGCGAGATCGAAATCGTAGCGGTGGTCCGCCGGCAATGCATCGATGTTCGCATTCTTGAGGATGTCGAAACCTTCGGCATAGGCCTGCATCAGGCCGTATTCGATGCCGTTGTGGATCATCTTGACGAAGTGCCCGGCGCCGACCGGGCCGGCATGGATGTAGCCCTGCTCGATACGGGGATCGCGACCGTCACGTCCATCGGTGCGCGGGATGTCGCCGGCGCCGGGCGCCAGCGCGGCGAAGATCGGATCGAGCCGGTCGACCACCGGCTTCTCGCCGCCGATCATCATGCAATAGCCGCGGTCGAGACCCCAGACGCCGCCGGAGGTGCCGACGTCGACATAGTGGATGCCGCGTGCCTTCAGCGCCTTGCCGCGGCGGACGTCGTCCTGCCAGAAGGTGTTGCCGCCGTCGATGATGACATCGCCTTCCTGCATCACCTTTGCGATGGTGTCGATGGTGGTCTCGGTGATGTGCCCCGCAGGCAGCATCACCCAGGCCGCGCGCGGCCGCTCGAGTTTCGAGATGAATTCCTCAAGCGTCGCCGAGCCTGTTGCGCCGTCGGCGGCAAGGCCTGCGACGGCCTTGGCGTCCTTGTCGTAGACCACGGTGGAATGGCCGTGACGCATCAGGCGGCGAACGATGTTGCCGCCCATCCGGCCGAGACCGATCATGCCGAGTTGCATTGAGCTATTCCTTTAATTCAGCGCGTCGTTGAGCGCCGCATTGAGCGCCGCGAGACCCTTCTTGAGCCCGCCCTTGAGGTGGACGCGAAGCGCACGCCGCCCGCGTTCGGTGAGCACGTCGAAATCGCCCCGCGCCTGCGCCGCCTTGATGACACCAAAGCTGGCCTTCTGGCCCGGCACCGAGAGGTCCTTGGCATCGTCGGCCGTGATCTGGAGGAAGATACCGCTGTCGGGCCCGCCCTTGTAGGCCTGCCCGGTGGAGTGGAGGAAGCGCGGGCCGAACTCGGCGCAGGTCGCGACCTGACGTTTCTCCCGCACCTCGAGCCGCATTGTCTGGAGGGCGTCGATCGTCGTCTTGTCACGTGCGATGTAGCCGAGCAGGGCGACATAGTCGCCATCGCCCGATCGCGACAGATGCGCCTTCAGCCAGGAGGTGAGGTCGCCATTGGCACCGGCGGCCCGCAGTGCCGCCGCGTTGGTCTCGTCCGTGAAGAGATCGGCCTCGTCGGTACTGACCACCGGCTCCTGGTCCGGCAGCGCACCGGCTTTCTCGAACGCGGAGGTGAGCTCGCGGGTCTTGATCTTGGCCGCTTCCACGTCCGGCTGATCGAACGGGTTGATGCCGAGAATCGAGCCTGCCACGGCTGTCGCCATCTCGAAGCGGAAGAACTCCTGACCGAGATGGTCGATCGACTTCATGAGGATGCGCACCACGGGATGGCCGGCGGCCTCGATCGCGGCAAGCATCGAGTCGTGCGCCGCGTCTGCCTCGCCCTCGATGCGGATGTCGATGAAGAAGCGATCGTTGCCGTAGACCGAGGGATCGCCCAGCGGCTCGCCCTCGATCGGGATGAGGCCCTTGCCCTCCTTGCCGGTCGATTCCGCGATGAGCTGCTCGGCCCAGGCACCGAAATCGGCGATGGTCTTCGAGGCGAGGATCGTCACCTTGTCGCGGCCTTCGAGCCCGGCGAGGCCCATGGCAAGACCGAGCTGCACGCCCGGATTCTCGCTCGGCGGCACGTCCGGCCCGCAGGAGCGGGCCATCGCGAGCGCATGCCTGACGAAGGTCTTGACGTCGATGCCGGCCGTTGCCGCCGGCACGAGGCCGAACGGCGAGAGCACGGAGTAGCGTCCGCCGATCGAAGGCTCGCCGTGGAAGATGCGGGCGTAGTTCAGCTTCTTCGCCGCCTTCTCCAGCGACGAGCCGGGATCGGTCACGGCGATGAAGCGATGGCCGGTCTTCACCTTGGTGCCGACCGCCTTGGCCACCTGCTCATGGAAATAGTCCTTCATCGCATTCGGCTCGGTGGTGCCGCCGGACTTGCTGGAGACGATGAAGACGGTGTTGGCGATGTCGATCCGGGCCTCCATCGCCCGCACCTGCGCCGGATCGGTGGAGTCCAGCACATGCAGCTTCGGGAAGCCGGGCTTCTTGCCGAAGGTCTCGGCCAGCACCTCCGGCCCGAGGCTCGATCCGCCCATGCCGAGCACGACGGCATCGGAGAATTTCTGGCCCTTCACGCGGCCCGCATAATCCTGGTAGTCGGCGATGTCGGCCCTGGCAGCGCTGTCGAGCCAGCCGAGCCATTTGTCCTCGTCGGTGCCGGTCCAGACCGACTTGTCGCGCTGCCACAGCCTGCGGATTTTCGCAGATGCGCGCCATTCCTCGGTGCTTTTGGACACGGCCTTGCCGAGCCCGTCACCGAGCGAGAGAGACTGGCGGTCGAGCGCGGGCCCGAGCACGGTGGCGCGCTTGTGGGCGACAGCGCCATAGAGCTTGTCGGCAGCGTCGGCGAACAGCTTGACGCCGTCCTTGACCAGCTCCTCGGTGATGGCGTCGAGCGAGATGCCCGAGCGCTCGAGCTCCTCCAGCACGCGCTTCGCATCCTCGATATTCTCTTCCAGGCTGTCGCGCGGCTTGCCGTGGTCGCGGAACGCATCCAGCGTCGCCGGCGGCACGGTGTTGATGGTGTCGGGGCCGATCAGCTCCTCGACATAGAGGACGTCGCTGTAGTCCTTGTTCTTGGTGCCGGTGGACGCCCACAACATGCGCTGCGGCTTGGCGCCCTTGGCGGCGAGCTTCTCCCAGCGTGGCCCTGAGAACAGGCGCTTGTAGTCCTGATAGGCGAGCTTGGCATTGGCGATCGCGACCTTGCCCTTGAGCGCGGCGAGCCGCTCCTTTTCGGAGGGGTCGTTGGCGCGGGCGATCTTCTCGTCGAGCTGCTTGTCGACGGCCGAGTCGATGCGGCTGACGAAGAAGCTCGCGACGCTCGCCACATGCGAGGGGTCGCCGCCCCCGGCGACGTATTTTTCGAGACCGGCGATGTAGGCCTCGGCCACCTGCAGGTACACGTCCTTGGAGAACAGCAGCGTGATGTTGATGCTGATGCCGTCACCGATCAGCTGCTCGATCGCCGGCAGGCCCTCCGGCGTCGCCGGCACCTTCACCATCAGGTTCTTGCGACCAACATCCTTCCAGAGCCGCCGTGCTTCGGCGACCGTGCCGGCCGTGTCCATCGCGAGATAGGGCGAGACTTCCAGGCTGACATAGCCGTCGCCGCCCTTGAGGCGGTCGTAGACGGGGCGCAGCACGTCGGCGGCGTTCTGGATGTCCTCGACCGCGACTGCCTCGAACAGGTCGGCCACGGTCCGGTCGCCGCGCTTCAGCGCCTTGCCGATCGGAGCGTCATACTCGTCCGAGCTGCCGATCGCCTTCTCGAAGATCGAGGGATTGGAGGTGACGCCCTTGACGCCGTCGGTGTCGATCAGCCGCTTCAGGTCGCCCTTGGCGATGAAGCCGCGGGCCAGGAAGTCCAGCCAGACGGCCTGTCCGTGCTTTTCCAGTTCTTTGACGGGATTCATGATGTTTATTATCTCCAAGCCTGCGGGCGAGGGGTTTCCGCGCCGGTCCTGACGCGTTATCCTCTAGCGTACATGCTCCCGGGAGGGAACCAATCCAAGGGTATTGACGTCATACCCTCCAGGGTAACTCCGTCGTGATCATGGCGATCCCGGCGGCAGTAGTGGTGTTGCGTCAAAAGTCGTTGACCGTGAGCGAGCGGCCGGCGGTTTTGTCGCGTAACATCTTGCGTCGCGTTGGCCATTTCGTTTCGTCAGCTTGTGGCCGCGCGGGGTACGATCGATGCAGAGGCATTGACTTCGCTGTCGGCCGCAGCCCGCCATCGGTCGCGCCGAGCGTAGGCGGTGACATCGCCCGCGATCTCGAAATGACAACACTCCCCTATGGCATCCGCGATCTTGGCATCGGCAACGAATTTCTGCGGCAGGACCTGATCGCGGAAATTTCAGCCGAGGAGCGCCGCGACCACAAGGTGATCGTGCTGATGCCGACGCCGGCTCTGCGACAGCTCTGCGCGATCCGCGCCTTGGCGCGCTGCGATCGCTTCGTCATCCGGTTGGAAGGGCTGGCGACCGATTTTGAGACATTGCGCATGTGCCGCGACCGTCGCGCGATCGGTGGTCCAGCGCACTGCATCGCAGCAGGAAGATGAACGAAGCAGCAGGGAAGATGAACGAAACGCTCAAGGCTTCGCCGTACAAGCGTCACAAGATCGCCGCCGGCGGATCGCTATGCTGCAGCGCCGGATGGACGCATCCCCGGTAATGCCCGGATGTTGCGAGCGAGTGACATTTTCTGGAAATGAGCCAATATGGATGTAGATTCGCTCAAATTACAGGCATGTGCCTGTTCGTAACTCAAAGAGTGCCTACGTTGTGCGTTGCGTCGAGTCGGCACCCGGGTGTCCAATGATCGTCATGTGCTCACGCTGATTCGAAACGGCCTGAGGAACGGTCCGGTAACTGCTTTCGTTTCAGCTTGTAGCGGAACTCACGCGGAGAGGGATCATGTACAACGATTCTCTATTCAACGCTTTCGCTCGGTCGTTCGAGGCGAGAAGCCAGCACGACATGTCGATGGCGGAATATCTGGAATCGTGTCGAAGCGATCCCATGAAATACGCCAACGCGGCCGAACGACTGCTAGCTGCCATCGGCGACCCCCAGACGATTGACACGGCCAAGGATACCCGCCTTGGCCGTATTTTTTTGAACCGAACGATCCGTACCTATCCGGCCTTCGCCGGCTTCTACGGCATGGAAGAAACCATCGAGCGCATCGTTGGTTTCTTCCGTCACGCCGCGCAGGGCCTCGAAGAGCGCAAGCAGATCCTCTACCTGCTCGGCCCGGTCGGCGGCGGCAAATCCTCGCTCGCCGAGCGACTCAAGTCGCTGATGGAAGTGCAGCCGATCTATGTGCTCAAGGCCGGTGACGAACTCTCGCCGGTGTTCGAAAGCCCGCTCAGCCTGTTCGATCCCGATCATCTCGGGCCGATGCTGGAAGAGAAGTACGGTATTCCGCGCCGCCGCCTTACCGGCCTGATGAGCCCGTGGTGCTACAAGCGGCTCGAAGCCTTCGGTGGCGACATCTCGCAATTCCGTGTCGCCAAGATCCAGCCGTCGCGACTGCGCCAGATCGCGGTCTCCAAGACCGAGCCCGGTGACGAGAACAACCAGGACATCTCCTCGCTGGTCGGCAAGGTGGATATCCGCAAGCTCGAGACCTACGCGCAGAACGATCCCGACGCATACAGCTATTCGGGCGGCCTCAATCGCGCCAACCAGGGCATCCTTGAATTCGTCGAGATGTTCAAGGCGCCGATCAAGATGCTGCATCCGCTGCTCACGGCGACGCAGGAAGGCAACTACATCGGCACCGAGAACATCGGCGCGATCCCGTTCACCGGCGTCATCCTCGCGCATTCCAACGAGGCCGAGTGGGCGAGCTTCAAGGCCAACAAGAACAACGAAGCCTTCATCGACCGCATCTGCGTCATCAAGGTGCCGTACTGCCTCAGGGTCACCGAGGAGCAGAAGATCTACGAGAAGCTGATCCAGGGCTCCGAGCTCGCGGCCGCGCCTTGCGCGCCCTCGACGCTGGAGACGCTGGCGCGGTTCTCGGTGATGTCGCGCCTGCGCAAGCACGAGAATTCCACGCTGTTCGGCAAGATGCGGGTCTATGACGGCGAGAGCCTGAAGGAGTCCGATCCGAAGGCGCGCAGTGTCCAGGAATATCGCGATGCCGCCGGCGTCGACGAGGGCATGGACGGCGTCTCCACCCGCTTCGCCTTCAAGATCCTGGCTGCGACCTTCAACCACGATCCGCAGGAGGTCGCCGCCGACGCCGTGCACCTGATGTACGCGCTGGAGCAGTCGATCCGCCGCGAACAGCTGCCCGAGGAAGTCGAGAAGCGCTATCTCGAATTCATCAAGGCGGACCTCGCGCCGCGCTATGCCGAGTTCATCGGCAACGAGATCCAGAAGGCCTACCTGGAATCCTATTCGGATTACGGCCAGAACCTGTTCGACCGCTACGTCGACTACGCCGACGCATGGATCGAGGATCAGGACTTCAAGGACCCCGACACCGGCCAGCTGCTCGATCGCGAGCTTTTGAACCAGGAATTGACGAAAATCGAGAAGCCGGCGGGCATCGCCAACCCCAAGGACTTCCGCAACGAGGTCGTCAAATTCTCGTTACGCTCGCGGGCCCAGAACGGCGGCAAGAATCCGACCTGGACCTCCTACGAGAAGATTCGCGACGTGATCGAAAAGAGGATATTCTCCCAGGTCGAGGACCTGCTTCCGGTCATCTCCTTCGGGTCGAAGAAGGACGGCGAGACGGAGAAGAAGCACGGCGAGTTCGTCGCACGCATGGTGGAGCGCGGCTACACCGAGCGACAGGTTCGCCGGCTCGTCGAATGGTACATGCGCGTGAAGCAGGCCGGTTGAGGCGGATGGGAGGCGAATGGTCAAGTGCCCATTCACATTATTGACAGGCGCCTGAATCCAGGCGGCAAGAGTCTTGAGAACCGCCAGCGGTTCTTGCGTCGGGCCAAGTCCCTGGTGCAGGGCGCCGTCAAGAAGACCTCGCAGGAACGCGACATCAAGGACGTCCTGGAGGGTGGTGAGGTCACGATTCCGCTCGACGGCATGCACGAGCCGCGCTTCCGCCGCGAAGGCGGTACGCGCGACATGGTGCTGCCCGGGAACAAGAAGTTCATCGAGGGCGACTATCTGCAGCGCTCCGGCCAGGGCAGCGCCAAGGATTCAGGTCCCGGCGAAGGCGACAGCGAGGACGCCTTCCGCTTCGTGCTGAGCCGCGACGAGTTCGTCGATCTCTTCCTCGACGATCTCGAGCTGCCCGATCTTGCCAAGCGCAAGATCGCGCAGACCGAGAGCGAGGGCATCCAGCGCGCCGGCTACACCACCTCGGGATCGCCCGCCAATATCTCCGTGAGCCGGACGGTGAGGCTCGCGCTCGCCCGCCGCATTGCGCTCAAGCGTCCCCGCAAGGAGGAGATCGAAGAGCTGGAAGCTGCGATCGCCGCCTGCACCGACGAGGACGAGCGTGAGGTGCTGCTCGCCCAGCTCGAAAAGCTGAAGGCGAAGACCAAGCGCATTCCCTTCATCGACCCGCTCGACATCCGTTACCGCCGTTTCGAGACGGTGCCGCGGCCGGTGGCGCAGGCCGTGATGTTCTGCCTGATGGACGTTTCCGGCTCGATGTCCGAGCACATGAAGGATCTGGCAAAGCGCTTCTACATGCTGCTCTACGTGTTCCTGAAGCGGCGCTACAAGCATGTCGAGATCGTCTTCATCCGCCACACCGACCGCGCCGAGGAGGTCGACGAGCAGACCTTCTTTTACGGCCCGGCCTCGGGCGGCACGCTGGTCTCCAGCGCGCTCCAGGCGATGCACGAGATCGTGCGCGAGCGCTTCAATCCCTCGGACTGGAACATTTATGCCGCGCAAGCCTCCGACGGCGACAATTCCTACTCCGACGGCGAGCTCACCGGCATGCTGCTGACCGACAAGATCCTGCCGGTCTGCCAGTTCTTTGCCTATCTCGAGGTCGGGGAATCAGGCGGCAGCGCCTTCGATCTCTCCGACTCCTCGCTCTGGACCCTTTACGACCGCCTGCGCAATAACGGCGCGGCGCTCTCGATGCGCAAGGTCTCGGAGCGCAGTGAGATCTTCCCGGTGTTCCACGACCTGTTCCAGCGCCGCGAAACCTCTCAGGAGAAGGCCGCTCCATGACGGAACGCTTGTTCGAAGGCGCGGATTGGGATTTCCACACCTTGCAGCGCATCACCGACGCCTGCGAGGAGGTGGCGCTGAAGGATCTCGGGCTCGACGTCTATCCGAACCAGATCGAGGTGATCACCGCAGAGCAGATGCTGGATGCCTATTCGTCGGTCGGCATGCCCCTGTTCTACAAGCACTGGTCGTTCGGCAAGCATTTCGCGTTTCACGAGGCGTCCTACCGCAAGGGCCTGATGGGCCTCGCCTATGAGATCGTGATCAACTCCTCGCCCTGCATCTCCTACCTGATGGAGGAGAACACGGCGACGATGCAGACGCTGGTGATCGCGCACGCCGCCTTCGGCCACAACCACTTCTTCAAGAACAACTATCTGTTCAAGCAGTGGACCGATGCCGACGGCATCCTGGATTATCTCGACTTCGCCAAGAACTACGTCGCGACCTGCGAGGAGCGCTACGGCCGCATCGAGGTCGAACGCACGCTGGATGCCGCGCACGCGCTGATGTCGCATGGCATCGACCGCTATCCCGGCAAGAAGAAGCTCGATCTGCGCGCCGAGGAGAAGCGGGCAGGGCGCCGCCGCCAGCACGAGGAGGAGGTCTTCAACGATCTCTGGCGCACCGTGCCCAAGGGCGCCGCCAAGAGCAGGTCCGCGCTCAGCATCGAACGCCGCCGCAAGCTGCTCGGCCTGCCGCAGGAGAACCTGCTCTATTTCCTGGAGAAGAGCGCGCCGCGGCTGGCGCCCTGGCAGCGCGAGCTGTTGCGCATCGTCCGCCACATCGCGCAATATTTCTACCCGCAGAGCCAGACCAAGGTCATGAACGAGGGGACGGCGACCTACGTCCACTACCGCATCATGACCCAGCTGCACCAGCAGGGCCGCATCACCGACGGCAACTTCCTCGAATTCCTGGGGTCGCACACCAATGTGGTATTCCAGCCCGAGTTCGACGATCCGCGCTTCTCCGGCTTCAATCCCTATGCGCTGGGTTTTGCCGTGATGCAGGACATCGAGCGCATCGTCACCAATCCGGAGGACGAGGACCGCGAATGGTTCCCTGATATCGCCGGCAAGAACGACGTGATGGGCGTGCTGCGCGACGTCTGGGCCAACTACCGCGATGAAAGCTTCATCGGCCAGTTCCTGAGTCCGAAGCTGATGCGGCACTTCCGCATGTTCCATTTGCACGACGATCCGGAGGAGCGCGCCGGCATCCGGGTCGATGCCATCCACGACGAGCGCGGCTTCCGCCGGGTCCGGCGCGAGCTGGCACGGCAGCATGACGTCGGCTTCATCGACGCCAATATCGAGGTGGTCGATGTCGATCTCTCCGGCGACCGCCGGCTGATCCTGCATCACCACGTCATCAAGGGCTCGCAGCTCAACGAGACCGATGCCAAGCGCGTGCTCCAGCATCTCGCCGACCTCTGGACCTACGATGTCTCGCTGGTCGAGGTCGATGCCAATGACAAGGTCCTGCGCGAATACGTCGTGAGCCCGCGTCCGATCCCGGCGGCGGCCTGAGGCGCGCTGGCCAGGCGGCGAGATGCGCATTGCGGCGGCCGAAGGCCGCCTATGCCACCTTCTCGCACAAGGGGAGAAGGAAAAGCGTTCGCTGTTCCTGTCTAAGCAGATCGTTTGGCCGGTTTCTTCTTGCCCTTGGACGCGTTCAGCTCCACCGCGGCCCGGATCAGCGCCTTCAACGCCTTTTCGTTGATCTTCTCGCCCTCGCGAATATCGATCGCGCGCCGGACGTTGCCGTCCAGGCTGGAGTTGAACAGGCCCGCCGGATCCTCCAGCGCTGCGCCCTTGGCGAAGGTCAGCTTCACCACCTCCTTGTAGGTCTCGCCGGTGCAGATGATGCCGTCGTGCTCCCACACGGGAACGCCGCGCCATTTCCACTCCTCGACGACATCAGGATCGGCTTGCTTGATCAGGCCGCGGACCCGTCCCAGCATCTCGCCGCGCCAGTCGCCGAGCTCCTTGATCCTGCCGTCGATCAGCTTGGAGGGGGAAGCCTCCTTCACGTCCTTCGCGCCAGCCATCTTCGCCGTGACCGCCTTCTTCATCGTCTCACCTCGTTCACGCGTTGCTGCGGCCGACATAGGGCAGCGCGAACAGATAGAGCCCGGTCGCGAGCAACGGAATGAGCGGGACGAGCGCCAGGAAGCCGATCCACACGGCCGGGACCTGCATGATCATCGCCGCGATGTTGGCGATGACCGCGAGCGTGAAAGCCATCGACAGCCAGCGATGAATCTGCCGAATCCACATGTGGGTGCGCATTGGGACCTCCTTGAGATTGATTGTTGGAACGGACGCTGGCGCAGTTAGTCTGCCCGCGCGAGCACTTCGTCCAGCCTGGCCAAGAACTGCTTCCAGCCGGCATGCGCGCCGCCAAAGGCCTGCTTCTGCGTCGGGCTGAAGCCCGCCTGCTCGACGCGCAGATGCGTCCCCGCGCCGGTCGGCGTCAGCGTGAAGGTGACGATGCTCTTGAGATCGAACGCCGCATCCTCATGCGAGAAATTCCAGGTATAGGCGAGCGTCTTCTGCGGCTCGATGGTGAGGACCTCGCAGTCCAGCACGCCGCCCCATTCGCCGCGAAGATTGAAGCGGTGGCCTACGGCTGGCTTGAAATCGTTCTTCATCAGCCATTCCTCGATCAGATGCGGCTGCGTCAGCGCGCGCCAGATCCTCTCGGCCGGAAAGGCAAATTCGCGCTCGATCACGACGGCGCGCGTCTCGGTTGAGGCTTCAGTCATTGGTCCATCCTCTTCAGGAGATCGTCGAGCGCGTCGAGCCGTCGCTGCCAGAACCCGGCCATCTGGCTGGTCCAGTCGACCAGCGGATCGAGCGCGCCGGGCTGCGCGCTGTAATGGGTCTGGCGTCCCTCATGGCGATCACGTACGAGGCCGGCCTGCTTCAGGGCGCCGAGATGCTTCGAGACCGCCGGCTGGGACACGCCCGATCGCACCGTCAGCGCGCCGACCGTCTGCTCGCCTTCGCGGCACAGCCGCTCGAAGATCGCCCGCCGGGTCGGGTCGGCGAGCGTTCTGAACAGGAGGTCGGGGGCGGCGGACATGGGTAATCCATAACCAACAAGTTATGGGTTAACTCATAACCGAAGAGTTATGGATAAGTCAAGCGCGGTTGGAGGACATGGCTCGCGCTGGCGCAACGCGCTCCGCCGTCCTTGCGAGCCACCGGGTCCGCGCGAAGCGCGGCCCGACGACAGGCTCCGCGAAGCAATCCAGACTGCCTCCGCGGAAGCGGTCTGGATTGCTTCGTCGCAAGGGCGCAATGATGGGAGAATGAGGCGACTTCTCTTCGGCTCCTACGGCCGCAAATACAAATACCCCTGCGACTGCAGCTCCGCCAAACGCACCACGCCGCCTTTCTCCGCGTTCACGAAGCCGGGTAGCAAATCCGTCAACGTCACGTTCTGGGCCTTCATGGTGTTGCCGCAGGCCGCGAGCTCGACGCCTCCCCTGGAGAAATCGCCGACGCGCTTGCTGACATCGGGATTGGCCTGCGCCGCGTGAAACGCCTTCAACGCCGGCCCGTGGATTACCAGCGCGATCGTCACATGCTCGGGTCCACCGACACCGTCGATGTGGTTCTGGATGTTGCCGAGCACGAAACTGACCTTCTCGGCGTCGCTGAGGTGGTAGGCCACCTTGAGCTTGTTGCCGCCGCCGGCCTCGGTGGCGGCTTGTGCACGCGAGGCGACAAACGCCGCGCCGAAAGCCGAGACGGCGCTCCACAAGATGTTCCGGCGGTTCATGGCGATCTCCCTCAAAGCATGATCCGGAAAAGAAGCGGTTTTCCGGAAAGATTCATGCGTAAACAATGACGGGCCTGACTTCGCCGGACACATATCATTTGTGTCATTTGTGGCGGAGCGCGGCGAGTTCCTTGCGGTCGGTCACCAGCGAGGCGCACTCGCTGTTGTCGGTGCGGTCGAGGCGGAAGATCCTGTCGTCGGCGCCGGCCACCAGCGAATGCTCGGCATCGTCGTCCGGCTTGTTGTTCTGCCAGACCCGGACACGTTCGAGCCGCACGATCGCCGATTTGTCGTCCCTGGAGAGCGCAACACCGATGCCGCCGCCTTCGCAGTCGACGCCGCAGCCGAGGCGCACCTCGTTGCCGCTCTTTGCGAACACGGCGTGGTTGCACGAGCCGCTGGAGTCGAAATCGCCCGAGCGATGGCGATATCGGAAGCCGAGGCGGAAGGAGTTGTGCAACTCCTTGTCCTCCTTGTCGACCTCGGCGGAGATCAGCAGCTTCATCGCGGCGACCTTCTGCTTCGGGTGCCGTGCCAGATGGTCGGCATCGTAGCGGCGGACGAAGCAGGCGTAGGCCTTGTCGCCCGGCGGGCCTGCATACATGCGCGCATTGAAGGTTTCGGCTTCGGTTTTGCCAGCCTCGCG
The DNA here is from genome assembly GCF_011602485.2 of Bradyrhizobium sp. 1(2017). Lineage (NCBI taxonomy): Bacteria > Pseudomonadati > Pseudomonadota > Alphaproteobacteria > Hyphomicrobiales > Nitrobacteraceae > Bradyrhizobium > Bradyrhizobium sp. 1(2017). Next base: position 6,542,703 of record NZ_CP050022.2, on the reverse strand, counting down.
GATGTCGTCACCTTCGTCGGCGCGGGCGGCGCTGGTCAGCGCAGCCAAAGTGAGGGCAGCAAGGATGACGAGCTTCATGACGGCCTCGCGCGCGTGAAAAATGCACCGCAGCAGGACAGAGCTGCTGTCCGTTAGACGCAGACGTGGTGGCTCGCGTTCAACCGCAGCAAGTCGCCTGTGCGGCCAGCGCGGTGCGGACTTGGGCCAGTGGCCTCACGCCGGGCCTTAGTCACGGATGGGATCAAGTAGGTTCAAGTGGTCGCGAGGCTTGATTTCGCGGAACTCGGTGGCGGCGATTGCTGCGACATTGTCTCGGTTCGTCAATGTGATAGCCTTCACAGACGACTGCCTTTGGCAGTCGTAAGCTGGGACTGCCTTGTCAGTTTGTGGAGTCCCCTGCAATGGGCGAAATTCGCAACTTCAAATCCGGCAACCAGGATGGGCCGCCTCCAGACGGCCCTCCGCCGCCTCCACACGGCGCCATGCCTCGTCGTCTCGCGGCGATCATCGTCGGTGACATCGCTTCCTATAGTCGCTTGATGCAGGCCGACGAGGAGGGAACGCATGTCCGCGTCAAGCGAATCGAGCGGGACCTCATCCAGCCCAGCATCGTCGAGCACCATGGGAGTCTGGTGAAGACGACGGGCGACGGCTTCATCGCGATCTTCGACAGTCCCGTCGAGGCCGTTCGATGCAGCATCGTCATCCAGCAGAACCTCATCGGCCGCAACGCCTCGCTCGCGAAGGATTCCCGGATCGAGTACCGGATCGGCGTCAATCTCGGTGATGTCATCGTCGAGCCGGACGATGTCTACGGCGACGGCGTCAACATCGCGACACGCATCGAGGGCATTGCGGCGCCTGGCCAGGTTTACATCTCGGGCGCGATCTACGAGCAGATCAAGCACAAGGTGGTGTGCGGCTATGAGTCCCTCGGCGATCGCAAGGTCAAGAACATAACCGATCCCGTGCGCGTCTACCGCGTGCTGCCCGACGCAGACGCGGTCGGCCGCACGCGAAGCCGGCGCGAGAATGCCCTTATCTTCCTGCTGGGCCTCATGCTGCTGATCATGGCCGGCGGCGTGCTCTGGTCACTGCTGCCGCACACACCCGGCGGGACGAGCGAGCAGGCCGCCACGCCTGCCGCTTCTCCCAGCGCGTCACCGATCCCGCCACCCCCGCCGCGCGAAGCGACGACACATACGCCGCAGCCGTCTCCCTCATTGGCTTCGGCACCGCCGCCGCCCGCACCGTCGCCAAGCCCATCGGTGGCACCCGTCCGCGAACCCGAGATGATCGCCATTCGCGGCGGCAGCTTCGCGATGGGAAGCAATGACGATCCGACCGAACGGCCTGTCCACCAGGTCACGATCAAGCCGTTCTCGATCGGAAAATATCCGGTGACCGTGCAGGAATGGAACGAATGCGCCGCTGCAAAGGGGTGCGGATTCACCGCCACCGGCAAGGACGATGCTCCGGTCAGCAATGTGAGCTGGACCGACGCGCAGCAATATGCCGCCTGGCTCGCGCAGGCGACGAAGAAGCCTTACCGGCTCCTGAGCGAAGCCGAATGGGAATATGCGGCGCGCGGCGGAACGCAGTCTAAATATTGGTGGGGCGACAAGCTCCAGCCGGGCATGGCTGGGTGCAAGGATTGCGGTGATCTCTCGGCCGAGCAGCCGGCCAAGGTCGGCAGCTTCAAGCCCAATCCATTCGGGCTGTATGACATGGGCGGCGGCATCGATCAGTGGGTCGAGGATTGCTGGCACAGGACCTATCAGGGCGCGCCGAGCGACGGCTCGGCGTGGAACAGCGGGGACTGCAGCTCTCATGTCCTGCGCTCGGGCTCGTGGAAGAACGACTCGAGATATGTGCGGACAACCAACCGCGACGGCTACGACACCAATGTTCGTTATCCCACCCATGGATTCCGTGTGGCGCTCAGTCCGTAAGTGCTGGAGGCAATTTGATGAAGATGATTTCCTGCGCCGCCTTGGCGGCGGCGCTCGTATTGCTCCCAGGCGTCGCCTATCCGCAGGGCAAGACCGCTCCCAAGGACGCCAAGCTCTACTTCATCACCCCACGAGACGGGCAGAAGGTTCGCGGCGGGTTCTGGGTCCGGTTCGGCCTTCGAGGCATGGGCGTGACTCATGCCGGCGACGACTACCAGAACGCCGGCCATCATCATTTGCTGGTCGACGTCAAGGATCCCATCGATCCCAAGGAGCCGATCCCGCAGGACAAGTCGCATCTGCACTTTGGTGCGGGGCAGACCGAAACTATGCTCGAACTTCCACCCGGGACCCACACGCTGCAACTGGTGCTTGGCGACGCCAAGCACTACCCGTTCGAACCACCCGTCGTGTCGGAGAAGATCACGATACGCGTCAGGCCGGCGGCGTCGGCGCGAAGATGATCACCGCAGGCTGGCGTTGATCTTGTCCAGCACCGCCGAGCCCGGGCACAGCGTGTCCGCTTCCAGCGTGTTGAGCGGCGTCTCGACCGTGTTGAGGTGCTCGTGCAGATCCTCTGCATCGGGATCGACGTAAAGGAGACCGGTGACGATCTGCCCCTTGGCGGCATGCCGCGCGAGGAAGGTCTGGGCGCCCAGACGGTCATGCGGATCGTAATCGGCGTCGATCTTGCGCAGCGCGATCTTGCTGCCGTCATGCTGCTCGACCACCTGCACCGTGCCCGGCGCGTAATCCACCGCGATCGGGTCGCGGCCGACCAGCACGTCGAGCCGGTTCACCGCGTCATTGTGCTCGCGGACATAGTCGAAGCTCTTGGTCGAGCCGGCGTGGTTGTTGAAGGCGATGCAGGGGCTGATGACGTCGATGAAGGACGCGCCCTTGTGCCGGATCGCGGCCGCGATCAGCGGCACCAGCTGGGTCTTGTCGCCGGAGAAGGAGCGCGCGACGAAGGTTGCCCCGAGCTGAAGCGCGATCGCGACGAGGTCGATCGCGTTGTCGGTGTTGGTCACGCCCTTCTTGCTCTTCGAGCCGCGGTCGGCGGTTGCGGAGAACTGGCCCTTGGTCAGGCCGTAGACGCCGTTGTTCTCGACGATATAGGTCATGTTGACGCCGCGCCGGATCGAATGCGCGAACTGGCCGAAACCGATCGAGGCGGAATCGCCGTCGCCGGAGACGCCAAGATAGATCAGGTCGCGATTGGCGAGGTTGGCACCGGTCAGCACGCTGGGCATGCGGCCGTGCACGGAGTTGAAGCCGTGCGAATTGCCGAGGAAATAGTCCGGCGTCTTCGACGAGCAGCCGATGCCGGAGATCTTCGCCACCCGGTGCGGCTCGATCGAAAGCTCGTAGCAGGCCTCGATGATCGAGGCCGTGATCGAGTCATGACCGCAGCCGGCGCACAGCGTCGAGATCTTGCCCTCGTAGTCGCGGTGGGTGTAGCCGAGCTCGTTCTTCTTCAGCCCCGGATGATGGAATTTCGGCTTGGCAATATAGGTCATGATACGGCCTTGCGGAGCGGGGTCACCTTGAGGTGATCCTGATGGTCGCCAATGGCTTTCGCGATGAAACGGGCGGTGATCGGGGTGCCGTCGTAGTGCACGATCGGCACCAGGCGAACCGGGTCGATGCCGTTCTCGTTGACGATGAGCTGGCGCAGCTGGCTGTCGCGGTTCTGCTCGACGACGTAGACGAAGTCGTGCTCGGCGAGGAAGCTCGCGACGCTCGAATGGAACGGGAAGGCGCGGATGCGCATGCGGTCGAGCTGATGCCCGCGTGCCTCCAGCAGGCCGATGGCCTCGTCCATCGCCGGCGAGGTCGAGCCGAAATAGATCACGCCATATTTGGTCGGGCGTTCGGCGTTGGCTTGCAGCGGCCGCGGCACGAGGTCCTGTGCCGTCTCGAACTTGCGGACGAGGCGCTGCATGTTGTCGGCGTAGACCGAGCCTTCCTCGGAATAGCGCGCATAGCGATCACGCGAGGTGCCGCGGGTGAAATAGGAGCCCTTGGTCGGATGGGTGCCGGGATAAGTCCGGTAGGGGATGCCGTCGCCGTCGACGTCGAGATAGCGGCCGAAATCGCGGCCTTCCTCCAGCATCTCCGTCGTCATAACCTTGCCGCGGTCGTACTGCTTGGCGTCGTCCCATTTCAGCGGCCGGCAGAGGCGATGGTTCATGCCGATGTCGAGGTCGAGCATCAGGAAGATCGTGGTCTGGAGCCGCTCGGCGAGGTCGAAGGCCGCAGCTGCGAACTCGAACGCTTCCGCCGGATCCTCCGGGAACAGCAGCACGTGCTTGGTGTCGCCATGCGAGGCATAGGCGCAGGCGATGATGTCGCATTGCTGGGTGCGGGTCGGCATGCCCGTCGAGGGGCCGGCCCGCTGGATGTTCATGATCACGGCCGGAATCTCGGCGAAGTAGGACAGGCCGATGAACTCGGTCATCAGCGAGATGCCGGGGCCTGACGTCGCGGTGAAGGCGCGGGCGCCGTTCCAGGAGGCGCCGATGACGATGCCGATCGAGGCCAGCTCGTCCTCACCCTGCACGATCGCGTATTTCGCCTTGCCCGTCTCAGGATCGTGCCGGTACTTCGCGCAGTGCGCGGTGAAGGCCTCCGCCACCGACGAGGACGGCGTGATCGGATACCACGCGCAGACCGTGGCGCCGCCATAGACGGCGCCGAGCGCAGCGGCGCTGTTGCCCTCGATGAAAATGCGATCGCCGACCTTGTCGGACTTCTTCACCCGCAGCCCGACCGGGCATTTCAGGTTCTGCAGCGCCCAGTCGCGGCCGAGATGCAGCGCGTGGACGTTGGAGGAGAGCAGCTTCTCCTTGCCCTTGTATTGTTCGCCGATCAGCTGCTCGATCACCTTCGGATCCATGTCGAGCAGCGCCGAGAGGCTGCCCAAATAGATGATGTTCTTGAACAGCTGGCGCTGGCGCGGATCGGTATAGGTCGAATTGGTGATCGCGGTGAGGGGAACGCCGATCACTGTGATGTCGTCGCGGAATTTGGTCGACGGCATCGGCTTGGTGGAATCGTAGAACAGATAGCCGCCGGGCTCGATGCCGGCGACGTCCTTGTCCCAGGTCTGCGGGTTCATCGCCACCATCATGTCGACGCCGCCGCGGGCGCCGAGATGGCCGTCTTCGGTCACCCGCACCTCATACCAGGTCGGCAGGCCCTGAATGTTGGAGGGGAAGATGTTGCGCGGGGACACCGGAACGCCGTGGCGCAGGATCGCGCGCGCGAACATCTCGTTGGCGCTGGCCGAGCCCGAGCCATTGACGTTGGCGAAGCGGACGACGAAGTCGTTTACGCTGCTGATCGGCTTTTTGTCGGACATGTCGAACCTGCGTAGGTCATCTCGATGAAATATTTCTGCATGTCCCAGGCTCCAGTGGGACAACGTTCGGCGCAAAGCCCGCAATGCAGGCAGACATCCTCGTCCTTCACCATCACGCGCCCGGTCTTGAGATCGGAGGAGACGTAGAGATCCTGGTCCGGATGCGGCGAGGGCGCCTTCAGGCGCTGGCGCAGGTCGCTTTCCTCGCCGTTGGCGGTGAAGGTGATGCAATCCATCGGGCAGATGTCGACGCAGGCATCGCACTCGATGCAAAGCGAGGTCGAGAATACGGTCTGGACGTCGCAGTTCAGGCAGCGCTCGGCTTCGCCCAGCGCCAGCTTGACGTCGTAGCCGAGTTCGACCTCGGCGCGGATGTCCTTCAGCGCGATCACCTTGTCGCGATGCGGCACCTTGAAGCGCTTGTCGTTGGAGATGTCGTTGTCATAGCTCCATTCGTGGATGCCCATCTTCTGCGAGGAGATTTGCACCTCCGGCAACGGGCGCTCGGTGATGTCCTCGCCCGAAAGCAAGCGATGGATCGATAGCGCGGCGTCGTGGCCGTGCGCGACCGCCCAGATGATGTTCTTGGGCCCGAACGCGGCGTCGCCGCCGAAGAACACTTTTGGATTGGTCGAGACGAAGGTCTTCGGATCGACCTTGGGCATGTGCCATTTGTCGAACTCGATGCCGCAATCCTGCTCGATCCAGGGGAACGCGTTCTCCTGGCCGACCGCGACCAGCACGTCGTCGCAGGGAATGGTCTGATCGGGGTCGCCCGAAGGCACGAGGCTACGGCGGCCTTTGGCGTCATATTCGGCTTTGACGTGCTGGAAGGTGACGCCGATCAGCTTGCCGGCGACATGCTTGAAGGCTACCGGCACCATGTAGTTGAGGATCGGGATATCCTCGTGGAGCGCGTCCTCCTTCTCCCAGGGCGAGGCTTTCATCTCCTCGAAGCCGGAGCGCACGATCACCGTGACTTTCTCGCCGCCGAGCCGGCGCGCGGTGCGGCAGCAATCCATCGCGGTGTTGCCGCCGCCGAGCACGATCACGCGCTTGCCGATCTTGTCGACATGGCCGAACGACACGTTGGCCAGCCACTCGATGCCGATATGGATGTTCGCGGCGGCCTCTTTCCGGCCGGGAATGTCGAGCTCGCGGCCGCGCGGCGCGCCGGAGCCGACGAAAATCGCGTCATATTTCTCCGCGAGCAGCGCCTTCATGCTGTCGATGCGGTGGCCGCCCTTGAACTCGACGCCGAGATTGAGGATGTAGCCGGTCTCCTCGTCGATGACGGAATTGGGCAGGCGGAATTTCGGGATCTGCGTGCGCATCATGCCGCCGGCTTCCGGATCGGCATCGAACACGGTGCAGTGATAGCCGAGCGGCGCAAGATCGCGCGCCACCGTGAGCGAGGCGGGCCCGCCGCCGACCAGCGCAATGCGCTTGCCGTTTTTCGCCGCGGGCTTCGGCAGGCGCTGCTTGATGTCGTCCTTGAAATCGGCCGCGACGCGCTTGAGACGGCAGATCGCGACGGGGGTTTCCTCGACGCGTCCGCGCCGGCACGCCGGCTCGCATGGACGATCGCAGGTGCGTCCCAGAATTCCGGGAAACACGTTCGATTTCCAATTGATCATGTAGGCGTCGCTGTAGCGGCCCTGGGCGATCAGTCGGATGTATTCGGGAACGGGAGTGTGCGCAGGACAGGCCCATTGGCAATCGACCACTTTGTGAAAGTAGTCGGGGGCCGCGATGTCGGTCGGTTTCATTCCTACCCTGTCCGCGCAGGCCCAAAGACCCCGCGGCCTTTTTTGTTTGAGCTTGGCGAGCGCTTAACGCGCTTCGATCTGGTTTCTGAATGACGTCATTGGGTTAGCTTATTAGAACCGTTCCCAAGTACAACGGCAAATTTGCCCGCGTCCCCGCTTTCATGGGAGCTACGCGCGCACAGCATTAACGCAGGCGCGCGATGCGCGTGCGGTGCAGCATGTTGCGATGCATGTGTGAACGCGTCAGCCGCGCGCGATGTCGCTTTTCGCGATGTCCCACAGCAGGCAATAGGTGCCGACGGACACGGGAGGCGGCAGGGGCGATGCGGCCGGGCCGGTGAAGCGCGCGGCGATCACGGCGGAGACCGCACCGACATGCGTGCCGTCGATCAGCACGAACCAGTCGCGCGCGCCTTCATTGCGCACCGCCGGAATGCCGGCCGTTGCGCCCGACAATTCCGCTTCGCTCTCCAGAAGATGCATCGAGATGATGCCGTCCGCATTGTCAGGCGTCAGCTTGTCCTGCAGGGCATCACGCCAGGACGCGGCATTGTCGGGAGTCGGCCGCAGCCGCACCACGCCGAGGGCCGCGCCGCGTCCGGTGCCGTTGCTGATGGTGATGCGCGCGACGACGCGCAGCATGTCCTTGAAGCGCGCCATGCTCCGCCGCGACCAGTCGGTCTGGTTGGCGAGCCGCGCCCGATAGGCAGGGCTGTCGAGCACGTCGAGCGTCGCGGTCGAGTACAGCGAGAGATATTTGGGATTGGCGGCATGCGCGACATAGCGCCGCGCCTCCAGGAAGCCCTCGATCGCGACGCGCTCTTCCAGATGCTCGCGATCGTACCAGCGGTTGAAATCGGCCTCATCGGCCGCGTCGATATTCATCGACGTCAGCAGCATGCCTTTTCCGGCGAGGGGCATTGGTCTTGTCCTTCCCATTCCATCCCCTCATGGTGAGGAGGCGCGTCGGCGCCGTCTCGAACCATGAAGGTTCGCTGCAACATCTCGGCCTTTCATCCTTCGAGACGCGCTCTTCGGGCGCTCCTCGGGATGAGGAGATGAGTTCAGCGCGCGGTCTTCGATGCGAGGTCCGCGATCGACTTCATCACCGCGTCCCGCACGCCGGCATCATAGAGCGAATGTCCGGCGCCTTCCACGATGCGAAGCTCGGAACCCGGCCATACTTTCGTTAGTGCCTGCGACGTCTCGGGCGGGCACAGCAGGTCGTAGCGGCCCTGGACGATGATGCCGGGAATGCCTTCGAGCCGATCCGCGCCCCGCAACAGCTGACTTTCGCCCATGAAGCTGTCGTTGACGAAATAATGCGCCTCCATGAACGGCGTCGCCGGCAGCGTGCGCCAGACGTTGAGCGAGCCAAGGTCCAGCCGGGTCTTGGCCGGCTTGTGCTCGGACAAGGCGCGCTCGGTGTCGTGCCAGGCCCGCGCGGCCGGACCATGGACGGCCGGATCGGCATCGAGGATGCGGCGCCAATAGGCGTCGACCGGCTGCGTTCGCTCGTCCGGCGGCAGCACGCTCAGAAAATCCTCGTACAGCGCGGGATAGAATTGCGACAGGCGCGAGGTGAACGCGGTCTCGACCTCCGCCCGCGTGCCGAGGAAGGTCGCGCGCAGCGCAATGCCCAGGACGCGCTCGGGATGCGCCTCGGCATAGGCCAGCGCCAACGTCGCGCCCCAGGAGCCGCCGACCACCATCCAGCGCTCGATGCCGAATTCTTCGCGGATCTTCTCCATGTCCGCGATCAGGTGCTGTGTCGTGTTGTGCGCGCGCGAACCCTTCGGCCGGCTGCGGCCGCAGCCGCGCTGGTCGAACAGCACCGCGCAGAAGCGCTCGGGATCGAACAGCTTGCGATGGTCGGGCTGGCAGCCGCTGCCGGGCCCGCCATGCAGATAGACCGCGGGGATTCCGTCCGCGCGGCCGACGCTCTCGACATAGAGCTCATGGCCGTCGCCGACGTCGAGCATGTCGGAAGTCAGCGGCGCAAAGGGATCGGCACGTTTGGCCACGCTGGCCGCGTCGGCGTCAGGTCCCATTCTCGGATTCCAGGGTGCCGCCGGCGAAATTGCGGTAGAGGAAGCGATTGGTTTCGCCCTCTGCCTCGCGCTCCGCCTGCTTGAAGATGGTCTCATGCAGCGGCGACAGCGCGCAGGCGGGATCGGTGTTGGCGGCATCGCCGGTCAGCGCGAAGGCCTGGCAGCGGCAGCCGCCGAAATCGATCTCGCGGAATTCGCAAGATCTGCACGGCTCCTTCATCCAGCCGGTGCCCCGATAGCGGTTGAAGGCGTCGGAGTTCTGCCAGATCCATGCAATCGAATGGTTGGAGCGCACCGATTCGAAGTCGAGCCCGGTGATGCTCTCGGCGGCATGGCACGGCAGCACCTTGCCGGCGGGCGAAATGTTGAAGAACTGCCGGCCCCAGCCGCCCATGCACTTCTTCGGCCGCAGCGCGTAATAGTCGGGAACGACGTAGTCTATCGTCAGCCGGCCCTTGAGCCGCTCGCGCGCTTCCTCGACGAGGCGGGTGCACTCGTCGAGCTGCGCGACGGTCGGCATCAGCGCGGCGCGGTTCTTCAGCGCCCAGCCGTAATATTGCACGTTGGCGACCTCGAGCCGGTCGGCATCGAGATCGAGCGACATCTGGATCATGTCGGGGAGCTGATGCAGGTTCTGCCGGTGCATCACCGCGTTCACGGTGAGCGGCAGATCGAGCTCGCGCGTCCATTTGGCGACTTCGAGCTTCTTGCGGTGCCCGCCCTTGTAGCCGGCAACGCGATCGGCGAGGCCTTCCTCGATGCCCTGGAAAGAGATCTGCACATGGCAGAGCCCGGCATCGGCCAGCTCGCTCAGCCGCTCGCGCGTCAGCAGCACCGCCGAGGTGATCAGGTTGGTGTAGAGGCCGACATCGCTGGCATGCTTGACCAGCTCGACCAGGTCCTTGCGCGCCGTCGGCTCGCCGCCGGAAAAATGGACCTGAAGCACGCCGATCTCGGCGAGCTCGCTCAGGACCTTCTTCCACTCCTCCGTCGTCAACTCCTTCCCGGAGCGGTCAAGCTCGACCGGATTGGAGCAATAGGGGCATTGCAGCGGGCAGCGATGGGTGATCTCGAGCAGCACGGCGAGCGGGATGCCGAACGTCTCCGCCGTCGAGCGCTGCTTCTCCAGCACCGCGAGGCTATCGCTGGTGTCGGGCGGAATGGGATTGCCGAGCACATCGCTCATGACGTCTTCTCCCGGGCCTCCGTGAGAAAGCCCTTGTCGGCGAGATCCTGCAGCATGACGATGACGTCGGCGAGGATCGCCTCGCGCGGTGCGGCATATTTCGCCGCGAGCTGGTCGGCGACGTCGCCCACATTGCGCTCGCCATTGCAGAGCTGCAAGACCTCGACCGCGATCTCGTCAGGCGCCAGCACCCGTTCCGGCGCCAGGATCACCCAGACTTGCCGCGTCTCGTCATATTTGAGCTTGGCGTGCCGCGGCAGCACGGGGCGGCTCGCCTCGCTGACGCTGATGTTACGCGGCCCGGCCATTGTTGTTCCTCAGCTCGCTTTGGGCACGAACGCGCCCGGCGGAATGTGACCCTCGACATAGGCGTGCTGGAGCGCATCCAGCTGCACCCACAGCACGTTGGTCTTGAAGATCAGCGCGTTGCACACAAGCGCGCGCTGCTCCGGCGTTGTGGCATGCGCCTTGACATAGTCGAGCGCGAAGCCGGCATCGCGCGGCGCCTGTGCCAGGCGGCGCTTGAAGTAGCTCATGATATCAGGATTGACGAAGTCGTAATGCTCCAGCATGCCGGAGATGCGCTCTTCGTGCAGGTTCGGCGCGAACAGCTCGGTGAGCGAGGAGGCGATCGCCTCCAGCGGGCTCTTCTCGCGGCAGTAATGGACGTAGGCCTCCACCGCAAAGCGCGTCGCCGGCAGAATGCCTTCGGTCGATTCCACATAGGCCGTGTCGAGGCCGAGGCCCTCGGTCAGCTTCAGCCAGCGCTCGATGCCGCCCTCGCTGCCGATATCGCCGTCGTGATCCTCGATGCGGTGGCGCCATTCGAGGCGCGTGGCGCGGTCGCGGAAGCGCGAGATCACCACGGCGTCCTTGATCGGGATCGTGCTCTGGTAATAGTAGCGATTGAGCGCCCAGGCCTGCACCTGGCCCTTGTTCAGCTTGCCGCCATGCAGCAGCTTATGGAACGGATGCAGGCTGTGATAGCGCGTGGCGCCGATGTGGCGCAGCGTCGCCTCCAGCTCCTCGGCCGAGTTGAGCCTCAAATCCTTGCCGATCGAGAGCGCGGTCATTCCTGTCATTGACGCGGCATTCACAGCACGATCTCCGTTCCATCCGCAGGTATCTGCCAGCCCGCCGCCTCAGCGGCCTTGCGCTCGGTCGAGCCGGGCAGCAGCGCCGGATTCGAGTTATTGATATGCAGAAATATCTTCGTGTCGATATCGAGATCGGCCAGCCGCGCGATCGCGCCATCCTGACCGGACATCGCGACATGGCCCATGCTCTTGCCGGTCTTGTGGGCGAGCCCGGCCTTGATCATCTCGTCGTCCTGCCAGACCGTGCCGTCGAAGAACACCAGCGCCGCGCCGTCGATCTCGGCCTTGAGCGCATCGGTGACCTCGGCGCAGGCGGCGATGAAGAAGAAGCAGTTGCCGGTCGATTTGTCGGTGACCTTGAGGCCCAGCGTATCGCCGTCGCCGGTCGCGCCGCCGGGATGCGCCTTGCCTTCCAGATACCAGGCCGACTTGCCCGGCACCGCGAACGGCAGCACCTCGATCCCCGAGCGCGCGCCATCCGGCAGTCGCGGCTCGAACGGCTCGCCGATCTCGGTCGGCTGACGCCGCACGTTTGTCTCGTTCAGCACGTTGAAGATGCTGTTGCTCTTGAGGATCGCCAGCACCTTCTCATGCGCATAGACCGTGAAAGGCGAGCCTTCGCGCATCGACAAGAGGCCCGCGACCGCGTCCACTTCGCCGTTGGTCAGGATCACGCCGGCAATGGGCGTATGGCGCAGCGCGCCTGCCTTCGGATGCAGCTGCGGCGTGGCGTTCAATTGCTGGCGCAAATCGGGGGAGGCGTTGATCAGGAACCAATGCTCGCCGTCGCCGCTGAAGGCAACCGACGCCTGGGTTCGTTGAAGGTCATGGCCGCTGGCACGGGCCGCTCGGCAGCCCTCGCAGCCGCAATTCCATTGCGGCACTCCGCCGCCGGCTGCGGCGCCCAGGACGACGACGCGAAGCATGATCCGTCTCCTGGAGGGAACGCTGCGAGGTGGATCTCGGGCCGACAGCGACGCCGACAAAGATCATGTCTTCCGGCAATGCATTGTGACCGAAAGATCCACCTGCGCTAGAACGCAGATCGCCCGCCGCTTACTTGCGGGTGGCGCTCACATACATGTTGATTTCCATGCCACAGGGCACTTCGACGATCTTCGGGGCTTTCCAGGCCATTTGGCTCTCCATTTTCGCGAATTCGGACGTATCCGCCCGTCCGTTAAATTAATGCGGGCGGAGAACTTCGCCAGTGAAATTTTCCCGAGAACGGCATGTTGCGCCGCGAAAATGTTGCTGGAACTGTGCTTCACAGGACGCTGCCTTGCGCATGGCGCATTCGGTCGCGAACCCTGTCCTGATAAAGCAGTTGTGAGTGCAGTGCAGCTTTCTATCCGGTACAGCGACCCAAACTGGATCTCTCCTGATGCCCAGATATTTCTTCAACACCCGCATCGGCGACGAACTGATCGTGGATCCCGACGGCGAGGATCTGCGCAATCCCGACCGCGCCTGGGAGGTCGCCCGCCAGATGATCCTTGAGGTGGTGAAGTCCGAGGGCACCCAGCCGGCGCTGCTCGAGGCCGTCATCGAGGTCACCGACGTCGAGGGCGAGATCGTGCTGGAGTTCCCCTTCACGGAGGCGCTGCTGGACATGCCGGACCAGTCCGCGACAAGGCATTAGGGGGGCCACCGCTCCCTCCACCCGTCATTGCGAGGAGATGCGACGAAGCAATCCAGACTGCTTCCGCAGAGAGGCTCTGGATTGCTTCGCTTCGGGCGTTTCCCTGCGAAATCCGCATGGCTTTGCCGCGTCCCCGGCGTTAAAAGACGCCGATCATACGGAGCAAGCCATGCAAGACCTCTGGCGCCTGTCGGCCGCCGACCTCGCCACCCTCGTCAAATCCAGAAAGGTGTCCGCCAGGGAAGCCGCCAAGGCCGGTCTTGCCCGCCTGGACGCCGTCAATCCCCAGCTGAACGCGGTGATTGACCACCGCCCGGACGACGTCCTCAAGCAGGCCGATGCCGTCGATGCCGCCATCGCGCGGGGCGAGGACCCCGGCGTGCTGGCCGGCGTACCGGTCACCATCAAGGCCAATGTCGACCAGGAGGGCTTTGCCACCACCAATGGCCTGAAGCTCCAGCGCGACGTCATCGCGCGTGAGGACAATCCGGTCGTCGCCAATTTCCGCAAAGCCGGCGCCATTCTCCTCGGCCGCACCAATTGCCCGGCCTTCTCCTATCGCTGGTTCACCACCAATCTGATCCACGGCGACACCAAGAACCCCAGGGATGCCTCGCTGACGCCGGGCGGCTCGTCGGGCGGCGCCGGCTCGGCGGTCGCGGCCGGCATCGGCCACATCGCCCACGGCACCGATATCGCCGGCTCGGTCCGCTATCCCGCCTATGCCTGCGGCGTGCATGGCCTGCGCCCGACCTTGGGACGCATCCCTGCCTTTAATCCGGCGCTGCCGGAGCGTCCGATCGGGCCGCAGATCATGGCCGTCTCGGGCCCGCTGGCGCGCACCGTCAACGACCTGCGCATCTCGCTCGCGGCCATGTCGGCCCGCGACATCCGCGATCCCTGGTTCGTGCCGGTGCCGCTGGAAGGCCCGGCGCGGCCCAAGCGCGCCGCGCTCTGCCTCAACCCGGGCGGCCTTGCCACCACGCCGGAGGTGAAGGCGGCGGTGAGCGATGCCGGCAAGCGGCTGGAGCGCGCCGGCTGGACCGTCGACGTCATCGCGGACACGCCGCCGATGCGCGAGGCGGTCGACTGGCAGATCAAGCTCTGGCTCGGCGATGGCTATGAGGCGCAGCTCGAGGCGGCCGAGCGCGAGGGCGATCCCGGCGCGCTGGCTTGCCTCCGCGGCAACCGCGGCAGGGTCACGCCGATGGACCAGGCGAATTATGCGAAGGCGCTGACCCGGAGAGCCACGCTCACCCGCGAGTGGATGCTGTTCTTCGAGACATATGCGGTGCTGCTGACGCCGGTCTCCGGCGAGCTGCCGTTCCCTGATCATCTCGACCGCAAGGACGACGAATCCTTCAAGCGCGTCTGGGAAGCGCAGCTGCCGCAGATCGCCATTCCCTTCATGGGGCTGCCGGGCCTGGTTGTCTCCACCGGTCTCGTCGGCAAGGCGCCAGTCGGCGTGCACGTGGTCTCCGGCCGCTATCGCGAGGATCTGTGCCTGCTCGCGGGCGAAGCGATCGAGGCCGGCGGCGTGCCGCCGTCGCCGATCGATCCCGTGGGCTAGCGATGGCCGCCATCTACGACTTCAAGGCCAACTCGCTTGCCGGCGAGGAGGTCGCCATGCGCCGGTTCGAAGGACAGGTGCTGCTGATCGTCAACACCGCCAGCAAATGCGGCTTCACGCCGCAATATCGCGGTCTCGAGGATCTCTATCGCGATCTCTCGCCGCGCGGCTTCTCGGTGCTCGGCTTTCCCTGCAATCAGTTCGGCGCGCAGGAGCCGGGGCAGGCGGGCGAGATCCAGGCTTTCTGCTCGACCCATTACGACGTCACCTTCCCGTTGTTCGAGAAGATCGACGTCAACGGCGCCAACGCGCATCCATTGTACGAGTACCTGAAACGGCAGCAATCCGGGCTCCTCGGTGCCTCCATCAAATGGAATTTCACCAAATTCCTGGTGGACCGTACCGGCAAGGTGGTCGCGCGCTACGCGCCGACCGCGCGGCCCGAAGGATTGCGCAATCAAATCGAAACACTGTTGTGAGCGAGACAATCATGAGCGACGAATTTCCCGACCGCCTGTCGGTCGATCCGAACAGCCCCTATTACAACGCGGACATCCTTTCGCGCGACGTCGGCATCCGCTTCAAGGGCATCGAGAAGACCAATGTCGAGGAGTACTGCATCAGCGAAGGCTGGGTCCGCGTCACCGCCGGCAACGCCAAGGACCGCCACGGCAACCCGCTGACCATCAAGGTTCATGGCCCGGTCGAGCCATATTTCCGGGATAAGAAATAGCTTGACCTGAGCGCGCGCCGCTCTCTCCTCGTCAGGTGTGCACTCTCTCTTTCCTCGTCATTGCGAGCGAAGCGAAGCAATCCAGAATCTCTCCGCAGCGCCAGTCTGGATTGCTTCGTCGCTTCGCTCCTCGCAATGACGACAACAACCACCAAAGGCCACGCCCATGTCCGTCCGCATCGTCGACGTCCGCGAGATCACCAAGCCCATCTCGTCCCCGATCCGTAACGCCTATATCGACTTCACCAAGATGACGACGAGCCTCGTCGCCGTCGTTACCGACGTGGTGCGCGACGGCAAGCGCGTCGTCGGCTACGGCTTCAACTCCAACGGCCGCTACGGGCAGGGCGGCCTGATCCGCGAGCGCTTTGCCTCGCGTATCACGGAAGCCGATCCGAAGTCCCTGCTGAATGCTGCCGGCGACAATCTCGACCCCGACAAGGTCTGGGCCGCGATGATGACCAACGAGAAGCCGGGCGGTCATGGCGAGCGCTCGGTCGCGGTCGGCACCATCGACATGGCGGTGTGGGACGCGGTGGCGAAGATCGCCGGCAAGCCGCTGTTTCGCTTGCTCGCCGAGCGTCACGGCGTCACCGCCAATCCGCGCGTCTTCGTCTACGCCGCCGGCGGCTATTACTATCCCGGCAAGGATCTCTCGATGCTGCGCGGCGAGATGCGCGGCTATCTCGACCGCGGCTACAACGTCGTCAAGATGAAGATTGGCGGCGCGTCGATCGAGGAAGACCGCACCCGTATCGAGGCGGTGCTGAAGGAGATCGGCAAGGACGCGCAGCTTGCCGTCGACGCCAACGGCCGCTTCAATCTCGAGACCGGCATCGCCTACGCAAAAATGCTGCGGGACTATCCGCTGTTCTGGTACGAGGAGGTCGGCGATCCCCTCGATTACGCGCTGCAGGCCGCGCTCGCCGAGTTCTATCCGGGCCCGATGGCGACAGGCGAGAACCTGTTCAGCCACCAGGACGCCCGCAATTTGATCCGCTACGGCGGCATGCGCCCCGACCGCGACTGGCTGCAATTCGACTGCGCGCTGTCCTATGGCCTCTGCGAGTACCAGCGCACGCTTCAGGTGCTGAAGACCTATGGCTGGTCCCCCAGCCGCTGCATTCCCCATGGCGGCCACCAGATGTCGCTCAACATCGCGGCCGGCCTCGGCTTGGGCGGCAATGAAAGCTATCCCGACCTGTTCCAGCCCTATGGCGGCTTCCCCGACGGCGTGCGCGTCGAGAACGGCCACATCACCATGCCGGACCTTCCAGGCATCGGCTTCGAAGGCAAGTCCGACCTCTACAAGGAAATGAAGGCGCTGGCGGAGTAGGGCGACGAGCGATTGGAGCGCGACGGTTGCGCCAACAACGGTGTCGTCCCCGCGAAGGCGGGGACCCATAACCCCAGGGAGGAGTCGTGGCGCGAACCGGAAGCTCCGAGTCCCCGTAACCACGACTTACTGTGGTGATGGGGCCCGGATCTTCGCTTCGCTTATCCGGGACGACGGCTGAGTGTGTCGCTACGACAACCGCATGTCCAGTAGCCGCCGTCCTTCGCCCTTCAACAGCTTCTTCACCGCGCTCGATGCCACCACCTCGCCGTCATTGGCGTAGGCCTCGTGGTTCTTCTCGATGTCGTCGAGGCGGTAGAGGTAGTTGACCATCACGCCGGCGGATTCGCGCACGCCCTTCGGCGAGAGATCGCCGAGCCAATTGATGCGCTCCAGCCGCGCGCCGTTGCCGAGATGGAAGCGGGCGACGGAGTCGATCAGCTTGCCCTTCGGCGTGCGCGCCTTGAGGAAATAGTGCGCCGCCAGTGGCTCGATCACGCCGCGCAGCAGTGCGGTCGTCTCGGGGCTCTCGAACCATTTGGGATCGTCGAGGCGCTTCAGCGTTTCGCGGTCCTCGTCCGACAGCGGCAGATCCTTGTCCTGCTTCACCCATGCCATGAAACCCGGCACCGGCGACAGCGTCACGAAGGTGTCGAGCTTCGGCGTCTCGCGGCGCAGCTCTTCCACCACCTGCTTGATCAGGAAGCTGCCGAAAGAGATGCCCCCGAGGCCCCGCTGGGTGTTGGAGATCGAATAGAACACGGCGGTGCGTGCGCGTTCGATCGGCAGATGCTGGCGATCGACCGCGAGCAGCGGCGCGATCGCGCCGGGGATCGTCTCTGTCAGCGCCACCTCGACGAAGATCAGGGGCTCATCGACCATCGCCGGGTGGAAGAAGGCGTAGCAGCGGCGGTCGACCGGATCGATGCGGCGACGCAGATCGTCCCAGTCGGAAATCTCGTGCACGGCCTCGTAACGGATGATCTTTTCGAGGATGTTGGCCGGGGTCGACCAGTCGATCCTGCGCAGCACGAGAAACCCCCTGTTGAACCACGACGAGAGAAGATGCGAGACGTCGCGATCGAGCGCGGCGAGATCGGTGTGCCCGTTCAGCATGCCGAGCAGGTCGGCCCGCATGCTGACGAGATCGCCGGTGCCGCCGGGCGCGCGGTTGAGACGGCGAATCAGCTCCTGCCGCCGCGGCTCTGAAGCGAAATGCAGCGAGCTGGCGTCCTCGTCGGTCGGCCTGGCGCGCCATTTCTCGATTGCCCTGGACAGCCGTTCCCGATCGGGGCCGAAATCGCGCACCAGTCCTTCGAAGAAAGCGCGGCGTCCCGCCGCATCCAGCTCTCGGTAGATGTCGAGCACCTCACGCGCCATCGCGGTGCCGGAGGCTTCGCCCCGGCCCGACAGCAGCGCATCGCAGAGCGCGATCAGCCCGTCGGCATCCCGTCTTGTGTCGGCGGAATCACTGCGGCGAAGCAGCGTGCGGCCGCGCTCGGAGATGGTGGCGAGCAGGTCGGAGAAGAAGGCATTGGCCATCTGGGCTTTCGATTCCGGTTGTGCGGTGCGGGAAGCTTACATGGGATTTAGGCGGAAGCCGATCACAATCAAGCAGGGGAATGCGGCATCTTTAGTCGGGCCGTGCGTTTCGAGAATGCCGGCATGCGGGCCGGCGGCATTTGGAGAACGATGGGGGATTCCTCACCCGCCGTCATTGCGGGCCAACGGGTCCGCGCGAAGCGCGGCCCGATGACAGGCTCCGCGAAGCAGCGTCCCTCCGCCGAAGCAATCTGGATTGCTTCGGCTCAACGGCTCCTCGCAATGAGGAGGCTAGGGTTGCACCTTCCCGGCAAACTCCGTCGGCGTGCGCCCCGTCACCTGCCGGAACGCCGCCGAAAACGCCGGCACGCTGGCATAGCCGAGCGATGTCGCGAGCTGCTTCACCGACACGCCGGCATCCGTGGACAGCCGCTGGATCGCCGCTGCGATGCGCGCGCGCTGGCACCAGCTCTTGAAGCTCAGCTGGGTCTCGGTCGAGAACAGCCGCGACAATGTCCGCGCGGAGGTTCCGACCTCGCGCGCCAGCGTGTCGATGTCGTGCAGGCCGGTGGGATCGTCGAGGACGATCATCGCGGCGCGGCGGCAGCGGACCTCGCGCGGCAGCGGCACGAAGGTCGCGGAATCCTCGGCCTGGTGCAATTCCAGCATCACGAGTCGAACCAGAAGCTCGGTCCGCTCCTCGGTATTGCGCGCGTCGAACAGCGCCAGGATCGCCTGGTGCAGCAGCGGCGACACCCGTACCACGAACTCCTTGGTCAATCCCTCATAGCGCTGTTCGCGCTTCAGCCAGGGCAGGTCGAAATACAGCGTCCGCATCTCGATGTCGGCAAGAAGGTCAATCGCATGCTCGAGCCCGGCGGGTACCCAGACCGCGCGGTCCGGCGGCACCAGCCAGCGCCCCCCGGGCGTCGTCACCTGCATCGTGCCCTTCGCCGCATAGATCAGCTGCGATTCGCGGTGCAAATGCGGATCGATCCGCATGCCCTTGGGGTAGTCGCGCGCGACCAGGTGCACGCCCGCGGTCGAGCGGTGGTTTCCCAGGACCTCCCGGAGGATTGGCGTTTCGACGACAGTCATTGGCAGCATCCCGTCATGGCCTCGACATATAACTCATTTCAGAGCAGGAGAGGATTCCGTATGAACAGCCCCAGCCGGGTCATCAGTTTCGTCAATGCCGGCCATTTCATCGACCATTATTCGATGCTGATCTTTGCCGCCGCCGTCATCATCATGGGGCCGGCGCTCGGCATGGCCTATTCGGAGCTCCTGCCCTATGCGACGCCGGGCTTCGTCGCCTTCGGCGCGGGCTCGCTGCTCACCGGCTGGCTCGGGGATCGCTGGAGCCGCCGCCACATGATGCTGATCTTCTTCGTCGGCATCGGCGCCTCCATGATCTCGGTCGGATTCGTGCAGACCCCGGCGCAGCTCGGCGCGGCGCTGCTCGCGATCGGCATTTTCGCCTCGATCTACCATCCCGTCGGCACCGCGATGATCGTGTCCTATGCCGACAGGCTCGGCCGCGAGATGGGCATCAACGGCGTCTGGGGCAATCTCGGCGTCGCTTCGTCCGCGCTCGTCACCGGCGTGATCGGCCAATATCTCGGCTGGCGCTTCGCCTTCATCGTCCCCGGCATCGTCACCATCCTGATCGGCGTCGCCTTTGCGATGATGGTCGTGCATGAGGACCGCAAGGGCTCGAAGCAGGCGGCGGCGCAGGCGCGCGTCGCCAAGCAGGACATGTGGCGCGTGGTGCTGTCGCTGCTGATCGTCGTGATCGCGATCTCGACCACCTTCAACGCCGTCACCGTCGCGCTGCCAAAGCTGTTCGCGGAGCGGCTCGCGGACCTGACCAAGAGCCCCGCGTTGTTAGGGGTCATCGCCGCCGGCGTCTACGTGTTCGGCGCGATGACGCAGTACACGATCGGACGGCTGCTCGACCGCTATTCGCTGAAGACCGTGGCGCTGCCGCTGTCCTTCATGCTGGCGCCTTTCCTCTATCTCGCCGCGAGCCTGAATAATCTGCCGTTGATCCTGGTCTCGATCGGCATCGTCATGGGCGCGTTCGGGCAGGTCACGGTGAACGACGCCATGGTCGGCAAATACACCAGCGAGGAATGGCGCTCGCGCGCCTATGCGGTGCGCTATTTCATCGGCTTCACCGCCGCCGGCGCCTCGGTCGGCCTGGTCGCCTGGCTCTACGAGCAGGGCGGCTTCGTCACCATGCTGCACGCCTTCGCCGCGCTCTGCCTGCTCGCCATCGCCGCCGCGATCATCCTGCCGCGCGAGATCCGGACGCCGGCTGCGGCGTGAGGGGCCTGCTCTCGTGTCCCGGACAAGCTGCAACGCGCGAGCGCTGCGGCGCAGAGCCGGGACCCAGAGGTCACCAATTCCGTCGAGACATGGGCCCCGGCTCAGCAGCGCACCGTCGAAGAGACGCTGCGCTGCGTCCGGGGCACGAGAGCGGAGCGAGGCGCGCAACTTTCTCCTTCGTCATTGCGAGGAGCCCTTGCGACGAAGCAATCCAGACTGCCTCGGTAGAGGGATTCTGGATTGCTTCGCTGCGCTCGCAATGACGGTGAACAACGGCATCATGCCATTCTGCCAGTGTTTTGCCCGACGGAGCAAGTCGTTTCGGGAAGACCGAAATTTATCGAGCGTTTTCAACGCCATCTCTACTGTGCATGGGGTTGTTTTCGCACTTTTTGTTGTTGCCCCCCGATCCCGCCGCGCGCGGCAGGAACTCCGTCCGCCTCCCGCGGGTTCTATCCCCGATCGTCCCGGTGCCTCGCCCGGGCGTATGAAGGGGAAATGACACCTGCATGCAATGGAGCCTGCTCCGACCGGTCGGCCTTGTCCCCGCGGCGCTTGTCCTCACCACCATTGCGGCCAGTGCCGAAGCGGGCAAGGCGGCGGGCCCGTCCGAGTTCCTTCTGGTGGCGCAGATCGTCTTGCTGATCGCGGTCGGCCGCGGCCTCGGCGAGATCATGATGCGCATCGGCCAGCCGTCGGTGATCGGCGAATTGCTCGCCGGCATCATCCTGGGACCGTCATTGTTCGGCTGGATCTGGCCCGAGGCTCAGCACGCGATCTTTCCCAGGACGCCCGAGCAGAAGGCGATGATCGACGGCATCGCCCAGATCGGCATCCTGCTGCTGCTGTTGCTGACCGGCATGGAGACCGACCTCAAGCTGGTCCGGAAGGTCGGCAGGGCCGCGATCGCGATCTCGATCGCGGGCATCCTCGTGCCCTTCGCCTGCGGCTTCGCACTCGGCGAGTTCCTGCCCGATGCGCTGCTGCCCAATCCGCAGGAGCGCCTGGTAGCCTCCCTGTTCATGGGCACGGCGCTGTCGATCTCCTCGGTCAAGATTGTCGCGGTCGTCGTGCGCGAGATGAATTTCATGCGCCGCAATGTCGGGCAGATCATCGTCGCGACCGCGGTCATCGACGATACCATCGGCTGGATCATCATCGCGGTCATTTTCAGCCTGGCGTCGCACGGCACGCTGGATATCGCCTCGGTCGCGAAGGCGGTGCTGGGGACGCTCGCCTTCCTCGCGGTCAGCTTCACCATCGGCCGCCGCCTGGTGTTCCAGCTGATCCGCTGGGCCAACGACAATCTTGTCAGCGCGGCGGCGGTCATCACGGTGATCCTGCTGTTGATGAGTGTCATGGCGATGATCACCCATCTGATCGGCGTCCATACCGTGCTCGGGGCTTTCGTCGCCGGCATCCTCGTCGGGGAATCGCCGATCCTGACGCGGCAGATCGACGAGCGCCTGCGCGGGCTGATCTCAAGCTTCTTCATGCCGGTGTTCTTCGGCCTCGCCGGGCTCAGCGCCGACCTCTCGGTGCTTCGCGATCCCAACCTCCTGATGCTCACCGGCCTCCTCGTCGTGATCGCCAGTGTCGGCAAGTTCGGCGGCGCCTTCGTCGGCGGCTCCGTGGGCGGGCTGAGTGGCAGGGAATCGCTGGCGCTTGCCAGCGGCATGAACGCGCGCGGCTCGACCGAGGTGATCATCGCGACCATCGGCCTGTCGATCGGCGTGCTCAGCCAGAACCTGTTCACGATGATCGTGACGATGGCGATCGTGACCACGATGGCGATGCCGCCGATGCTGCGCGCGGCGCTGGCAAAGCTGCCGATGAGCGAGGAGGAGAAGGAGCGGCTGGAGCGCGAGGAATTCGAGAAGCGCGGCTTCGTCGCCAATCTCGAACGTCCCTTGCTCGCCGTGGACGAGAGCGTCAACGCCACCTTTGCCGCGCACGTCGCCGGCCTGATCGCCGGCATGCGCGGTCTGCCGATCACGGTGTTGCATATCGGTGAGCGCGCCAAGGAGCAGGACAAGGATCGCGACGAGGAGGAGAGCCACGAAGCCGTGGTGAAGAAGGCAGCCGAAACCGTCTCCGCCAACAGCGACGGGGATGCCGGCAACGTCGATGTCGTCACCCGCACCAGGCGCGCCGAGCTCGGCGAGACCATTGCCGACGAAGCGCGCAAGGGCTTCGATCTCCTGGTCGTCGGCATCGGCAAGGTCGCTGCCGCCAAGGACCGTTTCGATCGCAGGATCGAGGATATCGCCGCCAGGTTCGAGGGGCCGCTCGCGATCGTGGCTGCCAAGGGCAAGCACCTGAAGCAGCCGGTGCCCGATGCGCTCAACATCCTCGTTCCAGTGTCCGGCAGCGGCGTCTCCAAGCGGGGCGCCGAGGTCGCGGTGGCGCTGGCGCAGGCCGGCTCAGGCTCGCTTCGGGTGATCTATGTGGCGACGACGCGCGACAAGGGCGCACAGCGCGGCACGTCGCGCGGATCGAGCCAGGAGTCAGGCATCCTCAAGGACACCAGCGATCTCGCCGCCCGCTACGACGTCGACATCACCACGACGCTGCGCGTGAACCGCGCGCCGGAAGCGGCGATCCTGCGCGAGATCGACGCCACCGACATCGACCTCGTGGTCATGGGCGTGGACCGGATCCAGGCCGACCATCTCTCCTTCGGCGGCGTCGCCGATGCGGTGCTGAGGCAGTCGAAGGTCTCGGTGGTCCTGGTCGCGAGTGGCGAGGCGCGCCGGGCGCCGGCCGAGCAGGGTTAAGGCTTCACCTCCGCCACCGGCTTCGCCTTCGGTGCCTTCTTCGACGCGCGCCAGTTCTCGAAGCGCTGCACCACCACGAAGAAGGCCGGCACGAACAGCACTGCGAGGCAGGTCGAGGCCAGCATGCCCGAGAACACGGTGATGCCGATCGACTTGCGCGCGCTGGCGCCGGCGCCGGTCGCCAGCACCAGCGGCACCACGCCGAGGATGAAGGCGAACGAGGTCATCAGGATCGGGCGGAAGCGGGCGCGCGCCGCTTCGATGGCGGATTCGATGATCGGCTTGCCGTCGCGGCCGTGCAGCTCGAGCCCGACCTCGACGATCAGGATCGCGTTCTTGGCCGACAGCGCGATGAGCAGGATCAAGCCGATCTGGCAATAGAGGTTGTTGTCGATCTTGAGGGCGCTGAGGATCAGCATCGGCCCGAGCAGCGACAGCGGCACCGCGAGGATCACGGAGATCGGCGCGTACCAGCTCTCATATTGGCCGGCGAGCACGAGATAGACCAGCAGCATGGCGAGGCCGAACACCCAGTAGATCTGGTTCGAGACGGCCTTCTCCTGGTACGACATCGCGGTCCATTCGTAGCCTGTGCCCGGCGGCAGCGTCTTGTCTCCGATCTCCTCCATCAGCTTCAGCGATTGACCTGACGAATAACCCTGCGCCGGCAGTCCGACGATGGTGGAGGAGGGATAGAGATTGTAGAGACTGATCAGCGACGGGCCGGTGGCCGGCGTGATCGTGGCGACGGTGCCGATCGGGATCATGTCGCCGTTCGAGTTGCGCACCTGCATGTTGGCGATGTCGCGCTCGGTGACGCGGAAGGCCGGGTCGGCCTGCGTGTAGACCTGGAACACGCGGCCGAACTTGTTGAACTGGTTGACGTAGGACGAGCCGAGATAGGTCGACAGCGCCGCGAACACCTGATCGGTCGTCACGTGCAGCGTCTGGGTCTTGATGCGGTCGATCTCGACGTTGTACTGCGGTACCGAGGAGCGGAACGAGGATGAAACGCGCTGCAGCGCGCTCTGGCTCTCGGCGTTGCTGACCATCGCGCCGGTGATGGCCTGAAGCTTGGCGAAATCGCTGTTGCCGTCGCGCAGTTCGACCTGCATCGAGAAACCGGCGGCGTTGCCGATGCCCTGGATCGGCGGTGGCGGCAGCACCAGCGTGCGCGCCTCCATGATGGTTGCGAGCTTGTCGTTCAGCCCAAAGACCAGCGAGCGAAGATCCTCGCCGGGCCCTTTGCGCGCGTCCCAGTCCTTCAGGATGATGTAGGCGACGCCGGCATTGGCGAGGCTGGCGCTGTTGTCGAGTGCGGAGATGCCGGCGATGGTAATGACCTGCGCCACGCCGGGCGTGTCCTTGATCAGCCCGCTCGCTTTGTCGAGCACGGCTTGCGTCCGCTCCAGTGCGGCGCCGTCGGGCAGCTGCACGGCGGCGATCAGATAGCCCTGATCCTCGATCGGCAGGAAGCCGGTCGGCACCCGCGACAGGCCGTAGCCGCTGGCTCCGATGACCAGCAGCGCGAACGCGACCGAGACGGTGGCGTGCTTCACGAGGAAGGTGATCAGCCTCGTGTAGCCGCGCTCGACGCGGTTATAGACCGCGTTGAAGCCTCTGTAGAAGAAATTGCGCTGCTCCGGCGGCACCGTCGGCCGCAGCCAGAGCGCGCACTGCGTCGGCTTCAAGGTGGCCGCGTTGATGGCGGACAAGAGCGCAGTCGCGGCGATGACGAGGGCGAATTGCGAATAGATGCGTCCGGTTAGCCCTGCGAGGAAAGAGGCCGGCAGGAACACCGAGATCAGCACCAGGGTGATGCCGACGATCGGCGCGAACAGCTGGTCCATCGCCCTGATCGCGGCGTCGTGGCCATTCATGCCCTGCTCGATGTTGTGGGCGGCACCTTCGACCACGACGATGGCGTCGTCGACCACGATGCCGATCGCGAGCACGATCGCAAACAGCGTCGACATGTTGATGGTGAAGCCGAGCGCCGCCATGGCGGCGAACGCGCCGATGATCGTGACCGGCACGGTCGTGGCGGGCACCAGCATTGCGCGCCAGTCCTGCAGGAACACCAGGATCACGACCAGCACCAGCAGGCCGGCCTCGATCAGCGTCATGTAGACCTCGTGCACCGAGGCCTCGACGAACTTGGTGGTGTCGAACGGCGTGTCGTATTTGATGCCTTCGGGGAAGCGCTTGGCGAGCTCCACCATCTTCTTCTCGACGGCCTGTTCGACCTGGAGCGCGTTGGCGCCCGGCGACTGGAACACACCGATGCCGACGGCGGGCTGCTTGTTGAGCGAGAAGATCTGGCTGTAGGTTTGCGCGCCGAGTTCGACCCAGCCGACGTCGCGTACCCGCGTGACGTCGCCGCTGGTGCCTGTCTTGACGATGATGTTCTCGAACTGGGTGGTGTCGTCGAGCCGTCCGTTGACGTTGAGCGTGTATTGGAACGCCTGACCCGGCGGCGTCGGCGGCGCGCCGACCTGGCCGGCGGAGACCTGCTGGCTCTGCTGCTGGATTGCGTTGATGACGTCCTGCGGCACCAGGCCACGAACCTGCAGCTTGTTGGGGTCGAGCCACACCCGCATCGAATACTGGCCGGCACCGAACACCGTGACGTTGCCGACGCCGGGCAGGCGCGAGAGCTCGTCGCGGATGTTGATGGTGGCGTAGTTGCTCAAATAGAGACTGTCGAACCGGGAGTCCGGCGAGGTCAGCGTCACGAACAGCAGGATCGAGGTCGACCGCTTCTGCACGGTCACGCCCTGGTTCTGCACCGAGGTCGGCAGTTGCGAGAGCGCGCTGGAGACGCGGTTCTGCACCAGCACCTGTGCGAAGTTGAGGTCGGTGCCGATCTTGAAGGTCACGGTCAGCGTGTAGGTGCCGTCGGAGGCGCTGTAGGACTGCATGTAGAGCATGTCCTCGACGCCGTTGACCTGCTGCTCGATCGGCAAGGCGACCGTGTCGATCACGGTCTTGGCGCTGGCGCCCGGATAGCGCGTGGTGACCTGCACCGTCGGCGGCACCACGTCGGGATATTGCGCGATCGCTAGGTTGAACAGCGCGACGCCGCCGATCAGGATCATCAAGAGCGCGATGACGTTCGAGAGGACCGGCCGCTCGATGAAGAACTTTGAGATCATGGCGTCCGCTCCTTACTTGGCAGACGCCTGGGGCTGTTCGATCTTCGTCACCTGCGGATCGATCTTCTGGCCCGGGATCACGCGCAAGAGTCCCGCGATCACCACCCGATCGTCCGGCTTCAGCCCGCTTTCGATCACGCGCAGGCCGTTGTCGGTCGGTCCGACCTGCACCTTGCGCTGCTCGACGACATTGTCGCTATTGGCGACGAGGAGATAGCGGCCGCCCTGGTCGCTGCCGAGCGCAGTGTCGGGGACGAGCAGGGCGTTCTTGTCCTGGTCGAACGGCACCCGTACCCGGACGAAATAGCCGGGCAGCAGCACGCGCTTGTCGTTGGGCAGGACGCCGCGCACCGCGAGCGTACCTGTCGATGTATTGATGGTCGGCGAGACGTAGTCGAGATGGCCTTCATGCGGATAGCCGGTCTCGGTCTGGAGGCCCACCTGGACCGGCAATTGCTTGAGGTCGGCGACGGTCAGCCCGCGGCGGGCCGCTTCAGCGCGGATGCGCAGGACGTCCTGCTCGTTGACCGTGAAGTTCACCCAGATCGGGTTCAGCGCGACGATGGTTGCGAGCTGGGTCGGGGAGGAGACGCCGACGAGTTCCCCGATCGAGACGAGGTGCGCGCTTACAATGCCGTCAAACGGCGCGCTGACCTTGGTGTAGCCGTAATTGACCTCGGCGAGCCTGGTATTGACCTGGGCCTGCTGGAGACTGGCCTGGGCGTTGTCGCGGTTCGACGTCGAGGTGTCGAGGGTGGACTGCGAGACCGCCTGGCGCTGCACGAGCTCGGCCTGCCGCTTGAAATCGGCTTCGGCCTGCTTGAGCGTGGCCTGCGCGCCGACCTCGGCGGCCTGTGCCTGCTCGAGCTTGAGCTTGTAGGTCTCCGGCTCGATCAGGAAAAGCTGGGTGCCTTGCTTGACGAAGCTTCCGTCCTGGTAGTCGATCGATTGCAGGAAACCCTGCACGCGCGCCACGAGATCGACGCTCTTGACCGGCGCGGTGTTGCCGGTCGCCTCGACGTAGCGCGTCACTGCGCGCTGGATCGGCGTTGCCACGTCCACCTTGGGCGGCGGCGGAGCCACGAACGTGTTCTTGTCCTCGCAGCCGGCGAGCGCGATTACGGCGGCTGTCGTCGCCAGGCCTCGTGCCAGGGCCCGTCCGGCATGTCTCCACGCTTCGTTACGTCGTGCGAGAGATGCGGGATTCGCGCGCGTCATTCGGTGGCCCCCGGTTGCTGTCCTTCGGTGCGGCAGGCTATCAACAAATGTCCGGTCGTGGAACACCATAGCCATGGCAGTCAGAGGGCTTGCACTGCAAACGGCGGCGTGCCCTTTGACGGATTTGTCATGCCAGATGGCTTTCCATCGAGCGCGCGATCGACCAGAATTGTGTCAAAGGCCGTGTGATCGAAGCGATGCGTCAGAAGAAGAAAAGGTGAGGAGAGCATGACATGCCAACGCCATTCCGGTCGGTTCTCGCCGGCCTCGTTCTCGCCGCGGCGGTCGCCATGCCCGCGCTAGCCGATGGCCTGAAAGACGAGATCGCGCCGACCGGCAAGCTGAGGGTCGCGATCGCAATCAGCCCCGCGGGCGGTGCGTTCTGGTCGACCAAGACCGAGACCGGCTATGCCGGTGTCCCCGTCGATCTCGGCGAGGAAATGGCCGCGCAGCTCGGCGTACCCGTTGAATACATCGTGCACCAGAATTCCGGGCAGATCACCGACGCGGCGTCGAAAGGGACTTGGGACGTCACCTGGCTTCCGAGGGATCCCGAGCGCGAGACCAAGATGCTGTTCGGCCCGATCTACGAGGTCGCCGATGCCACCTACATCGTCAAGCCCGGGTCGAGCATCACCAATTTCGCCACGCTCGACCAGCCCGGTATCAAGGTCGCGGCCGTCAACGCCACCACCACCATGCGCGGTGCCATCGCACATCTGAAGAATGCGAAAGTGACCGGCTATCAGACATACGATGAAATCTTCGGCCTGCTGAAGAGCGGTGAGATCGACGCCTTCGCGCTATCACGCGATCAGCTCAACAAGATGGCGCAGAAAATTCCAGGGACGCGCGTGCTGAACGAGACCTTCAAGAAGACGGTGACCGCCGTCGCCGTGCCGCTCGGTCACAGCCAGGCATCGGCGTTCGTCACAAAATTCATGACGGACGCTACGACCAACGGCTTGCTGCGCAAGGCCTATGACAATAATGGCTTGAAGGACTCGCCGATCCGGACGGAGTAGGGCAGGGAACGCAGGGGTTGCGACAAGCCGGGGGACCGAGAGCCTACGACGTCCGGTAGACGTCGCGACCGGCGTCTCAGCGCGTCCTGATCTCCGCATATTTCGCCATCGCTTTCTCGAACTTCCGGTTGAACAGCCACATCGCGGCAAGGATCTCCCGGAAGCTTGCCGAGGTCCGCGCGCGGTCGGCCTGTCCGAAGGCGAAGATGCTGTTGTTGCGCAGGTGCTTCATGATGGTGGGGTTGGACACCCTGTAGTTCAGGAGATCGCCCGATCTGAGCGCAGACCTGGTCGGGGTCGGAACGATCTGGATCAACTCGAACAGCTTCATCTGGTCGATCGGGTCGGGCAGCGTCTTCACGATTCCCGGGATCTCCCGGAAAATGTCTGCGTGCGCGTTCATCAGGCCGTTACGGACATTGGTCCAGTGGTTGAAGCGGTGATCGGTGCCGCGGGCCCGCGCCTCTTCCTTGTCGTCGCGCGCGCTCAGTTCGGGATCGATCGCTGCGATATCGCCCTTGATCTTCTCCCATTTCCTGCGGCCGTTGCGGTCTTCGGAGGGGCCGGTCTGGAAGCTGCCCATGTAAGTATTCGAGCGCGCATTGCGGACGTTCTGCTTGCCGTTGGTTTCCGCAAAGTACAGCCCGAGGCTGATGCGTCCTGCAATTTCGGCGTGATCCGGTGCCAGCCCCTTGGCGCGTGCAATCGCAATGGCAAGATCGACGACGTCCTTGAACGGCGTCGGCGATTTCTGCGCACCGGCGGGTGGCGCCTCCATGATCTCGAACAGCGCCGCGTATTCGTCGATCAGCGGCTCGATGGCGGCATCGAAATAGGCCGGCGGAATTTCGAACTTGTTGGGCTTTCCAATTCGGGAAGGAACGGCGTCTGTGAGATCCTTGTAGGAGCTGATGACGGCAACGCGCGCCAGGTACAGCGCTTGCCCCGGCAGGTTCGGCAGGGGCTCTTTCGCATCGATCTGGCGCCGTCGCTCGGCCAGGATGGATTTGAAATCGGTGAGCGCGCGATCATAGGCGGCGAGCGCCGCTGCTTGCTGGGGGGTAAGCTCGCGTTGCTGCCCGACGGCGGGTGTGGTGACAAGGAAGGCGAGCACCGCTGCGGCGGCAAGACGTCTCAATCCCATGGCCGGTTCCTGTCGATTCGGTGGCCCGGGAGATCGTAAACATCGGAGGCACAGGCTGGCGAGACGCAAATCCCGCTCAGCCGCGAATCTTCGCCTCACGCCGCCCGGTAATCCGGCGCCGTGGCCAGGAACTTCGCATAGGCATCCGCATCCGGCGGCGAGAAGCGCCCGGCAAGCCCGCCGCGCTTCTGGTTCTTCGCGCCGATGTCGGCCATCAGCTCGTCGAAATGGCGGTAGTGGTAGGGGGCAACGCACAGGCCGCCATAGACGCCCGCAGCCGGCCGTTCGACGCGCTTGAAGTGCAGCATCATCTCGATGTTGTCGCGCATCTGTTGCGCCGTCGGCTGATTGGCGAGCTGGCCGTCGGCATAGCGCACCAGCCAGTTCGCGGCGAGATCGGCGCAGAGCACGGTGCAGAACGACGAATTGAAGCCGACAAAGCCGAGCTCGGGCAGATCGGGATTGGCGATCAGGCGATAGAGCCGGTACTGCCCGTCGGCATCCACCAGTTTCTGCTGGTAAGCCGCGGGCAGGAACGGCACGCCGAGCTTGTAGCCGATCGCGAGCACGGCGAGGTCGGCGCCGATGCGCTCGCCGCCGCTCATCACGATGCCGTCGCCTTCATAATGGTCGAACGTGCCGAACACGGCCTTGATGCGGCCGTCGGCGACCATCGGATAGAAGCCCGGCGTTGCGATCGGCACCGAGCAGTTGACGCCGTCCTCGATCCGCTCTTTCGGCACCATGTTGCAGCGGCCAAGCTTGAGCTGCGTCTTGAGCAGGCTCTCCAGGCCGCGCCAGTTCGCCCAGACCAGTGGCGCGGCGAGGCGATGGGCGAGCCGCGCCATCGTCCCGATGCCCCAGCCCGGAAACATCTCTTCCTGCGCGCGGATGTAGAGGATGCGCTTGAAGTTCACGAGCCCGCCGATGAAATAGGGAATGCGCCAGACCGGCTCGCGCATCACGATCGTCACCTCGCGCGCGCCCGCCTTGACCGCGTTCACGGCGATGTCGGTCGCGGATTTCGATCCGCCGAGCACGACGACGCGGCGTCCCTTTGCCAGGGCGGCGTCATTGTATTTCGACGAATGCAGGATCTGGCCGCCCTGGGCCACAAAGCCTTCTTCGCCCGGGCAATGCAGCTCGCGCGGCTCGTTGAACTGGCCGGTGCAGACCGCCACGAAATCGAAGTCCTCGTTCGTGGTCGCGCCGTCCTTTCCCTTCAGCGCGAGCGTCCAGCCGGGCCTGCCGTCGGTGCGCCGCGCCATGCCGGAGACTGCCGTGTCGAGGCGCAGCATGCGGTCGAGACCGAAGCCCCTGGCGTAGTCGGCGAGATAGGCATGGACCTGCGGCCCGGTCGGCCATTCCGGATAGGCATCCGGCATGGCGCGGTCGGTGTAGCGGTAAAGCTCCTTCGGGCTCTGCGTCTGCACGTCAGGATAGGAGCGCGCCGGCTCCCAGACGCCGCCGAGATCGCCGCTGCGCTCGACGATGGTGACGCGGTGGCCGCGGGCGGAGAACGCCCTTGCGGCGGCAAGGCCGGAGACGCCGGCGCCGATCACGCAGACATGCTTGGGACTGACCATGGGATGGCTCGCAATCAATGTGTTTCGTACGCAAGCAACCGCGATCGGCCACAAGGCGGCCGCCGGAGCTGCCAGCAGATGAAGGTGGACGAGGAGACGGTCGCTTACTCGTTGGCCTCGGGCGGCAGGAAATCGACCTCATGCAGCGCCGAGATGCGCACGACCTCGGCGGGGTCGGTCAGATTGTGGAGCTGGTTGAACAGCGCCTCCAGCTTCTGCATCGGCGAGACCCAGAACAGCGCGCGGCACGGCTTGTCGGACTTGTTGAAATAGCCGTGCGGAATGCCGCGCGGCATGCGCACGAGATCGCCGGCATGGGCCTTGACCCATTTGCCGTCGAGCTTGAGATCGAGCGTGCCCTCCTGCACCAGGATGAACTCGTCCTGGGTTGGGTGGATATGCACCGGCACGAACTGGCCGGGATCGCTGTTAGTCTCGAACGCGAAGGTGGAATCGGTGACGGCCTTGGGGAAATAGACCTGGCCCAGGATGTTCCAGCTCTTGCCGCCATAGCCCGTGCCGTTTGCGGTAATGCCCTTTTCGAGTGCAGTCATGCTCGCCTCCTCTGGATTCCGGCGGGGATGGAGCATCGGCCCGTAACGGGCCGCCTGTCTATCCGCTAAACGAATCCGCACCCCGCTGTTGCCCTGCAGCACGATGATTTTGCAGCTGCGGCCCTTTCCGGCCCCCCGGAACTATTATAGGCTTAAAGCAATTCCGGGCGCGAAGCATGGTCGACGATGTCCGCAGCCGAGCTGGAAATGAGCGCAAGCGCGTCCGCAGCCGAACGGCTTGCGGACTTCGCCCGCGTCACCACGGATGATGTCGACGATGCGGCCGAGCAGATCGGGCGCATCTTCTGCCCGCATGATCTGAAGCCGGCACAGGCGCGCGCAGCCGGCTTTTCCGCCCGGCACAATTGCGCGGCGTTCGACGGTTTTTCCGTCAACTACGTCGCCTATGGCGGATCGGTCAGCATCGATCCCGGCTGTCTCGATCGCTTCTTCCTGGTGCAGATCCCGCTCACCGGCACCGCCCGCATTCGTGCGGGGGCCTGCGAGCTCGATGTCGCGCCGGACCGGACCGCGTCGCTGCTGTCGCCGACGATCCCCACCCGGATGATGTGGAGCGATTGTGCACAGGCGATCCTGCTGCTCGATCGCCGCATGGTCGAGCAGCGCGCCGCGGCGCTGTCGGGCAGGGCGGCCGGGGTGGTCGAGTTCGATCCGGAGATCGACCTGGATGCGCCCTCCGGGCGGGCCTTGCGGACGAGCCTTGCCGGGTTGATGACGCTGGCCGAACGGCTCGGACCTTCCGGCCGGCTGTCGCCGGTCGCGATGGCCGATTGGCGCGAGGTCTTGCTCGATCACCTCCTCAACGGCCAACGCCACGGCCTGTCGGATGCAATTCAAACGTTCTCCGGCCGCGCCGAGCGTCTGCCGCGTGCGCTCCGCGCGGCGCGGGATTACCTGGCCGACAATGCCGACGAGCCGCTCGACCTCGTTCAGCTCGCCTGCGCATCCGGCATCGGCATCCGTGCGCTGCAACTTGGCTTCCGCCGTCACTTTGGCCTGTCGATCTCGCAGATGCTGCTCGACATGCGCCTCGCCGGACTGAATGCCCGCCTCGCGCAGGCCGCGCCCGACGCCTCCATCACGGAGATCGCATTCGATCTCGGCTTCACCCATCTCGGCCGCATGGCCGGTGCCTATCGCGCAAAATTTGGTGAAACGCCTTCGGCGACGCTGCGGCGCAGGATGAGTTGACGCGGAAAACCTTCTTCCGCCGCTGCGTCACCATCCGGGGGCAGATCCTGGATAGCCTGGCCACGTGGTGCAGGTGTGAGGCGAGGAGTGATCGGCCTGACTGCGAGCTTCGCGCGTCCTCCGGAAATCGTGACCGGATGCAGTGTCGGGAAAAAGCGGTATGTGAACCGCTTCATACTCGATCACTTTCTTTCTGAACTACCACTGCCGCAAGAAATTGCCGCACCCGGATCTAACTGACGAACGCGGGTGAGATGCAATGCCTGCGCAGCCGCGTGCTCGCAGCTTTGGATTGGCTCCTCGCCTTGCTGACGAGCAAAGCCAGTCCCATCACTCAGCACAGCTTTTTCAGAAATTGGAATCAAGGGCATCGAGAAACGCGTCCTGGCAGCTCTATTCGGGAGCGGCCGGTCGGCTGCTACTTACTCAGAAGGAGCCCCCAATGAAGATAAGCAGCGCAATTTCCAACACCTTTTCCTTAGCAAGGCGCGTCGGCAGTGTTCGGATCGCCCGTTCCAGTCTGATCAAGTCGGCCCATATCCTTGAAAGAATTGGGCTGGCGGCCGTTGGGGCCTCCTGCGGCCTCTATGTGGGTGCGACCCTGCTGCGTCAGAAAGGCGGGCTGTTTGAAAGCGGCTGGATCGTGCTGATAACAATGGTCTATGGAGCTCTGAGCTATTATGTCGGTATTGATTTGTCCGGCAAAGTCGCACGGAATTCGTCATCGAGCATTTCGGAAGAATGGAACGGCTCCGAGCCGGCTGAGATCATGAGTGCGGCCGGAACGTTCGGCGCGGCGATTGCGGCTACTCTGTCCGTCAGCATCCTTGTCCTTGATCAAAATCTGCCCAACGGCCTGATAGGCTTTGTTGCCGGCTGCTGGGTGGTGGGTTCTTCGCTTCAAGTTGCGGCGGGCACGATGGCTCGCAGCCAAGATGCACCCACGAACGAGCAATGAAGGAAGCACGCTCACGGAAAATCGTCTGCTTGCACGTACGTGAGCACAGGCCGCCGTGCTGGTTCGGCTTCGGGTCTGGAGTGAGCAGTGACAGTCTCATCGCAACCTCAGCCGTCCAACGCTGCGCGTCTGCGATGTTTGGTGGTGCAGTCGTTCGCATCGATCAGTGTCCTGGCACGAACCGTGCCGGTACCTAGTAACCTAAGTTTTCGTACAACAGACAAGACGTGCCATCGTGGTGACGTTGGGATATTGTCTCCGCGCGGCCGTGGTCCAACATTCTGCTAACCGCTAGCCACAAGATCGGTGGAGCCATGCAGATCGCGGAGTGGCTCGAGAAGTTGGGGCTTGGACAATACGCCGAGCGTTTTGCCCAAAACGGGATCGACGTGGGCGTCCTCCCCGAGTTGATGGACGAGGACTTTGACAAGCTCGGAGTCCTGCTCGGTCACCGCCGCAAAATGCTGCGTGCCATCGCCGACCTCGATCCGGCCGCGTTGATCGCATCGCCCGCTCCCCCTCACGACGCCGAGCGGCGCCACCTCACCGTCATGTTTTGCGATTTGGTCGGCTCGACCGCGCTCTCGGCGCGTCTCGATCCCGAGGATATGTGGGAGGTGATCCGGGCGTACCGTGCTGCCTGCGCGAGCGTTGTTACGGCTTATGATGGCAGGATAGCTCGGTTCGTCGGTGACGGAATACTCGTCTATTTCGGTTATCCCCGTGCCCACGAAGACGATGCGGAACGCGCGGTGCGCGCGGGCCTTGATACCATCGCCGCGATTCGCCAGCTCAAGACAGGCGCCGGCGAACGGGCCGAACTGCGGATCGCAATCGCGACCGGACTTGTGGTGGTCGGCGACCTCATAAGCGGAGATGCGTCGGAGGAGCACGCAACCATCGGCGATACACCAAACCTCGCTGCTCGGCTCCAGAGCCTGGCGGAACCGGGTGTCGTGGTCGTTGCTTCGTCGACGCGCCGGCTGCTTGGCGATCTCTTCACCCTTCGCAATCTCGGTCGCCGGGAGGTCAAGGGAATAGCAGAACCCATCGCAGTCTGGGCGGTAGAAGGCGCGGCCGCATCCGAGAGCCGCTTCGAGGCAGTCCGCGCCGCGCGCTCGATCGGCTTTGTCGGCCGC
Source organism: Bradyrhizobium sp. 1(2017) (assembly GCF_011602485.2). Taxonomy (NCBI): domain Bacteria; kingdom Pseudomonadati; phylum Pseudomonadota; class Alphaproteobacteria; order Hyphomicrobiales; family Nitrobacteraceae; genus Bradyrhizobium; species Bradyrhizobium sp. 1(2017). The sequence goes on along the minus strand of NZ_CP050022.2, from coordinate 6,507,362 downwards.
AAGAGCGAGATCGAATTCATCCTCTCGCGCCAGCGGGAGGCATGGCAGGGCCAGGGCCGGATGGTACTGATTTCTGGTGAAGCGGGCATCGGCAAGTCGCGCATAGTCGCAACGCTCTCCGAAAGCCCCGCATTGGGGGCGCACCGCCGGGTGCGATATCAATGTTCGCCTTACCATACCAACAGTGCGCTTCATCCGTTTGTCGCGCAGCTCGAACGCGCCGCCGGTATCCGCTCGCACGACACGCCCGGGCAAAAGCTCGATAAGCTCGAGGCGATGCTGGCGCTCGGAACACAGCAGGTCGCTCAAGCGACCCAGCTCATTGCGGCTCTCCTTTCGATTCCACCCGGAAACCGCTGTCCACCGCTCGCTCTGAGCCCGGCGCAGCAGCGTCGACAGACATTTGCTGTCCTTCTCGATCAGCTCGAGGGGCTGGCGCGCAATCAACCTTTGCTGATCATCTGCGAGGACATGCATTGGGCCGATGCCACAACACTTGAACTGTTCGACCTCGCCGTCGATCGGATCAGGGGACTGCCGATACTCGTACTTACGACCTCCCGGCCAGAGTTCGAGCCGTCTTGGTCGGGCCTTGCGAATGTCAGCCTGTTGCGGCTCGACCGGCTCGATCGGCAGGACACGCGCGCGCTGGTCGAACAGGTGGCGGTCGGTCGCCAGCTGCCGCGCGAGATGATGCAGCAGATCATCGACAAGACGGATGGCGTCCCGCTATTCGTCGAGGAATTGACCAAGATGGTGCTGGAGTCCGGCCTGCTCGTCGAAGATGCCGGACGCTATCGCCTGACTAGTCCGCTTCCGCCGCTTGCTATTCCCGCCACGCTGCAGGATTCGCTGATGGCGCGGCTCGACCGGCTCGCTCCCGTCAAGGAGGTGGCGCAGATAGGCGCCGCCATCGGCCGCGACTTCTCATATGCACTGCTGAAATACGTGGCGGGACGCGATGATCTGACGCTGAGCGCTGCGCTAGCGCAACTCGAAGAGGCCGAACTGCTGCTTCGCCGCGGAGCTCCGCCCGAGGCAAACTACAGTTTCAGGCACGCCCTTGTTCAGGAAGCGGCCTACGAGAGTCTGCTCAAGAGCAAACGGCAGCTGCTTCACACGCGAATTGGCGAGGTCCTGCGCGAGAGGTTTCCCGTCATCGCCGAGACCGAGCCGGAAGTTCTGGCGCACCACTTCACCGAAGCGGGGCTGAGCGAGGTCGCCCTCGAATGGTGGCGCAAGGCGGGTCAGCAGGCGCTGAAACGCTCTGCCTATTCCGAGGCGGTTGCCCATCTCGGCAAGGCCATTGCGACGGTTGACGAACTCCCTGACGATCCCCGCCGGATGACGAGCAGGCTGCACCTTCAGATCTCGTATGGCCGTGCATTAAGAGGCAGCCGCGGGCACAGCGCTCCCGAAACGATCGCAGCATGGACGCGGGCGCGCCAGTTCGCAGCCGACATCGATGATCCCGTTGAACTCGCGCCTGTTCATTCCGGACTCTTCAACGCCTGCCTGACGCACGGCGAGCTCGCTCCGATGCGGGAGCTGGCGGATGCCATCAGGAGCGCCGCCGACCGGCGATCGGACTCACCCGTGGCCGCCGTCGTCGCCCATTGGACGGGCGGCGTCACCTGCTGGTTCGGGGGCGACTATTTGAACGCAAGGACGCATCTTGAGCAGGCGCTGGCGATCTACGGTGCCGAGCCGGATCCCGCGGCATTCCGGGCTTCGACGCTGGATCTGCCGTTCGTGATCATGAGATTCCTTGCTCTGGTGCTCTGGCCGCTCGGTATCACTGCTCGTGCGCGCAGGCTTGCCGCCGAAGCGGTGGGTGCCTCGGGCGAAAAGCGGGTGCTTTCCCAAGCCAATGCGCTGGTTCATCGCGCCGTGTTCGACGGGGTATGCGGGGGCATGCTGCAGCAGACAGAGACGATCCTGGCGCTTGGTCTCGCGCGCGACCACACGATGCCACTGTACGTGGCTGCGGGCACCTACTTGAATGGCCTGGCCAGGTGGCGTGCCGGCGATCGAATAGCCGGACTGGCGGACATGCGTCACGGCTGGACCTTGCTGCAGGAGAACGATTGCTACCTCTGCGAGCCGTTTTGGGGGATGCATGTTGCCGTGGCGAATGCAGAGGTGGGCCAAGTCGAAACCGGACTGGACATCCTGAACGAATTGATCGCCCGGACCGGACAGACCGGTCAGCATTGGCTTGATGCCGAATTGCACCGCGTCCGCGGTGAACTCTTGTTGCGCCTGGTCTCTCCGGATGATTCCGGCGCCGAGAATGCCCTCACGCGATCCCTGGAGATCGCGCGAGGGCAGCAGACGAAGACGTTCGCGCTGCGCAGCGCCCTTGGACTAGCGCGCCTGCACAAGACGAATGGTCGAGCGGGTGCGGCATCTGAAGTGCTCGCCCCCGTGCTCGCCGAATTCGATGTGGAGCGAGATCTTTCCGAAGTCGTGCAGGCGAAAGAGCTGCTCAAGCAGGAGCGGTAGGCGCGTGACGTTTCTCTGGGCCGCGTAATCAACGAAATTTGCGCCTGCCCTTGCCCTCCGGACATCAACCAGCTGCGCGGAAACGGTCGCCGTTTTTACACGGCCAAGTCCCGCACCGGACGTTCTTTGATCTGAATCAATGGAATCTGCTCGGTGGAGTTCTTGTTTGATGCATCTATTTCGACGCCTCATCTCATTATCTGCAACGGAGCTTCTCCAGTAAAAAGGTGGACTTCATGCACGCAATTTATCGACGTCTAGTCCTTGCTATCGGCCTGGCTTGCTTTACGGCGATCCCATCCGCAAACGCGCAATCCATATCGCCGACTGAAGCACAAAAGATTGCAGAGGATGCCTACGTCTATGGCTACTCACTCGTTACAACCGAAGTTACGCGGGTGCAGATGAGCAACGTGCCGAAGGTAGAGGGCTTCACAAGCCCGACCGGGCAATTCGTCAACGTTCCCCGTTATCCGCCGGCGGATTATCGCGGCGTTTCCGCGCCCAATGCCGACACGCTCTATTCGGTTGCCTGGCTCGATCTCGCCGAGCCGCAGGTGTTCAGTCATCCCGATATGGGCGACCGCTTCTACCTCTTCGAGATCACTGATCTCTGGATGTCGGATTCCGAGCACTCGCCGAGCAAGCGGACAGCCAACGGAAAGGCCGCCAACTACCTGTTCACTGCTCCGGGCTGGAAGGGGGAGGTGCCGGCGGACATGAAGCACGTCCCGATGGCGACACGCTACATGGTCATCCTCGGCCGCACCTATGCCGATGGTACCGAAGCTGACTACAAGGCCGTCAATGCACTGCAGGCGCAATACAAGATCACGCCGCTGGCCGCCTGGGGCAAGCCATACAGTCCGGTGGCGCCGCCGGTGAATCCCAATCCCGGCTTCAGCATGAGCGACAAGCCGCAGACGGTCATTCTCGGCATGGGGACGGAGGGATACTTCAATCTCATGGCCCAACTGATGGCTGCGGCGGCGCCAGCGCCGGCGGCGGATGCGCCGATGCTCGCGAGCATGGCGAAGCTCGGCATCGTGCCCGGCAAACCGTTCGAGATGAGCAAGCTTGATCCAGCCGTGCAGCAAGCGCTGAAGGACATTCCCCAGACAGCTCTGAAAAAGATCGAGGCCAACAAGGAGAACCTGGGCGGCGTGGTCGACGGCTGGTCGATCACGAAAGGTCTCGGTACCTATGGCCCCTCCGACTACATGAAGCGAGCAGTGGTGGCGGCCTTCGGCTGGCCCGCTAACCAGGAGCGTGACGCCGTCTACCCGAATACCGAAAAGGATTCGGCCGGGCAGAAGCTGAGTGGTGCGAACAAGTACACCTTGACCTTCCAGAAGGGCGAGACACCGCCCGTCAACGGCTTCTGGTCCTTCACCATGTACATGATCGATCAGGGCTGGTGGTTCGTTCCCAATCCGCTGAACAGGTTCACCGTCAGCATGCGCGATAATCCGAAGTTCAATGCCGACGGCTCGCTGACCCTCTACTTCCAAAACGAGTCCCCGGGCGCGGACAAAGTAGCCAACTGGCTGCCGGCGCCGAAGGGCGACTTCGTCCTGATGCTGCGGATGTACTGGCCGAAGGACACTCCGCCTTCGATCATCGATGGAAGCTGGAAGGTGCCGCAGGTGGTCAAGGCCAACTGAATTCACACGATAGAACGCCGTCGGCGCGGGGCGTACCACGTCGACGGCGACTTTTCGGCCGCGACTCCCTTTGCTGGTCAGGGAATGACGATCACGAATTGACGTGCACGAAATCCCGCAGCAGTGGATAGATCTCGTTGTTCCAGCGCTTGCCCGAGAACACGCCGTAATGGCCGACGCCGGCCTGCATGTGGTGGACGCGGCGATAGGCGCGCACGCCGGTGCAGAGGTCTTGCGCGGCGAGCGTCTGGCCGATCGAGCAGATGTCGTCCTTCTCGCCCTCGACGGTCATCAGCCCCATGCGGCTGACAGCTTTGGTGTTCACGGGGCGGCCGCGATGCATCAGTCGGCCCTGCGGCAAGAGGTGCTCCTGGAACACGTCGCGCACGGTCTCGATGTAGAACTCGGCCGGCAGGTCCATCACGGCGAAATATTCGTCGTAGAAGGTCTTGATCGTCGCGGCCTTGTCCTTCTCGCCCTTGGCGATGTGATTGGCGAGGTCGAGATGCTGCTTGATGTGCCGCTCCAGGTTCATCGAGACGAAGGCGGTGAGCTGCACGAAGCCCGGATAGACCTTGCGCAAGGCGCCGCGGCATTGCACCGGCACGTAGTTGATCAAGTTGCGCTCGAACCATTCGATCGGCTTGCTCTTGGCGAAATCGTTGACCCTGGTCGGCTGGATCCTCGTGTCGATCGGGCCCGCCATCAGCGTCAGCGTCGCCGGGCGTGAGGGATGGTTGTCCTCGCACATGATCGCGGCGGCCGCGAGCGCCGACACCGACGGCTGGCAGATCGCGACCATATGCGGGCGCGGGCCGAGCTGTCCGAGGAAGTCGATCAGATGCTCGGTGTAGTCGTCGAGCCCGAAGCGGCCTTCGCTGCGGGGAATGTCGCGTGGATTGTGCCAGTCGGTGATGTAGACGTCGTGGTCCTGGAGCAGCGTCTGCACGGTGCCACGCAGAAGCGTCGCGAAATGGCCGGACATCGGCGCCACCAGCAGCATGCGCGGCTGCTCGCCCACGCCGTCCTTGCGAAAGTGCAGCAGCGAGCCGAACGGTGTTGCGTAGGCGATCTCCTCGGTGACGGCGATTTCGCGGTTGCCGACCATCACGCTGTCGATGCCGTAGGCCGGACGGTCATAGGTGAGGGTGGAGCGCGAGATCAGCTCCAGCGCGGCCGAGAGCCGGCCGACCACCTGATGCGACATGCCCTGGGGCACCAGGTTGAGGTATCTGAGGGCAGACGAAGCCCCCGCCCGCCATGGCTCCGTCAGATCCATGTGGTTCTGAAAGGCCTGATAGTACATCGACATCATTACTGAAACGCCCACCCTGACCCCAAGCCTCATGCAATAACGACGCCAGATTCGAGTCAATTCGCCCCGAGAACTGGCATGTCGCTTGCTGTGGACTACGGGCATGAACTTTGGGCCCGCGCCTACCGGCACGGTGGCGTCAGGAATTCAGGCGCGAGGGAAGGGGCGATATGGCGAAGGCGACACTGACCATCAGCAGCAAGAACTACTCGTCCTGGTCGCTGCGTGGCTGGCTGCTGACAAAATTCTCCGGCCTCGATTTCGAGGAGATCGTCACCGCGCCTGACGACGCGTCCGCGCGCGCCGAGATCCTTTTGCTGTCGTCCTCGATCCTGGTGCCGTGCCTGCGGCACGAGGGTGCCGTGATCTGGGATACGCTGGCGATCGCCGAATATCTCAACGAGGCGATGCCGGAGGCCGGGCTCCTGCCGGCCGACCGCATCCAGCGCGCGCATTGCCGCTCGATCTCGGGCGAAATCCATTCCGGCTTCACGACGCTGCGGGCCTCGCTGCCGGTCAACCTGAAGGGTCACTTCCCGGGCTTCAAGATCTGGTCGCGCGCGCAGGCCGACATCGACCGCGTCTTGTTCATCTGGCGCGATTGCCTGGAGAAATCGGGCGGCCCCTTCCTGTTCGGCGACAAGCGCACCATGGCGGACGCGATGTACGCTCCCGTGGTGACGCGCTTCGTCACCTATGACGTCAAGCTCGCGCCGCCGCTGAAGGCTTACGCCGACACCATCATGGCCATGCCCGAGATGCAGGAATGGATCGCGGCGGCCCGGGAAGAGCCGGCCGAGATCGAGGAGCTCGAGGTCGAATATTAGGCAGCTCGCGCCATCCTGCTCGTTTCGGCGGCTGGGGACTGTCATCGGGCAAGCGCAAAGCGAGCCCCGCCCATGTCTTTGATGCTGTTAACTTTTGCCGCCCATCTCCGGCCCAGATCCGATCCTGCGCTGCGCAGATATTGTGCGCTCGGGCGCCGAGCCAGCGACATCTAGTCGTGAACAGCTGCGTACGACGCCGTACGGCCGATTCGGACGTGATTCGTTCGGGCCGCGTTCCGAAGGTTAAGATGGAGCGCGGCCCCGTCGCGTTTTGAAACAGCCGCAGAGGCTCAGGCCACGCCCGAATGCTTCACGCGCGGCATGCGCCAGCCGATGACGGTTGCTTCGACCGCGATGCCGGCCTCGTGGTTCCGCCAGCGGCCCTCCACATAACGGCAGGCGAACGGCAGCTGGTACGTGCCGCTGTGGTCTTCGCACAGCACTTCGACCGCAAGGCCCGGTGGTGGCTCGCCGGCGCCATCGAATTCCGCCAGACGTCTATCGCGCGTTGCCATTCCAAAAATCTCCCCTAAACAAAGCCGCGGAAAGAGCGCCCACTTCTTTCCGTGTGCCGATCATCGTTCCCCGTCCGAGGGAACAGGTGCAAGCTCAACGCGAGAATGCGGTACGAGTGTGGTAGCCTCACGCGACTGCGCTTAAACAGCGCACATTGCCGTGATCCATTTGACGAGGAACCTGCATGCTGTTTCGAAGCGCCGGCGTTTGTTTCGCGATGTTGCTGCCCGCCACGCTGGCGACCGTGCCGGCGCACGCGCAGGACGTGCCCGGCATCGAGATTTGCACCGTCGAGAAGACCATGGAGCGGCGCACGAGCTGTCTCCAGTCCAATGTCGATTTCCTCCAGAAGACCATCACCAAGCTCACGCTCGATCAGCAGCAGAAGCTGGATGCGGCCAATCGCCAGATCGACGCCTTGAAGACGACGGTGGCCGGCTTGCAGAAGACGCTCGCCGACCTCCAGGCCACGCAAGCGAAGACGGCGGAGGATCCGAAGAAGAAGCAGGACGCGCCGGCAGCGAAGGATTCGAAATAGGCGCCGCGATCACGCGACGCCATATCGCTCCATCACGCCGCGATCGGGCTCGTAGCCTAGTCCGGGATCTGTGGGCACTGCGACATGGCCGGTCGCATCGACATCGGCGCGGCCGCCCCAGAGGCAGGCCTCGCGCTTGAGATAGAACATCTCGACGAGTCCATCCTCGCGTGTCGCAAGCAAGTGCAGCGTCGCCAGCAGGCCCGGACCGAAATAGGGCGAGTGCGGCACGACCTTGACGCCGAGCCGGTCCGCCAGCGCAGCGACCTTCAAGAACTCCGTGATGCCGCCGACCTTGGTGACCGAGGGTTGGGCGTGGCTGACCGCACCCGCTTCCATCATCTGGCGGAATTGATACTCCGTGCATGCGTTCTCGCCGGCGGCAATGCCGAGCCCGCCCTTGCTGCGGACGTCGGCGAGCGCGGCAAAATCTTCCGGCGGCCACACCGGCTCCTCCAGGAACATCGGCTGCGCATCCGCACATGTCTGCGCGAAGGCGATCGCCTGCCCCGCCGTCAGCGGACAGTTCATGTCGACCATCAGCGGAATGCTGGGGCCGATCGCCTCGCGCGCGGCAAACACGGCCGGTGCCGTGGTCTCGTGCAGCTTGATCGCGCCATAGCCGAGCGCGAGCGCCTTCCTGCATTCGCTCGCGATGTTGTCGGGCGAGCCGATCCGCAGCAGGCTTGCATAGGCCGGAATGGCCGTGCGCCTGGTCTCGCCGAGCAGGCGGTGCAACGGGACGCCCTCGATCTTCGCGGCAAGGTCCCACAATGCGATGTCGAGTGCGGAGATCGCGAACATGGTGACGCCGTAGCGGCCGAACAGATGCAGATTGCGCTGGATCTGCTCCATCACTCCCGGGATTCCGGCCGCATCAGGCACCTTCAGCCCACGCGCCTGTGGCGCGATCATCTCCTCGACCGCGCTGTGCGCGGTGCGGGGGCAGACATAGGCGAAGGCATCGCCCCAGCCGGTCAGACCGGCATCGGTCGTGACCTCGACCAGCACCATGTCGAGCGCAGAGATCGCGGATGCGCCCTGGCGAAAGCTGGCGACGCCGGCGTCATAGGGGATGCGGATATGGTGCGCCCGCACATCGGTGATTTCCATGACGCGGTTCCCCCCGTGCTTTCTTGTGAGCGGTTCATAAGCTCCCGGCAGTGTAGCCGCGAACGCGAGGAGGTTGCCAGTGGCCATTCCGGGACTATCCTCGCGCGAGGACAGCAACGCCGGTCAAGCGAAGGGGGATGGCCGGCGTATCCTTGCCGTGCTTCGAAATAGGGACGATGGCCGTGAATCCAGCCCAACGCGCGCTCTGGTATATCGAGAGCCATCTGGCCGAGCCGATGACGCTCGACGAGATCGCGGAGATATCCGGCGTGTCGCGGTTCCATATTGTGCGCGCGTTTGCTGCCGCCACCGGTCTTCCCGTGATGCGTTACGTGCGCGCGCGACGGCTGACGGAGGCGGCGCGCAGCCTGGCAAAGGGCGCACCCGACATCCTGTCGCTGGCGCTGGAGGCCGACTACGGCTCGCACGAAGCCTTCACCCGCGCGTTCCGCGACCATTTCGGCACCACGCCCGAAGCGGTGAGGGCGGCAACGTGCGTAAGCCACCTCAAGCTTCAGGAGCCGATCCTCATGGACTCCACCATGCTCGACCACCTTCCACCGCCGCGTTTCGAAATGGCGAAGGCCTTCCTCGTCGCCGGTCCCGGCGAGCGCATCTCCTGTGACAACGGCGCGATGATCCCAGGTCTGTGGCAACGCTTCCATCGGGAGATCGCCGACGTTCCCGCGCGCGTCGGCAACGTCGCCTACGGGATCTGCTGCAACGGCGACGATGCCGGCAATTTCGACTACATCGCCGGAGCCGAAGTCACCGATTTCTCCGACCTGCCGCGCCGCTTCAGTCGCATCCGCATTCCCGAGCAGCACTATGCCGTCTTCACGCACAAGGATCACATCGCGTCGATCCGACGCACCGTGAACACGATCTGGAATCAGTGGCTGCCGGCATCCGGCTTCAAGGCCGCGGACGCGCCGAACTTCGAGCGCTACGATGTGACGTTCGATCCTGCAACCGGCAATGGCGGCTTCGAGATCTGGCTGCCGGTGAGGCAGTAGCATGATCCGGACCCGAAGGGCCGCGTTCGCGAAAAGTGTGCAGCGGTTTTCCGAAAGGATCATGCTCAAACGATGACGCAGAGCGCGATGACCCTCATCGCGCTCTGCAGCGCAACGCTGGCATACCATCCCGCTTGCTTGGCAAGCCCCGGTGACTTTGTCATAACCGCAGGCAAATCTTGCCTGCGGGGCCCGCGCCGGACATCCCGTGCAAGTCATAACAAGCAGCCGGGAGGGTCCCACATGTCCAATATCCGCGTTCTCGCCACCGACCTCGAATTTCCCGAAGGGCCGGTCGTGATGCCGGACGGCTCCGTCGTGCTGGTGGAAATCCGCGGCCAGCGCCTGACGCGTGTTTATCCTGACGGCCGCAAGGAGATCGTCGCGAAGGTACCGGGAGGACCCAACGGCGCCGCCCTCGGGCCGGACGGCAAGATGTACATCTGCAACAATGGCGGCTTCTCCTGGCTTCCGGCCGGCAAGATGATCATGCCGGGTCCGCAACCGGACGATTATCGCGGCGGCTCGATCCAGCGCGTCGATTTGCAATCCGGCAAGGTCGAGACCGTCGTGAGCAAAAGCGGCGCGCACGATCTGCGCGGGCCGAACGATCTCGTCTTCGACAAGCACGGCGGCCTGTGGTTCTCCGAGCTCGGCAAACGCCGCGCGCGCGAAATGGACGTCGGCGGCATGTACTATCTCAAGCCCGGCATGACGGAGATCGTCGAGGTCCTGCACGGCGTGCTGCCGGCCAACGGCATCGGGCTCTCGCCGGACGAGAACACCGTCTATATCGCGGAGACGCCGACAGGCCGGCTTTGGGCCTACGAGCTCTCCGCGCCCGGCACGCTGAAGCCGCGCGAGGTGATCTATCGCGGCGAGCGGGGCAAGCCGATCTGCGGCCTCGGCGGCTACCAGATGTTCGATTCGCTCGCGGTGGAGGCGAACGGCAATGTCTGTGTCGCCACCCTCGTCTCAGGCTGCATCTCGGTGATCGCGCCCGACGGTACGCTGGTGGAGCAGGTGCCGACCGGCGATCGCGTCACCACCAACATCGCCTTCGGCGGCCCCGAGCTGAAGACCGCCTATATCACGCTGTCGGGCAAAGGCGAGCTGATCGCCATGGACTGGCCCCGCGGCGGTTTGCCCCTCAATTTCCTAAACAAATAAACGGTGCTAATTACCGTCATTGCGAGCGAAGCGAAGCAATCCAGGAATGCCTCCGCGGAGATGGTCTGGATTGCTTCGTCGCTTCGCTCCTCGCAATGACGTAGGAGAGACTTCAAATGCCCTGGCCCGATCCCATCACCCTGCGGGGACAGCACGCCCGTCTCGAGCCGCTGTCGAAGGAGCACCGCGAGGGGCTGGTGGAGGCCGTCAAGGACGGTGATCTCTACAAGATCTGGTACACCCTGATCCCGACGCCGGAGAACGTCGCCAAGGAGATAGACCGCCGCCTCGGCCTGCAGGCCGCGGGCTCGATGCTGCCGTTCACCGTGTTTGACGCCGGCGGCAGGATCGTCGGCCAGACCACCTACATGAACATCGATGCCGCCAACCGTCGCGTCGAGATCGGTTCGACCTGGTACGGCAAGAGCGCGCAGCGCGGGCCGCTCAATACCCAGTGCAAGCTGCTGCTGCTGACCCACGCCTTCGGGACGCTGAACTGCATTGCGGTCGAATTCCGCACGCACTTCTTCAACCTTCAGAGCCGCAACGCCATCGAGCGTCTGGGTGCCAAGCAGGATGGCATCCTGCGCAGCCACCAGGTCGCGCCGAACGGAACGCTGCGCGACACGGTCGTGTACAGCATCACCGCCGCCGAATGGCCGACCGTGAAGGCGCATCTCGAATATCAACTCAACGACAAGCCGCGCTAGGGGCGGCCGAGGCACCATGGACAGATTCGATTATGTGATCATCGGCGCGGGCTCTGCCGGGTGCATCCTCACCTCCAGGCTCAGCGAAGATCCCAACACCAGCGTCTGCGTGCTCGAAGCGGGTCCGTCCGACTGGCACCCTTACATCCATCTGCCGGCGGGCTTCATCAAGACCTTCCATATGAAGAGCATCAACTGGGCCTACCAGCAGGAGGTCGGGCCCTGGACCGGCGGGCGCAGCATATACGCTCCGCGCGGCAAGACGCTCGGCGGCTCGTCCTCGATCAACGGTCACATCTACAACCGCGGCCAGCGCATGGATTTCGACACCTGGGCGCAGATGGGCAACCGCGGCTGGGGCTATGCCGACGTGCTGCCTTACTTCAAGCGCCTGGAGAAGCGGGTCGGCGAGGGCGACAACACTTTCCGCGGCCGTGACGGCAACCTCATCGTCACCACCATGGACTGGCGCGATCCGCTCTGCGAAGCCTTCATGGAAGGCGCGGTCTCGCTCGGCATTCCCCGCAACCCGGACTACAACGGCAAGACCCAGGAAGGCGTCTCCTACTGCCAGCGCACCATCGACAAGGGCCTGCGCGTCTCCGGCTCCACCGCGTTCCTCAAGCCCGCGATGAAGCGGCCCAACGTGCATGTCCACACCCATGCGCACGCCACCGAGATCATCTTCGAGGGCAAGCGCGCCGTCGGCGTGCGCTGCATGAAGGGCGGCCGCGGCGGTCGTCCTGTCGAGGTGCGCGCCAACAAGGAAGTGATCCTGTCCGGCGGCACTTATAATTCGCCGCAGCTCCTGCAGCTCTCCGGCGTCGGCTCGCCCGATCTGTTGCAGCAGCACGGCATCGCGGTGCGTCACGCCCTCCCGGTCGGCGAAGGCCTTCAGGACCACTACGCGCCGCGCACGGTGGCCCGCGTCAAGGACATCAAGACCATCAACGAGCTTCGCCGCGGCCTCTCGCTGTGGATCGAGGCGCTGAAATGGGCGACCGCGCGCCGCGGCCTGCTCTCGCTGTCGCCGACGATGGTCTATTGCTTCTGGCATTCCGGCGAGAGCGCCGACTCGTCCGACCTCCAGCTCACCTTCACGCCGGCGAGCTACAAGGAAGGCGTGCAGGGCCAGCTCGAGGATGAGCCCGGAATGACCGTCGCCTCCTGGCAGCAGCGTCCCGAGAGCCGCGGATATGTCCACATCCGCTCCAATGATCCGTTCGCGCCGCCGATCATCCAGACCAACTATCTCGATGCCGAGCTCGACCGCCGTGTCATCGTCGGCGGCATGAAGCTCGCGCGCAATCTGTTGAAGTCCGCGCCGCTGTCGCCCTATTACGCCTACGAGGATTTCCCCGGTCCCAACGTCAACACCGACGACGAATTCCTCCACGCCGCCACCGAGCGCGGCACCACCACCTTCCACCCCGGCTGCACCTGCCGCATGGGCCCGGCGAATTCGAGCTGGGCCGTCGTCGACGACCAGCTCCGCGTCCACGGGTTGGAGGGTCTCCGCGTCATCGACGCCTCGGTGATGCCACGCATGGTCTCGGCGAACCTCAATGCTTCCACCATGATGATCGCCGACCGTGCCTCGGACCTGATCCGCGGCAAGGCGCCGATGGAATCCGTGCGGATACCGGACGCGGCGGTGGCGTAGATTCAGCTGTGTAAGGTGAGTTAGCGAAGCGTAACCCACCTCTTCTCGTGCCGCGATAAAAGTGGTGGGTTACGCCTCCGGCTAACCACCCTACGAGATCTGCTGTGTCGCCCTCGTCAATCCCCTCTCGCAAAAATATTCCACTTTACCGAAATTCGGAATTGCGGCATAGATCAAAGCAGCCCGGCCCGACGAAGAGGGGCGGTTCGCGAGTCGTTCGAAACGCGGGCCGGGTTGCGGTGGACGCGGCAGCGTCGGGCGCGAGATGTCCGGGCAGGGCGGATTGCTCTCCGTGAGCCCTCAGGCTTCGTGCGGACGGACGGCGCTGAAAGCGTACGGCAAAACCGTGTGGTCCTGGCCGTCGTTGCTACGGTCAAGCTCTTGCGGATGCGGCACTGGCGTCAACCGGCGCGGTGCCGGCGAATTCCGTGAGAGTGAGGGAGGCCTGAGGGAATTCGGCTCCCGGGAGAGCACGGCATAAGCCGTCCGACCATCGCGCAGGGAAGGCCGTGTGTTGGGCTTCACCTGTATGCTGTTGTGCGGTTTTTCTGCGCTACATTCGCGCAGCAGACCGCGGGTGCCAGCCGGCACCCGGCCTTCCCTGCGCCCTCTTTCCTCGGGGGCAATGGAATGAAGCAAAGCTCGGGCGAAATGCGCCGCGAGGATGCGAGAGTGTGTCTGCAAAATGCGAATTGGAAGAGCGAGGCTGTCGCCTCAAACTCCGTCATTGCGAGCGCAGCGAAGCAATCCAGAGTCTTTCCGCGGAGGGATTCTGGATTGCTTTGTCGCTACGCTCCTCGCAATGACGTGGAGAGAGCGGTGCGTCGCATCTTGCTCTCGGGCCCCGGCTCTGCGCAGCAGCGTTTCACACTGCAGCGCGTCCGGGACACGAGAGCCCTACACTTCCCGTCGGCTCAAAAACGCCAGCCGCTCGAATAAATGCACGTCCTGCTCGTTCTTGAGCAGCGCGCCATGCAGCGGCGGGATCAGCTTGCGCGGGTCGCGTTCCCTAAGCTGCTCGGCGCTCATGTCCTCGTTGAGCAGCAGCTTGAGCCAGTCCAGGAGCTCCGACGTGGACGGCTTCTTCTTCAGGCCGGGCACCTCGCGCACCTCGAAGAAGATGCGCAGCGCCTCTTCCACCAGGCGCTTCTTGATGCCGGGGAAGTGGACGTCGACGATGCGATGCATGGTGTCGGCATCGGGAAACTTGATGTAGTGGAAGAAGCAGCGGCGCAGGAAGGCGTCCGGCAGCTCCTTCTCGTTGTTGGACGTGATCATCATGATCGGGCGCTGCTTCGCCTTGATCGTCTCGCCGGTTTCGTAGACGTGGAATTCCATGCGGTCGAGCTCGAGCAGGAGGTCGTTCGGGAATTCGATGTCGGCCTTGTCGATCTCGTCGATCAAGAGCACCGGGCGCTGCTCGGCCGTGAAGGCTTCCCACAGCTTGCCGCGCTTGATGTAGTTCCTGATGTCGGACACGCGGGCGTCGCCGAGCTGGCTATCGCGGAGGCGCGAGACCGCGTCGTATTCGTAGAGGCCCTGCTGCGCCTTGGTGGTGGACTTGATGTGCCAGGTCAGAAGCGGCGCGTTCAGCGCCTTCGCCACTTCCTCCGCCAGCACCGTCTTGCCGGTGCCGGGCTCGCCCTTGATGAGCAGCGGGCGCTCCAACACGATCGAGGCGTTGACGGCAACCTTGAGATCGTCGGTCGCAACATAGTCCTTGGTGCCGGTAAATTTCATTGCGTGTCCTTAGGTGATCGTCGGCGCGGAGCGCAAGCTCCGGTCGCGACAAGGGAACGGCCGCGCATGGCGGCCGTTCCTGGTTCGGTCAGGCTTTCAGACCCGTTTTATCAGCGAAAGGATGACGAGCACAATCACCGCGCCGATCGTGGCATCGACGATGGCGCCGATCGTGCCCGTTGCCAGCTGGATGTGCAGCTGAGGCAGGATCCAGCTCGCAACCAGCGCACCGATGATGCCGACGACGATGTTGCCGACCAGCCCAAATCCCGCCCCGTGAACAATCTTGCCCGCAAGCCAGCCTGCGATGGCGCCGATGATGAGCGCTGCGAGAATTCCCATTGCAAACGTCCCCAAAACAACCCCGTATGGCATCAATTCTAGAGCAAAATGCCTCTCGGTCCAGTGCGGAGCGGGGGCTTCCGCCCCTTGACGTCAGCCACCCGACGGGCAATCTGTCACCTATGTTCCTGCAATTCTTCACCTCTCTGCGCGACGCGCAGGTCCCCGTGACGCTGCGCGAATACCTCACGCTGATGGAGGCGCTCGACGCCGACCTTGCGGACTACACGGTCGAGAATTTCTATTATCTGTCCCGCGCCTCGCTGGTGAAGGACGAGCGCAATCTCGACAAGTTCGATCGCGTCTTCGGCACGGTGTTCAAGGGGCTGGAAAGCCTGCTCGAAGCCATGGACAAGGCGGAGATCCCCGAGGAGTGGCTGAAGAAGCTCGCCGAAAAGTACCTGACGGAAGAAGAGAAGAAGCAGATCGAGGCCATGGGCTGGGACAAGCTCATGGAGACGCTCAAGAAGCGCCTCGAGGAGCAGAAGGGACGGCACCAGGGCGGCTCGAAGTGGATCGGCACCGCCGGCACCTCGCCATTCGGCGCCCACGGTTACAACCCCGAGGGCGTGCGCATCGGCCAGGAGAAGAACCGCAACAACCGCGCCGTGAAGGTGTGGGACAAGCGCGAGTTCAAGGATCTCGACGGCAATGTCGAGCTCGGCATCCGCAACATCAAGGTGGCGCTGCGCCGCCTGCGCAAATTCGCGCGCACTGGCGCGCCCGATGAGCTTGACCTCGACACCACGATCCGCGAGACCGCCAATCACGGCTATCTCGACGTGCACATGCGGCCTGAGCGGCGAAATGCGGTGAAGCTTCTGGTGTTCTTCGACATCGGTGGCTCGATGGACGCGCATATCGAGCAGGTCGAGGAGCTGTTCTCGGCGGCGAAGAGCGAGTTCAAGCACATGGAGTATTTCTACTTCCACAACTGCCTCTATGAGGGTGTGTGGAAGCAGAACAAGCGCCGCTTCACCGATCGCACGCCGACCTGGGATGTGCTGCACAAATACCCGCACGACTACAAGGTCGTGTTCGTCGGCGACGCCTCGATGTCGCCCTACGAGATCATGGTGCCCGGCGGCTCGGTCGAGCACGTCAACGAGGAGCCGGGCTCGGTCTGGCTCGATCGCATCATCCGCACCTATCCGCACGCGGTGTGGCTGAACCCGGTGCAGCAGAAGCATTGGGACTATTCGGAATCGACCACCATCATCAAGCGCATCTTCGCCAACCGGATGTACCCGATCACGATCGAGGGACTCGAGGGCGCGATGAAGGAGTTGACGCACTAGCGCTGTAGCCGTCATTCCGGACGGCCGCAAAGCGGCCGATCCGGAATCTCGAGATGGTGTACGACGATCGAGGTTTCAGGTTCGATGCTTCGCATCGCCCCGGAACGACGAGCAAGACAAGAGGGAGAACCACATGCCCCAGACCATCACCCGCGGCATCAAGGCGCTGATCGACGAGGCCAATGCCGAAATCGAGACGCTCAACGCCAGGGACGCCATCGAGATCTCCAAGAACGGCGACGTCGTCATCGTCGACATCCGCGATCCCCGCGAGATCGAGCGCGACGGCCGCATCCCGGGCGCGTTCGCCTGCACCCGCGGCATGCTCGAATTCTGGATCGACCCGCAGAGCCCCTATGCCAAGCCGATCTTCCAGGAGGACAAGAAGTTCGTCTTCCACTGCGCCGGGGGCCTCCGCTCCGCGCTCGCCGCCAAGACCGCGCAGGACATGGGCCTGAAGCCCGTCGCTCACATCGCCGGCGGCTACGCCGCCTGGCGCGATGCCGGCGGTCCGACGGAACAGTGGGTGCCGAAGAAGAAGGGGTAACTCTCTCTTCGTCATTCCGGGGCGCGCGAAGCGCGAACCCGGAATCCATTCATCCACCTTCTCAGCCGCGCGATGGATTGCGGGCTCGCCCTCCGGGCGCCCCGGAATGACCACAAGGAAACACCGATGACTACCGACCCCCTCGTCTCCACCGAATGGCTCGCCGCCCACATCAAGGACGCCAACGTCAAGATCCTCGACGCCAGCTTCAAGCTGCCGGGCGTGCTGCCGCTGCCGAAGGACGACTATCTCGCCGCGCATCTGCCGGGCGCGGCCTTCTTCGACGTCGATGCGGTGTCGGACCATTCCAACCCGCTGCCGCACATGTATCCGAGCGCCGAGCAGTTCGGCCGCGACATCGGCAATCTCGGCATCGGAAATAGCGACACCGTCGTGCTCTACGATGCCGGCGGCTGGGTCGCAGCTCCCCGCGCTTGGTGGATGTTCCTGGCCTTCGGCCACAACAACGTGCGCATCCTCAATGGCGGGCTGAAGAAATGGCGTGCCGAGGGGCGCCCCGTCGAAAGCGGCGAGGTGAAACCCAAGCCGGCGAGCTTCAAGGCGAGCTACGATGCCAAGCGCGTGCGCAGCATGCAGCAGCTCGTCGCCAACGTCGAAAGCCGGGCCGAGCAGGTGATCGACGCGCGCGCCGCCGACCGTTTCGAAGGCCGCGCGCCGGAGCCGAGGCCGGGCATCCGCTCCGGACACATCCCAGGCGCCCGCAACGTGCCCTACAATCTGCTGTTCGATGCCGCGACCGGCACGATGAAGCCGCTCGACGATCTCCGCGCCGCCTTCACCGGCGCCGGCGTCAAGTTAGAGGCGCCGATCGTGACGAGCTGCGGCTCGGGCGTGTCGGCCGGCGTGCTGACGCTCGCGCTCTATCGCCTCGGGATCACCGACACCGCGCTCTATGACGGCTCATGGTCGGAATGGGGCCAGGAGAAGGGCCCGCCGATCGCGACCGGGCCGGCGTAGCCTCGTCACCGCAGCGAGCTCCCTCTCCCCGCAAGCGGGGAGGGGCGAAGAAGGTGCATCACCGCGTGCGCGTGGTCGTCGTCGCGAAGGTCGGCTGACCGAACGGATCGAGCTGTTGCTGCAACCGCTGAGGCGGCGGACGCCGCACCACGCGCTGCCGCTTCTTGGCCTTCGCCTTGGGCTTGGTTGCCTTGTTGTCGGTCATGACGTCAGTCTTGACGTCGGTCTTGGCTTTCGCGGCCGTGTCATTCACCGACGTCGCCACCGGATCGTTCAGCGCGGCCAGCTTCGCGGAGGCGACGTCGAGCGCCGAGGAGGCGAGGGCGGCATCGAGGTCGGCCGGCGCGGGCTCGCTGGCCGGCTTGGCTTCGGGGATCGTGGCCGTGGTGTCGGCAGGGGTGAGTGTGTCGGCGGGCGCTGCCGCGACCTCCACGGCTGGTTCGGGCGTGGCGGGTTCGACGGCCTGGACCTCAGCCGGCGGAGCAACGACGGGGGGCTGAGCTTCGGCCTCGCTCGCCACCGCGGCGACCTGCTCCGGCTCGCTCACCGGCAGCGCAATGGTCGGCATCTGGTCGCGCAGCGACGGCTCCGGCTCGGCGACCGCAGGCTCGATCGGCTCCGCCCGCAACACTGCGAGCACCGGCTGGGTCGGCTCGGGGGCTTGCGCAAACACCTGCTCCTTCGGGCCGTTCCGCCAGGAGGGGTTGCTGACATACTGCTCATGGCTCGCCCGCAGCAGCGCGGCGGCCCCTAGGCCGAACACCAGGATGGAGGTTGACAGCAGGATCGCGGCAAACAGGAAGCGAAAGCCGGGAAGCATCGGACGGGTTACGAATTTCCGCCCCGGCGGCGAGGTGGCCAGGGCCCATGAGCCATCTGAACGCGGTGACGTTACTGATTGCCGCGTTCGCCACGCGGTGATCGGAGCTCGAAGCGGTGGCGAATCAGGCTGATTCGACCATATCGCAACGCCCCTCCTGCGTTCCCAAAAATTCGGGCCGAAGACTCCGGCAACTGACGGAGCGAGGCGATTTCCACCCCGTGATGCAACGGGGCAACGGTAGTTTTGCGGATCACAAATCGGCAAATCCGGCGCAAGCAGGCCTGATATGTCTTGAATGTGCCGCTATCTTCGGTCATCTGGCCGTTAACGGTCCGGACGGGCTTGGGGACTATAAAAGAGCGATGATGATCAAACATTTTCTGACGATATGCGCTGCCGCGACAGTCGCTGCGGCGGGAACCTCGCTCGCACAGGCTCAGAGCTATCCAGTCCAGCAGGCACCCGGCTATGGCGCCCCGGCTGAATATCGGCCCGGCGACCGCACGCCGAATTTTGACGCGCTGGAGGATGACGACGACGCGATGCCGCAGGCCTCGCTGCCGCCGCCCGGCCCGGTCGACGATCCGCGCTATGGCCGCCCGATGGGTGCTCCTCCGGTCTATTCGGCGGCCCCGCCGCAGGGCCCCGTGATGTCGCCGGATGATCCGCGCTATGGCCGCCCGGCTGGCGCTCCGCCGGTCTATTCGGCCGCACCGCAAGGCCCCGTGATGTCGCCCGACGATCCCCGCTACGGCCGGCCCGCCGGTCCGCCGCCGGTGATCTACGCCAATCGTCCCGGTCAGGGCCAGGCGCCGGCCAATGACGGCCTGCGTCCGCCGGAAGCCATCGGCGGTCCCGCCGCGACCGGAACGGTCCAAGCCGGGCAGCCGCCCGTCGGTGCCGATGGCCGGCCGATGACGATCGCTTCGCTGCCGCCCGAGGAGCAGCCCGATGCGGCTCCCGCGCAATTGCCGCAGAACCTGCGCCGCCAGGAAGTCGCGTTCCAGACCAAGGAGCCCGCCGGCACCCTCGTGGTCGATACGCCGAACACCTACCTCTATTACGTGCTCGGAGGCGGCCGTGCGATCCGCTACGGCGTCCGCGTCGGCCGCGACGGCTTCACCTGGACCGGCGTGCAGAAGATCACCCGCAAGGCCGAATGGCCGGATTGGCATCCGCCGACCGAGATGATCGAGCGCCAGCCCTATCTGCCGCGCTTCATGGCCGGCGGCCCCGGCAATCCGCTCGGTGCCCGCGCGATGTATCTCGGCTCGACCGTCTACCGCATCCACGGCACCAACCAGCCCTCGACGATCGGCAAGTTCGTGTCGTCCGGCTGCATCGGCATGCTGAACGAGGACGTCTCCGACCTGTTCGATCGCGTCAAGGTCGGCACCCGCGTGGTGGTGATGCCGGGCGGTCCGCCGCCGGGAACGGCGACCGCCTCCGCCGCGCCGACCTCCGGTGCTGCCGGTCCGGCTCCGATGGCGGCGCAGGCTGGCCCCGTGCCAGGCACGCAGCCGACCGTGGTGCCGCCGCTGCCCGCGCCGGTCACCGTGCGCTGAGCGGGTCGAAAATATTCAGACTGAAGAAGGGCGTGCCGTCGGCACGCCCTTTGTCGTTCAGGTCAGCCTCCGCGGCAGCTCGCCGCCCTTGATGAAGGCATCGATCGCCTCGACCATCTGGCCGTAATGGATGCGCAGGCCGTCCGAGGTCGCGTAGCCGAGATGCGGCGTCAGCACGAGATTGTCGAGCTTGCGGAAGGGATGGTCGACCGGCAGCGGCTCGACCGAGAAAACGTCGATGCCGGCGCCTGCGATCTTCCTCTGCTGCAAGGCCTCGAGCAGCGCCTGCTCGTCCACGATCGGCCCGCGCGCGGTGTTGACGAGAAAGGCGGTTGGCTTCATCCGCGCGAGATCGGCGCGGCCAACCAGTCCGCGCGAGCGCTCGCTCAGCACGACGTGGATGGTGACGATGTCGGCTTTTGCGAACAGCTCGTCCTTGGTGGCGTAGCCGACGCCGGCCGCGGCGCATTTCTCCGGCGTCAGATTCGGGCTCCAGGCGATCACGTTCATGCCGAACGCCTTGGCGATCCCGGCCATCTTGCTGCCGAGCTTGCCGAGCCCGACGATGCCGAGCGTCAGTCCCTCGATCTCGACGCCGGCAAAGGTTTGCCAGGGCTCGCCGGCGTGCATGCGCGCATTCTCGCGGCCGATGCCGCGGGTCAGCTCCAGGATCAGGCCCATGGTGAGCGGGGCGGTCGGGTCGCGCGAGTATTGCGTGCCGCCGATGGTGACGCCACGCGCCTTGGCGGCTTCCATGTCGATCGCGGCGTTGCGCATGCCGGAGGTGAGCAGCAGCTTCAGCTTCGGCAAGCCATTGAGCAGGCTCTTCGGGAACGGGGTGCGCTCGCGCATCGCACAGACGATCTCGAAATCGGCCAGCGCACTTGCTGCGGCCTGCTCCGAGGCGAAAGGATGGCTGAACACGGCGACGTCGACGCGGTCGGACAGTTTCGGCCAGTCGGCAACATCGAGGGCGAGGTTGAAATAGTCGTCGAGAATTGCACAGCGCAGCCGCGTCATCAGCGTTCATCCATGGCGAGAGGTGACGGTGCCAGGCGAAGGCGCCATCGTCCGGAACCGGGCCATGGTTGCGCGCAATCACGCCTGCGCGCAAGCAGCTTGGGTCTTCAAAAATCCGACAGGAGGCGGGGGCTTAGAGGTAGCGGGGCTTCAGGCGGAACGGCGCATCCATGCCGTGCTTGGCGCGCCAGGCCGGGCCGGGGCCGCGCATGTAGTGCAGTTCGGGCCGGTACGGGTTGAACGCCGTGGCGAAGAAGCGCTTCCAGAAGCTCTGGATTTCCGAGACGAATCCGGAGACGTGTCCGGCTTCTGCCGGCACAGGAAGGGAGTTGGTTTCGATCATGGCCATGACGCTGTCTCGCCGTGCTGCCCGATCATTCTGAGCGGGTGGCGCTGTTTCCGCGCGAAACCGAGCTTTGGCCTGATTTATTAAAAGATAGTTTCAATTGTCCGGATCGGGGGGCCGGATGGTATCCGGACCGTATTCATCCGTGGTGAACGGAGGGAAAACGTTGCCCTTTGGGGGCGGGATCGCTACATCGCTGGCTAAGCAAATCTCCTCAAATTGAAGGTTTCACGGGACCGATGGCGCGCCAGTTCATCTATTTCATGCAGGGCCTGACCAAGAGCTACCCGACCCGGAAGGTGCTCGATAACATTCACTTGAGCTTCTACCCGGACGCCAAGATCGGCGTGCTCGGCGTCAACGGCTCGGGCAAGTCGACGCTCCTCAAGATCATGGCCGGCCTCGACAAGGAATATAACGGCGAGGCCTGGGTCGCCCAAGGCGCCCGCGTCGGCTATCTCGAGCAGGAACCGCATCTCGATCCTGCGCTCTCCGTGCGCGAGAACGTCATGCTGGGCGTCGCCAAGCAGAAGGCGATCCTCGATCGCTACAACGAACTGGCGATGAACTACTCCGAGGAAACCGCCGACGAGATGACCAAGCTTCAGGACGAGATCGAGGCCCAGGGCCTCTGGGATCTCGACAGCAAGGTCGACCAGGCCATGGACGCGCTGCGCTGTCCGCCCGACGATGCCGACGTCACGAAACTCTCCGGCGGCGAGCGCCGCCGCGTCGCGCTGTGCCGGCTTCTGCTCGACCAGCCCGAACTGCTGCTGCTGGACGAGCCGACCAACCATCTCGATGCTGAATCCGTGTCGTGGCTCGAAGGCCATTTGCGCAACTATCCCGGCGCAATCCTGATCGTCACCCACGATCGCTACTTCCTCGACAACGTCACGAGCTGGATCCTCGAGCTCGATCGCGGCAAGGGCATTCCCTACGAGGGCAACTACTCGTCCTGGCTGGTGCAGAAGCAGAAGCGCCTCGAGCAGGAGGGCCGCGAGGACGCCGCGCATCAGAAGACCATCGCGCGCGAGCAGGAATGGGTCGCGTCCTCGCCGAAGGCGCGTCAGGCCAAGTCGAAGGCGCGCTACCAGCGCTATGAGGAGTTGCTCAAGCAGGCGAGCGAGAAGCAGACCCAGACCGCGCAGATCATCATCCCAGTCGCCGAGCGCCTCGGCGCCAATGTGGTCGATTTCGAAACGCTCAGCAAAGGCTATGGCGATCGCCTTTTGATCGACGATCTCACCTTCAAGCTGCCGCCCGGCGGCATCGTCGGCGTGATCGGCGCCAACGGCGCCGGCAAGACCACGCTGTTCAAGATGATCACGAAGCAGGAGACGCCGGACAAGGGCACGATCACGGTCGGCGAGACCGTGCATCTCGGCTATGTCGACCAGTCGCGCGACGCGCTCGACGGCAACAAGAACGTGTGGGAGGAGATCTCCGGCGGCAACGAACTGATCCTGCTCGGCAAGAAGGAAGTGAACTCGCGCGGCTATTGCTCGTCGTTCAACTTCAAGGGCGCCGACCAGCAGAAGAAGGTCGGTGCGCTCTCCGGCGGTGAACGCAACCGCGTCCATCTCGCCAAGATGCTGAAGTCGGGCGCCAACGTCCTTCTGCTCGACGAACCCACCAACGACCTCGATGTCGACACGCTGCGCGCGCTCGAAGAGGCGCTGGAGGATTTCGCCGGCTGCGCCGTCATCATCAGCCACGATCGCTGGTTCCTCGACCGCATCGCGACCCACATCCTGGCGTTCGAAGGCGACAGCCACGTCGAATGGTTCGAGGGCAACTTCCAGGATTACGAGAAGGACAAGATGCGCCGGCTCGGCCAGGACAGCATCATTCCGCACCGCGTGAAGTACAAGAAGCTGACGCGGTGATCCCGGCATGATGCGGCGGGCGCTCATCGCTGCGGTGATCGTGGTCACCTGCGGCTGCTCGTCCGCCGGCGCCGCCGACGCCGCCTTCACGCAATTCATCGCGTCGCTCTGGCCGGAGGCGCAGGCGGCGGGCGTGTCGCGAGCGACGTTCGAGCGAGAGACGCGCGGACTCGAGCCTGACTACAAGCTGCCCGATCTGCTGCTGCCGGGCCGCCCTGCCACCGGCGCGCCGTCGCAGGCCGAGTTCGTGCAGGTGCCGGCCGACTACGTCAGGGAATCCTCGATCGCGCGGCTCGCAGGCGAGGGGCAGCGGCTGCTGCAAAAATATCGCGCCTCGCTGAACGAGATCGAGAAGAAGTCCGGCGTGCCGGCGACCGTCATGCTCGCGATCTGGGGCCGCGAGACGGACTATGGTCGCTACACGCTGCCTTACGATCTCGTCCGCGTGCTGGCGACGCAGGCCTATGTCGGCCGCCGCAAGGATCAGTATCGCAACGAGTTCATCCTTTCGCTGAAGCTCCTTGGCGACGGCGTGGTTACGCGCAAGGACATGCGCTCCTCCTGGGCCGGCGCGACCGGGCTGACGCAGTTCCTTCCGTCCGAATATTACAAGCATGGTGTCGACTTCGACGGCGACGGCCGCATCGACATCTGGCGTTCGGTGCCGGATGCGCTGGCCTCTGCCGCGCAGCAACTCGTCAACAAGGGTTGGCAAAGCGGTGTGCGCTGGGCCTACGAGGTGCAGGCGCCGGCCAAGGTCGATTGCACCACCGGCGTGCCCGAGGTGACGAAGCCGATCAGCCAGTGGCTGCGCGAAGGTTTTGTGCCGGTGCGTGGGCAGAGGCTCAGCGCCGCCGAGCAGGCGCAGCCGGCCTCGTTGCTGCAGCCCGAGGGCATTTATGGTCCGTCGTTCCTGACCACGAAAAACTACTTCGTCATCAAGGAATACAATTTCTCCGATCTCTACGTGCTGTTCGTCGGCCATCTCAGCGACCGCATGACCAGCCCGCTGCCTTTCGCAACGCCCTGGTCGGCTTCGAAGCAACTGCGCACGACAGACGTTGAGACCATGCAGCGCGGACTCACGCGCGTCGGGCTCTACAAGGACAAGATCGACGGCAAGGCGGGCATGCAGACCCGCGCCGCGCTCGGCGCCTACCAGAAGTCGGCCGGCCTCAAGGTCGATTGCTGGCCCAGCGAAGAGGTGCTGCGCTCGATCCAGGCTGCGCGATAGCGGGTCTCTTCGGCCAAAAGAAAAGCCCGGCCGATGGTCTCGGCCGGGCTTCGATCGTGGCGCGGATGCGCGCGCAGCGATCGGATCAGTAGCAGACGCGAATCGGGCGGCTGACCCAGCCGTAGCCGTCCCAATACCGCTCACGGCGCCAATAGCAGGGCGCCGGCGGCGGGGGCTCGGCCACGTAAACCGGGCCGCCATAGGCGGGGCGGCTCGACGCGATGGCGCCGCCGACGATCGCACCGCCGATCAGGCCGGCTGCGAGGCCGGCGCCGAGGCCGTCATGGGCCTTCGCGGACGGGCTGGCGGTCACCAGCGAACCGGCAACCGTCGCGACCGTGAGGGCAGCAACTAAAGTCTTCTTCATGCTCTTGGCTCTCCTGGGAGAAGGGGCTCCCCTCGTGAGGGTGGCCGGGTTTTTCAAAGGTTCACGCACACTCTGATGGAAATGGCCGTTGGGCTAGGAAGCGCGCAAATGGTCAATCCACGGTAAACGCACACGGAGCTGTGACGAGAAAAAGCGGTCTTTTTCGGGCCCGGAGATGAACGGCGCATCCGTAGTGAACCGGTTTACGGCGCCTCAGCCGCAGACTCTGACGCGGCGAACGCGCCAGGCATAACCGTCCCAGAAGCGTTGCTTCTGCCAGACGCAGCCGCCGTAATAGTCGTCGGAGACATAGCCCGGACCGGGCGCGTAGTAGCGCGGCGGATAGTAGCCCGGCTCGTAATAGCCCGGGCCGGGTCCGTAATAATACGGAGAGGCCAGCGCGCCACCGACAATGGCGCCGCCGATGATCCCGGCCGCCACGCCTGCGGCGACGCCGCGTTGGGCATGGGCCGGGGTCCCGGCCGTCAGGGCCAGGGTAACGATGGCAGCGACTGCCAGGAGCGACTTCTTCATGGGCGGCTCGACCTTTCGCACAAACATGCGGAACTCTTTGGGACGCAAGGTTCCATACTTCGCTTGAATGATCAATGAACGGCCCCTCTGCCGGGGGCGACCAAATGATATAGGACCGCAGCTCCACCGGGAGACGATGATGGGCAACGCGATGGTCAATGCTCTGATTGCTGCTGGTATCGTTTTCGCGATCGGCTACGGCTGGATCACACATCTCCAGAACCGCGGCCGGCGCTCCCGCGCGATGGCCGGCAGCGACGGCGGAAGTAGCGGCAGCGCCAGCAGTTCCGGGACGAGCGACGGCGTCTCGCTGGGAAGCTGGTTTTCAAGCAGCGGTTCCGGGAGCTCGACTGACAATGGCAGCTGTTCCAGCAGCGATGGCGGCAGCAGCGGCGGGGATTGCGGAGGGGGCGGTGATGGTGGCGGAGGCGGTGGTGGCGACTAGATCCGCCGCGATCTTGATCCAGCTCAATGGCCTACTTTAGAGCCGTTCTAGGCTGTTTCCAGGCTAGTTTGGAATAGCTTGAAATACCGGTTTTTCCTTTTGCATCCGGCCGGCCGCTTAAATATCGATGATGGCGCATCACCGAAGGGCCTGCCGCTTCCATGATCGTTTGTTCCTGTAACGTGCTGAGCGATGACGACATTCGCGCCGCCGTCGCCGAGTCCGACGACGCCGTGCGCCATGCCAAGCAGGTCTATGGATGCCTCGGCTGCAGCGCCGAGTGCGGCCGCTGTGCCCGGACCATCAAGACCATCATCGACGAAGCGCTGGGCCCCTGCGCCCAGTCCTGCTGTGCCGGCTGTCCGCACAGCCACACTGTGGCCGCCAACGACGAGATCTCCGAACCCGCTCAGTTCGCACTCGCGGCTTGCTGAACCCTCCCGACGGTCGGCTAAGGTTTTTCCCCGGCTGCGGCTCCGTGGCCGGTTGCCCTCACCTGCAATCTCATTTAGAAGCGTTCTAAACTCGGTTTAGGGCCGATTTGGACTGCAAGAGCTGGAGTGAACCATGCAGGGCGACGCAAAAGTCATCGACTATCTCAACAAGGCGCTGCGTCACGAGCTGACTGCGATCAACCAGTACTGGCTCCACTACCGTTTCCTCGACAATTGGGGCCTGCTGGAGATGGCCAAGGTCTGGCGCAAGGAATCCATCGAGGAGATGGAGCACGCCGACAAGCTCACCGCGCGCATCCTGTTCCTCGACGGCTTCCCGAACATGCAGGTGCTCGATCCCCTGCGTATCGGCCAGAACGTCAAGGAGATCATCGAATGCGACCTCGCCGCCGAGATGAGCGCGCGGGCGCTCTATCAGGAAGCGGCGACCTACTGCCACGGCGCCAAGGACTACGTCACGCGTGACCTGTTCGAGAAGCTGATGAGCGACGAGGAGCACCATATCGACTTCCTCGAAACCCAGCTCGACTTGATCGGTCGCATCGGCCTCGAGCTCTACACCCAGAAGCACGTCGGCGGTCTCGAAGGCGAGGGGCATTAGGCTCCGACATTAGCCGCATATTCCCGTGTCGTCCCGGCGAAGGCCGGGACCCATACTCCGAGCGAGAAGTGTGGCACACGGCTGCTAACCACGAGTCTTCGCCAAACCGAAGTTAGTGGTTATGGGTCCCGGCCTTCGCCTGGACGACGGCCGTAGTCGCAGCACGGCCTACAGCTGCGTCTTGTAGCGTTCCTCCACGATCTCCTGGCTCTCGGGCTCGCCGAGGCTGGTCTGATCGTGGATGACCTCGCTGATGCTCGGCATCACCGAGCGCTGCACTTTCTCGGGCGACCATAGTTTCGAGCGCATCAGTGCCTTGCCGCAGTGAAAATAGACTTCGCTGACCGCGACGTTCAGCACCGCGCGCGGCGGCTTGCCGAACTCCACCATCGAGGCGAGCAGATCGGGGGCGACCGACAGCGTGCCGCGTCCGCCGACGCGCAGCGTCTCGTCGATCCCCGGCACGAAGAACAACAGGTGCACGAAGCCCGAGCCTTCGACGACGTTCCGAAAGCTGTCGATCCGGTTGTTGCCGGAGCGATCGGGCATCAACAGCTGGTTGGGGCCGCTGACATGGACGAACCCGATGCCGCCGCCGCGCGGCGACGCGTCGACGCTGCCGTCCGCGCCCGACGTCGCGAGCACGCAGAACGGCGACATCTCGATGAACTTCTTCGCATGTGCATCGATCGCGGGCCGTGCCTTCGCGATCACGCGCGGGGTCGGCTTGGCATAGATGGCGGCGAGGTCTTCGGCGCTAAGATCGGTCAACGGCGTGCCTCCGTATCAGCATGGCCTCAAGCTACCCGATCATGCGCCTTCAGCCAACGAAATCCATGATGTTTGATCTTTTGAACATGATCCTTCGGAGAACCGCTGCACACTTTCCGGATCATGCTCTACACCGCATCCGCCGGCACGAAGCAGCTGATGATGATGGCGCCCCGGTGGTGGACGTACCACACCACGGCCTGGCCGACAGGATTGCCGCGATCGCGGATGATGGAGCGCTCGGGCACCTCCATCCATTGTCCCTCGATCGGTACCCAATATGCGCCGCCGCGCACGTCGTATTCGGTGCGATGGCCGTCGGAAACGTCGCAGCAGGGAACGCCGTTCGGCGCGATCACGCTCTTGAACCAGGCGCGAATGTCGGGCGGGACGTGATCATATTGCCCGTTGTCGAACGCGAACGCGGCGCTCGTCAGCGCGGTCATCGCGGCCAGCCAAACGCACAGTACGAGTCTGTGCATGCGATCCTCCGTCGCGTCTCGATTCGTATCGTTGATGCGATTAAGCCCGAGCTGTCAGCACATTGCATGCTCAAATAATATGCGGCGCGAAGGGCGCCGTATCTGATGCGTTGCGGTATTCGCTATCGCGTATCGAGCGATGCGAGCAGCGATTTCGGCGCGACATTGCGCCAAGCCATCTCGAGCGCGCTCCGCAAGGTCTCCGGATCGATCTTCGCCAGCCTCACATTCGTGCTGCCGCTCTTGCCCCAGGCGCCGGGCACCGGACGAAACATCTCCGGCTCCGCATCGACGAGCAGGGTCTGCTGATCCGGAGTGAGCTTCACCATGCCCCATTCGTGATCGGGATAGCCCAGCGTCGCGAACACACGCTTGCCGACGCGGAAGTCGGCATGGCCGTGATGCGCGCCTTCGATGGCGCCTGGAAGCGCGAGCGCGGTCTTGCGAAAGCGCGCCTTCGACATGCTGTTTCGCGGCGCGTCTTACATCGTCCGCTGCGGCGCGGTTTGCAGCAATTGCCGGACCTGCCCGCTGTAGAATCTTGCATTGCCGGTGGTGCCGTGGCCGCGCGTCTCGGTGCTCGCGGGGATCAGGAAGAGGCGCCCGTTCTTGACCCGCTTCATCGCGGCGTCCGTGACGCCTGTCTCGGGCGGGTTGCGCTCGTCGTCGGCGGAATTGATCAGCAGCAGCGGCGCTTCGATTGCCTCCAGCCTCTCGCCGGCATTGTAGTCGTGCGAGGACTCCCACTGATAGACGAAGTCGTTGGCATCCGCCGTGATCGGCATCGCCAGCCGGTCGTCCACGATCTTGTCGGCCTTCGCCGCCGTCGGCGCCTGCGACTGATAGGCCAGCGTGCCGCCGATACTGGCGATGCCATAGGCGGTGATGGCGTATTTCATCGTGCGCGGCTGGCTGGTGTAATCGCCGTTATTGTAGTCGGGATCGTTGCGGATGGTGTCGAGCATGATCCGCCGCAGCATCCAGTTGCGCGATGCCATCTCGGTCGGTTGCGAGGCCATCGGGACCAGCGCATCCATCGCCTTCGGATATTTCTCGCCCCACAGCCAGGTGTGCATGCCGCCCATCGAATTGCCGATGATGAGCCGCAGATGCTTGATGCCGAGCCCTTCCGTCACCAGGCGATACTGCGCCTCGACCATGTCGTCGTAATTGTATTTCGGGAAGCTCGTCTTCATGCCGTCGGACGGTTTCGACGATTTGCCGTGGCCGATATTGTCGGGAATGATGATGTAGTATTTCGAGGCGTCGAGCGGTTGCCCGGCGCCGAACAGCTCGCCGCCAAAGGCGGGCGTCAGCATGCTCGCGCCCGAGCCGCCTGTTCCGTGCAGCACAAGCACCGGCTGGCCCGAGGGCTCCCCCACGGTGGTGTAGTGCAGCCGCAGTTCCGGCATGACCTCGCCGGTGTGGAACTTGAAGTCCTTGGCGGTCCAGTCGCCCTGCTTCGGCGCCGGATAATCGGCTGCCCATGCCGACGTCGCGATGGATAGCAGGACGGCCGACAGTGCCGCGCAAGAAGCTCTCATGGTCCTCTCCCCGATGCGGCTCGTGTTCGGCGGCCGCGTTGCCGCGGAACTTAACAGAAGCGCGGGGAAGGATGTAGGATTTCGTCGCCGCCGATCGTCCTTGGGACATATCCGGAGAGACTGCATGTGCCGCAACATCAAGACGCTGTTCAACTTCGAGCCGCCGGCGACGGAGGACGAGATTCATGCTTCCGCACTTCAATTCGTGCGCAAGCTGTCGGGCTTCAACAAGCCGTCGCAGGCCAATGAGGAGGTGTTCGAGCGTGCGGTGGCCGAGGTGTCGGAGGCCGCGCGAAAGCTGCTGGCCTCGCTGCACACCCATGCGCCGGCGCGCGACCGTGAAATCGAGGCGGAAAAGGCCAAGGAGCGCTCGCGGCTGCGGTTCGGTTAGCTTTTGCGATGGCCCATTGCGTGATCTGGCTCACGGAAGAGGCCGGCTGACCGTGCGATGATGCTCACCGGGATTGACAGCCCGGAGCAGGAACATGAGCCGCCCCCTTCTTCCTCTGAAAGCAGGTGCCGTCACCTTCACGGTGCTGTGGATCGCCTGGATGATGTGGTGGAGCGGATCTTCCAGCAGCGTCAACCTCGTCATCCTGACGCTGCTCGGCACGTTGGTGGGCTATCTCTGGTACCGCGCCATGCGCTGGCAGTTCGAGCGCATGGGCATGCTGCCGCGCAAGGATGATTCCTCGGCGGCTTCCTAGACCGAGGCTTCGTGTCCCGGTCCCGGCGCAGCCCAATAGCGGTGCGACGGCAGAGCTGGGACTCAGCTCACGAAGCCGCGCTAATCCTTGCCGTGCTTCTTCTTTTTCTTCTTTTTCCTGATATCGCCGCCGTCGTCGTCGTCGCTCTCGTCATCGACGACCGGCTCGTCAGTTTCCTGCACGGCAGCCTCCAGCGCCTCGCGCTCGGCGGCCTCACGTTCGCGCTGGCGGCGGCGTTCGTCCCAGGCGTCGAACAACTGGTCCAGCCACGGCAGCACCTGATCGATCGACGGCAGCTGACCGGCAGGTCCCGGCTCGCCGCGCGGGCCTTGCGGTCCTGCCGGCCCTTGCGATCCGGCAGGTCCCTGCGCGCCGACGGCCCCGCGGGGGCCGGCTTCGCCCGGCTTGCCTTGCGGACCGGACTTGCCTTGAGGTCCTGCCTTTCCGGCCGGCCCGGGCTTGCCCTGCGGACCCGGCTTGCCGCGCGCGCCGTCGGGGCCGCGCCGGCCCGGATGACCCTGCGGCCCCGGCCGTCCCGGCTCGCCCGGCCGCCCGCGCGGTCCCTGAGGTCCCTGCCGTCGTCCCTGATCGTCTGCCACGCCACCGCTCCCTGTCACGGAAGCAAGCTACTTAGCGGCGTTTGACGACAGCAGCAATTCCGCCGGCGCATCGCGCCGCGAATGATCAACATCAATCGGCACGTCGTCGCGCGCGCTAATCCTGATAGGCGGGCACTTCGATTCCGGACGCGGCATAGATCCGGATCTTGTTGCGCAGCGTGCGCACCGACAGGCCGAGCACGCGCGAGGCGCGCGTGCGGTTGCCGTCGCAGCGTGCCAGCGTCTGGAGCACGAGCTCACGCTCGACCTCGTCGACGGTTGCGCCGATCAGCAACGGAACGATCTGGTTGGGTGCAAGGAATTGGGCGCCCTGCTCGGGCGCAGCGACATGAACAGTGGTCATCAATATACTCCCCGACCAACGCCCGCTTCCACCGTTGGAAGCGGATCGAGAACAAACGACCCCCAAGCCGTAGATCCACGGTGGGCGGGTTTGGTTAACGAAAGGTTAATCGCGGGCGATCGCACCAATTGACCCCGAGAATGCCGCGAAGCTGCCGCGATTGGCGGAGGATGCGAAGTGATGCGGACCTGTCTCGCGCTGATCAGACCGTCCGGTATCCGCCGTCCACCATCACGATCGTCCCCGTGACATAGGCCGACAGATCCGATGCGAGGAAGATCGCGGGCCCCACGATGTCCTCGGGCTTGCCGGTGCGGGCGAGCGGGGTGTGATCGACGAAGGCCTGCACCAGCGCCGGATTGGTCGCGCGCACATTGGCGTTGATGTTGGTCTCGATAAAGCCGGGTCCGATTGCGTTGACGCGCACGCCTTCCTTGCCGAGCTCGACCGCCAGCGCTTTGGTGAAGCCGAGCACGCCGTGTTTCGAAGTGGTGTAGGCCGCCGAGCTCGGCGTGCGCAGATGCACGAAGGACTGG
Source organism: Bradyrhizobium sp. 1(2017) (assembly GCF_011602485.2). NCBI lineage: Bacteria > Pseudomonadati > Pseudomonadota > Alphaproteobacteria > Hyphomicrobiales > Nitrobacteraceae > Bradyrhizobium > Bradyrhizobium sp. 1(2017). The sequence continues at coordinate 6,475,138 of NZ_CP050022.2, read as the reverse complement.
ATCGAGCCGATATTGACGATGCGGCCTTTGCTCGCGCGCAACGGTGCGAGGAACGCCTGCGTCATGTTGAAGACGCCGTTGAGATTGAGCGAGATGATGTCGTTCCAGTCCTTCGCCACCGTCTCGGTCTCGGCGGTGAAGGCGTTGCGGCGGGTGATGCCGGCATTGTTGACGAGGATCGAGACCTGCCCGACCTTGTCCGCGACCTGCTTGGCCAGCGCGAAGCAGTCCTCGCGCCGGGTCACGTCGAGCGCGAAGCTCTCGGCCTTGCCGCCGGCCTTGCGGATCTCCCCGGCGGCCTCCGCGACGGTCTCGGCATTGACGTCCAGCAACACCACTTGCGCACCTTCCCGCGCGTAGCCGGCCGCAATCGCCCGGCCGATGCCGGAGCCGGCGCCGGTGACGACGGCGATGTGGTTTGCGAGCAATGCCATGACAATTTCCTCCCGATTTCGTTGCGAAGTTTCATGAAAGGCTAACTCGAAATTAAGGGGTCGGAAACGGCGGCCTTGGCATACTGATCCTCATTGCTAAACGTTGCGCGCATGATGGAACGGCTCGAAACCTGGAAACTCGCACTCGAACGCCAGCGGGCGGCGCAATCGGCCGACTGGGCCGAGGCCGGCCGGATCGTCGCCGAGATCGTGCGGATGAGCATGGACGTCACGCTGCGCCAGGCGGCGGAGCAGGCGCTTCCGGTGCTGCGACAGGCCGTAGACAATGACGATCACAGCGTCACGCTGGCGGCGCAGCGCCGCGTCGGCGTGGTGCTCGAGGTCATTCATGACCTGAGCGCGCCGCGCTTCGGACGCCGCAATGCCATGCCGAAGAAGCTGTCGAGCGAGGATCGCGCCCGCAAGGTGCTCGGCCTGCCGCTCGCCGTGCAGCTCACCTGCGAGGACATCAACCAGGCCTATCGCCGGGCCGCCAAGGGCATGCATCCCGATCACGGCGGCAGCGCGGAAGCCTTCATCGACCTCGCCGCCGCGCGCGATATCCTGATCCATCCCGGCGCGCACAAGGACGCGTGAGCGCGCCTCAGCTCTCGTTCACGCAACGCAAAAACAAACCGGGCAAGGACGCCAAGCGTCCTTGCCCGGCTCTTCGTCCGCCGATCGAAATCTTACCAGGTGCAGCCGCCGCTCTTGAGCGCGGCGTCCTTCACCGCGAGGGCGTCGATGAATGTCGGCACGCTCGCGCTGGCGCGATGATAGCCGGCCGGCCACGGCGTCGTCGGGATGCTCTCGTCCCAGATCTGGCAGAAGCCGCTGTCCTGCCAGCGGATCAGGTGATAGCTGGCTTCGGCGGGGCTCGCTGCGACGAACGCAGTGACGGCAAGGCCCGCGGCAGCGCACAGCATGGAAATACGACGCATGATCAGCTCCTCAAATGAAAGATGGGATGCGCCTCCCGCCAATGATGGGGAGGGCTGGTGCGGGACGCGCTTGGCAGGCGCCCCGGACAAGATGTGAGTAGTTCCGCCGGCCGCCGAGGTTCAAAGAACGCGCGCGGAAAATGCGTGATTTCGGCCGGAAAACGCCGGGGGCCATCGCAAAAGGAAAGGGCGGATCGCCCGCGCGACCCGCCCTTCGAACCCAATTCGTGGTGCAGCGCTCAGAGCGTGCAGCGGCGCTCGGAGCGCAGCTTGATCTGCAGATCGGAGGCCTGCTGGAAGGTCGGGAGCGGCTTGCTGACCACCTTGTAGGTCGACACCCCAAACTGGAACGGCTTGTACTTCAGGTCCTCGTTCCAGACCTGGCAGATGCCGGTGTTGTCCCAGCGGATCACGTAATAGCCGACCTGCGCCGAGGCGGGCACGGCAAACACGGAACTGGCGATGCCGGCAACGGCACAGAGGGCGAGAACGCGACGCATGAAGTATCTCCTTGAGGGGATGTGGGATGCGAAAATTCGTGCGGTAAAAGCAGGTCCTTTGCAAGCCGGGGGGAGCGGCCGTTCACGGACATGTCAGATGCAGCGGTGCACTTGGTTTGGCCGCGTGCCCGACAAGTCACAAGCATTCGGCGTGGCTCACTTTGAGAGCGACGCCACCGCCTCGATCTCGATCAGCATCCTCGGATCGGGCAGCGCCTGCACCACGCAAGTCGTGCGCGCGGGGTAGGGCGCCGGGCCAAAGGCGCCGGCATAGAGCGCGTTCATGGCGGCGACATCGGAGGCGCGGGTCAGGAGCACGTTGACCTTGACGAGGTCGCGGAACGTCGCGCCCGCCTCGTCCAGCACGCGCCGGATGTTGACGACGACATTGGCGAACTGAGTCTCGAAGCCTTCGGGCAGCGCGCCATGGGCGTCGAAGCCGGGTATGCCTGAGACGAACAGGAGGTCGCCGACGCGGGTGGCAAAAGACAGCGGCGGTGCCTTGATGTGCGGTGGGGGCGCGAAATGCTGGATCGGCATGGGATCACCTCGGAGACGGTCGCTGATGCACGAGCGTAGCGGCAGGCGAAGCGGCACTCAAAACAAAAAGTGCGAAAACAACCCCATGCACAGTAGAAAAGGCGCGGCGTGTCAATGTGTTCTGAAAATCAGAATTAAATGTTGACCCGTCGGGCAAAACACTGGCAGAATGGTGATGGGCGGGAGCGGCGACTGGTTCGCCCCGGCCCCGCGCGCAGCGCAATCGCGGAAAGCTCCCCGCGGCCCATCCCGAAGGACGAGGCGCTTGCTCGGCTCCGCAGGGGGGGCGAGGTGCGCCCGCTGCGCGCAGTTGCGCGTCATGCGCGGCGCTTCCATCATGTTGCCGCCGCGATCGATCGGATAGATTCGCCGCGTCTGATTCGAATCCTGCCTTGAAAAATAGCCCCCGGAGACGCCCCATGAAGTTCGCATCCACCTTCCGCGCCGCGTTTGTGGCCATCGCCGCTTTGGCCGGCCTCTCGACCGCGGCGCAGGCCGACGGCGGCTTCGTGACGCTGACGATCTACAAGGCGGGCTGGATCATCGGCGGTTCCGGCGGCTCGGGCGTGCTGAACTTCCGCGGCCGCTCCTATGCGCTCTCGACCGGTGGGCTCGACTACGGCCTCGTCTTCGGCGGCTCCAAGACCGTGCTGCGCGGCCGCGTCTCCAACATCAACCGCCCCTCCGATGTTGCCGGCGTCTATGGCGCGGCCGGCGCCGGCCTTGCCGTCGGCCGCGGCGCCCGCGCCATCGTGCTGACCAACCAGAAGGGCGCCGTGCTTGAGCTGACCGGCCACCAGGTCGGCCTGATGGCGAATGCCGATCTCAGCGGCCTTGCGATCACGATGCGGTAGCGTGCGGCGAAGCCTGCCGGTGCGTAGCGCGAACCTTGCTACCGCACCTGCGGCCGCAATTGCACTGGCGCCTCCCGCTGCGCTCTGGCCTGCGTCGGCGGCGTTGGCGTGCGCGCAGGGGCGGTCACTGGCCGTGGCAAGGGTGTCACGGTCGCCGCTCGCTGCTCGGCGCGCGTGGCAACGAGACGCGCCACCTGTTCCTGATTGGCCTTGACCTGCTCGGCGGTATTCGCCTGGTCGCGGGCCAGCTGGTCCTGGCTGGCTTTGAGCTCGTCGATCTTTTGCAGCACGCTGGCGAGATCGCGCGACATCGTCTCGAGCAACTGTGTCAGCTCGGCCGGTATCGCGGCAGCGGTTGGCACCGTCTCCTGCTGTGTCGTCTGAGCCGCAGGCAGGGCTTGCGGAAGGGGCGCGTCAGCCGCAGCCAACCGAACGGAAGGCGCGTCCGGCTGGATGGAGGGCTGCGTTGTTTCGTTCGGCAGCACGGACGCCGAAACCGCTGGCGGAGCCCAGCGGGAAATCATCTGCTGGGTCGCTTCGCCGGCGAACTGCGAGGCAAAGGCAGCGCTGAAGATGCACGCTGCCAACGAGAGCCCGATCAAACCGCGCAGCATCGACCGGTGCCGGGAGGAGCGGCGGTTGGGCTGGCGGCCCGGCTCAGGCCCCAATCTGGACATCTGCTGGTTCATACGTGCGAGTTGTTCATCGGCGAGCGCGATCTGTTGATAGGCATGCGCGAGCCTTTCATCGGCGCGTGCAACCAGCTCCTTGTCCGGCTCGGACAGTTTCGATCTCTGCGTGGAGGGCCCCGGATCGACGGCGGGTGGATCGGCTGGCTTGACGTCGGGGGTGGACTGCATTTCCAGCGTGGACTGCATCTGCGCCTCCTGCCCGGGTTGACGCTGAATGAGGTTGGTCGTCCGACTTCCGCATTGCCCACTCCCTCGTGCAGCTTTGACCAAAGCAAGACTAAGGCATGGAAACTCTGGGGCTGATTTTGGGCGATAGCCTGTCAAACCCACCCTATTTCCCGCCGACCGCTGCATGAATCCGCTCGCAATGCGCGACGAGGTTTGCGTGCGCATCGACGAACGCCTTCAGCGGCGTCGGGATCGGAAAGAAATAGATGTTGGCGACGAAGCCGTAGATGCCGGCATCACAGCTGGTCGGCGCCGCGCCATGGACGAAGCCCTGCGCGGGCACGATTTCCGCGAGCACCTGTAAGTCAGCGAGCCCCCGCGCGTAAGCCTGCTCGGGCGTGTAGCGGCCGATGCCCTGGTAGTGATAGCGCTGCGCGTTGTAGGCCTTGGCCTTCTCGAAGCCATCAGCGTCGATCTGCGGATGCTGCGCGATGAAGCCGTCGCGGAACGCCGGATAGAAGCGCTCGTCCTTCCAGCGCGAATAGGACATCACCCAGTAGAGATCGTCCAGCATGCGCGTGACGAAATGGTTGGTGCGGCGCTGGTCCGGTGACAGGCCGGCATCGATCGTGAGGCGATATTTCGTGGTCGCGTAGGCGATGATGGTCTCGCTGTCGCCGACGGTTTCGCCGTCGTCGACGATGTAAGGCAGCTGCCCGCGCGGCGCGGCGGAGGCATCGAAGACGTGCTCATGCACGAACGGCACGCCCGCGAGTCTGAGGAAGGCATAGACCTTGAGGCCGTAGCCGTTGTTGTCGGCGACGCCGAACAATTGCGGGTAGGAATAGAGGGTCAGCATGGGCGGGCTCCTCTGTTGGCGGAGCCTAGAATGCAGGGGTGGCGCGACCGGCGCAATGGGCAGCAGGGTTCGTCAAGTCCACGGTGTCGTCCCGACGAAAGCCGGGACCCATACCGCGTGATCTATCTGTTGCACGCGGGCGCAGTACCGAACGACGAGTCTTCGCCAAACTTCTCCCTGAGGTTATGGGTCCCGGCTCCCGTGCGCAATTGCGCACTAGGCCGGGACGACCGCCGAGGGTGTGGCCCGGCTCCCTACGAACGCGACGCCGTGTCGAACACCGCCAGCTGCGCATCGAAGGCCCGCCTGAAGGCCGGCCGTGCCTCGCCGCGTGCGACGTAGGCGGCGATCGTGGGATGCTCGTCCAGCAGCCCCGACGTGTTCAGCCGCCGCAGCACCGTCACCATCATGAGATCGCCGGCACTGAACGCGCCATCGAGCCAGTCGGCACCACTGATGTGGCGGGACAATTCGCCGAGCCTGATGCGGACGCGCTCCTGCAGCATGGGCAGGCGCTGTTTGTGCCAGCTCCTGTCGCGCTCGAACAGCAACGCCATCGTCAGCTCGACGATCGGCGGCTCCACCGTGCTCAGCGCGGCGAACATCCACGCGATGGCGCGGCTCCGTGCGTTCGGCTCGGCTGGCAGCAGCCCGGCATGACGTTCGGCGATGTGGAGCACGATCGCGCCGGACTCGAACAAAGCGAGGTCGCCGTCCTCATAGGTCGGAATCTGCCCGAACGGATGCAGCGCGAGATGCGCGGGCGCCTTCATCGCGGCGAAGGAGACGAGGCGGACGTCATAGGGCTGCCCGGCCTCCTCCAGCGCCCAGCGCACCCGCATGTCGCGCGCCTGCCCCCGGCCGCGGTCGGGGGAGTTTTCGAAGGCGGTGATGGTGGGCATCGGCGGCTCCGGGTGGTCGCGGTTTGTCCGGAGGACGAACGGCGGGGGTGGATTCCGACAGGCGGCTTCGCAGGACCTGTAGCCCGCATGAGCGAAGCGATATGCGGGTCAACCGCCGACCCCGGATATCGCTTCGCTCATCCGGGCTACGAGTTATCAGCGGTGTCGTCCTGGCGAAAAGCCAGGACCCATTACCCCAGGGAGCAGTTGTCGTGCAGGATCGGCGTTATCAATCTTCGCCAAATGCCCCGTGGTGGTAATGGGTCCTGGCTTTCGCCAGGACGACGACGGAGTGCGGGGCGGCGAGTGTGCTACGCCGCGATCCACGCCGCCAGCTCCCGCCACGGCTCCAGCGTCCACTGCCCCGACGCCGCACCCGAGGGCGACGGCAGCACGAATATCTCCGCCGGACAATCGTCGCGCTTCTGCCGCCCCAGCGAAATCCCGCTCGACGGCCGGCCATAAAACAAGCTCGCCGCCTTCTTGCTCGTGAACGCAATCGTCCGCGGCCGGTACTTGTCGATCTTCGCCCTGAAGCCTGATACGTCGATCGTCTCCGCCACGATCTGGTGATCCATCCCGACGCCCGTCTTGGAGAGATCGGTGAAGCCGATCCCGAGCTCGATCAGCGATGCGAACTCGCTCGGCTGATACCGCCGCGGCGTGATCCCGGCCTCATGGATCGCACGCCAGAACCGATTGCCGGGATGCGCGTAATAGTGCCCGACCTCGGCCGAACGCGTCGAGGCGGCGGTGCCGACGAAGACGAGGCGGAGGTCGGGACGGAGCTGGTCGGGGAGGCGGTGGGGGGAGGTAGACCGATCAATCATCCACAGCGCGTAGTCCGTTCATCCGGGCGACCCAAATCTCAGGCCATTTTCTGAAGAGACAATATGCCCCCCAAAGGCTCGTCGTAATGACCAATGAAACTCCCAACCAAAGTCCTACCACTTGCGTCCAACTTTAGGACCACACTCCCGAATTGTCTCCTGTTGTTCTGCGTGATTTGATAGTCCAGCAGAAGTTGGTCAGGTTAGTAGAAGCCACCTCGAATGAACAAATCCTCTTCTTTGTTGTCTCCAGAGCGCACCACCCCTCTGATGAACTTCGAATCCAGCCAATGAGCCAAATGTCAAAACCGACACCGGTAAAACTCTATCTCGATCTATTCTGCAGGCCATCTCGGCTTGATATACCTTAGCTCTCCTCGCGAGCGCCCAGCGATATTTCGGGAAGCCTCAAGCTTTAGGAAGCGTCGATTCTCGATCCATCCTTTTATCGCAGCCCCAAAAGGCCGCACTCGCAAGAGGAAGTACTACGTACTTTGTCCCCAGCGCAAGGGCCTCTACGGTTGTCATCGCTTCTCCGATGCTCGGCGGTCCACTCCTGAACGTTGTCCTTAATCCTCTTGCGCCGTTTCCTCGCGCAGTTCTGCAAGAGTCTTGCCGTTGTGTTTCCAGTACTGCGGTCCCTGTATGGCTGCCCATCCGAGTCCCTTTTCGTGAGCAACTATTAGCGCAGAGCTTGAGAGGCTGTGTTCCTCGCCACGAAATTCGACCCAGCGATCGTTCTTCACTCTGCAAGTGATGTTATCGTCAAAAACCGATTGTAATTCTGTGCCGGGCTTGATGCCTATTAAAGAGAAACGGAAATTGGCCCTGCGTTTTCGTTCTTCGTTCAATGCCTCTTGATCGTCGGCCTCACTCAGGATCTCTTGCCCGGGAGTTACGTTCTTTTGGCAGAGTAGCTCAACGACCGCTTTGGGCTTGTCTGGTGAAATTCGAAAGAACTCACGACTCTTACGAATGCGATTGTCGCCGAAAGCCTCGTGTATCGCTTTCTCCACCTTCCAAGGTTCAGCGACTTGAGCTGCATAAAAGCATTCAAATGGCAGGGGTACGGAGGTGTTATCTAAGCCCCTGACTCGATCCGCAATGTCACCTTCGGTTATGCCGATCTTGATGATGCCAGGCATCGCTACATTCGTGAGAATATAAATTACGCCAGCCATCCCGGTCCCCGCCCCTAAAGCATCTCTAACGGCAATTTCTCACATAGCGTCTACAACCATAGTGCGAACATAGTTATGGGTGCAATGAAAAAGGGGCGATCGCTCGATCGCCCCTTTTGAGGTTGAAGTGTTGCTGCCGGCAGGTCACAAAACCCGATTGCTCTCCTTCACCTTCTCCGCATCGAGATAAACGCTGCTCCCCATCTCCTTGAACTTCGCGCTCATCTTCGCCATTCCGTCCTCGGCCGTCCCGCTCATCGACATGCCAACCGAGTTCGGATCGTTCAGCGTCGCGGCGTAATCCCGCACGTCCTGCGTGATCTTCATCGAGCAGAACTTTGGGCCGCACATCGAGCAGAAATGCGCGACCTTGTGGGCTTCCTTGGGCAGGGTCTCGTCGTGGAAGCTTTTTGCGGTGTCCGGATCGAGGCCGAGGTTGAACTGGTCGGTCCAGCGGAATTCGAAGCGGGCACGGGAGAGGGCGTCGTCGCGCAGTTGCGCGGCGGGGTGGCCCTTGGCGAGGTCGGAGGCGTGGGCGGCGATCTTGTAGGTGATGACGCCGGTCTTGACGTCGTTGCGGTCGGGCAGGCCGAGATGCTCCTTCGGCGTGACGTAGCAGAGCATGGCGCAGCCGAACCAGCCGATCATGGCGGCGCCGATGCCTGAGGTGATGTGGTCATAGCCCGGCGCGATGTCGGTGGTCAGCGGTCCAAGCGTGTAGAACGGCGCTTCGCCGCATTCCTTGAGCTGCTTGTCCATGTTGATCTTGATCTTGTGCATCGGCACGTGGCCGGGGCCTTCGATCATGACCTGGCAGCCCTTGTCCCACGCGATTTTTGTCAGCTCGCCGAGGGTTTCGAGTTCGGCAAATTGCGCGCGGTCGTTGGCGTCGGCGATCGAGCCCGGGCGCAGGCCGTCGCCGAGCGAGAACGAGACGTCATACTTGCGCATGAGGTCGCAGATCTCGTCGAAATGGGTGTAGAGGAAGCTCTCCTTGTGATGCGCCAGGCACCACTTCGCCATGATCGAGCCGCCGCGCGAGACGATGCCGGTGACGCGGCTCGCGGTGAGGTGGATGTATTGCAGGCGCACGCCGGCGTGGATGGTGAAATAGTCGACGCCCTGCTCGCACTGCTCGATCAGGGTGTCTTTGTAGAGCTCCCAGGTCAGCTTGACGGGATCGCCGTTGCACTTCTCCAGCGCCTGGTAGATCGGCACGGTGCCGATTGGCACCGGGGAGTTGCGCAGGATCCACTCGCGCGTGGTGTGGATGTTGCGGCCCGTCGAGAGGTCCATCACGGTGTCGGCGCCCCAGCGGATCGCCCACACCATCTTCTCGACCTCTTCCTCGACCGACGACGTCACCGCCGAGTTGCCGATATTGGCGTTGATCTTGGTCAGGAAGTTGCGGCCGATGATCATCGGCTCGAGCTCACTGTGGTTGATGTTGGAGGGGATGATGGCGCGGCCGCGCGCGATCTCGTCGCGGACGAACTCAGGCGTGATGAAGGCGGGCACGGCGGCGCCAAAACTTTCCCCGTCGGCGAGGGCGGCTTCCGCGCGCTCGAGCTGCTGCTTGCGGCCGAGGTTCTCGCGGGCCGCGACGTAGATCATCTCCTTGGTGACGATGCCGGCGCGGGCGAATTCGAGCTGGGTGATCTTGTGGCCGTCGAGGCCACGCAGCGGCTTGTGATAGGCCGAGAAGGCGCGCGCGGCCTTGTCGGTGGAGACGCTGCCATTGTCCTCCGGCTTGATCTGGCGTCCGTCATATTCCTCGACGCCGCCGCGCTCCAGCACCCATTGCTTGCGGCTCCGGGCGAGGCCGGCGTTGACGTCGATGGTCACGGACGGATCGGTGTAGGGGCCCGAGGTGTCGTAGACCGGCAGGTTCGGCTCGCCCGCGCCTTCGGAGAGGATGATCTCGCGCAGGGGGACGCGCAGGTCGGGCGCGGCGTCAGGCGAGGCGAAGATTTTTCGCGAGGAGGGGAGCGGGCCGGTGGTGACGGCGGGGACAGTCTTGTCGGGGTTGGAGCGGATGTTCATGGGATCCTCCGGTTTAATTGGTGTGCATGCGCGCCGGAACGACGCTGGTGAGTTCTTGCTCCGTCATTGCGAGCGCAGCGAAGCAATCCAGAATCTCTCTGCGGAGACAGTCTGGATTGCTTCGTCGCAAGGGCTCCTCGCAATGACGTGGCGTGAGAGCGGAGCGAGCATCACGCCGCCTCCTTGGACAGGCCGAGCCATTGCCGCACGCGGGCATCGGGGTCGGGGTTTTGCGTGACGTCGGACACCACCGCGATCGAATCCGCGCCCGCGGCGAAGATCTCCGCGGCGTGCTCGAACTTGATGCCGCCGATCGCGACCAGCGGGATGTTGCCGATGCGCTTCTTCCATTCCGTGATCTTCGGAATGCCCTGCGGCTCGAAGCGCATCGACTTCAAGGTGGTGAAGAAGATCGGACCGAGCGCGACGTAATCGGGCTTGGCTTCGAGCGCAGTCGCCAGCTCTGCGTCGTCATGGGTGGAGATGCCGAGCGACAGGCCCGCCTCGCGGATCGCATCGAGGTCGGCATCGGCGAGGTCTTCCTGGCCGAGGTGGAGATACTTTGCGCCCGCGACGATCGCCGCGCGCCAATAGTCGTTCACGACCAGCCTGGCCTGCGTGCCCTCGGTGATTGCCAGCGCGTCGGTGACGGTCTGCAGCGCGTCGGCGTCGTTGAGCTCCTTCGCGCGCAGCTGGATGGTGCCGACGCCGAGCTTGGTCAGCCGCTCGACCCATTTGAGGCTGTCGACGACGGGATAGAAGCGATCAGGATACGGCATGCCAGAACGGAGTCCCAACGACAGGGGTGGAGGGGGAGGCGAAGTCGCGGGCGTTCATCAGCCCGGCCTCGTAGGCGGTGCGGCCGGCCTCGATGCCGAGGCGGAAGGCGTTGGCCATGGCGACGGGATCGGCGGCTTTCGCAATGGCGGTGTTGAGCAGCACGGCGTCATAGCCGAGCTCGAGCGCGTGGGCGGCGTGCGAGGGCGCACCGATGCCGGCGTCGACCACCAGCGTGATGTCGGGCAGCCGGTCGCGCAGCAATTTCAGCGCGTCGCGGTTGGTGATGCCTTTCGCGCTGCCGATGGGAGCTGCCCACGGCATCACCACCTTGCAGCCGGCATCGACGAGGCGGTTCGCGACCGAGAGATCCTCGGTGCAGTAGGGAAACACCTCAAAGCCGTCCTTGATCAGGATGGTTGCGGCCTCGACGAGGCCGACGACGTCGGGCTGCAGCGTGTCGTTGTCGGCGATGACTTCCAGCTTGATCCAGGACGTGCCGAACAATTCGCGGGCGAGCTTGGCCGTCGTCACCGCCTCGCGCACGGTGCGGCAGCCGGCGGTGTTCGGCAGCACGGTGACGTCGAGCTCGCGGATCAGCTTCCAGAACGCATCGCCGGACTTGCCGCCGGCGGCCTCGCGCCGCAGCGACACCGTGACGATGTTGGAGCCGGAGCTGCGGATCGCCGCCTGCATGATCGCGGGCGAGGGATAGAGTGCGCTGCCGATCAGGAGGCGCGAGGCGAAGGTCTTGCCGTAGAAGGTCACCATGTGGGAGGTGTCTCCTCAATTGTCGTCCCGGCGAAGGCCGGGACCCATACCGCGTGATTTCGCTTGGGGCATGCGGGGAGAGATCGTTCGTCCCAATGAAGGGAGGTGGTTATGGGTCCCGGCTTTCGCCGGGACGACATGGGGAGAGAGCTTGCCTTCATCCCTCACCCTCCCTGCCGCGGCGTGATGATCTCGATCTCGTCGCCGGCCTTCAGCTGCGTCTCGGCCCAGCGGCTTTTCGGCACGACGTCGTAGTTCAGCGCGATGGCGAAATGGGTGCCCTCGTAGTCGAGCTCGCTGAGCAGCGCGTCCACGCTGGCGGACGTCACCTCGCGATCCTCGCCGTTGACGATCACGCGCACTGCATCACCTCATTGTCGATCTGGCCGCGCTGGACATAGGCGAGCGTCAGCTCGGCGAGTGCCGGGGCGAGCAGGAAGCCGTGGCGGTAGAGCCCGTTGACGCTGATCTTGCCGCCGCGGATGCCGATGCGCGGAAGGTTGTCGGGATAGGCCGGACGCAGGCCCGAGCCGAATTCGACGATGCGGGCCTCGCCGAACGCCGGGTGCACGGCATAGGCGGCGCCTAGCAGCTCCAGCGCGGAGCGGACGCTGACGCCGGTGTCTTCGGCCTCGATCGAGGTCGCGCCCAGCATGAACAGGCCGTCCTCGCGCGGGATCACGTAAAGCGGCCAGCGCGGATGGATCAGCCGCACCGGGCGCGACAGCTGCACCTCGGCCGTCTCGATCAGGATCATCTCGCCCTTGACGCCGCGCAGCTCCGGCTGCTCGTCGCGCGCCGAAAGGCCACGGCAGTCGATCACGATGCCGTCGGGCTCCTTTGCGAGGTCCTGGGCGCTGACGTCGCTGGAAAACTTGATGGTGCCGCCGGCCGCAACGATGCGCTCATGCAGCCTGGGCAGCACGCGGCGCGGCTCGACATGGCCCTCGGTCGGGAAGAACAGCGCGTCGCGGAAACGGCCCTCCAGCGACGGCTCGAGTGCGGCGAGGCCGGCGGCATCGAGCCGCTCGTGGCCATCGGTCATCCGGGCAAAGCGCTCGAAATCGTCGCGCTCGCGGGGATGAGCGACGACGAGGGAGCCGTTGAAGGGCGTGTCCGGGAGCTCACGGCGCCAGATGTCGAGCGAGCGAAGACCGAGGCGGCTGATGATGGGTTCGGCGACCTCGGCCTCGCAATAGGGCGCGAGCATGCCGCCGGCCCAGTGGCTGGTGGCGTCGGTCATCGCGGCGTCACCGCGCTCGTGTAGGGTCACGGCGTGGCCGGCCTGCGCGAACAACAACGCCTGCCAGGCTCCGGCAATGCCTGCGCCGATGATGGATACCGGGGAATCCGGTCGCTTGGTCGTCTGCAACATCCCTGTCCCTTCGCCGGCATGACCCGGATCAGGTTCAAAGGGTCACCGCGGTCCCGGGCATCATTGCCCGTTTAGCGGTATCTCAGCTCCTCCTCGGAGCACCCCTCGGAACGCCTCTAATGTATGCCAGTGACGGACGGTGTCAACGCGTTTGGGGCGGAACCCCACCGCTCGTGCCCTGGACACGATGCAGCCCGCCGCGTTTGGGCGGCGTGATGCATCGCAGAGCCGCGGCCAATGCATATGTGGGATACCGCGTCCGAGAGTTGCTATTGAGGCGCCTGCGCCCGCGCGTTGCGGACGCGTTGCGCGAGCTTGCGGTGCGACGGCGCGCCGAACATCGGCTGCGGGTTGCCGTTCGGCTCGAGCCAAGGCTGGCCGAAATTGCCCTGACCCAGATTGGGCTCGCCCATATTGGCGACCTGCACGGCTGCCTGCCGCTGGCGCTTTGCAGCGTAGTAATAGCCGCCCGCGAAATAACGCACGGCTCGTGCGTGGTCGCCATTGGCGGCGCGATAGGCGCCGGCGAGGTACTTCACGGCATAGGTGAGGTTGGTGTTGGGATCGCGCAGGCCGGCGGCATCGCCGGTGTAGCCGACCCCGCGGGCGGTCGCGAGCTTGATCTGCATCAGGCCGATGGTGCCGCCACGGCCGACGAGGCCCGGCTGATAGCGGCTCTCGCGCATGATCACGCGGTGCACCAGCGCTTCCGGCACGCCGTTGGCGCGCGCATGGGCCGCGACCATCTCGGCGTATTCGGCCTCACCGGCGAAGGCGGCCTGCGGCAACGTCAGTGTGGCCGCGAGCAGCGCGGCAATGCGTAAAATCTTCATCAGATATTCCTTAAGGTCCTTGGAAAGTGACCTGCACCCGGCTGCCGTTAGGCCTCCCGAACGCGGCGATGATGTGGCCAAACGCCGCCATCGGCGAACTTGCGGCACGAGGCCGTCGTTACGACGCAAAGCCAGTCTAGGCGATACGCGGGGCGCAGACCCCGCTCGCGACAGCACGCCTGTCTATTCGCGCCGATGCGCGAAAGCGAGTATGAAGCTGCTGCAAATCGGGAGAGGTGCCATGATGAAATCGAACATGGCCAAGGCGCATTTCGGCGACGTCCCCAGGCACAATCCCTGTGCCCAGTGCGGCACGCCGATCCCGCAGCCGGACTGGATCGAGCCGGGCGAGGGGCGGATCTCCTATCTCTGGACCTGCCACGCCTGCAATTATCGCTTCGAGGCCGTAGCGATCTTCGAGCATGAGGCCGTCGAGCACCCGCAGCTCGCCGCTTGAGGTCAAGCCGCCAGCCGCGGCTCCTGCCAGACCGGCAATTGCATCCGCACGATCAATCCGTGCGGGGCGCGGTCGTGCAGCGACAGCTCGCCGCCATGGGCGAGCGCGATCGCGCGCGCGATCGACAGGCCGAGCCCGAAACCGGTGGACTCGTCCATGGTGCGGGCATCGTCGCCGCGCACGAACGGCTCCAGCATCTCCTGCTTGCGCGCATCCGAGATGCCGGGGCCGTCGTCCTCGACGTCGATGACGAGCGTGGTGCCCGAGACGTCGAGGCGGATCGTCACCTCGGCGCCGAAGCGCACTGCGTTCTCGACGAGGTTGGTGACGCCGCGATGCAGGTCGTCGGGCCGCGCGGCGGCGGTCGCGCATCCCGGCCCGTCGTAATGCACGACATGGCCCATGTCGCTGAACTGATCGGCGACGAGCTGCAGCGTGCTGGCGATGTCCACCAATGTCACCGCCTCGACCTTGCGGTCGTCGCGCAGCAGCGACAGCACCGATTCCAGCATCGAGCGCATCTGGTCGAGGTCGATCAGCATGCGCTTGCGGTTGCCCTCGTCCTCGATGAACTCGGCGCGCAGCCTCAGGCGCGTGATCGGCGTGCGCAGATCGTGGCTGATTGCGGCCAGCATCCGCGTCCGATCCGACATCAGCCGCGCGATCCGCTCGTGCATGCGGTTGAGCGCGCGCGCCACCGAGCGGATCTCCTCCGGGCCGCGCTCGGGCAGCGGCTCGGCGGTGCCGTCCAGGCTGAAATTCTCAGCGGCCTTGGCAAAGGACGACAGCGGTGCGGCCAGCGCGTAGGCCGCCCATAGCCCCAGCACCGTGACGCTGATCAGCGCGAACAGCAGCGTCATCATCCATGGTCCGCCCCAGAACCGCGGTGGACGGGGGCCGTGCTCGACGCGGCCCGCGATCGTGGTGCCGTCGGGCAGCCCGATCGCGACCCGGTGCACGCCGTCCTGCGGCGCGAGCGCCATCACCTTGTACGGTTGGCCGAGATGCCGGCGCACATTGCGCACGTGCGGGTCCTCGGCATCGGCGACGACGGCGGTCGCTTCCGGCGCGAGCACCTCGATCCCGATCTTCGGAAATGCGCGCGCGATATTGGCGAGAATGCGCGGCCGCTCGCCTGCATCCGCGCCGTTGAGCAGCAGGGCCGCGTCCGCCAATTGGTGTGCGCTGTCGGGCGGCGGCTCGGCGCGGTCCGGCCGGCCGATCAGGAAGCTCGCGGTGAGGATCAGATGCAGCGCGACGATCGAGGCCACCACCAGCGCGGCGATCTGCCCGCCGATGCTCTTGAGGTGGAAGAAGCGGAACGGCGTCATGACGGTCGTTCCTCAGCTGCTCAGGGGCGCGGTCACCGCCTCGTTGCTCGCTGCTTCAGTTCTTGCAACTTCGGTCCTCGGCGTGAACAGATAGCCGCCGGAGCGCACCGTCTTGATGATGGTGGGATCGGCCGGGCTGGGCTCGATCTTGCGGCGGATGCGGCTCACCAGCACGTCGATGGAGCGCTCGAACGAGCCGGTGTTGCGCCCTTGCGTGAGGTCGAGCAGGCTGTCGCGCGACAGTACGCGGCCGGGCCGCTCGCAGAACGTCCGCAGCAGATCGAACTCGGCACTGGTCACCGCGACGCGCGCGCCTTCGGGATTGCGCAATTCGCGCAGGCGCAGGTCGATGCGCCAGCCCTCGAAGGTGAGCGTGGAGGCGCCTTCGATCGAGCTCGCCGCTTGAGCCGCGGCCTGGCGGCGCAGCACCGCGTTGATGCGGGCGAGCAGCTCGCGCGGGTTGAACGGTTTCGGCAGATAGTCGTCCGCGCCCATCTCGAGGCCGACGATGCGGTCCACGTCCTCGCCGCGCGCGGTCAGCATGATGATCGGCGTCTGCGCCTCCGCGCGCACCTTGCGGCAGAGGCTGAGGCCGTCCTCGCCCGGCAGCATGACGTCGAGGATGATCAGGTCGACGCGATGGTCGGCCATCGCGCGCGACATCTCGCGGCCGTCGCTCACGGCGGTGACGTTGCAGGCGTTGTTGCGCAGGTACTTCGCGATCAACGTCCGGGTTTCGCGGTCGTCCTCGACGACCAGGATGTTGGGATTGGGAATGGCCATGCGCTTTGTTTGTCCAAGATTTGGGCCAAATGGCGAAGATTTTTGTTTCGGAGTGTTTCCGGAGACCTTGCCGCAATGCCGGGACATGACCGGGCAGTGGAGCGGCAAGTTCTCGTTAAGGCCGTAAACCATATCGTGGCGGTGCTCGCGACGAAACCCCGCAAGACCCACGGAGCCATCATGACCTCGATTTCGGCGGCCTCCGCCGGCAGCACCCAGTCACCGCTGCAGCGGCTGCAGCAGGAATTGCAATCGCAAGTCTCCGCCGGCACGATCTCGTCGTCGGACCAGTCCGCGCTCTCGACCGCCCTGACCGACATCGACACGGCGCTCCAGCAGAGCCGGGCGAGCGACCAGTCGAGCGGCGCGCGTCCCTCCAAGGACGAGATGCAGTCGAAGATCGACGACCTGATCTCGAACGAAGTGTCGAACGGGACGCTGACCTCGGACCAGGCCGAGGAGCTGAAGAGCGTGTTTCAGTCCGCCTTTGCCAACGGTCCCGGCAGGGCGGGCGGCCCCGGTGGAGCAGGCGGACCGCCCCCCGGCCCGCCGCCGTCGGACGACAGCTCTTCGGATTTAACGACGGCGTCGTCGACCAGCAGCACATCGACCGAGTCCACGACAACCGAAATCCTCCAGCAGTTTCTCCAGGCGCTGCAGCAGTCGCAATCGTCGGCGTCGTCGTATGGCGCAAACGGCGGCTCATCCAGCAGCGCTGACATCTCCGCGCTGTTGATCGACTACAAGAGCTGACCTGACTACAAGAGCTGACCTGGGCGACGCTGGGTCGGCGCGTTTCCTCGCCGCGATCATGCTTCACCCAGGGCGTATGGTCGTCGGCGGGGAACCGTGCGGCGCAAAATGTTCCTGGGTGACGCAGGAACATTCCACGGTGAAGTTCGCGCTCGCGCATTGCGCGACGAAATTGCCGCGCGCACGGAACTGTGCGTGATCAGCGCTGTTTTCTCCGCACGAGTTTTTTTGTTGAAGGAGAGGACAACATGATGATGAAGTCGATCGTCGCCGGCCTTGCCGGCACAGCCCTGCTTGCGACCGTTGCGTACGCGCAATCGCCGACCGTCACCACCGACAAGGCGCCGACGGCGGCCACCACCGCCACGACGACGTCCACGACCGCAACCGGCCAGTGGCGTACGTCCAAGATGGACGGCCTCAAGGTCTACAACGAAGCCAACGAGAACATCGGTACGATCAATGATCTGCTGATGGACAAGAGCGGCGACATCAAGATCGCGGTGATCGGCGTCGGCGGCTTCCTCGGCATGGGCGAGCATCTCGTCGCCGTGCCCTATGAGAAGCTGAAGTTCGTCAACGAGGCCGTCGCCTACACTGGCGCAAACCAGGGTGCCAAGCCCGCCGCGACCACCACCACCGGCGCTGCGACCGGCACCGACAAGCCCGCGGCGACCACGACGTCGTCCACGTCGAAATGGTATCCGGACCACGCCGTGTTCAACGCCAGCAAGGACGAGCTGAAGAATATGCCCGAGTTCAAGTACTCGGAGTAATGCAGCTCGTGTAGCTGCCTAAACGAAGCGCGCCCGGTTTTCACTGGGCGCGCTGTCGTGTCTTTTCGTCATTGCGAGGAGCTCGCGACAAAATTGCGAAGCAATTCTGCGCTGATGCAATGACAGAGACTGCCGAACTTAGTGCGTCACCAGCGGGCAGCCGCCCTTGTCGAGCGGACGGAAGGCTTCGTCGCCGGGCACGGTGGCGATCAGCTTGTAGAGGTCCCACTCGCCCTTGGATTCCTCGGGCTTCTTGACCTCGAACAGGTACATGTCGTGGACCATGCGGCCGTCGATGCGGATCTTGCCGTTCTTGGCGAAGAAGTCGTTGACCGGCGTCTTGCGCATCTGCTCCATCACCTTCGGCGCCTCGTCGGTCTTGATGGCGTCGATCGCCTTCAGATAGTGCATGGTCGCCGAATAGAGCCCGGCCTGGATCATGGTCGGCATGTGCCCGACCTTCTCGTTGAAGCGCTTGGAGAAGGCGCGCGTTTCGTCGTTCATGTCCCAGTAGAAGGCGTCGGTGACGATCAGGCCCTGCGTCGCCTTGATGCCGAGCGAATGCGTGTCGGTGATCTCCTGCAGCAGTGCGATCATCTTCTGGCCGCCCTGGGTCAGGCCGAATTCGGAAGCCTGCTTCAGCGCGTTGGTGGTGTCGCCGCCGGCATTCGCCAGCGCGACCACCTTGGCCTTGGAGGCCTGGGCCTGCAGCAGGAAGGAGGAGAAGTCCGACGAGTTGAGCGGATGGCGGACCTCGCCGAGCACCTTGCCGCCGCTCGCCTTGACCACGTTGGCCGCGTCGCGCTGCAGCGCCATGCCGAAGGCGTAGTCGGCGGTGACGAAGAACCAGGTGTCCTCGCCGCGCTTGACCATCGCCTTGCCTGCGACGTTCGACAGCGCATAGGTGTCGTAGGTCCAGTGCACCGTGTTGGGCGAGCAGGCGATGCCGGTGATGTCGGACGAGCCGCCGCCGGAATTGATGTTGATCTTGTTCTTTTCGCGCGTCAGCGCCGAGATGGGCAGGGCGACTGAGGAGGTCGGCACGTCGAAGATCGCGTCGACCTTGTCGTTGTCGTACCAGTTGCGGGCGATGTTGACGCCGACGTCGGGCTTGTTCTGGTGATCGGCGGCGACGACCTGAACCGGCTTGCCCGCAACCTTGGCGCCGTAATCGGCGACCGCCATCTCGACGGCGGCGAGCGACCCCTTGCCGGTCGCGTCCGCATAGAGGCTCGACATGTCCGTGAGCACGCCGATCTTGACGACGTCGTCGGAAATCTGCGCCTGCGCGGTGCCGCCTGTTGCGGCAAGTGCGAAGCCGGCCGCGACCGCGGCGAATAGTTTCTGCATGCTGTTTCTCCCTGTGTGTTGTTGTTCGGGCGTTGTTGCAGGGACGTTCTAGCGGCAATCGGTGGTCGCAGCTAAGCCAAAGATGCGTGAGGAGGGTTGAGAAATTAGTAGGGGGGCGCGGTGTTCTTACCCTCTTGTGGGAAAGGGTGCGTCGCCGCTCAGGCGCCGCTCTTGAGCCGCTCGTTGCGCCGGCGCAGACCTTCCAGCGTCGCGAGGAGGATGACCGAGACCATCGTCAGGATCACCGCCGCCGCCGTGATGGTCGGGCTGATGTTCTCGCGGATGCCGGCGAACATCTCGCGCGGCAGGGTACGCTGCTCGGGACCCGCCATGAAGAGCACGATGACCACCTCATCGAAGCTGGTCGCGAAGGCGAACAGCGCGCCTGAGGCGAGGCCGGGCAGGATCAGCGGCAGGATCACCCGGCGGAACGCGTAAAGCGGTGAAGCGCCGAGCGAGGCGGCGGCGCGCGCCAGATTGGTGTCGAAGCTTTGCAATGTCGCACCGACCGTGATCACCACAAACGGCGTCGCCAGCGCGGTGTGGGCCAGGATCAAGCCGAGATAGCTGCCCGTCAGGCCGATCGGGGCGAAGAAGAAATAGAGGCCGACTGCGGTGATGACGCCGGGCACGACGACCGGTGACAGCACGAAGGCCAGCACCAGCGGTTTGAGCCGGCTCTTCCATTGCGCGAGCCCCAGCGCGGCCAAGGTGCCGAGCACCATGGACAGGATGGTCGAGGCGACGCCGATGATCATGCTGTTCTTCAGCGCATTCATCCAGCGCGGCGAAGTGATGAAGTCGTCGTACCAGCGCCAGGAGAAGCCGGGCAGCGGATAGGTCAGGTACGAGCCCGAACTGAACGACAGCGGCATGATCGCTAGGATCGGCGCGATCAGGAAGATGAACACCAGCGTGGAGACGATGACGGTCGTGGCCCATGCGATGCGCTGGCTCGGCGTGCGGAGGGAAGCATGATCGCTCAATTCTTCATGCCTCCCGTGACGGGCTGTCCCTGCACCAGCTTGCCGTAGACGAGAGCGAGCAGAAGAGTGGCCAGAAGCAGCACCGCACCCAACGCCGAGGCAAGGCCCCAATTGGCCGTCTCGGTCGTGTAGAGCGCGATGAAGTAGCTGATCATCTGGTCGGCGGCGCCGCCGACCAGTGCCGGTGTGATGTAGTAGCCGAGCGCCAGGATGAAGACGAGCAGGCTTCCCGCGCCGATGCCGGGCAGCGTTTGAGGCAGGTAGATCCGCAGGAAAGCTGTGACGGGCGGCGCCCCGAGCGAGGCGGCGGCGCGCATGTAAGCGGGCGAGATTGCCTTCATGCTGCTGTACAGCGGCAGGATCATGAACGGCAGGAGAACGTGGGTCATGGCCACGCAGACACCGAAGCGGTTGTAGATCAGGCGCAACGGCTCGTCGATGATGCCGAGCCAGTGCAGGCTGTCGTTCACGACGCCCTTGCTTTGCAGTAACACGATCCAGGCGCAGGTGCGGACCAGGAGCGAGGTCCAGAACGGCAGCAGCACGAAGATCATCAGCAGGTTCGACCGGCCGGGCGGCAGCGTCGCCAGCAGATAGGCGACCGGGAAGCCGAGGATCAGGCACAGTGCCGTGACACTGATGCTGATGATGAAGGTGCGGATGAATATGTCGCGGTAAATCGCCTGATCCGGCGGGGCCGCGACGATCGCGCCGTCCGCGTTCCTGACGAGGTCGAGGGCCGACAGCAGGTAGAAGCCGGTCAACGGACCGCTTGCGTCCTTGATCGTCGTCCATGTCGCGCGTTCGCGCCAGGCCGGATTGATCTTGACCAGCGTTTCCATGGCCGTGCCCGGCTCCGGCACCGCCTTGAGATTGCGGGCGGTGCTGGTCAGGATGGTGCGGAAGCCGTTCAGGGCGTAGTTCAGCCGCTTCGCGGCGATGGCCATCGTGCCGGAGGCGCGCGCCGCGAGGATGTCATTTGCCAGCGCAGCGAAGGCCGCTTCGTCCGGCAGGTCCCTGCCGTCCCAACCGGCCAGAGCAGCTATCGTTTGGGGCAGGACCTGGCGAACCTCGCGGTCGCCGACCGCGCGCCACAGCATGCCGGCGATGGGCCCAGCGAAGGTGAAGAGCAGGAAGACGAGAAGCGGCAGGACCAGCGCCAATGCCTTGACCTGGCGTCTTCGCTCTGCACGCTTCAATCGGCGCTTGAGCGGCACCTCGGTCGACGCATTGGCGCCGGTCAAGCGCGCATCCGTCATGGGCAGAGCCTTGCGGGCGGCGCTACTTCGCCGCCCATTTGTTGAAGCGCTCGGTCAGGCGGTCGATGTTCTCGAGCCAGAAGCCGACATTGATCTCGACCGCGTTCTTGATGTTGTCGGGCGCCGTCGGCAGGTCCTTCAGCACGGCGGGCGCGAGCCGGCCGGCTGCATCCTTGTTCGAGGTGCCATAGGCGATGTTCTCCGACAGTTTCGACTGGTTCTCCGCCTTGCCGGCGAAATCCAGGAACTTGTAGGCGGCATCCTTGTTCGGGCTGCCCTTCAGGATGACCCAGCTGTCGAGCGTGAAGAGCGCGCCATCCCACACCATGCCGAAATTTTTCTTCTCGTTCTTGTTCGCGGTGTCGATGCGGCCGTTGTAGACCGAAGTCATCGCCACCTCGCCGGAGGCGAGCAGTTGCGGCGGCTGGGCGCCGGCCTTCCACCAGACGATGTCGCCCTTGAGGCTGTCCAGCTTCTTGAACGCGCGATCGACGCCCTCGTCGGTCGCCAGCACCTTGTAGACGTCCTTCGGCGCGACGCCGTCGGCCATCAGCGCGATCTCCAGCGTGGTCTTCGGCCCCTGACGCAGGCCGCGCTTGCCCGGAATTTTCTTCGTATCGAAGAAGTCGGCCCAGCCGCCGGGGGCCGTCTTCAGCTTGTCCTTGTCGTAGCCGAGAACGAAATCGTAGAGGATGGCGCCGACGCCGCAGGGATTGACGGACGGCGGGATATAGGCGGCCTCGCCACCGATCCTGGCATAGTCCATCTTCTCGAACAGGCCCTCCTCGCAGCCGACCGCGAGCTCGTCGCTCTCGACCTGGACGACGTCCCAGGTGGCGGCGCCCCCCTGCACCTTGGCGCGCAGCACCCCGATGCCGCCGTCCCAGGATTCGTCGTTCATGGGAAGCCCGGCCGCCTTCTTGAAGGGCTCGAAATAGACCTTCTTCTGGGCCTCCTGATACGCGCCGCCCCACGACACCACGGTGAGGTCCCGCGCCTGCGCGACGCTCGCCAGCGCGACGCCGGCGGTGAGCGTCACTGCGAAGCCCAGAGCAATCTTGCCAATCTTGCGCTTCAGCATGGTCTTTGTTCCTTCTTCATGAGTGACGTCAGAATGATCGATGCAGGCCCGCTTGCATGGGATCAGACGGGATCGAGCGCCAGGCAGTCCTCGGGGCGGAAGGTGACGAACACGCGGTCCCCCTGTCCCAGGCTGTCATGCGCGTCCGGCTGAAGCTTGACGATGAACTCGCCATTGCCGGCGACATCGAGCACGGCCAGCGCGTGGTCGCCGAGATAGATGGTGCTTTGCACCCTCGCCGGCAGGCGGTTCGGCCCGTCGCTGGAGGTGCCGTCGGTGAGAATCGCGACACGCTCCGGCCGCACCGAGAGGGAGGTCGATGCGCCCGCGAGCGAGACGTTGACCGCCCGCGCGATCACGGTGCCGCCACCAGCCAGCGCGACGCGGCAATAGTCCTTGTCGACCGTCTCGACGGTGCCGGCCAGCACATTGTTCTCGCCGATGAAGTGGGCGACGAAGCTGTTCACCGGATGCTCGTAAAGCGCGCCGGGCGTGTCGATCTGCTGCACGATGCCGTCGTTGAACACCGCGATGCGGTCCGACATGGTGAGCGCTTCGCTCTGATCATGGGTGACGTAGACGATCGTGATGCCCATCGTCTCGTGCAGCTGCTTGATCTCAAGTTGCATCTGCTCGCGCAGGCGCTTGTCGAGGGCGCCCAGGGGTTCGTCCATCAGAACGAGCTGCGGGTTGAAGACCAGCGCGCGGGCCAGCGCCACGCGCTGCTGCTGGCCGCCGGACAATTGCCCCGGCCGCCGGTGGGCCAGGGTTTCCATCTTGATCATGCGCAGCGCGGCCTCGACGCGCTCTTCCGCTTCCGCCTTGCTGATCTTGCGAACGGACAGCGGGAAGGCGATGTTCTCCGCGATCGTCAGATGCGGAAATAGGGCATAGTTCTGGAACACCATGCCGATGTCGCGCTTGTGCGGCGGCATGTTCTTGATCGGACGGTCCGCGAGGTAGATCTCGCCATGGGTCGGAACCTCGAAGCCGGCCAGCATCATCAGCGTGGTCGTCTTGCCCGAGCCCGACGGGCCGAGCAGGGTGATGAACTCGCCCTTCCTGATGTCGAGATCGAGGTTCTTCACCACGAGGTGCTCGCCGTCATAGGTCTTCTGAATGCCGGAAAAGCGCACCAGCGCCGGCGCAGGCGTGACCATGCCGGCTTCCATGTTCGTCCTCGCGTTGCCTGCGACAGTGCCGTCGGCACTTCGTTTGAGGTTGCGAGCAAGAGCTTAGCATCCCCGGAAGAGAATGCCAGCGGCGCAAGCGGCGACGCGCGGCCCCCGTGAATGAGCGCGCTACATCCCCGACAGCTTCGTCACTGAGACGTCGAGCGTGCCGCCGGCCTCCGCGACCACGCGCAGCGTCTTGGAATCGAAGGCGATGTCGGCGAGGGTCAGGCTGTCGATTTTCGCATCGACCTTGAGGCCGTCCTCGCTCTTCTGGTAGTCGGCGATCGCCGCGGCGATCTTCTCGCGCGCGTTGGCGGCGATCGGCTTCAGATCCAGCGTCGCCTTCTGCAGCAGCGCCTGCTGCATCTGCGGCACCACGGCGCGCGCCGCGGCGCCCAGCAGGCCGAACGCGGCCTCGGATTCCACCGCGAGCTGGATGTCGGCGACCCGCAGCGTCTGCTGCGCCTGGTCGAGCACCGGCCGGCCCCAGATGTGCACGGTGGCCTCGGCGCCGAGGCCGAACCAGCTCTTCTTCTCCTTGGCGCGCACCAACAGCGAGATCAGCAACTGGTTGCCGGAGGGAACGACGTTGACGCTCTTGACGGTGACGTCGACCGGGCCGGAGCCATCCTCGGGATAGGTGCGCCCGACCATCTGCTCCGCGATAAGCTTGTTGATCTCGGTGAAGGGCACGTCGATCGGCACGCCGATGTTCACGCCCGTGCCGGTCGGCGGCACGATCGAGATCTTCTCGGGGAACGGACAGTCCGGCTTGGTCGGCGTCGAGGTGACGCGGGTCTCGGCCTCGAGGCCGAGCAGCAGCGTCACGTTCTGCGCGTCGACGCGCGGCTGCGCCGCGATCGCGCGCACCGGCTTCATCTCGAGCCAGAGCGGCGGCAGCGCCGACGAGCCCGAGCCCTGCAGCGGGATCGAGCGGCAGGCCTTGGCCCATTGCACCTTCGCATTCTCGCGCAGGGACGGATCGTTGCGGATGCGCTCGGAGACGGCGTTGATCTGCTCGCCGACATTCTTGTCGATCAGCGGCTTCACCTGCGCCGGTACGTTGACCTTGGCGCCGGCGACGTTGAGGTTGGTGTCGCCGAGATTGACCTGGGCGCCGAGATTGGGCTCGAGGTGCCAGTTGGCCGCGAGCTTCGGACGCGAGGTGACGACGACGTTGCCCTTGATCTCCGCGCTGGCGTTCAGGTTCTTGATGTTGACGGCGCCGATCCGTTTCGCGGCATCGCCGCCGAGCACGCTGCCGAGTGCGTCGCCAAGCGCGCCGGTGGCCTTCGACGACAGCGAGCCCGTCACGTTCAGCTTGCCGGTGAGCGGCGTCGAGATCGTCAGCACGTCCTTGTCGCCGCTGGCTGCCATCGGTCCGCGCACGGCGGACCAGCCGATATCGGCGTTCTCCAGGATCTGCGAGATGGGGTTGTCGGCCTTCCCCGCGAAATTTCGCGGCGCGGCCTTTTCGGCCTGGTCGCGGATCGCCGACAGCGCGATCGCGACCGGCGCGATCACGATCGAGCTTTTCGAGACGGGCGGCAGCGGCGGCAGCTGCGCTACCGGCGGCGCCGAATTGGTCGCGCGCGGCGCCAGCAGGTCCATCGCCTTCAAGCTGATGAAGAACGACGCCGCGAGCACCGCGACGGCGATCAGGATCGTCTTCAGATTCAACGTCAGTCGCATCAATCCCCCAAGCCGCCCGACGGGGATTTTACAGGGCGGGCGAGGAGGGCGCTAGAGCGCACCGATGGGGTGGAATTGGGGCGAACAGGTTAACGACTGCGAACGCGCCGTTGCCGCGTTCAAGCCGTCATTGGCAATCAGCTGCGCCGGGGACGGCGGACGGCTCTCACGTTGCCGCGATCGCCGCCACCGCAGAAGAACCGGTCGCCGCCGTCGGACTCCAGCCCCGAAACCCCCGTCCCGGCCGGCAGGTCGAGCTGCTCGAGCACCTTGCCCGTCTCAGGGTCGATCCGTCGCAGGTCGCTTTCTTCGTTCTCCCAGGTGCCGTGCCAGAGCTCGCCGTCGACCCAGGTCACGCCGGTGACGAAGCGCTTGCTCTCGATGGTGCGGAGGACCTTGCCGGTTTCGGGATCGACCTGATGGATCTTGCGCTCGCGGTACTGGCCGACCCAGAGCGAGCCCTCGGCCCAGGCCAATCCGGAATCCCCGCCGCCGCCGGGCGAAGGGATCGTGCCGAGCACCTTGCCGGTGGCGGCGTCGATCTTCTGGATACGGTCCTCGGCGATCTGGAACAGGTGCCGGCCATCGAACGCCGTTCCCGCATGCGCGGCGACATCGATGGAGCGCGCAATCTTGCCGTCGTCCGGATCGACGGCGTTCAACTTGTCGCCGGATGCGAACCAGACATGCCTGCCGTCATAGGTGACGCCATGCACGGCTTCGACGCCCGCAAAGGGCCCGTACTCCCTGACGATCTCGGCAGCCGAACGTTTCATGTGCGCGATCCCTCGTGGATGTGAACTGACCTCACCCTACGTCTTGAGGAGCGGCGTGGGGAGTAACAAGCCTGTCGGGAAACCCGGGACGGGCGGCGCCATCCAGCGCCGCGCGCGGCCGTGTCCGAACGACTGTACCTTGTTCGAGCGCGCCAGCTCGTCGAGCGCTCGCTGCACCGTCCGCGCGCTCGTGCGAAGTGCCAGCGCGAGCGCCGAGCTCGACCACGGCTCGCCATCGCAGAGCAGGGCGAGGACGGTGGCGTGCTTCTCCTCGACCGGCCGCGCCAGCACGAGAACCTCCCGCGTCTTGCGCGGTGTCAGCGCAAAACCCTGCTTCGTCGCATTGACATCCGCTAGCGGCCTGAGCTTGGCGCGGAGCCGTCCGATCTCGACCCGGAGCCGGGCACGATGCGATTCATCGGCATGCCTGGCGTGAAACGCGGCGGCCATCAGCGCCTCGCGCGACACGTCCGCGGGCCAGGCCTGCGCCAGCTGGCGGGCAAGCGCGAACAGCACCGGCCGCGTTCCGAGCGACACGACGACGCCTTGCCTGCGAATGGTGTGGTGGAAGGTGTCGACCACAAGTGCCTTGGACGTCGCCAGCGCTTCGATCTCGCCCAGCAGCAGCGGATGCTCCCTGCCGCGGGCGATCAGGCGCGCCGCGGGCGTGTCGAGCACGAGGTTTGCACCTTCGACCTCCGCCGCGAGCGCCGGAATGCCGGCGAGGCGCACTGCATGTGCCGCGCGGTCGAGCGCGGCGCGTGCATCCTTCGTCCTGAGCCGCCTGATGGCGATGCCGGCGCCCACGAGCTCGCGGACGACCTGCGAGGCCGCCGGAAGCGGAGAGGTGATGAGCCCGGCCAATGCATGTTCGGCTTCGTCGAGACGTCCGAGCAGGAGCAGACGGCGCGCCTCGATGTGGCCGGCATGGGCGGCATTGGCGAGATCGCCGTGCTTGTCGAGCGTCGCGCGGGCCGCCGCGAGCGCTTTCACCGGCCAGCTCAGATCGCGCGAGACGAGCGCGATCTCCGCCTCGGCCACGATGCATCTTGCGCGCGCCACCGCCTCTCTCGGGCCGAACGCGCGCGCGGCGCTGCGCAGCAGCGACTTCGCCTTCGCGAGATCGCCGAGCTGTGCCATCGCGATGCCGCGCAGCGCCAGCGAGGGGGCGTCGTTGCGCAGCGCAACGCGGTTCAGCGCGCCGAGCGGATCGCCGGCCTCGAGCGCGCGCGCAGCGGCCGTGATCAGCGATTCCATGTCAATCCCGCCACACTTGTTACTCCCACCGCGCAACCGCACGATGCCAGAAACCGTTGACGGCCGACGACGTGCGGTGAGGGGCGGTTGGTTCCGCCTCCGTCATCGCGCGGCGCGGAATGACGGCCGAAGCAGGAAATGAGGAGAGCCATCATGACATCAGTTCAAAACGCCGGGACGAACGGACAGCACGCCATGCAGACGCCGCCGGTGGTGTCGCCGCAGGACTGGGAGGCGGCCCGCCTGCAACTGCTGGTGAAGGAAAAAGCCCATACCCGTGCCCGCGATGCCCTGGCCGCCGAACGCCGGCGCATGCCGTGGATGGCGGTGGACAAAACCTATGCGTTCGAGGGCCCCGGCGGCAAGGTCAGTCTGGTCGACCTATTCCAGGGCCGGCGGCAATTGATCGTCTACCGCGCCTTCTTCGAGCCGGGCGTGTTCGGCTGGCCCGATCACGCCTGCCGCGGCTGCTCCATGGTCGCCGACCAGGTCGCCCATGTCGCGCATTTGAATGCCCGCGACACGACGCTGGTCTTCGCGTCGCGCGCGCCGCAGGCGGACATTGCGCGGCTGAAGCAGCGGATGGGCTGGACCATCCCATGGGTCACCGTCACCGACGGTTTTGACGCCGATTTCGGCGTGGACGAATGGCACGGGACGAACGTGTTCTACCGCGACGGCGATCGCATCTTCCGCACCTATTTCGTGAAGAGCCGCGGCGACGAGCAGATGGGCGGCACCTGGAACTATCTCGACATCACGCCGCTCGGCCGGCAGGAGGTCTGGGAGGACTCTCCAAAGGGCTATCCGCAGACGCCGACCTACAAATGGTGGAACTGGCACGACAGCTACAGCGACGGCGCGGCGCCGGACAAGAAGTGGGTCGAGATCTCGGACGCCGGCGAGAAGGCATTTCGCGAGGAGGCTGCGGGAGAGAGGAAATGACGTCTCCCGTCAGCGCGGCCGCCGGCGTCAACCGCGACGGCGTCGTGGTCGCGCGTCACCTCGCCAGATGGCTCGGGCTGGCGGCCACGCCGACCTTCGCGATCATGGCCGTGGCGACGGCCGTGCTCGGCGACGGAGCGGCAGAGATGCTGTGCGCCGCCGGGCATGGCTCTCTGCTCGGCGGGATGGTGCCGATGTATCTGCTGATGAGCGCGTTTCATTCGGCGGCGTGGTTGCGGCTGATCGCGGAGCGGCGGTGAGATGGCCGGAAAGCTCGGCTCCGCCTTCTAAGGCGGGCCGTCACTGCTGTCCGCCCGCCGCCTTCAAATACGCAAACACCTTGCCCGCTTCCTCCGCCGAGATGCCGCCATAGGGCTGCATCTTGTGGCCGGACACGACCTCGTCGGGCTTGACCATGAAACGGGTGAGCTTGTCCTGGTCCCAGACCAGGCCGGCGTCCTTCATCGACGGCGAGTAGTTGTAATTCGGCAGCGCGCCGGCCTTGCGGCCGACGATCTTGTTGAGGTTGGGACCGAGCCGATTGTCGCCCTCCTTCATGGAGTGGCAGGTGCGGCAGGAATTGTTGAAAGCCTGGTGGCCGGCCTCGTCGCTCGCCGGCTGCTGCGCGAGCGAAGAGGGCGCAGACAACAGCAGCGCCAGGGCTGCGGCGCACGCGATCGCCGGCAGCCATGGGCTTGGCGAGGATTGCAGGCCTGATTGCATGTGCGCCTCCATCTGGGACCGCGCCGCAGCAAGCGCGCGCCGGCATGTCGAGGGCAAACGAAAGCGGCCCCGGTGGGTTCCGGGGCCGTTCGCGTCACGATGTCCTGCTGCCTAGCGCGTGGCGCTGCCGAGTTCCGCCCTGCGCTCCGTCATCGGCAGCACCACGACCTTGGTGCCGACATTGACGCGGGCGTAGAGATCGGTGACGTCCTGATTGGTCATGCGGATGCAGCCGGAGGAGACGCGCTTGCCGATGGTCTCGGGCGCATTGGTGCCGTGGATGCGGTAGATGGTGCCGCCGAGATACATGGCGCGGGCGCCGAGCGGATTGCCGGGGCCGCCGGCCATGTGGCGCGGCAGATAGGGCTGGCGGGCGATCATCTCCGGCGGCGGAGTCCAGGCCGGCCACTCGGCCTTGCGGCTCACCGACTGGATGCCGGACCAGGTGAAGCCGTCGCGGCCGACGCCGATGCCGTAGCGCAGCGCCTGGCCGTTACCGAGCACGTAATAGAGATAAGTGTTGGGCGTATCGATGATGATGGTGCCCGGCGCTTCGCGCGTCGCGTAGGAAACGGTCTGGCGGCGGAAGCGGGCCGGCAACTCGACCGCGTCCTGATCTTCGGACGGCGCAGCCTGATAGGGCGTCGGCTGATGCGGCTGATACTGCTGATATGGCTCGAACGGCTGGGGCGCGGCCATCGGCGGCAGCGGCTGGAAGAACGGGAAGATCTGCACCGGCGCGGCGTTGGCTGCACCCGCGAACGCGATTGCGGAGATCGTCACTGCACCGAACGCAACGGCGCGCGAATAGGTCTTGAAGCTGTCCAGATTGAACATTTGATCGCCCCTGTTTGCTCGGTGTTGTTGATCACCGCGGCACCGTTGCGGTGCTCCGTTGCGTAAAATGATTAACGGCAAAACGTTTCGGGACATTTGCGCGGAAAACCGAAAACGGTTTCGTCGCGGCAAGAATTGTTTCATGACAGTTTCGTGGCCACGCCGGGCCGTTAACGAACAAAACAGTCCGCCGACACTTCTATGACGTCACACGCCTGAAATATCCTTCGTTGATGGTCGATGCCTGAGAATCATCAAACTCTCGGGACTTTCCCATGCGGGTATTAATCGCGACTGACGCCTGGCATCCGCAGGTCAACGGCGTGGTTCGGACGCTGACCTCGCTGTCGAATGCGGCCAAGGCCCTCGACGTCGAGATCGACTTCCTGACCCCGGACGGTTTTCGGTCGTGGCCGCTGCCGACCTATCCGGGCCTGCGGTTCGCGCTGCCTTCGGCTAAGGAGATCGCGCGGCGGATCGAAATGGCCGCCCCCGAAGCGCTGCACATCGCGACGGAAGGCCCGATCGGCTGGGCCGCGCGAGCCTATTGCCGCCGCAACCGTCTCGCCTTCACCACCTCGTATACAACGCGCTTTCCCGAATATGTCTCGGTGCGGACCGGCATTCCCACGAGCGTCGGCTATGCGGTGCTGCGTCACTTCCACGACGCCGCCGCGATGACCATGGTGGCGACGCCGTCGCTGCGGCAGGAGCTGTCCGAGCGCGGCTTCAAGCGGCTGGGCTTCTGGACACGGGGCGTCAACACCGAGCTGTTCCATCCCGACGCTCCGGCTCGGCTCGACCTGCCGCGCCCGATCTTCATGACGATGGGCCGCGTGGCGGTGGAGAAGAACCTCGAAGCATTTCTCTCGCTCGACCTGCCGGGGACCAAGGTCGTCGTCGGCGACGGTCCGCAGAAGGCGGCACTCGAAAAGAAATATCCCGATGCCGTCTTCCTCGGCGAGAAGAAGGGGGCGGACCTCACCGCGCATCTCGCCGCGGCCGACGTCTTCGTGTTTCCGAGCCTGACCGATACGTTCGGCGTGGTGCAGCTCGAGGCGCTCGCCTGCGGCACGCCGGTTGCGGCATTTCCGGTGACCGGTCCAAAGGACGTCATCGCCGATCATCCGATCGGCGCGATCGACCAGGATCTGCGCACCGCATGCCTGCGCGCGCTCACCATGTCGCGCGAGACCTGTCGCAACTTCGCGCTGGAGCGCTCCTGGGAGAACAGCGCGCGCCAGTTCGTCGGCAATCTCACCTCACTTCAGCCCAGCCGTGCCTTGCGCGCCTCGCCTCGCCTGGCGCGGCGGCCGGTGCGCGGTTGATTCCCAAGATTAGAACCACAGCGAGAACCTCATCGATGGCTAAGATCATGAACTTCGACGGCACTCAGCAGCTCGACCTCACCCGTGGCACGGTCGAGCAGGCCTATGACCGCTGGGCGCCCGTCTACGATCTCGTGTTCGGCGGCGTGTTCGCCAAGGGCCGTCAGGCGGCGATCGCAGCCACCAACAAGATCGGCGGCCGCGTGCTCGAGGTCGGCGTCGGCACCGGCATCTCGCTGCCGCTCTATGCGCCGAACCTGCGCATCTTCGGCACCGACATCTCGGAAGCGATGCTGGACAAGGCGCGCCGCCGCGTGACGGAGCAGAAGCTGAAGAACGTCGAGGGCCTCGCGGTGATGGACGCCGAGAAGCTCGAATTCTCCGACAATTCCTTCGACGTCGTGATGGCGCAATATGTCGTGACGGCCGTGCCGAACCCGGAGAAGGCGCTCGACGAATTCGCCCGCGTGCTGCGCGCCGGCGGCGAGCTGATCATCCTCACCCGCGTCAGCGCCGATACCGGCATGCGCCGCTTCATCGAGCAGAAGCTCCAGCCGGTGGTGCGTCCGCTCGGCTTCCGCACCGCCGAGTTCGCCTGGTCACGCTATGCGAAATGGCTGGCCGGCGCCAACGGCATCGAGCTCGCGGAGCGCCGCCTGATCCCGCCGCTCGGGCACTTCTCGCTGGTGCGCTTCCGCAAGATCGACGTCGCCAAGGCGGCTTGAGAAGAAGGCGGCTTGAGCTTACGCGTCTGTGTGCGTCATCGCGCCGCTGCGCATCGTCACATGACAAAATGATGATGTCACACGGCCTACATCGAATCCCTGTAAATCCTGAACCCGAAAGCATTTTGGGGGAGAGCATGATCAAGAATTATCTCGAGCAGCTGCGGATCCAGCGCTGGGACGACCATCGCTACTATCACCACAGCCGCATCAATCAGAGCCTGCACTTCGTCAGCGCGCTGAGCTTCCTCTTCGCTTATGTCTGGCTGTTCAT
Organism: Bradyrhizobium sp. 1(2017); assembly: GCF_011602485.2. Taxonomy (NCBI): domain Bacteria; kingdom Pseudomonadati; phylum Pseudomonadota; class Alphaproteobacteria; order Hyphomicrobiales; family Nitrobacteraceae; genus Bradyrhizobium; species Bradyrhizobium sp. 1(2017). The sequence continues at coordinate 6,442,930 of NZ_CP050022.2, read as the reverse complement.
CGATCCCGTGGTTTCCGCGCTGGTCGGCTGGCTGGTCTCGATGACCTCGCGCCAGGCCGGTCATTTCTTCTTCGAGCCGCACACATACGACCACATCAACCAGGCGACGCACGAGTACAAGGAAGAGATCAAGGTCGGCTACAACCTTCAGCGCAAGGTGGTGCTGATGGCGATCTGGGCGGCATCGCCGCTGGTGCTGTTCGCTGATCCGACCTTGTTCGGCCTCTTCACGCCCTGGGCCAGCGCGACCGATTTCATGCGGCAGGTCGCCAAAATCTGGCTCGTGGTCGGCGGCGGCGGTCTCTTGTTCCGCACCGTGCACCTGTTCTTCATCCGCGACGTCGAGACCGGCCTCGTCTGGATGACCAAGATCCTGACCGACCCCTTCCACGACCTGATGCTCTATCGCAAGGCCCCGCTCGCGCTGATGCGCGGCGAACTGATGGACCCGGGCCTGCATCTCAACCCCGAGCACACGCTGGGTCTCGTCGGCGAGTCCACGCTCGAAGAGCAGCACGCCTGAGCGCGCCGTTCTTACCAAGCACTCCGATGTCTGATGGTTACGTCATGCCCGGCCTTGTGCCGGGCATCCACGTCTTGGGGGCTGGGCCTCGCCCCGCGTGCGGGGGAGTTCGAGCGGGCGCTGCCACAGGCACGGTCATTCCGGGATGGTCCGAAGGACCGGGCCCGGAATCTCGAGTTTTTCAGGTGCGCAAGGGCGCGCCGGAGTTCGGCTCTTCGAGCCGCCCCGGAATGACGGTGGTTGGGGAAGAGAGAGCCTCAGCGTCCGAAGCGCTTGGCCAGCATCTCTTTCAGGATCTGCCGCTTGATGTTCTTGTTGGAGAGCATGCCGTCGTGCCACCAGAAGCCATCGGCCTTCATCTGCTGGGCGGCGCGGACGAAGCGTTCGGCGACCTCGGTGAAGTCGGCGTCGGTGTAATTGAGGCTGAAGATCAGCCGACCGGTGCCGACCCAGCTCAGCGCCAGGCCCTCGGCGCGCAGGTAATATTGCAGCATCCAATTGTAGCGGGACGGGGTGGTGTATTTCACCGTCCAGATCGACGAGAAGTTCGCGAACCGCACCGGCAGGCCGGCATCGGTCATCATTTGGTTGAGCTTCTGGACGCGGCTGTTCCAGGTCTCGTCGAGGCCGTCATAGACCGCGCGAAAATTGGGGCTGGCGAGGCGGCTCAGGAACTCGTCCATCGCCGTCATGACATAAGGATGCGAGTTGAAGGTGCCGCGGGCGAAGCAGATGTCGGCGGGACGATCGTCGCGGAAGCGGCGCATCAGCTCGCGTTTGCCGCAGACCACGCCGACCGGCAGGCCGCCGGCGAGGCTCTTGCCGTAGGTCACCATGTCGGCGCGCACGCCGAAATAGTCCTGGGCGCCGCCGGCGGCGAGACGGAAGCCGACGAACACCTCGTCGAAGATCAGCACGATGCCGCGCTGGTCGCAGACCTCACGCAGCTTCTTGAGCCAATCGGTGTAGGCCGCGCGGTCAAAGTTGCCGCCGCGGGAGGAATCGACCAGCGAGGAATCGCCGGGCGCGTTGGCGTTCGGATGCAACCCTTGCAGCGGGTTGACCAGCACGCAGGCGATGTCCGTGCGCGTCTTCAGGACGTGCAGCGTCTTCTCCGACATCTCGGCGAGGGTGTAGGTCTCGTGCGCGGTGATCGGGTTGCCGACGCCGGGCTGCACGTCGCCCCACCAGCCGTGATAGGCGCCGGCGAAGCGGACGAGGTGCGTGCGCTTGGTGTGATAGCGCGCGAGCCGCACCGCCTGCATCACGGCTTCGGTGCCGGACATGTGGAAGGAGACCTCGTCGAGACCCGAGATCTGGCGGAGCCGCGCCACGTTGTCGAGGATGACGGGATGGTAGGGACCGAGCACCGGGCCGAGCGCATGCGCCCGCTTCTCGGCGCCCTCGATGCATTCCTTGTAGAAGTCGTTGCCGAAGATGTTGACGCCGTAGGATCCGGTGAGGTCGTAGGAGGTGTTGCCGTCGACATCCGTGACGGTGACGCCGCTGGACGATTCCATGAAGGTCGAGGTGCCCAGATGCTCGCGGACGAGGCGCGAGAACTGGAAGGGCACACGGTAGCTCTCGGTGAAGTTCAGGTCGGAGATATTCTCCGCCGCCTCCTTCGTCATCGCGCGGCCCTTGGGGTAACGATCGGCGTAGACGCGCGCGAGGCGGAAGAAGGCGTCCTTGCGCTGCATCACCACGTTGTCGGGCGCGCCGTCGCAGCCGAAATATTTGTCACCCTCGAACTCGTAGAACGGGAGCAGCTTTGCCACCCGGCGCGACATCTTGGAGTGCCCGGCAAGCGAACGGTGCTTGGCGCGGGAGAGTTCTACCCGCGCCTTGATCTTCGGGAAGACGGCGGCAGCAGACGCTGCGGCGGCCACGGACATCGAGAGAATCGGGAGTGTCGTTTCCATGACAACAAGCGCTAACCCTGCGAGCTGACAGATTCATGACAGTCAAAGCCCTCATCGCCTCTTTCACCCAGCAGGAAGACCTCAACTTCCTGTTGACCAACCGCATCCCCCGCGCGGCGCTGACCCGCTTCATGGGCTGGTTCTCCAAGATCGAGAATCCGCTGGTGCGGGACTTCTCGATCGCGCTGTGGAAACTGTTCTCCGACCTCGATCTGTCGGAGGCGCGCAAGACGCATTTCAGGAGCCTGCACGACTGCTTCACCCGGGAGCTCAAGCCGGGCCTGCGCCCCTTTGATCCCGACCCTTCCATTGTCGCCAGCCCGTCCGACGGCATCGTCGGGGCCCATGGGAAGATCGCCGACACCGAGCTGTTCCAGGTCAAGGGCGCGCCTTACTCGCTGCTCGACTTGCTCGGTGATTCAGCTTTGGTCGACCAGCACCGCAACGGCTCCTTCGTCACGCTGCGGCTGACGTCGAGCATGTACCATCGCTTCCATGCGCCCTGTGACGCGCATATCGAGCGGGTCACGCTGATCCATGGCGACGTCTGGAACGTCAACCCGATCGCGCTCAAGCGCGTCGAGCGGCTGTTCTGCAAGAACGAGCGCGCCGTGATCCGCACGCATCTGTCGACCGGCGAGGCCGTGACGCTGGTGCCGGTTGCCGCGATCCTAGTGGCGAGCATCCGTCTGCACTTCCTCGACATGGTGCTGAACGCGCAAACCCGCGGTCCCGTCAATTTCCCCTGCGACGTCAACGTGACCAAGGGCGAGGAGCTCGGCTGGTTCGAGCACGGCTCGACCATCATCATCCTGGCGCCCGGCGATTTCGCGTTCTGCGACGGCATTGGCGAAGGCACTCGCATTCGCGCAGGTCAAGCGCTGTTGAAGAGAAGGTAGCCTTTAATCCGCCGCGCCCGCCGCCTATATCGTCCGCGGAAGCGATTCGGCGACACGACGGGTAATGAGTGATGGCGCGGGCGCCGGTACTTGCGGCGGGGGGTATTGTGTTGCGGCGAGGTGCGCCGCCGCTGGTTGCAGTGGTGCGTCAGCGCAAGCGCAATGAATGGGTCCTGCCCAAGGGCAAGCTCGACAATGGCGAGACGCCGAAGGAGGCCGCGCACCGCGAAGTGCTGGAGGAGACCGGCCACGATGTCGCCATCCACGAATTTCTGGGCACGCTGGTCTATCAGTCGGGCGGGCGCACCAAGGCCGTGCATTTCTGGCGCATGGAGGCCGATGGCGGCCCCGTCCGCAAGCTGATGGACGACATCAAGGCGGTGGACTGGCTGACGCTGGACGATGCCATCGCACGGCTGTCGCGCGAGTATGAGCGCGCGTTTCTCACGCAAATTGGGCCGATCGCGCTCGCGGCTGCGGGGCTGGTGCCTGCAGCCACTCCCGAGCCGCCGCCGGCGGCTGACGACCTCGATGCGGCCTTGCAGACGCTGACGCCGGCTGAAGCCGCCTCGGTCGACGAATTGCGGCATGGCCTGTTGCAGAAGGTGCGGGCCTGGCTGCGCGGCGAGGCGTGAGGTCTCGTTGCGTCGGGCGACTTGCGATTGAAGTTGCATGCGCGAGTCAATGCGGTTGAGATCGCACCAGGGCTGCACTCACGCGATCCTCATGGTGGGGAGCGGCACCGTCACCGACGCTCCTTGTCCCTCGAAGCAGGCGCGGGCTTGCGTGGCGCCGCAGGACGTTGTGCGCTGGGAAGCCGCTGCTGGAAACCGCCTTGGCGCTGGATGCCGCCTGGCTGCTGGGCCGCGGGCGGCTGTGTCGGCTGGCCGGGCTGGAATCCCGTCTGCGGCCCCTGTGGCTGCTGTATGCCACCGGGCTGCATGCCTTGTCCGATGCGTGGCGCACCTTGCGGCCGACCGGCGCCTTGCTGTCGGCCCTGACGTTGCGGCCCCTGGTGTTGCTCGCCTTGCCGCTGCTGTTCCTGGCCCGCGCGCCGGCCACCCGGCTGCACCGCGCCGCCTTTCTGTCCGCCTTGTTGTCCCTGGCCCTGCCGCTGCGGCGGCTGCGCGCCTTGCCGGTTCGGCGTATCCGGCTGCCGACCTGGACGGATGTTCTGGCCGGGCTGGCCGTTCGGCCGCTGCGGTTGCAGGCCTGGGGGCGTATTCGGCCGCAATGGCCGCTGCTGCGGTTGGCCCGGCCGCGGAATGCGGCTGAGCGCGCCCGGATTGGCGCGGCGGAAGTCCCGCTGCTCGGTGACGATCTGCCGGCCCGTGCTCTGCGCCAGATGCACCTGGCTGACGAAGCCGCGGTCGCGCGCGATCTGCTGCGCCGGAATCGCGATCGGCACTGCGGCAAAGCGCATGACGCCGCCGGCGCCTGCACCTGCACCCGGCCGGATCGCAAAGCCGCTGGACGCTTGCGTCAGCGCGCCGAGCCGCGTGCCGCTGCTGCGCTCGTCGACGTCGATATGCCCGACCCGGCCGTCGGCGTCGGGATAGAGCTTGATGTTGACGTTGCCGGTCCGGCTCGCCGCCGCACCTTCCGGCACGTCGACGACGCCGGTGGTGCCGCGGATGCCGAGCGTCGCGGTCGGCGTCGTGATCTTCATGTTGCCGGTCTTCGCCACCGCTGCGGCAACGAAGGCAACCGTGCCCTTGCCGACGTCGAAGATCGCGGCGTTCTGCTTGCCGCCGTCTTCATAGACGTAATTGTCGATGGTGATCCTGGCGCTGGCGGAGAGGTTGAACGTGGTCGCATCGTTGAAGGTGATGCCGAGCGAGGAGTTCGACGAGGTTTGGACGACGTCGTTGAGATAGATGTCGTCGCGCACGCGCAGCGGGTACGAGTTCTTGTCGCGGATCACGGTCGCAATCCCCGTCACGGTCGCGACGTTGCCAATCGGCTCGACGGCGGCGGGTTGTGCGTCAGGTGCGGGACTAGGCGACGCCGATGGCGTTGAGGAGGGGGCGGGCGTCGGCTGTGCTGGCGGCTGCGCCTGGGCAAGCTCCATCGTTTCGGATGCGAACGCCACGCTGCTGCCTGCCGGCGGCAGGGCCAGCAGGGCGAGCGCGAAGACGAAGCGGCGCCAGGCTACCAATGAAGTCAAGGGGAGGTCCCGGTGAGAAACGCGAGGCGAGAGCTGCGGATTTCAGCCGGGGACAGCTGAATGGTGGATGAACACCTGTCGCAAGGGCGGGGCGAACGTTCAAACGCCACTTCTTGGTTGCAGGGACGTGGCGCTCCATTCTTGTTCGTCATTCCGGGGCGCGACGAAGTCGCGAACCCGGAATGACGAAGTGCTAGCGCAAGCGTGTGGCTCGAGATCCCGGGTTCGATGCTGCGCATCGCCCCGGGATGACGCGCTCCGCGCGTCAGCTCACGCGCTTCCAGGTCTGACCGCCGCAGAACATGCCGCCGAAGGCGCAGCCTTGCACGCGCATCGCATTCGGGCCCTTCATCGCGATGGTCGAGTCGTAATTGCGGCCGGAGTTGGGATCGCGAATGCGGCCGCTCCACTTCGAGCCCTCGGGCTTCATGTTGATCAGGACGCGCTCGTTGGTCTTCTCGGCGTAACCGCAGAGATTGGCACCGCACTGCTCGACCCGGACGTTGCCCTTGTTCTCTTCGGTCGCCCACACGCCGATCGGCGAGTTCGCAGCCGCAACGGGCGCGGCGGCAACCGGAGCCGGGGCCGGCGCGGGAGCAGCAGCAACGGGAGCAGGCGCGGCGACGGGTGCGGGCTGCGTGTTGTCGAAGCTGGCGGACGGGGCGGGAGCCGAGGGCGCCGTCACCGCCGGCGCGGTCGCTTGCACCGGCGCCTGCGGCGCGGGCTGCTGCTGCACCGGAGCCGGTGCAGGCTGCGCCGTCGTGGCCGCCGGAGCCGGCGCGGGTTCGACGTCATCGTCCTTGGAGCCGCCGAGGCCCTTGAGGTTGATGTTGTTCAGCTTGATCGGCTTGTCCGACAGGCCCGGCGCGACGATGGTCACGCAATTGAGCGAGGCGCAGTTGCGCGGCGTCTCGATGCGGATCTGCTGGCCTTCGATCTGGAACGAGATCGTGTTGCCGGCGTGCGCGGCGGCGGTGGATGCGAGCAAGAGCGCGGTGGCGGCGATGGTGAGCTTGTTCATGACAACCTCCGAAATGGCCTGGTCCGGATCTGGACTGACGTCGCTGGTGGATGAAACGTGGCTCGACCCTACGCCGGAGCCGCCCTGCCTTCTGTGATAGACGTCACAACGGTCGCGGCCGCCTGCGTGAGCCCGCGCACATTCGGTCATCCTCCATCCGGATAATCTCGCAGCGACACGAGGAGGGGCGTCGATGAAGCGGCTGGTGACTTCGCTTGGGACATTGATCGCTCTGATGGCGATGGCGCCTGCAGCCGAGGCCGGCTCCTATTCCTTCTCGATCGGCGGCCACCGCTTCCACGTCGAAGCCCCGCGCAATTGCCGGTCGGCTTCCTGCGTCTCGGTATCCAGTCGCAGCCTCCGCCCGATGGAAGATCCCGGCACGGCACCGGCCTCGCAACGCCCGTCCGCGCCGGTCGTCCAGGCGCCGCGGCCGGTTTGTCCCGAGGCGCCGGTCCGGCCGCCACAAGCGACCGCGGCCGTGCCGCCACCGCCGCGGCCCGTCCTTGCCGCGACGACTTCGCAGCCCGTCGCGCCGCCGCCGGCGCCAAGATTGGAGATGGCAAGGCCTGAGACGCTGAGCCCCAATCCGCCGCGGGTTGATCTGCCGCGCACAGGTCCGGCGACGAATGTTGCGCTCGATCCATCGCGCTTGGAGCCGCCGGTCCTCGCTCCGAAGCAAGGCATGACGATCGCACAGCTCAGACGAGCCGGCCTCTACGCCACTCGGCGAATGGGAGAGCAACGGGGCCAACGGCACGGTTCGCATCGAGCGCTGCGGACCCGCATTGTGCGGTTACGTACTGACCGAGGCCTCAAACCGTGGCGAGAGCGTGCTCGTCAACATGAAGCCGAAATCACATGACGTCTGGGCCGGCAGCATCTACAGCCGCCTCAGCGGCAACACCTATCACGCGACGATGACGCTGAAGAGCTCCGGCAAGCTACACGTCGAAGCCTGCGCGATCGGCCATTTCTTTTGCTCCGGCAACGACTGGACGCGCGTCGAGGAGCAGCGGGGGCAGGTGATCACGACGTCGCGGCAATGGAGCGCGCGGTCGTAAGTGCGCGCGTTTTCCTCTCTCCCCTTGCGGGAGAGGGTGCCGAGCGAAGCTCGGCGGGTGAGGGGTCTCTCTCCGCGAGCAATCCTCTTGCATTTGAATTCGCTGAAGCAACCCCTCATCCGGCGCTTCGCGCCACCTTCTCCCGCAAGGGGAGAAGGAAGAAGGGGACCGCCTTCGATGCGTTTGATGCGCTTCTAGATCATGCCGAGCACGATGGCGCCGACGAAGGCGATGGCGAGGTACGCGGTGATAACGCTCAGTGTCCCGGCGAACGTCATGAGGTCGCTCCCGCTGTCGCGCCGCCCCGCGCGAGCGCTTTATGGTTAACAGAAAGTCGCTGCCCGAAAAAGTCAGCCTTCCTGCCGCTCGGAACTGGCAGCGCTTTAGCGCGCGCGAGCCGCCATGGTTAAGGGAAACTGAAATCGACATGTTGAAGAGTCTTTAAGTAAATTCACCGAACGTGCGTGCATGACGCGCGGAGTTCGTTTGTATCTCGTCGGCTCCATCGTCCTTGTTTCGCTAGCGGGTTGCGGGCGCGGCTTCTTCCAGGCCGAACGCGAACCATGGCGAGCCGAGGCGGAAGCGGCGTGCCTGAAATCGGGGGCGGTCAAGGAGGGTGCGGACATCGTCCGCATCGACCCGATTTCCGGCCCCGGCCAATGCGGCGCCGAATTTCCACTCAAGGTCGCCGCTATCGGCGAGGCCTCGAGCACCTATGGCTTTGCCGACGAGCCATTGCGTCCGCCCGGCAGCATCGGCAACCAGCCGCGCTGGCCGGTGACGCAGCCACGATCGAATTACCCGCAGGGCCAGAACTATCCGGCATCCTCCTATCCGCAACGGTCGAATTACCCCGAGAGCGCGTTACGCCAGCCGTCCGGCTATGGGGCCTCGTCGGGGCCGATGTCGCTGAACGCGCCCGGCGTGGCGCCGCAGGAAGACGAGATCGATCTGCCACCCGAGGGCACCGATGCCGCGGGCGCCTCGCGCTACATGAATGCACCGAGCTATCCGGCGCGGCCTGCAGGTCCGGCACCTTACTCGCAGGCGCCCGCGCAGCAGCCGCTGCCGCGTCTTGGCCCGGCGCAGGGCAATCCCGTCACCGCGGTCGGCCCCGTTGCGATCAAGCCGACCGCGACACTCGCCTGTCCGATCGTGTCCGAGCTCGACCGTTGGCTCGCCGATACCGTGCAGCCCTCGGCCATGCGCTGGTTCGGGGTGCGCGTCGCCGAGATCAAGCAGATCTCGGCCTATTCCTGCCGCGGCATGAACGGCAACTCGCGCGCCCACATTTCCGAGCACGCCTTCGGCAATGCGCTCGACATCTCCGCCTTCGTGCTGGCCGACGGCCGCCGCGTCACCGTGAAGGACGGCTGGCGCGGGGTGCCGGAGGAGCAGGGCTTCCTGCGCGACGTGCAGGCGGGTGCCTGCGCGCATTTCACGACCGTGCTCGCGCCGGGCTCCAACGTCTTTCACTACGATCACATCCACGTCGACCTGATGCGCCGCGCCAGCCGTCGCCTGATCTGCCAGCCGGCCGCCGCCTCCGGCGAGGCGGTCGCCGCGCGTGCGCAATCGCGCAGCCCCTATGCCAACGCGCGCGATGCCTCCGTCACCGGTTCGCTCGGTGCACGCAAGAGCGCCGCACACAAGCGCGACGAAGACGACTACGTCGACGAATAGGGGCGGCTGGCCTCCCTGGTAGCCCGGATGAGCGCAGCGACATCCGGGGCAGTCTCCCGCGCGCCGCGCTGATGCGGGCTACGTTTTACGAGGTCGGCCGCGATGGCGCAGGGGCCAGCCCCATGCACCGCTGCACCTCGGCCGGGACGTTGTAGGTCCGCATGATATGGCGGCTGTCGCGCAAGCCGGTTGCCTCACGCTGCACCACGAACATCCAGAGCGCCTGGCCGGCTTCCGCGACCAGCTTGCGCCGCGCCGGCTGCAGCGAGGCCGGTATCTCCGCGTGCGCGTAGGCGGCGTCGAATTCGCGCAGGCGCGCCAGCGTCTGTTCGAGCGCGCGGCCCATCCGCCCAAGCGCCGAGGCCTGTTCCTGGACGATCTCATAATGGAGGATGTCGACCGGCGGACGAAGATCACGAGACATGGCCGCAATATAGAGTGGCGGTGCCGGGCTTCGCAACGCGCGGCCTGCTGGTCGTCACTTCGCCTGGTATGCCGCCAGGAACATCCGCGTCGCGCTGTCGATCACTTCGGTCATTCGCTCGTCCGAGGGCGCGGGCGCGGCCTGGAAGACGAAGGGCAGGAAGAGTGAGGCCTTGCAGAGTTCCATGAATTGCGAGGCCGCAAGATCGCAATCGTCGATCATGAGATCGCCGGCGGCGACATGGACCCTGAGATATTCGGAGAGGCGGTTGATGGTCTTGTCCAGCACCCGTGCATAGTAACGGCGGCCGACATCGGGCATGCGCTCGGCGATCGCCATCACGGTCCGGATCGCCGATCCGCCGCCGGGCCGGCAGAGCAGATGGAGGTAGGCCCGGCCGAACTCCTTCAGCGTGGTTTCGGCATCGCGCGCGGGATCGAAATTGAACACGACCTGGCCATGCTCGAGCGCTTCCTCTTCGAGGATGGCTTCGAACAGCGCGCATTTGTCGGCGAAATAGACGTAGAGCGTGCCCTTGGAGACCTGCGCCGCGCGCGCGATCTCGCCCATGCTGGCGCCGTCGAAGCCGAGCGCCATGAACACCTTGCGGGCCCCGTCCAGGATCTGGCGCCGCTTGGTGCTGTCCTCTTCCTGGACGACGTGCAGGCGTTCGCTGGCAGCTACAACCATTGGTTTAGGGTCTCGGAAGGTTTCTGGCCGGGATGTTGACCTATGAAACCCAAATAAAGGATTCGGGCCAGTAGGGTCCAACCGGGAATATTATCTAGATTGACCGAACCGTTCGGTCAATGATATTTGACGAGCGAGGGAACCGGCCGCAAGGACGGTCGGGCCCGGTCGCATATATTTTTGGGAGGCCTTTATGGCCGTATCGAGAGACCAGGCTGCGCGCGCGCTTCGCCCGGAAGCGGCGGAGCAGGCGGGCAGCGATGCTGGGTCCGAGACATCCGCACCCCGTGCCGAGCCGTTGCGCGCCCACGTGGCCGACGAAACCAAGCTCCGCATCGGCGAGGCGCCGGAGAAGCCCGTGACCGACAAGCCCGCCGCACCTGCGCCGGCCGCGCCCGCCGCCGGCGCGCCGAAAACCGGCAAGCGAAAATTCGTCCTGATGGGCGTCGGCGTCGTGCTCGCGCTCGCCGCCGCGAGCTATGCCGGCTACTACACGCTGGTCGGCCGCTTCTACATTTCCACCGATGACGCCTATGTCCGCGCCAACAACACGATGCTCGGTGCGCGCGTCGCCGGCCACATCTCTTCGATCCTCGCCGGCGACAACACGCCGGTGCGCGCCGGCGACGTGGTCTTCCGCATCGACGAGGGCGACTACAGGATCGCGGTCGATGCCGCCGCGACCAGGATCGCGACCCAGCAGGCCACCATCGACCGCATCGGCCGCCAGGTCGCAGCGCTCGACAGCCAGGTCGCGCAGGCCAAGGCGCAACTCGTCTCGGCTGAAGCCGGCCTCAAGCGCGCCGACCTCGATTACGAGCGTCAGCAGGCGCTGAGCAACAAGGGCTTTGCCTCGCGCGCGGTGTTCGAGAGCTCGGAAGCCGGACGCGACCAGGGCGCCGCCGCGGTGAAGGCCGCGCAGGCCGCCTACGACGTCGCGATCAGCAATGTCGACGTCGCCAAGGCACAGCAGGCCGAAGCGCAGGCGCAGCTCGCCGAGCTCAAGACCACGCTCGCCAAGGCCGAGCGCGACCTCGGCTTCACCGCGGTGCGTGCGCCGGTCAACGGCACGTTCTCGAATCGACTGGTCAACACCGGCGACTTCGTTGCGGTCGGCCAGCGCCTCGGCAACATCGTGCCGCTCGACGACGTCTATATCGACGCCAATTTCAAGGAAACGCAGCTCAAGCGCATCCGTCCCGGCCAGCCGGTGACGATCAAGGTCGACGCCTACGGCATGCGCAAATTCGCGGGCGTCGTCGACAGCATCGCGGCGGGCTCGGGCTCGGTGTTTACGCTGCTGCCGCCCGACAATGCCACCGGCAATTTCACCAAGATCGTGCAGCGCGTGCCGGTCCGCATCCGCGTGCCGAAATCGGTGGCGAAGCAGAATCTGCTTCGCGCCGGCATGTCGGTCTACGCGACCGTCGACACCAACAAGGGCGCCGCCGATGCCGACAGCGAGGTCGATCTCGACGATCCCGCGATCCATCCGCAGTAGCCAACCCGAGCGCTGCGAGGTCGGACGATGGCCGACGCCACCACAGCTTCACCTGCCATGATGGCGGATCCCGCTTCTGAGCGCATCGCGCCGAAGCGGCTGTTCGCCTTCATCATCATGGTGTTCGGGATGTTCATGTCGATCCTGGACATCCAGATTGTCTCGGCGTCCCTCAACGAGATCCAGGCCGGATTGTCCGCGAGTTCCAGCGAGGTCTCGTGGGTCCAGACCGCCTATCTGATCGCCGAGGTCATCGCGATCCCGCTGTCCGGCTTTCTGTCGCGCGCCTTCGGCACGCGGCTGCTGTTCGCAATCTCGGCGGCGGGCTTCACCGCATCGAGCCTGCTCTGCGGCTTTGCCTCGACAATCGAGGAGATGATCCTCTGGCGCGCGCTGCAAGGCTTCCTCGGCGCCGGCATGATCCCGACGGTGTTCGCCTCGGCCTATACCGTGTTCCCGCGCACGAAATTCCACATCGTCGGTCCCATCATCGGCCTCGTCGCAACGCTGGCCCCGACCATCGGCCCGACCGTCGGCGGCTACATCACCGACCTGATGTCGTGGCACTGGCTGTTCTTCATCAACGTGCTGCCCGGCATCGGCATCACCCTGGGCGTTCTGGCGCTGGTCGATTTCGACGAGCCGCATTTCGAGCTGCTCGACCGTTTCGACTGGTGGGGCCTCTTGTTCATGGCCGGCTTCCTCGGCACGCTGGAATATGTGCTGGAGGAAGGCCCGCAATATGAATGGATGCAAGATACCTCCGTGGCGGTCTGCGCCTGGATCTGCGTGATCTCGGCGATCGCTTTTTTCTGGCGCGTCTTCACCGCGGCCGAGCCGATCGTCAATCTGCGCACCTTCTCCAACCGCAATTTCGCGATCGGCTGCCTTTTGCAGTTCTGCATCGGCATCGGCCTCTACGGCCTGACCTACATCTATCCGCGCTATCTCGCCGAGGTGCGCGGCTACAGCGCGCTGATGATCGGCGAGACCATGTTCGTCTCGGGTATCACCATGTTCCTGGTCGCGCCGCTGGTCGGCCGCCTCATGTTGAAGTTCGACATGCGCTACATGATCGCATTCGGCCTCATCGTGTTCGCGATCGGCTCCTACCAGATGACCTGGATCACGCGCGACTACGATTTCTACGAGCTGCTCGTGCCGCAGATCCTGCGCGGCATCGGCATGATGTTCGCGATGGTGCCGACCAACAACATCGCGCTCGGCACGCTGGCGCCCGACAGGGTGAAGAACGCGAGCGGCCTGTTCAACCTGATGCGCAATCTCGGCGGCGCGGTCGGGCTCGCCGTCATCAACACCGTGCTCAACGACCGCACCGATCTGCACATCACGCGCCTCCAGGAGCGCGTGACCTGGGGCAACGCGAGCGCGACCGAAACCCTGACCATGTTCATGCAGAAGTTCCAGGGGCTCGGCGATTCCACGCTGATGGCGATGAAGCAGCTCTCCCAGCTGGTGCACCGCCAGGCCGTGGTGATGAGCTTCGGCGACGCCTTCTTCTTGCTGACGGTGTTCTATCTCGGCCTCAGCCTGCTGGTCGCGCTGCTGAACAAGCCGGCCGCGATGACGGGCGGCGGTGACGCGCATTAGGCGCCACACATTCGGTATCCCGGCTAGACCTGGCGACCCAGTCTTCCAGCGACGTCAGTGATTTACGGAGAAGCTGCGGCGTACTGGATGCCCCGGTCAAGCCGGGGCATGACGGCGGAGATTGGCGCCGCGGCCGAGCGCGCCATGGCAATGCACACCACGGCGCAGCGTGGCCCGTCGCACCAAATTGCAACACTCGTTCGTGAACTCGCGCGGGGCCCGTTGCAAATCGCAAGCGGCACATCTATAAAGCGCACCTCATTCAATCGAACCGGGGAGAGATTTGCATGAATTCGTCGCATTCGCAGATCGTACGCCCGCGCTCGATGATGACCTCGATGACATCCTGGCTCGGTATGTACGCGGCCTGTTAGAGGCCTCTTCCGCCAGCTTCGATTGGGCCAAGTTTTCGACCAAGCGTCCCGATCGCTCCGCTTCCCAAGTCAAAGTCAGTTTTAAGTGACGCGTCTCGGCCCTTGCGGCCGGCCTTGCGTCCATCGATGGAGCCGGCCCGCGGATGCGGCCGGATGATGTCATGACCGCTCTGTCAAAAAAGCCCGCCGCGATTCGCGTGGTGCTGCCCTTCGTATTCCGGCACTGGCTGAAGCAGCCGGGGCGCGGCCTCGTCGTGGCAGGCGGCCTCCTTGGTGCGACCATCGCCGACCTGTTCATGCCGGTGTTTTCGGGGCATCTGGTCGACGCGCTGACGCGCGGCCCGTCCGATCCCGATGCGCGCCACGCGGCGCTGGTGGCATTCGGCGCCATCGTGGCGTTGGGCGCGGCTTCGATGGTGCTGCGGCTCGTCGGCCTTCAGGCCATCGTGCCGTTCACGCTGAAGATCATGTCCGACGTCGCGCAGGATGCGTTCACGCGCGTGCAGCGCTTCTCGACCGACTGGCACGCGAACTCCTTTGCCGGCTCCACGGTGCGCAAGATCACCCGCGGCATGTGGGCGCTCGACCTGCTCAACGACACCATCCTGATGGCGCTGGCGCCCTCGCTGCTGGTGCTGGTCGGCTCGATGATCCTGATCGGCGTGCATTGGGCCTCGCTCGGCCTCGTGATCGCCATCGGGGCGATCGTCTACGTCACTATCACGGTGGTGTTCTCGACCCGCTACATCGCGCCGGCCGCGCGCGTCTCCAATGCCTGGGACACCAAGGTCGGCGGCACGCTGGCGGACGCACTGACCTGCAACGCCGTGGTCAAGTCGTTTGGCGCCGAAGGCCGGGAGGACGCGCGGCTCGCCCGCGTCATCGACCGCTGGCGCGTGCGCGTGCGGCGGACCTGGTATCGCTACAATTACACGGCGATGTCGCAGCTCTCCTTGCTGCTGTGCCTGCGCGCGTCCGTGATCGGCGGATCGGTGATGCTGTGGATGTCGGGTCACGCCTCGCCCGGCGACGTCACCTATGTGCTGACGAGCTACTACGTCATCCACGCATACTTGCGCGACGTCGGCATGCACATCAACAACCTCCAGCGCTCGGTCAACGACATGGACGAACTGGTCGCAATTCACGACGAGCCGATCGGCATTGCCGATGCCCCCGATGCGCGACCGATTGTCATCGAGGGCGGCGAGATCGCGTTCGACGACGTCACGTTCCATTATGGCGGCCATCGCGCGCCGCTGTATGACGGGCTGTCGCTGACGATCCGCGCCGGCGAGCGGGTTGGCCTCGTCGGCCGCTCCGGCTCCGGCAAGACGACCTTCGCCAAGCTGGTGCAGCGGCTCTACGACGTCACCAATGGCCGTGTGCTGATCGACGGGCAGGACATCGCGCTGGCCACGCAGCACTCGCTGCGCAGCCAGATCGCGATCGTGCAGCAGGAGCCGATCCTGTTCCACCGCTCGCTGGCCGAGAACATCGCCTATGGCCGGCCGGGTGCCAGCCTCGAGGCGATCGAGCAGGCGGCGCGGCTCGCGAATGCGCACGACTTCATCCTGCGCCTGCCGAAGGGCTACGGCACGCTCGTCGGCGAACGCGGCGTGAAGCTGTCCGGCGGCGAGCGGCAGCGCGTTGCGCTGGCGCGCGCGTTCCTGGCGGATGCGCCGGTGCTGATCCTGGACGAGGCGACCTCGAGCCTCGATTCGGAATCGGAAGCGCTGATCCAGCAGGCGATGGAGCGGCTGATGAAGGGCCGCACCTCGATCGTGATCGCGCACCGCCTGTCGACGGTGAAGAGCCTCGATCGCATCCTGGTGTTCGACCGCGGCGAGATCGTCGAGCAGGGCACGCATGCCATGCTCGCGGGCAAGCGAGAGGGCATCTATCGCGGTCTGTTCGAGCGCCAGGTGGTGGAGCTCGGGCATATCGCAGCGGCGGAATGAGGCGCAGCCTGCGGACGGAGGAGACCGTCCGCGAGCTGCGAAGGATTAGGGCAGGGATGGACTGACATGAAAGACCTGACGCACGGCTCCATTGTGGGCCATATCCTGAGCATGGCGCCACCGATCGTGGTTGGCATGATCACGATCATGATCTGCCAGCTCGTCGACCTCTACTTCGTCTCGAGCCTGGGCGAGGCCGCGATCGCCGGCGTCGCCGCGGCCGGCAATGCCGGATTTCTCGTCAACGCGCTGATGCAGGTGCTCGGCGTCGGCACGGTTGCGTTGATGGCGCATGCCGTGGGCCGCAAGGACCGTGGCGATGCCAATCTGGTGTTCAACCAGTCGGTCGTCCTGTCGGTGCTGTTCGGGCTGCTGACCCTGGTTGCGGGTTTCGCGCTGTCGCGTCCCTATATGCGTGCGGTCGCGGCCGACGAGGCGACGGTCGAAGCCGGCACCGTCTATCTGCTCTGGTTCATGCCGGCGCTGGCGCTGCAATTCGCGACGCAAGTGATGGCGTCCGCATTGCGGGCGACCGGCATCGTGCGGCCGAGCATGCTGGTGCAGGCGCTCGCGGTGGGCATCAACATTGCGCTGGCGCCGGTCCTGATCTCGGGCTGGGGCACCGGGTATCCGCTCGGTGTCGCCGGGGCAGGCCTCGCAAGCTCGATCGCCGTGTTCGTCGGTGTGCTGATGCTGCTCGCGTATTTCCTGAGGTTGGAGCGCTACGTCGCTTTTCATCCTGCGCAATGGCGGCCCCAGCTTCCGCAGTGGAAGAGAATCCTCAATGTCGGCCTGCCCGCTGGCGGCGAGTTCGTGATGGTCTTCATCATCATGGGCGTGGGCTATTATGTGCTGAGCGTTTTCGGCCCGGCGGCGCAGGCCGGATTTGGTATCGGCACGCGTCTCCTCGGCCTGATCCAGATGCCTGCGCTCGCCATTGCGCTGGCTGCGGGGCCCATCGCCGGCCAGAACTTCGGCGCCGGCAATGGCGCGCGCGTGCGGGAGACCTTTGTCAAGGCGGCGCTTGTCGCGACCGCCGTGATGATTGTCTTTCTGTTCCTCGCGCAAGTCGCGCCAGGTCTGTTGCTTGCCGGCTTCTCGAGTGATCAGGAAACGATGGCGGTTGCGTCGCTCTTCCTGCGCATCGTCTCTTTCAACATGGTGGCGCAGGGGCTGATCTTCACCACGTCCAGCATGTTCCAGGGCCTCGGCAACACCAAGCCCGTGCTGGTGACCTCGGCAATGCGGGTCCTCACCTATTCCCTGCCGTCGATCTGGCTCTCGACGTGGCCGGGCTTCCGGATGGAGCACGTCTGGTATTTGTCGATCGTGACAACGACGCTTCAGGCCGCGCTGAGCGTGTGGCTGCTGCACCGCGAGTTCAGGACGCGCCTTGCATTGCCCCCGAAGGAGAGGGCGCCGGAGCAGGAGAGTCCCAAACCCGTCGCGCCACTCGTCCGCGAGCCTGCGTAGCGACAGCTTGTTCATGCCCCCGGCCCCGGGCCGGGGAGCATGACGCTGGCCGCGAAGCGACTGCAGAGCTAGAGCGCGCCAATACTGTTCCAGACGAGGGTGAGGCCCGACAGGAACAACAGGCCGAGCACGACATCGCCGAAATGCTTGTCGTTGAGGGCGTGATAGACCCGCGCGCCGGCCCATGCTCCGATCAGCGTGCCCGGAAAGGCGACCAGCGCGAGCCAGACCACTTTGAGCTCGACGAGACCCGATGCGGTCTGCAGCGCCAGTGCGGTCGCGAGCACCGTGAAGTTGAAGAGCTGGAAGATGCCGCGCCGCTCGTGCTTGTTCCAGCCGCGGATGTTCGCCCACAAAATCGGCAACGGCCCGGACAATCCGGCGAGGCCGCCAAGAATGCCGCCGGCAAAGCCGATCGCACCGTCGGCGATCCGGCCGCCGAACTTGATCGCGAGCGGCCGCTTGTTCAGATACATCGCGCTCGAAAAGATCAGGATCAGCACACCGACGCTGAGCTTGAACACTTTCGGATCGGCCGAGGCGATCATCATCGTTCCCAGGGGAACGCCGATCAAGCCGCCGATCAGGAACGGCCACACCAGCGACAGGTCAAAGCTCTTCCACATCGACGGCAGCGTCGATGTCTGGGCGATCACCGAGCAGATCAGCACCAGGGGCACGGCCAGCGAGGGCGGCAGGACGTAGAGCCAGATGCCGAGCGCCATCAGCGCCGTGCCGAATCCGGCCAGCCCCGAGACGAAGCCCCCGGCCAAGGCGCCGAGCAGCAGTAGCGCGTAGGTGAGCGTTTCCAACCCATTGTCCTCGTCGGATGGGCGATCCCGAATAGCTGATCGCCGTCGCCCGCATAGCACGCTTGCCGCCGTGCAGGTCAATCCATGCTGCACGCAAGCGTGATCTGCGATGTCGGGCTTTCGCGGAAGACATGCCTACATGACGATCGTACTTCAATCCTTGGGGGCCCGCCCGTCGCCACCGTGCGCTCCGATCGGCCAATCCCGAACGAGCTGATGGAGAATGACCATGACCCGCACGAACATTGCCGTCGCGATCGCACTCCTGTCGGGCGCGGCCTTGACGCCGACCTTGGCGCAGGCGCAGTTTTCGGAGCCTGCGGCCTATCAGGCTGCCCATCCCGACCGCGACGTGCTGAATGGCGGCCAGCTCACGCCTGCGGCGCGCGCGGCGCTCGGTCAGCAAAACAGTCCACGCGATGCTTATGCATCGCAGGTCTATCCGTCACCGGCCGCACCTGTCGTTCGCTCGCGCCATCGCCGTCATCGATAGTTTGATCAGACGATCTGCCTGGCGTCGGCGGGCCTGTGCAGCGCGCCAACCAGGATGCGGAGCGCTTCCGTCAGTTCTGATCGGTTGCGCGCCGCGCCCAGCGACACCCGCGCCGCATGCGGTGGTGTGCCGTTCACCGAGAAGGCATCGCTGGCAACGACGGCCAGTCCGTTCCGCAGCAGATGCCCCGCGACGTCGGGGCGACCCTCCGGCAGGCGCAGCCACAGATGATGCGCGGCGGGCTTGGCCAGGAATTGAAATCCCTTCAGCGCGCGCTGTGCGAGCTGCTGGCGGCCGACCGCCTCGTTCCGGATGGCGGCGATGATCCGGTCGGCGATGCCGGTCTCGATCCAATGCGTCACCAGCGCGACCATCAGCGGCGCCGGCATCTGCACCGTGGCCTGCAAATGGCTGCGCATCGTCTGCTGTGCATCGTTGTCAGGGGCCAGCAGATAGGCGACGCGCAGCGCCGGCGCGATGCATTTCGACAGCGTGGTCGCGAGATAAGCCCGCTGGGGGATGAGACATGCGATCGGCGATGCCGCGCGGTCGAGCAGCCCGTAAGCATCGTCCTCGATCAGCCTCGTATCGGCATCGCCGATGATCTTCGCGATCGCCTCGCGCCGTGCGGCGGACAATGTCGCCGTCGTCGGATTGTGCAGTGTCGGGATGAGATAAACGGCCTTCGGTCGGTGCGCGCGGCAAGCCTCTGCCAGCGCATCGGGCAGGATGCCGCCGTCGTCCATGGCGACGCCGACGAGCTTGACGCCGAGCCGTGCGGCGGCGGCCTTGATGCCGGGGAAGGTGAGCGCTTCCGTCAGCACGACATCGCCAGGCCGCGCAAGGTGCGCAAGCAAATTGAACAGGATCGTCTGCGCGCCGGGAAAGATCACCAGCCTGTCAGCATGCGCATGCGGAACGCGTGCGCGCATCCAGCGCGCCGCCACCTCGCGCTCATGCGCGCTGCCGCCGGGCGGTTGGTAGTTGAGATGCGCCGTCAGGCCCGATTGCGCGCGGATGGCTTCCATGCCGGCGATGATGCGCTCGTCGAGCTGCGCCTCCAGCGGATGCGGCGGCACGTTCATCGAAAGGTCGATCGCGACGGGATGCGGCAGGTCGACTGCGCGGCGCGCGCTGGTCTCCGACACGAACGAGCCCTGTCCGACCCGGGCTTCCATGATGCCGCGGCGCCGCGCTTCGGTGTAGGCGCGCGTCACCGTGGTGAGGTCGATACCGAGGGCTTTTGCGAGTGCGCGTTGCGTCGGCAATTGCTGGCCCCGCACCAGCCGGCCGGCGGCGATATCGGCCTCCATGGCCTCGACGATGCGCTGGTAGCGCGGGCCCGAAAGCTCCGAGATTGTAGGAATCCAATCCATGCAATGCTGGCCCATATCCTTTGAATGTATGGATGCAAGATACTATTGTATGGATCATCGAAAAGGAAGAGGTGTGGTCATGGCGACGGTCTCTCTGGCAAAGGCGATGTGGCGCGGCTTCGGTGGCAAGTGCCCGAATTGCGGGGAAGGGCACATGTTCGGCCGCTTCCTGAAAGTGGCTGATACTTGCGACCATTGTGGCGAAGAGCTGTTTCACCAGCGCGCCGACGACTTTCCGGCCTATCTCGTGATGGTGGTGGTGGGCCATCTCGTGGTGCCGGCGATCCTCGCGGTCGAGACTGCCTACGCACCGCCGGAATGGTTGCAGCTCGCAGTGTGGCTGCCGGTGACGCTGTTCGCGTCGCTCGCATTGCTGCAACCGACCAAGGGCGCCATCGTCGGGCTGCAATGGCAGCTCGGCATGCACGGTTTCGAGGCGAGCAAGCTGCGGCGTGAGGCCGATGAGCTTGCGCCGGTGCTGGTGAAGGCGGATACGCGGGCGGCCTGAAGCGCGATGAGGTCAGGATCGTCATCGCGCTCTAGGTATTGTTTGAGCCTGATCTTTTCGGAAGGCCGCTGCACACTTTTCCGGATCACGCCCTGAGAGCCGGCATTTACATGGCGCGGCCGGCCGCTACACTCCATCGCATCAACGAGAACGATGGAAACGCTGATGGCGACGCGCGCGAAGACTTTCCTGCTCTGTCATGGCGCGTGGTCCGGCGGATGGGCCTGGAAGAAGATGCATCCGCTGATGGCGCAGGCCGGCCACCGCCTGGTGGCGCCGACCTATACGGGGCTCGGCGAGCGCGCGCATCTGGCAAGCCCTTCGATCGATCTGGAGACCCATATCCAGGACATCCTCAACGTCATCGCCTTCGAGGATTTGAGCGACATCGTTCTGCTCGGCCACAGCTATGGCGGCATGGTCGCGACCGGTGTCGCCGACCGCGCGCGCGAGCGCGTGACGCAGCTGATCTATCTCGACGCCTTCGTGCCGCGTGACGGCCAGTCGCTGTTCGATCTCAACGAGGGCGGGCGCGAGCCGATGCGCAAGGCAGTAAGCTCGGGCGACGGCTATCGCATCCCGCCGAACCCGCCGCCGCCTGATACGCCGCAGGCCGATCTCGACTGGCTCAATGCCCGCCGCGTGCCGATGCCGATCAAGTGCTTCGAGGCGCGCTTGAGGCTCGCGCACGGCGAGGCGAAAGTGCCGCGCAGCTACATCTATTGTACGCGCATTCCGCCGGGCGACGTGTTCGGGCAATTCGCGCAGCGGACGAAGAACGAGGATGGCTGGCGCTATGTCGAGCTCGACGCCAGCCACGCGCCGAATGTGACGGCGCCGGAGGCGCTGATGGCGGTGTTGGCGAAGATCGTTGCGTAACTCTCGCCGTCATTCCGGGGCGTGCGCAGCACGAACTACGATGCGCAATTGCGCATCTGAGAATCCATTCCTCCATCCTCTCTGCCGGGCGATGGATTCCGGGCTCTCGTTTCGCGAGCCCCGGAATGACGCCTTCGAATGGCGGCGCGCTCGGTCTCAAAATGGTGAGGGGCCCGATGCGCTAGCATCGGACCCCTCGTTGCAAGATATCAGCCGGCCTGTAAGCCGGGTTCTGTAGGGCACCATCCGCTTGCGCGAACGATACGTGACGGCCATTCCTCTGGGACCACGTTTGCACATGGCCTCGAGCAACCTACCCGGACGGCGGGCCTGACATCGCCCCGCGGCGTTATCGCTTGCGCGAACAGCCCGCTGCGCCGTCCCTATTCGGTTTTGCTCCCGGTGGGGTTTGCCCTGCCGGCTCCGTTGCCGGATCCGCGGTGCGCTCTTACCGCACCTTTTCACCCTTACCTGCCTACGCAGCTTGCGCTGCTACGGCACGGCAGGCCCGAGGGCTTGCCGCGCCAAAGCCCCGAAGGGGCGACGGCGGGCGGTTCGTTCTCTGTGGCACTTTCCCTGGGGTCACCCCCGCCGGACGTTATCCGGCACCGCATGTCAAGGGAGCCCGGACTTTCCTCCCCGGCGGCCTTTCGGCACCTGCCGGAGCGGCCGTCCGGCCGACTGACCGATAACGCATGGAGCATTTGTGACGGTTCCGTCAAGCCGGTATCGCCGCGCGCGCGGCCCGCAAATAATTTATCCTGAAGATGTCGTTTGGCGCGCGCCCCGTTCGACTGGATGTCGGCGACGCAGCCGAACAACCGGAGTGAAGCGATGCAATATCTGCTGATGATCTACCAGAACGAGGTCGAGTACGCGAAGAACGACGCGGCGACCAGCCAGAAAATGCTGGCCGAATATCAGGCCTTCACGCAAGGCATCATCCAGAACGGCAATTTCAAGGCTGGTGACCGCTTGCAGCCGACGACGACCGCGACGACCGTGCGCGTGCGCGACGGCAAGATGCTGACGACGGACGGCCCGTTTGCGGAGACGCGCGAGCAGCTCGGCGGCTACTATCTGGTCGAAGCCAGGGATTTGAACGCCGCGATCGAGATCGCGGCGCGGATCCCCAGCGCGCGCATCGGCTCGATCGAGGTGCGGCCGATCTGGGTGTATGAGAAATGAAATGATCTTACCTTCGCCATTTTGGGATGCGCCGTCGGGCGCAGGCCCGGAATCCATAACCACGATCGGAAGTATGGTTTCCGGGCTCGTCGCTGGTGCGACGCCCCGGCATGACGATGGGTATGTTGATCGCGTGACATGACCCCTTCCGAGATCGAGATCATTTTCCGCGACGAGGCGGGGCGGGCGCTTGCCACGCTGATCCGCCTCGTCGGCGATTTCGATCTCGCCGAGGATGCGCTCCAGGATGCCTTCGCCGTTGCGCTGGAACGCTGGCCGGCGTGCGAGATCCCCGACAATCCGCGCGCCTGGCTGGTCAATGTCGCGAAGCACAAGGCGATCGACCGCGTTCGCCGCGCGGCCGTCTTTCGCGGCAAGCAGCAGGCGCTGGTGCACGAGCTCGAGCTGAACGCGCAAGCGCGCGACGAGCCGCCGGCCGTGCTCGACGACGACATGCTGCGGCTGATCTTCACCTGCTGCCATCCTGCGTTCGCGGCCGAAGTCCAGGTCGCATTGACGCTGCGCACCGTCTGCGGGCTGTCGACGGCGCAGGTCGCCCGCGCCTTTCTCGTCAGCGAGGAGGCGATGGCCCAGCGCCTCGTTCGCGCCAAGCAGAAGATCCGCCTCGCCGGCATCCCCTATGAAGTGCCGGAGCGCGAGGCACTGGCATCGCGGCTCGATGGCGTGCTCGCGGTGATCTATCTCGTCTTCACCGAGGGCTATGTGGCGACGTCGGGTGCGAACCTGATGCGGCCCGATCTCGCCGTCGAGGCCATCAGGCTCGGCCGCCTGCTGGATCGGTTGATGCCTGATCGCGCCGGCATCAAGGGCCTGCTGGCGTTGATGCTGCTGCACGACGCGCGCCGCGCCGGGCGCCAGACACCGGCCGGCGACATCGTGCTGCTCGAAGAGCAGGACCGCTCGCTGTGGGACCGCGCGCAGATCGAGGATGGCCTGATGTTGGTGGAAGACGCGCTGCGCCTGCCGGGCCGGCCGCAGCCCTATGCCGTGCAAGCCGCGATCGCGGCGCTGCATGCCCGCGCAACCAGCTTCGAGGAGACCGATTGGCCGCAGATTGCGGGACTCTACGAAGTGCTGCTGCGCATCAGTCCCTCGCCGGTGATCGAGCTGAACCATGCCGCGGCGGTGTCGATGGTCGACGGACCATCGCGCGCGCTCGATCTCGTCGATGCGATCACCGCGCGCGGCAGGCTCGATGGTTATGAGCTCATCCCTGCGGTTCGTGCGGATCTGTTGCGGCGGCTCGGCCGCAAGGAGGAGGCGCGCGAGGCGTATCGCGCGGCGACGGAGGCGGCGCAGCTGGAGCCGTTGCGGCGGCTCTATGCGCGACGGGTGAGGGAGATGGGGTAGGCGCGCCAGCTCCTCGCAGTGACGCAGTGCCTGGCTGCCGCCGTCACTTCGACGCGACGGCCGTCGCGTCCTGCGGCAGGCTCGCGAGCAGCGCCTGCAATGTCGACAGCGTCGAATGATCGGCCACGCCATCCAGTCGCTCCGGGCGGAAATGGCGCTGGAAGGCGGTGACGACTTCCATCGTTGCGGCGTCGTATTTGCCGGTCAGCGGCACGCCGTAGCCATATCGGGCGAGCGCCTGCTGCATGCTCAGCACCGCGTCGCTGATGGTGCCGAGCATCAGGCTCTCGCCGCGCACGACCGGCGCTGGCGTGACCCAGTGGCCGACGCCGGAATTGGCCAGCGAGTGCCATGGAAACTTCTCGCCGGGATCCTTCTTGCGCGCGGGCGCGACGTCGGAATGGCCAAGTACCCGATGCGCCGGCACCTTGCGGCGGAGCATAATGCCGCGGCACAGCGCGATCACGGCGGCGATCTGGCGCAGCGGATATTCCGGATAACCCCAATCGTGGCCGCGATTGATGATCTCGATGCCGATCGAGCAGGAGTTGATGTCGTCTTCGCCGGCCCAGGAGGAGACCCCTGCGTGCCAGGCGCGCTTCGCCTCGGGCACGCATTGCACGATGCGGCCATCCTCCAGCACGACGTAGTGCGCCGACACCTCGGTCCCCGCGGTGCACAGCCGCGCCAGCGCGCCCTCGACATCGGGCATGCCGGTGTAGTGCAGCACGATCATGTCCGGCTGCCGTCCCTTGTTGCGCTCGCCATGGTTGGGCGAGGGGATGATGTCGGAGACGGTCGACGAATCCGGGTCGAACGTCCGCATGTTCGCCGCGGCTTTGGGAACCGGGAGAACGCGTTGACGCTTCGAATCATTTCCAGACGGCGTGGACGAACCGGACGACATGAACAGCTCAAATCGGATAGGAGAGTGTGCCAAGCCCTTCTCTTTACTATTCCTTTACCCCTCGCCGCACGCAATCGCCCGGCGCGGTTAACGGGTGCATTTTGGCGCATGTGTGTGGATGAAGCATCACCACGCCGACACCTTTTCGACTTGTCATGAGCCGATCAACGCTTTCTTAACGCTAAGGGCCGTTACTGAGAGATGAAGAGCCGACCCGCGTCCGGAGGCGGCCAAAGCGTATTTTGGCTCGAAATCCCATGGCTGCCCGACAAATTCCACTGGGAACACTGGGTTGGCCGCTCAGGGCCACCGGGCCTGGTAACCATGCTGGACGAGGGCTTTGTCGTGGAACCGCCGCGACGCGGATTGATTCGAGGCGTTATGGGCTGGTTGGACCGCGATCCGGCATCGGCGGTGTCAGGCAGGCTTGGCGCATGAGCTCAGCTCTCCACATTCCCGTTCTCGGCCGCGAGGCCGTCGCGCATCTCGCCCCGCGCGAGGGCGGTGTTTACGTCGATGCCACCTTCGGCGCCGGCGGCTACAGCCGCGCCATCCTCGAGGTGCCGGGAACCCGGCTCATTGCCATTGATCGCGACCGCACGGCGATCGCGGGCGGTGCCGAACTGGTCGAACGTGCCGCGGGCAGGCTCACGCTGGTCGAGGACCGCTTCTCCAACCTCGCCGAGGTCTGCGCGGCGCAAGGCCTCGAGGACGTCGATGGCGTCGTGATGGATGTCGGCGTGTCCTCGATGCAGCTCGATCAGGCAGGGCGCGGTTTCTCATTCCGTCTCGACGGTCCGCTCGACATGCGGATGGGACAGATGGGCCCGACCGCGGCCGACGTCGTCGCGCGCGCCTCCGAAGGCGATCTCGCCGACATCATCTATCTCTTCGGCGAGGAGCGGCATTCGCGCCGCATCGCCCGCGCCATCGTGGCGGACCGTCTGGAGACGCCGTTCGAGACCACGCGGGCGCTCGCCGATCTCGTCGGCAGGGTCGTACGATCGAAGCCCGGCGACATCCATCCGGCCACGCGGACGTTCCAGGCGCTGCGCATCTTCGTCAACGAAGAGCTGGAAGAGCTTCAGACGGCGCTGGGTGCGGCGGAGCGCGTGCTCAAGCCCGGCGGCCGACTCGTCGTGGTCTCGTTCCATTCGCTGGAAGACCGCATCGTCAAGAACTTCCTCGCCGAGCGCTCCAGGACCGGCGGTGGCTCGCGGCATCTGCCGGAAGTCGCGCAAGTCGCGCCGAGCTTCCAGCTGCTGACGCGGCGGCCGGTCGTCGCCAGTGAGGACGAAGTCGCGCATAACCCGCGCGCCCGTTCGGCAAAGCTGCGCGCCGCCGAGCGCTCCGCGGCGCCGGCGCATGACGATGGCGAGCCATCCTCCTGGCCAAGACTCTCCGACGTCATGAGGGGCGGCTAGCGCATGCGCATCATCCACCTCCTCGTCATCGGCGCGCTGATCTTCGCGGCGGCCCATGTCTACCGGATCAAGATGGACTCCACCGCGCGTACCGAGAGGGTGCTGCGGCTGCATGCGGAAATCCGCGAGCAGCGCGACGCGATCGCCTCGCTGCGCGCCGAATGGGCCAAGCTCGATGCGCCCCAGCGCCTGCAAGGATTGTCCGACCGGCATCTGTCGCTCAAGCCGGTCAATGGCACGCAATACGACTCGCTGAAGAATTTGCCGGAGCGTCCGCCGCGGATGTTCAGGCCGGGAGAGCCCGATCCGATCGGAGCCATGCTCAACACCATCGAAGCCGCGAGCGATCCCGATACTGTCACGGGCTCCGTGCCTCAGCCGGAGGACAATCAATGAGCGCCGTTCCGGCCAAGCCCACACCGACCGAGCCTTGGCGGCGGCGGCTGATCCGCAGCCTGCTCTACGGGCGCAATGTCGATCGCGCCGCGAAGGCGCGCGCCCGCGTCGGCCTCGCCATGCTCGCCTTCGCTTCGGTCTACGCCCTGATCGGCGGCCGCCTCGTCATGTTTGCGATCGGTGCCGACGCCCATGGCGCGCGCCGCGCTGCGGCGCAGGAGGTGGTTGCGACCGCACGGCCCGACATCGTCGACCGCAACGGCGCGATCCTGGCAACCGACGTCAAGGCGTCCAGCCTGTTCGGCGAGCCGCGTCGCATCATCGACAAGGACGAGGCGATCGAGCTCCTGACCGCGACCATCCCCGACCTCGACGAGGCGGAGGTGCGCGAGCGCCTGAAGACACGCAAGGGCTTCGTCTGGCTCAAGCGCGAGGTCACGCCGTCGCAGCAGCAGGCCGTCCACAAGCTCGGCATTCCCGGCATCGGCTTTCTGCGCGAGAACAAGCGCGTCTATCCGACCGGCAACGAGGTCGCCCACCTCATCGGACTCGTCAATATCGACAACCAGGGCATCGCCGGCCTGGAGAAATGGCTCGACAACCAGGGGCTCGCCGATCTCCATCGCGCCGGCTTTGCCACCGACCGTCTGCAAAAGCCGATCGAGCTCGCGGTCGATCTGCGCGTCGAGCACGCGCTGCGCGACGAGCTGCTGAAGGCGAAAGACAAGTATCACGCCAAGGCCGCGTCCGGCATCGTCTCCAACGTCAAGACCGGCGAGATCGTGGCGATGGTCTCGCTTCCGGACTTCGATCCCAACAATCCAAAGGAAGCGCACGATCCCGATCGCATCAACCGCCTGACCACCGGCGTCTACGAGATGGGCTCGACGTTCAAGGCCTTTACGCTCGCGATGGCGCTCGATTCCGGCAAGATCAATCTCAACTCGATGTGGGATGCGCGCGGAAACCTGCACTACGGCAAGTTCACCATCCACGACAGCCATCCGCTCGGGCGATTCATCAACACCAAGGAAGTGTTCACCTACTCGTCCAACATCGGCGCGGCGCGGATCGCGCTCAGCCAGGGCGTCGAGGCGCACAAGGCGTTCCTCGCCAAGATGGGCCAGATGACGCGGCTGCGTACCGAGCTGCCGGAGAGCGCAGCCCCGCTGCTTCCGCGGCGCTGGAGCGAGCTGAACACGGTCACCGCCGCCTTCGGCCAGGGCCTCTCGGTGGCGCCGCTGCAGGCGGTGATGGGCATCAACGCCCTGGTGAACGGCGGCTATCTGATCCCACCAACCTTCATGAAGCGCAGCGAAGCCGAAGCGGCGGCGCTGGCCAAGCGCGTGATCAAGACCGAGACCAGCGACAAGATGCGGTATCTGATGCGGCTCAATGCCGAAATCGGAACCGCCAAGACCGCCGACGTCAAGGGCTACTACGTTGGCGGCAAGACCGGCACGTCCGAGAAGGTCATCAACGGCCGCTACGCCAAGAAGCGCGTGCTCAACTCGTTCACCGCCATCCTGCCCTGCGACGATCCGAAATATCACGTCCTGATCATGCTCGACGAGCCTCAGGCCATTCCTGAGACGAAGGGGTTCATCACCTCGGGCTGGAACACGGTGCCGACCGGCGGCAAGGTGATCGAGCGAATAGCGCCGCTCCTGGGCGTCGAGCCGAGGTTCGACCTGCCGCCGTCCGAGCGCCTTATTCTTGCAGCATCCAGGACAACCCAGTAATCAACCGGGTAGGCCGTTGCCGCCAGTGAGTCGGGGCTTTTCCGAAGCCTCAGTCGCCCGGCGCGGCATGTCGACTGGAAGGCCATGAAGCTTCGCGAACTGCTAGGCAATGATGCCGCAATCGAGCCCGCCACCGCGGCGCTCGATGCGACCGGCCTTGCGCTCGACAGCCGCCAGGTCAGGCCGGGGAACCTCTTCTTCGCACTTGCAGGCAGCAAGACCGACGGCGCGCGCTTCATCGATGCGGCTGTCGCCGCAGGCGCGGTGGCCGTCGTCGGCGACCGTGCGCCCGATGGCATCAAGGTGCCGTTCGTTACGGTGCTCAATCCGCGCCGCGCTCTGGCACTGGCCGCGGCAAGCTTCTTCCCCGCACAACCCGCGACCATCGCTGCGGTGACCGGCACCAGCGGCAAGACCTCCGTCGCAGCCTTCACGCGCCAGATCTGGGAGCGGCTGGGACATGCTTCCGCCAGCATCGGCACCATCGGCCTCGTTTCGCCCAGGCGCACCGTCTACGGCTCGCTGACGACGCCCGATCCAATCGCGCTGCACCGGCAGATCGACGAGATCGCGCGCGAGGGCGTGACGCATCTCGCCTTCGAGGCCTCCTCGCACGGGCTCGACCAATATCGCCTCGACGGCGTGCGCGTCTCGGCCGGCGGCTTCACCAATCTCTCGCGCGACCACATGGACTACCATCCGACCGTCGCACATTACCTCGCAGCAAAGCTTCGCCTGTTCCGCGATCTGGTTCTACCCGACGGAGCTGCGGTGATCTCGGCCGATCATGATTGCTCGGCGGAAGTCATTGATGCAGCGAAGGCGCGTGGCCTGCGCGTGATGGCGGTCGGCCGCCGTGGCGACGGGGCAGGCGAGGGTATTCGTCTTGCGGACGCCAGTGTGGAGGGCTTTTCGCAACTGCTCGGCATTGAACATCGCGGCATGCGCCATTCCGTCCGGCTGCCGCTGGTCGGCGAGTTCCAGATCGAGAATGCGCTGGTGTCGGCTGGCCTTGCCATCGGCACCGGCAGCGATGTGGCCGATGTGTTTGCGAGCCTCGAACATCTCGAAGGCGCCAAGGGCCGGCTCGAGCGCGTCGGCGAGCGCAACGGCGCGCCGATCTTCGTCGACTATGCGCACAAGCCCGACGCGCTGGCGAAGGCGTTGCAGGCGCTGCGCCCCTACGCCAAGCGCAGGCTGGTCGTCGTGTTCGGCGCCGGCGGCGATCGCGATGCCGGCAAGCGGCCGATCATGGGCGAGATCGCAGCCGAGAACGCCGACGGAATCATCGTCACCGACGACAATCCGCGCAGCGAGAAGCCGGAGGCCATCCGCGCCGCGATCCTCGCGACCGCCAAGGGCGCCCGCGAGATCGGCGACCGCGCCGCGGCGATCCGTGCGGCGATCGAGGATTTGCAGGAGGGCGACGCGCTGCTCGTCGCCGGCAAGGGCCACGAGACCGGGCAGATCGTCGGTGGCCAGGTGCTGCCCTTCAGTGATCACGAGGCGGTCGCCGCCGCACTAGCATCGAGGGTTGCATGAGCGCGCCGATATGGACGGTTGCCGAGGTGGCGCGCGCGCTGGGTGTCGATGGGGCATTCCCGGATACGCCGATCGATTTCGTCACCCAGGACAGCCGCCTAGTGAAGCCGGGCAGCCTGTTCGTCGCGCTGAGCGGGACGCCGAGCGGCGGCTTCATCTCGGCCTTCGCCAGCGCGCGCGATGGCTGGGAGTTCGCGGACAAGGCGGAAGCCTCGGGCGCGGTCGCGATGATCGTGCCGCACGAGATCGCAGGCATCCGCATTCCCCAGATCGTCGTGAAGGACACGCTGATAGATGGCCTCTGGGCCCTCGCGCGCGCCGCGCGCGCGCGCTATCGCGGTCCGGTGATCGGGCTGACCGGCAGCGCCGGCAAGACCAGCACCAAGGAGTTTCTGGCCGCTTACCCCAACGCCTATGCCAGCCCGTCGAGCTTCAACAATTTCTGGGGCGTGCCGCTGACGCTGTGCAATGCCAGGCCGGACGCCAGCCTCTGGGTCGTCGAGATGGGCATGAACCAGAAGGGTGAGATCGCGCGGCTCAGCGAATTGACGCAGCCCACGGTCGCGCTGGTCGTCAACGTCCAGCCGGTGCATCTGGAAAAGCTCGGCTCGCTCGAAGCCATCAGGCGCGAGAAGGTGTCGATCGCGCTTGGCCTGCCCGAGGACGGCGTGCTGGTGCTGCCCGCCGGGATCAAGGCGTCGGACTGGAAAGGAAAGGTCGTGCGCTTCGGCGAGCATGCCGAGGTGCACGAGGTCGCACATAAGCCGCATGGCGAGAGCTGGCAGGTCGTCGCCATGATCGGCAAGAAGGAGATCGCCTTCAGCCTGACGCCGGGCGCGCCACATCGGGTGCAGAATGCGCTGGCTGCGCTCGCCGCGATCCGCGCGGCGAATCTCGATGCGGCGACGCTGGCGATCAAGCTCGACCGCGTCGGTATCATGACCGGCCGCGGCGTCGAGCAGGCGGCCGGCGGCGTCACCGTGATCGACGACAGTTTCAACGGCAACCCGGCCAGCGTCGCTGCTGCGCTGCAAAGCCTGCAGGCGCGCAACATGACCGGCGGGCGGCGAATTGCGGTGCTCGGCGACATGCTGGAACTGGGCGACGACGCACCGAGCTACCACACCGGCCTCGCCAAATATCTCGACGGTATCGACGGCGTCTTTTGCGTCGGGCCCCTGATGCGCCACCTCTTCGACGGGTTGCCGTCGGGCAAGGGCCTCGGCTGGCACGACGATCCCGCCACGCTGAAGCCGAACGAGGTCGCGAGCCTGCTGAAGGCAGGCGACGTCGTGGTTGTCAAGGGCAGCAAGAAGATGTTCTGGGTCAACAAGTTTGTGCCGGCCCTGGTGGCCGCCTTGCAGGCAAAGGCGTAAACTGCTTGGAAGGCGCCGTTCCCGAATCCCACCCTTTGCGGCGCGACGCCGTGCGTTTTCCCTGAGGTCGCGCCCGACCCGATGATGAAGACCAGCGAATGCGCGTGAGGCACGTCGAGGCCAGGACCAAAGCCAAGGCCGCGTGTGCAAAGGCGCCATAGGACCGTCTGAATGTTTTACTGGCTGATCGAGCTCTCCAACACATTTCCGGGCTTCGGTGCGTTTCGCACCTTCCTGAACGTCTTCCGCTACATCACCTTCCGCACCGGCGGCGCCGTCGTCACCGGCGCGCTGTTCGTGTTCCTGTTCGGGCCCTGGATCATCGATCACTTGCGCATCCGGCAGGGCAAGGGCCAGCCGATCCGCACCGACGGCCCGCAATCGCACCTTGCCAAGAAGGGCACGCCCACCATGGGCGGGCTGATGATCCTCTCCGGCCTCACCGTCGGTACGGTGCTGTGGGCCAACCCGCTCAACCCCTACGTCTGGATCGTGCTGGCGGTGACGCTCGGCTTCGGCTTCGTCGGCTTCTATGACGATTACCTCAAGGTAACCAAGCAGACCACGACCGGGTTCGGCAGCAAGCTCCGCCTGCTGATCGAGGCCGCGATCGCGCTGGTCGCCTGCTACGCGCTGGTGCGGCTGAACCGCGATCCCGCCTCGACCGCGCTGACGATTCCATTCCTGAAGGACACGGTGCTGCATTTCGGCTGGTTCTTCGTCGTGTTCGGCGCCTTCGTCATCGTCGGCGCCGGCAATGCGGTGAACCTCACCGACGGTCTCGATGGTCTCGCCATCGTGCCCGTGATGATCGCGACCGCGAGCTTTGCGATGATAGCCTATCTCGCCGGCAACGCGGTGTTCGCCGATTATCTTCAGATCAAATATGTCGCCGGCACGGGCGAACTCGCGGTGCTCTGCGGCGCGCTATTGGGCGCCGGTCTCGGCTTCCTCTGGTTCAACGCGCCGCCGGCCTCGATCTTCATGGGCGACACCGGCTCGCTCGCGCTCGGCGGCATGCTCGGCGCGATTGCGGTCGCGGTGAAGCACGAGATCGTGCTCGCGGTGATCGGCGGCCTGTTCGTGCTGGAGGCGGTCTCCGTCATCGTGCAGGTGGTCTCGTTCAAGCTCACCGGCAAGCGAATCTTCCGGATGGCGCCGATCCATCATCATTTCGAGCAGCTTGGCTGGACCGAGCCGCAGATCGTGATCCGCTTCTGGATCATCTCGGTGATGCTCGCGCTCGCCGGCCTGTCGACGCTGAAGCTTCGGTGATCGATCGATGATTCCCGTCACGTCCTTCGCCGGCAAGACCGTCGCGGTATTCGGCCTCGGCGGCTCCGGGCTCGCATCCTGCCACGCGCTGAAGGCGGGCGGCGCCGAGGTGATCGCCGCCGACGACAATGCCGACAACGTGGCAAAGGCCGCGCAGGCCGGTTTCGTCACCGCCGATTTGCGCACCATGTCCTGGGCCAGTTTCGCCGCGCTGGTGCTGGCGCCCGGCGTGCCGCTGACCCATCCGGCACCGCATTGGAGCGTGCTGAAGGCGCGCGAGGCAGGCTGCGAGGTGATCGGCGACATCGAGCTGTTCTGCCGCGAACGGCGGCGCCACGCGCCAGATGCGCCGTTCGTGGCCATCACCGGCACCAATGGCAAGTCGACCACGACGGCACTGATCGCGCACCTGACCAAGGTCGCCGGCTACGACACCCAGATGGGCGGCAATATCGGCACCGCCATCCTGTCGCTGGAGCCGCCGCGCATGGGCCGCGTCCACGTCATCGAGATGTCGTCCTACCAGATCGACCTCACGCCCTCGCTCGATCCCTCCGTCGGCATTTTGCTCAACGTCAGCGAGGATCACATCGACCGCCACGGCACCATCGCGCATTACGCCGCGGTGAAGGAGCGTCTCGTCGCCGGTGTGCAGGCAGGCGGAACAGCTATCGTCGGCGTCGATGACGGCTTTTGCCGCGACATCGCCGACCGGCTCGACCGTGCCGGCAAGAAGGTGGAACGCATCTCGGTCAAGAATCCGCTGGCGAGCGGCATCTATGTCGAGCACGGCAATATCGTGCGCGCCGCGGGCGGAGCCCGCAGCGAGGTCGCCGCGCTCGGCGGCATCGGCTCGCTACGCGGTCAGCACAACGCGCAGAACGCGGCCTGCGCGGCGGCTGCCGCGCTCGCGATGGGCATCGGCCTCGATGTGCTCCAGAACGGCCTGCGCAGCTTTCCGGGCCTTGCGCACCGCATGGAGCAGGTCGGCCGCCGCGGCAACGTGCTGTTCGTCAACGATTCCAAGGGCACCAACGCGGACGCCACCGCGCATGCGCTGTCGTCCTTTGCCGACATCTTCTGGATCGCCGGCGGCAAGCCGAAGGCGGGCGGCATCACCAGTCTCACGGGCTCCTTCCCGCGCATCCGCAAGGCCTATCTGATCGGCGAGGCTGCGCAGGAATTTTCGGGGACGTTGGGTACGGTCGCGCACGAGATCAGCCAGACGCTGGACGTCGCGGTCGAGCATGCCGCGCGCGACGCGGAAGTGTCGGGATTGGCAGACGCCGTTGTGCTCCTGTCGCCTGCTTGCGCGTCGTTCGACCAGTACCGCAACTTCGAGATCCGCGGCACCAAGTTCCGCGAGCTGGTGCAGGCGCTGCCGGGTGTGAAGCCGGTGGTGTAGCGAGCTCTGGTGTCCCGGACGCGCGCAGCGCGAGCCGGGACCCAGAAGCCACAATGGGCCCTGGCTCTGCAGCGCACCGCCATAGCGTGTCGAAGACTCTTCAAAACTTGAACGTCCCATTAACCCCCCGGTAACCAACCTCGGCGACCAATGGACGGACCTCTGTCCGAAAGCGGCCGCCCATGCTCTCCCGTGAAGAACGCACCCCCTTTTCCGAGTGGTGGTGGACCGTCGACAAGCCGCTGATGGGCGCCATCCTGGCCTTGATGCTGACCGGCGTGATCCTGTCGCTGGCGGCGAGCCCGCCGGTTGCGACCCGCATCGGGCTTGATCCGTTCCATTTCTTCAGTCGTCACGTGATGTTCCTCCTCCCGTCCTGCCTGGTTCTGCTCGGGGTCTCCTTCCTGACGCCGCGCGCGATCCGCCGCTCGGCGCTGATCATCTTTGCGGCAAGCATCGTCCTGATCGTGCTGACGCTCGCGATCGGCCCCGAAGTGAAGGGCTCGCGGCGCTGGATCACGCTGCTCGGCGTCAACATCCAGGCCTCCGAAATCGCAAAGCCGTCGTTCGTCGTCATCGCCGCCTGGCTGTTTGCGGAATCGACCAAGCGGCCGGAGATGCCGGCGACCTCGATGGCGCTGGTGCTGCTCCTGATGCTGGTGGCGCTGCTGGTGATGGAGCCCGACTTCGGCCAGACCATGCTGATCCTGATGGTGTGGGGCTCGCTGTTCTTCATCGCGGGCATGCGGATGATCTGGGTGTTCGGTCTCGCAGGTCTCGGTGCGGCCGGCCTGTTCAGCGCGTATCTGTTCGTCCCGCATGTCGCTGGCCGCATCAAGCGCTTCATGAACCCGGCCTCCGGCGACACCTTCCAGGTCGATACCGCCATGGAGGCCTTCTACAACGGCGGCTGGTTCGGCCTCGGGCCGGGCGAGGGCATCGCCAAGCGCAGCCTGCCGGACAGCCATACCGACTTCGTGTTCGCGGTTGCCGCCGAAGAGTTCGGCATCATCCTGTGCCTCGCCATGCTGGCGCTGTTCACCTTCGTCGTCATCCGCACGCTGTCGCGCGCCTATGCCAACGAGGACATGTTCTCGCGCTTCGCCGCGTCGGGCCTTGCGATCCTGTTCGGCGTGCAGGCCGCGATCAACATGTCGGTGAACCTCCAGCTCATCCCCGCCAAGGGCATGACGCTGCCGTTCATCTCCTATGGCGGCTCCTCGATCGTGTCGCTGGCCTATGGCGTCGGCATGATGCTGGCCCTGACCCGGCTGCGCCCACGCACCGAGGTCGAGGCAAGCGGCCGCGCCGAGGCGATGCGCAGCTACGCCTAATCGGTCTTGTGTCCCGGACAAGCGAAGCGCAGATCCGGGACCCAGAATGCCGCAAGCATGCTGTCGGACGGATGGGCCCCGGTTCAGCAGCGCACCACGCTGCGAAGGGCAGCGCGCTGCGCCGCGCCCGGGGCACCGCATCTTGTAGCCGGCTCGCAATGACTGAAAACTCCCTGTAAAACTCCCCGGCATGGACACGTCCTCCCTGATTCTTCTCGCCGCGGGCGGCACCGGCGGCCATCTGTTTCCGGCCGAGGCGCTCGGCGTCGAACTGATCCGGCGCGGCTTTCGTGTCCGCCTCGTCACCGACGAGCGCGCGCTGCGCTATAGCGGGCTGTTCAGCAAGGACATGATCGACGTCGTCAGCAGCGAGACCGCGCGCGGCCGCAACCCGCTCCAGCTTGCCTATGCCGGCCTCACGCTGGCCGCCGGCACGCTCTCGGCCTACGCTCTGATCAGGCGATTGAAGCCGGTCGCCGTCGTCGGCTTCGGCGGCTACCCGACGTTGCCGCCGCTGGTCGCGGCGAAATTCGCCGGCGTGCCGGGGATCATCCACGATGCCAACGCCGTGCTCGGCCGCGCCAACCGGTTCCTGTCGAGCCGCGTGCGCGCCATCGCGACGTCCTTGCCCGGCGTGCTCGACCGCGATCCGGCGCTCTCCGCCAAGACCACGACCGTGGGCACGCCGATGCGCCCGGCGATCCTCGCCGCCGCTGCGGTGAAATATGTCGCGCCCGACGCGAATGGTCCGCTGCGGCTGCTCGTCGTCGGCGGCAGCCAGGGCGCGCGCATCATGGCCGATATCGTGCCGGGCGCGATCGAGCGGCTCGAGCCTGCGTTATGGAGCCGCCTCGTCCTCACCCAGCAGGTGCGCGAAGAGGATATGAGCCGCGTGCGCGCGGTCTACGACAAGCTCAAGATCCAGGTCGAGCTCGCCCCCTTCTTCACGGATTTGCCGGCGCGGCTTGCCTCGAATCATCTCGTGGTATCGCGCTCCGGCGCCGGCACGGTCGCCGAGCTCGCCGCGATCGGCCGGCCCTCGATCCTGGTGCCGCTGCCCGGCTCGATCGACCAGGACCAGTTCGCCAATGCCGGCGTGCTGGCCAAGGTCGACGGCGCCATCCGCATCCCGCAGACCGAGTTCACGTCTGATCGGTTGGCCGCCGAGATCTCCACTTTCGCCGCCGAGCCCGCGCGCCTTGCCCGCATGGCCGAGGCCGCCCGCGGCGCCGGCCGGCTCGATGCTGCCGAGCGGCTGGCCGATCTCGTGGTCAAGGTCGCGGGAATCTGACGCGAAAAAGCCCTTGTCTTCGCCTTCTAAAGCGGGGCATCCAATAGAAAAGGCGCGCGGCTGATTTGGCCGTGATCTTTGCCAAATGCCGCCCTTTTCCGGCGGCGAGGTCAGGAACAGAGCATGAGACTGCCGCGCGAGATCGGACCCATCCACTTCGTCGGGATCGGCGGGATCGGCATGAGCGGCATCGCCGAGGTGCTGGTCAATCTCGGCTATGCCGTGCAGGGCTCGGACGCGTCCGACAATTACAATCTCGACCGTCTGCGCAAGAAGGGCGCGAAGGTCTCGGTCGGCCACAAGGCGGACAATATCGACGGCGCCGAGGTCGTCGTCGTCTCCACCGCGATCAAGCGCGACAATCCGGAACTGATGGCGGCGCGCGAACGGCGCATTCCCGTGGTGCGCCGCGCCGAGATGCTGGCCGAGCTGATGCGGCTGAAGAGCTGCGTCGCCATTGCCGGCACCCATGGCAAGACCACCACGACGACGATGGTCGCAACGCTGCTCGATGCCGGCGGGCTCGATCCCACCGTCATCAACGGCGGCATCATCAATGCCTACGGCTCCAACGCGCGGCTTGGCGCCGGCGACTGGATGGTGGTGGAAGCCGACGAGAGCGACGGCACGTTCCTGAAGCTGCCGACCGATGTCGCGATCGTCACCAATGTCGACCCCGAGCATCTCGATCACTTCAAGACCTTCGATGCCGTGCAGGATGCCTTCCGCCATTTCGTCGAGAACCTGCCGTTCTACGGCTTCGCCGTGATGTGCATCGACCATCCCGTGGTGCAGAGCCTGGTGGGGAGGATCGAGGATCGCCGCATCATCACCTACGGCGAAAATCCGCAGGCCGATGCGCGGCTGGTCGATCTCACGGCGGGCGGCGGCGGCTCGAAATTCAAGGTCGTGATCCGTGACCGCAAGAGCGGCGCTGTGCATGAGATCGCCGATCTCGCGCTGCCGATGCCGGGCCGGCATAACGCCTCGAACGCAACGGCTGCGATTGCGGTTGCGCACGAGCTTGGCGTGTCGGTCGAGGCAATCCGCAAGGCGCTGGCCGGCTTCGGCGGCGTCAAGCGCCGCTTCACCAAGACCGGCGAATGGAACGGCGTCACCGTGATCGACGATTACGGCCATCACCCCGTGGAGATCGCGGCGGTACTGAAAGCAGCGCGCGATTCCTATACCGGCAAGGTGATCGCCGTGGTGCAGCCGCACCGCTACACCCGCCTGCAATCGCTGTTCGAGGAATTCTGCACCTGCTTCAACGATGCGGATGCGGTGGTCGTCGCCGA
Organism: Bradyrhizobium sp. 1(2017); assembly: GCF_011602485.2. Taxonomy (NCBI): domain Bacteria; kingdom Pseudomonadati; phylum Pseudomonadota; class Alphaproteobacteria; order Hyphomicrobiales; family Nitrobacteraceae; genus Bradyrhizobium; species Bradyrhizobium sp. 1(2017). Next base: position 6,405,000 of record NZ_CP050022.2, on the reverse strand, counting down.
CGTCTATGCCGCCGGCGAAGCGCCGATCGATGGCATCGACCGCGATCATTTCGTCGCGGGCCTGCGCGCCCATGGCCACCGCGAGGTGATCCCGCTGCCGGCGGCCCCGGAGCTCGCGGGCATCGTCAAGGGACTGGCGAAGTCCGGCGATCTCGTGGTGTGCCTCGGAGCCGGCAACATCACGCAATGGGCCTATGCCTTGCCGGACGAACTGAAGGCGCTGGGGTAGGACGGTGGGTTTTCCCGACATCACGCCTGACCTCAAAGCCGCGATGCCCGAGCTTCGCGGGCGGCTGCTCGCCAACCAGTCGCTCGCCGAGCTCACCTGGTTTCGTGTCGGCGGCCCGGCGCAAGTCCTGTTCACGCCGGCCGACGAGGACGATCTCGCTTACTTTCTCGCGCGCCTTGCGCCCGATGTCCCGGTCTATGTCGTCGGCGTCGGCTCCAATCTCATCGTGCGCGACGGCGGCATTGCAGGCGTGGTGATCCGCCTTGCGCCGCGCGCCTTCGGCGAGGCGAGCGCGAGCGGTGATGTCGTCACCGCCGGCGCTGCCGCACTCGACAAGCGCGTGGCGGAAGTTGCGGCCGCCGCCAATATCGGCGGGCTGGAATTCTATTTCGGCATTCCCGGCACGATCGGCGGCGCGCTGCGAATGAATGCGGGCGCCAATGGCGGCGAGACCAAGGACGTGCTGATCGAGGCGCGGGGGGTCGGGCGCGACGGCGGCAAGCACGTCTTCTCCAACGCCGACATGAAGTTCGTTTACCGCAACAGCGGCGTCGACACCTCCATCATCTTCACCTCCGCGCGCTTTCGCGGCGAGATCGGGGATAGCGATGCGATCCGCGCGCGGATGGCGGAGGTGCAGAGCCATCGCGAGACCGCGCAGCCGATCCGCGAGAAGACCGGCGGCTCGACCTTCAAGAATCCCCCCGGTCATTCCGCCTGGAAGCTGGTGGAAGCGGCCGGGTGCCGCGGCTTGCGCGTCGGCGGCGCGCAGGTCTCGGAGATGCACTGCAATTTTCTGATCAACACGGGCGAGGCCACCGCGCACGACATCGAGACGCTGGGCGAGACCGTGCGCGAACGCGTGAAGGCGAATTCCGGAATTGAGCTACACTGGGAAATCAAGCGGATCGGGGTCTCTATTTAACAGTCATTCCGGGGGCGCGAAGCGCACCCCGGAATCTCGAGATTCTCAGATGCGCAAGTGCGCACCATAGTTCGATGCTGCGCATCGCCCCGGAATGACGAACTAGAGAGATTGCGGACTATGACCATGCGCATCACCATCCTCTTCGGCGGCTCCAACCGCGAACGTCTGGTTTCGGTCGCCTCGGCACAGGCGCTGCATCAGGCGCTCCCCGAGGCCGACCTGTGGTGGTGGGACGTCGAGGACAAGGTGCACGTCGTGCAGTCCAAGCAGCTGCTCGAACATGCCCGTCCGTTCGAGGACGAGTTCAGGCCCGGCACATCGGGCATTGCGCTGGCGCAGGCACTCGATAAGGCCAAGGCCGAGGATCGCGTGCTGGTGCTCGGCCTGCATGGCGGGCGCGCCGAGAACGGCGAATTGCAGGTAATGTGCGAAGCGCGCGGCGTGCCTTTCACCGGCTCGGGCTCGGCCTCCTCGCATCTCGCCTTCGACAAGATCGCAGCCAAGCACTTCGCCGCGCTCGGCGGCGTGACGCCGCCGGCAAACCTTTCGCTCGACGAGATCGACGAGGCTTTCGCCGAGTACGGAAGGCTGATCGCAAAGCCGGCGAAGGATGGATCGAGCTACGGCCTGATCTTCGTCAATGCCAAGCAGGATCTGGTCGCCGTCCGCAACGCCGCCAAGCAGGAGGAATACGTCATCGAGCCCTACGTCGCCGGCGTCGAGGCGACCTGTGGCGTGCTGGAGCGCACCGATGGCTCGATCATCGCGCTGCCGCCGATCGAGATCATTCCGGGCGAAGGCAATTTCGACTACGCCGCCAAATATCTCCTGAAGTCGACACAGGAGATCTGCCCCGGCCGCTTTTCGCCCGAGATCACCGCCGCGCTGAAGGAGCAGGCGATGGCGGCACATCGTGCGATGTCCTGCACCGGCTATTCGCGGTCCGACTTCATCGTCTCGGACAGGGGCCTCGTCTACCTCGAAACCAACACGCTCCCCGGGCTGACCAAGTCGTCGCTCTACCCCAAGGCGCTGAAGGCCGAGGGCATCGCGTTCGTCGACTTCCTGCGCGGCCTGATCGAGCTCGCCGAGCGGCAGGTCCGGAAATAATTAGGACTGGTTAACGGCCGGCCGGTCGAAACCGCCCGGTTTGGGCACCAAAACCGGTAAAATACCGGACATGGCGGCATAAATGCCAGATATCGCCGGGCAAAAAGCATCCGGCGTTAACGAATTTTACCTTTTGTTTACCAGGACGTCCGAAGGTTAACGCTGGCGGCGCATATGGCGCTTGGGCTGCCGGCGCGTGAGCTGTTCGCGGTGATGTCACCTCCAGCGCACGCTTTGTAGGGGAGAGGCTTCATCTGCTGAAGACCAGCACCCGGCCCGGCAAGTTCTAGACGTCATGTTCGCCAGGTTCCGCGCGATGTCGCGGGCAAACTGTTGACGAGCTCGTGCAATGGATGGTGCAGGAAGCCTCACCCGGTCGTTTCTGAGATCGCTGAGGCCCCAAGCTGACCTGAAGGCGGCCGCTATCGGAGCGGTCGTGCTTCTGCGCGAGTGGATGCAGGACAGGCGCGCCGAGGCGCGCGCCGCCGCCAAGGACAAAATCAAGGCCAGGGCCAAGGCCGTCGTCGAGCGCGAGCCGCCGCCGCGCGTGGTCGCGCTGGTCGAGCGCTATCTGCCGCGCCGGATCGGGATCAGCATGACCGTGCTGCTGTTGATCGGAAGCTGCGGCTTCGGCATCGTCAAGGGCGGCCACCTCCAGGATTTCATCACTGCGGTCAGCGACGCCCGCAACGCGCTGGCCAATTCCGCCGGCTTCCGCATCACCTCGGTCGTGATCAACGGCCGGAAGCAACTGACCCAGGACGAGATCCTCGCCATCGGCGGCGTCAGCGGCCGCTCCTCGCTGCTGTTCCTCGACGCCGAAGCGGTGCGCGACAAGCTCAAGGCCAATCCCTGGATCGCGGACGCGACCGTGCTGAAGCTCTATCCGGGCCAGCTCATGATCGAGCTCACCGAGCGCAAGGCGTTCGCGCTGTGGCAGGAGGCCGGCCGGCTCTCCGTCATCGCCGATGACGGCGCCGTGCTCGAACCCTATGTCTCGCGCCGCTTCCTGTCGCTGCCGCTCGTGGTCGGCAAGGGCGCCGATACGCAGGCCCGCGATTTCCTGGCGCTGCTGGCGCGCTATCCGCAGGTCAACTCGATCACCAAGGCCGCGATCTTCGTCGGCGAGCGGCGCTGGAATCTGAGGCTCAAGGACGGCCTCGACATCCGCCTGCCCGAGCAGGACGTCGGCAACGCCCTCGCGATGCTGTCCAGGCTCGACAAGGAGGACAGGCTGTTCTCCCGCGACATCGTTGCCGTCGACATGCGCCTGCCCGATCGCTTCGTGGTGCAGCTGTCCGACGACGCCGCCAAGGCGCGCGAGGAGCAGTTCAAGGACAAGAAGAAAAAGAAGGCCGGGGATTCCGCATGACCGGTCTTGATCGCACCCAGACGCCGAAGACCCGCCCGATGCCGCACAAGCGCGGCGGCATCGTCGCCTGCCTCGACATCGGCACCAGCAAGATCGCCTGCATGATCGCGCGGCTGAAGCCGTCGCCGCCGAGCGATGCGCTGCGCGGCCGCACCCATGCGGTGGAATTGATCGGTTACAGCCAGATCCAGTCGCGCGGCATGAAGGCCGGCGCGGTGATCGATCTCGGTGAATGCGAGCAGGCGGTGCGCCAGGCCGTCGGGCTCGCTGAGAAGATGGCCAAGGTCCGGGTCGAATCCGTGCTGCTGTCGGTCTCCGGCGGCCGGCTCGCAGGCCAGCTGGTCGAAGCCGCCGCCGACATCCGCGGCGGCGCCGTAACCCCGGCCGATGTCAGCCGCGTCACCTCGACCGGCATGCGCCATGCTACCGGTGAAGGCCGCACCGTGCTGCACGCCCTGCCGGTCGGCTACACGCTCGACGGCGTCAAGGGCATCCGCGATCCTCGCGGCATGGTCGCGCACCAGTTCGGTGTCGACATGAACGTCGTCACTTGCGACGCCACCGTGGCACGGAACCTGATGCTGGCGGTCGAGCGCTGCCACATCAATGTCGAAGCCATGGCGGCGAGCTCCTATGTGGCCGGCCTGTCGGTGCTGACCGACGACGAGGCCGATCTCGGCGCTGCCGTCGTCGAGATGGGCGCGGGCACCACCACGATTGCCGTTTATTCGGGCGGGCGCTTCGTGCATGCGGCCGGTTTTGCGGTCGGCGGGCAACACATCACGATGGATCTCGCGCGTGGACTCTCGGCGACCATTGCCGATGCCGAGCGAATCAAGACCTTATACGGGACCGTCATCACCGGCGGATCGGACTCGCGTGAGCTGATGTCTGTGCCGACAGCCGGTGACGAGCAGGATCTGCCGCAGATCGTCTCCCGCGCCACCATCGCCAACATCGTCAAGCACCGTGCCGAGGAAGTCTTCGAAATGGTTCGGGACAAGCTGAAGGATTCGCCCTTCGCCGCAGAGCCCAACGGCCGCGTCGTGCTCTCGGGCGGTGCCTCGCAGCTGACCGGGCTGGTCGAGCTCGGCACCCAGATTCTCGGCCGGCCCGTGCGGGTCGGACGTCCGCTCGGCTTTGGCCGGCTGCCCAACGAGGCGAAGAACGCCGCGTTCGCGGTGCCGGCCGGACTTCTCGTCTACCCGCAATATGTTCACCTCGAACATGTCGAACCGCGGCATACGCGGCAGCAGGTCAGGACAGGGACCGGCGGTTATTTCGGAAAGGTCGGACGATGGCTACGCGAGGGCTTCTGATGTCTGCTTTCCGCAATTATCGATTTTCACCAACTCCCGCGGCCACCGGCCGGGGCGAACCCACGCGCGCGTGATCGAGAGGCAGCAACCATGACCATCAGCATCAATGTTCCTGATATTCACGAACTGAAGCCCCGGATCACCGTCTTCGGCGTCGGCGGCGCCGGCGGCAACGCCGTCAACAACATGATCACGGCGGGCCTGCAGGGCGTCGACTTCGTGGTCGCCAACACCGACGCGCAGGCGCTGACGATGTCGAAGGCGCAGCGCATCGTGCAGATGGGCACGGCGGTCACGCAAGGCCTCGGCGCCGGCTCGCAGCCGAACGTCGGCGCGGCGGCGGCGGAAGAGGTGATCGACGAGCTGCGCGACCATCTCTCCGGCGCCAACATGGTGTTCGTCACGGCCGGCATGGGCGGCGGCACCGGCACGGGTGCTGCGCCCGTCATCGCCAAGACCGCGCGCGACATGGGCATCCTCACCGTCGGCGTCGTCACCAAGCCCTTCCACTTCGAAGGCGGCCGCCGCATGCGCACGGCCGAGGCCGGTATCAACGAGCTTCACAAGGTCGTGGACACGCTCCTGATCATCCCGAACCAGAACCTGTTCCGGGTCGCCAACGAGAAGACCACCTTCGCCGACGCCTTCGCGATGGCCGACCAGGTGCTCTATTCGGGCGTTGCCTGCATCACCGACCTGATGGTCAAGGAAGGCCTGATCAACCTCGACTTCGCCGACGTCCGCGCCGTCATGCGTGAGATGGGCAAGGCGATGATGGGCACCGGCGAAGCCTCCGGCGACAAGCGTGCGCTGACCGCCGCCGAGGCTGCGATCGCCAACCCGCTGATCGACGACAGCTCGATGAAGGGCGCCAAGGGCCTCCTCATCTCCATCACCGGCGGCAAGGACCTCACCCTGTTCGAGGTCGACGAGGCCGCGACCCGCATTCGCGAGGAAGTCGACCAGGACGCCAACATCATCGTCGGCGCGACCTTCGACGAAGCGCTCGACGGCCTGATCCGCGTCTCGGTCGTTGCCACCGGCATCGAGCAGGCGGCGATTGCCCGCAACAGTCAGGCGACCTCCGCTCCCGTCGCGAACGCGGCACCGCCGGCGCAGCAGGCTGCCCCGCCGGCCGCCGTTGCCGAGAGCCGTCTCGCCGACCTGACTGCCCGGCTCCGTGCCGACAATCAGCGTCTGGCTGAACGCGCCCAGAAGCTGGAAGTGCAGGCCCCGGCCGCCGCTCCGGCCGCTGCCGCGCCTCGCCCGAATGTCGAGCGCGCTGCGCTCGCCGCCATCGCCGCCGCGGTCGCCGACGTCCCACAGGCTCCCGCGCCGACGCAGACCTACGGCGACGTCACCGTGCGCCCGATCGCGCAGAAGCCGACCCTGTTCCCGGAGCCCGACATGGCCCCCGTCGCGATGCAGGAGCCGATGATGCCCGAAAACTTCATTCCGCCGCAGGCCGAGCGCCCGCCGGTCCGTGCGCCGCGGATGCCGCGTATTGAGGAACTGCCGATGCCGGCCCAGGCCGAGATTCGTCAGGCCCGTGGCGAGGTCGAGGAAGAGACCCCGCAGAAGAGCCGCCTGTCGCTGCTCCAGCGCCTCGCCAATGTCGGCCTTGGCCGTCGCGACGAGGAGAGCGAGCCGCCGGTGGCCGCCCGCACCGCCGGCCCCGCGATGCCGCCGCTGCCCGAGCGCCGGCCGCAGAAGACCGTGGCGCAGCAGATCGCGTCCAACGAGCCGGTATCCGAGTATGCCCGCCGTCCGGCGCCGCAGGGCCTGGACATGCATGGCCGTCCCGCGCCTGTTGCCCCGGCGCCACAGGGAGACGACCATCTTGATATCCCCGCCTTCTTGCGGCGGCAGGCGACCTGAGGATTGTTACAACAAGGCTGACGAAAAAGGGTCCCGGCAACGAGCTTGCCGGGACCTTTCCTTTTGTCCCGTGCAGGCCCGGATTGTGCAGCCAACCAACTGATTTTAAATAATTAATTACACATTCGGTGGTTCAGTAAAACTACCGGTACCCCCTCCAAACAGCGGCCCAATTTGGTTAAGCCTTGGCGCGAATACGGCGGGTTTGGGGTAACAATCGGTAAAAAAGCGTGAGTTGGCGCTGTTTGAGGCAGTGACTATGGTTTGGCGTGACTTGGGGATACGGATTCGCGGGGACGTCGGCACTGGCCGGCGAGGCGGGTCTAGTATAAGTCGCGGTGATCGTAGTGGGGCGGGTTCCTGATGAAATTTAGCCGGCAAACAACGCTTCGTGCGCAAGCCTCCGTGGCAGGCGTAGGCGTTCATTCCGGTCTTCCCGTCACTCTCACGCTTGGGCCTGCGCCCATCGACGCGGGCTTTGTTTTTGTCCGCACCGGACTCGAGGGACGCGACCGCGAAGTTCAAGCCACTGCCGAGCAGGTGATCGCGACCGATTTCGCCACCGTCCTCGGCGATCGCAACGGTCCGCTGGTCTCAACTGCCGAGCATGTGCTTGCTGCACTGCGGGGCATGGGCGTCGACAACGCCACGATCGAGATCGACGGACCGGAAGTGCCGATCATGGACGGCAGCGCCGCTGCCTTCATTGCGGCGATTGATCAGGCCGGTATCGTCACCCAATCGGCCCAGCGCCGTTTCATCCAGGTTTTGAAGCCGATCGCAGTCAAGATCGGCGACTCCTTCGGCGAGATCAGGCCCTATGCCAACGGGTTCCGTGCCGAGGTCGAGATCGACTTCACCAACCCCGTCATCGGCCAGCAGAGCTACGCCTTCGACCTCAGCCCGGAACGCTTCCGCCGCGAAGTCGGTCGGGCCCGGACGTTCGGCCTGATGGGCGATGTCGCGCGGCTCTGGAGCGCGGGTTATGCACTCGGCGCCTCCTTCGACAACACTGTCGTGTTTGACGACGAGCGGCTGCTCAACACCGAGGGCCTGCGCTACGCCGACGAATGTGCCCGCCACAAGGTGCTGGACGTGATCGGCGACCTCGCTCTGGCGGGCCTGCCGCTGCTTGGCGCCTACCGCTCGCTGCGCGGCGGCCACAAGCTCAACCACGCTGTCCTGACCGCGCTGCTGGCCGATCGCACCGCCTGGCGGGTAGTCGAGGGCGAAGCGGCCCGCCGCACCACGCGCCCGGTCACCGAAGTCGGTGGCAGCATCGTCGGCGGCCGGATCGCTGCGGCCTACGGGCCGGACGTGTCCTGACAGAGCTGTCGTCGCAGGCACGGTTGCGACCGACCCCCGGGAAACTCCTGGTAACCATGATCGGCTAGGATTGCGGCGCGTTCGCCTTAATCCGGGCGAAATGCCTGCCTATCCGGTTAATTAGCGATCCTTTTTCGGATCAATCGGCGTGGTCGCATGGCAGGCACCACGGTTACATTTCGCGCCCGTGACGGGGGTCATGGGCTGGCGGGCACGCATCACAGGGCGTCAAGGCAAAACTCATGTCGGCACAGCGTATGACGCGCGGATATCTCTCGGTCGGAGCCGGTCGATTGGTCCAGGCCGCGACCCTCTTCATGCTCGCGCTGCCGCTGGCCGGCTGCGGCACCGGCGCCCTCTGGGACAAATTCACCGCCAAGGACGACACCTTCGTCGAGGAGCCCGCCGACAAGATCTACAATGAGGGCCTGTACCTCATGAACGAGAAGAAGGACATGAAGGCGGCGACCAAGAAGTTCGAGGAGGTCGATCGCCAGCATCCTTATTCCGACTGGGCGCGCAAATCGCTGCTGATGTCGGCCTACGCGTCCTACCAGGGCGGCGACTATGACGGCTGCATCGGCGCCGCCACCCGCTACGTCACGCTGCATCCCGGCAGCCCGGACGCAGCCTATGCGCAATATTTGATCGCCGCCTCCCATTACGACCAGATTCCGGACACCAGCCGCGACCAGGCCCGTACCGAGAAGGCGATCGCCGCGCTGGAAGAGGTGGTGCGCAAATATCCCAACTCGGAATATGCGACCTCGGCCAAGGCCAAGATCGAAGGCGCGCGCGACCAGCTCGCCGGCAAGGAAATGAACGTCGGCCGCTACTACGCGCAGAAGCGCGACTACACGGCGGCGATCAACCGCTACAAGACCGTGGTCACGCAGTACCAGACCACCCGCCATGTCGAGGAGGCGCTGTTCCGCCTGACCGAGGCCTATATGGCGATCGGCATCGTCGGCGAGGCGCAGACCGCGGCGGCCGTGCTTGGCCACAACTTTCCTGACAGCCGCTGGTACAAGGACGCCTATAATCTTGTAAAATCCGGCGGTCTCGAGCCGAGCGAGAATCAGGGGTCCTGGATCAGCCGGACCTTCAAGAAGATGGGCCTCGGCTAGGAAATTTGGTTCCATGCTGGCGCGTCTGTCGATCCGTGACATCGTCCTGATCGAACGGCTCGATATCGAATTCGCCACCGGGCTCGCGGTTTTGACCGGCGAAACCGGTGCGGGCAAATCCATCCTGCTCGATGCCTTTGCGCTGGCGCTCGGCGGCCGCGGCGACGCCGGCCTCGTGCGCCATGGCGCGGAGCAGGGGCAGGTCACCGCCGTGTTCGATGTCCCCAAGAATCACCCCGCGGCCAGGATCCTGGCCGAGAACGGTCTGGACGACACCGGTGAGATGATTCTCCGGCGCGTGCAGCTCTCCGACGGCCGCACCCGCGCCTTCATCAACGACCAGTCGATCAGCGTGCAGACGCTGAAGGCGGTCGGCGCCGCCCTGGTCGAGATCCACGGCCAGCACGACGAGCGCGCGCTGGTCGATGCCGCCACCCACCGCCGCCTGCTCGACGCCTTTGCCGGCCTGGAGAAGGACGTCGCCGCCGTCGAAGCACTCTGGGACGCGCGCCGCACCGCCAACACCGCACTGGAGGAGCATCGCACCGGCATGGAGCGCGCCGCGCGCGAGGCCGATTATCTGCGCCACGCCTCCGACGAGCTGAAGCAGCTCGCGCCGAAGGACGGCGAGGAGACCTCGCTCGCCCACCGCCGCACCACCATGATGCAGGGCGAGAAGATCGCGTCCGATCTGCGCGAGGCGCAGGAGGCGGTCGGCGGCAATCATTCCCCGGTCGCGGCGTTGTCCGCCGCGGTGCGCCGGCTGGAGCGGCGCGGCGTCAATTCGCCGGCGCTGGTCGAGCCCGCAGTGAAGGCGATCGACGCCGCCATCAACGCGCTGGAGGAGGCCGACCAGCATCTGCAGGCCGCGCTCGCCGCAACCGATTTCGATCCGGCCGAGCTCGAACGCATCGAGGAACGGCTGTTCGCATTGCGCGCGGCCTCGCGCAAATATTCGACGCCGGTCGACGGGCTCGCCGCGCTGGCCGCCAGATACGCCGCCGACGTCGTGCTGATCGACGCCGGCGCCTCGCGGCTGAAGAAGCTCGAGCAGGCTGCGATCGAGGCAGACGGCCGTTATGCGGCCGCCGCCAAGAAGCTGTCACTGGCGCGGCAGAAGTCGGCCGAGAAGCTCAACAAGGCCGTCAATGCCGAGCTCGCGCCGCTCAAGCTCGAACGCGCAAAATTCATGACCCAGGTCGAGACCGACGAGGCCGCGCCGGGACCGCAAGGTTTTGACCGCGTCGAGTTCTGGGTGCAGACCAATCCGGGCACCAAGCCCGGGCCCTTGATGAAGGTCGCCTCCGGCGGCGAGCTCTCGCGCTTCCTGCTCGCGCTCAAGGTGGTGCTGTCTGACCGCGGCTCGGCGCCGACGCTCGTCTTCGACGAGATCGACACCGGTGTCGGCGGCGCGGTTGCCGACGCCATCGGCGGGCGCCTGGCGCGGCTTGCCGGCAAGGTCCAGGTGATGGCCGTGACCCACGCCCCGCAAGTCGCCGCGCGCGCCGACCAGCACCTCCTGATCTCCAAGGACGCCCTCGACAAGGGCAAGCGGGTCGCCACCCGCGTCAATGCGCTCGCCGCCGACCACCGCCGCGAGGAAATCGCGCGCATGCTCGCCGGCGCCGAGATCACGGCCGAGGCGAGGGCAGCCGCGGAACGTCTGCTGAAGGCGGCGACGGCTTAGACCTTGCCCCGGACGCGCGTAGCGCGAGCCGGGACCCAGAATGCCCCACCACATGGGCTCCGGCTCTGCAGCGCACCGCTTCGCGCGGCGCTGCGTCCGGGGCGAGAGACTTGAACCGCCTTTACCCTTCCGCCCGCTCCGTCGTATCCAAGCACCATGGCCAGAGCAGCAAAATCCAAAGCAACACCGCCTCGCGACGTCGCGGACCTCACCAAGGCGCAGGCCAAGGTCGAGCACATGCGTCTGGCGCTCGAGATCGAGGGGCACAACGAGCGTTACTATCAAGAGGACGCGCCCACCGTCACCGACGCCGAATACGACGCGCTGCGCCGGCGCTTCGATGCGATCGAAAAGCGCTTTCCTGAATTCGTCAGCGCCGACTCGCCGTCGCAGAAGGTGGGCGCCGCGCCGTCGGGGCGATTCGGCAAGGTCCGGCATTCGGTCCCCATGCTGTCGCTCGACAATGCCTTTGCGGAAGAGGACGTGCGCGACTTCGTCGGCCGCATCGTGCGCTTCCTCAAGATCGACGACGGCAAGGTCGATTTCTCCGCAGAGCCGAAGATCGACGGCCTCTCGATGTCGCTGCGCTACGAGGGCGGCGAGCTCGTTACCGCGGCAACGCGCGGCGACGGCGCGGTAGGCGAGGACGTCACCGCCAACATCCGCACGCTCGAAGACGTGCCGCAGAAGCTGAAAGGCCGCAATGTCCCCGACATCTGCGAGGTGCGCGGCGAGGTCTACATGACCAAGAAGGCGTTCCTGGCGCTCAACGAGCGGCAGAAGGCGGCGGGCGATACCATCTTCGCCAATCCGCGCAACTCGGCCGCGGGCTCGCTTCGGCAGAAGGACCCGACGATCACTGCCTCGCGCCCGCTCGGCTTCTTCGCCTATGCCTGGGGGCAGATGAGCGAGATGCCGGAGGCTACGCAGAGCGGCATGATCGGCTGGTTCGAGCGTTGCGGCTTCAAGACCAATCCGCTGACCAGGCTCTGTCACTCCGTCGAGGAGCTGCTGGCGTTTCATCATTCGATAGAGGAGCAGCGTGCGAGACTCGACTACGACATCGACGGCGTCGTCTACAAGGTCGACCGCATCGACTGGCAGGAGCGCCTCGGCTTCGTCTCGCGCACGCCGCGCTGGGGCATCGCCCACAAATTCCCGGCCGAGCGCGCCATGACCGTGCTGCGCGACATCGAGATTCAGGTCGGCCGCACCGGCTCGTTCACGCCGGTCGGCAAGCTCGAACCGGTCGGTGTCGGCGGCGTGATCGTGCAGAACGTCACGCTGCACAACGAGGACTACATCAGGGGCATCGGCAACAAGGGCGAGGTGCTGCGCGAGGGCCGCGACATCAGGATCGGCGACACCGTCGTGATCCAGCGCGCCGGCGACGTGATCCCGCAGGTGGTCGACGTCGTCCTCGACAAGCGGCCGAAGACGGCAAAGGAATTCCACTTCCCGAAGAAGTGCCCGTGTCCGCTGCACACCGACGTCACGCGCGAGGAGACGGCGGCGGGCGAGGAGGGCTCGCGCGCGCGCTGCACCGGCGAGTTCGCCTGTCCCTATCAGAAGATCGAGCACCTCAAGCTGTTCGTGTCGCGCCGCGCCTTCGACATCGACGGCTTAGGGGAGAAGCAGCTGCAGTATTTCTTCGATGAGGAATGGGTGCGGGAGCCCGCCGACATCTTCACGCTGGAGAAGCGCAATTCCAAGCTCAAGCTCGAGGAGATCGAGGGCTACGGCGCGACCTCGGTACGCAACCTGTTCGGTGCGATCGAGAGCCGACGCAAGATCGCGCTGGAGCGCTTCGTCTATGCGCTCGGCATGCGCCATGTCGGCGAGACCACGGCGCTGGCGCTGGCGCGGGGCTACGGCTCCTGGGATGCCTTCCACGACGCCTGCCTGAAGGTCGCTCACGGCGACGAGGAGGCGATGGCGGACATGGACGCGCTCGACCAGATCGGCGACACCGTGATCAAGAGCATCGCCGATTATTTCGGCGAGAGCCACAATCGCGGCATCGTCGAGCGGCTGACCAAGGAGGTCGAGATCGTCGACGCCGAGAAGCCGAAGAGCAACTCGCCCGTGGCCGGCAAGACGGTGGTGTTCACCGGCTCGCTGGAGAAGATGACGCGTGACGAGGCCAAGGCGACCGCGGAGCGATTGGGAGCCAAGGTGTCAGGCTCGGTGTCGAAGAAGACCGACCTCGTGGTGGCCGGCCCGGGCGCCGGCTCGAAGCTCGCCGAGGCCAACAAGCATGGCGTCAAGGTGCTGACCGAGGACGAGTGGCTGAAGCTGATCGGTGAGTGACTTTGATTCCGTCATTTCCGGGGCGATGCGAAGCATCGAACTATGGTGCGCACTTGCGCACCTGAGAATCTCGAGGTTCCGGGTTCGCCTCTCGAGGCGCCCCGGAATGACCGAGAAAAACCTCACATCATCCCGCTCTCTTCCTCCTCCGCCTGCCCGATCAGCGCCTCGCTCACCACGACCTCGCGCCGCGGCACGACGAAGATCATCGTGCAGGCGCAGAGCAGCGAGATGGCGAGCACCGCGGAGGTGAGCGGCAGCGTGGTGGCGGAATGGCCGCCGAGATAGGCGCCGAATTGCGACATCAGCGCGCCGATGCCCTGCTGGAGGAAGCCCATCGCGCCCGAGGCGGTGCCGGCTGCTTCGGGGCGGATGCTGATGGCGCCGGCGGCGGAATTCGCCATCACGAAGGCATTGCCGGCCATCACGATCATCTGCGTACCGAACAGCCAGGCCGGCGCCTCGTTCCAGCCGGTGAAGCTCCAGAGCAGGTTGAGCAGGCTGCCGGCGAGCTGGAGGCCGAGGCCGATCCAGATCAGCTTCTCCAGCGAGTGCCTGGGCGCAAAGCGCACGCAGAGCAGATTGCCGACGAGATAGGCGAAACCCGTGGTCGCGAACCACGCGCCATATTCGGCGCTGCTCCGGCCCATCTGCGTCACCACGATGTAGGGACCGCCGCCGGCGAAGGTGAAGATGATTTGCGAGGCCAGCACCTGGCACATCACGTAACCGACGAAGGCGCGGTTGCGGATCAGGACGCCGACATCGCCGCGAAAGCCGCTGCCGGCCGCGCGGCTGCGGCGCGTCTCCGGCAGCGCCAGGGCGATGCCGACCGCGACGATGATCGCCGCGATGGTGATGGCGTAGAAGATCGCGCGCCAGCCGAAGGCGGTCTCGATCAGGCCGCCGGTGAGCGGGGAGACCATCTGCCCGATCATCAGCGCGGCGACCACGAGGCTGATCATCGAGGCGACGCGATCGCGCTCGTAGATGTCGCGGATGATGGCGCGGCTCACCACCATGCCGGCGGCGCCGCCCAGCGCCTGGAAGAAGCGCGCGGCGATCAGCTGCGGCAGGGTCTGGGCGAAGATGCAGGCGATGCTGGCCGCGACCATCAGCGCCAGGCCGCCGAGCAGCACCGGGCGCCGGCCGAATCTGTCCGACAGCGGTCCCATGATCAGCTGCGACAGCGCGATGCCGACCATGTAGAGCGACACGGTCATCTGCGCGATCGAGATGTCGCTGCCGAAATCGGTCGCCAGCACCGGCAGCGCCGGAACCAGCATATAGAGCGAGATCGGCGCGATTCCGGTCATGACGACGAGCAGCAGCAACACCAGGCGCGACGTCGCGATGTTGGTGGCCGCTCCCGGCGGCTTGCTGATCATGCCGTGCATACGTGTCCGTCTTTCGAATTCGAATCGACTGTAGCGCGCTCGCGCAAGACGGATATCGGCGTTTCGGAATGCGGCTATACGGAATTCGGGATGGTTATGATGGAGGCGCGATGACGACCAATTGGGCGCGTTGCCTGTGCTGAAAACCCGCTGTCATCACCCGCGAAAGCGGGTGATCCAGTATTCCAGAGGCGGGAGTCGCATGCGGATAAGCCGCGGCGTACTGGATTCCCCGCTTTCGCGGGGAATGACATCCGCCGTGAGGAAGCAGCCTTGCGCAATGCGCGTAGTGCTATGCGTCGCGAGATGACGGGCCTACGCCCGCAGTTCCGCGGTGGCCTGATCGAGCCAGGCCTTGGTCGCCTCGTCCAGCGCCGGCCGCACCTCGGCTCTCACCCGCGCATGGTACGCATTGAGCCAGTCGAGCTCATCGCGGCTCAGCATCGCGACATCGATCAGCCGGCGATCGATCGGCGCCAGCGTCAGCGTCTCGAACGCGTTCATCGGCTTTTCCGCGCCCTTGATGTCGGCGGCGACCACGAGTTCGAGGTTCTCGATGCGGATGCCGAAGCCGTCGGTCTTGTAATAGCCGGGCTCGTTGGACAGGATCATGCCGCGCTTCAGCGGTGTGGTGCCGAGCTTCGAGATCCGCGCCGGCCCTTCATGCACCGAGAGATAGCTGCCGACGCCATGGCCGGTGCCGTGCTCGAAATCGATGCCGGCGGCCCACAGATATTGCCGTGCCAGCGTGTCGAGCTGCGCGCCGGTAGTGCCGTCGGGGAAGACCGCGCGTGCGATCGCGATATGGCCGCGCAGGACGCGCGTGAAGCGGTCGCGCATCTCGTCGGTCGGCTCGCCCACGGCCATCGTGCGGGTGACATCGGTGGTGCCGTCTTCATATTGCGCGCCGGAATCGATCAGCAGCAAATCGCCGGGAGCGATCCGCCGGTTGCTCTTGCGCGTGACGCGGTAGTGTACGATGGCACCGTTCGGGCCCGTGCCCGATATGGTCGGGAACGAGACGTCCTTGAGCGCGCCGGTGTCGCGGCGAAACGTCTCCAGCGCCTCGACCGCATCGATCTCGGTGAGCTTGCCGCTTGCCGCCTCGCGATCGATGAAGGCGAGGAAGCGCGCCAGCGCCACGGCGTCGCGCCGGTGCGCGGTCTGTGTGCCCGCGATCTCGCTGGCGTTCTTGACCGCCTTCAATAGCGCGATCGGATCGCTTCCGCGCACCGGCTTGCCGCCGGCCCCCGCGATCAGGCGGCCGAGCGCGTCGGCGGCGGTCGCATTGTCGAGGGCGATTGCGGCGCCGCTCCTGGCCAGCGCCATCAGCGTCGGCGCCATCGCACCGGGCTCCTGCACGTCGGCGGACTGCTCGAGATGGTCGCGGGTCAGGTTGGAGAGCTTGCGGTGGTCGATGAAGATGGTCGGCCGTCCCTCCTTCGGCACCAGCGCGTAGGACAGCGGCAGCGGCGTATGCGCGACGTCGGCGCCGCGGATGTTGAAGGTCCAGGCTACGGCATGGCTGTCCGATACCACCAGCGCATCGACGCCGAGCTTAGCGATTTCGCTTCTGACCTGCGTCAGCTTGTCGGCTTCGGTGATGCCGGAATGTTGCAGTCCGTGCACGGTTACCGGTGCAAGTGGCGGCTGCGGTCGGTCCTGCCAGATCGCGTCGATCGGATTACTGTCGACGGCGACCAATTCGGCGCCGGCCTTGGCGCAGGCGGCGGAGAGGCGTTCGGCTGCCGAAGAAGTGTGCAGCCAGGGATCAAATCCGAGGCGGTCGCCGGCCTTCAGATGCGCCGACAGCCAGCTTTCCGGCGGCGGATCGATCAGCGATTCCACCGTCCAGGCCTTCGCATCGACCTGCTTGGCGGCCTGGAGCGTATAGCGGCCGTCGACGAAGATCGCGGCCTCCTGGGTCAGCACCACCGCCAAACCAGCCGATCCGGTGAAGCCGGTGAGCCAGGCGAGCCGTTCTTCCGATGGCGGCACATACTCGTTCTGCTGCTGGTCGGCGCGTGGGATCACGAACCCGGTCAGCTTCCGGCGGGCAAGTTCTTCGCGGAGCGCAGCGAGGCGCGCCGTCAATGCGACGCCCGCCTCGGGCTCCTCGAATGTCTGGAAATGCGCTTCGAACATGGTGGATCACTTTAGGATCATGGGGAGCAGTCCGCAATCTAGACGCATTTGCATCGCATCTGGCATGGACTGTGCTTGAAATAGTCCCATTCGAATTGAGTGGAGTAAAGGGTGCGGCAGCTGCGCTTCGTCCGGATGACAGGGAAATTCGAGCAAGTGGTTCATCTCAACGGCGAGGGGACACACGATGCCATCATTCTCGTTTGAGCGGATTTCGCCGCCCGCGCGCGGTGCCCCGGCTGCGGCGACACCGCAGAAGCCGCGTGGCCTCATCAGCCAGATGATCGAGCGTTTCGCCGAGCGCCGCGCGAGGCGGGCGTTGCAAGCTGAGCGCGCGACGCGCCAGGACGAGAAGCCGGCGAAGTAGCGGCGTCGAATTCGTAGGGTGGGTTAGCCGAAGGCGTAACCCACCACGTCTTCTCCGCGGTGACAGAAGCGGTGGGTGACGCTGCGCAAACCCCCTACGACAGCTTTCGCAGCAACAGGCTGCTCCATCCCTCGATCCGCAGATGCCGCAGCGGCACGAGGCCGCGCGCGCGGTAGGCTGCGATGACGGCGGGGGCCTGATGCGTCAACAGGCCGGAGAGGATGACGCGCCCACCGGGCGCGAGATGTCGCGCCATCGGGCTCGCCAATTGCCTGAGCGGGTTGGCAAGGATGTTCGCCAGCACCAGGTCGAATGGACCGCATGTGCCGAACTCCGGCGCGGCGAAGCCGGTGGCGCGGATCACCCGCACATGGTTACCAACTTCGTTCAGCGTCGCATTCTCCGCCGCCACCCGCACGGAGGGCGGGTCGATGTCGGAGGCGAGCACGGCGCGATGCAGCGCCTTGGCCGCCGCGATGGCAAGCACGCCTGTCCCGGTGCCGAGGTCGAGCAGGTTCCTCGGGCGGGAACTCTTCAGGACGTGGTCAAGCAACAGTAAACAGCCGCGGGTGGTGCCGTGATGGCCGGTGCCGAAGGCCAGCGCCGCCTCGATCTCGATCTTGAGCTTGTTTGTCGCCACCCGGTCGCGGTCGTGGCTGCCGTGCACGACGAAACGGCCGGCTGGCACCGGGACGAGGTCTTCGAGGCTGGCCTTGACCCAGTCCTTGGCCTCCATCGTGTCGAAGGTGAGGGTGTCGGCAATCTCATTTCCTGCTGAAGTTACAACGAGTTCGCGCAGTAGTGCCTGGTCCGGTGCCTCGGCGAAATGCAGCGTGACGTCCCATTGTCCGTCCGGCCGCTCGAAGGCCGCGACCGCCGCATCGCCCTCGAAAAACACCTCAGTCAGAACATCGACGACGCGCCTGGCGGCCGCCTCGCTGCCGATCGAAAAACTGGCACGATGGGTAGGGGAAGGCTTCATTCTAGGGTTCCGTCAGTTCAATCTTCGGAACTTTTGTTCCCAATTTCCGCATAAGTTGCGGTTCCAGGATTAACTCAGCCGAAGGTTCCATGCCGTAGATTTCCGGATGTGTGGCGGAGCCAACACAGCCTGAAATGGAACGGAGGCAAGTCTTGAAGCACATCGTTTTGAAGTTCTGGTCGGATGAATCGGGTGCAACTGCGATCGAATACGGCCTCATCGCAGCCGGCATCGCACTGGCGATCATCACCGTGGTGAACAGCCTGGGCACCAGTTTGAACGACAAGTTCGGTTCGATTAGCACCTCTTTGAAGTAATTTCCGCCTCCCATTCCCAGCGGGGGCTGATTTTCTTCTTAGATTGTTTCCCGATCACCGCCCGCTAGGGAATTGCCCCTGGCGGGCGAGGTCGTTTTTGCTGCACGGCTCTCAGGCGCTCTCCACAATCTGTCCACGCCTTGTCGTGCCAGTTCTCCGTGGGCCTTTTCCGCGATTATCCCTACGGTTCTCCACTTCTTTTCCCCAGGCTTGTCCCGCTCGCCCATCCGCGGACATCCAGCTCCTGACCACGCACCTCCCAACAGCCTGTCCACAGCCCCATCCACAGCCCCATCCACAGACCTATCCACGGCTTCCGAACAGCGACCGGTGATCCCTCAGGATCGCCTGCGCGGCGTTGTGGCCGGGGGCGCCGGTGACGCCGCCGCCGGGATGGGCGCCGGAGCCGCAATGATAGAGGCCATTCAGCGGTCCGCGATAATCGGCATGGCCCAGCATCGGCCGCGCCGAGAACAGCTGGTTCAAGGTCAGCGCGCCGTGGAAGATGTCGCCGCCCAACAGGCCGAACTGCCGCTCGAGATCGAGCGGCGAGAGGATCTGGCGGCCAAGCACGCTCGCCGCAAAGCCCGGGGCATATTTGTCCACGGTCGTGATCATGAGATCGGCGACCTCCTCGCGGTGGTCGTCCCACGACGTTCCATCGGGAAGCTCCGGCGCGACGTGCTGGCAGAACAGGCTCGCGACATGTTTGCCTTCCGGCGCAAGCGTGTCGTCGAGCGTGGAGGGGATCAGTAGTTCGACCACGGGCTCCCGGCTCCAGCCCTGCGCGCGGGCGTCGAGCCAGGCGCGGTCCATATAGCCGAGATCAGGTGCCAGGATGATGCCGGAAGTCAGATGATCGCCATCGCCGGGCAGCGCGGTGAAGGAGGGCAGGCGGTCCAGCGCCACGTTCATGCGGAATGTGCCGGAGCCGTTCTTCCAGTGCCGGATGCGCGCAAGGAAGTCCTGGGGCAGGGCGTCGGCGGCGATGAGCCGCGTATAGAGCAGCTTCGGATTGACGTTGGCCGCGACATATTTGGCGCGGATGGCCGCGCCGTTCTCGAGCACGACGCCGACGGCGCGGTCGCGCTCGACGATGATCTCGCGCACGCCTGCATCGGTCTCGATCACGACGCCACGATCGCGCGCAGTGCGCGCCATCGCCTGCGTGATCGCGCCCATGCCGCCGATGGCGTGGCCCCAGACACCCTTCTTGCCGTTCACCTCGCCGAAGGCGTGGTGCAGCATCACATAGGCCGAGCCCGCGGCGTAGGGGCTGGCATAGTTACCGACAATGGCGTCGAAGCCGAACAGCGCCTTGACCAGATCATGCTCGAACCGCTCGTCCAGCATCTCGCCGGCCGAGCGGGTGAAGAGATCGAGCAGGCTGCGGCTCTGCTCCAGCGTGAGGCCGCGCAGGATATTGGCCGTCTTCAAGGCGTTCACCGCCTCGCGGATCGCGCCCGGGCCGAAGCCCTCGAGCAGGTTGGGCGGCGCGCGCAGCACGAACTGGCGCAGCACGTCCGCGATGTCCTCGAGCTCGCGCGAAAACCCGTCGAGCGCGTTCGCGTCATGCGCGCTGAGCCGTGCAACGGACGCCTTCGTCCGTCCTTCGCCGGTGAGCAGATAGCTGCCATCGGGCGCGGGCAGGAAATTCTGCGCGCGCCGTTCGACGACGCGCAGGCCGTGTTCGGCAAGCTCGAGGTCTCCGATCACTTGCGGATTGAGCAGGCTCACGGTGTAGGCCGCGACCGAATTTCGGAATCCGGGGTGAAACTCCTCCGTGACCGCGGCGCCGCCGACCACCTTGCGGCGCTCGACCACGCGGACGCGCAGCCCCGCCTTCGCGAGATAGGCCGCGCAGGTGAGGCCGTTATGGCCAGCGCCGATGATGACGACGTCGGTTTCGGTCATGATTCCCTGGTGTCATTCCGGGGCGCGCGAAGCGCGAACGATGGTGCGGGCTCCGCACCGGAGAATCTCGAGGTTCCGGGTTCGATGCTTCGCATCGCGCCGGAACGACCCTCTTATATCAAGCAATTCTCGCTGCAACATCACGTGCCCCTTTATTGCCCGATCAGGCGCCTTGTGCTCCATTGCGCGCCTCCGGCGCCCGCCGGAGCCTTGCCGGAGTTTTCATGGATTCGATCGTGCAACCCGCTGCCACGGAGCAGCCGTCCTCGTCGCGCAACCGGCTGCTGCTGACGGTCTACACCGCTGCGATCTTCGTCAGCGCGCTGCTGCTGTTCTCGGTGCAGCCGCTGTTCACGAGGATGGTGCTGCCGCGGCTCGGCGGCTCGCCGGCGGTATGGTCGGTGGCGATGGTGTTCTTCCAGTCGCTGCTGCTCGCGGGCTATGCCTATGCGCATCTGCTGATGCAGACGAGGAACCGCATCGTTCCGGTTGTCGTCCATCTGGTGCTGCTGGTCGCGGCCTTCGCGACGCTGCCGCTCGGCATCGCCACCGCCTATGGTGAGCCACCCGCGTCGGGCTATGCGTTCTGGCTGCTCGGCCTGTTCGTGGTCTCGATCGGTTTGCCGTTCTTCGCGCTCGCCGCCAACAATCCGCTGTTGCAGGCCTGGTTCGTCCGCACCGGCCATCCCGCCGCGCACGATCCGTATTTCCTCTATGCCTCCTCCAACATCGGCAGCTTCCTCGCGCTGCTGTCCTATCCGTTCCTGCTGGAGCCGATGTTCACGCTGCACACGCAGAACAGGTTCTGGACCGCCGGCTACGGCCTCCTGATTGTGCTGATCGCTGCCTGCGGCGCGTTGCTGTTGCGCTCGCCGAAGCTGGCTGAGGCCAACGCGCGAACGGAGGAGGTGAATGCGCCGGCGCCTGGCCTGGTGACGCGGCTGCGCTGGATCTTTTTGGCCGCGGTGCCGTCCGGCCTGCTCATCGCGGTGACCGCGCACATCTCCACCGACGTCGCGGCCGCGCCGCTTCTGTGGGTGCTGCCGCTGTCGCTGTACCTGCTCACCTGGGTCGTCGTGTTCCACTCGCGTCCGCTGCTGCCGCACAAATGGATGCTGATGCTCCAACCGGTGGCGATCGCCGGCGTGGTCTTCCTGCTGGCCTTTGGCGGCGAGCAGAACCTGCTGCTCACGCTCGGCGGCCATCAACTGTGCTTCTTCGTCATCGCCATGGCTTGCCACGGCGAACTGGCGCGGACGAGGCCGGCCGCCAAATATCTCACCGGCTTCTATGTCGCTTTGTCGTTCGGAGGCATGGTCGGCGGCTTGTTCGCGGGGCTCGTTGCTCCATTCACCTTCTCGTGGATCGCCGAATATCCGATCCTGATCGCGCTCGCCGCGCTTTGCCGGCCGCCCGCGAACGAGCGTCTCGCCGGCATCGTTAAATGGTACTGGCTGGCGCTCGCCGCACTCGCGGTGGCGCTCGTTGCTCCCTCCACCATGACAGGCGATCTCTCGACCTGGTTCGAGGACCACCGGGTCTGGGTCGCCGGCGCCGTCGGCGTGCTCGCCCCGCTGCTCGCGCTGGCGCTCAATGCCGATCGCTGGAAGATTTTCGCGACCGTCGCGCTCGCGCTGGCGCTGATCAGGATCTATCCCGCGGACGAGGGCCGCGTCACCACGGTGCGCAGCTTCTTCGGCGTGCACAAGATCGTGGTGACGCCCGGCGGCTATTTCCACGTGCTGATGCACGGCACCACGATCCACGGTGCCGAACGCTTCCGCAGCAATGACGGCACGCCAGTCGCCGGCCGGCCCGAGCCGATCACCTATTATCACAAGGACGGCGGGATCGGTCAGGCCGTCAGCGCGATCCGCGAGCGCAAGGGCGCGCCGCTGCGGGTCGCTGCCATCGGCGTCGGCTCGGGTACGCTCGCCTGCGCCGCCGAACCAGGCGAGAACTGGACCTTCTTCGAGATCGACCAATCCATGGTCGACGCGGCACGCGACCCCAGGAATTTCCGCTACATCTCGAGCTGCATGCCCGACATGAAGCCGGTGATCGGCGATGCGCGGCTGACCTTCGCCAAGGAGCCCGACGGCGCCTACGACCTCATCATCGTCGATGCCTATTCGTCCGATGCGATCCCGATCCATCTTGCGACCAGGGAGGCGATGAAGATCTACAAGGACAAGCTCGCCCCGCACGGCGCGGTGGTGATGCACGTCTCCA
This sequence comes from Bradyrhizobium sp. 1(2017), assembly GCF_011602485.2. Taxonomy (NCBI): domain Bacteria; kingdom Pseudomonadati; phylum Pseudomonadota; class Alphaproteobacteria; order Hyphomicrobiales; family Nitrobacteraceae; genus Bradyrhizobium; species Bradyrhizobium sp. 1(2017). The sequence continues at coordinate 6,382,360 of NZ_CP050022.2, read as the reverse complement.
ACCGGCATCTCGATCTCGAGACCGTCGTGGTCGGCATTGCGGACGCCAACGATCTCACGAGCTGGGTCTTCAACGAGGATTCCGGGCGCGATGGTGACTACATCTTCTCGACCGACGTCGTCATCTCCGCGCGGGAGGAAGCCGACATCGGCAAGCTCGCCTCCAACAAGTCGTGGGAGCAGACTGAGGCCGACGACAGGGTGCGGGTCTGGAGCGACGACTATTCCAACATCCTGGGCGCGCTGTACCGGCGCGTGCGGGACGGGGAATAAGGAGCTTCGTCGCCCGGACGCAGCCCGTGCCCCGGACGCTGCGCAGCACGAAGTGATGCGCTGCAGAGCCGGGGCCTGTGGCGTGGCATTCCAGGTCCCGGTTCTGCGGAGCAGCGTTGTACGCTGCACCGCGTCCGGGACACGAGATCGGAGTTACGGCGCCACCGGCGTCCCCGCCGGCAACGCAATCCCCTTCTCGCCGGCGACCTGCCGCAACAGGTCCGGTCTGTCCGAGATGATGCCGTCGACGCCGAGCTCGATCATGCGCGCCATGTCTTCCGGCTTGTTGACCGTCCAGACCACGACGCGCAATCCAAGTCCGCGAGCTTCGGAGATCAGCGCCACCGTCACGTCGCCGAAATAAGGCGACCACACCGCGCCGCCCGCAGCCTTGATCGTCCGCGGCAGCGAGCCGCCGTGGTCGGCCGGATTGAAGCCCGCGGTCCACGCAGTGGCTTTGTCGAGCGCCACGGTGCTTGTGCCGCGCTGGAGCGTGAGGTAGGCCGTCGGCATCTTCGGCGCCTGCTGCTGCACGAGCTGCAACGTTCTCCAGTCGAACGACTGGATCATGACTCGGTCGGAATACTTTTCGGCCTCGATCACGCCGAGCAGGCTGGTGACGAATGCTTGCGGGGCAAGGGTTTCATCCGGGCGGTTCGGATCGATCTTGGTCTCGATGTTGAATCGCACGCGCGTGTTGCCGGACTTGCGCACCAGCGCGAACAACTCGCGCAGGGTGGGAATGCGTGTTCCCGGCACGGCGCGCTGATCGGGGAATTGCCGCGCATAGGCGCTATCGGGACGGATCTGGCCGACGTCATAGGCCCCGACCTCGTCGAGCCGCAGTTTCACGAAGGGCGTGCCGGGCGCCGCGATATAGGCGCCGCCCGCATCCCGCGTGAGATCGGGATTGAGCCCGCGCTCATGCGAGACGATGACCTCGCCGTCCGCGGTCACGCCGACGTCGAGCTCCAGCGTGTCCACGCCCATCGACAGCGCGCTGGCGAAGGCCGGCAGGGTGTTTTCCGGCAACAGCGCCCGCCCGCCGCGATGTGCTTCGAGGTCGAATCCCATGGCTTGCCCCGCCATCAGGACCAACAACACAGTCAGAATGGTCGCGGCACGTGATGGCATGGTGCCTCGAAGGGACATCTATCGTTCGTGCTGGCCGGCGAAGGCGATCGATAGCGACTGCGGACGGCGCGTCAGTTCTGGTAGTAATAGCCGCGCGGCTGATAAACTTGGCGGGGCTGCGGCTGATAATAGTAACCCTGCTGGCCATAGCCCTGGTCATAAGAGGGCCGTGGCTGCTGCTGATAGACCTGCGCGTCATAGAGCGGACGGCTGGCCGAGCGCGGCGCCGGGTAGCGCGCGCCGGTGTCGCTGCCGTCGGCCGGATAGATGTAATTGTCGTCCTGCGGCATGTAGCGGCGCGCGGGCTGCGCCGGAGGCGCCAGATTCACGGGATCGCCGGCAGCGCTGTACTGCTCTTCGGCAGGCGGCTGCTGGGCACGGGCAACCGCATTGCCGTTGCGGCCGCGCGGGTTGCGCGCCAGCGCCACCTGCGCCGAGCCGGTCAGCGTTACCGTGGTGTTGAGCACGCCCTGCTGCTGCACCAGGGCATAGAGGGTCGAGGCGTTCTGGCGCGACAGTCGCACGCAGCCATGCGAGGCCGGCGAGCCGAGCCGGCCGACCGAGTCCGTGCCGTGGATGGCGTGCCCGACCTTGGTGAAGAAGATCGCGTGCGGCATCGGCGCGTCGTCGAATTCCTTGGAGTAGTGATCTTCCTCCATGCGGAAGGCGCGGAACGCGCCGTTTGGTGTTTCGCGCGAGGGGAGGCCGGTCGATACCGGCCAGCGATAGCGCGCGACGCCGTCGACCGCGACGGTCATCTGCTGGTTGTCCTTGTCGACGGTGATCTCGACCTTGGCCTGCGCGGCGCCCGCGCTCAAAAGCATCAGGGATGTGAAAGCAATCAAAAACGAACGCATCGGACTTCTGGCCTCCGGCCTGTTCATGCCAGGCGCCGCGGCTCTCCGTCCCCCGGCGTGCACTATGCCTGCAATCCGGCGTTCGTTCCAGCGGCCTGGCCACCCATCGTTAACGCGACGCCTGACGTAAGCAAGGCCGCTTTGTGCCACGAAGGCCGCGGCGGCGCTGACATTTTCGCGAGCCCAACGTGCGTTCACAACGCCGACAATTCGTCACAAAGGCGCAACCATTCCGCCGCTCCGCGCGTTGATGACAGCGCTTCGACAGGCGGCGCCCGCCGCCAATCATTCCTTACAGCCTTCTGGGACCAAAGATGAACAAAGCCCGTGTCGCCGCCTTGCCGGCCGGTTTGCCCGTCCGCCTGCTGTTCGCAGCCGCCGCCATCCTGCTCGCGCTGCTGTCGCTACCGCAAGCCGGCCACGCCCAGGGCATCGTGCGCGGCGCCCAGGAAGGCTCCTATGAGGGTAACCGGATCGCTGGTCCGGTGGGCGGCGCAGTTGGCGGTGTCGTCGGTGCCGGTGTCGGCGGCGCCGTAGGCGCCGTCGAGGGCGTGTTCGGCATTCCCCACCGCCATTACCGCCACGGCTGCCGCGGGTATTATGACGGCTATCACCATTTTCACTGCTACAGATGAGTCTACTGCCGTCATTCCGGGGCGCGCGTAGCGCGAGCCCGGAATCCATCAGGCGGCAAAGTTAGTGGATGAATGGATTCCGGACTCGTGCTTCGCGCGCTCCGGAATGACAGCTCAATTCTTCAGCCGATACCCGGTCCGGAAAATCCACCAGATGATCGCCAGGCAGATCGCCAGGAACGCCACGGTCATGCCGACGCTGACGGCGATGCTGACATCCGCAATCTCGTAGAAGCTCCAGCGGAAACCCGAGACCAGGTAGACGACCGGATTGAGCAGCGCGACCGTGCGCCAGGCGGGCGGCAGCATGTCGATGGAGTAGAAGCTGCCGCCGAGAAAGGTCAGCGGCGTCACCACCAGCATCGGGATCATCTGCAGCTTCTCGAAGCCGTCGGCCCAGATGCCGATGATGAAGCCGAACAGGCTGAACGTCACCGCCGTCAGCACCAGGAAGGCCAGCATCCAGATCGGATGGTGAACGTGCAGCGGCACGAACAGCCCGGCCGTTGCCAGGATGATCAGGCCCAGAATGATCGACTTGGTCGCGGCAGCGCCGACATAGCCGATGACGATCTCGAAATAGGAGATCGGCGCCGACAGGATCTCGTAGACCGTACCGGTGAATTTCGGAAAGTAGATGCCGAACGAGGCGTTGGCGATGCTCTGGGTGAGCACCGAGAGCATGATCAGGCCCGGCACGATGAAGGTGCCGTAGCTGACGCCCTCGACCTCGCTGATGCGCGAGCCGATCGCGGCGCCGAACACCACGAAATACAGCGAGGTCGAGACCACCGGCGAGACGATGCTCTGCAGCAGCGTGCGCCAGGTGCGCGCCATTTCGAACAGATAGATGGCGCGGATGGCGCGGTGATTCATGACGTCCTCACGAGATCGACGAAGATGTCCTCGAGCGACGATTGCGTCGTGTCGAGATCGTTGAAGCGGATGCCGGCGGTGCGAAGCTCGCCGAGCAGGCTGGTGATGCCCGTGCGCTCGCCCTGGGTGTCGTAGTCGTAGACCAGCGTGGCGCCGCCATCGCAGAGCTCGAGCTCGTAGTGCTTGAGGCTCTCCGGCAGCGCATCGAGCTTGCCCTGCAGATGCAGCGTCAGCCGCTTCTTGCCGAGCTTCTGCATCAGGGTCGCCTTGTCCTCGACCAGCACGATCTCACCCTTGTTGATGACGCCGATGCGGTCGGCCATCTCCTCGGCTTCCTCGATGTAGTGCGTGGTGAGGATGATGGTGACGCCGGACTGCTGGAGGCCGCGCACCACCTCCCACATGCCCTTGCGCAGCTCGACGTCGACGCCGGCGGTCGGCTCGTCCAGGAACAGGATCTGCGGCTCGTGCGACAGCGCCTTGGCGATCATCACGCGGCGCTTCATGCCGCCGGAGAGGGTGATGATCTTGTTGTCCTTCTTGTCCCACAGCGAGAGGTCCTTCAGCACCTTCTCGATATGTGCAGGATTCTTCGGCTTGCCGAACAGGCCGCGGGAGAAGCTCACGGTCGCCCACACGCTTTCGAACGCGTCGGTGTGCAATTCCTGCGGCACGAGCCCGATCAGCGAGCGCGCCTTGCGGTAGGAGGTCTGGATGTCCTCGCCGCCGACGAGAACGCGGCCCTCGCTCGGGTTGGCGATGCCGCAGATGATCGAGATCAGCGTGGTCTTGCCGGCGCCGTTCGGTCCGAGCAGCGCGAAAATCTCGCCGCGCTTGATGTCGAGATTGACGTTCTTGAGCGCCTTGAAGCCGGACCCATAGGTCTTCGACAAGTTGGCGACGGAAATGATAGAGGACATGATGGCCGCAAGACTTAAGGGGAAAAGCTGGGGAGGGAGGCTGGAACCTGCCGGGAAGGGCGGGGCAGCGGAGCCCTGAGATAGGAACGCCGTTACCCGGTCGCAATTGCCCGGAGAAAAATGGTCTCAAAACAGGCCCATCGATGGTAGGTTCCGGGCAAGTGTTGCGCGATGGTCACGGCTTGCTGCTAAGATTGTCGCTCACGCGGCTCTTTGTTGCGTGTGCGAGCGCGCCGTGGCTACGATTCCGATCAATCGCGATGCGTATCGTCCCCAGGGAAAAAAATCGATGAGACCGAACGGCCGTCACACCGCTGGCGCCAGCCAGTCGTCCGCCCTCCGTATGTGGGCGATGGGCCTGCTCCTGCTGTCAGCTGTTGCCATCAGCCCGACCGGCGCCAAGGCCGCGCCGAGCCAGGCCGCGGCGGCGACCACGCATGTCTATCTGCTTCGTGGCGTGCTCAACATCTTCTCGCTCGGGCTCGACACGATCGGTGCCCGGCTCCAGGCGCAGGGCATCCCAGTGACCGTCGCCAACTTCGTGTCCTGGTCCTCGCTTGCCGATGAAGCGGCGGCTGCCTACAGGGCCGGCCGCCTCAAGACCATCATCCTTGTCGGCCACTCCTCCGGCGCGACCGCGCTGCCGGACATGATCGCCAAGCTCAACCAGCTCGGCGTGCCCGTGAAGCTCGCGATCGGCCTCGACTCCGTGTTCAAGACCAGGCTTTCGACCGGTGCCGAGCGCTACATCAACATCTATATCGGCGATGGTCCCGGCGAGCCGGTGAGGGCCGCGGCGGGTCTGCGCGGCAAGCTCGACAATGTCGACGTGCGCGGCACCGGCGTGGGTCACGTCTCGATCGACAAGAACGAGGCGATTCAGCGCCGCGTCATCGCCGAGATCGACGCCGCGATCATGCGCTCGCGTGCACCTGCAGCTCCGGTCGCCGAACCCCGTGCGCCGCGGTCCTCGCACTCGGCGGCGGCGGCTCCGGCAAGAAACTAAGGCGATCGCGCGACGAACGCGTCGCGCGCCTTTGGCAAGGCCGGTGCGCGAGGCTCGGGCGCCGGTCCTCCTTCCTCCGCGTTATTTCAAGAACGTGCGGATGCTGTCCGCGATCTCTCTCGCATGCGTCTCCAGCGCGAAATGTCCGGTGTCGAAGAACTGCACCACGGCGTTGGGATTGTCGCGCTTGAACGCCTCGGCGCCGGGCGGGATGAAGAACGGATCGTTCTTGCCCCAAACCGCGAGGAACGGTGGCTTGTGCGTGCGGAAATAATTCTGGAATGACGGATAGAGCGCAACGTTGCTCTTGTAGTCCCCGAACAGATCGAGCTGCACGTCGTCCGAGCCGGGACGCGCCAGATAGAAATTGTCGAGGCTCTGGCCGTCCGGCGACACCAGGGCCGGATCGGGTACGCCATGCGTGTACTGCCAGCGCGTGGCCTCCGGCGTGAGGAAAGCGCGCAGCGCCTCACGGTTGGCCGGTGAAGGGTCTTGCCAATAGGCCTTGATCGGAGTCCAGCCATCGCTGAGACCATCCTCATAGGCGTTACCGTTCTGGGAGATGATGGCGGTGATCCGCTCGGGATGCCGCAGCGCGAGCCGGAAGCCGGTCGGCGCGCCATAGTCGAAGACATACATGGCGAAGCGGTCGAGGCCGATCACCTCGGTGAAGCGCTCGATCACCTGCGCGACATTGTCGAAGGTGTAGCGGAAGCTGTCACGCGAAGGCATGTCGGACTGGCCGAAGCCGGGAAGGTCCGGCGCCACGATGTGAAACCGGTCCGCGAGCAGCGGAATGAGATCGCGAAACATATGGCCGGCGCTCGGAAAGCCGTGCAGCAGCAGAAGCTTTGGCCCGGCCTTCGGGCCGGCCTCGCGATAGAACACCTTGAAGCCATCGACATCAGCGGTGCGGTAGGCGGTCGGGCTCATGATTGTCTCCAGCTCTAGTAACCTGTTAAAAGCTATAGTTGAGGTTATGATCTCCTGCATAACTTGTCAATCGTCATTTGAAGGGTTACTTAGGTGGCGGCTTTCGGCTGACGCTCAGGACCCCATGACTAGACCGCCCGCTATGTTCATCGCCGACTCGCTCGGGCTCGATTTCCTCAACTCGGTGGCGACACCAGTCGACACGCCCGTCGATTGGCTCGACGACGGCGATGGGCTGATCGACTGGTTGGCGCAGGCGAGGCTCGTGCCGGCTGACGCGTTAGAGGCGCTGAAGATGCGCGCAAAGCCGGGCGAATTGGATGAGGTTGCCGATGAAGCCAGGGCTTTGCGCGAGTGGTTCAGGGCTTTCGTTCGAAGACATGCGGGCCGCCGGCTCGCGGTGGATGCGTTGCGCGAGCTCGGGCCGTTGAACAGCCTGCTGGAGCGCGACGAGGTCTTCGGCCGGATCGCAGCGGCGTCCGACGACGGCGATCATGTCCTCGCGCTCCGAGCGACGCGGCGCTGGCGATCACCCGGGTCCTTGCTCCTGCCGATCGGGGAAGCCTTGGCGAAATTCGTTTGCGACGAGGATTTCGCCGACGTGAAGGCATGCGAGGGGCATAACTGCACGATGCTGTTCGCCGACCATACCCGCAGGCGCGCGCGGCGATGGTGCACGATGGCGATCTGCGGCAATCGCGCCAAGCAGGCCGCTCATCGCAGCCGGCTCAAGAACCGGCAGTAACCGACGGCAGCACCACGTGTGCTGCAGTCAGGCGGCGGTCACCCGCACCGGCATGCTCTCCAGCCCGCGCAAGGAATTGTTGAGCCTACGCTTGGGCTCCGCCGTGAGCTCGATGGTCTTCACGCGCCGTGCGAGCTCGTTGAAGATCAACTCGCCTTCCAGACGCGCGATCATCTGACCGACGCAGGCGTGGATGCCTGCGCCGAACCCGACATGGCCGGTCGCAACCCGCTCCACCTCGAAACGGTGCGGCTTGTCCCAGCGCGCGGGATCGCGATTGGCGGAGGCCATGAACAGCAGCACCTTGCGGTGCGCCGGGATCACGCCGCCGCCGATCTCGAGATCGCGCGAGGCGGTGCGAAAGAACGTCTGCACCGGTGAATCGTAGCGCAGGCCTTCCTCGAACGCGTTGCGCGCCAGCTCCGGCCTGTGATGCAGCTTGCGATATTCGTCGGGGTGCATGGCGAGTGCGAGCAGGGTGTTGCCGATGCCGTTGACGGTGGTGTCGATCCCCGCCGTGAGGAACGGCCGCACCAGATGCGTCGCCTCGTGCTCGGTGATCTCGCCGTCGTCGGCCGCCTGGTAGATCATCATGCCGAGGCTGTCGGGCCGCAGCGCATCTCGCGCGCAACATTCCATGATCCAGCTCTGCGCGGCGAGACCTTCCTGCCGTGAAGCTGCGAGTATCTCGTTCTCCGGCCCGAAGCTGTCGAACACGAACGTGCTCCAGGCGAGCAGCTTCTCGCGGCCGTCCGGCCGGATGCCGATCGCATCCGGAAACACCTTCATCGGATAGGCCTCGGCAAGATCGGCCACGGCATCGAACGTGCCTTTGTCGATCAGCTCCGAAACCTTCTTCTCCGCTTCCTTCTGAAACGTCTCGCGCAGCTTCCTTGCGACACCGGGAGACAGCGTGCGGCCGAGCACCCGCCGGCCCTTGTCGTGGTCGGGTGGATCGATCTGCAGCGTCAGGGGCTTCGGCAGCGCCGGATTCATCCCGTTGAGCCCGACGCCCTCGCCGCTGATGAACGTCTTCCAGTCCTTCAGCGCCGGTTCGACCTCGGCATAGCCGGCCATGGCCCACACGCCGTAACGCTCCAGCTCGAACATTGGCCCGAGCGCGCGCAGCTCCTCATAGGCAGGGTAGGGGTCGATCAGGAAGTCAGGCGCGAACGGGTCGACCGGACTGGATGCAATGCCGCTCATGGTCAGCTTCCAACGGCTATTGCTTCGCGAGGGGGCACTGACCGTCGCTCTCGGACCGGAACGCGTCCTCGCCCTTGATCGTGGCGACGACCTTCAAGAGATCCCAGGCCGACGTCGATTCCTCGGGAGCCTTGACCTGCAGGAGGAAGAGCGGATGGATCTTGCGGCCGTCCTTGCGGACGTAACCCTTGCCGAACAGCGGATCGTCGGTCGGCATCGCCTTCATCGCCGCGACCACGGCCTTGCCGTCCTTGGCGCCACCGGCCTTGTCGACGGCCTTGAGATAGTGAATGACGGAGGCATAGACGCCGGCCTGCATGTCGTTCGGATAGGCCTTCGAAGGAATGCGTTCGGCGAAACGCTTGGCGAAAGCACGCGTGCCGTCGTTCAGATCCCAGTAGAAGGGATTCATGATCTGCGCGCCTTGGGCAAACTTCAGGCCGAGTGCGGGCAGGCCGTTCATGCCGAGGATCAGTCCGACCAGCTTGTGGTCCTTGGTCAGCCCGAACTCGGCCGCCTGCTTCATCGAGGTGATGGTATCGTCGCCGGCATTGGCGAATGCGATGACGCTCGCGCCCGACGCCTGGGCCTGCAGCAGGAACGAAGCGTAATCAGCCGTTCCCAGCGGATGCCGCACGCTGCCGAGCACCTCGCCGCCGGACGCCTTCACGGCTTCCGCGGCCTGCTTCTCCAGGTCATGGCCGAATGCGTAGTCGGCGGTGATGAAGAACCATTTCTTGCCGCCCTGCTGCACGATCGCCTTGCCGAGGCCGCGCCCATAGGCATAGGTGTCGTAAGTCCAGTGCACGGTGTTCGGCGTGCACTTTTCGCCGGTGAGAAGCACCGTTCCGGCGCCCGATCCGATGAAGACCTTGTTCTTCTCGGCGCTCATGCCGGCCACCGCGAGCGCGATCGACGAGTTCGGGATGTCGAAGATCGCGTCGACACCCTCGTTCTCGTACCAGCGCCGGGCGATGCCGATGCCGATGTCGGTCTTGTTCTGGTGGTCGGCTGCTACGACCTCGACCGGCTTGCCGCCGGCCTTTCCGCCATAGTCCTCGACCGCCATTCTGGCGGCGACGACCGAGCCGATGCCTTGATAGCTCGCGAACGGACCCGATTGGTCGTTCAGGATGCCGATCTTGACGACATCCTGGGCGAGTGCCGGTGCGGCCGTCAGCATCGCCGCCAACATGCACAATTTATGCAGGAATTTGCTGTTCATTGTCTCCCTCCATCGTGCGGTCTTGGTGCCGCTAAATAATAGTTATATTTTATAGCTATTTTTGGAAGAGTCAATTCGGCCGATCGTGGCCGCCGCCGCGGATTGAGGATCATGAGCTCGAAAGCGTTACGACCGGGAGCAAAACCCGCTCAGCCGTCTGAGACGTCACTGGACCTGCGCGCGCTCCAGCGCACGCCTGGATTCATGCTGCGCCTCGCGCAGCTGAAGTTCTTCGAAGGTTTCTACGAGGAGTTCGCAGCATTGGGCCTGACGCCCGCGACCTATGCAATCTGCGCCGTCATTCGCGACAATCCGGGCGTTCCCCCCAGCAGCCTTGCCAGCGTGCTCCGCCTGCGCCTGCCGAACCTGATCAAGATCCTGAATGAGCTCGAATCGTCCGGCTTCATCAAGCGCAACCGCTCGAAGTCCGATCGCCGCGCCGTCGAGCTGATGCTGACGCCAAAGGGCGCAAAGCTGATTGCCGACGGGGCAAGGCTGACCGAACCCTATAATCGGAAGATGCTGACCCCGCTCACCGAGGCCGAGCAGCGCACGCTGCTTGAATTGCTGAACCGGATGCTGCCGCTCTAGGGTCGGGCCTCGATCGCTTCCAGTTTTTCTCAAGCCGCACGTCTCTGATCCCGTGGAGGCGCGATCCAGCAACAGTCTGGCAACGTTTCGTCACGAGAAAATCAAAATTAGAGGGTTGCATCTATTTATGACGACGGATGGCAGGGGTGCCGGGTGACGGCCACGGTAATCTCTATGGTAAGTCACGCTGGCTCGAGCGGGACCATGCACTTCAGATGGGCGGCCCTGATGTGCGTCACGTTTGTGGTCGGGGGGTGCGCGACCGCGCCACTCGAACGGGCCGGCTCGCTCAGGAGCTACGATCGGATGTCCGACGCGAACGGGCTGGTCACGCGATCACAAATCCGCGTGAACAAGAAAGACGTGCTGGCGGCGAAGACGATCCGGATCGGATCGACCGTCTTTCCCGCGCGCGCCGACGTCGAGCTGAATGAGAAGGAGCGGCGGCTGGTCGCCAATGCGATCAGCCGCGAGCTGTGTCTCCGCTTGAGCGAGCGCTTCCGCATCGTCTCCTCCGATGACGAGGCGGACCTTACGGTGCAGGCGACGGTGACGCATGCCAAGCCGACCAGCCCGACAGCCTCCGGCGCATCCAAAGCACTGTCGATCGCCAAGACGGTGGCGCTTCCCGGCGTGCCCGTGCCGGTGCCGCGGCTTCCGGTCGGGCTCGGCAGTCTGTCGGTCGAGGCCGAGGCGCGCGACTTTGCAGGATTTCAGAACGCGGCCATGGTCTGGGCGCGCAGTGCCAATTCCATTGCGAGCTCTGCGCGGGTCGCCAACGAAGGCGATGCCTACGATCTTGCCGCCGAGTTCGGCGCCGACTTCGCCAAGCTGGTCGCGACCGGCGAGTCGCCGTTCGGCGGCGTCCCGGCGCTGCCTCCGATGGAAAGCATTCCGGTGCGGCTCGGCGGTGCGCCCAAATATGTCGCGTGCGAGGCGTTCGGACGGTTTCCGGGGCTCACTGGCTTCGCGGGGCAAGGGCTCGGCCTGCCGCCTGCATGGACGGATTCCGGTGCCAACGAGAGTCCGGCCAACGGTCCGGCGCCACCGCCCGCGCCAGAGGTGAATTCAGGGCAGATGCTCACGCAATGAGCCGGATGCGCTGCTCGCCGTGTCCGACCTCAACATACGCCGACCGAGGGGCCGCCCTCGGCCGCCGGAGGGTCCTGACTGCCTCGGCCGCTGTCTTGACGCTGCTGCTGGCGGGATGTGCGTCGAGCACAATTCCCCCGCCTTCCTATCATCCTTCGCGCCCGCCCAGCGCACAGGCAGTGAAGGAGGGCATCAGGAAGGGTGCTGCCGAAGTCAAGCTGAGCGGCGGCCTCGAGACGTCCGCCGTCCGTTATGCGGACCATGGGCCGGGATCCTATTTTGCCTGCCTGAGGCAGAGCGATCCCTCCGCAAGCAGACGGCCCACCTATTCGGTCTTTTTCGATGATGACACCTACAAGGGAATCCAGAGTTCGGTCATTTCCGAGGCCTGCGAGGCCGAACCATGGGTTCCCTTCAATTGATTGCCCCGATGCGCGAGGCCGGCCGCATCAGCGGCGCCTCCGGCGGGCGACACGAAGTCGGTTCCGTGCCCCAAATTCCACCCAATCGGTGTTCACCAAGCCAATTTAGGAGAGGCCATTGCCTCCCGTGGTGGGACTGCTGGACGATGATTGATGTGAGGCGAGCCGTCGCGCTGGCAGTGGTTGCGCTGTTCGCCTTGAGCAGCGGCGTGGCCGGTGCTTCACCGCACAAGTCCAAGACCACCGCGGCCGTCCCCGTCGCGCCACCGGCGCCACCGTTCGAGCCATTGCCGCCCCCGAAGGTCTACCTGTTCCGCGGGGCCATGGGACCGCTGTTCTCGACCGGCATGGACCGGCTCGGCGAGAAGCTGACGCAGGCCGGCTTCGTAGCCGACGTCTATGAATTCACCCTGTGCCGCCTGATCGGCAGCCGGGTCATCGCCAGCTACAAGGAGAAGGCGGCGCCGATCGTGCTGATCGGGCACTCCATGGGCGGGCTGTGCTCGATCGTCATCTCGGAGATGGCGGCCAAGGAGAACATCCCGATCAGCCTCGTCATCGCCATCGATCCCGCGCAGGCGACCGGCGACGTGCCGCTCAATGTCGAGCGCTTCATCAACATCTTCCTGTCCGACAGCGTGCTCGGCGGCGGTGACGTCGTCGCGGTCCCCGGCTTTCGCGGCCATTATGCCAGCTACGACCTCAAGGCGAATGCGCGCGTCAGCCACATCAACATCGAGAAGTCGGACGACATCCATCGCCAGATCGTGGAGATGGTGACGCGACTGCCGGGCATTCCGCCGCAGACCCAGGCCGATGCCGTGCCGCTGCGTTATCAGGTGCCCGGCGATACGCTGGTCGAGTTGTGGGACAGCGGCGTGCGGGTGCCGGTGCGCCGCGGCGACACCATGGAGAGCATTGCGGCCGCCAACCGCGTGCCGCTGTGGACGCTAGTGCAGAGCAATTCATTGCCGGAGAACGCCCAGCTCACCCCGGGCCAGACCATCGTCGTCCCGCGCCATCTGACCCCGCCCGAGCCGGCCGCCGCGATGGCGACGCCGCCGCCTCCGCCGGCAGGGCGGAAGTAGGCGACGCCGGTCCGGTTGGACCAGGACGGTACGTTCCTCCTCCGCTTGCGGGCGAGCCTCATGCCAGCATTTCGAAAGTGCGTTCATGGCATGCATCTTCGGCAGACCAAGTCACACCAGGAGATCGTGCAGCGCATTGTGCCCGGCTGAACCGCCGGCAATCGCAGCGTCATGGTTCAGCTCCGAAACGTCGGCGGCTGCCGCGGCGCCCCCATGTTCGGCGGCCGTTGCCGCGCGTTCGTGATGATTGCCCGGTTCGAAAAGATCGTTCGCGAAATTGATGCCGGAACTCTCGATCGCAGAATTCAGGAAGTTGAAGCAATCGTCCCGGCCGTGCGGATCGGCCTGTGCGTATCCGTGTGAGCCGGGTGTGCCATCGACCGCAACTCCACCTCGATGGATGCTGTCGCTGGTCGCGGTTTGTTCGAAGACAAATCTGAAATTGTCCATCGAGGTGATCGTATCGAACCGGTCGGCACCGGAATCCGCTGCCGACCGATAGGAGTCGGCGTCGCTGGCGCCGCGGATGGCTATCGTCACAATTTGCGCGGTGCCATCGATGGTCGTCACCGTGAAGTGGTCGGTGAGGGTATCGCAAACATCGAGTGCGTCCACGACGGAGTTGTTGTTGTCGAGCGTATAGGTCCACAGTCCCTCCGCGGTCATCGTGAAAGTGCCGTAGCCGCCGGCGCTTGCGGCGGGCGAGGTAACCGCCGTGAAGGTGTTGGCGGGATTGTCGACGTCGGTCGCAGCGAGCGTGCCGGTCGCGATCGGCTTACCGTAAGAAATGCAACCGCTCTCGAGCACTGAGCCTGTCTTTGTTCCCGAAATGACGGCGGCGTCGTTCACGCCATTGATTGTAATGGTCACGACCTGCTGCGTACCGTCGACGGTCGTCACGGTGAACTGATCGGTCCTGGTGTCGCAGATATTGAGTGCCTGCACGGTGCAGTTGTTGTTGTCGAGCGTATAGGTCCACGCGCCGGCCGAGGTGATCGTGAAGTAGCCATAGCCCTGCAAGCTGGCCGTTGGACAGATGACCGCCATGAAGGGGCTGACCGGATCATCGACGTCCGTGGCGACAAGGGTGCCTGTCGCGAGCGGCGTGCCGGGCGAAGCGCAGCTCGCCTCGACGACTGAACCGGTTGTGGTGCCCGAGATGACGGCAGCGTCATTGCTGCCCTGGATCGTGATTGTCACGAGCTGGGGCGTGCCGTCGATGCTGGTCACGGTCAGAGTATCGGTCAGGGTGTCGCCGACATTCAAAGCCTGCACTTTGCTGTTGCCGTCGTCGAGCGTGTAGGTCCACACGCCGGCGGATGTCATCGTGAAATGCCCGTAGCCGCCGGTGCTTTTGGTCGGCGAACTGACCGCCGTGAAGGTATTGGGTGGGTGGTCGACGTCCGTGCTCGTGAGCGTGCCGGTTATGGTTGACGTGCCCGCCGCTGCATTGACGCCGCCGCCCGCCTCCATCACCGCGCCGCTGGTATCGCCTGAGATGGCGGCAGTGTCGTTGACGCCAATGATGGAGATGTTGAAGGCCTCACTCGCCGAGAGCCCGCCGCCCGAGACCGTGACGACGAAGCTCGCGGTCGTCGGCGACGTCAGCGCATTGATGGCGGCATTGTTCGGAACGAACGTGTAGGCGCCGGACGCGCTGTTGAGATAGAGTGTGCCATAAGGACCGGTCTGTGAAACATCGTATGTCAGTCCGTTCAGGACAGTGCTCCCGACCGTCCCTCCATCGAGACCATAGGTCAGCGCGGCATTCAGCGGGCTGCTGGCGCCGAAGGTACCGCTTGACGCAGTGAACTCGTCGAACGTGACCGTGTCGATTTTGATGGGTGCGGTCGGCAACCTCAGCGTCGGCTGCGGCAGCACGATCAAGGGGAATTCGATCGGAAGTAGTGGTGGAAGCTCGTTCGTCGGCTCAGTCGTCGTGATGTCTGACGTGAAGTTGATGTGCTGAAGTCCGGGCGAATTGCTGAAGGGTGGCGTGCTGGAGCCCATCGACTCTCGCGTGAAGTTGGCAAGAACGTCTCGTTGAGCCGCCTGGAGCTCCTCCATGCGAGCCGCGCTGTTTGTGACCTGGCTCACGCTGATCGACGAGCCGATCCTATTCAGGACGACGGTCTCGCCCGGATCGTCGACGATGATGCGTCGCGGCACCGGCTCCTTCGTGACGAGTTCGAACGCACCGTGCTGCATGTCCTTGTAAGTGATCGTATCGTCATCCACGAAGGTGGCGTCCGGGTCCGCGGCTCGTGCATGCTCCATCATCGAAAAAGTCAACGCCGCAATCGTCAGGATGCCGAATCCTTTTGAGGCGGCGTGGCCACGAATGCTTCCGAGCGGAGTGTCGACCGTAAGGATGCCGCTGCTTGCCAGCCGGCCGGCAGCGAATGCGAAGCTGCCGCTGGTGACTGCGACGGCGGTCGAACGCGAAGCGGCATCGGACTCGGACGCGAGTTCGCGGAGCTCGATGCGGGCTTGGCTGAAGACGTTGAATAGGGTGTCGTCGAGAAGTCGAATTCCGACCTGAGAGTACGCAGCGGTCTCTATTACGTCATGACGACAGACAAGGTCGCCAATGCTGACCTTGATCGCCGCGCCGCTATCGCGGGTGAGGGTGACGTCACCGAACGCGGTCTCGACTATGCCGATGATCTCTAGAGGTGAAGTCGTGACAACGCCGTCCCGGGCTCCAACGCCGAACGCAACTAACATGGAAATGGCCTCGCATCCCGAATTCTTCGGGCTCGGCGCGATGCCGCAGTCTTCTTGTCGGTTTTGCCTGCGCCACTAAAGCAGGTTTTGGCACTGGCAATTCCAGGCCTGCACGCCGAAGACGACCGATAAAAATCCTGATCCCTATGGGTACTACCAAGCCGGTGACAGCTTCACACGAGACGCGACGTCTCGATCTGACCGCATCTGCTTTTCAATAAGTTGACGATTGGACTGCACAAAATGTAGCTTACTTTTGGTGGCGAGGCAAAGGACTTGGAGCTAAGGTCGAAGTCAAGAGCACTTCGCCCTCTGGAGCGTTGGTCTTCAGGACCGATCCACGCCGTAGATGCTGACGATGCACGACTTGCGGGCTTGGCTGGGCTCACAGAGGTCAGATCGAGCGATCCCGCAAGCAAGATCTTCGCGGAAGGAGCGGGTCATGTGCAGGCATACCATCGCAGCCTTGATGACTGGTTTCGTTTGCGCATCCGCGAGCCTTGCTGCGCCGGCGCAGGCTCAACTAAATCCCGTGAAGCCCATCCTTCAGGAAGCTGCGCCAAGTCCGATCGGGAAAGTCGTAGCCGTCACGGGTTCGGTCACGATCGAGCGTACAGGTGCGGCCCTCGTTCAGGTGAACCTTCCCGATCAAGCCGCTCAAACCAAGGTCGGCGATGTCGTGTATCTCCGCGACGTGGTTCGAACCAAAGCGGACAGCCGGGTCAGCATCAATTTCAACGACGGTTCGTCGTTCAATCTGTCGAGCAATGCTCACATGACCTTGGACGAGTACGTGTACGAGCCGGCCGGAAAGTCCAACGCGGCATTTTTCAATCTGACCAAGGGAACCGCCACATTCGTAGCCGGTCAGGTCGCGAAGACCGGCGACATGAAGGTCGATACGCCCGTTGCAACCATGGGAATCCGAGGCACGACGCCGCATATCGAAACGGCGGATGACGGCTCGGTCAAGTTCTCGACCCTCATCGAAGAAGGCAAGACCAAATTGCTCAAGAAGCGCGCGGGCGCCGCGGTGGGTCCGCAGGAACAGGAGAAGGCTCCAAGATTGAACATCTGCAGAGGATGCTGAAAGCTCGACACGGAGACGACCATGAGGGCCGCCATCATCGGCCGCGTCGCACCCATTCTCGCCTTGCTGTTGGCCGGTTCGCCCGCGGCTGCCCAGCAACTGCAGAAAACCAGCCGGCTCAAGACCGTCGAGCAGTGCAACGGCGGGGACCGCATCCCGGCCCAAGCCCGGATCTCCGGCTGTACGGCGCTGATCAATTCGGGTGATGTCAGGCCGTCCGCGCTGGCCGTGGCCTACAACAATCGTGGCAACGCTCATACCGCGACGGCGGACTACGATCGTGCCATCAGCGATTTCGATCGCGCGATCGAAATTGCGCCAGACTACGTCAAGCCGCTGAACAATCGCGGCGTGGCCTATTTGAGGATTGGCGCATATGACGACGCGATCAAGGCTTTCGGTGAGGCAATCCGGCTCGACCCTGGTTATGGCAGCGCCTTCGCCAATCGAGCCCAGGCCCACCTCAAGCTGAAACAGTATGATCGGGCCTTGCTGGATTTCGACGAGGCCATCCGCCTGGATCCGAATTCGAGGTTGGCGAGAAGTGGACGGTGCTGGACCCGAGCGGTGAGCGGCGACCTCCAGGCCGGGCTCGACGACTGCCACAGTGCGATTCAGCTGGGGTCGAACGACGCCGCGACATATGATTCACGTGCCCTGATCCATCTGAAGATGGGGCAATTCGCTGCGGCCATCGACGACTACAGTTCGGCGTTGCGCTTGACGCCAAATCTGGCAAGCGCGCTCTATGGGCGCGGGCTGGCCAAGCTCGGTCAGGGCGACAAGGCCGGCGACCGTGACGTCTCGGCAGCAAAGCTCATCGAGGCCAGAATCGGCGACGCGTTCCTGCGCTATGGCGTGCGGTGACGTCAGGGCTGGTCTGCTAGACGTTCGCGCTTTGGATCGCGTCGATCACGGCATCCGTCACGTCCTTCGTCGTCGCCTTGCCACCGACATCCGGCGTCAGCACGCCGGCTGCGCAGACGCGCTCGACCGCCGACATCAACCTGGCAGCTGCGTCCTTCTCGCCGAGATGCTCGAGCATTTGCGCGCCGGTCCAGAAGGTTGCGACCGGGTTGGCTATCCCCTTGCCGGTGATGTCGAAGGCCGAGCCGTGGATCGGCTCGAACATCGAGGGGAAGCGGCGTTGCGGATCGATGTTGCCGGTCGGCGCGACCCCGAGGCTCCCCGCCAGCGCGCCGGCGAGATCGGAGAGGATGTCGGCGTGCAGGTTGGTCGCGACGATCGTGTCGAGGCTCTTCGGATGCAGCGTCATCCGCACCGTCATGGCGTCGACCAGCATCTTGTCCCAGCTGACCTCGGGGAACTCGCCGGCGACCTCGGCCGCGATCTCGTCCCACATCACCATGCCGTGGCGCTGCGCGTTCGACTTGGTCACGACGGTCAGCAGCTTGCGCGGCCGTGACTGCGCGAGCTGGAACGCATAACGCATGATCCGCGTGACGCCGACGCGGGTGAAGACGGCGACTTCCGTGCCGACCTCCTCCGGCAGGCCCTTGTGGGCGCGGCCGCCCATGCCGGCATATTCACCCTCGGAGTTCTCTCGTACGATCACCCAGTCGAGATCGCCGACGCCGACATTGCGCAGCGGCGAGGCCACGCCCGGCAGGATTTTCGTCGGCCGCACATTGGCGTATTGGTCAAAGCCCTGGCAGATCGGCAGCCGCAGGCCCCACAGCGTGATATGGTCGGGCACATCACGGGCGCCGACCGCACCGAAATAGATCGCGTCGAATGTCTTCAGCTCGGCGAGGCCGTCGGCCGGCATCATCACGCCATGCTTCTTGTAATAGTCCGAGCCCCAGTCGAACGTCTTGACGTTGAAGGCGAGATCGCCGCTGCGCTTTGCCAGCGCCTCCAGCACGCGCACGCCGGCCGAGATCACCTCGGGACCGATGCCGTCGGCGGGGATTGCTGCGATCGAATGGGTGCGCATGGGAATACTCCTTGTGAGAGATCGCGCCGGAAGATCCGACCGTCGGCCTCGTCGGCGACTCTAGAGGGAGTACCGGGGCGACTCAATTGCCGCTGGTTTATACAAAAAAATGATATAATCATCGTCTGGCGAGACGAGAGGATCTGCGGGATGGAACTGCATCAGCTCCGATGCTTCCTGGCGGCGGCCGAGCAGCTGCATTTCGGCCGCGCGGCGCAACAGCTTCAGATGCTACCCTCCGCACTCGGTCGCCAGATCAGGCTGCTGGAGGACGACCTGGGAACGCAGCTGTTCGGACCACGCGCGCGGTGTCGCTCACCGAGGATGGCGCGACGCTGCTGCGCGATGCACGCGCCATCCTTGCCCGGGTCGAAGCGGCCGAGAATAATTTGCGCAACCGCTCGCGCGCGGGCGTCGCGCGGCGGCTCCGGGTCGGTGCCATCGACAGCGCCGCGGCCGGATTGCTGCCGCCGCTGCTCCGGGACTTTTGCGCCAAACATCCGGAGATCGCGGTGCAGCTGCGCGAGGACAAGACCGTCCGGCTGCTGCCGAAGATCCTGACCGGCGCACTCGATCTCGCCTTCGTCCGGCCGCCGGAGCGCCCCGACAAGCGGCTCGAGTTCCGCGACCTGCTTCAGGAGACCGCGATCGTGGCGTTTCCGCAGCGGCATGCGCTGGCCGGGAAGAAGTCGATCACACTGGCCGATATCGCCGAGGAGGCGATGCTGGTGCCGGATCGCCGCTCGCGGCCACACAGCCACGACCTCACGATCAACCTGTTCGAGCAGGCCGGATTGACGCCGCGCGTGGTGCAGGTCGCCGACGAGAAGCAGACCATCGTCAACCTGGTCGCAACAAGGCTCGGCGTTGCGATCGTACCGCGCTGGACCGCGCGGATGGCAGTCCCCGGCGTGCGCTTCGTGCCGCTCCGGCTCAAGCAGAAGGGTCCCGTCGGCCGCCTGCCGCTCGCCGCCGCATGGCTGCGCGGCTCGCGCGATCCGGCCCGCGATGCCATGCTGGCGGTGCTCGCGGCGCGTCTGCGCAGCTATGCGCGAGGGGCGTGAGGCGCTATGACGAAAGCCCGGAGAAGGTGAGTGCGATGACTGAACAGCGAGCGTCGAGCGGGTTGCGGGTCGCCATTGCAGGGCTGGGCTCGATCGGCACCAAGATCGCGGCCGCGCTCGACCAGGGCATCGAAGGCTTGACGCTGTCCGCCGTCGCCGTGCGCGATCGCGCCAAGCACCAGACGTTTCTCGGCACCCTGCGCCGCGCGCCGTCCGTGCTGCCCATCGACCAGCTTGGCGATGCCGCCGATATCGTGGTCGAGTGCGCGCCGAGCCGGCATCTGCGTGAGATCGTCGAGCCTGCGGTGAGGCGCGGCAAGGCGGCGGTCGTCGTCAGCGTCGGCGGGCTGCTCGACAATTTCGATCTCGTCGATCTCGCCCGCGCCAATGGCGGCCGCATCATCGTGCCGACGGGCGCGCTGATCGGGCTCGATGCGGTCAATGCCGCCGCAATCGGCACCATTCATTCCGTGAAGATGGTGACGCGCAAGCCGATCGACGGCTTGAAGGGGGCGCCGTTCATCGTCGAGAACAACATCGACATCGACAGGCTGAGCGAGCCGCTCAAGCTGTTCGAGGGCACCGCGCGCGAGGCCGCAAAAGGCTTTCCGGCCAATCTCAACGTCGCGGTGGCGCTGTCGCTCGCGGGTGTCGGGCCCGATCGCACAGAGGTGCAGATCTGGGCCGATCCGACCGTGACGCGCAACGTTCACCGCATCGAGGTCGAGTCGGATTCGGCGCGCTTCTCGATGGCGATCGAGAACATTCCGTCCGAGAATCCCAAGACCGGCCTGATCACGGCACTGTCCGTGATCGCGCTGCTCCGCAAGCAGCGCGCCACGCTCTGCGTCGGGACGTGAGTTCTCAGGCTCCGGTGACGCGCCAGATCACATTGCCGACGTCGTCGGCCATCAGCAGCGATTTCTTGTCGGGGCCGATCACGACGCCGACCGGGCGACCGTAGGATTCCTTCTCGTCGGGGGACAGGAAGCCCGACAGGATGTCGCGACCGGGGCCGGACGGCTTTCCGTTCTCGAACGGAATGAACACCAGCTTGTAGCCGGACAGCGTGCTGCGATTCCACGAGCCGTGCTGGCCGATCACCATGCCGTCGGGGAAGCCGGGCAGGGTGCCCGCGGGCATCCAGCACAGCCCCAGCGAGGCAGTGTGGCCGCCGAGCGCATAGTCCGGTTGAAGCGCCTTGGCGACCATCGCCGGATCCTGCGGCACGCGGTCGTCGACCGTCTTGCCCCAGTAGCAATAAGGCCAGCCGTAGAAACCGCCGTCCCGCACCGAGGTCAGATAATCCGGCGGCGTCTCGTCGCCGAGACCGTCGCGCTCGTTGACGACGGTCCACAGCACGTTCGTATTGGGCTCCCATGCGAGGCCCACGGGATTGCGCAGACCGGCGCCGAAAATGCGATGCGTGCCGGCGGCGAGGTCGAGCTCGTAGACCGCGGCGCGGCCTTGCTCGACCTCCATGCCCATCTCGGCGATGTTGCTGAGCGAGCCGACACCGGCATAGAGCCTCTTGCCGTCCGGGCTTGCGAGCAGGCTGCGCGTCCAGTGGCCGCCCGGCTTGAACGTCGTGAGCCGCTTGCCGGGTACAGTGATGCGATCGGCGCCGGCCACATAGGGAAACGCCATCACGCCGTCGGTGTTGCCGACATAGAAGGTGTCGCCGACCAGCGCCATGCCGAACGGCTGGCTGAGATTCTCCATGAAGGCGCCGCGAACCTCGGCAACGCCGTCGCCATCCTTGTCGCGCAGCAGCGTGATGCGGTTGGCGGAAACGCCGAGCGCGGCGGCCCGCCGCATCGTCGCCTGCATCGCATAGTGAAACACGGTGCGTGGGGGGCTTGCGATCTGTGTTGCCTCCGCGATCAGCACGTCGCCATTGGGCAGCACCTCGATCCAGCGCGGGTGGTCGAGCCCGGTTGCGA
The DNA here is from genome assembly GCF_011602485.2 of Bradyrhizobium sp. 1(2017). Classification (NCBI taxonomy): domain Bacteria; kingdom Pseudomonadati; phylum Pseudomonadota; class Alphaproteobacteria; order Hyphomicrobiales; family Nitrobacteraceae; genus Bradyrhizobium; species Bradyrhizobium sp. 1(2017). The sequence goes on along the minus strand of NZ_CP050022.2, from coordinate 6,360,577 downwards.
ACGCATTGACCTTGAGCCCGGGCGCGACCGTCGGCTTATGCCCATCGCTCCAGCCGCGCGCGGTGGGCATCTTCAAGGTCGGGATCGCGCCTTGCGGCTTGGCTTCGGGGATCGCCGGCTTGTCTCCCCAGGCCGGTGTGGGCTCGGTGCCTGACAGCTTCCGCCATTGCAGCGCGACGCCGCCGAGGAGCGCAACGAATTGCGCGAAGATACTGGAAAAAGTCATGACAAGCCCCTGTTTGCGCGCGCATCCAACTGGCTGACGGGGCAGACGTCAACCGGCGCGGGGCGCCGTCAGGGTCTATTCCCTTGGAATGGCAGCCGACTGAATTTGCATGGGACGAACGCTGCCGGGCTTTGTCCGGTGATCAGCGGCCGATTTGCCGCTCGAGCCGCCGAGCCGCGCGAAAATCATCGAGGTGATGGATGTTCGGTCTGAGCGCGGCTTCCTTGGACAGGAGATGATAGACCCGCGCCACCGTGCGCTGCTTTTGCTTCGGCCGCCCGGGCGGCAACGCTCGCGCCTTGCGGACGGCGGCAATCGCATGCTGGCGAAAATAATCGTAGGCGTCCGACATGGCTCGATGCTCTGCGGCGAGTGCAGGTGTCGAGGGTAACGGGCGAGCGGGATGGCGGTTCCTGTCGCTGTCGTCCCGGCGAAGGCCGGGACCCATAGCGCGGAATCTATCGTTCGCGGATGGCAGCAGTACCGAACGACGAGCGTTCGCCAAACCACGGCCTGTGGTGATGGTCCCGGCCTTCGCCGGGACGACACCGAAGATGCGGCTCGCTCAAGCCCTCACCGCGGCGACAGGAACGGAATGATCATCGGCACGCGGCGGCAATAGGCGCCGTAGGCATCCTCACCGAGTTCCTTCGACAGGAATACTTCTTCCATCCGGCCCTTCTGCCACATGCCGAGCGAGATCAGGATCGCGCCGAGGATCGTCGTTATGAGGCCGATTGCGATTCCGGTGACGAGCATGCCGAAGATCAAACCGGTGTAGATCGGGTGACGCACGATGCCGTAGGGGCCGGTGTCGATAACGCGGTGATCTTCCTTCTGGGTGATGGTGTTGGACCAGAATTTTCCGAGATGCAGCCGGCCCCACCAGGCGAAGGCGATGCCGGCGGCCGAAAGGACCGCGGCGATGTAGATGCCGGTGTTGCCGAGCACCCAGAGCGGCTTCCAGCCGAGGAGCTGTGCAATCCACGGCGTGTACAGGATGCCGCCGACCAGGATCGGCAGGCGATAGCGCTGCGACTCCAGCGTCATGACCTGCTTCTTGGTCCGCCCCTGCCAGAACGATGCGCCGACCCAGCTTGCGAGAAAGGCGAGCCAGATCAGGGCCAGGAGTTCGGTCGGCCAGGCCGTGGTCCAGCCACCCCAGGCGACGGAGAGAAGCTTGCTGAAATCGAAGGACATGAAGGTTCTTTGCGTTGGGGCGGAAGCTCAGCTCGCGCGCGAAGAGAGCGCGCGATGCTCGATGGCGCCGGAGACCGGCTGGCCGTTACGGACGAGCAGATGGGTGATGGTTTCGCGCAGCACCGGCTCGATCGGACGCGGCGAATAGCCGAGCTCGGTACGCGCCTTGCCGATCGACAGGTCGCTCGCGGCCAGCGCGATGCGCACGCCCTCGGCGGTGCCGTTGGGCGGCCGGTGCGTGATGTGGTCGGAGATCGCTTCGAGCATGATGGCGGAGAGCTCGGCGATCCTGCCGGGCACGACGACCGGAAACTGCCGCCGGCCGCTCATCGCCGCCATCATGCGCAGGATGTTGCCGAGCGGGACGCAATCGCCGCCGAGAATGTAGCGCTGGCCGAGGCGGCCGCGCTCCATGGTCAGCACCAGGCCCATGGCGACGTCGCGGACGTCGACGAGGTTGACCAGGAAGTTGAGATGCGGCTGCACCTTCTTCTGGAGGAAGTACCAGAGCATCGCGGTCGGCGGCGTCAGATTGTGGTCGGCGGCGCCGATCGGCATGGTCGGCGTACCGATCACGAGCGGGAAGCCGTCGGCCGCGGCCTTGGCGGCGCAATGCTCGGCGAGCGACTTCGAGCGCGTATAGGCGCCGGGCATCGCATCGGCCGGCTGCAGCGCCTCTTCTGCGGGAACACCGTTGAGCTCGCTATAGGGAAACAGGATCGATTCGGTCGAGCAGTGCAGGAAGCGCGACACGCCGTGCTTCATCGCGGCCGCGAGCACGATCTCGGTGCCGCGGCAATTGACCTCGTGAAAGTCCTGCTTGTTGGCGACCCACATGCCGGGCAGGCCGGCGAGGTGATAGACCTGATCGACGCCTGCGACGGCCGCATCGACGGCAGCGGCATCAAGCACTGAACCGTGCATATGTTCGACGTCAGTGTTGGCTGCGGCCGGCGGACGAACATCGAGAACCCGTACCCGCTGCCCATTGGCGCGGAGCACTTCTACGAGATGATGTCCGATGAAGCCGCTGCCACCGGTAACCAGTACGAGAGCCATGAAGACGTTTGCTGTTTCGCTTCTGGAAGTTATCGAGTCGAAAGAGAATTGGCCGGAACAGGCGTCAGAATCGCGGCAAGGTCGGGACGGAACCCCAATGCAATGAACAATTTCGCCATGACGAACATCGGTCCGAGCAGGAAATGCGTGGGATGGTCGACCATCGACGGCTGCCGTTCCTCGAAAACCTTGTGACCGACGATCTGCGAAGCGACGCCAAGCCCGATCAGCACGGCAAAAATCGACCACATCATGGCGATCGAGACCTGATTGCCGATTACGGTTGCGACCGAAAGCAGCACGACCGCCGCGGCGAGGATGCCGAGCCCGATCCCGGCGTCCAGCATCAGCCAGTACACCAGCACCGGCAACGCCATGATCACCGCCAGGCTGACCTCGATCCCGAAGATGGAGAAATGCACGAAGGTCAGCGGCAGCACGGCGCCGGTGAACAGCAGCAGGATGCCGACCACGTGCATCGCGCAGTTCCAGGGATCGCGATGATATTCGACGTAATCGGCCAGTTGGCGTTGAAAATAGCCAGCCATCTCGCTCTCGTTCAGCATGGGGTCGGGGGAAGGACGAAAAAAGCCTATAGCACCGGATAGGGCGGTGCACAAACCGGTGCCATTGTCGCGCGAAACCGCGCCGTTGCGCTGTGAGACAGGTCACAAAACGGTCAGGACTTCAAAGGGTTCCGTAGGAAGCAAGCCGCGCGCGTTCAGCGCTTCTTGGCAGGCTTTTTCGGCGCAGGCGCAGGTGCCGCAGCCGGATGCGCAGGCTCCTCCGGCAGCTTGGCATAGGTCAGGATCTGCAACTGGCCGTTGACGGCCGAGGTCGGCTTGGCCCGATCGAGAAACTGCTCCTCGCCGAGGCCGATCGGATGCAGCCGTTTGGTCGAGATCTTGAACGTGTTCACCAGCACGTCGCGGATGGCGTCCGCCCGGCGCTGGCTCAGGATCGCGTTGGCCTCGCGCGTCTTCGCATTGGATTCGACATGGCCGACGATCAGGAAGGTGTAGGGCAGCAGCGACGAATGCACCAGCGCGTCCGCGATGCGGCCGACGGTCTGGTAGGACGAGGGCTGGATGATCGGCGTGTCGGCATCGAACTGGATCTGCGCGTTGAAAGCGGGCAGCTTGGCGAGATCGGGCGCGATCAACGGCCGGTTCACCGGACCGGGATCGTTCTTGATCCTGGTCTTGGCGCGCTCCATCACCTGCTGCTTCAGGGCGTGAAGGTCGACCTCGGCGGCTTGCTCGAAATGGTTCAGCTTGGCGACGATGTCGTCGCGGGTCGGTGCCGCCGTCTGCGCGCGCGCGGCGCCCGCGAGCAGGACGAAGCCCAGCGCGATGCCCAGACCGGCGGTGGCGAGCCCCTTCGCGCGCATCAGCGATACCCCGCATCGTCGACCGCCTTGAGGCAATTGTTGCTGATGCCCTTGGGCGTGGAGACCAGGCAGGGGACCGACTTGCTGGTCTCCTTGGTCGAGCCGCCGCAAACCTTGACGATCTCGCGCTGGCAGGCGTTCGCCACCGTCACGCGCGCCGCCACGCGCTTCTGGATGGCGTCGAAGACGCCGAGATAATCGCTCGCGCACTGCGGCGAGAGCACGTCGCGGTTGCGCGACAGGCACTCCTTGAGCCGGTTCGAATCCGGATTGACGCCGCGGCAATTGGCGACGATTTCCGCCCCGCAGCTCGCGGCCAGCTTGCCGATCGAATCGCCAAAGCTCACGGTCTGCGCCGCCGCAAGCGACGGCATCCCCAATGCAAGCACGATCAGTGTGACGGAGCCCCGGACCATGAAGGTATCTGATACGGGGAAGTTCGTGGTGGTCAAGGCCTGTTCGGACCAGAACTGTCGAGAGTTGCGCCAGTGCGGCGCACAGTCCTCACTCCGTGGCCTCGGCGAGCGGCGGCCATTCGATCGGGACGGCCGTGTGCTTCCCCAGATCGTCGGCAAATTCCGGATCCGCCTTGAGCTCGTCCAGCGTCCGCGGCGGAGGAAGCTGGCGGCCGTCCGCGCTCAGCTCCTGCGCATAGAACGCGAGCGCCTCGGGTGCATTCTCGAGGGCCTCGTCGACGTCGTCGCCGCCGGAGATGCAGCCGGGCAGGTCGGGAAACCAGAGGCTGACGGGGGCGTCCGGGCCGGCCTCCTCGATGATGGCGATGTAATGAGCCACGCCGGGCCTCACGCCCGCTGCACGAAGCTGTCCACGACCTTCTTCTCGCCGGCCTTGTCGAAGGCGATGGTGAGCTTGTTGCCGTCGATCTTGGTGACGCGGCCGTAGCCGAATTTCTGGTGGAAGACGCGGTCTTCCAGCGAGAATTCCGAGATCGTGCCGGTGGATTTGGCGACCAGCTCGCCTTCGATCGTCAAGGGGCCGCGGCGGCGCGAGGAGAAGCTGCCGAAATCGGGTCCGGATGATGAGGAGGACGAGAACGTCGTGGCTTCCTCCTCGAAGCCGCCGCTTCGACCGCCTCCACTGCGGCCGCTGCCGCGGTTGCGATTGGCCTGGGCGCGCTGCCAGCCCGGGGTCGAATAGCTCGAGCCGAACGCCTCCATGTCGTCGAAGCGCGAGGCGCCGTAGCCGCCGGTGCCGCCCCAGGCCGAGCCGCCCTTGGATTCCGTGATCTCGACATTGGCCGCCGGCAATTCGTCGAGGAAGCGCGAGGGGATCGTGGTGGACCAGGTGCCGTGGATCCGGCGGTTGGTCGCGAAATAGATCATCGCGCGGCGGCGGGCGCGGGTCAGGCCGACATGCCCGAGCCGGCGCTCTTCTTCCAGCCCCGCGCGGCCCTGTTCGTCCAGCGTGCGCTGGCTCGGGAACAGGCCTTCCTCCCAGCCCGGCAGGAACACGTTGTCGAATTCGAGCCCCTTGGCGGAATGCAGCGTCATCAGCGACACCGCGTCGTCCTCGGCGCCGCCGTCGCGGTCCATCACCAATGAGATGTGCTCGAGGAACCCTTGCAGGTTCTCGAACTCCTCCATCGACCGCACCAGCTCCTTCAGGTTCTCCAGCCGGCCCGCGGCGTCCGCCGAACGGTCCTTCTGCCACATCTCGGTATAGCCGCTCTCGTCGAGCACGATCTGGGCGAGATCCGTATGCGCGGTGACCTCGCGCTGGGCACGCCAGCGGTCGAAATGCGCGACCAGATCCCGCAGGGAACCGCGCGCCTTCGGTTTCAATTCGTCGGTCTCGACCACGGCGCGCGCCGCCTCGAACAGAGGGATGCGGCGCTTGCGGGCGTGGTCGTGCAGCATCTGCACGGTGGCGTCGCCAAGCCCACGCTTCGGCGTATTGACGATGCGCTCGAAGGCAAGGTCGTCGGCGGGTGAATTGATGACGCGCAAATACGCCAGCGCATCGCGGATCTCGGCGCGCTCGTAGAAGCGCGGGCCGCCGATGACGCGATAGGGCAGGCCGAGCGTGACGAAACGGTCTTCGAATTCGCGCATCTGGTAGGACGCGCGGACGAGGATTGCGATCTCGTTGAGCTTCTCGCCCTGGCGCTGCAGCTGCTCGATCTCCTCGCCGATGCCGCGGGCTTCCTCTTCCGAATCCCACGAGCCCGTGACCGTGACCTTCTCGCCGTCCTGGTCCTCGGTGCGCAGCGTCTTGCCGAGCCGGCCTTCGTTGTGCGCGATCAAATGCGAGGCGGCGGCGAGGATGTGGCCGGTCGAGCGGTAGTTGCGCTCCAGGCGGATCACCTTGGCGCCGGGAAAATCGTGCTCGAAGCGCAGGATGTTGTCGACCTCGGCGCCGCGCCAGCCATAGATCGACTGGTCGTCGTCGCCGACGCAGCAGATGTTTTTGGTGAGGGCCCGTTCGCTGGCGGGAATAGGTGCCGCATTGCTTTGCTCGTCGTCACCGGGCCGGCGCGAAGCGTCGAGAGCCGGTGATCCATCTTGTGAGGAATCGATGGATTGCCGGGTCAAGCCCGGCAATGACGAGCTGGAAGACGGCGCCTGCGACAGCAGCCGCAGCCACAGATATTGCGCGACGTTGGTGTCCTGATATTCGTCGACCAGGATGTATTTGAAGCGCTGCTGGTACTGCCTGAGGATGTCAGGGTGCTCGCGGAAGATGCGGATGTTCTCCAGCAGCAGATCGCCGAAATCGGCGGCGTTCAGTATCTTAAGCCGCTCCTGGTAGCTCGCATAGAGCTTGCCGCCCTTGCCGTTGGCGAAGACGGCGGCCTCGCCTGACGGCACCTGCGACGGCATCAGCCCGCGGTTCTTCCAGCCGTCGATCAGGCCGGCCAGCATGCGCGCCGGCCAGCGCTTGTCGTCGATGTTGTCGGCCTGGAGCAACTGCTTGAGCAGTCGGACCTGGTCGTCGACATCGAGCACGGTGAAGTTCGACTTGAGCTGCGCCAGCTCGGCATGGACGCGCAGGATGCGGCCGCCGATGGAGTGGAAGGTGCCGAGCCAGGGCATGCCCTCCACGGCATGGCCGAGCATCTGGCCGAGCCGGTGCTTCATCTCGCGCGCGGCCTTGTTGGTGAAGGTCACCGACAGGATCTCGGCGGGGCGGGCGCGGCCTTGGCTCAGGATGTGCGCGATCCGCGTGGTCAGGACGCGCGTCTTGCCGGTACCGGCGCCGGCCAGCACCAGGACCGGGCCATCCAGGGTCTCGACCGCGTCGCGCTGCTCCGGATTAAGTCCGGACAGATATTTCGGGCCCACCGAGGCGCGCGCACGCGCGGCAATGCCGCCGGCTGCGGGCTGGTGGTCGGGTACGCCTGTGATCTTGCTCGGCTCGGTCATGCGAATCATTGGCCCCACGATGGCACCGCGGGGTGGTGGAAGGGAGCCTTCTTAACAGGGATTGGTCCCTATATGGGGCGCCGGTGCCAGGTTTTCCACGTGCGTGGCAGGCCGATTTGTTCCTGCCAAGGCAGCGAATTTCGCGCCGGGGCGGGCCGGAACAATCGTTCCCGCCTCGTGATTGTCTGGGCAGGTGGCGCGGTCAGCCGCGTCGACGCAAGACAGACATCAAGACGAGGGTTTGACCATGCTTGGCTGGGTTGTGACGTTTCTGGTTATCGCACTGATCGCCGGTATCCTGGGCTTTGGCGGCATCGCCGGCGCTTCGATCGAGATCGCCAAGATCATCTTCTTCATCGCGGTCGTCCTGTTCCTGGTCTCGGCCGTGGTCGGCTTGGCCCGCGGCCGCAACAGGGTCTAGCGCAGCGTGTCCACCTCCCGCCCGGGATAAGGTGAATCACGAGCACCGACACCTATGACCGCTTCGAGGGCATCGCCACGTTTCGGCCGATGCCCTCGGGTCGCGTGGCGGCGCTGTGGGCCTTTCTGACCGCAGCGATCCGCTGGCTTATATCGGCCGGAAACGGCGCAACGCGCCGCGCCGTCATGTCCATGTGCAGCGACATGTTCTCGGAGGTTGCCGACAGCCAGCCTTCGGTTGCGTGCCGCATCTCCTCGAACGTGTGCAGCCGCTTGTCGTCGGCCTCCAGCAGCCAGACGAAGATCTGCACGGGATCGCCGAGATGGATCTCGCGCAAATAGCGCACGTGGCATTCGGCGGTGAAGCTCGAGCCGCCGCGCTCCTTCATGTAGGCCGGCCCCATCCCGAGCTCGAGCCAGAGCTGGTCGATCGCGCGGTCGAACATCACGTTGTAATAGGCCATGTTGAGATGGCCATTATAGTCGATCCATTGCGGCTCGATCTGCATGATCGAGGCGCGAAACGGCTCTGCTGGGGGCGCTGGGGCGGCAGTCTCGGGCATGTTTCTTCCTGTTATGCGTCCGATCGCTTGACTTGACCGGTTTTATGTCCTTTGCCACGGTTCTTCTCTCGGGAGGAATGTCCGTGGGCACCACCATCACCAATAATCCGCCGCGGCCGGAGCCGAAAGCCCTCGCAAGCGCGCTGGAGCAGCTTGCCGCACGCTTCGGCAACCGCCTCATCACCTCGCAGGCCGTTCGCGAGCAGCACGGCCATACCACCACATGGATCGTCAACCAGCCGCCTGACGGCGTCGTGATGGCGCAGGAGACCGCCGACATCCAGGACGTGGTGCGGATCTGCGCCAAGAACCGCGTCCCCGTCATTCCCTTCGGCACCGGCACCTCGCTCGAGGGCCAGGTCAACGCGCCTGCGGGGGGCATTTCGATCGACCTGCGCGACATGAACAAGGTGCTCGCGGTGCATGCCGAGGACCTCGACTGCGTGATCCAGCCCGGCGTCACCCGCAAGGCGCTCAACGAGCATCTGCGCGACCAGGGCCTGTTCTTCCCGATCGATCCCGGCGCGGATGCTTCGCTGGGCGGCATGGCCTCGACCCGCGCCTCCGGCACCAATGCGGTGCGCTACGGCACCATGCGCGACAGCGTGCTGGCGCTGAAGGTGGTGCGCGGCGACGGCGAGATCATCACGACAGGCACGCGCGCCAAGAAATCCTCGGCGGGCTATGACCTCACGCATCTGTTCGTCGGCGCCGAAGGCACGCTCGGCATCATCTCCGAGCTCACCATTCGCCTCCGCGGCATTCCCGAGACCATCGCGGCTGGCGCGGTGTCGTTCGAGACCGTGCACGGCGCGTGTCAGGCCGTGATCCTGGCGATCCAAACCGGCATTCCCGTGGCTCGCATCGAGCTGCTCAACGCCGCGCAGGTGCAGGCCTGCAACGCCTATTCCAAGCTGACGCTGCCGGAGACGCCACTCTTGCTGATGGAATTCCACGGCAGCGAGATCGAGGTCGCCGAGCAGTCCAAGGCCTTTGGCGAGATCGCAAAAGATTGCGGCGGTGGTGAGTTCTCCTGGACCACCAAGCCTGAGGATCGCACCAAGCTGTGGCAGGCGCGGCACGACGCCTATTGGTCGGTGAAGGCGCTGCGACCCGGCGACAGCATCGGCGTGGTCGCAACCGACGTCTGCGTGCCGATCTCGCGGCTCGCCGATTGCGTCAGCGAGACCGAGGAGGATCTGAGGCGTCTCAACCTGCTGTCGCCGATCGTCGGCCATGTCGGCGACGGCAATTTCCATTGCTCGCTGGTGTGTGACACCAACGACGCCGACGAGATGGCGCGCGGCGAAGAGTTCATGCATCGCCTGGTCGAGCGCGCGCAGGCGATGGACGGCACCTGCACCGGCGAGCACGGCATCGGCCAGGGCAAGCAGAAATATCTCAAGGCCGAGCTTGGCCCTGAAGCGCTGGATGCGATGCGGGCGCTGAAAAAGGCGCTCGATCCACTCAATATCTTCAACCCCGGCAAGATCGTGCCGCAGGCATAGGGGCCCGCTGCTCGGCCCGGGAACTTTCGGCACTGCTGCCGGTTCCAATTCCCGCCAATTTCCGATGCTCAATGGCAGGGCTTTGCGCGGGAGGGTGCAATGATGCGACCGGTCATTGGAATTGCAGCGGTGGCATTTGCCTGCATGCTGGCGGGTGCGGCGTTCGCGAAGGGTGGACATGGCGGAGGCCACGGAGGCGGCCATGGCGGCGGGCGCGGCGGCGGTCACCATGGCGGCCATGTCCGCGGCCACGGCGGCGGGCATGCGCATGGCGGGCATCATCGCGCCATGCGATTCACGACCGGCGCCCGGCGCGGAGGCCCCAATTTCGGTCAGATCCGCAATGCCGCGATCCGCCCCGCGAACTTCCGCAGCGCCCTGAATTCCAGCGCATTCCGCAATGGCCGGCTGATCAGCAATCCGGCGGCCCGTGCGCAGTTCGTCGCCGCGGCCGCACTGGCCGGCTGGAGCGGCGCGAGCAGCGGATGGTGGCAACATGCGGGTGGCGGCTATGGTTGGGTCGGGCCGCTGTTCTGGCCGTTCGCATATAACGATCTCTACGACTACACGATCTGGGGCGACGGGCTCGGCTTCTGGGGCTATGGCTATCCGGACATCTATGCCGGGATTTTCGGCCCCTATGGCTATGATCGCCTGTCGGCCTACCTGCCGCAGCAGCCGCAGGGACGGCGGCGGGCGCGCAGCGCGCCGCTCGATCAGCTCTGCGGCAGCGATCGCCGAGCCATCGTCGGCCTGCCGATCGACCAGATCGCAGCCGCCGTGCAGCCGACGGATGCGCAAGGTGCCGCGCTCGATGCGCTCGGCAACGCCTCGATCGACGCGGCAGCGCTGATCCGCACATCCTGCCCGACGCAGGCCGCGGCGACGGCTCCCGGCCGGCTCGCGGCGATGCAGCAGCGTGTCGAGGCGATGCAGAAGGCGGTCGAGCTGGTCCAGCCGGCGCTCGACCATTTCTACGGTTCGCTCACGGACGAGCAGAAGGCGCGCTTCAATGCGCTGGCTGATGATCAGCGCCGCACGACGGCGTCGAACAATGCGAGCGGATCGCCGGTGCAGACTTGCACCGCCTCCGCCGCATTCGATTGGCCCGGTGCCGCGATCGAAGAGAGGCTTCGTCCGGGCGACATCCAGCGCGCGGCGCTTCAGGTGCTCCAGGATACCAGCGCCAAAGTCAGCGCATCGCTCAAGGCGGCCTGCGAGCCCAATGAGGTGATGACACCGCCGGCCCGCATGGCCGCAATCCGCAAGCGGCTCGAGGTGATGCTGGACGGGATCAAGTCGGTGCGCGCGGCGCTCGACGATTTCTACGCGACGCTGAACGACGAGCAGAAGGCGCAGTTCGAGGCGATCGGACCGCGCCGCATCTCCTGAATGCGTCAAAGATGAAGCGCGGCAATATTGCCGAAGGCCGCAGATGGTGGGGCGATGAAGTGGTTCGCGAGGGGCAAGCCGGGGGACATCTGGGACGAAGCCATCGACGGACCGCTCGGCGACATCGAAGCCGCCGGGCGCATCCGCGCGATCTGTGAGGCTGCGTCTGTGAGCGCGGCGGGCTCCGCACACAACGACAAGCGCGAGAGCGAGCGCTACGAACGCGCGGCCAAGGTCGCGATGGAGATCGCGATGAAGATCTCAGATGGGCTGATGCGCGACGACGCGGTCCATCGCATCGTCAATCTCTGCATGAAGGCGAACGACCTCAAGACCGCGCAGATCCTGTTTCGCGCGATTCACGCCGCCTGGATCCGCGAGACGGTGCAGCGGGATCATCCGACATTGGCGTCGTGAACGCGGCTATTTCGCCAGCTTGCGCACCGCCTCGTCCACGCTGCGAAACACGTTCTCCCTGGGCAGGGCGTCGAACAATCCGAAGCGCTCGAACGCGTCCTGCGCGCGCACGGATTCCAGCCGCGCCAGCGCCACCGTGACGCCCTGCTCGCGGCAGACCTTGAAGACATCGAGCAGGATCTGTGCGGCGGTGAAGTCGATCTCCACCATGCCGCTGGCCTCCAGCACCAGCAGTTGCGGCGCCGCCGCGCCGAGCACCTTCGCCACGTCGCTGCGAAAACCCGGCGCATTGAGGAACGTCAGCGGCGCCTGGAGCCCGATCACGGCGACGCCCTTGATGCGCTCGCCCGTGATGTGCGGATGTGCCGGCCACCAGATCGTGGTGCCCGGCACGCGCTCGAACTCGACGAGCCGCGCGCGCGTCGTGCTCCAGATGCCGTGCAGCAGCGACAGCATGATGCCGAGGAACGCGCCCTGCTGGATCGGCAGCACGATGATCAGCGCAGCGGTGGCGACGATCAGCAGAAATTCGCTTCGAGATTGGCGGTAGATCGTGACGATCTGCTTCACCCTGACGATACGCAGTGCCACGAACAGCAGGATGCCGCCGAGCGCCGCGTCCGGAACGTGCTGGAGAAGTCCCGTGCCGAAGGCGAGCAGCGCCAGCACGATTGCCGCAGCAGCAAGGCCTGCCAGTTGCGACTGCCCGCCCGTCTCCGCGACGATCCCCGTTCGCGGCGGACTGGCGTTGACCGGAAAGGCACCGAACAGGCCGGACAGCACGCTGCCCGCGCCGGCACCAAGGAAATCGCGATCGACGTCGGCGGGCTTGTCGGGATCGGACGGGAATGAGCGCGTCGTCGCGGCGGTCTGCACCATCACCACGATGGCGATCACGAAGGCGAGCGGCACGAGGCGCACCCATTGCTCCGGCGCAAGGTCGGGCAGGGTCGGCCGTGGCAGGGTGCCCGGCACGGCGCCAACGACGCTGACGCCTCTGCTTTCGAGGTCGAGCGCGATCACGGCCAGCGTCGCGCCGGCGAGCCCGATCAGCGCGCCCGGAATTTTCGCACTGATCTTCTCGGAGACGAAGACCATTGCGAGCACGCCGAAGCCGATGCTGAGCGTCAGGGGATTGGTGCGGCCGAGCTCGCTTGCCAGCACGCCGATGCGGTCAAGCATCGGTCCGGTCGGCGATGCCAGTCCCAGCACGCCCGGCAATTGCGACATGATGATATGGACGGAGATGCCGGCGAGGAAGCCGACCATCACCGGCACCGACAGGAGGTTGGCGATGCCGCCGAGGCGGAAGGCACCGCCGGCGAGCATCATCGCGCCGACCATCATCGCCAGCGCGATCGCAAGTCCCTGATATTCGGGCGAGCCGGCGGCGGCGAGCGCGGCAAGCCCGCCGGCGAAGATCGGCGTGATCGTGGAATCCGCACCGCAGGACAGGAAGCGGTTGCCGCCGAGCAAGGCGAAGCCGAGCGAGCCCGCCATGAAGGCGAAGAAGCCGATCTGAGGTGAGAAACCGCCGAGCCGCGCCGTGGCCATTTGCTCGGGAATCGCGATCGCCGCCAGCGTCAGGCCGGCGATGAGATCGCCGGGCAGGGAATAGGATGCGAGCGAGCGGAAGAGCGGCCATGGATGCTTGGCTGAGTCCTTGGCGTGATCGTCGTGCGGCATCGATGGAGAGTCCCTGGAAAGACTGTTCGGCCGATCAGACTACAGCATTTTCCGTATCGGGAAGCGGCAGACGCAATTTCTCTACACCATCGTCATTGCGAGCGAAGCGAAGCAATCCAGGATCCTTCCGCGGAAAGACTCTGGATTGCTTCGCTTCGCTCGCAATGACGGAGGACAAATTGGTCCTCCGTGTCAGGCAGCAGCCTCAGTACCGGCCGCGGCCATTGTGATAATCGCCGCCGCGGCCGCCTCCCATGCCGAGACCAATTCCGACGCCGATACCGATACCCTGCATCACGGCGCCGGGCGGCGGGCCGGGGGGCGGCGCGCGCTCATAGACCACTTCTTCGGGCGGCGGAGCGGGCCGGCGCCTGGGCGGCGTTTCGACGACCTTGCGCTTGGGCGGCGTGTCGTCGACGCGCTTCTTGATGATGGGTGCCACGCTCGGATTGGCGGGCGTTGCCGGCGGTGTCGGCGTCGAGCACGGGCAGGTCGGTGCCATCGCGACGGCGACCGGGACAGGCGTCGCAGCGGCGGCAACGGGCTGGCCATAGTTGCGGTTCTGGACGCGAAGCAGCAGCCTGCGTGCGGTCGCGGCGAGGTCGCTGTTGTCCCAATTGGCAAGATAGGCCTCGAACGAGGCGCGGGTGTTGATCGCGGTGGCGCGCTCCCAGGCCAGCATCTGGCGGCGCCGCTCCAGCACCGTGCGCAGGCGCGGCGTGCGGGTGTCCTGCGCGTAGAGCTCGATATAGGCCTGATATGCCTCGACGGTGTCCTCGGTGATCACCAACTCATAGGCGGCCATGGCCGGCTTGCCGCGCAATTCCTTGCGCCAGTCCTCGAGGCTGCGCGTGCCGCCGGCGAGTGCCATCGCGGATGCGCCGGGCAGAGCGGGCGTGCTGCCGCTGCTCTCGCCGAAGAACTTGAAGTCGGTGGTCAGCGACGAGCTTTCCCAGGGGATCTGCCGGCCGTCGGTCGATTGTGCCACGGCGACGCGGATGCGCTTGAACACCTCCTCGATCGGCAGATTGGGCTGCTTGGCGACGGTCAGCACGGCCGCGGTGTAGGGGCTGTCGATGCCGTTTCCGTCCTCCGCCTCGGCTCCGGGCGAGGTCGAATAGGAGATGAAGGAGCCGGGCGCGCCGGCCTTGGTGTCGACGATCGCCAGCCCGTGTCCGGCGCCGCTGAGCGCGGGGAACGGATTGTTGCGGCAGGCATCCAGCATGAAGATGCGCGCCCGCGTCGGCAGCGCGCCCAGCGTGTTGAGCATGTCGTTCAGCCGCACGCCCTGGAGCGGAATGTCGGCCTCGCGCTTGGGATCGAGATCGACGGGAACGAGATAGTTCTCGCCGTCGATCTGCAGGCCATGGCCGGCATAGAACACCAAGGCGACGGTATCGGCGCCGCTGGCGCTGACCTTGCCGGCGAAATCCGAGATCGCCGCGCGCATCTCGGTCTGCGCCAAATTCGCAGCCGTGGTGACGGTGAAGCCGGCATTGCCGAGCAGCTCCGTCATGCCCTTGGCATCGTTGGCGGCGTTGGGCAGCGCCGGCACCGTGCGATAGGCGGATTGGCCGATCACCAGCGCGAGCCGCGCTTCGGCGGCGGCGCCGGTCGGCGTCAACGCCTGTGCGAGCGCGAGAATGCCCGATGCAAGCAGCAAACTGGAAAAGGCTGGACGGCGCATGACGTCACCTCCATCGGCAATGCGCGAGGATGTCACTTTTTCTAGGAGGCCGCCAAGAGTCCGTCTGTGCTCTGGATCACGTTCGCCGTGCGGCAAATTGGGGCAGGGCGTCTGCCGGACCCCGGGAGCATCGTTTCGGCTTGATCCATGTGAATCGTGCATCGATCCATGCATCAATTGGATCGATGCCAGCTCTGCGCGAAAGCGGCGTTGCGCAGATCAGGCTGCAGGTCGACACTCATCGCAAATCTGCGGGAATTCAGGTGGTTTCGTCGCGCTTGCGGATCACTGCTGCGCTTCGCGCGGCTCAGTGATGGCGGGCGGCCACGCTTGCCTGTGCCGTCGCTTTGGCCATACAGTCGAGGCAACAGGCTGCGGCAACGACTGCGGCGAACAAAAAAGATAATGTGGGAGAGACCGCGCCATGACCATCGTGCCCGTGAACCGTCGCGCGTTCATCAAGTCATCCGCGGCGGTCACCGCCGGTCTCGTGCTCTCCCCCGCCATCATCGGCCGCGCCGAAGCTGCGACGCTGAAGCTGAAATGCTCCTCCTCACTGCCGAACGATCCCAAATTCGCCAATGGCCGCGTCTACTATGACAATCTCGTCAAGAATCTGAAGGCGAACGGGCTCGGTGACCAGATCGAGGTCGCGTTCTTCCCCGACAACCAGCTCGGCCAGGAGATCGATGTCATCAACTCGGTGAAGCTCGGCGTCATCGACCTCATGGTGTCGGGCTCGTCGATCTCGGCCAATCTGGTGCCGCTGGTCGGCACCTTCGATCTCGGCTTTCTGTTCTCGAGCTTTCCGCAGCAGACCAAGGCCTTCGAGGCCGGCGCCGCCAAGCCGATCGAGGACGCGCTGCTCAAGGGCGGCAACATCCGCATCATTGCCTGGGCCTACAATTTCGGCTCGCGCAGCGTGCTGGCGAAGAAGCCGGTGAAGACGCCGGAGGATCTCGCCGGCCTCAAGATCAGGACGCTGCCCAATCCCGTCATCACGGAATGCCTGCGGCTCATGGGCGCCGCCGCGACGCCGCTGGCGTTCGGCGAGATCTACACGGCCTTGCAGGCCGGCGTGCTCGACGGCCTGGAGCACGATCCGCCGACGATCCTGGCCAGCAAGTTCTTCGAAACCGCGAAATTCTACGCGCTGACGCAGCACAATTTCTCGCCGCTCGCGATCTATTTCAGCGACATGACCTTCAACCGCATGGACCCGAAGCTGCGCGAAGGTTTCCTCGATGCCGCCAGGAAGGCCGCGGCCGATACCCGTGCCCATGGGCTTGCGGTCGAGAAGGAGGCGCTGGCAGCCTTGACCGAGAAGGGCGTGACGGTGGCCGAATGCGACCGCGAGGCATTCAAGAAACGCGTCGCGCCGCAGACCGAGAACTTCATCAAGGCGCGGCCTGACTCGAAGTCCGTCATCGACATCGTCCGCGCGACGCAAGCCTGAGATGACCAAGTCCGACGTGGCAATCACCGCCGCCGGGCCCGTCGCGGCCGGCCGCCACGGCAGCATCGCGCTGCTGCTGCGCGCCAGCGACGCGATCGCGGCCGTCCTGCTCGCTGCCGACCTCGTCGTGGTCTGCGCCTCCGTGCTGCTGCGCTTCTTCTTCAACGCGCCGGTCGAATGGTCGGACGACGTCGCGCGGGGGCTGATGGTCGGCTCGGCCTTCTTCGGGGCGGCGAGTGCGCTCGCGCGCGGCGAGAATGTCGGCGTGTCGTTCTTTCGCGATCTCTTGCCCCTGCGGCAGCGCACGCTGGTCGATGCCGCGAGCGCCCTGCTGGTCGTCCTGATCTCGGGTTATGTCGCTTACCACGCCATCAAGCTGGGCGCGCTGACGGCGGGCCAGACCACCGGCTCAGGCCTGCCGCTGGAGCTGACCTTCTACCCGATGGGCATCGGCGCGCTGTTCATGACGGTGTTCGCGATCGATCATCTCTGCGCGCGGCCGCTCCCCGACATTGTCAGGGGCCTCGTCGCCATCGTCGTCGTGTCCGGCCTCTATCTCGCTTGGGATTACCTGTCGCCGTCCTCGGTGCCGTCAGCGGGCTCGCTGATGTTCGTCGGATTCTTCGCCACCCTGTTCGGCGGGTTGCCGATCGGCTTCGCGCTGGCGCTGGCCGCGCTGATCTTCATCTGGGTCGAGGGCGCGCTGCCCGGCGTCATCTTCGCGCAGCAGATGGCGCGCGGCATCGACAATTTCGTGCTGCTCGCGATCCCCTTCTTCATCCTCGTCGGCTACCTCATGGAAGCCAACGGCATGTCGGTGCGCCTGATCGAGCTCTTGCAGCGAGCGGTGGGCCGCATGCGCGGCGGCCTCAACGTCGTGATGGTGGCCTCGATGGTGCTGTTCTCCGGCATCTCCGGCTCGAAGATGGCGGACGTCGCGGCGGTCGGCTCGGTGCTGATTCCGGCGGCGCGCCGCTCCAAGCAGAACCCGGGCGGCGCGGTGGCGCTGCTCGCAGCCTCCGCGGTGATGGCGGAGACGATCCCGCCCTGCATCAACCTGATCATCCTCGGCTTCGTGGCGAATTTGTCGATCGGCGGCCTGTTCGTCGCCGGCCTTTTGCCGTCGGCGCTGATGGCGCTGGTGCTGATCGCTGTTTCGATCATCTTCGGCAAGCGGCCGGCGCAGGTCGAGGAGGTCGAGCCGCAGATGCCGGTGTCGGGCCTGTGGAGCGGCGCCATCGCCTCGTTCGGCCTGATCTTCATGATCTTCTTCGGCTTCAAGAGCGGCTTTGCCACCGCCACGGAGATATCGGCGTTCGCCGTCGCCTATGCGCTCATCGTCGGCAGCGTGGTGTTCCGCGAGCTCGGCTTCAAATCGGCCGCGCACAGCTTCGTGCAGGCGGCGACGCGTGCCGGCCTCGTGCTGTTCATCGTCGCCGCCGCGCAATCGCTGGCGTTCACACTGACCCTGCAGCAGGTGCCGCATGCGGTCGGTGACTTCATGCTCGGCCTGTCCAAGACCTCGGGTGTCTGGCTGTTCATCCTGCTCGCGATCGCCGTGCTGATCGTGATGGGTTCGGTGCTGGAGGGTGCGGCGGCACTGATCATCTTCGGGCCGCTATTGATGCCGGTCGCCGTGCAGCTCGGCATCGATTCCCTGCATTTCGGCGTCGTGCTCGTCATCGCGATGGGCATCGGGCTGTTTGCGCCGCCGCTCGGGCTCGGGCTTTACGGCGCCTGCCTGATCGGCAATGTGCCGATCGAGCAGACGGTGAAGCCGATCATGGGCTATCTCGGCCTCTTGTTCCTCTGCCTGCTCCTCATCGCCTTCGTGCCATCGCTCTCGACCGCGCTGCCGCGCGCGTTCGGCTACTGAAGGAACTCGTATCGTGAAAGTCCTGCTGGCCCACACGCCGCAAATGCGGCGCAACTACTACGGCGATCGCAGCCTGAACGGCTTGCGCGCGGCCGCCGAGGTGATCCTGCACGAGGGGAACGATCCGCTCGACGCCGCCGGCCTCGTGCGCGCGGCGAACGACGCTGACATCATCGTGGCGGACCGCATGACGGAGGGCCGCGGCGAGATCTTTGCGCAATTGCCGCGCTTGCGGGCCTTCGTCCGTTGCGCCGTCGACATCCGCAACGTCAATGTCGAGGCCGCCTCGCAAGCCGGCGTGCTCGTCACCCGCGCCGGTCCCGGCTTCGTGCAGGCGGTCGCCGAGCTCGCGCTCGGCTTCATGGTCGATCTCTCCCGCGGCGTGTCACGCGCCACGGCCGACTATCAGGCGGGCCGGAAAGCGGAGGCGCGGATGGGCCGCCAGCTCGCCGGCAGCCGCATCGGCATCATCGGCTATGGCAGCATCGGGCGCTATCTCGCCGAGGTGGCAAAGGTGCTGCGCATGGAGGTGCTGGTCTCCGATCCCTTCGCGACCGTCAGCGACGCCGCGATCCGGCAGGTCGGTCTCGACGAGCTGCTCGCCGCATCGGACTACGTCGTCTGCCTTGCGATCGCCAACGAGCAGACCGAGAATCTGATCGGCGAGGCGGCGCTGGCGCGGATGCAGAAGCATGCCGTCTTCATCAACCTCTCGCGCGGCAATCTCGTCGACGAGGCGGCGCTGGCGCGCGCGTTGCGCGAGGGCCGCATCGCCGGCGCGGCCATGGATGTCGGCCGTGCGCCCGACCAGATGCCGACGCCGGAGCTGGCGAAGCTGCCCAACGTCGTCGCGACGCCTCATGTCGGCGGGCTGACGCCGCAGGCGATCGAATATCAGTCGCTGGAAACGGTGCGTCAGGTGGAAGCGATTGTCAAAGGCGAGGTCCCGCAAGGCGCCGTCAACGCCGACCGCTGGACGCGGCGGCCTTGAACAGGGCTGTTGCTTTCGTGCTGGCACCGGATGACATGTGGCTTCCGCATCGTCATGGCCGGGCTTGTCCCTGCCATCGACGCCTTGCCGCTACAGCCGGTCCACTGCCTTGAACGTCCCGTCCTTCTGGATCACCGTCAGAAACACCTTCGGCGGCGTGTCGAGCATGCGCATGCCGACGGTGACGGTGGTGCCGCTGATATCGAAGCGGCCGACATCGTTGATAGTGCGCAGCAGGCCCGCGCGCGTCGGATTCGGTCCGGCCTTTTCCAGCGCGGCGGCCGCGAGGCGGCCGGAGAGATAGCCTTCGAGTGACACGAAATCCGGCGCCAGCGTCGGATCGAACGCCGTCTGCGCCGCCTGGTAGTCGGCGACGAGCTTGAGCGAGCGGTCCCAGGGCGACGGCACGACCTGCGAGACGATGACACCTGCGCCCTCGGGGCCGAGCTCCGCGGCGAGTGCGTTGGCGCCGACGAAGGAAATGTTGACGAAGGTCGGATGAGCGCCGCTGCGATGGGCGAGCTTGATGAACTCCGCGCAGGGACCGTAGGTCCCGACCATGACGATGGCCTCGGGGTCGGCACGCTTGATCATGCGCCAGGCCTGGGCGACCGCGCGGGTGTTGCGCTCGAAGGTGCCTTCGGCGGCGAGCTCGAGGCCGCGCTTGGCGAGCGCGCGCTTCACGCCGGCAAGGCCGTCGCGGCCGAAGGAATCGTCCTGGTAGAAGATGCCGATGCGGGTGAACTTGCGATCCTCGGTGAGATGCTTGATCCAGGCCTCCGCCTCCGCGCCATAGCTCGCGCGGATGTTGACGACGTTGGGAAGCTCGAGGTCGCGCAGGAACTCGGCGCCGCTAAACGGGCCGATGAAGGGCACGTTCCTGGCGCTGGTGATCGGAATGGTCGCCATCGCGGTCGGCGTGCCGACCGCGCCGATCAGCGCGAACACCCTGTCGCTCTCGATCAGCCGCAGGGTCTGCGCCACCGAACGGTCGGGATCGTAGCCGTCGTCGCGGCTGATGAGCTGGAGCTTGCGGCCGTGGACGCCGCCCTTGGCGTTGATCTCGGTGAACGCGGCGATGATGCCTTCGCGCATGCGCTGTCCGAGCGCGGAGGAGGGGCCCTCGAGCGCGGCAGCCTGGCCGAACAGGATCGCATCGTCGCTGACGCCGGCCTCCTCGGCCTTCGACGGCGCGGCGAGCAAGACGATGGTCAAGGCGATGAATGTCGCGAAGCGCGATCGTGTCATGAGAGGGCTGGCCGGATGCTGGACGCGGTGCGGCGACGATAGCGCGATCGGACTGAACAGGTCGCTAACCCGTGGTGCGCCGGCCGGCCGTAAGACTCCGGGTGAAACAGGCAAGTTGTCGTCATTCTGCAGCATCTCTCAATGGCTTCGTTAACTAAGCCGCGTGATGTGGAACGTTGCAGTTGCGAAATTGTGCAGTTCTTAACCGCAATCCCTGTCCGATAGTCCTGCCGGCCGCTCAACCAGAAGTTCGGGTCGCCGCGCATTGGGGAAATACGGATCAAGATCAAGATGGGCGGTCGCGATCAGAAGGATCAGGATCGGAAGGGGGAGACTGGATGGTGGCGTTTCGCGCCGCTGTTCCGGCTCTATCGTCCTGCGGTCGTCGCGGTCGGCGTCGGTTTGCTGTTCTCGGCCGTGGGCGCGGCCGCCGTGGCGCGATGGGAGGGCCGCGTCAACAGGATCGAGTTCGAGAACGCGGCCGAGACCGAAGCGATCGTCATGCAGAACGGCATGAACGAGTACATATCGAGGCTCGTCGCGCTGCGCACGCTGTTCGAATCGACCAACGAGGAAATCACCCGCAGCGAATTCGAGACCTTCAGCGCCCGGCTGTTCGAGCGTCATCCCGGCATGCTGCGTATCGCCTGGCTGCCGCGCGTCAGTCGCAAGGAGCGCGCCGAATACGAGGCCGCGGCGATCACCGACGGCGTGTCCGGCTATCGCATCAAGTCGCTCCAGGGCGACGGCTTCGCCGTCGCGCCGCAGAGCGACGAATATTATCCGGTGTTCTACTCGACCCAGCCGAAGACGTCGGCGGTCTACGGCATGGATTACGCGACGGTGCCGGATCGCCGCGCGGTTCTGGAGCGCGCGCGCGACAACGATCGGGTGGCCGCCATTCGCACGCGCTTGTACGAGCCGAGGGACGGCAGCCGGCTGCCCGACGTCCTCGTCGCCATTCCCGTCTACGCCAAGGGCACATCGCGCGAGACGGTCGCGGACCGGCGCCGCAATCTCGCCGGCTTCGTCGTCGGCGTCTTCGACCTGCCGCTGCTGGTGCAGTCCATTCGCGTAACGACCGGAGCAAGCCCCGCCGTCAGCGTGAACGTCTATCCGCCCTTCACGGGACAGATCGTCAGCCTGCAGCAGACGCAGCCGGACTATTCGTCGGCCGCCACGGCGCCGCAGTCGATGCGCGACGTCGCGCGCGCCCTGCATTGGTCGGGCACCCTCAAGATCGGGGATACCGATTGGCAGGTGCGCGCCATGCCGACGGCGGGCGGCCCGCTGGAGACGTCCTACGACCGCGCCGCCGCAGTTCTTGTGGTCGGCATGCTGCTGACGCTGTCGCTGTCGACCTATCTCATGCTCGCAAGCCGCAACTCGCGGCGGCTGTCGCTCGCGAACCGGCGGGTGCTCGAGCTCGCCCAGACCGACATCCTGACCGGACTGCCGAACCGCGCCTTCTTCCTCGCCCGGCTCGACGAGCTCAATGGCCGGCTGGCGGACGGCGGGCCGACCTTCTCGATCCTGATGCTCGACCTCGACCGCTTCAAGAACGTCAACGATTCGCTCGGTCATGGCGCCGGCGATGCGCTGCTGCGCCAGGTGGCGCAGCGGCTGAAATCCGCCGTGCGCGCCGGCGACGTGCTGGCGCGGCTCGGCGGCGACGAGTTCGCCATCATCCAGGAAGCGTGCGAGGACCAGCGTGCCTGTTCGACCGAGCTCGCTGGGCGGATCGCCAAGCTCGTCACCGAGCCGTTCCTGTTGCCCGGACATCGCGTGGAGATCGGCACCAGCATCGGCATTGCGATCGCGCCGGATCACGGCCGCGACCAGGAACAGCTCCTGAAAAAGGCGGACCTTGCGCTCTACCGCTCGAAATCGGCGGGCCGCAACTGCTTCACCATCTATGACGAGGCGATGTCGGCCGAGCTCGAGGCGCGCAATACGCTGGAGGGCGACCTGCGCGACGCCATCGCGCGCTGCCAGCTTGAGGTTCACTACCAGCCGTTCGTCGACGCGATCTGCGGCGAGCGGCGCGGTTTCGAGGCGCTGGTGCGTTGGCGGCACCCGACGCGCGGGCTGATCCCGCCGGACCAGTTCATTGCGCTCGCGGAGGAGACCGGACTGATCGTGCCGCTCGGCGAGTTCGTGCTGCGGCGCGCCTGCACCGACGCAGCTGGCTGGCCCTCCGAGCTCGCGGTCGCCGTGAACCTGTCGCCGATCCAGTTCAAGGAGGCCGACCTGTTCGAGGTGATCTGCGCGGCGCTCGCCGATTCCGGCCTGTCGCCGCATCGGCTCGAGATCGAGATCACCGAATCCGTGCTGCTCGAACGCGGCGGCGAGAACCACGCCTTCATGGAGCGGCTGAAGGGCATCGGCATCGAGCTCGCGCTCGACGATTTCGGCACCGGCTATTCCTCGCTGAGCTATCTCACTGCGTTTCCGTTCGACAAGATCAAGATCGACAAATCGTTCATTCGCAATCTCACGCTGCAGCCGCGCAGCTCGGCCATCATCTCCTCGATCGTGACGCTGGCGCGCGGACTGGACATGTCGGTCACCGCCGAAGGCGTCGAGACCCGCGAGGAGTTCGAGCGGCTGAAGGCGCTCGGCGTCAATTTTGCGCAGGGCTATCTGTTCGGCCGTCCGCAGCCGATCGAGCGGATCGCGTTCGACGCGCCGGTCACATCGTCACGCCTCGACGCTGCCTGAGCGCTCGGCCTTCATGGTTCGAGACGCCCCGGGGCGTCTCGACGGATGGCCGCAGAAGAGCGGCTCTCAAACGCGATCGCCCTCCCGCTCACGAGGCATGCGCGAAATTCGCTTGACCCCGGCATCCCCGGATGGTCGGTAGGATCGTCCAGGGATGAAACACACAAACATGCGGCTTCCGTTCTTCTACGGCTGGGTCGTGGTCGCCGTGACCTTCGTCACCATGGCCATCGGCGTCAACGCGCGCACGGCCTTTTCATTGTTCTTTCCGCCGATCATCTCCGAATTCGGCTGGGAGCGTGGCGTCACTGCGGGCGCCTTCTCCTTCGGCTTCGTGGTGTCGGGTATCGTCAGCCCGTTGATCGGCCGCCTGATGGATCGCGCTGGCCCGCGCGCGGTGATGGAGCTCGGCGTCGTGCTGATGGGCGGCGGGCTGCTGCTTGCCCCGCTCACCAGCGCGCCCTGGCATCTCTATGTCACCATCGGCGTCATGGTCGGCGCCGGTTCGGTATGCCTCGGCTATTCCGGCCAGTCGCTGTTTCTGCCGAACTGGTTCATCCGCAAGCGCGGCTTTGCCATCGGCATCGCCTTTGCCGGCGTCGGCATCGGTTCGGTGACGCTGCTGCCGTGGGTGCAGCACTTGATCGAACAGACCGGCTGGCGTACCGCCTGCACCGCGATGGGGCTGCTCGTCCTGATCGTGCTGGCGCCGATCAATGTGCTGCTGCGCAAGCGCCCCGAGGATATCGGCCTGCAGCCGGACGGCGATGCAGCTCCGGCCGCGGGAGCGGCAAAGGCCGTCTCCAACATCGTCGATCCCGTCTGGGTCGAGACCGAATGGACGCTGAAACGCGCCGTCGCGACCGCGCGGTTCTGGTGGATCGCGTTCGGCTATTTCTGCGGCCTGTACATCTGGTACGCGGTGCAGGTGCACCAGACCAAATTCCTGCTCGACATCGGCTTCAGTCCCGGCGTCGCGGTGTGGGCGCTCGGCATCGTCAGCCTGCTGGGCATTCCCGGCCAGATTCTGCTCGGCCATGTCTCCGACCGGATCGGACGGGAATGGGTCTGGGCGATCAGCTGCGCCGGCTTTGCGATCTGCTTCGCCGCGCTGATGGCGCTGAAGTTCCAGCCGTCATTGTGGCTGGTCTATCTCATGGTGTTCACGCAGGGCCCGCTCGGCTACGGCCTCACCTCGATCATGGGCGCGGTGGTGTTCGAGATCTTCCAGGGCAGGCACCAGGGCAGCATCTTCGGAACGATCATGCTGGCCGCGCTGGCGGGCGGTGCGGCCGGGCCCTGGGTGACCGGCTTTCTCTACGATCGCACCGGCGACTATACGCTCGCCTTCGGCATCGCCATGATCATGAGCGGCTTGTCGGCGCTCTCGATCTGGCAGGCGGCGCCGGGCAAGGTACGGGCCGTGGCCGGCCGGCTGCACAAGCTCCAGGGTCGAACCGCCGAGTAGGTTAGCCGACGACAAGGTCTGCAGCCACCATGTGCTGATGGGCGAGTATCGGCTTGGATATGCCCCTCTGGATTCGCGCCGGCACAGCGAATATCAGGGGCACCTCAGTCACAAATCAAGGTTTTCTCAAGGGCTTTCTGCTGCGCGCCCGTCATGATTGGGCGCAATTGGACCGATCGATGCAGGAAGGTCGTGAGATGTTGCGATATCGAGCCTGGTACGTGACGGGATCCGCGGCCCTGATGCTTGCG
This sequence comes from Bradyrhizobium sp. 1(2017), assembly GCF_011602485.2. NCBI lineage: Bacteria > Pseudomonadati > Pseudomonadota > Alphaproteobacteria > Hyphomicrobiales > Nitrobacteraceae > Bradyrhizobium > Bradyrhizobium sp. 1(2017). Next base: position 6,335,635 of record NZ_CP050022.2, on the reverse strand, counting down.
CTGATCATGGGCACCCTGGTCAACGGCCTCACGGCCTTTTTCGTCCCGATCGAGGCCGCCGAGGGTTGGGGACGCTCGGAAATTGCTGCGATCAACAGCTTTGGACTTGTCGGGATCGCGGTCGGAAGCGTGATCATGGGATTCGTTTCCGATCGCCTCGGCATCAGGCCGATCTGTCTGATCGCTGTGACCGCGATGGGGGCTTGTCTGCTTTTGACGGCCCATGCTGACGCGGTCTGGCAGCTCTATGTGATCTTCTTTCTCGCCGGTGCATTTAGCGGAGGCGCGCTGTTCGCTCCGATTTTCGCGACGGTCGGAAACTGGTTCCCGACTTCGGCGGGTCTCGCGATCGGTATTGCCGCCGCGGGGCAGGCTGTTGGGCAGGGGGGCGTACCCTTCCTTTCCGCATTTCTCATCGAGCGCTTTGGCTGGCGCGGCGCGATGATTGCGTTGGGAGCGGCCGTTCTCGCGATGCTTCTGCCCCTGGCCGCGTTCATGCGCGATGCGCCGGCGTCGTCGTCCGGAGGTGGCGCGGCCCAAGCCCCTCCGATCCGATCGACGCTTGCCGTTCCCATCCTCAGCGTGGCGGTGTTCTTTTGCTGCGCCTGCATGGCGGTGCCGCTCATGCATTTGATGCCTCTCATTCAAGGCCTCTGCATTCCCGCGACCGATGCTGGTGGCGTCATGCTCGCCATGCTACTCGCCGCCATCGCCGGTCGGATCGCCTATGGCAAGCTGTGCGACATGATCGGCCCGCTGTCATCGTGGGCGGTGGCCTCATCGCTCCAGACCGCCGGCGTCCTGGCCTTCACGCAGTTTACGTCGCTTCGCGGCTTCCTGATCTTTTCGATCGTGTACGGCTTCGCTTACGCCGGCGTCATGACGAGCGTGCTGGTCTCCGCACGTGCCTTGACGCCGCCGGCACAGCGCGGTGCCCTGATGGGAATCATTCTCGCATTTGCCTGGATCGGCCACGCTTTTGGCGGATATCAGGGCGCCGCGACCTTCGACCTGACCGGAAGCTATATGACGGCCTTCGCGATTGGCTCCGCCGCCGGCCTCTTGAATCTAGCTCTGGTGATGACCCTGTTGGTGCTCTCGCATCGCGGTCGTCTGCCGGCCGCCGCAAGCGTGCCGGCCTAAGCCTCCAGCGACTTCACTCCGCCGCCAGCCCGGTCCTCCGGCGCAAATCCGTGATCGCGCGCAAAAAGCTGTCGGCCGGCGTCGTCTCGGGATCGATCAGCCGGTGCAGGCGAAAGCCGTCTTCCAGCGCCAGCACCACGGAGGCGATCCAAGGCGGGTTCAGCGCCTCGCCCTTCGCCTTGCCCTTCAACGTCGCCTCGACGATGTCGGCAACCAGCTTGCGCCGCGCGCGCAGGCGTTTGGCGAGCTCGGGGCGGCGCTTCTCGGCGCGCGCGACGAACAGGATCATCTCGATGTGCAGCAGCGGCGAGCGGCCGAGCGGGTCCTGCCTGCTGCGGTCCATCGTCTTCAACGCGGCGATGAAATCGTCGAGATTGTCGTGCTGTGCGAGGATGTCGAGGTTTCGGCGGATCGACTGCTCGACATGGTCCTCGAGCATCGCGATGATGAGCTCGTCCTTGCTCTTGAAGTTGGAGTAGAACGCGCCGCGGGTAAAACCCGCGGCCGTCGCGATCGCCTCGATGCTGGCGCCGCCGATACCGTCCTCCTCGAACACGCGCGCGGCCGCCTCGAACAATTTGTCGCGCGTATCGTCCCTGGTCGGCCTGGTTCTCACCCTTGACATCGGAGCAGTTTAGGGCAAAATGCAACTCGATACAACAATGTATCGAGTTGATCTTTCGAAGGGATGGTTACGCCGGGTTCTTGGGGCGACCTTGCGTATTCGTGTCATGCGGCAACCGGTCTGAGGTCACCATGAACGAGCAAGCGCAACCCGCGAACCAAGGCACAAGCGGCGGTCCGTTGTTCAACCCGCTGTCGCCGGATTTCATCCGCGATCCCTATCCGCATTATGAGCGGCTGCGCACGATCGATCCGATCCATGTGACGCCGTTCGGCCAGTTCGTCACCAGCCGCCACGTCGATGTCAGCCTCGTGCTGCGCGACAGGCGCTTCGGCAAGGATTTCGTCGAGCGTTCGAAGCGCCGCTACAGCGAAAAGATCATGGACGAGCCGGTTTTCCGCAGCATGAGCCACTGGATGCTGCAGGCCGATCCGCCCGACCATACCCGCCTGCGCGGCCTGGTCGTGAAGGCCTTCACCGCGCGCCGCGTCGAAGACATGCGGCCGCGCATCCAGGAGATCGTCGACCAGACCATCGATGCCGTGATCGACCGCGGCCACATGGACCTGATCGAGGATTTTGCCTTCCGCCTGCCTGTGACCATCATCTGCGAGATGCTCGGCATTCCCGAGGAGCACCGCGAGGTCTTCTACAAGAGCTCGCGCGACGGCGGGCGGCTGCTCGACCCCGTGCCCTTGTCTCCGGAGGAGATCAAGAAGGGTAACGAGGGCAACCTGATGGCCCAGATGTATTTCCAGCAGCTGTTCGAGCTGCGCCGCAGGAATCCCGGCGACGATCTCATCACCCAGCTCGTGCAGGCCGAGGAGGACGGCCACAAGCTCACCAACGAGGAACTGACCGCCAACATCATCCTGTTGTTCGGCGCCGGCCACGAGACCACCGTCAATTTGATCGGCAACGGCCTCCTGGCGCTGCACCGCAATCCGGACCAGCTCGCGCTCCTGAAGGCGCGGCCCGAGCTGATGGCGGGCGCGGTCGAGGAATTCCTGCGCTACGATTCCTCGGTGCAGATGACCGGGCGCGTCGCGCTGGAGGACATCGACGATCTCGGCGGCGCGAAGATCCCCAAGGGCGAGACCGTGCTCTGCCTGCTCGGCTCGGCCAACCGCGATCCGGCGGTCTATCCTGACCGGCCCGACCGGCTGGACGTCACCCGGCAGAACGTGAAGCCGCTGTCGTTCGGCGGCGGCATCCATTTCTGCCTGGGCGCCCAATTGGCGCGCATCGAGGCCGAGATCGCCATCGCCACGCTGCTCCGCCGGTTACCGGATTTGCGCATCGACGACGTCGAGAACCCGCAGTGGCGGCCGACCTTCGTGCTGCGCGGCCTGACGCGCCTGCCGGCGAGCTGGTGAGGGCGCGAGCAGTTAACCTCCGCGCGCAACAGTCGCTGTGACTTCGCCACACTTCCCCTTATATAAGGGGCTGTTCCGGCGCGCCTGAAGCCTCAAGGCCAAGGTTTGCAGGGCCTGGGTTTGGCCCGGGTGCCGGTTTGGCCGAGGGGAGACCCGTGCAGACGACGCTGCTCGGATTGGCGATTGCCTTCATCATTGCGCTGCTGGCCGCGCTGATCGGGCCTTACTTCATCGACTGGAACCAGTTTCGGCCCCAGTTCGAGGCGGAGGCGACCAGGATCATCGGCGTGCCGGTGCGGGTGGCGGGCGAGCTCGACGCACGGCTCCTGCCGGCGCCGACCTTGCGGCTGCGTTCGGTCACCCTCGGCGGCAACAACGATCCCGGCCGCGTACGCGCCGACAAGCTCGACGTCGAGTTCAGCCTCGGCTCCCTGATGCGCGGCGAATGGCGCGCCACCGAGCTGTCGGTGGGCGGCATGGCGGTCGATCTCGGGCTCGATGCGCGCGGGCGGGTCGATCTGCCGTCGACCGCGAGCGGCACCTTCAATCTCGCCTCGCTCGCCATCGAGCGGCTCAATCTGACCGGCCGCATCGCGCTGCACGATGCCGCCAGCCGTTCGACGCTGGAGCTGAACGACATCGTCTTCTCCGGTGACGTGCGCTCGCTGGCCGGCGCGGTCCGCGGCGAGGGCAGTTTCAGCGCCAGCGGGGTGCGCTACCCGTTCCGCATTTCCTCCGGCCCGAGCGCCGACGGCAACGCGACCCGCCTTCACCTCAACATCGATCCGGGCGAGCGCGCGATCCTCGCCGATCTCGACGGCGTGCTCGCCTTCGACAACCGGCTGCCGAAATTCGACGGGGCGCTGACCCTTGCCGTGCCCGCGACGAAGAAGGCGGGCGAGGCGGGCCCGATGCCCTGGAAGCTCACGACCAGGCTCAAGGCAGATCCGGCCGGCGCCAAATTCGAGCAAATCGACGCCAGCTTCGGCGCGGAGGACGCCGCACTCAAGCTCGGCGGCGTCGGCGACCTCAAATTCGGCGCCTCGCCGCTCTTGCGCACGGTGCTGTCGGCGCGGCAGGTCGATGCCGACAAGCTGGCTGCCAAGGATGCTGCGAAGGATGCTGCGAAGGATGCAGTCAAGGGCACCGCCACTGACGATGCCCAGCCGCAGCGCGTGCTGCAGGCGCTGCGCGCAGGACTGGCCGCGATCCCGCAGGCGCCGATCCCGGCGCAGATCGAGTTCAACTCCGACCAGATCATGCTCGGCGGCCGTCCGCTCCAGAACATCACCGCCGAGCTTCAGACCGACGGACGCTCCTGGACCTTCCGGCGGCTCGAACTGCGCGCGCCCGGCATGACGCAGCTCTCGCTCAATGGCGCGACGCCCGGCGCCGACAGCTTCAGCGGCCGCCTCAGCGTCGAATCCTCCGACCCCGATACGCTGGTGGCCTGGCTTCAGGGCCGCAGCGAGGTCAACCGCCGCAGCACGCGGCCGCTGCGCCTTGCCGGCGAGGTGACCATCGCCGCCAACCATCTCGCCATCGACCGGCTGAAGGCCGAGATCGAAGGCGGCGCGGTGGAGGGACGCATCGCCTTCGTCCAGAGCGGCGCGAGCAAGGGCTCGCGGATCGATGCCGAGCTCAAGGCCGACCGTCTCGACCTCGACGCTGCCGCAAGCTTCGTGCGCGCGCTCGCGGGGCCGCAAGGCGAATGGCCGGAAGAGGCCAAGCTGTCGCTCGATATCGGCCGCGCCGTTTCCGCCGGTCAGGAGCTGCGGCCGTTCGCGGCAAAGCTCGGCTACGGTCCGGCGGCGCTGTCGCTGGAGCAATTGCGGTTTGGCCAGGCCGGCGGCGTCACCACGGAGGCGAGCGGCAGCTTCGATCGCACCCATGCCACCGGCAAGTTCGCGCTGAAATCGTCGGCCAATTCGCTGCGCGAACTCACGGCGCTGATCGAGCCGTTCTCGCCCGCCGTGCGTGCACGGTTCGATGCCATCCCGGCGCTGCCAGGCGCAACCCGCCTCAAGCTCGACCTCAGCCTCGACAAGAACGCCGAACATGCCGATCGCAGCAACGCCCGCGTCGTGTTCGATCTCGACGCGCCGCAGCTCAAGGCGAGCGCGACGCTGGCCGCGCAGATGCCGTCGGCCGCCATTGGTGGCGTCGACATCGAGAAGGTGAGCAACAGCGACTTCACGCTCGAGACGAAAGCATCGACGCCGCAGGCCGGCGCGCTCTTGGCGCTGCTCGGTCTCGATCGCGTGGTGGCCGCGGGCGAGGGCGCTTCGCAGTTCGAAGGCAAGATGACCGGCGCCTTTCGGCGGCCGCTGCAGGTGAACGCGAAGCTCAGCGGCGGCGGGCTGGACGCGGATGCGCAAGGCAGCTTCGACTGGCCGGCGTCCAAGGGCAGCGCCAGCCTGCGCGTCCGCAACGCCAATCTGGCGCCGCTGCTCGGGACCAGCGCGACCGACAAGTCCGCGCAGAACGTCAGCCTGTCCGCCCGCGTCGGGCTCTCAGGCAATCGCTTGACCTTCGACGATCTCGACAGCAGCGCGGCCGGCTCGCATCTGCGCGGCCATCTCACCGTGACACTCGATCAGGAGAGGAGTGTCGAGGGCGAGGTGGGGCTGGATACGCTCGATCTTGCGCCCGCGCTCGCGATGGCCATCGGCGCTGCCGGACGTGAGTCCGGCGAGCCTCTGAGCCCGGGGCTCGTCAGTGGCTGGCGCGGCCGCATCGTCTTCCAGGCGCTGCGCGGCACATTGCCCGGCGGCATCGAGCTGCGCCCCGTCGGCGGCACGATCCGGAGCGACGGCCAGTCGCTCGCGCTCGATGCGCTCAAGGGCAATGTCGGCGGCGGCGATATGTCGGCAAGCCTCGATGCCCGCAATGGCGCGGGTGGCCTGACGGTGAATACCCGCATCGAGCTGCGCAATGTCGATGCGACCACGCTGCGCTTCCGCGATCTTTCGCTGCCGAAGGGACGCGCCTCGGTGCAGATGGCGCTGACCAGCCAGGGGCGCAGCGTCGCGGCCCTCACCGGGGCGCTCGCCGGCAACGGCACGGTGACGCTCGATGCTGCCGAGATTACCGGCCTCAATCCGCGCGCCTTCGAGATCGCCATTCGCGCCAGCGACGGTGGCCAGGTTGCCGACGACAACAGGCTGCGGCAGCTGGTCGAGCCGGCGCTGTCGGCCGGCCCGATCAAGGTGGCCTCGGCGCAGATCCCGTTCACGATCCGCGACGGCCGCCTGCGTGTCGGCGCGACGCCGCTGGAAGCCAAGAACGCCCGCGCCATCGTCTCCGGCGGCTACGACATCCCCGCCGACCAGGCCGATATCCGCGCCAGCCTGACGCCGATCATGAACGGGCTCTCCGGCGCTCCGCCGGAGATCCAGCTGTTCGCGGCAGGTCCTCCCGATAAGCTGAACCGCACTGTCGATCTTGCGCCGCTGTCCTCCTGGCTCGCAGTGCGCACGATCGACCGTGAAACGCGCCGGCTCGATGCGATCGAGCGCGGCGAGCCGCCGCCGGCCACCGCCGCGCTGCCGACGCTGGTCTCGCCCGATGCGGCACCCGAGCAGGCGCCGGCCAATGTGCCGCTGCCGGGCCAGGATCCGCGCCGCATGCCGGCAAAGCCCAAGGTGGAATCGAGACCCGCGCCGGCGCCGAAACCGCCGCAAGCCGCTCCCGCTGCTCCAAGCCCGCCAGCCACGAGCCCGCCGCTCGCAAGTCAGCAGCTTGCCCCGCTGCCGCCGCCGATCGACGTCAAGCCGGCCCCGGGTCCAGCGCCCGCCAAGCCCAAGCCGAGGCCGCCGCTGGTACTGACGCCGCAGAATCCGTGAGATCGAGGTCGTCTGCCCGGGGAGACAAGGTCTCGAGGTTCATTCCGCAAGTGCAAGCTTTCACCTGCCGGTAAATTCATTCCCTCGCATTTGAATGAATTCTGGTCGGCAAAACTGATTTGCCGATTTTACTGAATTCTCGCGTTTGATCCCTAATGTCGGTTCCTGAGGAATCCGATGTCTCGCCACGAGCGGCGGGACAGCTGCCACAAGAATTGGGGTTATCGAGATGGACGGGGCGAAGACGCTGCTACAGGATCTGGACGACGCGATCGCGCGCGGCACCGACGAAAGCCGGGCGCGGGCGCTGTGGCATGCGACCGACATCCTGATCACCGGCCGCTACAGCGACGACGAGATCAGCATGTTCGGCGACGTCATCGGCCGGCTCGCCGACGAGATCGAGGTCGCCGCGCGCGCGCAGCTCTCGGAAGTCATGTCGGCGTGCGATCACGCCCCGCTCAACGTTATCGAAAAGCTTGCCCTCGACGACGAGATCGAGGTCGCCGGTCCCGTGCTGCGCGACTCCACCCGCATCAACGAGCAGATGCTGGTCGAGAGTGCCATGACCAAGGGCCAGGCGCATCTGCTCGCGATCGCCCAGCGCCAGTCGATCGGCGAGGCCGTGACCGACGTGCTGGTCAAGCGCGGCAACCAGGAGGTCGTGACATCGGTTGCGAAGAACGAGGGCGCGCGCTTCTCCGGCTCGGGCCTGCTGCACATGGTTCGCCGGGCCGAGGGCGATTCGATTCTCGCCGAGCAGCTTGGCCTGCGCAAGGACGTGCCGCGCCACATCTTCCAGCAGTTGATCTCGAAAGCCTCCGAAGACGTCCGCCGCCGGCTCGAGACCGAGCGGCCCGAGATGATGGCGCAGATCCAGAGCTCGGTGACCGAGGTCACCGGCGATCTTCAGTCCAAGTTCGGCCCGTCCTCGCGCAGCTATTTCGTCGCCAAGCGCGTGGTGACGACACAGTACCGTCAGGGCAATCTCAACCAGGACTCGATCTCGAACTATGCGCGCCAGCACCGCTTCGACGAGGTGCAGATCGGCCTGTCGCTGCTGTCGGCGCTGCCGGTCGACGTGATCGAGCGCGCGCTGATGGACCGCAACCGCGAGATGATCCTGGTGCTGTGCAAGGCGCTCGATTTCTCCTGGGATACGACGATGTCCCTGCTGTTCCTCGGCGCCAAGGATCATCTGATCACGGCGCGCGAGCTCCAGGACAATGAGCGCGAGTATGGCCGGCTCAAGATCGAGACCTCGCGCAGCATCCTGAAGTTCTACCAGTCGCGCAAGAACAGCGTGGGTGCCGATGCGGGCCGTCAGCCCGAACTTCAAGTCCATTGACAGGTCCACTGAAGAGGGGAGTGTCTGCCATGTTGCCTCAATTCGGCACCGCGGTTCGCAAGAAGGTCAACAAGGTGGCCGCCGCCGATCTCGGTGGCGGTGCGCCGGACAAGGCGTCGGTCGACGCCGCCTGGCTCGTGCTGGAAGCCGCCAACGATCTCGGCGACCACGCCGCGATCGAGGCCTGCCGCCGCGTCATCGACGCCGAGCTGAACGGCACGGTGGCGCGTAGCGCGGACCTCGACCTCGTGCTGGGATATTTCAGGTAGGAAGCCGTAGCGACGCCGCCATCATCTGGCAGTCTCTCCGAAGGTTCAGCCGGCGCGAAGCCGCTGGTCCCGATCGTTGTCACGCCCCGGTTCTGCCATCCTCAGCGCGCCAGGGCGCATGCCGTATCTGCGCATGATGGCCTTGCTCAAGGCGCTTTCGGACGCATACCCGACGTCGCTGGCGATCTTTGCAATCGGATCGGAGGTGCCAGCCAGCCGCTGACGCGCGATCGCCATTCTCAGATCGGACAGGAACGTCATCGGCGCGATCCCTGCACGCCTTCGAAAGATACGTACCAGCGTCGCCCGCGAGGAGATGGCGACTGCCGCCATCTCCTCGAGCGTCCAGGCCCGGGCAAGATCATTGAGGATCGCCAGCACCACGCGTGCGGTCGCGCGGTCCCGCAACAGCGAGACCGTATGATTGCCGGAGTCGATATCCGCAAGGTGATCGCGGAGCATCATGACGAACAGGGCCCTTGCAAGATCGCCCGCGACGATCTCCGCCCCAACTTGTCCAGCATCGAGTTCCCAGCGGATGTCGACCAGGAGGTGCCGAAACCGTTCGAGGTGCGGCTTTCCCGCCGTGCGCACGACGATTTCATCGGGCAGGGCTGCAATCAGCGGGTTGTCATCCGCCATCTCGAACAGGAAGCGGCCGCACAGCAACTCGGTGTCGGCAGGGGCCTCGACCGTCGTGCGCTCGCGAACACCGTTCCTGATCTCGGTCGAGATCCTCCCTGCGAGACCGTTTTCCCGGCTTCGGACCAGATGACTGTCGCCGTGCGGCAAGAGCAGAATGTCGCCGGCGTCCAGCCGCTGCGAGCTCAGGCCCGGCCTTTCCACGAGGCAAGAGCCGCGCGTCACCATGTGGAATTGTGCCCATCCCCTGCCGTTCGGCGCGTGTAACGACTCCCAGCTGCCGCCGAATCGACAGGAATCGTCGATCACCGGACGGATTCTGAACAGCGGGACCATCGCCTTCAACAGCTCGTTCGTCTCGGTCCCCGGCATTGGGCACTCCTGATCCGCGCGGACATGACGTCGATCCGCCCGGCTATTACGCGCAGTGGCAGGTGCCTCTAAACCACAAACAAATCATCGAGTCATCGCGGACGAGGCACTGCCGATGGCCTCCCAAACAAGCTGATCGGTAGGTCTGGCGGCGTTCGGTCGATGTCACCGGATGAATCCGGACGGCATTTCCAAAAAGCACGATTATCGACGGGAGATCGTATGACGTCCAAGACAGAAAGCGAATCGTTGCCACGACCCGCGCGCGTGTCTCGTCGCGGCTTCGTGGGGGGCCTGTCTGCGGGCATCTTGGGGGCGGCGGCGAGCGAGGCGGCCCGGGCAGAGACGCTGGCTGATGTCCCCGATCGTGGGCCTGGGGCCGATCTCGGCGCGCACAGCGAACGGTCCCGCTTCGCCAAGCTCGATCGGATTCCCGAGGCCGCGCCGGGCAAGCGCAATGTCGACCCGGGCGATGCCATCAACTCCAAGACGCCGCACCAGAAGCTGGTCGGCAATATCACGCCAACCGATCTGCATTACGAGCGCAGCCATTCCGGCGTGCCCGATATCGACCCCGCCCAGCATCGGCTGCTCATTCACGGCAAGGTGCAAAAGCCGCTGATCCTCAATGTCGAGGACCTGAAGCGGATGCCGTCGGTCACGCGCGTGGTGTTCATCGAATGCACCGGCAATGGATGGGAAAACTGGAAAAAGGCCGATCCGGATCTGACGGTACAGAACACCCATGGCCTCGTCAGCACCAACGAATGGACCGGCGTGCCGTTGAAATTCCTGATCGATCTCGTCGCCAAGGACAAGGGCTCGACCTGGATGCTGGCGGAGGGAGGAGACGGCGCGGGCGTCGACCGCAGCATTCCGCTCACCGAGGAGATCGTGAACGAGGCTTTTGTCGCCTATGGGCAGAACGGCGAGCCGCTCCGGCCCGCGCACGGCTTTCCGATGCGTTTGGTGATGCCGGGCTTCGAGGGCAACCTCAACATCAAATGGTTGCGCCGCCTCAAGTTCGGCAACGAGCCCTGGATGACGCGCTGGGAGACCGCGCGCTACACGCAGCTGCTTGCGAACGGCAAGGCACGGCAGTTCCAGTTGAGGATGGAGACCAATTCGGTCATCACGCAGCCGTCGGGCATGATGCAGATCCAGCCGGGCTATAACCGCATCTCCGGCCTGGCCTGGAGCGGCCACGGCAGGATTGCCAAGGTCGAGGTCTCGACCGACGGCGCCAAGACATGGAAGGCGGCGCAATTGAGCCAGCCGGTGTTGTCCAAGGCGCAGGTCCGATTCCAGATGGATTGGGTCTGGGATGGCAAGCCGACCAGGATCGTGAGCCGCTCGACTGACGAGAAGGGCAATGTCCAGCCGGACCGGCAGTCCTTCATTGCCGCGATGGGCACCAATGCCCTGTTTCACTACAACGCTCAGCAGACCTGGAGCATCGACGAAGCCGGGAGGGTCCGCAATGTCCTCGCATGACAGGCTGTTTCTTGCCGGCATTCTCGCCGTCGCTCTGCTCGCGGGACCCGCGCTGGCATTCGATTTCGGCCGTCCAGCGACGCCCGCCGAAATCAAGCTGTGGGACATCGACGTCGCGCCAGACGGCAGGGGCCTGCCTGACGGCAGCGGCACGGCAGCACAGGGCAAGCAGATCTTTGCGGACAATTGCGCGGCCTGTCATGGCGACAACGGCCAGGGCGGGATCAAGGATCGTCTCGCCGGTGGACAGGGCACGCTCGCCTCGAACACGCCGGTGAAAACCGTCGGCAGCTTCTGGCCCTATGCAACAATCCTGTTCGACTACATCCATCGCGCGATGCCGTATCCGACCCCGGGCTCGCTCAGCACCGACGAGACCTACGCCGTCACCGCCTACATCTTGAGCCTCAACGGCATCGTTCCTGCGGACGGCAAGGTCGACAAGGAAAGCCTGCCGAAGATCAGGATGCCCAATCGCGACGGCTTCATTCCTGAGCCTGAATTCGACCCCGCCAAGCTGTTCCGGAAGAAGTGAGCGGGTGATGAGGCCTTCGGGACTGATCGGGATCCTCGCTCTGATCGCAGCGATATGTTCATGGGAGACACAGGCAATGGCCACAGACGGACTCATCACCATCAAGAGCAGTTTCGGACCCGCAGACACGATGAAGCGGCTGGAGACCGAAGTGACGGCCAAGGGTCTCACCGTGTTCGCGCATGTCGATCACGCGGCGGGCGCCGCAGCGGTCGGCCTGCCATTGCGGCCGACCGATCTCATTATCTTCGGCAATGCCAAGGGCGGCACGCCCTTGATGCAGCAGGCGCAGACCATCGGCATCGACCTGCCGCTCAAGGCGCTGGTCTGGCAGGACGAGCAAGGTGCGACCTGGCTGTCTTACAACGACCCGGCCTATCTTGCGGGACGTCATGGTGTGGGCGAGCCGGCGAAGGCTGCCATCACCGCAATGACCGGCGCCCTGCATGCGATCGCAACCAAGGCAACGGCGCCGTAGCGTCATGCGACGGCCGCGCAACGCGCGTGCTCTCGGGAGATCTCCATGACCAGCACCTCCGGAGAACCCACCCCGACCGGCCCGCGCGAGGGCCGGCTCGCCAGATGGCTGGTCATCGCGGTGCTGTGTGCAATGCTCCTCGGCGCCATCGCGTTCGGCTATTTCGGCTGGTTCAGCACGGACACCAAGGTGCCGGAGGCGGGCTATGCCGCGCTGGCGCTCGGCGTCGTGTTCTCCCTGGTCGTCGGCGTCGGCCTGATGGCGCTGGTGTTCTACAGCAGCCGCAAAGGCTATGACGAACCGGCAGTGCTGATCCGAGAGCCGCAGAGCGAGCCGGAGAGCGACGTCGGGGATGGGCGCGGAGATCGTACCGGCACAAAGGCCGAATTCACGAGCCCAGCAGAGAACCCAGGCGCTTCGACCCCGACTCGGATCGACCGTCCGGCTTTGCCGCGCTGAGGGCCGCGGCCAGCTCGTCGAGGTGGTACGGTTTCGCCAATATCTGGATACCCGCCGCTTCGGCCTCCTGAATCGCCGCTTCCGCATATCCGCTGGTCAGCACGACTGGGACGTCGCTGCGCCGTTTCCTGATCTCTCGTGCAAGTTCGACCCCGTTCATGCCGCCCGGCATCATGATGTCCGAAAAGACCAGATCGACGGTACGTCCATCGGCCAACGCGCCGAGTGCAGCTGCAGCGCTGGCGGCCCGTGTGACCTGGTAGCCAAGCTGATCAAGCATCTCGCCGACGAGGGCGGCGACCTCGTCGTCGTCTTCGACCAGCAGGATCTGGCCCTGGCCGTCCTTCTTCGGACGTGTCATCCTGTTGAGCTCGATCAGGTGGCGCTGCTTGGAGGCGAGATTTCGCGAGCGAGGCAGGTACAGCTCGATGCTGGTGCCATGGCCGACTTGCGATTTGATGCGGACCGTTCCGCGCGATTGGGTCGCGAAGCCGTGGACCTGCGCCAGCCCAAGGCCGGATCCCTTGCCGACGTCCTTCGTCGTGAAGAACGGTTCGAAGACCCGCGACAGGATTTCCGGACCCATGCCGACGCCGGTATCGATGACGGACAGCCGCACGTAGTCGCCCGCAATGTCCGCATCACGCAGGTCGGGCAGGTTCTCGCCGCGGACGGTGATGGTCCCGCCATTGGGCATCGCATCGCGGGCATTGACGGCCAGATTGAGAATGACGAGCTCGAGCTCGCCCGGGTCGACCTCCACCGCCCAGAGCTGATCCGGAAAATCGAGCTCGACATGGACGTCGCCCCGCAGGCTTCGATCGAGCAGTTCGCGCATGCCGCCGATCTGCGTGGCGATGTCGACGGGCTCGGGACGAAGCGTCTGCCGGCGCGAGAACGCCAGTAGCTGCTTGGTCAGGCTGGCGCCGCGCTGCGCGGCCTGGATCATGCCGTCCATCAGGCGGCGACGACGGCTCGGGTCGGTCTGGCGGTCGAGCAAGTCGAGGCCGCCGGAGATCACCATCAGCAGATTGTTGAAGTCATGCGCCACGCCGCCGGTGAGCTGGCCGATGGCCTCGATCTTCTGGGCCTGGCGGAGCGTCTCCTCGACCCGGGCGCGCTCCTTCATTTCGAGGCGAAGCTGCTCGTTGGCTTCCTCCAGCGCCCGCGTCCGCTCCACCACCAGCTTCTCGAGCTCCTGCGCCGTCTGCTCGCGCGCGGCGAGCAGGGCCCGGATTTCGTACTGGCGCCGCCGTGCGCGCAACGCCGATTGAACGGCGCTGGTCAGCGTCATCGGCTGCACCGGCCGCTCGAGCAGCGAAACGTTGCGCAGAAGCGCGACGATGTTGCGCCGCCAGGCCATGACGGCCGGTTGCTCGCGGTGGCTGGTCAGGACGACGAAAGGCAGGTCGGACCAGGGCGGCTGGTTCTCGATCCATTGTGCCAGCGATGCCGTGTCCTTGCCGAACAAGGCTTCCTCGGCGAGGAAAACGGCACCGGCGCCGGCGGCGATCTCGCTGACGAGCTCGGGAAGATCTCTGCAGTTGACGGCCTGCAGGCTCGATCCTCTGAGCAACTCGACAGTTGCAGGTCCGTCGCGGCCGATCGGAGCGAAGACGAGAACGTTTTGATCTCGCTCGACGCTCATTCAGCGGCCCCTTCCGACGACATCGCCGGTCCGGTATAGTGCGGAGTGCCGGTGAAGATGCCGCTGAAATCCTTGAGAGGCGGACCGAGCTTGATGCCTGAATGCGTCAGTCTGAACTCGCGGATCGTATGCTCGTGATGTCCGCTGCGCTTCTTGACCACCGAGAGAGCGCGGCGCACGGTCCCGCCGAGTTCGAAATAGCGCAGCATGAGAACGGCATCGCTGAGATAGCTGATGTCGAGATTGGTATCCGTCGGCCCGACCAGCCCATGTTGCGCAAGGATCAAGATCGTGAGCACGCCTTGCTGCGCGAGGTAGCTCAGGAGCTCGTGCATTTGCAGGATGAGAAACCGCTCGTCCGGCATCGCGTTCAGGTAGCCGTTCAGGCTGTCGATGATGACGATGCGGGCATTGTCGCGTTCGACGCTCGCGCGCACATTCGCCGCGAACTCGCCGGGCGAGAGTTCGGCCGGATCGATTTGCTGGAAGCGGATTCGGCCCGACTCGAGGTGCTGCTCGAGCCCGAGGCCGAGTGTCCGCGCGCGCGCTTCAACCGTGCCGCGACCTTCGTCGAAGGCAAAAAAGACGGCATGCTCGCCGCGCTGGGCCGCCGAGATTGCGTAGGTCAGGGCGACCGAGGATTTACCCACGCCGGCTGCGCCGATGAGCAGCGCATTGGTGCCGCGCTCGAGGCCGCCTCCGAGAAGCTGATCGAATTCGGCGTTGCCGCTCGTCGTGAACTCTCCGAGGAAGGATCTGTGATGTTCGGCCGCCACCAGACGGGGGAAGATCTTTAGACCACCTCTATCAATGATGAAGTCGTGGAAGCCGCCGCGAAATTTGATACCGCGCATTTTGATCACGCGAAGCCGCCGCCGCTCCGCGCCGTAGTCGAGCGCGAGCTGTTCGAGCATGACCACGCCATGCGCGATCGAATGCAGTTGCAGATCGTCCTGGGACGATGAGAGGTCGTCGAGCAGGACGACCGTGCAATTGCGGGTGGTGAAGAAATGCTTCAGGGCCAGCACCTGGCGCCTGTAGCGTAGCGGGTTCTGGGCAAGCAGCCGGAGTTCGGACAGGCTGTCGAGCACCACGCGCGTCGGATTGATCCGTTCGACTTCCTTGAAGACGAGATTGGTGGTTTCGTTCAGCTCCATCTCGGCGGGATGAAACACCGTGAGCTCTCGCTCGGGATCCAGCGTCGTTTCGGGCGGCACCAGTTCGAAGATGTCGACGCCTTCCAGCGACCAGCCGTGCCGCTGTCCGACCACGGTGAGCTCGCGTTTAGTCTCGGAGAGGGAAATATAGAGGACGCGTTCACCGTCGCGCACGCCTCGGAGCAGAAACTGAAGTGCTATCGTGGTCTTGCCGGTGCCGGGCCTTCCTTCATAGAGGTACATCCGGTTGGCGTCGAAACCGCCGCCGAGGATATCGTCCAGGCCCTCGCTGCCCGTGGACACTCTCGGCAAATCCTTGAGCTCGCTGTCTGCAGCAGCCTTGGATGGACCGGTCATTGAACCCCCTTGCGAAAGTCTTTCCGAAAGCCCGCACTTGCCGCGGGCGCCCAAGCCCAGGGGGCTGGACCGAACGAGGTCCATACGAGGAACTCTTGAACGGAGATCAAGTTCCCAGGGACAGGCATTGTCGCATGCCGGCGGACCATTCTCTTTAAGCGGTGTCGGGTCCAAACTGGACCGCGAGCGATTCCCCGGAGGCCGACGTCGGTTTGTCTGGCTCAATGCGGCCTTGACGGCTGGATGCGGCAATCACGACGTCTTCGCCGTGAGCAGGTAGTTCGCCTGCTCCAGCAACCCGACACGATGCGCCGTTCCCGGCATTCGCGATGCCGATGAGGGATGGCAACTTCAGCTCAACGCTTGCAGTTTCAAACGCCGCTAAGCACGATTCCGTGCATAGAGTAGAGCGTTTGAGTGTTGCCATTTTGTTACGGCCGAAAGCCGGCGCCTGCGTAAACTGCAGGTTGTTCGCAGCATTTGTGGACGCCAGCCTGCACAAAGGCCTCGCTTCTGACGGAAGATATTTAAGCAAAGGGGGGACTAGATGAAAAAGTTGACGATAGCTGCGATTGGTTTCGCGGCGCTGAGCTTGGCGGCTCCATCTGCCAAGGCAGCTGACATGGCCGTCAAGGCGGCGCCGCCGGCACCGGTGGTGGCGGTCTACAGCTGGAGTGGATTCTACATTGGTGCGAACGGCGGCTGGGGGCAGAGCCATGGTTGCGTCGACTTCGTCACGACCGTCGGGACGGTAGCAGGTGGCTGCGCCGATCGCTCTGGAGGCCTCGTCGGTGGACAGATCGGGTACCGCTGGCAAACCAATCAATTTGTGTTCGGCCTCGAGGCGCAGGGCGACTGGGCCGACATCAAGAACACGCGCGTCAGCCTGATCGATCCGTTGATCTCGACCACTGGCAAGATCGACGGCATTGGGCTGCTCACTGCGCAAATCGGTTGGGCATGGAACGCTTCGCTGTTCTACGTGAAGGGCGGCGCCGCCGTGACGCGCAACCGCTTCGATGTATTCAATAACGTCACGGGGGTTGGCCTCGCTTCGGCAGGTCATACGCGCTGGGGCGGTGCCCTGGGTGTCGGCTGGGAATACGGCTTCACACCGAACTGGTCGTTCGGCATCGAGTATGACCATCTCTGGATGGGGCGTGACAATTTCGGATACGCAGGCCTCGTCACGCCTGGCGGGTTCGTCCTCACCGGCAGCGGGGTTAGCCAGGATGTGGACATGGTTACGCTTCGGCTGAACTACCGCTTCGGCGGTTACGGGGCGCCGGTCGCAGCTCGCTATTGATCTTGAGTCTTCCCAGTGAACTTAGGCCCCGGCATCGCCCGGGGCCTTCTCTTTGCGTCCCCCGATCAATCGCTGGGATTCAGCCGCCTTCGCCGTCAATTCTGCCGGTCGAATGCCGCGAGTTGCTGCATGTCCAGGATGACGAGGTGACGCTGGTTGTTGTCGATGAAGCGGAGGATGCCGAGCTCGCGCAAATACGACAGCGACCGCGAGATGGTCTCGATCGTCAGGCCGAGATAATCCGCGATGTCGCGCCGGGTCATCGGCAGCGCCAGGATACCTGCGGCAGTGAGCCGTCCGTTCATTTCGATCAGGAAGGCGGCAACCCGCTCCATCGACCTCTTGCGCCCGAGCAGAAGCATGTGGTTCTCCGCATGCCGAAGATTCGTCGTGGCCATGCGGAGCAGATTCCTGGTCAGCGCGCCGTCATTTTCGGCGGCACTGTCGAGGCTCTCGCGCCTGATCAGGCGCACGGTCGTGTCCACCACGGCTTCTGCCGTGAAGCGATGCACCCCGCCGTTCTCCAATCCGAAGATGTCGCCGGGGACATGGAATGCGTTGATCTGCCGGCGTCCGTCGGGCAGCAGCTTGTAGCTTCGTACCGTCCCCGACTTGACTTGGTAGATATACTCGGCGGGCTCCTTCTCGCCGTAGATCTCGCTACCGCGCCGGTATTTGAACTCGCTCAGGCTGATCATCGGATTGGAGTCCGCGATCATTCCGAGTTCACTGAGAGAATGCGGGCGGGGCAGGGAAGCCGAGGTCAAGTGCATCAGCATCGGACCAACTCCTCAATCTCATGACGATCGGGTTTGTCAGTCGCAGCGCGTGAGACTCGGGGGTCGCGCCGCCTCGTTCTGGCCGTAATCAAGCTTGTTCGAAGCGGGAACCGGTGACTATCGTACTAACGTGCATTGTACCAAGTAACAGGCAAGTGCTGCGTTCGGCAGCACATCATCGGTCAATGGGTCGCTTCTGCTCGCCGAGTTCGAGCGTGACGAGTCTTGCCAGGAGCGTTGCCGGATAGAGTTGCCCGATCACCGCTTCGATGTTGCAGAGACTTCTCGCCCAGGGATGGACCGGTACGATATCGCCATATCCGGTCGTCATCAGCGTGGCGAAGCTGAGATAGAAGACCTTGCTCGCGAGCGAGCGGTCATCCTCGAATTCGATTCCCTTGAATGCACCGTCGATCGATAATCCCAGAAACGTGAATATGCAGGCAAATCCAACAGCAATCAGCAGATAGACCAGTACGGCGCCGACGATCCGGTGGTGGCTGACATAGCCTGGGCCAAACACCGCTCTCGTGACCACGAAACCGAGAGTCGCCGCGATCACCAGCCGGGCCCGCGCCAGAAGGTGAAGGTTGTAAGGCCACGCATAGTAATAGCGCGCTCGAAGAAGACGGAGATGTTGATGAGCAGCGCGAGCGACATCATGAGAAGCGCTGTCTTGCTCTACGAGATCATCGCCATGCCCGCGATGACCGCCAGCAGGATGGTGATCGCCCCTCCGTGAAGAGCAAACAACCCGGTGGCCTGCGAGGGCGCAAGCACGAAGACGATAGAATCAGCAGGAATGTCAACAGCGTGTGCAGCCAGCCGTTGAGGCTCAGTCGCAGCCGCTCCTTTGTCGCCATCTTCCCCTCGTGCGTTCGTTGTCGGCCGTCGATCCGCGGGCGGGCGGCGCGATGAAGAGCATATGCCTGTGTGAGAAAGGGTCGCAGCTTGATCTAGCGCAATATCGACGCTCGAACGCTTTTCACGCTCCGCATGCTGGATCTCACCAGCCTATGGAGGCGAATATGGATGCAAAACGACTGACAGTGGCGGCTGCCGCGTTCGCGTGCGCAGCCTCGATGTCATTGAGTTGGTCCGAGCAGGGCCGGCTGTCGCTTTCGATCAGCAGCGCCGAAGCAAGAGATAGGATCTATGTTGGGCCGCTTTATCGCGGCGGCTACATCGCGGACCAGGCGGGCCTGCCCTGGTACGCGGTGCGAGCCTATTACGCCGGTGGCCCCTGGAACTACCGCTATAGTGGTTGGGCGGATTATGCCGCTCGCAATGGCATTGGTTGCACGCCGGGCACGCTCGTCAAGGGCGGCGACGGCATCATGTATGTTTGCCAATAGGAAACTGCAGAAGGAGGCGGCCGCTCGCCGCCTCCGTTCCTGCCGCAGCCTTCGACGCCGAGATTGCTGGAACCGTCGGTGCAGGATGGCAATGCGGCTGGAGACTGTCGGACAGGCCTTCATCCTTCGACGAAAGGAGACTCACAATGATGAGGTGGCTCGCTATCGTGACTTTCGCCTTGCTGGTCGGGACCTCGGCCCAAGGTATGACGCCTGCTCCGATTCCTCAGCCGGAGAGCATGATCACGCCGGTTGCGGCTGCTTGCGGCGTGGGACGAACGCGGATCAACGGCGTATGCGTCGCAAGGACGACGGTCCGCCAGACGCGCCGGGCGGTGCGTCGATGTGTTCGCTGGCAGGGAGGCGTTTGCGCCTTGTACCAATAGATGCCATCGGCATCGGCGTCCGGGTCGTCGCCGGGCGCCGGGCGCATTGAGGTTCATGGTCAGGCGCAGCGCATCTGACGTCGCGCGGTCTACCAGTACCTATACCCGAACCAGGCGAATTGTCCCTGCCGCGCGGCCAGAACCATTTGCGGCGGCGCATGTCGCTTCGATCGCTTTGCGATGCGTTGGGACTTGGGCCTCCGCTGCCGATCGACGGCCTCGCGCGGAGGCGGACCCGTGCGTACCATGGCGAGTGCATTGGCAACTGCGAGCGTCTCCGCCCGGACGATCGGTGGCTCCGGAGGGACGGGGAGAGCCGTGGCCTGCGCGATTGCGATTTCGGGCGCTGCTGCGACGATGACCGGCATGCTGGTGTCGAGGGCCACGCGCTCGGGCCATTTGCGATCCGAGTGAATGTGTATCGCCGGCCGGTCCTCAACCGCCTTCTCCGCGATCGGCACTTTCGGCAGACAAAAGTCCGCAACGAAGAGGAGCGCGAGCAGCGCCGCTCCGACCTTCCAGAAATACGCCAAAAGCGGCATCCCAGTCGCTCCGTGCCCCCCAAATGGGCCCAGTTTGCGACGACGTTGCGCCATTCTCGGATTCGTTGCGCGAGCGAAGCTTGATTCAGATCAAGCACGCAAAGATATTCGGATCGGGCAGCTTCGATGGTGCCGTTGGGCCAGTGTCTTGCCCGACGGAGTATCAGGCAGGGGAGGCGAGTCACACAAGTGCGGAGCTCGAAGCTGCGTGCAGCCCAACCAAGACTGCTGCGCGGCTTCCGCGCATGAATACACCGCAGCAACCAGCTCCGGTCGTGGCCCCCAGGTCAGACCTTAGCGTCGCGCGCCGACCCGATTGACGCCGCCATTTGCGTTGCCGCCGACATTGTGACGGACCGCAGCACGCGCGACGGGCCGGGGCCTCAGCACGACGCCCGACCGCGCGACGCAACCAACCGGATAGTCAACGTACTGGCAATACACGACCGCGGCGGCCGGTGCCGGATTGAGCGTCACGCCTGCGAGACCCAGGAGGGCGCTGGCAGCCAGGCCTGAAACTGTCATGGACTTGATCGAAAAACGCTTTCTCGGATTCATGATGGTCCTCCCGGTTGCTTTTTCCGAAATGCAGGTGACGAGAGCCGTTTCCTCTGCGCCGGCCTCAACCTGTTCTTCCAGGGATCGATCACGTTGATGTAGATCAACCTTGCGGGGGCCGTTACGCCGCGGTCCGAAAAGGTTGTGTCGAACCTTGGCCGACTTGATCGCGGCGGCGACGCGCGAGATGAGCATCGCAAGACGGCACAGCCAGATTTAGCTACACCCGGTAATGCGCGCGACCGCCTTCCTGTATTTGAGATGCAGCAAACCACTGCCGCCCTCCGAAGCCGAATTGCGAGCGGTGGCGCGATCCGAGTTCACGCACGTCTCAAGATCGAACCTGATGTGCGAGCACCACCCAAGCGCCTTGTTCTCTGCCTCTTCCTTGGAGGGACCAAACCCCACGAAGGTCTGAACATGCCCGGCCTCGCCGTCGGCGGTCGATACGAGAGTGATCTCGGAAATGTAGTAGGACGAACATTGCACGGCCTGGGATTGGGCCCCGGCTCCAGCAATCATCCCAGGAAGAATCGTCCCAAGGGCGAGGATGGTTGTCACGAGTGCGGCTCGCTTCATTTTCACCTCCGACACAGCGAATCCGGCGGGGCAACGACAACTCCCTTGTTGCCCGACCAGGCGAACCAACTCACGTCGTCGGCCGTGCTGGGGATTGAGATAGATCAAGCCATGCGTAGACTGCCGGAAACAGGCTTCATCGGGTTGCCGAGGCGGCAGGAGATGAATGACAGGATCCGCAATCGTATTCGCACGGGTCTTGCCCTCGCGGCGACCATCATCGCGGCGGAGGCAAACGGTCAGGATGCGGAGCCAAGGCTTTACAGCAACACGCCGGTCGGGCTCAATTTCCTGATCTCGGGTTACCTCTATTCGCAGGGCAGGCTGGCGTTCGATCCATCACTCGCGGTCGCCGATACGAAGTTCGAAGCCCATACCGGCGCAATGGCCTATGTGCGGTCGTTCGATCTGTTCGGCCAATCCGCCAAATTCGATGTGATCGTTCCGTACTCAACGTTTTCCGCGCACGGCCTCGTTGCGGACGTGCCGCGCGAACGGGAAATGAATGGCTTTGGCGACCCGCGCTTCCGCGTCACCATGAACCTCTTTGGAGCCCCGGCATTGCCGCTGAAGGAGTTCGCGAACTACAAGCAGGACATTCTGGTCGGCATTAGCCTCCAGGTGTCCGCCCCCCTGGGGCAATATGACGACAACAAGCTGCTCAATCTCGGCGTCAACCGCTGGTCGTTCAGGCCGGAGCTCGGCATCTCCAAAGCATGGGGCCCATGGACCTTCGAGGTCGCTCCGAGTGTCACATTCTTCACCGACAATCGGGATTTCTTCATCGGCAACCGGCTCGCGCAGGCACCCCTCTATCTGGTTCGGGGAGCTGTCATTCGCAACCTCGATTCAGGCGCATGGTTTTCGCTGGACGGCCTTTACCTGAAGGGGGCACGCACCACCTTGAACGGTCTGCCCGGCGACAATGAGCAAGAGAACCTGCGGGCAGGTTTCACGGTCGCCGTGCCCATCAACCGGCAAAATTCAGTCAAGTTCAATGCCAGTACGGGTATCTACAGCCGCACCGGCAGCGGGTTCAATCTGGTCGGATTGGCGTGGCAATACCGATGGGGTGACGGATACTAGAAGTCGTTGGTATCCGTGCCAGGGGATCTCTATCCTCGTCCCTGCAAATTCTTCGACGATGCCATCGTGCCAGTGTTTTGCCCCGACGGTGCAACCGGCGCGGCGTCCGTAGCCCGGATTCTCTAGCACACGCTAAGCCATTGATTTCACAACGCCCGTCTACTGTGCATGGGGTTGTTTTCGCGAACTTGTTGCGTGAGGGTCTATCCCGCGCCCAGGGCGACCGCGACGTTGTAGGTCACGAGGCTCGCCGCATAGGCCAGCACCAGCATGTAGGTGAAGGTCACGGCCATCCAGGCCCAGCTTCCGGTCTCGCGCCGGATCACCGCCAGCGTCGAGGCGCATTGCGGGGCGAAGATGTACCAGGCCAGCATCGACAGCGCGGTGGCAAGCGACCATTTCGTCGCCAGCACCTGTCCGACCTGCTCGGCCGCCTCCTTGCCGCCCTCGATCGCATAGACGGTGCCGAGGGCCGCGACCGCGACCTCGCGCGCCGCCATGCCGGGGATCAGCGCGACCGCGATCTGCCAGTTGAATCCGACCGGTGCGAGCAGCGGCTCCAGCGCCTTGCCGATCATCGCCGCCAGGCTGAAGTCGATCGCCGGCTCGGTCGCGCCTGCGGGCGGCTGCGGGAACGAGGCCAGGAACCAGATCAGCACCATCATCGAGAAGATCGTGGTGCCGGCGCGCACCAGGAACATCTTGGCGCGGGTGTAGACGCCGATCGCGATCGATTTCAGCCGCGGCATCTTGTAGTCCGGCAGCTCCAGCATGAACGGCGCCGGCGCAAAGTCGCGCAGCATGAAGAACTTGATCAGGAACGACACCAGCAGCGCGCTGGCGATGCCGATGGCGTAAAGGCCGAACATCACGAGGCCCTGGAGGTTGATGAAGCCCCAGACGTCCCTGGCCGGAATGAAGGCGGAGATGATCAGCGTGTAGACGGGAATGCGCGCCGAGCAGGTCATCAGCGGCGCGATCAGGATCGTGGTCAGCCGGTCGCGCTTGTTGTCGATCACGCGCGTCGCCATGATGCCGGGAATGGCGCAGGCGAAGCTCGACAGCAGCGGAATGAAGGCGCGGCCGTGCAGGCCGGCACCGCCCATGATGCGGTCCATCAGGAACGCGGCGCGCGCCATGTAGCCGAAATCTTCCAGCAGCAGGATGAACAGGAAGATGATGATGATCTGCGGCAGGAACACGATGACGCTGCCGACGCCCGAGATCACGCCGTTCTGAAGGAAACTTTGCAGCAGGCCCGCGGGCAGGGTGGCGTGGACGAACTCGCCAAGCGCATCGAAACCGGAGTTGAGCAGGTCCATCAGCGGCTGCGCCCAGGCGAACACCGCCTGGAACATCACGAACAGGATCAGCGCCAGCACGATGAGGCCGCCGACGGGATGCAGAACGATCGCGTCGATCCGAGCTGTCCAGGTGTCGGGGCGAGCAGGCAGGCCGACGCAGTCCGCAATGATGCGGTCGGCTTCGCGCTGGGTTGCACGCAGCTCGCTGACGCTGAGTACGCGCCAGCTGTTCTCTCCCGGCTCGGCGGCGAGCTTGGCCGAGATCTCGTCGGTCAGCGCCAACAGGTCGGCGGTGCCGCCCTTGCGCACCGCGATCGAGGTGACCACGGGCACGCCGAGCTCCCTGGCGAGCCGCTCGACGTCGACCGTGATGCCGCGGCGCGTGGCGATGTCGAACATGTTGAGCACCAGGATCATCGGCCGCCCGGTGCGCTTGAGTTCGAGCAGCAGGCGGATGGTCAGGCGCAGATTGGTGGAATCGGCCACGCACAGCACGAGATCCGGCACCGTCTCGCCGGAGGCCTTGCCGAGCACGAAGTCGCGGGTGATCTCCTCGTCCGGGCTGCGGCCGCGCAGCGAATAGGTGCCGGGCAGGTCGACCACGGAGACCTGGCGGCCGAGCGGGGTGACGAAGAAGCCTTCCTTGCGCTCGACGGTGACGCCCGGATAGTTCGCAACCTTCTGCCGGCTGCCGGTCAGGGCATTGAACAGCGAGGTCTTGCCGCTGTTTGGCGTGCCCACCAGGGCGAGATGCAGCAGGGGTGATTCCATGGGTGAGTGGGTCCGGTCGCTGGCTCAGGCGACGATGATGGCCATGGCCTCGCGACGACGGACCGCAATGGTGATGCTGTCGACCCGCACGGCGATCGGGTCGCGTCCGACCAGCCCCTCATGCAGGACCTCGACCCGGGCGCCCTCGACGAAGCCGAGCTCGATCAGCCGGCTCTCGAGCTCGATATCCGAGAGCGCCGAGCCCGCCTCGCGGGCGGACAGATGCTGGATGACGCCGGTATAGCCGCGCTGGGCCAGACCCAGCGGCATGTGCGGGCGCTTGTCATTGGTGTCGGTCATGCCCTGTATTTTCAATGCAGGGCATGAAGGTCAAGCGCGCCGGTTGGCCGAAGCTGCACCTTAGAATGATTTTAGAGTGATTTTAAAGTGCAGATCGCGGGGCGTCCGGGAAAACGCCCCGGCGGCTACTGGGCCGGGACCTTTTCCGGCTGGACGGCCATGGCGCGGGTCTTGAAGTAGTCCAGCACGAACAGGCGGATCGCCGACGACAGATTGCCCTGCTGCCGGTTGTTGTCGATCTCGCCGACGAGCTCGGACAGCGTCATGTTGCGCAGGCCCGAGATCTCCTTCATGCCGTTCCAGAACGCTTCTTCCAGGCTGACGCTCGTCTTGTGACCGGCGACGACGATCGACCGCTTCACGACGGGCGACTTCATGGCTGCTCCTCGTGATCGATCCGGTGCTGGTCCAGATGCTCCTTGGCCTGGTCCGCCCGTTTCTCCTCCGCCGACCGCTCCGCCTTCGTGCGACCGAACTTCGCCCGGTTGGCGTCCGCCTGCTTCGCCGAGGCTTCCCGCTCGGCGCGCTTCCTGAAACGATTCAGGTTGATGACGTTCCCCATGCCGCGTCTCCATCACCCGCTCCTCTTTGTGCCGGATGAAACGTTCACAAACAGGGCGCCGCAATGCGCCCCAGAAGACTTGATCGCCATATGCTTGTCCTCGTCAATCGGCCCTTGGGCCATCAAACGATGAATTCGCCCCGTCGAGGGCAGAGGGCTGCGTAGCACGCTGCCCCGCCGGAACATTGACGGTAATCAAATCCCGCCCCTAAAGCCCTATAATTCTGCGGGTCGAGCGTCCGTATCACTACGGATGGCTATCGGAATTCGGAATTTTATCCCGGGCTGGTCATCTTCTCGGCGCGTACCAGGCGGTCGAACTCGTCGGCCGAGACGAAGCCGAGCCGCAGCGCCTCCTCCTTCAGCGTGGTGCCGTTGGCGTGCGCGGTCTTGGCCACCTTGGCCGCGTTGTCGTAGCCGATCGTCGGGGCCAGCGCCGTCACCAGCATCAGCGAGCGCTGCATCAGCTCCTTGATGCGCTTCTCGTCGGCGCGGATGCCGCTGACGCAATGCTCGGTGAAGGAGCGTGCGGCGTCGGCCATCAGGCGGATCGAGTGCAGCATGTTGTAGGCGAGCACGGGCTTGTAGACGTTGAGCTCGAAATGGCCCTGGCTGCCGGCGACCGTGATTGCAGTGTGATTGCCGAACACCTGGCAGCACACCATGGTCATCGCTTCGCACTGGGTCGGATTGACCTTGCCCGGCATGATCGAGGAGCCCGGCTCGTTCTCCGGCAGGATCAGCTCGCCGAGGCCCGAGCGCGGACCGGAGCCGAGCAGGCGGATGTCGTTGGCGATCTTGAACAGGCCCGTCGCGACCGAATTGATGGCCCCGTGCGCCAGCACATAGGCATCGTTCGAGGCCAGCGCCTCGAATTTGTTGGCGGCGCTGGTGAAGGGGAGCTTCGTAATCCCGACGACGTGCTTTGCGAACAGTTTCGCAAAGCGCGGCTTCGAGTTGAGGCCGGTGCCGACGGCGGTGCCGCCCTGCGCCAGCGGATAGAGATCCTTCACCGCGACCTTGAGCCGGGCGATGCCGCTCTCGACCTGCGCGGCATAGCCGGAAAACTCCTGGCCGAGTGTCAGGGGCGTCGCATCCTGGGTGTGGGTGCGGCCGATCTTGACGATTCGGGCGAACTCTTTCTCCTTCTTGCGCAGCGCACGGAGCAGCTCGCAGAGGGCCGGGACGAGATCGCCATTGATGCGGCTTGCCGCCGCGATGTGCATCGCGGTCGGAAATGAATCGTTCGACGACTGGCTCATATTGACGTGGTCGTTGGGATGCACCGGCTTCTTGGCACCCAGCTCGCCGCCCAGCAGCTCGTTGGCGCGGTTGGCGATCACCTCGTTGAGGTTCATGTTGGTCTGCGTACCCGAGCCGGTCTGCCACACCACCAGCGGGAAATGATCGTCGAGCTTGCCCTCGATCACCTCGCGCGCGGCGCGGATGATGGCGTTGGCGCGACGCTTGTCGAGCAGGCCGAGCTCGAGGTTGGACTGCGCGGCGGCAAGCTTGACGATGCCGAGCGCATGCACGAGCGAGATCGGCATGCGATCGGTGCCGATACGGAAATTCTGGCGCGAGCGCTCGGTCTGCGCCCCCCAATAGCGATCGGCGGCGACCTCGATCGGACCAAAACTATCGGTCTCGGTGCGGGTCGAGGAGCGGGCAGTCGTAGAGCGGGCAGCTTTGGCCATGAGCACATCCATTTCGTCGCGCGAGACGCCGCGCGGCTTCTTGAGATGCACTTCTATATAGGGAGTTGGGTCGCGTGCGACGGGTGCGGGCCCAACCTAGATCATTTCTTACGGAAACGATCGAGCCGCACGACCTCGGCACCGCCCTGGTTGGGGGCCGCCGGCTGCTCCGTGCTTTCCGCAGGTTCAGTCGCCGGCGCGGGCACTGCGACGGCCGACGGCGCGGGGGCCGCCGGCAAGGTCTCTGGCGCGACCTCGGCGACATCGGAAGTGTCGAACTGGAGGCCGAACTTCACGGACGGATCGAGGAAGCTCTTGATGGCGCTGAAGGGCACGATCAGCCGCTCCGGAATGCCGCCGAAGGACAGGCCGACCTCGAAACGGTCCTCGAGCACGGTCAGGTCCCAGAACTGGTGCTGGAGGATGATCGTCATCTCTTCCGGATATTGCGCGAGCAGGCGCGACGACAGTTTCACGCCCTCGGCCTTCGATACGAAGGTGATGAAGAAATGATGCTCGCCCGGCAGGCCGTGGGCCGCGGCATCGGTCAGCACCTTGCGCAGCACGCCGCGCAGCGCGTCGCGGGCCAGCACATCGTATCGGATATGATCGGTCGCCATGGTGGTCCTGTTGCATTCCAGGAGTTGGGCCCTGCCGGCCCGACTCGCCAAGCCGCAATAGTACCGCGCCTGACGGGTCAGCAGGAGTCCCCCGCCGGGGAAGATTAAAAAGCAAAGTGGAGGCTTCTGTTGCCAGGTGCCTCCGAACCCCGCCTAGCGGAGCTTAACCCGCTAGGACTTTAAAGTGGTCTTTCAAACTGCGTTACGCAGCCTGAGCAACCGGAGCAAAGTTGTCGTTGGCAACTATTGCAGTAGCCCGATAACGGCGGAACAATACCGGGAAAAAGCACGCCCTTTACGCCCTCGTCGATCCTATTTCGCCCCCGCCAAAGCCCGCTTCCTGGGCACGCCCGAGTGGGCTTTGGTGGAGGCGCCGGGTACCGCCCCCGGGTCCGAATGGTTTATTGCGACGACCGTTTATTTCCATAGCCGGCGAACCGGCACTCGCAATATAGGGGGCAAAGGTTTCGAAAAACAGAGGTTTCGAGCAAGACCGGTGTGGTTCCTTTGGATACGGTTCCGGACCGTCTTGGCCGCGACGCGACCCTCGTTCTAAGCTCCTGACATGTCCCCGGATTCAGCACCGGCCGTCCAGGAGCCGGACCTCGCCGCCGCACCGCCCGGCCTGCTCGCGCTGTTCCTGGCATTCGCCCGGATGTCGCTGGCCGGCTTCGGCGGCGTCCTGGTGTTTGCCCGGCGTGCGATCGTCGAGCAGCACCGCTGGATGACGCCGGACGAATTCAATGAGACCTTCGCGCTCTGCCATTTCCTGCCGGGGCCCAACATCGTCAATCTGTCCATGGTGTTCGGCGCGCGGCTGCGCGGGATTGCGGGCGGAATTGCCGCCTTCGCCGGGCTGCTGTTGCCGCCGACGCTGATCATGACGGTGCTCGCGATCATCTATGCCCAGTTCGGCGAATTGGAGCTGCTGCGCCGCAGCCTCGCCGGCATCTCCTGCGCGGCGGTGGGTCTGTTGATCGCGGTGGTCTTCCGCATGATGACCCCGCTGCTCAAGTCGATCGACGGCGTCGCGCTCACCCTGATGCTCGGTGTGTTCGTCGCGATCGGCGCGCTCCGCCTGCCGCTCCAGGCGGTGCTGCTGGTCGCAATCCCCGTGAGCGTCGGCGCCACGTATTTCCGGCGGCGGAAAGTAGCATGAACGCCGAGAACCCGATCTGGCTGCTGATCTCCACCTTCGGCCTGATGTCGCTGTTCGCGGTCGGCGGTGCCGCGGCGGCGGTGCCGGAGATGCATCGCATCGCCGTCGATCTGCATCACTGGATGACCGACAAGCAGTTCACGGATGCCTATGCGATCGCGCAGCTCTCGCCGGGGCCGAACGTGCTCATCGTGACGTTGATCGGCTATGCGGTCGCCGGCATCCCCGGCGCGCTGGCGGCGACGCTGGCGATGTGTCTGCCGACCGCACTGCTTGCCTATTATGTCAGCCGGCTCCTGAACCGGCCCAGCCAATCGCGCTGGCCCGGCCTGATCCAGGCTGCACTTGTTCCGCTGTCGATCGGATTGATGGCGGCGAGCGCCCTGATCCTGGCCCAGTCGACCGATCGCACGATTGCTGCACTGCTTCTGACCGCGATGGTTGCGCTGATCGCGTCCATCTCGCGCATCAATCCACTCTGGCTCCTCCTCGCCGGCGGCCTGTTGGGTTTTGCTGGCATTGTGTGATGAAAATCGCTAGGCAATGATCCGGGGCGGGGGGATCCGGTTCCAGCCGATTTAAAACAACAGTGCTCGTGACTTACGGGTCGCGGAGGAGACATGCATGGCCGACACGATGGGCCACTCAGGGACGGCCACCCGAAACACCCGGTTGGCGCTCGGCTTTTGTCTGCTGGCGATCGCGCCGCAGATTTTCGAATTGTTCTGGTCGACCGGGACGATCTTCGGCTGGGGGACCGGCCGGGGTCCGGCGACGGCCCTCACCAGCCACGTGACGGCGCTGCTGTTCGGCGCGCCTGGCGCTGTCTTCGGATCGTTCGGCGGAGGCAGCAAGAAGCTGCCGTCCGAGGTTCTGCTGGCGCTGATCTACTCCTATCCGCTGTTTGTGGTGGCGATCCTCACGCTGTTCATGAACATCCGCTCGGCGCAGGATTATGTCGGCGGCGTCGTCCTGATGGCGCTGGGCCTGTTCGCGCTGTGGGCATCGAGTGATTTGCAGGGCATGCGGGGCTTCTCGTTCGGGGCAGGGACCGCACCGCGCATGTTCGGAGGACTGCTGGTCGCCCTGTCCGCCGGCATCGCCTTGACCGGTCTTCTGACCCAGGGGCCGGCGATGGCCCATTATTCCTGGCGAGGACCGCTGTTCGTGGTGGCGGCGATCGTCTTCTTCGCGCTGGCGATCCGGCCCCTCGGCCTCGTCGTCACGGCTTTTACGAGCTTCATGATCTCGGCAACGGGCTCGCACGAGACGCGCTGGCTTGAAGCGGCAATCGTCGGCGCCTGCCTGACGCTCGGTTGCGCAATCCTCTTTCCATACGTGCTCGGGCTGCCGATGCCGATGTTTCCGCGATTCCTGATCCAGTGAGGGCGTGATGGATATCTTTGCCAACCTCGCTCACGGCTTCGCCGTCGCCTTCTCTCCGATCAACCTCTTGATGTGTCTGATCGGCGCCCTGGTCGGGACGCTGGTCGGCGTGCTCCCGGGGATCGGCACCATCGCAACCGTCGCGATGCTGCTGCCGATCACCTTCGGACTGCCGCCGGTCGGCGCGTTGATCATGCTCGCCGGCATCTATTACGGCGCGCAATATGGCGGCTCGACCACGTCGATCCTCGTCAACATACCAGGCGAGGCGACATCGGTCGTCACCGCCATCGACGGTCACCAGATGGCGAAGCAGGGCCGTGCCGGCCCGGCGCTGGCGATCGCCGCGATCGGCTCGTTCTTCGCCGGCTGCGTCGCGACTGTGCTCATTGCCCTGCTCGGTGCGCCGCTCACCAAGCTCGCATTGGCGTTCGGCCCGGCCGAATATTTCTCGCTGATGGTGCTCGGCCTGATCTTCGCGGTGGTGCTGGCCAAGGGCTCGGTGCTGAAGGCGATCGCGATGATCGTGCTCGGCCTGTTGCTCTCGATGGTCGGCTCGGACATCGAGACCGGCGCCTCGCGCATGGCCTTCAACATTCCGGAGCTCGCCGACGGCCTCGGCTTTGCAACGGTGGCGATGGGCGTATTCGGCTTTGCCGAGATCATCCGCAATCTCGATGCCGGCGCCGAGCTGAACCGCGATCTCGTTCAGCAGAAGATCACCGGCCTGATGCCGACCAAGAAGGACCTGGTCGATTCGACGCCGGCGATCCTGCGCGGCACCGTGCTCGGCTCGATCCTCGGCATCCTGCCGGGGGGCGGTGCGACGATCGCATCCTTCGGAGCCTATACGCTCGAGAAGAAGCTTGCCAAGAACCCGTCGCGGTTCGGTCGCGGCGCGATCGAGGGCGTGGCGGGGCCTGAGAGTGCCAACAACGCCGCCGCGCAGACCTCCTTCATCCCGCTGCTCACGCTCGGCATCCCGCCGAATGCGGTGATGGCGCTGATGGTGGGCGCGATGACCATCCACGGCATCGTGCCGGGCCCGCAGGTGATGCAGAAGCAGCCGGATCTGGTCTGGGGCATGATCGCCTCGATGTGGATCGGCAATTTGATGCTGATCATCATCAACCTGCCGCTGGTCGGCATCTGGGTGCGGCTGCTGCGCGTGCCGTACCGGCTGATGTTCCCCTCGATCGTGATCTTCTGTGCGATCGGCATCTATTCGGTGAACAACGCGCCGGTCGACGTCATCCTGGCCGGTATCTTCGGTCTGGTCGGTTACTGGCTGATCAAGCACGATTTCGAGCCGGCGCCGTTGCTGCTCGGCATGGTGCTGGGTCCGCTGATGGAGGAGAACCTGCGCCGCGCGCTGCTGATCTCGCGCGGCGACTGGAGCGTGTTCCTGACGCGTCCGTTGTCGGCGGTGCTGCTGGCGGTCGCGGCGGCGCTACTCGTCCTCACGGTGCTACCGGTGCTGCGTGCCAAGCGCGACGAGGTGTTCACCGAGTCCGAGAACTGAGGTCGCCGCGTATCGCGTCGGCCCGTGCCTGCGTCGGCACGCCGCATTCGGAAGTCGAATCGACTTGTGTTACGGCTTCATGAAATGAAAATGCCGGCCTTTGGGCCGGCATTTTTGTGTCTCCAAGGGGATTAACATGACCTTCATTCACGCGCTCACGGGCGCATGTGCCGCGGCGCTCGCCTCGCTGAGCGCCTTCATCGCGCCGGCCGAGGCGCAGACTTACCCGACCCGCAGCATCACCATGATCGTGCCGTTCGCGGCCGGCGGACCGACTGACGTGATCTCGCGCATCGTCACCGGGCACATGGCGCAGACGCTGGGCCAGAGCATCATCATCGAGAACGTGGTCGGCGCCGGCGGCACCACCGCCACCACACGCGCCGCGCGTGCGACCAATGACGGCTATACGCTCATCACCGGGCATATGGGCACGCATGCCGCCTCCGTGCCGCTCTATCCGAAGCTGGCCTATCATCCCGAGAAGGATTTCGAGCCGATCGCGCTTCTCGCGGGCACGCCGATCCTGATCCTGGCGCGCAAGGACTTCCCGCCGAAGGACCTCAAGGAGTTCGTCACCTATGTGAAGGCGAACGCCGAGAAGGTGAACGCCGCGCATGCCGGCGTCGGCTCGGTCTCGCACGTCTCGTGCGAGCTCCTGCATTCCATCCTCGACATCAAGCCGGTCGGCGTGCCCTTCAACGGCACCGGCCCTGCGATGAACGCGCTGGTGGCGGGCCAGGTCGACTACATGTGCGACCAGATCGTCAACGCCGTGCCGCAGATCAATGCCGGCACCATCAAGGCCTATGCGATCGCGACGGCCGAGCGTAATCCGTCGCTGCCGAACGTGCCGACCACGGCGGAAGCCGGCCTGCCGGCATTCCAGGCCCAGGCCTGGAACGCGATCTTCGCGCCGAAGGGAACTTCGCCCGCGATCATTGCGAGCCTGAACGCGGCCGCCATCAAGGCGCTCGACGACGAGACCGTGAAGAAGCGCCTGCTCGAGCTCGGCAGCGTCATCCCGAGCCCGAAGGACCGTACGCCGGAGGCGCTGGGAGCCCTCGTCAAGAACGAGATCGCGAAGTGGACCCCGGTGCTCAAGCCGGCCACTTAAGCAGCGCGATCAAGCTGATAGGCGAGGGGGCGGGACGCTGGGTTCCGCCCCCTTGTCGTTTGTCCCGGGAACACTCAATTTTCCGGGTATAATCGGTGCGAACAGCGAATCGCCGCTGTCGCAGCACGGGGGGCGCCGTTAAGTTCGCCGCCTCCCCAAAGGCTCATGACACATGCACCAGTATCAGGACCTGCTCGAGCGGATTCTTTCAGACGGCGCCGAGAAGACCGACCGGACCGGCACCGGCACGCTGTCGGTTTTCGGCCATCAGATGCGCTTCAATCTGTCGGCGGGCTTCCCGATGCTGACCACCAAGCGGCTGCCGCTGAAGGCGATCGTGCATGAGCTGCTCTGGTTCCTGAAGGGCGACACCAACATCAAATATCTGCGAGACAACGGCGTCACGATCTGGGACGAGTGGGCGGATGCCAATGGCGATCTCGGCCCGGTCTACGGCCATCAATGGCGCTCCTGGCCCACGGCCGACGGGCGGAGCATCGACCAGGTCGCCAATGTCATCGACATGATCAAGCGCACCCCGGATTCCCGTCGGCTGATCGTCACCGCCTGGAATCCTGCCGATGTCGAGAAGATGGCGCTGCCGCCCTGTCACCTGCTGTTCCAGTTCTATGTCGCGAACGGCAAGCTGTCGTGCCAGCTCTATCAGCGCTCGGCCGACGTCTTTCTCGGCGTGCCCTTCAACATCGCCTCCTATGCGCTGCTCACCATGATGGTGGCGCAAGTCACGGGCTTGAAGCCAGGCGATTTCGTGCATTCGCTCGGCGACACCCATCTCTACTCGAACCATCTGGAGCAGGCCCGGCTCCAGCTCACCCGTGCACCGCGCGCATTGCCGGTGATGCGGATCAATCCTGACGTGAAGGACATCTTCTCCTTCCGTTACGAAGACTTCGAGCTCGTCGGTTACGACCCGCATCCGCATATCAAGGCGGAAGTCGCGGTCTAGCACCCTATGTCGCCGAACATCCGCCGCGCGCGTCCGGGCGAAGCCGGGCTTGTCCTGGCTTTCATTCACGAACTCGCCGAATACGAGAAGCTCTCGCACGAGGTCGAGGCGACCGAGGCGATGATTGCGGATGCGCTGTTCGGCGACAGGCCGCAGCTGCATTGCGCGATCGCCGAGTGGAACGGCGAGGCGGTCGGCTTTGCGGTGTGGTTTGCGAACTTCTCCACCTTCAGCGGCCGCCACGGCATCTATCTCGAAGACCTCTATGTGCGGCCGTCGCATCGGGGCAGGGGCCTCGGCAAGGCGCTGCTGGTCTATCTCGCCAGGGAATGCGTCGACAACGGCTGGTCACGCCTGCAATGGTCGGTGCTCGATTGGAACGCGCCGTCGATCGCGTTCTACAAATCGCTCGGTGCCGTCATGATGGACGATTGGACGCTGTGCCGCGTCACCGGGCCGGCGCTGACACGGCTTGCCGGGAGCGAGGTCTGATGGAGATCGTCTTCGTCGTCGCGATCGCCGAGAACGGCATCATCGGCGCGGGCAACGCGATCCCTTGGCGCCTGAAATCCGACATGGCGCGCTTCAAGGCGCTCACGATCGGCAAGCCCGTGATCATGGGCCGCAAGACCTTCGAATCCCTGCCTCGCCGTCCGCTGCCGGGCCGCACCAATATCGTCATCACGCGCGATGTGGATTATCGCGCCGCGGGCGCAATCGTCACGACATCGGCGGCGGATGCGGACGCGGTCGCGCGCGGCGATGCCCTGCGGCGTTCCGTCACTGAGGTCGCGGTGATCGGCGGCGCCGAGATCTTTCGGCAATGGCTCGATCGCGCCGATCGCCTCGAAATCACCGAAGTGCATGCGCGGCCCGACGGCGACACGCATTTCAACGTCGACACGGCAGAGTGGGATGAGGTGGCACGCATCCGTCATCCTGCCGGCCCCGACGACAGCGCCGACTTCTCCTATGTGACATATCGTCGGCGGGCGGGCCATTAACCGCATTCGCCAATGTTAACGTTGACTTTTCTGCCCCCGAGCTTAGCTCGGAAGGCAGCCAAGGCTGCGTTGTAAGGGACCTGCCTGTCCCCTATAAAGCCGGACCGGACAAAGCGGGCGGGGGGCAATTTCACCCTGCCGAGGAGAGCGTCGAATGCCGTGGAAGAATCAGGGCGGTGGCCCGTGGGGCTCGGGTCCAAAAGGACCATGGGGCTCAGGCCCGCAACCGGTCGGGCCGAGGCCGCCGGATCTGGAAGACCTTCTGCGGCGCGGCCAGGACCGCCTGCAGCAGATCATGCCGGGCGGCTATTTCTCCGGCATCGGCATCACGCTGATCATCCTGCTCATCATCGCGTTCTGGCTGCTGTCGGGCTTCTTCCGCGTGCAGTCCGAAGAGCGCGGCGTCGTGCTGCGCTTCGGCAAGCATGTCCGCACCGTCGATCCCGGCCTCAATTATCACCTGCCCTATCCGATCGAGACCGTGCTGTTGCCGAAGGCATTGCGCGTCAACACCACCTCCATCGGCATGACGCTGATCGACGATCCGGCGCGGCGCGGCCGTTCCATTCGCGACGTGCCGGAAGAGAGCCTGATGCTCACCGGTGACGAGAACATCGTCGACGTCGATTTCACCGTGCTCTGGCGCATCAAGCCGGACGCCGGCGGTGTCGGCGCCTTCCTCTTCAACATCCAGAACCCCGAAGGCACCGTGAAGGCGGTCGCGGAAAGCGCGATGCGCGAAGTGATCGGGCGCTCGCAGATCCAGCCGATCCTGACCGGCGCCCGCAACACGATCGAGCAGGGCGTGCAGGAGCTGATCCAGAGGACGCTGGACAGCTATGGCGCGGGCATTCTCATCACCCAGGTGCAGATGCAGAAGGTCGATCCGCCGGCGCAGGTGATCGACGCCTTCCGCGACGTGCAGGCGGCTCGCGCCAATCAGGAGCAGCTGCAGAACGAAGCGCAGACCTACGCCAACCAGGTCGTGCCGCAGGCGCGCGGACGCGCGGCCAAGATCCTGCAGGACGCCGAAGGCTACAGGGAGCAGGCGATCGCCGAAGCCAAGGGCCAGAGCGCGCGCTTCCTGAAGATTTACGAGGAATACAAGAAGGCACCCGACGTGACGCGTGAACGGATCTATCTGGAGACGATGGAGCGCGTGCTCGGCGGCGCCGACAAGCTCGTCTATGACGGTGGCCCCTCGGGCCAGGGCGTTGTGCCCTATCTGCCGCTTCCCGAACTGGCCCCCAAGCGACAGCCTACGGCCGGTCCGCAGTCGAGCGGAGGCAGCCGATGAGATCCCCGGTTACAGGTTTCGTCACACTGCTCGGACTGCTCCTGGTCCTGATCGTGGGCTACATGTCGCTGTTCACGGTGCAGCAGACCGAGCAGACCATCGTGCTTCGCTTCGGTGAGCCGGTCGACGTCATCACCGATCCCGGCCTGCACTTCAAGGCGCCGTGGAACTCGGTGATCAACATCGACAAGCGCATCCTCGATCTGGAGAACCCGTCGCAGGAAGCGATCGCTTCCGACCAGAAGCGGCTGGTGGTCGACGCCTTCGCGCGCTATCGCATCAAGAACGCGTTGCGCTTCTACCAGAGCGTCGGCTCGATCCAGGCGGCCAACCTCCAGCTCACCACGCTCCTCAACGCGGCGCTGCGCCGCGTGCTCGGTGAGGTCACGTTCATCAACGTGGTGCGCGACGACCGCGAGAAGCTGATGCTGCGCATCCGCGATCAGCTCGATCGCGAAGCCGACGGTTATGGCATCGAGGTGGTCGACGTCCGGATCCGCCGCGCCGATCTGCCTGAGCAGAACAGCCAGGCGGTCTACCTGCGCATGAAGACCGAGCGCGAGCGGGAAGCTGCCGAGTTCCGCGCGCAGGGCGGCCAGAAGGCCCAGGAGATCAAGTCCAGGGCGGATCGCGAGGCGACCGTGATCGTCGCGGAAGCCAATTCGCAGGCCGAGCAGACCCGGGGCGCGGGCGATGCCGAGCGCAACCGCCTGTTCGCCGAGGCCTACAGCAAGGATACCGACTTCTTCGCCTTCTTCCGCTCGATGACGGCTTATGAGAACGGGTTGCGCTCCAGCGACACCCGCTTCCTCTTGCGGCCGGAGTCGGACTTCTTCCGGTATTTCGGTAACCCGTCCGGCAAGACGGCGGCCGAGACGACGGCGAAACCGTAAGCTCGAGCATGATCCGGAAAGGGCTGCAGCACTTTTCCGACAAGATCATGCTCAAACAACAGCCTGAAGCGCGATGACGATTCTGTCTGATCTCGTCGCGGGCTAGACAAGGGCGGCAGTTCTGCCGCCCTTCGTCCATACAAGAACAGCACGGCGGGAGGTTCCAATTCGATGAGGTCCATTGCGTTCGCCGACTTCCTCATCGGCCTGGGCATCCTGTTCGTGCTGGAAGGCTTGATGTTCGCGGCAAGTCCGAACTGGATGCGCAAGGCGATGAAGAGCGCCATCGCCACGCCGGACAACATCCTGCGGGCGGTCGGGATCGGTTCGGCCGTGGCCGGCCTGATCCTGATCTGGGTGATGCGGCGCCCGGTTTAGCGTCGCGCCAACGCCAAAGTGAAGGCGAACAACCGGTTTTCGCCGTAATATCGGGGTCTTGAGGCCCGTTAAGCTCCGCGCTTGCGCCGTCCCCCCGTTCGAGCGCAGTCTGACGCCAAATCCTATTCTCTGGAGATCACAATGACCGCTGCCACCATTGCCCCGTCCCGCTTGCACCATTGGGTGCGAACCGGGCTGGCCGCGCTCGCCATCGGTGCTTTCGGCGCGTTCGGCACGCCGGCTCAGGCGCGTGGACCGGACGGCATCGCCGACGTCGCCGAGAAGGTGATCGACGCGGTCGTCAACATCTCCACCTCGCAGAACGTCGAGGCCAAGGGCGGCGGCAGCAACACCATGCCGCAACTGCCGCCCGGCTCGCCCTTCGAGGAGTTCTTCGACGACTTCTTCAAGAACCGCAGGGGTCCCGGCGGCGGCAGCAAGGGTGGCGAGAACACCCCGCCGCGCAAGACCAACTCGCTCGGAAGCGGCTTCATCATCGACACCGCGGGCGTAGTCGTGACCAACAATCACGTCATCGCCGACGCCGACGAGATACACGTCATCCTCAACGACGGCACCAAGATCAAGGCCGAGCTGGTCGGCGTCGACAAGAAGACCGATCTCGCCGTGCTCAAGATCAAGCCGCCGAAGCCACTGGTCGCGGTGAAGTTCGGCGACTCCGACAAGCTGCGCCTCGGCGACTGGGTGGTCGCGATCGGCAATCCCTTCAGCCTCGGTGGCACTGTGACGGCCGGCATCGTCTCGGCCAAGAACCGCGACATCTCCTCGGGACCGTATGACAGCTACATCCAGACCGACGCTTCGATCAATCGCGGCAATTCCGGCGGTCCGCTGTTCAACCTCGACGGCGACGTCATCGGCGTCAACACGCTGATCATATCTCCCTCCGGCGGCTCCATCGGCATCGGCTTCGCCGTGCCGTCGAAGACGGTTGTGGGCGTCGTCGACCAGCTTCGGCAGTTCGGCGAGCTGCGCCGCGGCTGGCTTGGGGTGCGCATCCAGAGCGTCACCGACGAGATCGCCGAGAGCCTCAACATCAAGCCGGCGCGCGGCGCGCTGGTCGCGGGCGTCGACGACAAGGGCCCGGCAAAGCCGGCCGGCATCGAGCCCGGCGACGTTGTCGTCAAGTTCGACGGCAAGGACGTCAAGGATCCGAAGGACCTGTCCCGCGTCGTCGCCGACACGGCGGTCGGCAAGGAGGTCGACGTCATCATCATCCGCAAGGGGCAGGAGCAGACCAAGAAGGTCACCCTCGGCCGCCTGCAGGATCCCGAAAAGGTGCAGGCCGCGGTGAAGACCGATGAGCCTGCGCCCGAGAAGCCGGTGACGCAGAAGGCGCTCGGCCTCGATCTGGCAACGCTGAGCAAGGATTTGCGCACGCGCTACAAGATCAAGGAGAGCGTCAAGGGCGTGGTCGTCACCAGTGTCGATGCCAATTCCGACGCCGCCGAAAAGCGGCTCTCCGCCGGCGATGTCATCGTCGAGGTGGCGCAGGAGGCGGTGTCGAGCGGCGCCGACATCCAGAAGCGGGTCGATCAGCTCAAGAAGGACGGCAAGAAGTCGGTGCTGCTGCTGGTCTCCAATGCCGACGGCGAGCTGCGCTTCGTGGCGCTGAGCGTGCAGTAACTTCATCCGTCATTCCGGGGCGATGCGAAGCATCGAACCCGGAATCTTGAGGTTCCCCGGTGCGCAATTGCGCACCTGAGGTCTGGTGCTTCGCGCCATCCCGGAACGACGAGTGTGTCAGGCCTCCACGAACTCGTCCCGCCGATACCCCTGCGCATACAGCAAGGCGGTGAGGTCGCCGTGATCGATCCGCGCCGCGGCGGCGGCTGCGACGGCCGGCTTGGCGTGATAGGCAACGCCGAGCCCCGCCGCCTGGATCATCGCGAGGTCATTGGCGCCGTCGCCGACCACGACCGAATCGAGATCGTCGAGATCGAACGATTCCATCAGGTCCACCAGCGTCGCGAGCTTCGCGGCACGGCCGAGGATCGGCTCTTTCACCTCGCCGGTGAACTTGCCGTCGCGCACGACGAGCTCGTTGGCGCGGTTCTCCTGGAAGCCGATCTTGGCGGCGACCGCGGTCGTGAACAGCGTGAAGCCGCCCGAGACGAGGCAGGTGTAGGCGCCGTGTGCCCGCATGGTCGCGACCAGCGCGCGGCCGCCGGGGGTCAGCGTGATGCGTTTGGCCAGCACCTCGTCGACCGCGCTGGCGGGCAGGTCCTTCAGCAGGGCCACGCGCTCGCGCAGCGCCGGCTCGAACTCGATCTCGCCGCGCATCGCGCGCTCGGTGATGGCGGCCACATGCGCCTTCACCCCGACGAAGTCGGCAAGCTCGTCGATGCATTCCTGGCCGATCATGGTGGAATCCATGTCGGCGAGAAAAAGCTTCTTGCGCCGGAAGCCGGCTGGCTGCACGACGATATCGATGGGCAGGTCGCCGCGAAGCTCGCGGAGCCGCTGCTCGATGGCGTGACGGTCGCCTCCGAGGTTACTGTCGGCCCCGAACGGAATGTCGACCGCAACCCCGTCGAACAGCCAGTGCGCGGGAGCTGCCTGAGGCAGCACGGCGCGGGCGCCGTCGACGATGGTAGAGTCGAGGGCGGGATTGTCGGGATTGCAGATCAGCGTGGCGACGAGGGACATTTGAGGTTTTCGTGAGCGAGAGGCAAGTCGGCAGAAGTCCTGTTGGCAAGGCCGTGCTTATCGCAGGCCCGACCGCCAGCGGCAAGTCGGCGCTGGCGCTGGAGCTCGCGCTCGCTGCCGGCGGCGTCGTCATCAATGCCGATTCCATGCAGGTCTATCGTGATCTGCGCATCATCACGGCGCGGCCGACGGGGGCGGATGAGGCGCTCGTGCCGCATCGTCTCTATGGCCATGTCGATGCGGCCGTGAATTTCTCGGCCGGCGCCTGGGTAAGCGACGCGGCGAAGGCACTCGAAGAGGCGACGTCCGAGGGCCGCCTGCCGATCTTCATCGGCGGCACCGGGCTCTATTTCAAGGCGCTGACGGCGGGCCTTTCCGTGGTGCCGCCAATTCCTGGAGAGGTGCGCGAGGACGTGCGCGCGCGGCTGGAGCGGAACGGCGTCGAGGCGCTGCACGCGGAACTTGCGCGCCGCGATCCGCGTGCAGCCGAACGATTGAATCCGCGCGACCGCACCCGCATCGCGCGTGCGCTCGAAGTGATTGAGGCGACCGGCCGGTCGCTGCTCGACTGGCACCGGGAGGGGCAGCCGCCCTTGCTGCCCAAGGACAGTTTTCACGCGGTGTTTCTCGCCCCCGAGCGCGACGATCTCTATGCCCGCATCGATGCCCGCTTCGATGCCATGCTGGGTGCCGGCGCGCTGAGGGAGGCCGAGCGGCTCGCCGCCAGACGGCTCGATCCCCTGCTGCCGGCGATGAAGGCCCATGGCGTGCCGGCTTTGATCCGGCATCTGCGCGGTGAGCTCAGCCTGGAGGAGGCCGCTGCGATCGGCCGTGCCGATACCCGCCACTATGCCAAGCGCCAGTTCACCTGGTTCCGGCATCAATTGCCCGAATTCGAATGGGTGAGACTGGAGGAGGCGAGGGGATGGCTCGCGGCGGTTGTGCGCGCGACCGAGGACCCCGACTGACGCGCTTTTGTGCCTGGTTCCCCCAATTTACCACTCGCCGAACCCCGGGAACACCGCTACACTGCCAAAATCGCGCGGGAACGGCCGCATTGCCTTGACATCCAAGCTTTGGCCGCTATGTTTCGCGCAACCTTTGGGAAGCCGGGCACCTGCCATGCGTAACATTATTACCAAACTTCTTATCGCCGTCGTACCCAGGCACACCGCCGGGGATGGCTAGCTGCCATCCACAAGACAGGCGGTGTGTGTGGGCCCTCTTCGGGGCCTTTTTTATTTCCCGAACCCGAACGAACGAAGCCGCTGACAACAGCGCATCCGGAGCAAGCCAATGAGTGACAAGAGCCACGATCCGAACCAGATGACCGGCGCCGCGATGATCGTCCGCGCGCTCATCGATCACGGCGTGACCGACATTTTCGGCTATCCCGGCGGCGCGGTGCTTCCGATCTACGACGAGATCTTCCAGCAGAGCGAAGTCCAGCACATCCTGGTCCGTCACGAGCAGGGCGCGGGCCATGCGGCCGAAGGCTATGCGCGCTCGACCGGCAAGCCGGGCGTTGCGCTGGTGACCTCCGGCCCCGGCGCCACCAACATGGTGACGCCGCTCACCGACGCGCTGATGGACTCGATCCCGCTGGTCTGCATCTCCGGCCAGGTGCCGACGCATCTGATCGGCAACGACGCGTTCCAGGAATGCGACACCGTCGGCATCACGCGCCCCTGCACCAAGCACAATTGGCTGGTGCGGGACGTCAACGACCTCGCCAAAGTGCTGCATGAGGCCTTCTATGTCGCAACCTCGGGCCGTCCGGGTCCGGTGCTGGTCGACGTCCCCAAGGACGTGCAGTTCGCGACTGGCACCTATCATCCGCCGCGCAAGTCCGACGTGCACCGCTCCTATGCGCCGCGCGTGAAGGGCGATGCGACGCAGATCCGCAAGGCCGTGTCGCTGCTCGCCAATGCCAAGCGCCCCGTCATCTACAGCGGCGGCGGCGTCATCAATTCCGGCCCCGAGGCGACCAGGCTCCTGCGCGAACTGGTCGAGGTCACCGGTTTTCCGATCACCTCGACGCTGATGGGTCTGGGCGCGTATCCGGCATCGGGCAAGAACTGGCTCGGCATGCTCGGCATGCACGGCACCTATGAGGCCAACATGACCATGCATGATTGCGACGTCATGCTGTGCGTCGGTGCGCGCTTCGACGACCGCATCACCGGCCGGGTCGATGCGTTCTCGCCGGGTTCGAAGAAGATCCACATCGACATCGACCCGTCCTCGATCAACAAGAACATCCGCGTCGACGTGCCGATCATCGGCGATTGCGGCAACATCCTCGGCGACATCCTCCAGGTGTTCAAGGCGGAGGCGAAGAAGCCCGACATCAAGTCGTGGTGGCAGCAGATCGCGCAATGGCGTGCCCGCAACTCGCTCTATTACAAGAAGAGCAACGACGTCATCCTGCCGCAGCACGCGATCCAGAGCCTGTTCGAGCTGACGCGCGGCAAGGACACCTATATCACGACCGAGGTCGGCCAGCACCAGATGTGGGCCGCGCAGTTCTACGGCTTCGAGGAGCCGCATCGCTGGATGACGTCGGGCGGTCTCGGCACCATGGGCTACGGCCTGCCGGCGGCGATCGGCGTGCAGGTGGCCCATCCGGACAGCCTCGTCATCGACATCGCGGGCGATGCCTCGGTGCAGATGACGATGCAGGAGATGTCGACGGCGGTGCAGTACGAGCTGCCGATCAAGATCTTCATCCTGAACAACCAGTACATGGGCATGGTGCGGCAGTGGCAGCAGCTTCTGCACGGCAACCGCCTGTCGCATTCCTACTCGGAGGCGCTGCCTGACTTCGTCAAGCTCGCTGAAGCCTATGGCGGCGTCGGCCTGCAGGTGCACAAGCCCGCCGATCTCGAGGGCGCCATCAAGGAGATGATCTCGGTCAAGCGCCCGGTGCTGTTCGACTGCCGCGTCGCGGCGCTCGAAAACTGCTTCCCGATGATCCCCTCCGGCAAGGCGCACAACGAGATGCTGTTGCCGGAGCAGGCCAACGACGAGGCCACCGCGAAGGCATTCGCCGGCGGCAAGGCGCTGGTGTGAAGCCATGTTCGACCTGACGGAGCTCGAGCGCGCACATGCGATCGTGGGGCAGGCGGTGCCGGCGACGCCGGCACGCGGCTGGCCGCTGCTGAGCGAGCGCCTCGGCACCGAGGTCGTGGTCAAGCACGAGAACCACACGCCGATCGGTGCCTTCAAGGTGCGCGGCGGGCTGGTCTATCTGGATCGGCTGAAGCGCGAGCGGTCGGACATTCCCGGGATCATCTCGGCGACGCGCGGCAATCACGGCCAGAGCCTGGCCTTTGCCGCTGGCCGCCATGGTGTGCCG
Source organism: Bradyrhizobium sp. 1(2017) (assembly GCF_011602485.2). NCBI lineage: Bacteria > Pseudomonadati > Pseudomonadota > Alphaproteobacteria > Hyphomicrobiales > Nitrobacteraceae > Bradyrhizobium > Bradyrhizobium sp. 1(2017). The sequence continues at coordinate 6,292,291 of NZ_CP050022.2, read as the reverse complement.
GCGGTGATCTACGTGCCGCGCGGCAACTCGGTCGAGAAGAATCGGGCCATGAAGGCCTTCGGCGCCGAACTGGTCGAGCATGGCGAGGACTTTCAGGCTGCGCGCGAGGAGGCCGAGCGTCGCGCGCAGTTCGCCGGTCTGCATATGGTGCCGTCGTTTCATCCGGATCTCGTGCTCGGCGTCGCCACCTACGCGCTCGAGCTGTTCCGCTCCGCGCCGGATCTCGATGTTTTCTATGTGCCGATCGGGCAGGGGTCCGGCATCTGCGGCTGCATCATGGCGCGCGACCTGCTCGGCCTGACGACCGAGATCGTCGGCGTGCAGTCGACCGAGGCGCCGTCCTACGCGCTGTCGTTTGCGGCCGGCAAGATCGTGACGACGGAGACCAGCAACACCCGGGCGGACGGCATGGCGACGCGTATTCCCGATCCCGATGCATTCGCGCTGATCCGCAAGGGCGCCGCGCGGATTGTCCAGGTGACTGACGACGAGGTGGCCGCGGCGATCCGCGCCTACTGGACCGACACGCACAATCTCGCCGAAGGCGCCGGCGCTGCCGCGCTCGCCGCGGCGCTTCAGGAAAAGACAAAGCTGCGAGGCAAGCGCGTCGGTCTCGTGCTGTCCGGCGGCAATATCGATTTCGATCTGTTCCGCCGTTGGGTCGGGACGGACACGCCGGCGATGGCGTGACGGAAAGACAAGAGGGGACGACAATGAACCAGCCCGCATCCGCCTATTTCATCGAAGACCGCCACGATCCCAACGAGACGCACACGCTGGCGGTGCTGGTGCAGAACGAGCCGGGCGTGCTCGCACGCGTCATCGGCCTGTTCTCGGGCCGTGGCTACAACATCGAAAGCCTCACGGTCTCGGAGACGGAAGCGCAGAAGCACCTGTCGCGCATCACCATCGTCACCACGGGCACGCCGATGGTGATCGAACAGATCAAGCACCAGCTCGACCGCATGATCCCGGTCTACCGCGTCGTCGACATGACCCTGACCAAGCGATCGATCGAGCGGGAGCTCGCCATGGTGAAGGTGCGCGGGCAGGGCGAGCACCGGGTCGAGGCGCTCAGGCTGGCGGATGCGTTCCGCGCCCGCGTGATCGACGCCACCACCGAGAGCTTTGTGTTCGAGATCACAGGCAATACGGACAAGATCAATCAGTATATCGACCTGATGCGCCCGCTCGGCCTCGTCGAGGTGTCGCGCACCGGTGTTGCCGCGATCGGTCGCGGGCCCGAAGGGATGTGAGCCATGCTGGCGCGCGACTGGTATTATAACGAGCGGAACCGGATGGGCATCGAGCCCGCGGTGGCCTCGATCTACGACAGCCACGAGGATGCCGATTTGCGGGCGCGCGCCGCGCTGAAAACGCTCGGGGTCCAGCGCGGCTGGCGCATCGCCGACATCGGCTGCGGCAACGGCGTGCTCGCCACCGAAGCCGCCCTGATGGGCGCCGAGGTCGACGCCATCGACATCTCGCCGGCGATGCTGGCGCTCGCCGAGATCTACGCGCGTGACCGCAAGGCGCCGGTGCGCACCCAATCGGCCGGCCTGCTCAGCTTTTCCTACGAGGCGGAGTCCTACGATCTGATCGTCAGCGAGTTCACGCTGCATCATCTGCCGGACTTCTGGAAGGCGGTTGCGATGTCGCGGATCTACCGCGCGCTCAAGCCGGGCGGAAGCTTCTACTTGCGCGACATCGTCTATGCGTCGATGCCCGATGCCGTCGAGCGCGACGTCGAGCAATGGGCCGATTTCCAGATCAAGAACCACGACTTTTCGCGCGATGGCGTCGTCACGCACATGCGCGACGAATATTCCACCTTCGGCTGGGTCATGGAACGGATGCTGACCGACGTCGGCTTCATGCTGGTCTCGGCCGATTACCACGCCCCCATGCACGGCACTTACCTGTTGCGGAAACCGAAAGCCGGCGAGCAAGGCTAGACAGAAAGAAACAGCAGGGCTGCACGGCAGTGCAGAACCGGGAACAACAATGAAGCCGGCCGACATCCTCATCGCCGTTCTGGTGGCGATCATCTGGGGGCTTGCCTTCGTGGCGAGCCGGATCGCGCTCGACGAGTTTTCGCCGGAGCTGATGACGGCGATGCGCTTCGCCATTGCCGCGCTGCCGTGCCTGTTCATTCCCAAGCCGAAGGTCGCCTGGTCGCTGCTGATTGCCATCAGCTTCACGTTGTTTCTCGGACAGTTCCTGAGCCAGGCCTACGGCATTGCCCATGGCGTGCCGGTGGGGCTGACCAGCGTGGTCGTGCAGAGCCAGGCGTTGTTCACGATCGGCTTTGCCGCGGTTGCCTTCGGCGAGCGGCCGACGGCGAAGCAGACGCTGGGCATCGTGATCGCCGCAGCCGGGCTTTTGATGATCTGCGGCACCGTCGGCTATGATTTCAGCGTCGGCGCCTTCGCGGTGCTGATGATCGCGCCGATCTGCTTCGCCGTCGGCAATCTGCTGCTGCGGGGCGCCCGCGGTGCGCCGATGTTCGACCTGTTCGCCTGGCTATGCCTCACCGCGGCGGTGCCGCTGTTTGCGCTGACGCTGGTCGTCGACGGGCCGATGCCGACCATTCAGTCGTTGATCCACATGTCGCTCACCGGCCTGATCTGCCTGCTGGTCATCGGCGCCATCTCCACCAGCATCGCCTATTGGCTGTGGGGACGTCTGCTCCGCGACTATCCGGCTGCCCAGGTGGTGCCGTTCGCGCTGCTGGTGCCGTTCGTGGGATCGGCCGCCTCCAGCATCGTGTTCGGCGAGCGGTTCGGACCCTTGCGCCTCGCCGGCATGCTCACCGTGATCGGCGGGATTGCCGTGATGGTGCTGGCGCGGCGCCCTCAGGCGCTGCCCAAGGCGGCGTGAGGCGGGCATGTCGCAATCGATGTTCTATGCTTTTCTGGCTTTCATGGTCGTGATGTATTTCACGCCCGGGCCAAACAACATCATGCTGCTGTCCTCGGGGCTGACCTACGGCTTCCGCCGCACCATCCCGCACATCGCCGGCATCGTGATCGGCTTTGCCTTCATGGTCGCCGCCGTCGGCCTCGGGCTCGGCACCGTGTTCCTGACCTATCCGATCCTCCAGACCATCTTGAAATATGGCGGTGCGGTCTACCTGATCTATCTTGCCGCTGCGATCGCCATGTCCGGCCCGACCAGGCCGGGTGAGGGGAGTGGCCGCGGCCCGATGACGTTCTGGGGCGCGGCCATGTTTCAGTGGATCAACGCCAAAGGGTGGGTGATCGTGATCGGCACCATCACGGCCTATGCGGCGATCGCCCAGTTTCCGCTCAATATCGCGATCCAGACCGTGATCAGCCTGCTCGTCGGCACGATCTCGACCGTGGTCTGGGCCCTGTTCGGCACCGCGTTGCGCCCTGTCCTCACCTCCGAGCGGCTGGTCCGCGCCTTCAACATCCTGATGGCGGTCCTGCTGCTCGCCTCCCTCTACCCCGTCTTCATGGATGCATGATGCCGCAGATTTCCATGCAGAAACGGGTTTCCCAGGGGCCCTAAAATGCTCTAGACAGCCCCCGAAATCCGTCAATTCGCCTAAGAAAGACTGACCATCGGCCGATCCCGGCCCCCGAACGAGGAAACGACTATGCGTGTTTATTACGATCGCGACGCCGACCTGAACCTGATCAAGGGCAAGAAGGTCGCCATCGTCGGCTATGGCAGCCAGGGCCACGCCCATGCGCTCAACCTGAAGGACTCCGGCGTCAAGGAAGTCGCCATTGCGCTGCGCAAGGATTCGGGCTCGGTGAAGAAGGCGGAAGCCGCCGGCTTCAAGGTGATGGACGTCGCCGAAGCCGCCAAATGGGCCGACCTCGTCATGATGCTGACCCCGGACGAACTCCAGGGCGACATCTATCGCGAGCACCTGCACGACAACATGAAGAAGGGCGCCGCCCTCGTGTTCGCGCACGGCCTCAACGTCCACTTCAACCTGCTCGACCCGCGCGCTGACCTCGACGTGCTGATGATCGCGCCGAAGGGCCCTGGCCACACCGTGCGCTCGGAATATCAGCGCGGCGGCGGCGTGCCCTGCCTGATCGCGATCGCCAAGGACGTCTCGGGCAACGCCCATGACCTCGGCCTGTCCTACGCCTCCGCCGTCGGCGGCGGCCGCGCCGGCATCATCGAAACGACCTTCAAGGAAGAGTGCGAGACCGACCTGTTCGGCGAGCAGGTGGTGCTCTGCGGCGGCCTGGTCGAGCTGATCAAGGGCGGTTACGAGACGCTGGTCGAAGCCGGCTACGCGCCGGAGATGGCCTATTTCGAGTGCCTGCACGAAGTGAAGCTGATCGTCGACCTGATCTATGAAGGCGGCATCGCCAACATGAACTATTCGATCTCCAACACCGCGGAGTATGGCGAGTACGTCACCGGCCCGCGCATCGTCACCGCCGAGACCAAGGCCGAGATGAAGCGCGTTCTCGCCGACATCCAGGGCGGCAAGTTTGCTCGCGACTGGATGCTCGAGAACAAGGTCAACCAGACCTCGTTCAAGGCGACCCGCGCCAAGCTCGCCGCCCACCCGATCGAGGAAGTCGGCGCCAAGCTCCGCGACATGATGCCCTGGATCAAGAAGGGCGCGCTGGTCGACAAGAGCAAGAACTAAGTTTTGCGTTTGCCGGATGCGGCGCGTCGCTTCGGCGCTGCACCGCGTCCGGACACTGGAGCGAAACACAGGCTTCGCTCGCCAAACCAAATCTTAAACCTAGGCCATTAGGCTCGAGCGAGATCGCAATCAGCGGTCTCGCTCTTTTCAACTCGCGCGAAACATTGCCGCTTCATTCAAATTCTTCGCGAGCTGATGTGCGCTCTCAGGGCGAAGAACTGACGCTTAAACCACATTCTTGACCTTGGGTCGTTTCTGGGATTTTCCCGCCAGTATCTGAACGCCAAAACACCAGCGTCTTCAGAGTCTAGGAATCCACTCTTCATCCGCACTCTCATCGTGCGATCCCGCTCCGCGGCGTTCACGTTTCTTGCGATTCTAAGAATCGACATTTGGTGAGCACCTTGCCGCGGCCTCAGCGCCGCGATCCATTGCGCACAGGCGCCTTCCACCTACATGATCGCGGGAACCTTGAGGGGAGGGATCATGCGTTCTGTCGTCGTCACCGGCGCGTCCACCGGCATTGGCTGGGCCGTTGTGAAATTCCTGATCAAGCACGGCTATCGTGTGTTCGGCAGCGTCCGCAAGCAGGCCGACGCCGACCGGCTGGCGGGTGAGTTCGGCGCCCACTTCACGCCGCTGCTGTTCGACGTCACCGACGAGGCCGCCGTGCTGGCCGCCGCACGCCAAGTGCGCGAGGCACTGGGCGGCGAGACGCTGGCCGGTCTCGTCAACAACGCGGGTATCGCGGTCGCCGGCCCCGTGCTCGAATTGTCGGCCGACGATTTCCGCCGCCAGATGGACGTCAACGTCATCGGTCCTGTCATCGCGACCCAGGCGTTCGGTCCGCTGCTCGGCGCCGACCCCTCGCTGAAGGGACCGAAGGGCCGGATCGTGATGATCAGCTCGGTCGCGGGCAAGAACGGCAACCCGCTGTCGGCGCCCTACTGCACTTCCAAGCACGCCATCGAAGGATTGTCGGAGAGCCTGCGCCGCGAACTGATGCTGTTCGGCATCGACGTCATCATCGTCGCCCCGGGGGCCGTGAAGACGCCGATCTGGAGCAAGGCCGAAGAGATCGATCTCTCGGTCTACCAGAACTCGCCCTATCTGCCGGCGCTGAACAAGGTGATGGCGTTCATGATGAATCTCGGCGCCAAGGGCCTGCCCGCCGAGCGCATTGCCGAGATCGTGTTCGAGGCGTTGACGGCGGCGAGCCCGAAGGTGCGCTACCAGATCACGCCGGACCCGGTGCGCCATCTGATCGGGGCCGTGCTGCCGAAACGGACGGTCGACCGCATCATCGCCAAGCGGCTAGGGCTGTTGCCGCAGGGATGACCGGCGTTCAGTTCGTCCGGGCGTCCGTCCCGCGGAGCTGCGCGCCCGGCTCCTCGCCCGACCATACCCCGGCGAACCCCGTGTGTTGGTGCGCTGCAACCGGGCGCTGGCAGGAGCGTGGTGGCGACACACGGTCCCACGTTGCAGGCGGGTCCCGCCTCTCCGACCTGCGGCCCATCGTCTCCCGCTAACAATAAGCGAAGGTCGAATTGCCGGGCGCGTTGCCTGTCCTTGACGGTTCCGTTACAGTTTTATGACACGGTGCAGGCTTCCGGATGCGCCGGGCGCCGCTAGTCGTCTCGAGGGCCGGCCAGGCGGCTTGGCATCACCGCACCGGACCAGAAGTTGCGTGCCGTAGATGGCGTCCGCGCCGAATCCAGGTCCCTCTGCCACAACCGCCGTGCTGGCGAGCGTTGCCGCGCTCGGCATCTGGCGGCTGCTCGCGGTCACAGCGCCCCATTTCGCAGCGCTTGCCCTGATGTACGAGACCGAGACCGATTTCGGCTCACGTCTCTCCTTCGCGCTGGCCTGGGGCTTCCTCAATTTCTTCTGGATCACGCTGCTGCGCCGGCCGGCCCTGTCGGGCGCGCTGTCGCTGACCATGGTCGTGGTGCTGGTGCTGCTGTCGCGGCTCAAGCACGACGTGGTGCAGATGACGGTCAACTTCATCGACCTGATGATGATCGACCGCGACAGCGTCGCGTTCCTGTTCACGATCTTCCCGAACCTGCGCTGGTCGGTGATCCTGGCCGGCCTCGTCACCCTGCCGCTGATGTATGCGCTGTGGTGGCTCGATCCGTTCCGCATCCGCCGGCTGCCGGCGCTGGCCTGCAAGCTCGCCTGCCTTGCCGCGCTGGCGGGCTATTCGCTCTACCATCCGGACGAGGCCTGGCGCGGCTATTACGACGACGGCTATCTCTCGAAATTCTTCCGCTCCGGCGTCACCGCGGTCTCCGACTTCGTGCAATCCGGCTTCATGGAATCGGCTGCCTCGACCAACGAGCAGCTCAACGTGCCGCTGGTCGATGCCTGCCATCCCGCGGGCCGCCGGCCCAACATCATCATGATCCATGATGAATCGAGCTTCGACATCCGCGCCGCCCAGGGCATCAAGGTGCCGCCGCGCTATGGCGATCACTTCAAGTCCTGGGACGGCAGGCAGCGCACGTTCCTGGCCGAGAGCAATGGCGGGCCGAGCTGGTTCACCGAATACAACGTGCTCGCGGGGCTCTCCTCGCGTTCGTTCGGCCGCTTCGCCTATTTCGTGACGCGCATCGCCTCGAACCGCGTCGAGCGCGGCCTGCCGCTGGCGCTGCGCCGCTGCGGCTACGACACGATGTCGCTCTATCCCGCCTATGGCGGTTTCATGGGTGCGCGCACCTTCCAGATGACGACCGGCATCGAACGCTTCCTCGATTCGAAAGATCTCGGCGCCAAGGACGTGGAGCCCGACTCCTTCTTCTACGACAAGGCGCTTCAATTGATGGGCCAGCAGCCGCCGAACAAGCCGCTGTTCACCTTCATCTATCTCGGCGCCAATCATTTCCCCTGGGAGACGCGCTTCCGTCCAGACCTGCTGCCGAACTGGCGGGCGCCGGGCAACGCGCCGTCCATCGACGAATATCTGCGCCGGCAGACCATGAGCGCCGAGCAGTACAAGGCGTTCGTCGCCGGCCTGAAGAAGAATTTTCCGGGCGAGCCTTTCCTGATCGTGCGCTACGGCGATCACCAGCCGGAGTTTGCACCGAGCCTGCTCGAGCCCGGGCTCGACGAGGGCGCTCTCGGAAAGAAGCTCGACGCTTACGATCCGCGTCTCTATGCGACGTACTATGCGATCGATGCCATCAACTTCGAGCCGGTGAAGAGTGAAGCCGTGATGGACACGGTCGACGGCCCCTATCTGCCGCTGGTGATCCAGGAGGCCGCCGGTATCCCGCTCGATCCGTCCTTCGCCGAGCAAAAGGAGATCATGCTCCGCTGCAAGGGCATCTTCTACGGCTGCAAGGACGGTGCCGAGGCGCGGCGGCTGAACCGGCTGCTGATCAACGCGGGCATGATCCGGGGGCTGTAGTGCTTCGCCCGCATTTCAGCTGCGTCCCTGGGAGCGCGCATGTCTCCTCAGCGTCGTCCTGGCGAAAGCCAGGACGACATCGAGTAAATGGTGGGTCCTACCGCTTGCCCACCTTTTCCCACAGCCACCTCGCCACCGCATCGGGCGATGAGTTCGCATCATTGCCGCTGGCGCGCAAATTTGCTTCGCGCATGGTGGCGATGTCGATCTTGCCGAGCAGCGGCTTGAGCGCCATCTGCAGCCGCTCGTCGCCGGCGCGCTTGGGCGCGAGCAACACAATGGCATCGTAGGGCGGGATCGCGTGCCGGGGATCATCGAGCGCAACGAGATCGTATTTCGCGATCAGGCCGTCGCTGGTGTAACCGGCGATGACGTCGACCTCGCCGCCGGCGACCGCCGCATACATGAAGTCCGGCTGCATCTGGCGCTGCGCGCGGAAGGATAGGCCGTAGGCCCTTTGCAGCGCGGCCCATTCCGGGCGCGAGAAGAATTCATAGTCGCCGGCGATCGACATCGTCGATGCATGCGCGGCGAGATCGGCGATGGTGCGGATGCCAAGCGCCTCGGCGCGCTTGCGCGGCATCACCAGCGCATAGGCATTCTCGAAGCCGAGCTCGCCGAGCAGGGTGATGTTGTCCCTGGCCAGCGCCGTCTTCAGCTCCGCGAGCAATTCCGCCCGCGGCTTGATATCGCTGCGATGCAGCTGGTTGGCCCAGAGCGTGCCGGAATAATCGACATAGAGATCGATGTCGCCGGCCTTCAGCGCCGCGAAGATCACGCTGGAGCCGAGGCCGGATCGTGCACTGGCGGAAAGGCCGGCCGCCTGCAGCCGATCCCTGAGCAGGGCCGACAGCACATATTGCTCGGCGAAGGTCTTGGCGCCGACGATATAGCCTTGAGACGAGCGTCCCATCGTCGGAACCAGCGCCGCAGCAACGAGGGTGGCGATCCCGACGCCGCCGAGCGCTGTGCGCAGACGGCTGCGCTGGCGCAGGCCGTTCTCGATCAGGCCGAGCAATTGGTCCACGGCAAGGGCGAGCAGGGCGGAGGCAATGCAGCCGAACAGCACGAGCACCCAGTTCTGGGTCTGGAGCCCGGCGAAGATGTAATTGCCGAGGCTGGTCTGCCCGATCGGCGTCGACAGCGTCGCCGTGCCGATCACCCACACGGCGGCGGTGCGGATGCCCGCCATCATCACCGGCAGCGCCAGCGGCAGCTCGACCATGACCAGGGACTGCCGCGCGGTCATGCCGACGCCTTTGGCGGCTTCGAGCAGCGCGGCATCGATGCCATTGAGGCCGGTGATGCCGTTGCGCAGCACCGGCAGCATCGAATAGAGCGCCAGCGCCAGCACCGCCGGCAGGAAGCCGAAGGCGGAGAAGGAGAAGCCGAACCAGGCGAGCGTCAACGAAGCCGCCAGCAACAGCAGCGGATAGAACAGCGCAAGCAGCGCAAGTCCGGGCACCGTCTGCACGATGCTGGCAAGCGCAAGCAGGATGCCGCGCGGCGCCGGGCGGTTGCGCGTAAGGATGGCCAGCGGAAGGCTGACGACAAGACCAAGCGCGAGCGCCGCAAGGCTCACCCGCACGTGGTTGCCGAGATAATCGGGCAAATGCGACAGTGCCTCGCCCCAGCGCGGATCGGCGAAGATGCTCATGCCGTACCGCTCGTCGGCAGCAACGCATTCAACCGTTCGACCTGGCGCCGGGGCGTGCGCAACAGTTCCAGCACGTAGGGCTCGCTGCTGTTCGAGAGCTCCGCGGGCGTCCCCTGTGCCAGCAGCCTTCCGTCACGCATCACGGCGATGCGGTCGGCGAGCAGGATCGCCTCCATCATGTCGTGCGTGATCATGACGGTGGTCAGGCCGAGCTTGCGATGCAAATCGCGAAAATCCTCGCCGAGCGCATCGCGGGTGAGAGGGTCGAGCGCGCCGAAGGGCTCGTCCATCAGCACGATGCGGGGCTTTGCCGCGAGCGCCCGCGCCACGCCGACGCGCTGGCGCTGGCCGCCTGACAACGCTTCCGGAAGCCGGTCGCGATGCGCAAGCCGGTCGAGCTGCACGAGGTCCAGCAGCTCATCGACACGCATCGCGATGTCCGCTGCCGGCGCGCCCAGCAGTCTTGGCGTGATCCCGATGTTCTCGGCAACGCTCAGATGCGGAAACAGGCCGCCAGCCTGGAACACGTAGCCGATCCGCCGCCGCAGTGCGACCGGGTCGACGCCTCGCACGTCCTCGCCCGCGACCGTGATCGTGCCGCTATCCGCCTCGATCAGCCGGTTGGCGAGCCGCAGCAGCGTCGTCTTGCCGGAGCCTGACCCACCGACGATGGCCACGAACTCGCCCTCGGCGATGTCGAGCGACACATCATCGACGGCCTTGAGCAGGCCGAAGCTCTTGGTGACGTGTTGGTAGCTGATCGCCGGTTTGGAGGGCATTGGACGCGGCTCTGTTGCCCTCTAGGGGAGGGTGGAGGAAGTGACACCATGCCTAGCACGCTTGCCTGGTCGATTGAACTTGGCTGCGCGAGCGGCTAAGGCATCGGGCCAAATTCGGAGGGACTACATGACAACGCCCACGGCAGTGGCGCTGGAAGATGCCAAGGTTGCGTTTCGCCTCGGGGACGGGCGGGTTTATACGGCGGTGGAGAAGGCCCATCTCGCGGTGGCGCAGGGCGAGTTCGTCGCCATTGTCGGGCCCACGGGGTGCGGGAAATCGACGCTGCTCAACGTCGCCGCGGGGCTGCTCAAGCCCGCCGCCGGCAGCGTCAGAATATTCGACCGGCCGCTCGCGGGGCTGAATCGGGATGCCGGATATCTGTTCCAGGCCGACGCGTTGTTCCCGTGGAAGACGGCGCTCGACAATGTCGCGATCGGGCTCGAGATCAAGGGCACGCCGCGCGCCGAGGCGCGGCCACGAGCACAGAAATGGCTGACCTCCGTCGGCCTCGGCGCCTTTGCGAACCGCTATCCGCACATGCTCTCCGGCGGCCAGCGCAAGCGCGTGGCGCTGGCGCAGGTGCTGATCCGCGATCCCAAAATCCTGCTGATGGACGAGCCATTCGGGCCGCTCGATGCGCAGACGCGCCAGGTCATGGGCAATCTGCTGCTCGACCTCTGGAACGCCGACCGCAAGGCGGTGCTGTTCGTCACCCACGACCTCGAAGAGGCGATCGCGCTCGCCGATCGCGTCGTGATCATGTCGGCGGGCCCGTCTTCCCGCATCATCGGCGACTGGCGCGTGAGCTTGCCGCGCCCGCGCGACATATTCGAGGTGCGGCTCGACAAGGAGTTCCACGCACTGCATCGCGAGATCTGGGGCGTGCTCAAGGACGAGGTGATGAAGGGTTACGCCCAATCTACCAACGCGGCGGAGGCGGTCTGATGTCGCGCCCGACGCTGCTTGCGCTGCAAATCCTGGTCGCGGTCATCTTCATCGTGCTGTGGCAGGTGCTGACGACCGTCCCCGTATTCGGCAAGATCCTGCTGCCGCCGTTCTTCTTCTCCAACCCGTTCGACGTGTTCAGCCAGATCGTGAAATGGTTTTCGTCCGGCGTGATCTGGAAGCATCTCGGCATCACATTAGCGGAATCGATCCTCGCCTTCGTGATCGGATCGCTCGGTGGCGTGCTGGTCGGCTTCTGGTTCGCGCGCCAGCCGCTGGTGGCCGCCGTGTTCGACCCCTATGTGAAGATGGTCAATGCGCTGCCACGCGTGGTGCTGGCGCCGATCTTCGCGCTGTGGCTCGGGCTCGGCATCTGGTCCAAGGTCGCACTCGGTGTCACCCTGGTGTTCTTCATCGTCTTCTTCAACGTCTATCAGGGAGTGAAGGAGGTCAGCCGCACCGTGCTCGACAACGGCCGCATGCTCGGCATGAGCGAACGGCAATTGATGCAGCATGTTTATTGGCCGTCAGCGCTGTCCTGGATGTTCTCCTCGCTGCACACCTCGGTGGGCTTCGCCGTGGTCGGCGCGGTCGTCGGCGAATATCTGGGATCGGCGGCCGGGCTCGGCTACCTCATCCAGCAGGCCGAGGGCATCTTCGACGTCGCCGGCGTGTTCGCCGGCATGTTCGTGCTCTCGGCCTTCGTGATCCTGATCGACTTCGGGGTCACGCTGGTCGAGCGCAGGTTGCTGGTGTGGCGGCCGACGGCGTCGGACGGGCGCGGCTAGAGCGCGAGTTCACCTCTCCCGCAAGCGGGAGAGGTGAAAGCAAGAGCTCAATCCAGCAGCTTGGTGTCGTCGGGCGCCTGCGGCGGGGTCTTGATCGCGATCGCCTTGACCTGACCGCTGATCGGCTTGGTGCCGCCATGCGGCGTGCCCTTCGGGATGATCACGAGGTCGCCGGGCTTCACGGTGACCTCCTTGTCGCCGAGCCAGATCGTGCCGGTGCCGTCCAGGATGTACTGGATCTCGTTGGTGTTGGGATGCATGTGCTTGGGCACGTTGCCGACCTGGATCGAGATGGTGGCACCGTCGGCGCTCGCGAACATCTTGGAGCGATAGCCGACGGCGTTGGCGGGCCCGAGCGCATCGCCCTGCATCTCGCCGGTGTGGATGATCTGCGCGGTGATGTTCTCGGCGGCGAGCGCCGGCCGCAGCAGGTGGGTTGCGCCGCATCCGGCGGCAAAGGCGGCGGCGATCGACAGCGCGGCAGCAAGGCGATTCATGGATGATCCTCCCCATCAAGTATTGTTGTTGTCCGGGTATGCTATTGCGCCGGAACGCCGATGGCCAGCCCACTTCGGCAGTGCTTCTCAAGCCTGCCCCGCTGCTTTATGGTGCCGCCGGCCGAACGGAGGAAACCAATGAAGAACACGATTGCCAGGCTCGCCGGCGCGCTGCTTGCGCTGACGCTCACCACCTCGCTTGCCGCGGCGCAAAGCAAGGTCACCGTGGCCGTCGGTGGCGGCGCCTGCCTGTGCTATCTGCCGACGGTGCTGGCCAAGCAGCTCGGCGAATACGAGAAAGCAGGCCTCAATGTCGAGCTGGTGGACCTCAAGGGCGGCTCGGATGCGCTGAAAGCCGTGCTCGGCGGCAGCGCCGACGTCGTCTCCGGCTATTTCGACCATTGCGTCAATCTCGCCGCCAAGAAGCAGGAACTTCAGGCCTTCGTGGTCTATGACCGCTATCCCGGCCTCGTGCTGGTGGTCGCGCCATCGCGCACCAACGACATCAAGTCGGTCAAGGATCTCGCCGGCAAGAAGGTGGGCGTCAGCGCGCCGGGCTCTTCCACCGACTTCTTCCTCAAATACATGCTCAAGAAGAACGGCCTCGATCCCGCCGGCACTGCCGTGATCGGCGTCGGCCTCGGCGCTACCGCGGTCGCCGCCATGCAGCAGGGCCAGATCGACGCGGCCGTGATGCTCGATCCCTCCGTCACCGTGCTCCAGGGCAGCCACAAGGATCTGCGCATCCTGTCGGACACCCGTACCCAGAAGGACACGCTCGAGACCTTCGGCGGCGAATATCCGGGCGGCGCGCTGTACTCGACGACGGCCTGGATCAAAGGCCACGAGAAGGAGACGCAGGCGCTCACCAATGCGATCCTGGCCACGCTCGCCTGGATCCATTCGCACTCGCCCGAGGAGATCATGGCGAAGATGCCGGAGGAGATGGTCGGCAAGAACAAGGAGCTTTATCTCGCCGCGCTGAAGAACACGATCCCGATGTTCTCAGAAACCGGCAGGATGGACCCGAAGGGCGCGGACGCCGTGCTTGCGGTGTTCAGCGTCGGCTCGCCCGAGGTGGCGAACGCCAAGATCGACGTCAGCAAGACTTTCACCAACAAGTTCATCGACCAGGCCAAGAAGACGACGGGGAACGCCAAATAGCTGACGCGAAGGCGAAGTCATCGGGCGTCATGACGTCACCGGTCATTCATCGCGTCACGACGCTCGATCTTGCCGTGCGGCCGATCGTGTGGGCGTTCGCGGAGGAACGTCGCGCCGAGATCGCGGCGCATTTCGCCGAGAAGCAGCGTGAGCGGCCGAAGCTGTGGAACGGTCGCGTCCTGCTCGGGCGCGATGCCGTGTTCGCGGGCGGCCATCTCGCAGCGACCTATTTCGAGACCGATTTCGCCAGCTTCCTCGCCTGGCGCGACTGGGGCGCCCCCGATGCGGCCGTGTTCAATGGTTTCGGCATGGGCGCGCTGCGCACCTCCGACGGCGCCTTCGTGATGGGCGAGATGGCCCAGCATACCGCCAATGCGGGCCGCATCTATTTCCCTTCGGGCACGCCCGACCTCGACGACGTCAGGGATGGCGCCCTCGACATTCCCGGCAGCGTCGTCCGCGAGATCGCGGAAGAGACCGGGCTGGATGCCGAGGACTACGTGGCGGAGCCGGATTGGCACTGCGTCGTCTCCGGCCGTGCGATTGCGATGATTCAGGTTCTCAACCTGGACATGCCGGGCGACGAAGCCCGCGCCCGGATCGAAGCCAACCTCGCGCGCGAGGACGAGCCCGAGTTGTCGGCCATCCATCTCGTGCGCGGGATGAGCGATCTTACGGCCACCATGCCGCGATTTGTCACGGCCTTTATTGCGCAGCAGTTCGCCTCCCGCTGACGCGCAAGGCTTGACATCGCTTCGCGTAGCCCATGTGATGGGCCAAAAAAGCAACAGCAACAAGAATGCGATGCACAATCGCTCAGGGAGGTTTTGATGCGCCTGCGCAGGGCTGCCCGTTTGGCATGTGGGCTGTTGGTCGCGATATCAGCGACGGGCTTGGCGGTGTCCGCCCAGGCTCAGGAGAAGAAGATCAAGATCGGCGTCGTCTTTGATTTGACCGGACCTCTCGCCGGCGGCGGCTCCGAGCTCGGCTATATCGGCGCAAAGATCATCCTCGACCATTTCGCCAAGACCGGCGTCGAGGGTTACAAGGTCGAAGCGGTCTACGCGGACGCGCAGAGCAAGCCCGACATCGCCATCAACGAATCCGTCCGCCTGCTCGAACAGGAGAAGGTCGACATGGTGCTCGGCTTCTTCTCCTCGGCGCAGTGCGTGCCGGTCGCGGCCCGCGTCGAGCAGCTCAAGAAGTTCATGTGGATGACGACCTGCATCTCGTCGGCCGTGTTCAACGACAAAGGTTACAAATACGTGTTCCGCCCGCAGGCGAGCGGCGACCAGTTCGGCATGATGACGATGGATTTCGTCGCGCAGAACGCCAAGGAGAAGCTGGGCAAGGAGCCCAAGGATCTGCGCGTCGCCATCATCCACGAGGACGGCGCCTATGGCGTCGACGTCTCCAAGGGAAACGAGGCGGGTGCGAGGAAGGCCGGCTTCAATGTCGTGCTGAAGGAAGGCTATTCCGCCACCGCGCCGGATCTCTCCGCGCTGGTGACCAAGCTGAAGCGCGCCAAGCCGGACGTGATCTTCCACACCGGCTACAACCCCGACATCACGCTGCTGCTGCGCCAGGCCCGCGAGCAGGGGTTGAAGTTCGGCGCGCTGATGGGGCATGGCGCCGGCTACGGCGTCTATGAGAAGCTGAAGGAGGGCATGGGCGCGGACGCCACCTACATCTTCAACACCGATCCGATCTCGATCTGGCTCGCCAACCAGAAGACCATGGATCCGAAGCTTCCGGCCGTGATCAAGATGGTCGGCGAGGAGTTCGACAAGATCAGGCCGGGCGTTGCCATCCGCTCCGCTCATGTCGGCATCGGCGCATCCAACACCTACGTCTTCATGTCCGACATATTGCCGCGCGCCATCAAGAAGTATGGCGGTGTCGATCCCGACGCGCTGCGCAAGGCGGCGCTCGACACCGACATTCCCGAAGGCGGCACCATGCTCGGGTTCGGCGTGAAGTTCTATGGCGAGGGCACGCCGATGGCCGGGCAGAACGAGCGCTCGTTCCCGGTCGTGATCCAGTACATGGACGACAAATCCTCCGTGGTGTGGCCCAAGAGCCAGGCGCAGCGCGAGGCAGTGCTGCCGCTGCCGAAAGGCACCACCTACAGCAACCAGTAGCGGCGGGGTGCTTCGGTGTTGGAAGTCAGCGGGCTGGTGAAGCGGTTTGGCGGCTTCACGGCGGTCAACAACGTCTCGTTCAAGGTCGACCAGGGCGAGATCCTCGGCCTGATCGGACCCAACGGCTCGGGCAAGAGCACGATCTTCAACATGCTCTCGGGCACGCTGGCGCCGACCTCCGGATCGATCCTGTTCGCCGGGCACGAGATTGCGGGCCTGCCGCCGCACCGGATCATCAATCGCGGCATCGGCCGTACCTTCCAGATTCCGCGCCCCTTCCGCCGCCTGACCATCTTCGAGAACGTCGCGCTCGCCGGCTTCTACGGCCAGGGCCGGCACAGCCGCATCAAGGCCGAGGAGGCCGCCGAGCGGTCGCTGGCGATGGTCGGCCTGCCAACCGATCGCCATGCCAGCGTCGATGGCTTAGGGGCCGCCGGCCTGAAGAAGCTCGAGCTTGCAAAGGCTCTCGCCACTGCGCCGAAGCTGCTGCTCGCCGACGAGAGTCTCGGCGGCCTCGACGAGGCCGAGATGGAACAGGCCGCCGACATGCTGCGCAACATCCGCGACGAGCTCGGCATCACGATCATCTGGGTCGAGCACATCATGGGCGTGCTGATGCGCGTCGTCGATCGCGTCATGGTACTCGATCATGGCGAGAAGATCTCCGAGGGCCTCCCCAGCGCCGTCGCCGGCGATCCGCGCGTGATCGAGGTCTATCTCGGCACCGACGCCGAAACCACGCAGGCCGCGGCCGCCGAAGCGCGCCGCCGCGCGGGAGGTTAGCCGATGCTGGAGCTCCGCGGCGTCAATGCCGGCTATGGTACGTTCCAGGCGCTGTTCGACGTCAATCTCGACGTCAAGGCCGGCGAAGCCGTCGGCGTCATCGGCCCCAACGGTGCCGGCAAGACCACCCTGATGCGCGTCATCTCCGGCCTGATCCGGCCCTCGCGCGGCACGATCAGGATGGAAGGCGTCGACGTCGTGGCGACGCCCTCGCACAAGATCGTCAGCCTCGGCATCGCCCATGTGCCGGAGAACCGCCGGCTGTTCCCGCAGCTCACGGTGGACGACAATCTCAAGATGGGCGCCTTCATGAAGGAGGCGCGCGGGCAATATGCCGAACGGCTCGACGTCGTGTTCGACCTGTTTCCGCGCCTGAAGGAGCGGCGGCATCAGATGGCCGGCACAATGTCCGGCGGCGAGCAGCAGATGTGCGCCATCGGCCGCGCGCTGATGTCCAATCCGAAGCTGCTGCTGCTCGACGAGCCCTCGGCGGGCCTCGCGCCGGTCGTGGTGCAGCAGGTGTTCGAGCTGGTGAAGCGGATCCGCGCCAGCGGACTGACCGTGCTGATCGTCGAGCAGAACGTGCAGCAGGTGCTGAAAGTAGTCGACCGCGCCTATCTGATCGAGGCGGGTACGATCAGGGCGTCCGGCACCTCGGCCGAGATGCTGGCGAGCGACACGGTCAAGGAAGCGTATCTCGGGGTGTGAGGGGGCATGCAGGCATTTCTGGACGTCTTCGACATCTACCTGCTGGAGGCCGTGATCAACGGCATCCTGCTCGGCGGCGTGCTGGCGCTGCTCGCGCTCGGGCTCAACCTGATCTTCGGCGTCATCGACGTGACCTGGATTTGTTATGCCGAGCTGGTGATGATCGGCATGTACGCCATGTACTTCATGGTGCAGTATTACGGCGTCAGCTATTTCGTCGCCGCGCCACTCACCATCCTGCTGGTCGCACTGCTCGGCGCGGCGCTGCACTACCTCGTGATCGCGCCGCTGCTCACCGCGCCGCCGATCAACCAGCTGCTCGCGACCGGCGGCGTGCTGTTCGTGCTGCAGAGCTTTGCCACCGTCGCCTTCGGCATCGACTTCCGCAATCTCGGCATCCGCCTGCCGGTGCTCGCCTTCGGCGACATGAACTTCAGCTACGCACGGCTCCTGTCGTTCCTAGCCGCGCTGGTCGGTATGATTGCGGTCTATCTGTTCATGACGCGGACCTTCACCGGCACCGCGATCCGCGCCATCTCGCAGGACCGGCAGATCATGGCGCTGATGGGTGTCGACACCAGGCGGATCTACATCATCACCTCCGCGCTCGGCGGTGCGCTGGCCGGGCTCGCCGCGTGCCTTCTGGTGCTGCAATACGACGTGCATCCCTTCGTCGGCCTCTCCTTCGGGCCGATCACCTTCCTGATCTGCGTGCTCGGCGGCCTCGGCAATTTCATCGGCGGCTTCATCGCCGCCTTCGTGTTCGCCGAGATCATCTCGCTCGGCGGGCTGTTCTCCGATCTCGAATGGGGCTATGTGCTCGCCTTCGCGTTCTTCATCGTCATGATGTTCATCCGGCCCGCGGGCCTCCTGGCGAGGCGCCGATGATGGGGCAGGGGCGGCTTGCGGCGTGGGGGATCGGATTGGCGGCGCTGGTCGCGCTGCCGTTCGTCTATCGCGATCCCTATCATCTGCACATCCTGGTGCTGATCCTGATCTGGTCGTTCGCCTACACGTCGTGGTCGATGATGGGGCGGTTCGGCCTCGTCTCGCTCGGCCACGGCGGCTTCATGGGGATCGGTGCCTATGTCACGGCACTTCTGTGGAATCACCTCGGCCTGTCGCCCTGGATCGGCATTCCCATCAGCATGGTCGCGGCCGGCGCGCTGGCGCTGATCGTCGGCTATCCCTGCTTTCGCTTCCGCATCACTGGGCACTATTTCGTTCTGGTGACGCTGGCGCTGTCCGGCATCGTGCTGCAGGTCATCACCGCGACGCGCGACTATACTGGCGGCTCGCTCGGCTACACGCCGAACCGCGCGTCCGGCAACAGGCTGCTGGCGCTGCAATTCGACGACAAGACGACGTGGTATCTGATCGCGCTCGCCGTCTGGCTGTTCGGCATCGTGGTCTGGCACTGGGTCGACCGCAGCATGGCCCGCTATGCGCTGGAGGCGATCTCGGAGGACGAGGACGCCGCGGCCGCGGCCGGCGTCGACGTCACCGCGGAGAAGCTGAAGATCACGCTGCTCAGCGCGCTGATGACCGCGCTCGCCGGCGCAATCTACTGCCAGTACCAGATGTTCATCACGCCGGACACCGTCAGCGGCATCGCGGTGTCGCTGCAGATGGTGTTCGCCGCGATCGTCGGCGGCCTGTTCGTCTCCCTCGGCCCGACCGTCGGCGCCATCATCACCATCCTGCTCGCGGAGACCCTGCGCATCGGCTTCGGCACCAAGGCGGTCGGCTGGGACAACCTCGTCTACGGCGTGCTGCTCGTGCTCTTCATCATATTCCTTCCCAAGGGCATTCTTGGTAGCGTGCTCGACCGACTGAAGCCGCAACGCAAGGTATCCCCGAACTCATGAGCAAGAAGCCGTCCAATTCACTCGCCGAACAGCTCGACCGCTACATCACGCCGTTCCGCTACGACGGCTCCGGCAAGTTTCGCCTCAAGGATCACAAGACTGACGAGAAGGGCGATCTCGACAAGGAGCAGGCGCAGGAGATCCTCGAGGCCAACAAGAAGCGCCTCGTCGAATTTCAGGAGAAGCTCTACGCCCAGGATCGCTGGTCGCTGCTGATCGTGTTCCAGGCCATGGACGCCGGCGGCAAGGACAGCGCGATCAAGGCGATCTTCGAGGGCATCAATCCGCAAGGCTGCGAGGTCCATGCCTTCAAGGCGCCGAGCAGTAAGGAGCTCGACCACGACTTCCTCTGGCGCCACGCCGTCGCGCTGCCCGAGCGCGGCCATATCGGCATCTTCAACCGCTCGCATTACGAGGAATGCCTGGTGACGCGCGTGCATCCGGAGATCCTCGCCAAGGAGAAGCTGCCGCCGAAGCTCGTCACCAAGAACATCTGGAAGGAGCGGTTCGAGGACATCTCGGCCTTCGAGCGCTATCTCTGCCGCAACGGCACCGTGGTGCTGAAATTCTTCCTCAACCTCTCCAGGGAGGAGCAGCGCCAGCGCTTCCTCGACCGGCTGGAGGAGCCGGCCAAGCAGTGGAAGTTCTCGATGGACGACATCAAGGAGCGCGCGCTGTGGCCGCGCTACCAGGCCGTCTATCAGGACATCGTGCGCCACACCGCGACGTCTCACGCGCCCTGGTACGTCGTGCCGGCCGATCACAAATGGTTCGCGCGCGTCGTGATCGGCTCGGTGATCAATGCTGCCTTGGAAAAGCTGGACCTGCGCTTTCCACGCGCCGACAAGGCCTCGCTGCGGGAGTTCGACGAGGTGCGCAAGGCGCTGGAGAAGGAGGGCAAGGGGGACAAGGGAGACAAGGGAGGTAAGGGAGGCAGGAAACGAGCAAGGTGACAGTCAGCGGGACCTCGAACCGGAAGAACGTCAGCTTCGCCCTCCAGGGCGGCGGCGCGCACGGTGCCTTCGTCTGGGGCGTGCTCGACCAGGTGCTCGAGGATGGCCGGCTCGCGATCGAGGCGATCAGCGCCACCAGCGCCGGCGCGATGAACGCCGTGGCGATGGCCTCCGGCATGGCGAAGGGAGGCGCGGAGGCGGCGCGGCAGAACCTGCACGCATTCTGGTACGAAGTGTCGCGCATGGACATGGCGTACGATCTGCTCTCGCCGCTGAACCAGTGGATCCAGGCCCTCAAGCTGCCGCCGGAATATCATCCGGTGCACGCCTTCATCCACACGCTGACGCACACGCTGCCGCCGAACCTGCTCAATCCCTTCCATTTCAATCCGCTGCGCTCGCTCTTGCAGCGCGTGGTCGATTTCGACCGGCTCAATTCCTCGCCCGATGCGCCAGCGCTGTTTCTCAATGCCACAAACGTCCGCACCGGCAAGATCAAGGTGTTCCAGAGCCCGCATCTCACCGCGGAGACCGTGCTGGCCTCGGCCTGTCTGCCGCCCTATTTCCAGGCGGTCGAGATCGACGGCGAGCATTATTGGGATGGCGGCTATCTCGGCAATCCCGCGATCTATCCGCTGATCTATCGCAAGGGCAGCCACGACGTCGTCATCGTGCAGGTGACGGCGATCCGGCGCGACGAGCTGCCGACGAGCGCGGCCGACGTCCTTCACCGCATCAACGAGATCAGCTTCAATTCGTCCCTGATGCGCGAGATGCGTGCGATCGCCTTCGCCACCCGGTTGATCGACGACGGCGAGCTCGACAGCGCCAGGCACAGTCGCATGTACATGCATTGGATCGGCAACGACCAGCTGATGTCGCAGCTCGGCACGGCCACGCAATTCCACCCCGAATGGAGCCTGTTGTGCCGCCTGCGCGACGAGGGCCGTACGGCGGCGCGAAGCTGGCTGACGCGAAACGTCGACCGCGTCGGAAAGTCCTCGACGGTCGATCTCGCAGACATGTTTCTCTAGAACTCCGTCGCTCGGCAAATTCGAGTCAGCCGGAGCTGCCATCGACGATAAATGCGAAAACAACCCCATGCACAGTAGCCGCAGATAGTGAAATCAACGGCTTGCCGGCGGCTTGATGTTATTGCTGATTTTACGAAATCCATTTGACACGTCGGGCAAAACACGTGCATGATGCCACCATGCCACTGGCTTGCGGAACTCGCGCGTTGAAATGTGATCCGCCGGATCATCGATCCCGCTTGACAGTTTTATGTCCCGGGAGGAGCATAACGGGTGGCCGCAAGCAAGCGACACGCAACGTCCACCTCATGAGCAAGGGGAGGTCTATGACTCCACCTCCGCAAATCCAGCCGCGTTAAGTGCGATGGAGCTCGTTCGGACTATCGCATAGCGGCGAAAACCGCGAACGGCACGCCGGGTCAAGGTTTAGCGGGCTGCATCAGTGAGGCAAAGCCCCTACCTTCCCGGCGCTGTATTTTGCATCACATCGATCGTGTCGGATGGCCGCGACGAAGCCGCCGTGCCGAGCGCTTTTCACGTCTTTGCTTTCCCCTCCTCCTTCTCGCCGTCATCCCGGGCCGATGCCCGGGATGACGGAGGCAATTGCGCAAGGGCTGTGCGCGAGGGCACGCCGGTCGCCACACCGTCCATTCAGACACCGTCCATTCAGGCCGGCCACACGGCACGAAGAACGTGGCTGCCCGGGCCTTCGCCTCGCCGAAGCGGCTTCGTCCATTGGCGTCCGGCGCCGCCGATGTTGCGGTTCCCCGAACTTCGCATTGCGGCAAATGCCAAGAGAATGTCGTCTCAAAGGCCAACTTCCGACACAGGCGCGGGGCGAATAACACCAATCCGACATGACGCATGTGCTTCGGCGGTGACGGCCACGACACCGCGGGTGCATTCATTTTTTTCAGGGAATCCGCGTGTCGCACAAGCTTGCCCCGGCGCTCTTCGCCGCTCTCTTCCTCGCGATCTCATCTCTCTGCGGCGCCCGCGCCGAGACGCCGGCCGCCAGCAGCGCCGCCACGCTGTCGCCTGACGAGGCCAGACGTGCGCTGGACACGCTGCAGGACGACAAGAAGCGCGCGCAGATGATCGATACGCTGCGCGCAATTGCGAATGTCTCGGGCCAGCAGCAGCCTGCCCCCGCCGCGCCGGCGCCAAAATCGCCGATCCCGCTCTCGGCCGACGGCCTCGGTGCGCAGCTCCTGCTCACAGTCTCCGAGGAGATCGGTTCGATCTCGAGCGAGATCGCCAGCATCGCGCGGACGCTCACGCACTTTCCGGCGTTCTATTACTGGTTCCTGCGCACCGCGAACGATCCCGCGGCCTACAATCTCCTGATCGAGATCGCCTGGAAGCTGGCGCTGGTGCTCGGCTGCGCGCTTGCGGCCGAGTGGGTGATCTTCCGCCTGATCCGCCGTCCGGTCGCGTTCCTGGAAGGACGCGTGCCGCAGACCGCGCGCCTGCCGGCGCAGGTGTTGCCCATCGCAGATCCACCGTCGTCAGTCGCCGATGTGACCCCCGCGCCCGAGCTGAACAAGCGCCGTCACAGTCTCGCGCGGGTCTGGCAGGTCATGCTGCGGCTGCCCTTCGTGCTGGGGCGCCTCGCGCTCGAACTGCTGCCGGTGGTCCTCTTCGTCGGTGTCGCGACGGCGCTGCTCGGGACCGAGATCGGCGAGCCCACGACCGTTCGCCTCGTGATCCTCGCGGTCGTCAATGCCTATGCGTTCTCGCGCGGCCTGATCTGCGTGATCCGGGCGCTGGCGGGGCCGTTCGGCCTGTTTCCGGTTCGGGCCGAAACCGCAGCCTATGTCGAGATCTGGGCGCGCCGCATCGTCGGGGTCGGCGTGTCCGGCATCGCCTTTGCCAATGTGGCCTTGCTGCTCGGACTGCATCGTGCGGGCTATGCCGCGCTGCTCCGCATGGTGATGCTGGTCGTGCATCTCTTCATCGTCGTCATCATCCTGCAATGCCGCCGCCAGGTCGCCGATGCCATCCGTGCACCCGCCGAACGGCAGGGGATCGCGGCCCGTCTGCGCAACCGCATCGCCGGCGGCTGGCACTATCTCGCCATCGCGCTCGATCTCGCCCTGTGGGCGGTGTGGGCGCTCAACATCCGCAACGGCTATTCGCTGCTCCTGCAGTATTTCGTCGGCACGGTCGTGGTAGCGCTGGTCACGCGCGTCGCCATCATGCTGACGCTGAGCCTGATCGACCGCGGCTTCCGCATCAAGCCGGAGATCCTCCAGCGCTTTCCCGGTCTCGAGATCCGCGCCAACCGCTATCTGCCGATGCTGCGCAAGATCGTATCCGGCGTGATCGCGTTCATCGGCTTCGTGGCCGTGCTCGAAGTATGGGGCGTGGACGCCATCGTCTGGTTCTATGGCGGCCAGATCGGCAGCCGGCTGATCTCGGCCGTGGTGACGATCGGACTTGCCGTGTTGATCGCAGCCGCGATCTGGGAAGCCAGCAACGCACTGCTGGATCGGCAGATCAATACGCTGTCCCGGGACGGCCACTATGCCCGTGCCGCACGCTTGCGCACCTTCCAGCCGATGCTGCGCACGGCGCTGCTCTGCCTGATAGGGACCGTCGTCGGCCTCACCGCGCTGAGCGAGATCGGCGTCAACGTCGCTCCGCTGCTGGCGGGCGCCGGCATCGTCGGCATTGCCATCGGCTTCGGTTCGCAGAAGCTGGTGCAGGACCTCATCACGGGGCTGTTCTTGCTGTTGGAGAACACGGTGCAGGTCGGCGACAATGTCAGCGTGTCGGGGCTGTCGGGCGTGGTGGAGAACGTTTCGATCCGCACCATCCGCCTGCGCGCCGGCGACGGCGCCGTGCACATCGTGCCCTTCAGCGCGGTCACGACCATCACCAATGCCAGCCGCGGCGCCGGCAATGCCTCCGTCAGCGTCAACGTCGCCTACAAGGAAGACACCGACCGCGCCGGCCAGATGCTCAAGGATATCGTCGACGAGATGCGGCACGAGCCGGAGTTCCGTGCACTGATCCGCGGCGATCTCGAGCTCTGGGGCGTCGACAAGGTCGATGGCGCGATGGTGTCGATCGTCGGCCAGATCCGCTGCACCGAGGCCGGCCGCTGGCCGGTTCAGCGCGAATTCAACCGCCGCATGAAGCAGCGTTTCCAGCAGAACGGCATCCAGGTCGCATCCGCGACGCAGACGATCCTGATGCATGTCGCGGCGCCGCCGGCCGACAGCGCCGCCAATCTGACGCCGCGGCGGGCGGCCGGATAGCGGCTCGGCAATCTTCCGCTTGCCTCCGTGCGTCCGGCAGCGTTCACTCCGGCTCCAGCCCGCTGACGACATGCGGGCGACAAGGGGTGGGAGAGACCGATGCGGGGGCTGTGGGCCGGATTGCGCGGCGGTGCGATCGTCATATGCGCGTTGATCGGATGTGCGGCCTGGCCCGCGCCGGGCAACGCCCAGCCGTTTCCGTCGCGCCCCATCACCCTCATCGTGCCGTTCGCGGCGGGCGGTCCGACCGATACGCTGGCGCGGATCCTGTCCGAGCGCATCGCCGCCGAGCTGCACACCACGGTCGTGGTGGAGAACGTCGCCGGCGCCTCCGGCAGCATCGCCGGTACCCGCGTTGCCCGCGCCACGCCCGACGGGACCACGATCACCATCGGCCATTGGGGCACCCATGTGCTGAACGGCGCGATCCTCAAGCTGCCCTATGACGTCGTCGCCGATTTCGAGCCGGTTGCGATGATCGCGATGGGAACGCAGCTCATCGTCGGCCGAAAATCGCTCGAAGCGAACAATCTCAAGGAGCTGATTGCCTGGCTGAAGGCCAATCCCGGCAAGGCCACCGCGGGGACCGCCGGGGCAGGCACCGGCGCCCATGTCGCCGGCGTCTTCTTCAAGGGCAAGACCGGCACCGACTTCCAGTTCGTGCCCTATCGCGGCGCCGGGCCGGCCATGATCGACCTCGTCGCCGGGCAGATCGACATCATGTTCGACCAGGCGTCGAACTCGCTCGCGCATGCCAAAAGCGGTGCGATCAAGGCGTTCGCGGTGACCTCGCCGACGCGGCTTGCATCTGCGCCCGACATTCCGACCGTCGACGAGGCGGGCCTGCCCGGGCTCTATATTTCCTACTGGCACGGCATCTGGGCACCGAAGAACACGCCGAGCGAGATCGTCACGAAGCTCAATGCGGCCATCGTCACCGTGCTTGCCGATCCCGCGGT
The DNA here is from genome assembly GCF_011602485.2 of Bradyrhizobium sp. 1(2017). Classification (NCBI taxonomy): domain Bacteria; kingdom Pseudomonadati; phylum Pseudomonadota; class Alphaproteobacteria; order Hyphomicrobiales; family Nitrobacteraceae; genus Bradyrhizobium; species Bradyrhizobium sp. 1(2017). The sequence goes on along the minus strand of NZ_CP050022.2, from coordinate 6,266,700 downwards.
CAAGCAGCGCTTCACCGAGCTGGGCCAGGAGATTCCGCCGCGCGATCAGCAGACGCCCGCAAGCCTCGCGGCCTTCCAGAAGGCCGAGACCGAGAAATGGTGGCCGATCGTGAAGGCCGCCGACATCAAGCCGGAATAGCGCTGCCAGCGGCGTGACATTCTCTCGTTCTGACAGATTGTGAGGCTTTCTCGTCATTCCGGGCTCGCGCTGGCGCGCGCCCGGAATGGCGGGGAGAGAGTGTTGCGCATTGAGCTTCTATCCCGCACCACGCTCTCGCTGCGGTGCGAGATCACAATCGTTGCACGAGTCCCAACATCCTTGATCTCAGGGGAGCGCTGGCCGACAATGCCCGCGGTTCAATAAGAAACTCTTTGGGGGAATAAGTGAATAGACCTTCCCGGGTCGCTGCCCAACCGACATCATCCGATCAAGCGCACGGCATGACGCTGCTGCGCGATCCCTTGCTCAATAAGGGCACCGCTTTCACGGAATCCGAGCGCGAGGCGCTCGGCCTGCGGGGCCTGCTGCCGCCTTGCGTGACGACGATGGAGACGCAGGCTCAGCGCATTCTCACCAATCTGCGCACGCTGCCGACGGATCTGGAAAAATACGTCGCCCTGAACGCGCTGCATGACCGCAACGAGGCGCTGTTCTTCCGCGTCGTCGTCGACAACATCGACGAGATCCAGCCGATCATCTACACGCCGACGGTCGGGCTCGCCTGCCAGAAATACGGCCTGATCTTCCAGCGCCCGCGCGGCATGTTCATCTCCTCGCGCGATCGCGGCCAGATCGCGGAGATCCTGAAGAACTGGCCCTACCAGGCGAGGCTGATCGTCGTCACCGACGGCGAGCGCATCCTGGGTCTGGGCGACCTCGGCGCCAACGGCATGGGGATTCCGGTCGGCAAGCTCTCGCTGTATTCGGCGTGCGCCGGCGTGCATCCCGAGCACTGCCTGCCCATCGTGCTCGACGTCGGCACCAACAACGAAGAGCTCTTGAACGATCCCTATTATCTCGGCCTGCGCGAGCGGCGGCTCACGGGCGAGGCCTATGACAGCTTCGTCGACGAGTTCATGCAGGCCGCGCGCAAGACCTTTCCGGGCGTGCTGATCCAGTTCGAGGATTTTGCCAACCATTCGGCGTTCAAGCTGCTGCACAAATATCGCGACGAAGCCTGCGTCTTCAACGACGACATCCAGGGCACCGCGGCGGTGGCGCTCGCCGGCCTGTTCTCAGGCTTGCGCATCTCCGGCGGCAAGCTCAGGGACCAGCGCATTCTCTTCCTCGGCGCGGGCGAGGCGGCGACCGGCATTGCCGACCTCGTCGTCTCCGCCATGATGGCGGAGGGCGCATCCGAGGCGGAAGCGCTTCGCCGCAACTGGCTGGTGGATTCCCGCGGCCTCGTCGTTGGCGGCCGTGACGGCCTCTCCGGCCACAAGCTGCGCTATGCCCACGCCGGCCAGGCACCGATCGCCGACTTCCTCACCGCGATCAAGACGCTGAAGCCGACGGCGATCATCGGCGTCGCTGCGGTCGGCGGCGCCTTCACGCCCGAGGTGCTCAAGACGATGGCCGAGCTCAACGAGCAGCCGATCGTGTTCGCACTCTCCAATCCGACCTCGAAGGCCGAGTGCTCGGCCGAGGATGCCTATCGCTACACCGAGGGTCGTGCGCTGTTCGCCTGCGGCAGCCCATATGACCCGGTGACGCTCAACGGCCGCACGTTCGTGCCGCGCCAGGGCAACAACTCCTACATCTTCCCCGGTGTCGGCCTTGGCGTCATCGCCAGCAGCTCGCGCCTCGTCACCGACGAGATGTTCATGGCCGCCGCCCACACGCTGGCCGATTGCGTCGGCAAGGAGGATCTGGCGCAGGGGAGCCTCTATCCGGCACTGCCGCGCATCCGCGAGGTCTCGGTCCGCATCGCCGCCGCCGTCGCAGACGTCGCCTATCAGCGCGGCCTTGCCGAAGGACCTGCGCCCAACGACGTGAAGGATCTCGTGCAGTCGCAGATGTACGAGCCGCATTATTGAGGCGTCGGATCGACAGGCCACCTCTGGTGGTCTGTCCCTTTTCGGCAAATCCAAACTGTGGTGGAATCGTCACAGCCAGCGTGAAACTGCCTCGGCCTCAGGCCCGCTTTTGTTCAGACAAGGTTCTGCCCTCATTGCCCACCGAAAATCGGGTCGTTCGGAGGGCGTACCATGTCTCGCATTGCACGTGCCGCAACTTCCCGGATTTCCTTCGCAACCTCGTGCCGGCTGTTGCTTGCCATCGCCGGCGCCGCATCGCTCGCCGCCTGCGCGCAATCGCCGGTCGGCCGCCAGAAGGCCGATCTCGCCGGTACCAGCCGACAGGCCGCGGTGGAGCGCCCGCACAGGGTGGCGGCGCTGCATCCGCGCCCGATCCGTCGGGCGCGCGCCAACCGTGACGCAAAGCAGACGGCGTCGCATGGCGTTGCCAGCTTCTATTCGGATACGCAAACCGCGAGCGGCGAGAAGTTCGACAGAAACGAATTGACCGCGGCCCATCCCACCCTGCCGTTCGGCACCAAGCTGCGCGTCACCGATACGTCCTCTGGCCGCTTCGTCACCGTCCGGGTCAACGATCGCGGGCCTTACATTCGCGGCCGCGTGGTCGACGTCTCGCCGTCCGCGGCCGAGGCGCTCGGCATGGTCGACAAGGGCATCACCAATGTCCGGCTCGATGTCGTGCAATAGCGCGATTCAGCGAGGTCGACATTGCGCGCTTAACCGGCTGTTAGCGGCTTCTCCAGCACCATGGCTGTCCAACAATCTTGGGCTTTCGGGGGAGGCGGCGTTTGACCACGATCCAGTATCTCGAAGATCAGGCCGCGCGTGCCGAGCGGCTTGCCAAACGGATCACGGATACGCTGACGATCGAAAAGCTCCTGACCTTCGCGGGCGAGCGCCGCCGCGAGATCGAGGTCATCGCCGGCAGGCACCGCAGCGCATAACTCCCGCGTTCCATGCTCTGGTTGCATTCGCCCTCGCTGTGAGGCGCGGAACTTCTCTTTTCTCCGGGCGTCATTCCGGCGATCCAAGAGGAGGACATCATGGGTTTTGGACGAGGTGCTTTGCTTTGGTTGCTTGGCGTGCCGCTGCCGATCGTTCTGCTGCTGGCATTGTTCTGGCACCATTGAGGTTGCCATACGAAAAGCGCCGCGGAAGCGGCGCTTTTTTGTTGGGCGCGATTTGCAACGTCTGAGGTGCGATGCGCCCTCAGCTATGGCTCTCGACGAAGTCGCTGAGATAATCGGGCAGCTCTATGCCATAGATGTCGCAGCGTGCCTTTATCGCACCGGCGACGTCGGTCGAGATGTCCTTCATCCAGTGCTCGAGCGTGTTGAACGAGATCACCTTGACGGGATCGTTGAAGCAGCCGGCGACGAACTCGCCGATGGTGGCTTCGAGATCGCTGCGCTCGATGCGGATTTCAGTCGCTCTGTCGAGACGGTCGACGACGACGAAGAGGGTTTGGTCCGCGCCATAGGGCACGACGGGAGATGCAACGCCAGCTTCAGGCATGTGGGGCGCTCACGATTTGGCTTCCGATCCCTGACAACGGGAAGATCCGGCAGAAGGTTCCTGCGCGTACCTGTGAAGTGCGGTCAGAGAAATTCCCTCAAGCGCGAGAGCTCGAGGACATGCTCGGGCGAGAGGATTTCGGTGACGAGCGGAGGCTGCGCCGCGGTGCGGATTTCGTAGAGGTGCCGGGTTGCCGCCGGCTTCGCCATAAACGCCGAGATGCAATCGTCGAGCGTGCCTTCGATGACCTGATACGGCTCCCGGTCAGGCTGGCGCTGATTGGCCAGCGACGGCCATTTCTGCAGCACGGCAAGTGCGCCGAAATCGACCTTTGAATCTCCGGCCACGCCGCCCATCGTCTTGCCTCACGCAAAAAGAACCCCCGTACGCGGACTTGCGCACCGGGGGCTCACACCTGTCGCTGCATCTCAATGCCACGTGCTCAACGCGGGGGCCGGGAAAAAGTTCCCGGCCCCTTTGTCTTCTGTCAGCTGGCGGCGGCGGCGATCTTGTGCCCCGGGCTGGCCTGGCCCTGGCTGCTCTCGTCGCCGCGGCTGAGCTCCGGCGGCAGCCCGGCGAAGCGCCGCAGGGCCCCGGCCATCTGCACCCGGCCCGGCACCCCTGTGATCACCACGTCCACCATCGCGAAGGACGAGTGGAAGTGGCCGCGCGCCTTGAGCTGCTCGACCGGGACGCCAGCGGCTTGCATCGCCTCGGCATAGGCAACGCCCTCGTCGCGCAGGGGATCGAACTCGCAGGTGACGACGAAGGCCGGCGGCAGGCCGGCGACCTTGCCGCGGAGCGGCGAGACGCGCGGGTCGGTGCGGTCGGCCGGCGAGCAATAGAGGTCCCAGAACCAGTACATCAGCGAGCGCGTCAGGAAGTAAGCGGTCGCATTGTCGTTGTAGGACGGGCGATCGAAGGTGCAGTCGGTGACCGGGCAGACCAGAAGCTGGCCGGCGATAGCGGGCCCGCCGCGGTCGCGCGCGAGCTGGCAGGTGACGGCGGCGATATTGCCGCCGGCGCTCCAGCCGGCAACCAGCACCGGACCCGGCTTGCCGCCGAGCTCGGCGGCGTGCTCGGCGATCCAGCGCGTCGCCGCATAGCCATCCTCGGCGGCGGTCGGGAAGCGATGTTCCGGCGCGTGGCGGTAGCCGACGCTGACGAAGATCATGCCGGTCCGCCGCACCATGTCGCGGCAGAACGGCTCGTCCGACTGCTCGTCGCCGAGCACCCAGCCGCCGCCGTGGAAATAGACCACGACCGGATGGGGGCCCGGCGTTGCCGGCTTGTAGACGCGGTAGGCCAGCGTGCCGTCGGTGACGGGCAGGGTGCCGTCGACGATGTCGCCGATCGGCCGCCCTGCGGGGCGTCCCTGGTTGAACTCGTTGACGAAGGCGCGGGCGCCGAGCGCGCCCATCGACTCGATCGGGGGCAGGTTCAGCGATGCCAGCAAGTTCAGCACCAGCCGCACGTCCGGCTGCAGGCGCACCACCTCGCCATCATTGCATTGCGCAGCGCCGTTGGGGCCGGTGAGCTTGAAGCCGAGCATGCCGCGGCTGACCACCTCGTCACAGATGCTGCGATAGGGGCCGACGCCGCCGGTATAGGGCATCAGCCCCTGCACCTTGCCGGGCACGTTGGCGCCCGTGTACCAGGTGTTGGCGAGCCGGTGCAGGGTCAGCATCGAGCAGTCCGCCATGTGCTGGCCCCAACCCTCCTGCGCCGTCTCGGTCGGCTCCATCGTGGTGAAGCCGGCATCGCGCAGCGCGGTGAGGCGATCGACCACCCAGTCCACATGCTGCTCGATCGACACCGCCATGTTCGACAGCACCGACGGGCTGCCGGGGCCGGTGATCATGAAGAAGTTCGGGAAACCCTCGACCGTGAGGCCGAGATAGGTTTGCGGTCCCTGCGCCCAGACGTTCGAGAGCGACTTGCCGCCGCGGCCGGTGATCGGATGCACGGCACGGATCGCGCCGGTCATGGCGTCGAAGCCGGTCGCGAACACGATGACGTCGACATCGAAGCTGCGGCCGCTCGTGGAGACGCCGCTCGCGGTGATCGCCGTGATCGGCTCCTGGCGCAGATTGACCAGCGTGACGTTCGGCCGGTTGTAGGTCGCGTAGTAATTGGTATCGAGGCACGGACGCTTGGCGCCGAAGGGGTGATCGTGCGGCGTGAGGGCCGCGGCGGTCTCGGGATCATTGACGGCGGCGCGGATCTTCTCGCGGATCAGGTCCTGGACGATCTTGTTGCCGTCGACGTCGACGGCCTGGTCGGCCCAGAGCTGCGTCAGGATGTGGACGAGGTCGCCGGCGGCCCAGGCGCGTTCGAACCGCTCACGACGCTCGGCGTCGCTCAGCTGCCAGCTCACGACGGTCTGCTGCGGATAGGGCACGCCGGCCATCGACTGGCGCGCCTGCTCGCGATACGCCGCGCGGTCGCCTTGCAACAGGCTCGTGCGGTCCGACGGTGCCGGGCCGTTATGCGCGGGCAGCGCGAAATTCGGCGTGCGCTGGAACACGGTCAGGTGCGCGGCCTGCTCGGCGATCAGCGGGATCGACTGGATGGCGGACGAGCCCGTGCCGATCACGGCGACGCGCTTGCCGGCGAGGTTGACGCCGTCATGCGGCCAGCGCCCGGTGAAATACACCTCGCCCTTGAAATCCTTGACGCCGTCGATTTCCGGCGGCTTCGGCGCCGACAGGCAGCCGGTCGCCATGATGTAATGACGGCAGGAGACCGGCGCGCCATTGTCGGTGGTGATGAGCCAGCGTTCGGCCTTCTCGTCCCATCTGGCTTCGGCGACCTTGGTCTTGAAGCGGATGTCGCGCCGGAGGTCGTAGCGGTCGGCGACAAAACCGAGATAGCGCAGGATCTCGGGCTGGGTCGCGTATTTCTCCGACCAGGTCCAGGCGGTCTCGAGCTCGGGATCGAAGGTGTAGCTGTAGTCGATGGTCTGAATGTCGCAGCGGGCGCCCGGATAGCGGTTCCAGTACCAGGTACCGCCGACATCGCCGGCCTCCTCGAGGGCGACCGCCTTGAGCCCGGCCTTGCGCAGGCGATGCAGGAGATAGAGGCCGGCAAATCCGGCGCCGACCACGGCGACGTCGACCTCTTGGGCGGTTCCGCGCTCATTGGAGGCGCGTGTGGCAACCATTGCGTCAGACATGGCATTCCTCCCGTATGTTTTGTTTTGCCGGCAGGCTATCGCTGCAGGTTCAGCTTGTCATCAGAGCAAGTGCAATCCTCGGTGGTCGTTTGGGGCGGCATCATGGCCGCGTGAATCTTTGCGGCGCTACACGCATCGCGATGCACAATGGCCGTGATAACCCGGGGTAATCATGCCTGATCCGTCTGTGTATGCTTGTGGCTACAAGCCACGCCTAGCGACCGAGCGTCATGCCAGAGTTGAGTGAGCGAACCAAAGCGAACATGGACGTCGTTCTGGAGCAGACGTGCCGCCAGCTGCCGCATGGCGGCGATCACGACAGCCGCAGGTTCATCGCCGAGCGCTTGATCGAGGCGGCACGGGCGGGCCACTCGACGCTCGGTGAGCTCGGCATCATCGCGCGCCGCGCGCTGGCGGAGCTCGTCGCCAAGGGCGATTAACTCGCGAGGCTTGCCTCGCTCACGGCTGCGGACGTAACCTGCCGGAACCGTTGCATCGAGATGCTTCGAAGATGCGATCCGTGCTCGCGCTTGTTGCGGCTTCCATGGTGCTGTGTTGCGTCGGCTCGGGCCTCGCCCAGCCGGTCGGACAGTTTCCATTCGCGCTGACGCGTGAAGGGCAGATGCTTGGCGCCGTCGAAGGCGAGGTGGCCTCTTTCAAGGGACTGGCTTATGCGGCGCCGCCGGTCGCTGCGCTGCGCTGGCGACCGCCGCAGCCGACAGTCGAGAGTTCGGAGATGCGCACCGCCTACGACTATGGTGCGCCATGCCTCCAGCCGTCATTGCCCGGCGCGAGCGAGGATTGCCTCACGCTGAACGTGTTCCGTCCCTTCGGGGTCGACGGTCCGCTGCCGGTGATGGTGTTCATCCACGGCGGCGGTTTCGTCACGGGCACCGCCAACGATCCGCTGTTCGACGGTGCCCGGCTGGCGCAGGCCGGCCTCATCGTCGTCACCGTGAATTATCGCCTCGGCGTGCCCGGCTGGCTTGCGCATCCGGCGCTGTCGGAAGGCGGCTCCGGCAATTATGGCCTGATGGACCAGATCGCGGCGCTGCATTGGGTGCACGACAACATCGCCGCGTTCGGCGGCGATCCCAACAACGTCACCCTGTTCGGCAACGGTGCCGGCGCGACATCGATCGCCTTGCTGATGCTGTGCCGGCAGGCGCACGGTCTATTCCAGAAAGCCATTCTGCAATCGCTGCCCGGCCGCGCCACTCTGCATTCACCGGAGGAGGCCGAGCTCGTGAGCGCGCATGTCCTCGGGCTCGTTCCCGCGCCAGATCTGCGGGCTGTCCCGCCGGCAAAATTGCTGGCCGCCGAAGAGCGCATGCTGACGAAATTCACGCGCGCCCTTGGGCCGGCCATCGATGGGAGCCTGGTCACTGAGGACATCGCTGCGGGATTCAGCGCGGGGCACCAGAGCCGCATTCCTGTCATCATCGGCTCGAATGACGACGAGACGCGTTTCGGCAATGAAAGCGATGTCGACCTTGCATCGCCGGACGGCATGATTGACAGGCTGCGCCAGCTCTATCCCGACGTTTCGAAACCTGCAGAGCTGAAGGCGCGCTTCTACACCGACAAGGTCTTCGCCGAGCCGGCCAGGCTGCTGGCTCGCCGTCACGCGGCCATCGGCGCGCCGGCCTTTCGCTATCGCTTCGGCTATGTGCCCGAGGCGCGGCGGGCAAGTCCCGATCGCGGGCACGGACGCGAGCTGCAATTCATCTTCGGCGCGGAGGGCGTGCCCGGCGCCGGGATCTTCTCGCGAGGCGATCGCGAGGTCGCACGCCGCATGCGCGGCTACTGGATCAATTTTGCGAGGAGTGGCGATCCCAATGGCCGCGGGCTGCCCCGTTGGGATGCCGCCACAGACCGCGATCGCCTGCTGCTGGTCACGAATGACGGCATCGCGAGCGGAGACGACCCCTTCGCGGAGCGTCTCGATCGGATCGCAGGTGAGAGCAGGAAATGAGCTGACTTAAGCCGCGAGCTCGACGCGCGGCGCCGGGCTCAGCCGGTCTTCCTCCAGATAGTCCATCGCGCCGTCCTTCTCGACGGCATAGAACTGCAGGCCTTCCCGCGACTTGAAGGCGGCGCGCACGACGCCGCGGCGGCCCTTGTCACTGTTGACGACGTCCCCCAGCGCAAACTTCCTCATCTTCCGTCCTCGTCATCTGGCCGACTGCTTCGGCCACGCCGGGGATTCTGGAAGGCAAATCGTTAACGGCTTGCTAACCATACGGCTTTGCCTATGCTCGGCGCCGATCGCGCGGGCAGCTCGCACGCGCCTGTTGCCGACGAGACACGAGCCCATGACGCGACTTCCAACCTTGTTCCTGTCGCATGGCGGCGGCCCCTGGCCGTTCATGGAGGACAGGCGGATACAATATGCGAAGACCGCCGCGGAGTTCGCCCGGCTGCCGCAGCTGCTCCCCGAGAGGCCGAAGGCCGTGCTCGTCATCACCGGCCATTGGGAGGCCGACGCCTTCACCGTGTCGACCTCGGCGCATCCGCCGATGGTGTACGATTATTACGGTTTCCCCGAGCATACCTACCATCTCAAATATCCGGCGCCGGGCCAGCCGGAGCTCGCCGCGCAAGTGAAGGCGCTGCTCGCGCGCGCCGGCCTCGATTGCCGGGAGGATCCCGATCAGGGCTTCGACCACGGCACCTTCGTGCCGCTCGGCCTGATGTATCCGAACGCGGACATGCCGATCGTGCTGCTGTCGCTGAAATCGAGCTATGACGCGGCGGAGCACGTCAGGGTCGGGCAGGCGATCGCACCCTTGCGCGACGACGGCATCCTGATCGTCGGCAGCGGGCTCACCTATCACAATATGCGCGGCTTCAACCGGCCGGAGTCGAAGCCGGTCTCGTACGATTTCGAGGCCTATCTGAACGAGGCCATCAGCCATCCGGATGCGGAGCGACGCAATGCGATGCTGGTCGATTGGGAAAATGCGCCGAGCGCGCGCCTTGCGCATCCGCGCGAGGACCATCTCTTGCCGCTGATGGTCGCCGCCGGCGCCGCCGGCAGCGATGTGGGCCAGCGCGTCTTCGTCGACGAGGTCGCCAGTGTGGCGATGGCGTCGTATGTGTTTGGTGGATGACTTTTCCTTCCCCCACAAGGGGAGGGAAGTTCAGCCGTATCTCAGCTTCATGAACAGGATGCCGCCGGCGAGCAGCATGGTGACGGCGTTCGAGGCGATCAGCGGGGCGTCGCCGGAGAGCAGGCCGTAGATCAGCCAGAGCGCAAGTCCCAGCACCATGACCAGGAACATGCCGAGCGAGATGTCGCCGGTGGAGCGGGTCTTCCACACCTTGATGGCTTGCGGCGCGTAGGCCACGGTGGTGCAGGTGGCGGCGGCGAAGCCGATCAGCTTGATCACGAAGGGGTCCATGGCAGCTCTATAGCATGGATTCGACGACGGCCATGCCTGAGCCGAAAGCGCTCTACGCGCGAGCCGCCATGAGGCCGCGGTAGAGCGCGGCATAATCGCCGGCGCGGTTGCGCCAGGAGACGTCGGTGGCAAGGCCGTTTCGTTGCAGCCGGCGCCAGGTCGCCTTGTCGTGGAAAGCGATGTTGGCCTTGCGCAAGCTGCCGGCGAGAGCGTCGGCCGTCACGGGGCCGAACTTGAAACCGGTGGCATCACGGCCGGACGCGTCGGCCTCGCCGACATCGACGATGGTGTCCTCGAGGCCGCCGACGCGCGACACGACCGGAACGGCGCCATAGCGTAGCGCGCAGAGCTGGGTCAGTCCGCACGGCTCGAAGCGCGACGGCACGATCAGCGCGTCGGAGCCGGCCTGGATCAGATGCGCCAAAATCTCGTCGTAGCCGATCATGACGCCGATGCGGCCGGGATTGGCGCGCGCGGCGGCCTGATAGGCCTCCTGAAGATCGCGGTCCCCGCTGCCGAGCAGCGCGAGCTGCATGCCTTCGCCCAAGATGGTCGGGATGGCCTCGAGCAGGAGATCGAGCCCCTTCTGCCAGGACAGGCGGCTGATCACGCCGAGCAATGGCGCCTCGTCGGAGGAATCGAGATTGAACTGTTGCTGGAGCACCGCCTTGTTCGCGGCCCGGAACGTCAAATCCTCCGCGCCGAAGCGGTAGGCGATGTGCGGGTCCTCCTGCGGATTCCATACCGAGATGTCGATGCCGTTGAGGATGCCGCTGAGCACGCCGGCGCGTGCGCGCAAGAGCCCGCCGAACCCCATGCCGCCCTCGTCGCTCTGGATCTCGCGCGCGTAGGTCGGCGACACCGTTGTGATGCGGTCGGCAAATTGCAGGCCGGCTTTCAGAAAGCTGATGCCGCCGAAATATTCGAGCTCATTGACGTTGAACGAGTGCCAGGGCAGGCCGATTGCGCCGATCAGCTCAGGCGCGAACTTGCCCTGATAGGCCATGTTGTGAATCGTCATCACGGTGCCGGGCCGCGGACGGTTGTCGTAATGCAGATAGGCCGGCGCAAGCCCCGCCTGCCAGTCGTGGGCATGCACGACGTCGGGCACGAAGGCCGGAACGAGGCCGTGGCCGATATCGGCGGCGACGCGGGCCAGCGCCGCAAAGCGTACACCGTTGTCCGGCCAGTCGATGCCCTCGCTGGTGACGTAGGGATTGCCCGGCCGTGCATAAAGATGCGGCACGTCGAGCACGAACAGATCAAGGCCATCATGCGCGCCTGCGAACAGCCGGCCCGGCCCGCCGAAATAGTCCGGCCAGCGCCGGATTTCCTCCGCGCCGGCGAGCATCCGCGTCACGTCGGGATAGCCGGGCATCAGGGTGCGCATCTCGACGCCATGCGCCTTCAACGCGGCCGGCAGCGCGCCGGCGACATCTGCGAGGCCACCGGTCTTGACGATGGGGTAGACTTCAGAAGCGACCGCGAGGACGCGAACAGGCGTCATGTATTGAGCCTGTCGATCATCGGCTGGGTGATCAGCGAGATGCCCTCTTCGGTGGTGCGGAAGCGCTTGGCGTCGATCTCGGGATCTTCGCCGACGACGAGGCCCTCAGGAATCTCGACGCCGCGGTCGATCACGACGTTCTTCAAGCGAGCGCCGCGCCCGACATTGACGTAAGGCATGATCACGGCGTTCTCGACATTGGCGTAGGAGTTGATGCGCACGCCGGTGAACAGCAGCGAGCGTCGCAGCGACGCGCCGGAGATGATGCAGCCGCCCGAGACCAGCGAGCTCACTGCCTGGCCGCGCCGGCTCTCCTCGTCATGGACGAATTTGGCCGGCGGCGTGATCTCCGCATAGGACCAGATCGGCCAGGCGCGGTCGAACAGGTCGAGCTCCGGCACGACGTCGGTGAGATCGATATTGGCGGACCAATAGGCGTCGACGGTGCCGACGTCACGCCAATAGGAGCCGTTGTGGCTGCTGGAGCGCACGCAGGAGGTCGAGAACTGGTGCGCGAAGGCGCGGCCGTTCTTGACGAGGTACGGAATGATGTCCTTGCCGAAATCGTGGTTCGAGTTCGGATCCTCGGCGTCACGCTTGAGCTGGTCGAACAGGAATTTCGCGTCGAACACGTAGATGCCCATGCTGGCGAGCGAGACGTCCGGCTTGCCGGGCATCGGCGGCGGGTCTTTTGGCTTCTCCAGGAACGACTGGATCCAGCCCTTCTCGTCGATATGCATGATGCCGAAACCCGAGGATTCCGTGCGCGGCATTTCGAGGCAGCCGACCGTGACGTCGGCGCCGCTCTCGACATGCTCGCGCAGCATCACCTCGTAGTCCATCTTGTAGATGTGATCCCCGGCCAGCACCACGATGAAGCGGCAGGCGTGGGATTCGATGATGTCGATGTTCTGGTAGACCGCGTCCGCCGTGCCGACATACCACATGTTCTCGGACACGCGCTGGCTGGCGGGGAGGATGTCAAAGCTCTCGTTGCGCTCCGGGCGGAAGAAGTTCCAGCCCATCTGAAGGTGCCGGATCAGGCTGTGCGCCTTGTACTGTGTCGCAACTGCAATGCGGCGGATGCCGGAGTTCACCGCGTTCGACAGGGCGAAATCGATGATGCGGGATTTTCCGCCGAAATAGACGGCGGGCTTGGCGCGCCGGTCCGTCAGCTCCAAAAGCCGGCTGCCGCGCCCCCCGGCCAGGACGAACGCCAGCGCCTGACGGGCAAGCGGCTCATTACCGACGGCACTCATGTCATCCTCCCACACGCTGGCATGCCGGGGCTTTTTGTCGCGAAAAGCCCCGCGGTCCCGCACCCAATGGAACCGATAGTAATGGTATGCATAGTCAATCAGGAAGTAGGTTGTTGGTTGCGAGCATGAGAAGCTTAATGCTTTTGTTCTGGCCATCCAGCAGCGCGCCATGCGCGGGACTTGTGCGCCGCACGCAAAATCCGGGCTTTGACCTGGCGTCGGGATGCCCGATCATGGTGGTGCGATCCTTTTCCAAGCGAAACGTCAGACAGGGAGTAGGACGATGAGGATCTGGAGAACGGCAATTGCCTGTGGGCTGGCCGGCGCGGTCGTCGCCGGCGAAGTTCAGCAGGCGTCGGCAGCCCCGCTGCCGACCAATGTCGCGACCATGAAGGCCGCGGCTGGCAACGACGTCACGCAGGTGCATTGGCGCGGCGGTGGATGGGGATGGGGCATCGGTGGTCTCGCCGCCGGAGCGATCATCGGCGGTGCCATCGCCGCTGGCGCGCCTTACGGCTACGGCTACGGCTATGGCTATGGCCGTCCGTATTACGGCGGTTATGGATATCCCGGCTACGGCTATGGTTATGCGCCCGCCTATTATGGCGGCTACGCGCCTGCTTACGGCTATCCGCGCTATTATGGCTATCGCAGCTACTACCGGCCCTACCGCTCCTATTACGGCGGCTACTACCGGCCGTATCCGCGTTACTACCGCCGCGCCTATTGGTGAACTTGCGCGGCTAGAGCGAGAGCCACACGATCAGGCTCATGCATGCGAGATGCATGAGCACGATCGCGGCGAGATGCAGCGGGCCGGCTCTGAGACCAAGCCCGCGCATCCCGCCGCCTATCGCCTTGCTGGATTTGCCTATTGCCGCGAACACGGTGCGTTCCCTCTCCCGCTTGCGGGGGAAAGCTGGGGTAGGGGTGTCTGCACGGGCGAGAACCCCCCAGAGGAAAAGGCCCTCACCCGGCGCGCTGCGCCAACCTCTCCCGCAAGCGGGAGAGGTTGGGATAGTCCAGTGGCTCAGTTCGAAAGTCATTTGACTAGTTCGATCCCGCCGCCGCGGCGGTGAAGCTGCGGTCGACGGCTTTGCTCACGTCGAGCTTTTTCGGCAGGATGCCGTAACGCGTCGAGCGGTCGGAGGCTGCCTGCACCTCCTTCACCACGTTCTCGTCGATCACGATCGGGCTGGTGCGCTGCGCGGTGTAGGCCGGCAGCAGCACGTCCTCCGGCAGCCTGGTCAGCTCGGCCGTGTTCCTGGCGTACTCGGGCAGATGATCAAGCGACCAAAGCCGCGCCTTGTTCAAGCGGTGCACCAGATCCTGCACCGCCGCGCGCTTGGTGGCGATGGCGTTGTCGGACGCGACGATGAAGGTGATGGTCGGCGTCAGGCCCTCGCCATCGGCGATCACGCGGGCCTTGTCCTTCAGCGTGGCGAACGACACGTAAGGCTCCCACACCGCCCATGCATCGATCGAGCCGGCGAGCAGCGCGATCTTGGCGTCGACGGGGCCGAGCGGTGCGAAGGTCGCATCCTCCGGCTTGATCTCTGCTTTCTCCAGCGTGGCATCGATCAGGAATTGGCCCCAGCCGCCGCGCGTGCCGGCGAGCCGTTTTCCCTTGAGGTCGGCAGCGGATTTGATCGGCGAATCCTGGCGCACCAGGATGGCCTGGGTCTTCGCGTCCGACCTCGTGCCGCCGATCGCCTTGATCGGCGCGCCGGCCGCGTAGACCGACAGGAACGAGAGATCGCCGGTGTAGCCGACGTCGAGCGCGCCGGCGTTGAGCGCTTCGAGAATCGGCGCCGCTGCGGGGAATTCTGACCACTCGATCTTGTAGGGCAGGTCTTTCGCATAGCCGGAGATCTCGAGCAGCGACCGGTTGCCGCCCTTCTGATCGCCGACGCGCAGCACGACGGTGTCGGCCGCGAACGATATTGCGGCCGTCGACAAGGTGACGGCGGCGGCAAGCAGCGATGCCGCGAGACGGCGGGTGATGGGATGGTGACGGGAGTTGATGCGCATATGGCCTGTCTTGTTGCTTTGCTCACGACGCGTGAGCGGACGATACAGCGAGACGATCAAGTCTATGAGCGCGCCATAGGCAGTCAATGAAATGGCCGTCCGTATTGCGCGTGCGTCGGGCAAGGACGTTTCATCGAATGGCCGCGCGCGAGAAGGCGGCATGCTTGCGAGGGAGAGCTGCACAGGAATGATGCACATGCGTGCCCCCTTCGCTCGGCGGCGGCAGTCGCATTCTCGAAAATCCTTTCATCGTTCCCGCGTGCAGGGATGGAGAGAATGACTTCGCTTCGCGCGACATTCGAAATTCCATTTCATTGACGATACGGCGTATGCGCCGCATGATTTGCGCATCGCATCAACGCGGCGCGTGACCGCCGCAGCAAGACATTCTCTCAACGCGGCTCCGCACGGAACTTGCGCAACGCGACACGTTGCGCGAACGGCGGAGCCGTGCCAGCGCAGGAGCGGGGACCGATGAACAACGACAATGAGCGCGGCGGATCAAGGCTGGACCGGCGCCATCTGCTTCAAGCGGGACTCGCGGCGGCCTTCGCCGCGCCGCTCGGGGCCTTTGGTGCAGCACAGGCTTTCGCGCCGGGCGGGATTGCGACCGGCGTCGACCTCTCGGAATTTCCGCTGTGCCGGACGGCGTCGGATGCACCCGCGCTCACCGGCGCGCCGCGCAAGCTGAAACTGTCGTGGAATGCCGGCGCGGTGTGCCTCGCGCCGGTGCCGGTCGCGATCGAGCACGGCTTCTTCCAGAAGCACAATCTCGACATCGAGCTCATCAATTATTCCGGCTCAACCGACCAGCTGCTCGAGGCGATCGCGACCGGAAAGAGCGATGCCGGCCTCGGCATGGCGCTCCGCTGGCTGAAGCCGCTGGAGCAAGGCTTTGACGTCAAGATCGCCGCCGGCACCCATGGCGGTTGCATGCGCGTTCTGACCCGCGCCGACTCCAACGTGAGCAAGCTCGCCGATCTCAAGGGCAAGATCGTCGCAGTCGGCGATCTCGGCGGCCCCGACAAGAACTTCTTCTCCGTTCAGCTTGCCAAGCTCGGCATCGACCCCAGCAAGGATGTCGATTGGCGCGCCTATCCCGGCAACCTTCTCAACGTCGCCGTCGAGAAGGGCGAGGTGCAGGCCTTCCTGTCGTCCGATCCGCTCGGCTATCTCTGGCTCAAGGACAGCCAGTACAAGGAAGTCGCCTCCAACCTCGACGGCGAATATCGCGACAAGAGCTGCTGCATCCTCGGCCTGCGCGGCAGTCTGGTGCGTGAGGAGCCGCAGGTCGCACGCGCCCTCACGCAGGCGCTGCTCGATGCCGCGATGTTCACCGCGCAGAATCCGTCCGTGACGGCGAAGTCGTTCCAGCCTTATGCGCCGAAGACCGCATCGCTCGCCGATATCGAGGGCATGGTGCGCTACCACACCCATCATCATCATCCCGTGGGTGAAGTGCTCAAGCGCGAGCTGAAGGCCTATGCCGACGACCTGAAGACCGTGCAGGTCTTCAAGCAGACCACCGACACCGCCAAATTCGCGGAGCGCATCTATGTCGACGTATTCGCTGTCTGACGGCCTCGCCTCCGGCGCGCCGCGCCTCTCGCGCGCGCCGCTGCTTGCGGGCTGGATCCGGGAATCCGGCGTAGGCGTGCTCGCCAGCCTCGCCTGGATCGCCTTC
The DNA here is from genome assembly GCF_011602485.2 of Bradyrhizobium sp. 1(2017). Taxonomy (NCBI): domain Bacteria; kingdom Pseudomonadati; phylum Pseudomonadota; class Alphaproteobacteria; order Hyphomicrobiales; family Nitrobacteraceae; genus Bradyrhizobium; species Bradyrhizobium sp. 1(2017). The sequence goes on along the minus strand of NZ_CP050022.2, from coordinate 6,250,088 downwards.
GGCCTGTCCTGCCTGTGGTGGCAGGATGTCGGGGACTGGTCGCGCACGCATTCGCTCGGCATAGCGGCCTTCATCATCGCGGCCGTCGCGCTGTTCGGTACCGTCGGGGCCGATTATCTCGGGTCGGCGGGCAAGGCTTTGCAGAAGCGGGCGCCCTGGCTGGTCGCACTCGGAGCATTCCTGACCGTGTGGGAGGTCGCGACCGCGAAATTCGCCTGGCTGCCGCTGCCGTTCTTTCCGCCGCCGCAGGCGATCATCGAGGTCTACACCGACGATCTGCCAAAGCTGCTCGACAGCGTCTTCGCCTCGGTCAAGCTGCAGCTCGGCGGCTATCTGATCGGCGCGACCGCTGGCTTCCTGACCGGCGTCTCGATCGGCTGGTCGCGCGCGGTCGGCTATTGGGTGCATCCGGTGCTGCGCTTCATCGGCCCGCTGCCGGCAACGGCCTGGCTGCCGATCGCCTTCTTCACCTTCCCCTCGAGCTGGAGCGCCTCGACCTTCCTGATCGCGCTGGCAACGGGCTTTCCCGTGACCGTGCTGACATGGTCGGGTGTCGCGAGCGTCAGCAATGCCTATTACGACGTCGCCCGCACGCTGGGCGCGAAGCCGTCCTTCCTGGTGTTGAAGGTCGCGATTCCCGCGGCGTTGCCGCACGTCTTCGTCGGCCTGTTCATGGGGCTCGGCTCGTCCTTCGCCGTGCTGGTCGTTGCCGAGATGATCGGCGTCAAGGCCGGCCTCGGCTGGTACCTGCAATGGGCGCAGGGCTGGGCCGCCTACGCCAACATGTATGCCGCGCTGATCGTGATGTCGCTGCTCTGCTCCGGCGCGATCACGCTGCTGTTTGCGGTCCGCGACCGGCTGCTGGTCTGGCAGAAGGGGACTGTGAAATGGTAGCCGAAATGGTAGCCTTGGCCGAAGCGGTCACGCATCCCGCCGCCGGCGCCGCGCTCGACATCGAGCAGGTCAGCCACGCCTTCGACATCGACGGCACCGAGCTGCCGGTGCTCAGCGACGTCAGCATCTCGGTGGAGCCGGGTGAGTTCGTTGCGCTGCTCGGCCCCTCCGGTTGCGGCAAGTCGACCTTGTTGCGTCTGGTCGCCGGCCTCGACAAGCCCAAGGCCGGAAGGTTGCGCGAGGACGAGCAGCGCATCAGAAGCCCGCATCCCTCCCGCGTCGTCGTGTTCCAGGATCCGACCTTGTTTCCCTGGCGGTCGGTCTGGGACAACGTCGCCTTGGGCCTCGAGGCCCAGGGCATTCTGAAGAGCCAGCGTCACCGCGTCGACGCCGCGCTCGACCTGGTCGGGCTGGCGTCGTTCCGCAACGCCTATCCGCACCAGCTCTCCGGCGGCATGGCGCAGCGCGTCGCGTTGGCGCGGGCGCTGGTCAACGATCCCAAGATCCTGATCCTCGACGAGCCGCTCGGCAAGCTCGATTCGCTCACCCGCATCACCATGCAGGCGGAGCTCGTCTCGCTGTGGCAGCGCAAGGGCTTCACCACGCTGCTGGTGACGCACGACGCCGAGGAAGCCCTGGTGCTCGCCAACCGCGTCATCGTCTTCAGCGATCGCCCGGCCCGCGTGAAGGCCGACATCCGCGTCGAGCGGCCTTATCCGCGCCATCGCGGCGATCCGTATCTGGCCGATCTGCGCCGTCAGATTCTCGGCCTGCTGGGATTGGACGCGACATGGTGACTCCCGCGGTGAGAGGGCGAACATCCCATAGCGAGCCCGATTACATCGCGCGCGCCAAGGCGCTGGCGACGGGCTTTGCCGCGCGTGCGGCCGAGCACGACCGCATCGGCAGCTTCCCGTTCGAGAATTTTCGCGAATTGTCCGAGGCGGGCCTGTTGTCGCTGACGGTGCCCGCCGTTCATGGCGGTGCCGGTGCCGGTGCACGATATGCTGCGCGCGTCGTCGGCATCTTCGGCAAGGCCGATCCGTCGACGGCGCTGGTGCTGTCGATGCACTACATCAATCATCTGGTGATGGCGCGCAGCCCGACATGGCCGCCGCGGCTGTCGCGCAAGCTTGCGCGCGAAAGCGTCGAGGGCCTCGCGCTGGTCAACGCGCTGCGGGTCGAGCCGGAGCTCGGCTCGCCCGCACGCGGCGGCCTGCCGGCGACAATCGCACGGCGCACCGAGACCGGCTGGCGCCTCTCCGGTCACAAGATCTATTCGACGGGATCGCCGATCCTGAAATGGTACCTGGTCTGGGCGCGGACGGACGAGCCCGAGCCGCGCGTCGGACAGTTCCTGGTGCCGGCCGGCCTGCCGGGCACGCGCATCGTCGAGACCTGGGACCATCACGGCCTGCGCGCCAGCGGCAGTCACGACGTGATCTTCGACGACGTCGTGATCCCCCTCGATGCCGAGGTCGACGTGCGCAAGCCGGCCGACTGGCGCACGCTCGACGTCACGCAGGCGAGCGTGCACACGCTCTTCGTCGCCGCGATCTATGACGGCGTCGCCCGCGCGGCGCGCGATTGGCTGATCACGTTCCTGAAGCAGCGTGTTCCCGCCAGCCTCGGTGCGCCGCTGGCAACCCTGCCGCGCGCGCAGGAGATCGTCGGTGCCATCGAGGCGCGGCTCGCGGTCAATGCGCGGCTGATCTATTCGTTTGCACGCGATTTCGATGACGGTGTCGAGCTCTCGGGAAGCGAGTCCAACGTCATCAAGCTCACCGTGACCAACAACGCCGTTGCCGCGGTGGAGGACGCGCTGTCGCTCTCCGGCAATCACGGCCTGTCCCGCGCCAATCCGCTGGAGCGGCACTATCGCGACGTGCTGTGCGGGCGCGTGCACACACCGCAGGACGATTCCACACGCATCGGCTTCGGCCGCGCCGCATTGGGCCTCTAGCTTTCCGCAGAAACAATCACGGAGACAGTCATGTCGATCGAGTTCATCGGCTTCATCAGCAACAACAATTCGTCCGAGACCGTCGTCCGCGAAGGTCCGGTCCTCAACCCCACCCACATCGAGACGGTGGCGAAGGCGCACGAGAATGCCGGCTTCGATCGCGCGCTGCTGGCGTTTCATTCGACCTCGCCCGACGCCCTCCAGGTGGCCCAGCACGTGCTCAACACGACCTCCCGCCTCAACGTGCTGATCGCGCAGCGGCCCGGCTTCACCGCCCCGACGCTGCTGGCGCGGCAGTTCGCGGCGCTCGACCAGTTCTCGCGCGGCAGGGTCGCTCTGCATGTCATCACCGGCGGCAACGCCACCGAGCTCAGGCAGGACGGCAACACGCTCGACGACAAGGACGAACGTTACGCCCGCACCTCCGAATTCCTCGACGTCCTCAAGCTGGAATGGACCAGCGACAAGCCGTTCACTTACAAAGGCAGGTACTACCAGGTCGAGAACGCCTTCTCGCAGGTGAAGCCGTATCGCCCCGAGGGCATCCGCGTCTACTTCGGCGGCGCCTCGGATGCGGCGATCGACGTCGCCGGCAAGCACGCCGACACGTTTGCGCTGTGGGGCGAATCCTATGCGCAGGTACGCGACGTCACCTCGCGCGTCCACAACGCAGCGGTTCGCCAGGGGCGACCGACGCCGCGCTTCAGCCTGTCGGTGCGGCCGATCATCGCGCCGACCGAGAAGCAGGCCTGGCAGAAGGCGGAAGAGATTCTGGCGCGCGCCGTCGCGCTTCAGGACAAGACCGGCTATCGCAAGCCCGCCGACGGCCATGCCACGGCCGGTGCGCGGCGCCTGCTTGCACTCGCCGACCAGGGCAGCCGTATCGACAAGCGGCTCTGGACCGAGATCGCCAAGCTCACCGGCGCCAACAGCAACACCACCGCGCTCGTGGGCACGCCCGAACAGGTCGCCGAAGTCTTCGGCGACTATTACGACCTCGGCATCAGTCATTTCCTGATCCGCGGCTTCGATCCGCTGATCGACGCCATCGAATACGGCCGCGAGCTGATCCCGCTCACGCGTGAGCTGGTCGCAAAGCGCCAGGCCCTGCGCGGCGAGGCCGCGGAATGATCCGCCTCATGCTGGCCGGCGCGCTGCTGTTCGCCTCGTTCGAGCTGGCGGCGGCGCAAACCACCTTGCGCGTCGGCGACCAGAAGGGCAATGCGCAGGCCGTGATGGAAGCGGCCGGCGTGCTCAAGGACGTGCCCTACAGGATCGAGTGGAAGGAGTTTCCGGCGGCAGCCCCCTTGCTGGAGGCGCTCAGTGCCGGCGCGATCGAAACCGGTCTGGTCGGAGACGCGCCCTTCACCTTCGCCGCCGCCTCGGGCGCGCCGGTGAAGGCGATCGCCGCCATCCGGCAGACCCGCGAGGGGCTCGCGATCCTCGTGCCGGAGACTTCGCCGATCAAGAGCTTCGCCGATCTGCGCGCCAAGAAGATCGCAACCGGCCGCGGCTCGATCGGCCATCAGCTGATCCTCGCCGCGCTGGAGAAGAACGGCTGGAGTGCGAGCGACGTGCAGATCGCGTTCCTGGCGCCCTCGGATGCCAAGATCGCCTACACGCAGGGCTCGGTCGACGCGTGGTCGACCTGGGAGCCTTATGTGAGCCAGGAGGAGGTGCTGTTCAGGTCGCGCCGCATCATCACCTCGGAAGGCCTGACGCCGGGGCTGAGCTTCCAGGTCGCACGGCCCGACGCCATCCGCGACAAGCGCGCGGAGCTGACGGACTTCATCCGCCGCCTCACCGCGGCGCGGGCGTGGTCGCTGAACAATATCGACAGCTATGCCGCGACCTGGGGCAGGCTGATGAACATCCCGACCGCCGTGCCGCAGAACTGGCTGTCGCGCGCAAGGATCCGCATCGCGCCGATCGACGACGGCGTGGTCGCTGACGAGCAGGGCACCATCGACCTCTATTTCCGCTGGGGACTGATCAAGCAGAAGCTCAATGCCGCCGACATCGTCGATCGTTCGTTCACGGATGCGATTGCGAAGGCGGGGTTGTAGGCAGCCCTCGTGTCCCGGACGCGCTGCAGCGTGAAACGCGACGCCGCAGAGCCGGGATCCCAGTCACAGAGCCTGCTCCCGGAGAGATGGGCCCCGGCTCTGCAGCGCACCGCTGAAGAAGCGCTGCGCTGCGTCCGGGGCACGAGACCTCACGACATCCTCAAGCATCCGTGAGACGAGAACAGTGTTTCCATAGCGCTTGTTCGTCGACGCTTTCCTTCTTCGTTCCATGCGGCTGACAACACGCTCATTGCTATTTGCAGCGCCTCCCTTGCGGTGTGCCGCATCCCCTCAAAAATCCATCCGACGACCACATCGGGAGACCGGCCATGGGCCTGCAAGAAACAAAAATCGAGTCGCTTCCCTACGTTACCGCCGAACTCAACTATCTCGCACCGACATCAGCCAAGCCGCGCACCTATGCCTTCGATCCTCCGCCGGGCGAGCCGAAGAGCACGTCGCTGCCGGAGCCGCATCATGTTCCGATCTTTGATGCGCGGCTGATCGCGCAGAACTTCTCGCTCGACCGGGAAGGCTTTGCGCTGGTGCGTCATCCGACGCAGGTGAAAGACTTCTACAACGACGCGGAGGTGAGGGCGGTCTACTATCCCGCGGTCGAGGCGTTCCTGCGGGCGACGTTGCAGGCCGACCGCGTCGTCATCTTCGACCACACCGTGCGCAGGCGCGTCGAAGGTGCACCTGACATCCGCGATGGCGGCCCGCGTCAGCCGGCGACGCGCGTCCATGTCGACCAGACCGCAATCTCCGGGGCCAATCGCGTGCGCGAGCATCTGCCTGAGGAAGCCGAAGAGCTGCTCAAAGGCCGGGTGCAGGTGATCAATTTGTGGCGGCCGATCCGCGGTCCCTTGCGCGATTCGCCGCTGGCGATGGCGGACGGCACGACGGTTGCGCCGGACGATCTCGTCGCCTCCGACCTGATCTATCCCAACCGGCGCGGAGAGACCTACTCGGTGAAATACAATCCGAATCACCGCTGGTTCTATTTCCCCGAGATGACGCCCGACGAGGCGCTGCTGCTCAAATGCTATGATTCCGCAACCGACGGCCGCACCCGCTTCGGGCCGCACACGGCGTTCGTCGATCCGACCACGCCGGCCGATGCCGCGCCGCGCGAAAGCATCGAGGTGCGCACGCTGGTGTTCCACAGGCCGTAGCAAAGTGTGATGGCACTGCCGGGCAACGCCCGGCAGTGCCCCCGTGGATTAGGACCGCCGGCGCGCTATAGTGCCGCCCAAACCAAGGGTGAGGGGCGCTATGGCTGGGATCAGGGTGGGACTCGTCGGCTGCGGCTTCGTGTCGGAGCTGCATATGTATGCGTTCCGGCGGGTTTATGGCGTGGACGTCGAGGTCGCGGCGGTGGCCGCGCGCGGCGACCATGTCGTCGACTTCGCTGCCCGCCATGGTATCCCGCGCGTCTATCGCAGCTTTGCCGACCTGATCGCGGACCGCGAGATAGATGTGGTGGACATCTGCACTCCACCCAACCTCCATGCCGAGATGATCGTCGGCGCCATGCGCGCCGGCAAGCATGTCATCTGCGAGAAGCCTTTTGCAGGCTATTTTGGCCGCGAGGACGACCAGCAGCCGATCGGCAAGCATGTGCCGAAGGCGCTGATGTATGAGCGCGTGCTCGAGGAGATGGACGCGACGCGGGCCGCGATCGAGCGCACCGGAAAACTCTTCATGTATGCCGAGGACTGGATCTACGCACCCGCGGTGACCAAGACCGCCGAGATCCTCAAGGCGACCAAAGACAAGGTCCTGTTCATGAAGGGCGAGGAGAGCCATTCCGGCTCGCACGCGGCCCATGCCGCGCAATGGGCCATGACCGGTGGCGGCTCGCTGATCCGCATGGGCTGTCATCCGCTCTCGGCCGTGCTGTATCTGAAACAGGTCGAGGCCAAGGCGCGCGGCGAGATCATTGGCGTCGCCAGCGTCACCTGCGATGTCGGCAACGTCACCGCCGGGCTGAAGCCCGAGGAGCGCACTTACATCAAGGCCAACCCGATCGATGTCGAGGACTGGGGCACGCTCACCGCCACCTTCTCCGACGGCACCAAGGCGACCGTGTTCTCCGGCGACATGATCATGGGCGGCGTGCGCAATCTGATCGAGACCTATACGAGCGGCGGCTCACTGTTCGCCAACATCACCCCGAACACGCATCTGATGAGCTACCAGACCAGCGAGGAAAAGCTCGCGAGCGTCTACATCACCGAAAAGGTCGATCGCAAGACCGGCTGGCAATATGTCTGCCTCGAAGAGGAATGGACGCGCGGGTATCTGCAGGAGATCCAGGACTTCATGGAATGTGTCGCGACCGGACGACAGCCGCTGTCGGATCTTGCGCTGGCGTATGAGACGATCAAGGTGAACTACGCCGGCTATTGGGCGGCGGAGGAGGGCAGACGGGTGGTGTTGTAAATATCACCACGTGCACGCTGCGGAGAGATACCCCTCACCCGTCTCGCCGCTTCGCGGCGAGTCACCCTCTCCCACAAGGGGAGAGGGGACATCGTCGCCGCGCGCCGCCCTCCTACGCCCCGTAGGTCGATCCCTTCGGCAGCGGGAAGACCGGATCCCGCGTACGGATGTTCGTCGGCCACACCACCGAGATGTGCTCGCCGGCGTTCTGCATCACGACCGGCGTCGAGCGTTCGTTCTGGCCGGAGAGGGGCGTGCCCGGCGGGAAGAACTTCACGCCATAGCCCTGGACGGTGCCGCCGGCGGGGATGTCGACGTCGAGCGCCGCCTTGCGGATGGCCTCGGGCTCGAAGCTGCCGTACTTCTCCTTGGCGACCGGCAGCACATTGTTGAGCAGCACCCAGGTCTGGTTGAAGCCCATCGAGCAATGCGGCGGCACGTCGGTGGCACCGGTCTTGGCCTTGTAGCGCGTGACCATCGCGTTGATCAGGTCGCCCATGCCCGGCGCGAGCTTGGCGGGATCGAGCAGCTGGGCCGGCACCGGATCGATGTTGCAGAAATTGTCGATATCGGCACCGAAGGTGGCGCGCAGCTTGTCGAGCTGGCTGTAGCCGGCGCCCGCGCCGAACAGCATCTTGAAGCGCAGCCCGCTCTCGCGCGCCTGGCGCAGGAACAGGGTGATGTCGGGATTGTAGCCGGCATGCGAGATCACGTCGGCCTTGGCGCGCTTGATCTTCGTGACCAGCACCGAGAGATCGGGCGCCGAGGCCGAATAGCCTTCGCGCAGCACCACCGGGATGCCGGCCTCCTTGGCATAGGCCTCGTCGGCGGAGGCAACGCCGACCCCGTAGGGGCCGTCCTCGTGGATCAACGCGACCTTGACCTCCTTCGCGTCCATGCCGAGCTTGGATTTCGCATGCTCATTGAGGAAGCTTGCGAAGGCCTGCCCGTACTGGTCGGAATGAATCTGCGCGCGGAAGACGTATTGCAGGTTCTTGTCCTTGAACACGGCGGTCGAGACCGCGGTGGTGATCCAGAGGATCTTCTTCTGCTGCTCCACCTTGGCCGCGAGCGGTACGGCGTGAGAGCTCGCATAGACGCCGTTGAGGATATCGACCTTTTCCTGGTTGATCAGGCGTTCGGCCTCGTTGATCGCGACGTCCGGCTTGCTCTGGGAGTCGGCGGCGACAGGCACGATCTTGGTCTTGCCTCCGATTCCGCCCTTCTCGTTGACGAGGTCGATGGCGATCTGCGCGCCGATCGAGGAGGCGACCGAGCCGCCTGCGGCGAACGGGCCAGTCAGATCGTAGATCACGCCGATGCGTAGATTCTCGGCTTGCGCCTGGGCGCGCGTCCAATCGAGGCTGAGTGCGGCGGCGGCAGCCGCCGAGGTCTTCAGCAGCTGCCTGCGTGAAGTCGGCATCCTATCCTCCCTCTGAACCGTCTGTTGATTGGTCTTGTTTTTTTGCGAAGTATGGGGAGCGAGCCAGCGGAAAGTCAACATGCCCGAAAGTCGGGTCCGCCCGTGCTGCAGTACGCAAGGATCCTGCAGTCTCTACAATGTCATGCCCGGGACAAGCCCCGGGCATGACATCGTCTGTGAATTTTCAGGCGATGCCCCTTCCTGCACCGGACGCAGATGCGAGATCGCCGCTACTGCTCCAGGCGGTGCGCAAGATATTGAGCCGTCTTCCCGCCGGTTTGGGCGACCTGATGCGGCGTTCCGGCGGTGACAATGCGGCCGCCCTCGTCGCCGGCACCGGGCCCGAGATCGATGATCCAGTCGCTGTGCGAGACCACATCCATATCGTGCTCGACCACGACCACGCTGTTGCCGGCGTCCACGATCCGTTCGAGCTGGGCGATCAGCCGTTCGACGTCCCTTGGATGCAGCCCGGTCGTCGGCTCGTCCAGGACGTAGAGCGTGTGGCCACGTTGCGGCCGCATGAGCTCGGTCGCGAGCTTGATGCGTTGGGCTTCGCCGCCGGACAATTCGGTCGCGGACTGGCCGAGCCGGATATAGCCGAGGCCGACCTCGCGGACGACCGACAGCGATCGGTTGAGCGCGGTATCGTCGTGGAAGAAGTCGAAGGCCTCGTCGACCCGCATCGCCAGCACGTCCGCAATGGATCTGCCGCGGATCTTCACCTCGAGCGTCTTGTCGTTATAGCGCGCACCCTTGCAGGTCGGGCAGGGCGCATAGACGCTGGGCAGGAACAGAAGCTCGACGCAGACGAAGCCCTCGCCCTCGCAGGTCGCACAGCGGCCCTTTGCGACATTGAACGAGAAACGTCCGGCGTCGTAGCGGCGCGACCTGGCCTGCGGCGTCGCGGCAAACAGCTTCCGCACGTGGTCGAACAGGCCGGTATAGGTTGCAAGGTTGGACCGCGGCGTGCGGCCGATCGGCTTCTGATCGACCACGACGAGGCGATCGATCTGATCGAGACCCGCAGCAATCTTGCCACCCAATGTTTCGACCGCGGGAGCGAGGCTGTCGTCGTCGGAATCGGCGGCAAGCGTGTGGCCGAGATGCCCGGCCACGGCATCGACGAGGAATTGGCTGATCAGGCTCGATTTGCCGGAGCCGGACACGCCGGTCACGCCGGCGATGACGCCCAGCGGAATGTCGACGTCGAGGCCGCGGAGGTTGTTGCGGGTCACGCCTCTGACCTCGAGATGCCCCTTCGCCTCACGACGGGTCGTCGGCAGCGGCCGCCGCGGATGTGCAAGATAGGTGGCGGTCCGCGATTCCTCGACCTGACCGAGTCCTGCCGGCGGCCCGCTATAGAGGATGCTTCCGCCGTGTTCGCCGGCTTCAGGCCCGACATCCACCAGCCAGTCGGCATGCCTGATCACCTCGATTTCGTGCTCGACCACGAAGATCGAATTGCCCGCGAGCTTCAGGCGATCGAGCGCCCGCAGCAGTGCCTCGGTGTCGGCGGGATGCAGGCCAGCTGACGGCTCGTCGAGCACGTAGACGACTCCGAATAAGTTTGAGCGGACCTGCGTCGCCAGGCGCAGCCGTTGCAACTCGCCCGGCGACAGCGTCGGCGTGCTGCGCTCGCAAGCGAGGTAGCCGAGGCCAAGGTCGAGCAGAACGACGAGCCGGGCCGACAGATCCTCGCAGATGCGCCGGGCGACGACGGCCTTCTCCGACCTATCGGCCGAGCTCTTTGCGAATGGCCTGATCAGCTCCTGCAGCTCCTTGAGCGGCAGGTGCGACATCTCCGCGATGTTGAGGCCGGCGAACTTGACCTTGAGCGCTTCGGGTTTCAGCCGCGTGCCATGGCAGGTCGGACAATCACGCGTGATCATGTACTGCGCGACGCGGCGCTTCATCATCGCGCTCTCGGACTTGGCGTAGGTCTGCATCACGTAGCGCTTGGCGCCGGTGAACGTGCCCTGGTAGCTCGGCTCCTCCTTGCGACGCAGGGCGCGTTTGACCTCGGTGGCGTCGTAACCGGCATAGACCGGAACGGTCGGCTGCTCCTCGGTGAACAGAATCCAGTCGCGGTCCTTCCTCGGAAGCTCGCGCCAGGGCTTGTCGACGTCGTAGCCGAGCGTCGTCAGGATGTCGCGGAGGTTCTGGCCTTGCCAGGCGCTCGGCCAGGCCGCAACGGCGCGCTCGCGGATCGTCTTGGTGTCGTCGGGCACCATGGACTTCTCGGTGACGTCGAGCATCCTGCCGATACCATGGCAGGTCGGGCAGGCTCCTTCCGGCGTGTTCGGGGAGAATGCCTCGGCATAGAGCATCGCTTGCCCCCGCGGATAATCGCCGGCGCGGGAATAGAGCATCCTGAGCAGGTTCGAGATGGTCGTCACGCTGCCGACCGAGGACCGCGTCGTCGGTGCGCCGCGTTGCTGCTGGAGCGCCACGGCGGGCGGCAGGCCCTCGATGTCGTCGACCTCAGGGATTTGCATCTGGTGGAACAGGCGCCGCGCATAGGGCGACACCGACTCCAGATAGCGCCGTTGCGCCTCGGCGTAGATCGTCCCGAAGGCGAGCGAGGATTTCCCCGAGCCTGACACGCCCGTGAACACGACAAGAGCGTTGCGAGGAATGCGAACATCGACGTTTTTGAGGTTGTGCTCGCGCGCCCCGCGCACCCGGACGAAGCCGTCGTCCTGCATCAGGCTGTCAACTTGTTTCGGTCGGTCGTCCATCTGGCTCCTCCAGCCTCCCGCGGGAGGGTAACGGCAGGATCGCAGGATGGGTCCCAGGATGCTAGCGGGCGGGGGGCGTCCTTCTCATGATGAAGGCCCGCCGCAGTGAAGCGACGGGCCTTGGCAAGGTGGTGGGAACGCCGGACGCAGACGACCGCAGCGTCCGGCGCCAGCCGGTTACTGCGACAGCTTCACGAAGCTCGGAAACTTCATCTTGCCTTCCGCGATCTTCTCGGGCCAGACCACGACCTGCTTGGAGTCCTGCCATTGGAAGATCAGGCCGGAAACGGTGCCCGGGCCGGACTTGATCCCGTGGGTGAACTCGTCGTTCTTGCCGTAGAACTGAATCTGGCCGATCGTGCCCTCGTAATCCGTCTTCTCGAGCTCGGCGACCATCTTTTCGGGATCGGTCGAGCCGGCCCGCTTGATCGCGTCCGTGATGATATAGACCTCGTCATAGGCGGTGTAGCCGGTATAGGCCGGGGGGGTGCCGAACTTGGCCTTGAAGGCGGCAGCGAACGGCTTTGTCTTGGAGGTCACGGCGACATCAGGTGTCGCAACCGCTAGCGACGGCACGCCGTCGGCGGCGCCATTGGTGTCCTTCCAGAAGCTGGGGCTCAGTGCCTGCGCGCTGATGCCGAACATCGGGATCGGCACCTGCTGGTTCTTCCACTGCACCGTCGGCTGCACGCCGACATGCGAAATTCCGGTGACGATCACGTCGGGCTTCTTGCTCTCGATGTTGTTGAAGATCGGCGTGAAGTCGGTGGTATCAGGGGAGAAGCGCACGTGCTCGACCACCTTGAGACCGGCCTTCGGGAGGCATGCCTCGTAGCCGACATCGAGCGGCTTGGTCCAGGCGGCGTCCTCGCTCATGATCGCGACGGTCTTGAACTTGAGCTTGTCGACGAGCAGATCCTTGGCTGCGTCGCAGACGAGCTGTGCTTGCGCCGCGGACGTCAGATAGCCATGGAAGGTGTACTTGTTCTTCTCGTAGTCGTTGTGGATTGCCTTGGTGATCTCGTTGGAGGCGGCACCCGGCGTGATCAGAGGCATCTTCAGCCGCGCCGCCCAGGGCTCCAGCGCCAGCACGACCTCGCTGATGTAGCTCGCGATCACGGCCGAGACCTTGTCCTCGCTGACCGCACGCTGGAAGGCGCGCACGGAATCTGCCGACGAGCTCTTGTTATCGTAGGTGACGATCTCGACCTTGCGGCCGAGAATGCCGCCCTTGGCGTTGATCTCGTCGGCGGCGATCTGCGCGCCGCCCGGTGTCGCCGCGCCGGCGATCGACTGCACCTCGGCGATGACGCCGATCTTGATGGGAGCGCTCGATTGCGCGTAGGCGGGCGCGGCAAGGCACAGCGCCAGTGCGGAGGCGAGGAAGCTGTTGCCGAGAACTGATGGTCGCATGGTCATTTCCCTTTCTATTGCTTTTTTTGATGTTGACGGACTCAGAGAAAATCGGCGCCGGCTTCGCTCGCGAAGCGGCCGGGATCGCCCTCCCAGACGATCCGTGCATGCTCCAGCACATAGACGCGGTCGGCATGGGGCAGCGCGAAGGTGACGTTCTGCTCGCCGAGCAGCACGGTGATCGACGTGGTCTGCCGCAGCTTCGTCAGCGCCTTGGAGAGTTGCTCGAGGATGACCGGCGCAAGGCCTAGCGTCGGCTCGTCCAGGATCAGGATCTGCGGCTGCATCATCAGGGCGCGGCCGATGGCGAGCATCTGCTGCTCGCCGCCCGACAGCGTCTGCGCCATCTGGCCCTGGCGTTCCTTGAGGATCGGGAATAGCTCGAACAGCCAGGCGAGCTGCGCGGCGCGCTTGTCGTCGGCAAGATGCTGGCCACCGAGATCGAGGTTTTCCCGTACGCTCATCTCGCCGAACAGCTCACGCGATTCCGGGCACTGCACGAGGCCGCTGCGCGCGATCTTCGCCGGGCTGGTGCCGCGCAGCTTCTCGCCGCCGCGCACGATCTCGCCACTATAAGGCGGGAAGCCGGAGATGGTGTTGAACAGCGTGGTCTTGCCGGCGCCGTTGAGGCCGACCACGGAGACGAACTCGCCCTCGTGCACGTGGATCGAGACGTTCTCCAGCGCCTGGGCCTTGCCGTAGAACACGCTGACGTTCTCGACCTGGAGCAGCGGCGCCTTGTCTTTGAAGCTGGTCTCGGGCCGTGCGTGAGTCTCGATGGCGCCGCCGAGATACACCCGGCGCACCGTTTCGTTCCTCATGACCTCGTCGGCCTTGCCGGTGACGATCTCCTCTCCGAGATACATCGCGAGCACGCGGTCCACGAGAGCGGCGACACTCTTGACGTTGTGGTCGACCAGCATCACCGCGCGCCCCTCGTCGCGGAAGCTGCGGATCAGGTCCGAGAAGATGTCGACCTCGGCGCGCGTCAACCCGGCGAAGGGCTCGTCCACCAGCACGACTTTGGGATCACGCGCGATCGCCTTGGCGAGCTCGAGCCGGCGGAGGTCGGCGAAGGGCAGCGTCGGGGGGCGGCGGTTCATCACATTGCCGAGCCCGACGCGCTCGGCGATCCATTTGGCGCGTTCGACCAGCGTCTTGTCGGGGAACAGCATGAACAGGCTGTCCGGCAGCAGAGCGACCAGAATGTTCTCCAGCACGGTCTGCCGGTTCAGCGGACGCGAATGCTGGAACACCATGCCAAAGCCCTTGCGCGCGATCTTGTGCGCGGGAAGCCCGGCGACGTTCTCGCCCTCGAAGATCACCTCGCCGGCGGTCGGGCGCTCGATCCCCATCACGCTCTTCATCGCGGTCGACTTGCCGGAGCCGTTCGGCCCGATCAGGCCAAAAATCTCGCCACCGTTGACGTCGAAACCAAGGTTCTTCACGGCCGTCAGGCCGCCAAATCGCTTTGTGAGGCCGCGGACTTCGAGCACGGCCCGGTTTGATAGCCTCATATCCATCACGAGCGCGCCTCACGCGAGAGGGCCGCTCCGAGGAAGCCACCGGGGAAGAACAGCACCACGAGGAGGGCAACCGCAGAGACGATGAAGGTCGCGAGCTCGCCGGTGGGACGCAGGAACTCGCCGGCAACGATCAGGAAGATCGCCCCTAACGCTGCGCCCAGCACCGTGCGCCGCCCGCCGAGCACGGCCGCGACGATGACGTTTACGCCGACGGCAACGTCGACGACGGTGCCGACCGAGGCGGTGCCGAAGTAGAACACCAGCAGCGCACCCGAGAGTCCGGAGAAGAACGCACTGACGACGAAGGCGGCGAGCTTGTGCTTGACGATGTTGAAGCCGAGCGCGCCGGCCTGCACCGGATCCTGGCCGCTGGCCTGCAGCACGAGACCGATCGGCGATTGCGAGAGGCCGTAGAGGATCGCCGCCGAGATCGTCATGAAGCCGAGCGCGATCCAGTAGTTCGTGCCGGCATCGATGCTGATGACGTCGGGAATCGTGAGCCCGATCTCGCCGCCGGTGAGATCGGCGAACACCACGATGAAGTTTTGCAGCATCAGCACCGCGACCAGCGTGGTCAGGCCGAAATAGGGCCCGCGCACGCGCAGCGCCGGCAGCGCCAGCACGAGGCCGGCGACGACGGAGGCGAGCGCGCCCAGCACGATGCAGAGATAAACCGACCAGCCCAACTGGGCATTGAGAATGCCGGCAGTGTAGGCGCCGACGCCGATCAGGAAGGTCGGCCCGAAATTGACTTCGCCCGCGAAGCCGAACAGCAGATCCCAGGCCATAGCGAACACGCCGAAATAGAACGCGACCGTGAGCAGGCCGAGCACATAGCCGGAGACATAGAGCGGCAGCGTCGCTGCAATGAGGACGAGCGCGAGCGAGACGAAGAAGAGGCGCGAGGTGAAGAAATTGGACATCTCAGCGCCTCCCCAGAAGGCCCTGGGGCCGGACGTACATCACGACCACGAGCAGCAGCAGGGCCGGGATGGTGCGGTAGGCCGGCGAGACGAGATAGGCGGTCAACGTCTCGAGATAACCGACCACGAAGGCCGCGATCAGTGAGCCGGAGACGCTGCCGAGGCCGCCGAGCACGACGATCGAGAACGCGCTCGCGGTCAGCGGACCGACGCTGTAGGAGCTGACGCCCAGGAACATGCCGAGCAGCACACCGGCAATGCCGGCTAGAATGCCATAGATCGCCCAGACCACGACGTAGATGTTAGTGAGCTCGAGCCCGAGCAGGGTGACGCCGCGCGGGTTCATCGACGCCGCCAGCACCGCCTTGCCGGTGCGGGTGCGGTTCACCAAAAGCCACAACAGCGCGATGACCAGACAGCAGACGATCGCCGTGAAGATCTCGTTGCGCGGCGTGCGCACGCCGAGGATCTCGACCACGCCCTCGACGATCGGCAGCACCGTCTTGGCATTGTTGGTGAAGAAATAGGCGATCAGTTCCTGGATCATGATGCCCCAGAGCAGCGTTCCCGTAAGGACGAAGATCTCCTTCTCCTCATTGGGAATGCGCCGGGAATCCTGGATCGGCTTCACCACCGCGAAATAGGTGGCGAAGGCGGTGAGAAGGGCGACGCCGACCCCGATCAGCGCGCCGGCATAGGTGCCGACGTTGAGCACGCTGGCGGCGGCCCAGGCCGCCACCGCTGCGGCCACCATGATGGCACCGTGGGAGAGGTTGAGCACGCCGGAGACGCCGAAGATCAGCGTGAAACCGGTGGCACCGAGGGCGTAGAGCGCGCTGATGGCAAAGCCATCGATCAGGATCTGGAATGCTCGCATTGATGAGTGGCCGGGCAGCCTAGCTGCCGGTTGGAGAGAAAGTGCTGCGTTCGCGGCATGCAGAAAGCTCTCCGGGCAAGGCCCGGATGACGTTCAGTTCAGTTCGCGGTTAGCTTGATGGAGCTCGGGAGACTGACGTCAGCCTGACGACGTCTCGGGCGCGCCGGTCACGGCGGCGTCGAGCGAACTTGCAACGCAGCTGGAATTTGCAACGTAACTGAGAGTCTTATCTTCATATTGCTTCTCTCCTTTGAACAAGCCTCTTGTGAGCTATTGGGCGGCGACTATAGCGGCGAGGCCGGTCTCGGCAAGTGAAACTGCATTCAGGATTGTGAGAGGCGGACTAAAGTCTATCGCGGCACGATAGGAAGCAACGCAGGCATGCAGATTCCGGCGGCACCCATGCATGGACGTGGCGAGCATGTCGCCGTCCTGCTCAGCGCCCGTGCAGCAGCGACGGATCGAGCGGACTGAGCCGGGCGGGATCGAATGGCGAGAGGTCGATCTGCGCGGCGCCATCGGCGATCAGCTGCGCGAGCGCCTCGCCGGTGGCGGGCGCGTTGAGGATGCCCCAGACATTGTGTCCGGTCGCAACATAGAGGCCGTTGCTCTCCGGCACCTTGCCGATCAGCGGCAGGCCATCCTGCGTCACCGGGCGGAAGCATGCTTGCCGCGCGATGATGTTCGCAGAGGAAAACAGCGGCGACAGTCGCTCGCTCATCGCTTGCAGGCGCGCGATCGCGTCCTGGTCTGGCGTCACGGATGCGGGATCGAGCGGAAGCGGCGCGATGTCGGAGAGGGCCGTGATATGCGTGCTGCCGTCCGCGCGGGGGAAGACCTCGATCGACACGGCGCTGCCGTCATCCTCGTACTCGAGGAAGAGCGCGTCGGCCGGCACGTCCGTGCCGGTGTCGTACACGATGCTCGGGCTGCGCTGGCCGTAGACGGCGGGCAGGCTCATCCATTGCGCGGCGAGCAGCGACCATGGCCCCATGGCGATGACGACGGCGTCGGCCTCGACGACGTTGCCGTCGACCTCGACACCCCTCGCCGTCACGCCGTCCGCATCGCGCACGATCGCCGTGACGCGGCCGTGATGGAGCTGTCCGCCTTGCGCGAGCACCGCGTCCATCACGGCGGAGGTGAACTTGCGCGGATGAACGATCGCAGTCGTCTCGCGCGTGCCGATGCGCTGGGCGATGACGACGCCCTTGGCGAGCCAGGCAAGTGTGGGGAGAAGATTCCTGCGTGCGTCGCCATCGGGGGCAACGAAGCCGCTATAGGCGGACATGGGGCGGTAGCCCCAATCGCCCGCGATCTCGCTGGCCAGTTCCGCGTGAAGCGCAAAGCTGCGCCGGGCCAGCGCGTCGAGCGGCGTGCCGGCGCACCAGTCGCGCGCAAGGAAGCCGCCAGCCTTGCCCGACGCGGCCGCGGCCACCTCGGTCCTCTCGACGACGATGACGTCGATGCCGCGGCGGCGGAGGAACCAGGCAATGCAGGCCCCGATCACGCCGCCGCCGCAGATCACAACGCGCATGGTCCCAGACGATCCGATTTGCACCGAATGGATCATTTCCAGAAAATCCGGCGCCGGCGTGGCACGCCGGCGCCGTGACGTGATCTTGTCTGCTCCGCTCAGCCCGGGCCGGCGCCCTGCGTTGCCGTGTAGACCGCGTAGAGCGACTGGCTCGCCGCCATGAACAGGCGGTTGCGCTTGGGGCCGCCGAAGCAGACGTTGCCGCAGACCTCGGGGAGTCGAATGCGGCCGAGCAGCTTGCCCTCCGGCGACCACACTGTGACGCCGCTGTAGCCGACGGCGCGGCCGGCATTGCTGGAGGCCCAGAGATTGCCGTTGACGTCGCAGCGCAGGCCGTCCGGTCCGCACTTCACGCCGTCGATCACGCAATCGCTGAACTTCTTGGGGTTGGTGAGCTTGTTGTCGCTGCCGACGTCGAACACGAAGATCTCGCCCTTGCCGCCGGGGCCGGTGTCGCCCGGCCCCTTGCCGGTCGAGGCGACGTAGAGCTTCTTGAAGTCGGGGGAAAAGCACAGGCCGTTCGGATCGGGCACCTGGTCCTCGGTGACGACGAGGTCGATGCGGCCCGTGGGATCGATGCGATAACAATTGGTCGGCAGCTCCCGCTTGCCCGGCACGAAGCCGGCGGGCTGGCCGATCCGCGGATTGAGCTTGCCGGCCGCATTGCTCGGACCGCCCGCGACGTCGGGCTCGCCTTCGTAGAGCTGGCCGCCATAGGGCGGATCGGTGAACCAGTAGCTGCCGTCGGGATGCGCGGCGATGTCGTTCGGCGAGTTCAGCCGCTTGCCCTGGTAGGAGTCGGCGAGCACGGTCGCGGTGCCGTCATGCTCGTAGCGTGTCACCCGCCGTGTCAGGTGTTCGCAGGAAAGCTGGCGGCCCTGGAAGTCGAATGAGTTGCCGTTGGAATTGTTGGAGGGCGTGCGGAATACGCTCACACGGCCGTCGTCCTCGGTCCAGCGCATCTGCCGGTTGTTGGGGATGTCGCTCCACAGCAGATAGCGGCCCTGCGCACTCCACGCCGGACCTTCGGCCCACAACAGGCCGGTGTAGAGACGCTTGATCGCGGTGTTGGGCTGCGCGAGATCGTTGAAGGAGGGATCGACCGCGATGATATCGGGGTCCCAGAAATAGGTGGTCGGCGCGCCGTTCGGGCCGAAATCGCGCGGCGGTGTGGTGATCGTGGTCGGCGGTGCGGCCGGTCCGGTCTGGGCCAGCGCGGAGCCGGCTCCGGCTATGGTGGCCGCACTGATTGCAAGCCCCTGGACAAGTGTTCGTCGTGAAAGCGCAGCATCCCGGTCACGCTGCTCTTCGTCACGAGCCTCTTGGCGTGTCATTGCGTCCTCCCGATCATGTTCGCCGGCCGGTTGATCCGGCCAAGCCGGGCGGAGGTTAGTCCGGTCCGATGCAGGTTGCGAGAGGTGGAATCGAAACCGCTGCGCGATCGCGGGTCGCAATTTCGTCACCTTCGAATGCGTTTGAAGTGGGGGCGCCTACGGGGAATAAAGCCGGAGCTCATTGTGCAAAGTGTCGTCCTGGTCATCCTGCTCGCGATCGTATTTGCGGCTGGCTATTTCACGCGAGACTACGTCTCCCGCAAAAGGCGCGCGGAGGCACGTCGCTGGCGTCAATACACCGAGCCGGACTGGCTCTCCGCCAACACGCCGGCCAACACCAACGAGATCGCGCTTCCAAGCACCGCGGTCCCCGTGGTCAACGGCGAGCTCGGCCAGATGCTGAACCGCTGGGAGAGCAGGGCGCGCGCCCGCCGTACCGGGACGGGATAGCCGGCGGCGGGTGGCTCGCGAAGTTGCCTGGATGGAGCCAAGCGAAATGCGGGGCCGCTGTGCTCCATATGGGCGACACGGATCTACTAGGTCACCCATACTGACCATCTTTTGGCGTTGCAGTTGCGGCCGTTTCTCGTCTAGAAACGACCCCACTGAGCCTTCCGGCAACCAACCGTCAACGGTTTTGGCCGAGAATTTGTGGCTCAAAAGGGTCTGGCAATGCTGATTCGCGGCCAAATCGATGGGATTTCGGAGGAGGTGGCTCTGGCCGCCGCCACGATCCCGGCCGCGCTGCCCACCCTCCTTCTTGGCGGGCTCCTTCTTAGCTGCCCCTGAGGGCCGGCTGGGCGCCACGCGCCTGGGCACTCAGGGGTTGTACGAGAACACCGGACACCTCAGGCGCCAAGAGACTTAACAGTCCTGAACGGCGCAAAAGCTCAAAAGGAAATTTTGAAATGGCCACCGTGAACAAGTCCGACAAGGACCGCGTCATCATTTTCGACACCACGTTGCGCGACGGCGAGCAATGCCCCGGCGCCACCATGACCTTCGAGGAGAAGCTGGAGGTCGCCGAGCTGCTGGACGATATGGGCGTCGACGTCATCGAAGCCGGCTTTCCGATCACCTCCGAAGGTGACTTCCAGGCGGTCAGCGAGATCGCGCGCCGCTCCAAGAACGCCGTCATTGCCGGCCTGTCCCGCGCGCATCCGGCCGACATCGACCGCTGCGCCGAGGCGGTGAAATTCGCCAAGCGCGGCCGCGTCCACACCGTGATCGCGACCTCGCCGCTGCACATGCGAGTGAAGCTGAACAAGACCCCGGAGCAGGTGATCGAGACCTCGGTCGCCATGGTCGCACGCGCCCGCAACCAGATCGACGATGTCGAATGGTCGGCGGAAGACGGCACCCGCAGCGAGATGGACTTCCTGTGCCGCATCGTCGAGGCCGTGATCAAGGCCGGCGCCACCACGGTGAACATCCCCGACACCGTCGGCTACACGGTGCCGGAGGAATACACCCACTTCATGAAGACGCTGATCGAGCGCGTGCCGAATTCGGACAAGGCCGTGTTCTCCGTGCACTGCCACAACGACCTCGGCATGGCGGTGGCGAACTCGCTGGCCGGAATCGTCGGCGGCGCGCGCCAGGTGGAGTGCACCATCAACGGCATCGGCGAGCGCGCCGGCAACGCCGCGCTCGAAGAGATCGTGATGGCGATCAACGTGCGCAACGACAAATTCCCCTACTGGAACAAGATCGACACCACGCAGCTCACCCGGGCCTCGAAGGTGGTGTCGGCGGCGACCTCGTTTCCCGTCCAGTACAACAAGGCCATCGTCGGCCGGAACGCGTTCGCGCATGAGAGCGGCATCCACCAGGACGGCGTGCTGAAGGACGCCTCCACCTACGAGATCATGCGGCCCGAGATGGTCGGCCTGAAGCAGTCCTCGCTGGTGCTGGGCAAGCATTCCGGCCGCCATGCCTTCGTGCACAAGCTGGAGGAGATGGGCTACAAGCTCGGCCCGAACCAGCTGGAAGACGCCTTCACGCGGATGAAGGCGCTTGCCGACCGCAAGAAGGACATCTACGACGAGGACATCGAGGCGCTGGTCGACGAGGAGATGGCGGCCTCGCACGACCGCATCAAGCTGACCTCGCTGACGGTGATCGCGGGCACGCACGGCCCGCAGCGCGCGACCATGAAGCTGGACGTCGACGGCCAGATAAAGATCGAGGAGGCCGAGGGCAATGGCCCGGTCGACGCGGTGTTCAACTGCATCAAGCGCCTGGTGCCGCACGAGGCCAAGCTCGAGCTGTATCAGGTGCACGCGGTGACCGAAGGCACCGACGCGCAGGCCGAGGTCTCGGTGCGGCTGTCGCATGACGGCCGCTCGATGACGGCGCGCGCAGCGGATCCGGATACGCTGGTGGCCTCGGCCAAGGCCTATCTCGGCGCGCTCAACAAGATCGTCATGAAGCGCCAGCGCGACACGGTGACGACGGCGGCGGCCAGCTGACAAATCTTAGTTCGTCATTCCGGGCTCGCGAAGCGAGAGCCCGGAACCTCGGGAATCCAGGTTCGGCCCCCGGAACGACATCATTCATCATGAATGGCTGCCCTGCTAAGGGCCAATAGCGGCTCAACGCGTGAGCCGCTATTGATGCTCCCGGCTATTGAACAGGCGCCCGCTCTGGGCAGCCCAAGAGAATAACGACAGGGAGATACTATGCGCACCTTCGCGATCGCCGCGTCCATCGCGGTATTGGCACTTGGCCTGACCGGGCCGGCACTGGCCCAATCGCCGATCATCATCAAGTTCAGCCACGTCGTCGCCACGGACACGCCGAAGGGCAAGGGGGCGGAGAAGTTCAAGGAGCTCGCCGAGAAGTACACCGGCGGCAAGGTCAAGGTCGAGGTCTATCCGAACTCGACGCTCTACAAGGACAAGGAAGAGCTCGAGGCGCTGCAGCTCGGCAGCGTGCAGATGCTGGCGCCGTCCAACTCGAAATTCGGTCCGCTCGGCATCCGCGAGTTCGAGGTGTTCGATCTGCCCTACATCCTTCCGGACCTGAAGACGCTGCGGAAGGTGACGGAAGGCCCCCTCGGCGCAAAGCTGCTCAAGCTGCTGGACGCCAAGGGCATCACCGGACTTGCCTATTGGGACAACGGCTTCAAGCAGATGAGCGCCAACAAGAAGCTGGTGACGCCGGCCGATTATCAGGGCGTGAAATTCCGCATCCAGTCCTCGCGCGTTCTGCAGGCCCAGTTCAAGGCGCTCAGCTCGCTGCCGCAGGTCATGGCGTTCTCGGA
The DNA here is from genome assembly GCF_011602485.2 of Bradyrhizobium sp. 1(2017). Lineage (NCBI taxonomy): Bacteria > Pseudomonadati > Pseudomonadota > Alphaproteobacteria > Hyphomicrobiales > Nitrobacteraceae > Bradyrhizobium > Bradyrhizobium sp. 1(2017). The sequence goes on along the minus strand of NZ_CP050022.2, from coordinate 6,227,681 downwards.
AGTCTACCAGGCACTCCAGACCGGCGTGGTCGACGGACAGGAGAACACCTGGTCGAACATCTATACCCAGAAGATGCACGAGGTGCAGAAGTACATCACCGAAACCAATCACGGTTACATCGGCTACGTCGTGATCGTGAACAAGAAGTTCTGGGACGATCTGCCGGCCGATATCCGCGACCAGCTTTCGAAGGCGATGAAGGAGGCGACCGCCTACAGCAACGCGCAGTCGCAGAAGGAGAATGACGACGCGCTCGCCGAAATCAAGAAGAGCGGCAAGAGCGAGATCATCAAGCTCACGCCGGAGCAGGACGAGGCGATGCGCAAGGCGATGGAGCCGGTCTACAAGGACGCCGCAGGCCGCGTCGGCCAGTCGCTGATCGACGAGTTCCAGAAGGAAGCCAAGAGCACCACGAACTGAGCACGCCAAGCACGATCATCTGGCTCACGTCGCAGTGCGTGAGCAAAGGGCCTTCCTGGTGGCAGGGAGGCCCTTTTTGTTGCAAATGGTTTCAGTGTGCGTCTGAACAGGCATTCACGGTACTTACATCTCGGTAAGAACCGCTTGTCTTTCCAAGTTGTAAGTTGCGCGTCAGCGGTTCGGCGCTCATCCTCGGGCCTCCTTCCAGAGGAGGTCCGTATGAGGAAGTTCACCATCGCCGCCATCGCCGTGCTCAGCATCGCCGGCTCGGGCGCGGTCTATGCTCAATATCATCGCCCGTGGATGGAGCACGTCCGCCACATCCGCATCAACCCGGAAGACCGCGCCGCCTTCGTCGACGCCCGGATCGCCGCCGTCCATGCCGGGCTGAAGCTCAACGCCGACCAGGAGAAGCTGTGGCCGCCAGTCGAGGCTGCCGTGCGCGATTTCGCCAAGCTGCGCATTGACCGCGCCAATGCGCGGATGAATGCCGGGCCGGGCGATGCCGACAAGCCGGAGGATCCGATCGCCCGCCTGCGCCAGCGCGCCGAGGACATGGGCGCCAGCTCCGCGGCCTTGAAGAAGATCGCCGATGCGGCCGATCCGCTCTACAAGACGCTGGACGAGGGCCAGAAGCGGCGGCTTGCCGTGCTGACCCGCCATCGCGGCCCGTTCGGCGGCGGTGAGGACGGCCCGCGCCACCGCCACTTCATGGAACGCGGCATGGACCGGATGATGGAACGCGGCATGGACCATTTCCACCGCGACCGTTTCGACCGCGACGGCGGCCCGGACCGCGATCGCGAAGGGCGGCTCTGAGCGGGGGGCGGATTTCTGCGGGGGCGAGCCCCGGATTAACCTTGGCGAAGCCGCTGGAATCCAGCGGCTTTTCGCTTTTTGGGGACTGTGGAAAAACCTTCGTCCCATCGCTTGCCAGACCCGGATCGCTTTGCTAAACGACCGGCCTCGCAAGGCAATTGACCGCCTTTCGGGCGCATAGCTCAGTTGGTAGAGCAGCTGACTCTTAATCAGCGGGTCCCAGGTTCGAGCCCTGGTGCGCCCACCAAGCTTTTCAATAGCTTAGGGGTTTCTCGCGGTCGTTATTCCGACAGACGGGTCGTGGCTATTCCGACAAACCGGCTGCCTTTGTTCTTTCCTCACGTCGCTTCTTGGTGCCGGAAATTAGCTGTTTCCGTGTGCGCTTTGCATAGGTCGGCAATTGCCGCGATGACCTGTGCCGGCCTGCCGCTCTTAGCTCGGCATCTGTCAGATCACTGTCGGCGCCCTCGGTGAACCCGCCGTGGCGGAATGATGTAAAAGACAGTTCCTCTCGAAGATCGGCTGCGCGAACGATCTTCTTCACGACCCCGCGTAGGTAGCGAAGATCCTGCTTGGCTGTGATCCATGGCAGCGGGGTAGGTGACCTCCGGTGCGAATGGTCGCGTCGAAAGACCAGGCCGGACACGGTTGTCTGCTTGATTTCATCCAGCTCGGTCATCAGTTCCGGGAACAAGGTCTCACCGGTTTCATCGAAAAGCGGCCACCAAGCTTCCTCGCCATTTTTTGGATGGACGATGCGAACGCTATTCGGACGCTCTTTCGGTCGATAGTGGCTGATCTTGAGTGCACCGAAGACGTGCTCTTCTCTCTGGAGCCACTCCCACGCGACAAGTGCCGCCGTTGCCACGGACCGGTAGCCAAGTTCGTTCGCCTTGGCGCGAAAGGCGACGAGCTCGTCCCAGGTCGCAGTCGGCGTTTCTCGCGCGGGCGTTCCTGGCGCGCGGGCCTTCAGTCCCATTTTTGAGAACGGGTTGACGGCGGGCACTCTCTTTTCTTCTGCACGTTGCCCGACGAACCAGGCACGACGGCATGCCGTCATCGCAGCGTTCGCAAAGCGTCGACGTTCCCGTTGGACGACGTTTCCATCGGCGTCTTTCTCTTCAACAATGAGCAGCTTTGCATAAACGGCGTCGACGAAGCCCTTTGTAAAATCGGTAATCTGCTTCGAGCCAGCGCGCGTGCCGTCCTTTAACAACTGATCAGCGAACAATGCCAAGCCTTGCTCGTAAAGACGCTGCGTCTTGTGGTCGATTTCCTTCCACTTCTGGTGCCCCCTGAATACGCCCGCGAGCCAGTCAAATGATCCCAGTGCAATGCCGACGGGGACCAGGTCCGTGAGGCCGCGAGACCGCCAACTGTCGAAAGCTGGCAACAGAACGTATTCGGCGCGCTCGACGGCTGCGGCGTAATCCTCGCCCAAGGGCTCTGCCTTCACATGACATCCCTGGTCGCGGGCCCAGGTCGGAGGCTCAAAAAAGTAGGCCCATCGGCCACTCTTCGATGGCTTCCGTCTGCAATACCGAGGCAATTTCAAAGCAGTTTTCGGGGGCTTCATACCAGCGTTGCCAGATCGGTTAACGGCCGATTCTGCCGGATGGCGCAGACCCGCGCAACATATTCGTCTACGGCGACCTTAGACCAAATTGGCTCTCGTACTCGGCCTCGGATTCGACAGCTCGTCGGTGCGGGCGCGAGGCCCCTGGAGATGGTGCCTACGAGTTCATGTACGCTCCGGAAATCGAGATATGCAGCGAGCATGTCAATCCGCATCTCCGCCGGCCAAGCACCGTTTTCGGGATAGCGAGGGGAACGCGCGCGCTGCCGCATTCTGGAATCGCGCTTTTTACGGTCATAGGTCGGTTGGGCTGTGGATCCGTCGATCGCCATGAAGCAAAGCAAACATCATTCGGCAGATCGTTCAACTCCAAGCCAATCAAGGTTGCCACATCATGCACTCAGGTCAGCCTGCTTGCGTCACCTCGATAAGGCTGGTGGCTGTTAGGTCAAATCGATCATCTTCGCGTTATCGCAAGGCTGGACATGTCTGAGCCGTCATATGTCGCCGTCGCCGGCTCTTTGCTCAGTCTTCGACCCTCGCCCCGCTGGATCGCGATGGAGCTGATCGTTCTACCAAAGGTGAAAACCATCATTTGTGGTAAATAGCTCAGTCTTCATTTTTTGATGATGACGAGCATGCGTCCAATTCAAGTTCGGTCCCGCTTCGGACAAGCTTTGTACCGTACCGTACCGTGGGTTCGAATCTCACTCTCTCCGCCACCCCACCAAAATGATCACGTACTACGATCTGGAGCGAGGCCAGAAATACGGCCGTTTTCCTGCTTTTTCGCTGACGGAGAGGTTCGGCCATCCATCCAACCTAGTGCCGAATAGGTCTGGAGAACCGAATTTTCTCCGAATCTTAGAACCCGCAGAATCGGTCCAGTACAGGATTTGCCGGAAAACCAACCGCTTATTTGGGGCGCGGTTTGGATCTCTCTCGCTCAACCGAGGAGACCGTGGGCCCAGCCGACGCCAGTCCGATCCCGTTACATTTCAGAAGCTTGAGCGAGACTGGAGTATTCGCTTTTTGAGAATTAGATACGAAGGGCCGCGACGTGTTGCAAGTGCCGCTCAGCAAGTTCGGCCGTTTCACCAGTTCGCCTGTCTCAAGAGACTCGATGAAATATCGCTTCAGAGGTCAGATCTAAGCAACTTGCCGTGCCCCTAAAACATACAGCATCAGCATTGTTCGGATTGTGGAGCCTTAGAGAGGAGAGAACCGCGACGCAACGAAGTCCGCTTGGGGGCAGAAGCGGACCGTGCCCCCAATGGTAGTTAATGCCATTCAAGCTGCGCCCCGCACAGCTGCCATCTGTCGCGCCGCCTTCTCTTGTGCGAGAGCTGCTTCCAGCCGCGAGATGCTTTCCTGGAGTCGTTGGTTGTTTTCCAGGAGACGCTGGCTGGTCAGAAGGAGGATATGGTAGCCGAATTGCTGATCACTCTGAAAATAGATTTCAAGTAGCCTTTCATAAGTTATGGTCAGGACTTGACTCTCTTCTATGCACTCGACGGTCGCGGTTCGCCGGTTATCGGGTGTGAGGAAGCCAAGCTCTCCCATGAAGCGCCCTGGCGGAAGCTCGACGCCGATTTCTTTGACGAGAAACTTCCCGGTGACGATGAGGAACATCTCCGAAGCGGCATCACCCTTCCTGAAGAGTATGTCGCCTCGGCGATATCTACGTTCGGTCATGAATGGTTTGAGCCATTCCATCGACCTGTCACCCCGCGTCGCGTTACGTGCTTTCTTAACGAGCTTGAGCAGTTGGCGGAGGCGAACGGCATTGACTGGCAACAGCAACAGATAAAGCAGAAAGGTGGCAGCGCTTCCGGAAAGCGCGCAAGAAATTGCGAAGAATGTACAGCCGACCATATTCGCGACCCGCAGCGGCACCATTCTCTGCATCAACAAGGTAGCGACAAAGAATATGGCGCCAACCAAGGCGAACATGTTGGCGAGCGTGATATTCGCCAACACAATTTCAAACAGCCGATTGAACAGTGCGTCGTAGGTGATGTTGTCAGGATCAAGTCCCAGTTTAACGAGGATCTTTGCGATCCTGAAATTGTCGGCCGCTGTATCAAGTATGCGGTCTAGAATTCTCGAAAAATCTGCATTGGAATTCATCGGATCACCCCTATGCAAACATTCGGTTATGCCTTCGCCGAGGGGCCGGACCGCCGCTTATGCCCCAGAGCAGTAACCGGCCTCCACATAGATCAATTATCAAACCAACACCTAATCGGCTCGTCTCCTACAATTAGCTCGGACAGAGCGGAAGGAAAGGAGCGTTGAAATGCAAGCTCTCTTTGGCACTTCCGTTCAAGCAAGTACGCAAAGCATATCGCTAGGATGATCGATGCAACGCCGGCAAAGTAAGGCCACCGTTCGCTGCTCATGGAGCACTCCGTAGCAGCAGGTTTGGCAATCGTTCCCCCGACCTTGGTTCTGCTAATGTACCGCTTCATACTTTCCCCGGCCGGCCTTGTCAGATGTGAATTGGTTCACGTCCCGTCAACTTTTTTCTCGCTTTTCGCTCAACCTGAGCGGTCCCTGCCACGGCCGCAGGTGGCCCTTAGCGTCGAACGTCCATATTCGCGCTGACCTCAGCTCTCTGTGGTAGACCGGACGCGACCACTGACATAGCCGATCGATATCGTGCTCATTGAGGGTATTCTGTCCCGACTATTCACCAGGCGGAGGTTGCGCCAAGAGGTGCCGGCGCGCTTAACTGGTGGCTTACATTTCTCTTACTGGCGACTTATTCTTCATGCGCTAATACAGAGGCGGCCCCGAGAAGGAATGGCAGCTTGCGCTATCTTTTCGAGGAATATGCATTCGACACCGACCGGCGCGAGCTGCATCGGCGGACCGATGCGGTGTCGATCACACCGCAAGTTTTTGACCTGCTCGATTACCTGATCCGCAACAGGGAGCGGGTTGTCAGCAAGGGCGACCTCATCGATGCCATTTGGAATGGTCGCATTGTGTCCGATGCTGCGCTTACGACCCGCCTGAATGCTGTCCGCGCGGCCATCGGCGATACCGGCAAGGAGCAGCGCCTGATCAAGACGTTTCCGCGCAAGGGCTTCCGTTTCGTGGGACAGGTGCAGGAGACGCGAGAAGTTGCGGGCCCGGATCCGGGCGATGCGCCCGAGAGCGCTCTTGCGCTCCCCGACAAGCCCTCTATCGCGGTATTGCCGTTCGATAACATGAGCGGCGATCCCGAGCAGGAATATTTTGCGGACGGGATGGTTGAGGAGATCATCACCGCGCTCTCGCGGTTCAAATCGTTGTTCGTGATCGCTCGCAATTCTAGCTTCACTTTCAAAGGCCGAGCCGTCGATATTAAGGAAGTCGGGCGCAGACTTGGCGTGCGCTACGTCCTTGAGGGGTCGGTGCGCAAGGCGTCAGGCAAAGTTCGCATCATTGGGCAGTTGGTTGATGCGGTGACAGGCGCGCACATTTGGGTGGACAGGTTCGAGCGCGACCTGACTGATATTTTCGTTCTTCAGGACGAAGTCACGGTCGCGGTCGTCTCAACCATTCACCCGAAATTACTTCAAACAGAAATTGCGGAGGCGGCGCGGCGACGACCGAAGAACCTAACCGCGTATGATTTCTATCTTCGAGCCGCGCAACAGTACTACCCAATGACCCGTGAAGGGGTGGCCGAGGCGATCAGGCTGGCTCGTCGGGCTTTGGAGCTAGATCCCCGGTTCGGCGTTGTCGCTGCTCTGGCAGGTCTCTGTCACATGAACAACGTCCTCTTTGGCTATGCTGACGATCCTGATTCCGAGCGGGAGGAAGCAATTCGGCTTTCTCACTATGCATTGAGCGTCGACGATGATGATCCAGATACGTTAGCTATGGCTGCCGCAACCTCGGCATTCATGGTCAGCGATAGTGAACGTGAGATCGAAATGGCAGAGCGGGCGGTCAAGCTCAATCCAAATTCACATCACGCATGGAATGGCCGAGGTTGGGTCTATACAATTGCACTTCAGCCGGAGGAAGCGCTCCGCAGCTTTGAACGTGCTATCCGCTTGAGCCCGGTAGACCCGCTGCTATACCGGCCGTTTACTGGGATGGGGGTGGCCTTAATTGAGCTTGGGCGCTTTGACGAGGCAATCGTCGCTGGAAAGAAGGCCCTTCGTCAGAACCCCTATTCGTCGGCTTACCGCTGTCTCGCCGCCGCTTTCGCCCATCTCGGACGCGACGCAGAGGCGCGTGAGTGGGCGGCGCATGTGCTTAAAGTCGATCCCGCTTTTACAATATCTGCGTGGATCGCCCGGGGCGGGCAATCACGCTGGAAGCTGTATACCGAGGGTCTTCGCAAAGCTGGGTTACCCGAATAAGCTCGGTGCGCGGGTGCCGACGAGGCGATCGAACAGAAACCCTTGTTGCTGCCGTGCACGAGTCCGGAAATGGCCCATTGCTGACTTACGCTCTGAATGTTTTCAAGTCCGCTAAGCCGATCAAACCGGACGTCGGCCGCTGGCCGGCTTTTCCATAACAACTGATCTGCGAATCCGGGGCGCGCGGCGAAGCCTCGCTCCCGTGTGCACAAGTGACTCGGCGCGGGCTTCTGTCCGCTGGAATGAGGATGCTGTTGCGGCATACCGGCTCGAATAGGGGGCCACAAATTGCTGTGGCTGCAAGTTAGCCACCGGTGTTGATCACTGACCCGAGCGTCGCTTTCACCCGCAGCAGACCAGCTGGGCTGGCGCTGGACGCCCGCGGCGGTCATGCCGGAGAAGTCTGGTTCTATTAAGCCGCCGGCTGTAATGCCAAACGTCTTTCGGGCCGTTCTAGATGTCGAGCACAGCATCGCCTCACGTGACGACAGATGCGTCTAGAACTTTTGCACGGCGATAGCCGGGAGAAGCGTCAGGTACTGCGATCTCGAACGACAGCACTGCATGGCAGAAGCCTATGGGCCTCATCGAGTTCTCTGGCGTGATGGGCTCCCCATTCAATGAGAGAGTCCAATACCGGCCGCAGGCTCTTGCCGAGCGGAGTGAGCAGATACTCGATCGCCTGACTGTCGCCGGCCCTGGGCTGCCGGCTCACCATTCCATGTTCCTCAAGCGCTCGCAGCTGCTCGATCAACACCTTCTGCGTGATGCCCGCAATGCGCTTTTCCAGGTCGCATGTGCGTTGCGGGCCATCCGATAGAACATCGAGAAGGACTGCCTTCCAGCGTCCCGAAAGCACGCCCAGCGCACGCTCGACCGGCAAGCCCGGTAGTCTCTTGATGATCTTCATCCGCCGACCACTGACCAAAGGGTGTGTAGATTTGGAATGGCCACCGAACGATATCCTCCGGCAGCAACCTGATCGGAGGATGATCTATGGCCCACTTGTTCGAAACTCAACTGCTTGGCGGCACGGTTCCGCTGAGGAACCGTATCGTCATGCCACCCATGACCCGCACGCGGACGTCCGAGGGCAACCTCCCGACCGATGGTGACCTGCCGAACGAACTGATCGCCAGGTACTATGGCCAGCGGGCCGGTGCTGGCCTGATCATTGCCGAGGCCGCCGACGTGGATCAGTCCGGTCACGGCTACGCGAGGACACCCGGCATGCACTCGGAAGCCCAGATACAGGGCTGGCGTCTGGTTACCGATGAGGTCCACCGGAACGGCGGCACGATATTTTCGCAGTTGTGGCACGTCGGCAGGATGGCCCATTCTTCGATTCTGCCGAACGGTCAGGCCCCGGTGGGCGTGACCGGGCAACGGGCAGAGGCCTCGTCGGTGTTTGCCCACGGCCCGGACGGCCGGTTGGGCTATATGTCTGCGCAGACGCCGAGGCCGCTGAGCACGGATGAAGTGTCGGCCATGGTTGATACCTTCGCCAAGGCTGCCGCCAATGCGCGCAAGGCCGGATTCGATGGCGTCGAACTCCATGCGGCCAACGGCTATCTGATCGAGCAATTCATGAACTCGGTGCTCAACACGCGCACCGACCGCTACGGTGGAGGCAGCATGGAAGATCGTACGCGCTTCCTGATGGAGGTTGTCGATGCTGTCGTGGCTGAATTCGGACCGGGGCGCGTCGGTGTTCGCTTATCTCCGTTCGGCAAGTACAACTCCATGCCACCCGAGCCGCTCGTCGAGGAAACGTTTCTGTACGTTATCGAGCAACTGGGTCGACGCGGCGTGGCCTACATCCATCTGCTCTACGAGTTGCTGCCCGAAGGAAACATGGAGACGGCGGCTTTCAAGCCTCGCTATCTCGACCACGCACTGTTGGCGAAGGCCCGCGCAGTGTTTCCCGGTGCCTTCATCTGGTGCGGCGGTTTCAACGACCGCGAGCGCGCCCAGGCTGCGCTCGACACCGGGTTGGTGGACCTGATCGCGTTCGGAAGACCTTACATCGCAAACCCGGACCTTGCCGAGCGTCTCAAGCACGGCTGGCCGTTGGCCGTTGCGGACCGGTCAACCTATTACACCCGGCGCGGCGAAGTGGGTTTCACGGACTTCCCTGTTTATGAAAAGCAGGGCCAACCCATCCCGCTGGCAACTGCGACGCGCCGCTTATCCGAATGCGAAGCCTGACGTAAGCAAAGGAGCGCCAAATGGGTGCAGCAACGAAGCTTGCGGAACCCGCCATCGTCAACGGCATCAATGTCGACGACCTCTTTGCGCTGGTCGATGGCGTCAAGCGCGCGGCTATTCAACGCTTTCGCGTTACCCGTGGCTTTCGAGTTGCTTCGGAAGCGTTCCTCGGCCACGGAACACCCAGGTTTTCCAAGACGGGCCGCACTATGCTCATTAACAGCTCGGATTTCGGACGAACGCGAGCGAGCACTCGCAATCCCAAAAGGACGCCAAGCAAATGGCGCGCACTTTCATCAGCAGATTCTGTCCGAATTTCGCCGGTCCTTTGGCCTGCAATAATGCAACGTCGGAAGAATTGCTCGATCAAGACAGTTTCATCAGCCACAAGCCGAAGGAGTTCCGGATCGTCTGGGGTCACTTCCAGTGCTGTGTTGACCAGCATACAACCCCGATGCTTCGGATCAGCGAGAGATCGAACCAAGCCCTCTCTAAAGAAGGTTGAAATGGCTTGGCCAGGCGACAGCGAAGTCTCCAAGCGCACGATGCGTTCCCGAAGGAACTGATTGAGGTAGTGCTCTAATGAGCGCAAGAAGATTCCGCGCTTATCGCCGAAAGCTGCATAGATGCTGCTCTGGGTGAGCCCGGTACATTCCGTCAGATCGCGGGTCGATGTAGCGACATAACCTTTAGTCCAGAAGGCGTCGACCGCAGCCTTCAACACTCTCTCTTCATCAAATTCGCGGGGGCGGGCCATTTTCGCGCTCATTCCAGTTAAAATGTAGCGGTTGATCTAAAACATGAAGTGTTTTGCCGAACTTATCAAGTCTCACTATGTGGACGCGTTTCGGCACCTCAGTCCAACATCCACCTAAAGCGCGCCTTGGAGATACTTAGGGATATCTCCAACGCAGTGGGGGCACGATGCTCGCTTGCCGCGATTGGCTCGCGTTCATTGCCAGAAAGCTAGATGGATGCCTTGCCTATCGATGCGCCTCCGTCGACAAAAAGCGTCTGGCCAGTGATGAAGCCAGCTTCCTCCGAAAGAAGAAAAGCAACTGACGCTGCGAGTTCTGAGGGCTTGCCCAGGCGCTTCATTGGAACCAGCGAAAGGAAACGTCGTTCGGCTATACTTCCGACGGGTGTATACTGACGAAACATCTCAGTCTCGGTTGGACCTGGAGCCACGGCATTCACCGTAATGCCGCTCCCCGCTAGCTCCACAGCCCACGTGCGTGTAAAGCTCGATATTGCAGCTTTCGCCCCTCCGTAAATTGTGCGTCCCTCGACACCGACAATGACCAGGCTAGAGAGATTGACGATTCGGCCCCATTGCTTCGCCTTCATCGACGGAAGGATTGCTTGAACTGCTTGCACGGCAGGTGTCAGATTTCTTCTAAATGATTCATCTATCTCGTTGATGTCTATTTCGCCGATCCGGTTAAGTCGTACAAACCCCACGTTGTTGACGACGCCGTCGAATGAATAGCTTGAGGTGAGCTCGCTGAGCGCTTGGTCCGTTGCATTTCGATCGGCGAGATCGATCGAAACGAGCGTCCCAGGGAAGGTCGGGTCGTGGGATCTCGCGATGCCGACAACGCTGTGGCCCAAGGCCGAAAGCTGGTCGCACAACGCGCGGCCAATGCCCTTGCTGGCCCCAGTAACTAGGAAAGTTCGCTTAATCATGGTGTCTCCGTGCTTTGGCGAGCATCAATGCGCCAATTATAGAGCAATCAATCCAGATTATCCGGATGATTTTCACTCGCTTGCAATTAAGGAGCGATCGATCTATATTCAAGGAACGGCGTGTTGTTCGCGCATTTGTAAATGCGCAGTGCCGCTTCGCTCGGGGTCTGCAAATAGCTGATGCGGAAAAGTGCCAATAGATAAGTCGGCCCGGTAGTCCACCGACAGTTGAAAAGGAAGATCGCGTTATGCCAGCATACTTTGTCGTGCGGGGGGTCATTCATGACCGAACCGCTTTTCAAGATTATGCGGCGAGGTCGCCTGCTGTTCTCGCGAGTTTCGGCGGCCGACATATCGCGCGAGGCGGCAAGACGATCGTCTTTGAGGGAGCTGCGGACCGCGCGCATGTTGTGGTCGCTGAGTTTCCGGATTTTGACGCGGCTGAACGCTGTTACCGGTCAGATGCTTATCAGTCGATCCTTCCTTTGCGACGTGACAGCGCGACGCTCGAGTTCGTTCTGGTGGATGGGGTGTCTAGTGAGAAGAAATAGTCCGAGTCCTCCACCGGCCCGGTCGACGACGGGACGCCAAACGATTCGCTTGCGGTCCTGATCCGCAGGATCGTGGTCGTTGTCTTGGCAACGCTTCATCCCGAAAACACGAACAGGTCCGCCCGATAGCTCAGGCTCATGAAGAACGAGGTTTTTCTGAGCCGTTCGGAGGTGTCTTTGCTTCGGGCAGGGCACCAGCAACAGGATGTATGTCATGACTTTCAGCGCTTCCCGCCTGCCGCCGGTCTTGCCGAAGGATGCCGCGCCTCTCGTGTCTAAGGTCGCGGGTTCGGTTTTACTGCCGGGCAATGCGGGTTACGACGATGAACGCGCCGTCTGGAATCTGAATCACGAATTGGCGCCCGCTGTGATCGTGGTGCCGGAGAATGTGGCCGACGTGCAGGCCGCCGTCATTTTCGCGGCGGAGCAGCACCGTCCGGTTCTGGTGAAGGCCACCGGCCACCAGGTAATCGACAAGGCGCACGACGCCGTCGTGATCGCGACCCGGCGAATGAATAACGTGGTCATCGATGCGGCCGGCCGTACTGCCCGCGTCGGCGCCGGAGCGATATGGTCCGAGGTCATCGAGAAGGCGGCCAAGGCCGGGCTGGCGCCGCTGAGCGGGTCAAATCCCACGGTAGGAGTCGTCGGTTATACTTTGGGCGGCGGGCTCAGTCCGACCCTCGGCCGCTCTCACGGCTACGCCGCCGACCATGTGCGCTCGCTGGATGTCGTGACCGCTGACGGCAAATTGAGGTATGTCGATGCGGAGCGCGAACCCGAACTGTTTTGGGCGCTGCGCGGCGGCAAGGGCAATTTTGGAGTGGTCACCTCGCTGGAGTTCGATCTGTTCCCGGTGTCCCGCCTTTACGGCGGTGGCATCTATTTCTCCGGTGAAGGGATGGCCGATGTGCTGCGAGTCTGGACCGACTGGCACCCTCGCACCCCGAAGACCATGATCTCGTCATTCGCTGTGTTGCGGATGCCGCCGCTGCCCGAAGTGCCTGAACTGCTACGCGGGAAGTTCCTGGTGTGTCTGCGCATCGCCTACACGGGCACGTCCGAGGATGGCGAACGGATGATAGCGCCGCTGCGGGCGGTAGCTCCGGCAGTCTTGGACACGATGGCGGACATGCCGTACACCGCTGTCGCGTCGATCCACAACGAGCCGACCGAACCGGTGCCCTACTACGAGCGGAGCATCACCCTGCGGGAGTTTTCTGCAGCGGCGCAGGACAAGCTGGTCGAACTCGTCGGCCCGGATTCCGAGACCGGCCTGTGCATCGCTGAACTGCGTGCTCTGGGCGGAGCGTGGGACCGGGACCCGGCGGTGCCCAACGCCGTGGCGACCAGGGGCCTGCCGTATGTTCTGTTGGGTGTTGCGGCCGGTCCGCTGTCGGAGGAGCAGCAGCTCAAGAGGTCGGTCGCCGAGTTGCTCGACGGCATGGAGCGATGGCGGGGCGACCGGCGGATGGTGAACAATCTCGCACCGGATGAGGCGGCCGACGCCGCGGCGATTTACGGCCCGGAGCGCTACGCGCGTCTGGCGTCCATCAAGAAGGTCTACGACCCGTCCAACATGTTCAGGCTCAACCACAATGTGATGCCGGCCGCCTGATGCGACGTCGCAAGTTTGTTGCCCCAGATCGCACGAGGCATTTTACAGCGTCCGCACACCTGCACATAATACGGCGCCAAACGGGAGGGGCTGAAAGAGGTGCCGGTACAATCTGTCGCGATCGTCGTGTATGAGGGGATCCAGGCCCTGGACGTGGCGGGTCCGATGGACGTGTTCAGCGAGACGAACACGTTTCTCGACGGTTCCTCCCTCTATGAAACAGTCTTGGTTGCCGCTCACCGCAATCCGCTTCGCGCGTCGAACGGCATGCAACTGGTGGCCGACCTGACCTTCGAGGAGGCAACAGGCGGCTTCGACATTGTTCTGATCGCCGGCTCTCCGACGCCGCCCGAAGCGGAGCCCGACCAGGCTCTGGTTCAGTGGGTCAAGGAGTTGCCATGGCGCTCGAGCGTTTACGGATCGATTTGCACCGGCGCCTTTGTCCTTGGCTATGCCGGTCTCCTGGATGACCGGCGCGTTACTACCCATTGGCAGGATGCCCGGGCGCTGGCAGCCAGGTTCCCGAGAGCAAAAGTCGAGCCGGATTTGATCTATGTCCGCGATGGACGGCTCATCACTGCGGCTGGTGTCACGGCGGGAATAGATTTGGGCTTGGCGCTCGTCGGGCAGCGGCATGGCGCGGAAACGGCGCTCAAGGTTGCCAAGCGTCTGGTCGTGGTTGCCCAGCGGCAGGGTGGACAGTCACAGTTCAGCCCCTACCTCACGGCGTCTGCGGATCCGGAATCGCCGATCGCACGCATCCAGGACCACGTCATGGGGAACATCGGGGCTCGCCATACTCTGGATTCGCTTGCTGCGGTCGTCGGCATGAGCTCCCGGAACTTAGTCCGACATTTCGTGCAGGCGAGCGGGATCACACCGCACGAATTCATCGATCGCGCCCGCGTTGATGCGGCTCGCATGATGCTGGAAGCAACTGACCGGCCGCTGAAGGCCGTCGCCTTCGATTGCGGCTTCGGGTCGGCGGACCGGATGAGGGTTGTCTTCAGCACTCACATTGGCGTGACCCCTGTCCAATATCGCGCCAGCTTCCGGCGGGCTGAGTCGGAATAGATTGCAAGCTATCCGACGAAGAAGCCGCTGTGTTTTGCTGCCGCGAAATCTCCGACGGGACTTTGTCCTGATACATCGTACGGCTGTCCTGATCCACAGGACTCCGTTCGTTGTCCAGAGCACGGCTTTACTGCGTAATACCGGCAGGCCCGACCGGCAAAATCGACCCTTCGCCGAAGCGAACCCGTCGAGAACTAGCTGGATACCAACCACGGAGATTGCTCGATGTCCGACATCATCGCCGGCATATGCGTGCCAGACAGCGCAATCGCGCGTGCTGCCACGCAACTCGTGCGAGATACCGAAGACGACCTGATCTACAATCACAGTCGCCGCGTCTTCCTTTGGGGTGCGCTGACCGGCGAGCGCCACGGGCTCAAATACGACCCGGAGTTGCTTTATCTCGGCGCCATGTTCCACGACATGGGCCTCACAGAGAAATATTCGAGCCCCGACCTGCGCTTCGAAGTCGACGGCGCCAATGCCGCACGCGACTTCTTGAAGAGCTATGGTGTGCCGGAGCGTGCCGTCGACGACGTATGGACAGCAATCGCGCTCCACACCACGCCCGGCATTCCCGAGCATATGCGCCCCACCATCGCGTTGGTGACCGCCGGCGTCGAAATGGACGTGCTCGGCGTCGACTATCACGAGTTCACACAGGAGCAGCGTGACCATGTCTGCGTCCACCATCCGCGCGAGAAGAACTTCAAGGAGAACATCATCGAGCACTTCGCCAACGGCATTGTCAGGAAGCCGCTGACGACGTTCGGGAATGTGAAGGCCGATGTCTTGGCATTGAAGGACAAGAATTTTGTTCGTCAGAATTTCTGTTCGATCATTTTTGGCTCGGCTTGGCCGAACTGACCTGTGATTGTCGCGGACCACTCACTCGGAGAAAGGCAATGTCCAAGGCGGTGATCATCGGCGTCGGTCCAGATCGCGGGCTCGGCGCTCAACTTTGCAAACGATTTGCGAAGGAGGGGCTAGGAATCGTCGCGGCCGGGCGTACGCAGGCCGCGCTGGACGTGGTCGCCGCGGACATCGAGCGATCGGGAGGCAAAGCTTCCTCGTTCGTCGCCGACACCACCAACGAGGCTGAGGTGGCCGCGCTGTTCGATTATGCCGGCGCTGATGTGGATCTGGCGATCTACAACGCCGGTAGCAACACGGCGGGACGTATCCTCGAAATGGACGCGGACTGTTTCGAGAGAAGCTGGCGCGCCGTCTGCTTCGGCGGCTTTCTGTTCGGGCGCGAGGCGCTGCGCCGCATGGTCCTGCGGAAGCGAGGGACGATCCTATTTACCGGAGCCAGCGCCTCGCTGCGCGGCCGGGCCGGATATGGTGCGTTCAACTCCGCCAAGGCGGGCCTGCGGACCTTGGCCCAGGCGATGGCCAAGGAATACGGGCCCGAGGGAATCCACGTCGGCCACGTCGTCGTCGATGGAGCTGTCGACGGCGACAAGATCCACAGCCGCTTTCCGGACGCCGACTCGCGCCGCGACCGGCTGCTCGATATCGCGGGCATCGTGGAATGCTACGCCTTTCTCTACCGGCAGTGCCGCAGAGCCTGGTCGTTCGAGGTCGACGTCCGAACGTCCGTGGAACCTTGGTGAGCCTCGTTCGATGGATAAGAAGGAACGGTTCGATGACTGGAATTAGCCATCACACAATTCAGGCCAATGGAATCCGTCAGCACTACGTCGAGGCGGGCAGCGGAGCACCGGTGGTCCTGTTGCATGGCTTCCCGTTCACGAGTTTCACTTGGCGACATCAGATCCCGGGACTTGCGAAAAAGTACCGGGTCATTGCGCCGGATTTGAGGGGGTACGGCGAAACGGACAAGCCCGTGACTGGCTACGACAAGCGCAACATGGCGAAGGACCTCCGCGAGTTGATGCACGAACTGGATGTCGAGAAGATCGCTTTGATCGGGCACGATCGCGGTGCACGGGTGGCCACCCGCTTTGCAAAGGATTATCCGGATGCAGCCGATCGCCTGGTGGTTATGGACAATGTTCCCACGCGCATTATCGCACGCGACTTTGACTTCGCAAAAATGGCGAAGACCTACTGGCTTTTCTTGTTCCATCTCAAGCTCGATCTCCCGGAGATATTCATTACGGGACGCGAGGAGCAGTGGCTGCGCCATCTGTTTTCAGAGTGGTGCTACAATCCTCACGCCATCTCCGGTGAAGCGTTTGACACCTACGTCGCGGCATATCGCAGCCCCGGTGCTATCCGTGGCGCATTGGCGGATTACCGCGCCAGTTCAGACGATCTCGCGCAGGATCACGCCGACGCTGAGATAAAGATCGCGTGCCCAACCTTGTCGGTGTGGGGTGCGGAATTCGACGGCGTAGGTAAGGCGTTCAACATGCCGGCTATCTGGGCGGAGATGGCCAGCAACTTGAGGACATTTGCTGTGCCTCGTTGCGGGCATGTCCCCCAGGAAGAGCAGCCCGAAATTACAAACGACCTTTTGATTGACTTCCTGCAGGGATGGACTGGCTGATTCATTCGCACGATGTCTTACGTCGGCATGGACGTTCGACGCTGCGCGGGAGAACGTAGATGAATCGAAGTATGGGTTGGCGTATCCTGGAAAACTGGCTCAGAACCGAGGCGCGGTGTTTCAGTCGGACAGCAGCAGACTATCTCACGTCGATTTTCGATGGCGTTGCCGGACTGAAAACGCGCGCGGGCCGCCCGCTCGTGGTGGATGCCGGTCCCGGAAAGGATTTTCATACCCTCTATCGTGCGCGAGTCTTTCAATCTGACGGCAAGCTCGAAACCGCCCTCGGCAGACCGGATAACCACTTGGCTTCTCCACCGTCTCTCCTGGCGATGGCCGGACATATTAACGCACGCGGCGTCTCGGTCTTCTACGGCGCAAACAATCAGAACGCGGCTATTGCCGAGGTGCGCCCGCTGTTGGTAGCCGGGTCGCGGTGGCTCAGTTCGAAATTATCAGGACGCTCCGACTGCTCGACTTGGCCGCGCTCGGGCACGTCCGGGTCACAGAAGACCTTGCCGATTTCGGGTTGGCCGAGAGATTGGATAGCGCCATGTTCATGCGCTCGCTGAGTAAACATATCACGCGGCCGGCAATGCCGGATGACGAACCGCTTGGATACGTCGCGACGCAAGCCATCGTTGATTTTCTTGCGGCCGATACGTCGGCGCCGATTGACGGGATCATTGTTCCATCAGCGCAGTCCCTCCCGGACGCTCTCAATGTCATCCTTTTTCACAAGGCTGCCCGCGTCGAGTCCATGAGCGATTCGGAGCAAACGGAAATCAGCGTGAGCATGGGCCATTGGACGGAAGATGGCTGGGTGGAAGAGTACGAAGTGCGCGAGACAGCGCCCCCAGTTTTCGACAACGTCGAGCAAGAGCCGGGATGGCCCGATCTCGACATCATCGCGGCAGCAACGCCTGTTGATTCTCGGGACGTCGATAGGCGTGAAGAAAGCCTGCGCATCGTTCCTGAGAGCGTGAGGGTGCATCGCGTGAAGCGGGTAGAAATCACGACGGACGAATTCGCAGTGAGGCGGCGCAGTCGGGAAGAACAGACCAGTGTCGCTTCCAGGCCGGGGCGCTGAAGCCGGTCGGTCCGATCCCGACGCGTCAGGCTCGCGTGAGCCCGGGCAATGCAGACAACACAGATTACCCACACACACCCACGGAGACAGGAGTTCCAATATGGTTGACGTTATTTCCGGCATCAGGATTCCCGACAGCAAGATCGCGCGCGAAGCCGCCGAACTGGTGCGACAACACGAATCCGAGCTCTTGTTCAATCACTCGGTTCGCGTCTTTGTGTTCGGTGCGATGAAAGGCATTCGCCAGAATCTGAAGTTCGATTCTGAACTGCTCTATGTCGCTTCGCTGTTCCATGATCTTGGTCTTGTCGACGCCTATCATACCGACGCAAAGCGGTTTGAAGTCGACGGCGCTGATGCGGCACGCGAATTCCTTCACAGCCGTGGTATTCCTGATCCCAAATCGGATCTGGTCTGGGAAGCCATCGCCCTCCATACCACGCCGGGCATTCCCCAATACATGCGGCCCGAGATTGCTCTCACAAATGCGGGTGTCCTGCTTGATGTCATCGGCGTTGGGTTCGATGAATACACGCCGGAACAGCGCGACCAGGTTCTCACTGCTTTTCCTCGCGGTGACAATTTTAAGGATGATTTCATCAAGGCTCAAACCTGCTCGGCCTTGAAGAAGCCCCTGACGACGCTCGGCACCGTCAATTTCGATTACATCCATCAACACGATCCGGCATTTCATCTGCCGGGCGCATGCGCTCTTATCCGCAACGCGCCCTGGGGCACCTGAGCCGTTGTGGCCTCGATGCCCGGATCACTGAACTCCCTGATGTGGCTGGCCCTCGGCGCCTTCGCGATCGGCACTGAGGGCTTCATGATCGCCGGCTTGTTGCCCGCGCTGGCCCGCGACCTGAACGTCGGCCTGCCTGCTGCCGGTCATCTGGTCACGGCCTTCTCGCTTGCTTATGCCATCGGCGCGCCGGTGATGGCCGTGCTGACGGCCGGACTCGAGCGGCGCCGTTTGTTAGCCGTCGCGATGGCAGGGTTCTGTATTGCTAATCTGCTCGCCGCACTGGCGCCGGGCTATGCCGGGCTGTTGGCGGCGCGGCTGTTGTTGGCGCTGTCCGCCGCCACCTTCATGCCGGCAGCCAGCGGCTATGCCGCCGCAATGGGCGGACCCGAGAGACGCGGCCGCGCGCTCTCCATGGTCACCAATGGGCTGACGTCGGCAATCATCGCCGGTGTGCCGCTCGGAGTATTGGTCGGCGAGGGTTTCGGCTGGCGCGCCACTTTTCTCAGCGTAGCGGGATTGGCGATGATCTCGCTCTTTGGTATCCTCGCGCGATTGCCAAATCAGGCGCCTGGTGTGATCGCGAGTCTGGGCGAGCGCGTCGCGCTGGCCAAGCGCATTGACGTGTTGGCGGTCCTGTCGACGACCGTGCTGACGGTAGCCGGCACGTTCACCGTTTACACTTATCTGGGCGTCTTCCTTGCCGATGTCGCCGGCATTGGGTCGCGAGGGCTGGCCCTGGTGCTGCTCGGCTTTGGGCTCGCCAGTGCTGCGGGCGCCCGGCTCGGCGGCATCATGGTGGATCAGTGGGGCGCGACGCAGACGGTGATCGTCGGTGGAGGCCTTACCGTTCTGGCGTACCTCATCCTCTCTCTGGGTGCGGCGCTCGCGCCCGCACATTCCATGCTCGCGCTTCTGCCGGCCATCCTGCTATGGGGCCTTGCCAGTTGGGGTTTGATGACGGCGCAGCAGGCGCGGCTGGTCGCGTTGGCTCCGAGCCTTGCCTCGCTCAGCCTGTCGCTGAATTCGTCGGCGATCTATCTGGGCAGCGCTACGGGTGCGGCGATAGGCGCGCTGGTCGTCACCAATGGCGGAGTAGGACGGCTCGGCTGGGTGGCAGCCGGTTTCGGCGTAGCCGCGCTCTTGGCAGTGCAGGCGAGCGGCCGCGCAGCGTCACACCGGGCTTGATCGCCCGGAGACCAAGTGGATGCTGGAGCAGCCATCTCGCGTGGCATCTGCGGGCAGCGAGCGGACAATCGATATTGGTCGGCCAATGGCCGGCTTGATCCGGAACATCTCTATGCGCGAGCGTGATCGCTCTTTCATTCCATAACGCTCAATACGCGAATCCTGCCTGAAACTCCGCAACCTCAGCCGAGCGGGCGGATGGCGCGACAACAAGCTAGCTGTCGTCCGTTCGGCCGGGTTGCCGGCTTCAAGCGACCGGCACCGTCGCTGAAGCCAGTAGCTCAACGCGATTGCCGGAAGGTCGGTTCATGGCCCTTTGCAGAAGATAATCTCGCACTCAATCGGCATTCGCACTTGCGGATCAGTACATCAAGGCCGCGTGCATGAGCCGGTGCGGATCAATATATTTGAACGACGAATGTTCTAAGAAGCGTCTGCTATGCGCTTTGATCCGTCGTCTTCTGCCAACTTTTCTCGCTTCAACATTCTGGAACCTACTTCGAAGCCTCTTCACTTCTCTAAGCTCTGCCACGATCGGTTGCAGACGCTCTCGCAGAATAGCACAAGTCATTGCCTCAATAGTAATGCACATGACTACCCCGATAGGACGGAAGCGCAGACCGATGGTCGAAGCTCAGTCATTTCGAGTCGCAGACGCCAGATGCTCCCAATATTCTGCCTCGGCGAGCAGCTTCCAGCTTCTCTCAGGATGAAGCGCGGCCGTCTGCCGGCAAAGCAACGCCATTGCGCGAAAGCGGCGAGCAGCTTCCATTCAAACCTCCCATGTTTTCCCCAAACATATTTTTTAATTCTGGGGTGAGTCATCATTATTACTACATATAACCAAATATCTCATTTAATCGCGGCCTAAGGTTCTGCCAAAGCACATGCTATTTTCGTTTTGCCTTCGAATCACTTTCAAACCGCCATTCAATATTTTCATCGCGGCGGCGAGGAGGGCTTGTCGAGCGGCTTGCTCCAAAGATCGCATGGAAGCTCCTTGTTTCTCGTGGATCGTCCGATGGACAAAGCACTCGCCTACGCCATTTCGGCAATCATTGTGGGCTTCGGCGTCTGGATCTTCGTCATGGGCCTGGGCTCCAGCTCACCCTCTCTGTGGAGTATCGTGGGACTGGTGCCCGTAGCGATCGGACTGACTAGTGCTTTCGGCCCTTCCTGATTGGGGCGGGCGGAACGACGCCAGGTCTGCTCGAGTTGGTTTCCGAGAGGCAACCGTGGACCTAACCGAGATCGAGCGAGCGTTCTTGAAGCAGCTGACCTCTGAACCGTGGATCAGCACACCTTTGTTCGATCACGAGCTCGTCGCGCGATTGGTGGAGCTGGGCCTGATTGATGCGATCCCCCAAACATCGGGCGAGACCGAATACCAAATTACCGCGGACGGTCGCGCGGCTTTAAGCTGATGTGGTACAACTCAAAACGCCGCCAGAGCTCCTCCCGAGGCGGACATGTCGAAGTGCTCTGCTGCGCTCAGTTGGCGTGGGCGTTACCCATCCTGTACAGCTTGAGCATGGCATAGACCGCATTGTTGGCTGGCGTAGGAACGCCAAGCAGGCGCCCGAACTCCACCACCTTTCCGGCGAGCCAGTCGAGTTCGAGCCGGTTGCCGCGTTCGAGATCGTGCAGCATAGAAGCCTTGAAGGTTGGCGGCGAGGCTTCGGCGAATTTCATTCTGTCCTCGGCAAAATTCTCCGGGATCGGAACGCCCTTGGCGCGGCCGACCGCCACCACCTCGCTCATCAGGCTGTAAAAGAACGCTCGCGTATCCGGGTCGGCCAGGATTGGCCCCAGCGGCTGGCGAGTCGTTGTGGTCGCGCCCGATAGTCCGACGAGAAAAACAAATTTCTGCCAGCGCTCCCGGTCAATCCCGTCGGACACCGAGATGTCGATCCCGGCCACATGAGCAGCGTCGGTAAAGGCTTTGAGACCCCCATCGGGCTTACCGTCGGTCCTGCCGCAGACCATGCGCGCGAACTGGCTCGTGTGGGTGACGACGCCAGGCGCGGACAGCACTGTAGCAATATAGGCACTTCCGGCGACCACGTTGTCGGTGCCGAGAATCGGGGCGATCCTCTCCGCGCTATCGACGCCGTTTTGCAACGGGATCACCCGGGTGTGGGGTCCCACCAGGGGGAGAGTCAGCCTAGCTGCCTTCTCACTGTCCCAAAGCTTGACCGCGAACAGAACGATATCAACCGGGCCGACCGTGGCAGGATCATCGGTCACATTGGGTTCAGGCAAATGAAGATTGCCAAGCACACTCTCGACCTTGAGACCGTTTTTCCTAATTGCTTCGAGGTTGGAGCCGCGGGCGATAAAGAACACATCGTGCCCTGCCGCAGCCATGCGTGCTCCGAAATAACCACCGAGGGCACCGGCCGCCATCACAGCGATACGCATGTCATCCTCTCCCCTACAACGACACTCAGCCGACAGAGGATACCACGCGGCGGAGCCAGGTTCGATCCATTGAGCGTCTGATTGTGGCCCCAAGCGGCGGTTGAAGGATGTCTGCTATTTGCCCGCTGTCAGGCGATAAGCAGACATGCGGCGAGTGGACCAAAAATGACGCGAATGACCCAATCCAGTCTTTAGGCATCCCGCAGTCCGATAAAGCCCCCTTCACGCCACGACCTGCAAAACCTATCTATGGTTTGTCTTGAGTATATCATCGTTGGAGAGAGGTCTTCCGATGACCATCACCCTCAACCACACCATCGTCCCCGCCCGCGACAAGCGCGCGGCGGCGCAATTTTTTGCGCGCATTTTTGGCCTCCAGGCCGATCCGAAAGGTGGACATTTCGCGCCGGTACGTATCAACGACACGCTCACGCTCCTTTTCGACGACGACGAGGAGTTCGAGAGCCACCACTACGCCTTCCACGTAAGCGATGCCGAGTTCGATGCCATCTTCGGCCGCGTTCGCGAGGCGAAGCTCGCCTATGGCGGCACACCATTGAGTCTCGACGACGGTAAGCTCAACGACTGGAATGGCGGCCGCGGCGTCTATTTTCGCGACCCTGACGGCCATGTGCTCGAACTCATGACCGTACCGCAGTGAGCTTCCGTCCGCTGCAGCCACACTCGCGGCCGGTCATTCAACGGCGTCCGACAAGCAATGGTAGCACGTTTGCACCGCCTGCCATGAGGGGATTCGACGGCTCGAAATGCTCCCGGAATTCTCGCTTCCGGATGAGTGAGCGCGCATCGAGAAACGCCTCCTTTAGGCTGACGGCCTGCCGGAGCGCGACGTTGAAAAAAGCGTCGCCGAAATAGGTCCACTTGGCCTTGTCCTCACAGCCGAAAGACGGATGGCTGGCATCGGCCGCGGTGATGACCAGCACATCGGCATTCGCTAGACGCGGGATGAAGACCCCGGAATAACATGCCGAGATGACCACCACCTTGTGTCGCACACCCGTCTTTGCGAGCATGTCGGCGAGACGAGACGGCGTGAGCGTTTGTGTGACCCGCCCCGCCTTGATTGCAAGGCCGTCCGGAGAGCCATGCGAGGTAAGAATCAAAAAGAGAACATCTTTCTCGGCATCCAAGCGGTTGGCTGTCACTTGCAACGACCGGGCCAGGGCTTCGATCGTTGCGCTTCCGCCTTTCTTGGAATTGTACTGCACGTTGATCGGGCCAGTCTCGAAACGGCCGGCTACGATCTGAGCTGCGCCAGTCGCCTCGGATCTAAACACGCCTTGATCGCCGAACAGGCCAAAGGACACCACGCCAACCTTTCCAGCATCCTCAACAGCATGTATCGGCGAAAACGACGGCCCGATGATCAAAACAAAAGCGACGAGCGGCGCGCCGAGCCGCCTGATCCAGGACACGGAGGTCATGGGCGAACCTCGTTTCGAGATAACCGCTACAGAATTGCAGCTCAATACAGAATAGCGGAACATCAGCGAATTTCCATGCTTCGGAATCGCAGCTCGTCAGCGACGCGCACGCTTTGCTGTTTCGGGCTCACCACCATGCCGATGCGCGGCAAAAGTGCCCTGCGGTCTCTCCATTCCGTTGCCGCCGCTCGGCCGCGCAGATGAGGTGATCGAATAAGACTCTCGTTTGTTGCGGTGCATGAGTCCGGAAGTGGCCCGCAGCCGAACGCCGCTCATCCTGTTGTGATGTCGGCTATCGCCAGTAGAGCTCACGCGGGCTTCGGGATCGAGACCGATGGCTGTGGGGTAAAGACAAGCTTAGAGTCATGCTGAAGGAGCCTGGGTCAAAGATGACCTAGAGAAGCCATTGGGACGGGCAGGGATCATCTGGGCAGCATGGGCAATGAATCTCTTCAGTCCATCCTCTCTGACGCTTTGGGATGAGTACAAGAGGTATTTGACGAGGTGGAGAACGCTACGCCCGCGGGCCTGCACCGCTGTCAGGGCGGGAGTCCTTCATCGACTAGCAATAAGTAGGCGGACTGCCCACAGATGCAGGCACCATCCCTCTCGCGACCAGCTTTCGCGTTGCGAGCGAGGACGCTGAAATCATCTTTCTTAGATTGAAAATACGCTGCCGCTACAAAGTGTTAGCCAGTTAATAATTCTTGCGGCGCCTGCGGCTTACGCTTCTTGAGGCAACCGCTCGGGAGGCAACGATGATACCCGATTGGCTCATCTTCCCTACGACCATCGCCTCTGTTCTCCTCCTGGGTATAGCGGCTTTGATTGCCGTTGGCGCTTGGTAGGCGGCAGACGAAGACATCTTCAAGAAGCGCGCTCTGAAAAGCCTAATGTAATCGATCAGGTGCGGCATGGATTGCCCAAGCTGCGGGAGAGTCAATCCGGAGGGCAAGAAGGTCTGCGGCGATTGCGGCGCGCTGCTATTCGTTCGCTGCCTTGCGTGCGGCGCCGACAATCCGTCAGGCAAAAAGTTCTGCGGCGACTGTGGGGCTACGCTCACGTCGACGAGAGCGGCGCGAGTAACACCAGCGGCCTGCGTGTCGACAGCCAACGTGGCGGGGGCCGCGGGGCGCTCGACCGCGTCACCCGCGCCAAGTTCTTCCGCCGAGCGCCGGCAGCTCACAGTTATGTTCTGCGACCTCGTTGGCTCGACGGCGCTTGCTACAAAGCTCGATCCGGAGGATCTACGGGACATAATCGCCGAGTACCGCGATAGTGTGGCGGCGATCGTACGCAAGTACGGCGGCACCATCAGCCGATACATCGGCGACGGCATGCTGATCCTGTTCGGCCATCCGTCAGCACATGAGGACGATGCCGAGAGCGCGGTGCGCGCGGCGCTTGAAATCGCTTGCGCCAGCCACGCGCCGGGCGCCCCACGGGAGGTCGAGCTGCGGGTTCGCCTTGGGCTCGCGACAGGTCTCGTCATCGTCGGCGACCTTATCGGCAGCGAAGCCACGGAGACTCTGGCGGTGCTTGGCGAGACGCCGAACCTGGCCGCGCGACTGCAGGCGCTCGCCGAGCCGGATGGGGTGGTGATCGCTGAGGACACGCGTAGGCTCATCGGCGGGCTTTTTGACTACGAAGATCTCGGCGCGGTCACTCTGAAGGGCTTCGTCGCGCCGGTGCACGCGTGGCGGGTGCTGCGTGAGGGTACGGCAGAAAGCCGCTTCGAGGCGCTGCACCCTGCGGTCCTTCCGCTGGTCGGGCGCGAGGAGGAACTGGCGCGGCTGGAACAAGCCTGGCGGCGCGCGCGGACGGGGACCGGTCAGGTCATGTTGCTAGCCGGCGAGGCCGGGATCGGCAAGTCGCGCCTCGTCGCGGCTCTCCAGGAGCGTATCGAGCGCGAGCCGCACACCTGCTTGCGCTATTTCTGCTCACCACATCATCAGGAAAGCGCGCTCTATCCCTTCATTGCACAGCTCCAGCGAGCCGCTGGTTTTGAGCGTGAGGACACACCGCGGTCCAAGCTCGATAAACTCCAAGCGCTTTTATCCCCGGCATCGCCGCCCGACGGGGACGTGGCAATCTTTGCCGAATTGCTCTCGATCCCGCCGGGTAATCAGTACCTGCCACTCTTCCTCACACCGCAGCAAAAGAAGGAGAGAAGCTTCGACGCACTGCTTCGGCAACTTGAATCTCTGGCGCGAAGACATCCAATCATCGTCGTATTCGAGGACACACAATGGATCGACCCTAGCTCGCGCGAGTTGCTCGACCGGACGGTCGATCGCGTAGCAAGCCTCCCGGTGTTGGTGCTGGTCACCTACCGGCCCGAGTTTCAGACCGTATGGACCGACAGGTCCCATGTCACATTGATCGTGCTGAACCATCTCGACCAGCGCGCTGGCGCTGCGCTGATCCGAAGCGTGGCCGGTGTCCGGACACTGCCGGACGAAATCGTCAATGAAATTGCCGAACGAACGGACGGCGTGCCGCTGTTCGTTGAAGAGTTGACCAAGGCAGTGCTCGAGGCGGGCCCTGACGGAATTGCGAGAGCCGTTTCCGCTGCGCCGCTGCCGGGACTGGCAGTGCCGGCCACGTTGCACGCTTCGTTAATGGCACGGCTCGATCGTGTCGGCCCGATAGCTAAGGAGGTGGCGCAAATTGGCGCGGCCATTGGCCGCGAGTTCTCCTACGATCTCCTCGCCGCCGTCGCACAGCGGGGCGACAGCGAGCTGCGAGCGGCGCTCGCCCGGCTGATCAGCGCCGAGCTGGTGTTCGGGCGCGGCGAACCGCCCGATGCCAATTTCCTCTTCAAGCACGCATTGGTGCAGGACGCAGCGTACGGCACGTTGTTGCGCGGCCAACGCCGCGAGCTGCACGCGAGGATCGCTCGCATGCTCGAGGATAGGCTTGCTACGGGCGCCCAAGAGCAACCGGAGATCCTCGCCCACCATTTCGGGCATGCGGGTCTGGTCGAGAAGGCGGTTTCCTATTGGCACAAGGCCGGCGAGCGCTCCAAGGCTCGCTCGGCGATGACAGAGGCGATCAACCAGATGCGAAAGGCGCTCGATCTTCTATCTCATCTGCCGGATACCCCCGGGCACCAGCGCACCGAAGCTGAGCTTCAACTCGCGCTCGGCGGTGCCCTGATCGCCGCGAAGGGGCATGCGGCCGAAGAAACCGGAAAGGCCTACGTGCGGGCGCGCCGTCTCTGCGAGTTACTGAACGACAGGCCGAACCTGCTCAAGGCGCTGTGGGGCGAGTTCGTGCATTATCACGTGCGCGGCGAACCGGACCGATCGCATCCCATCGCCGAGGAACTGCTCGACTTGGCCGAACGACAGAACGATGCGGCCATCTTGGTCGCAGGCCATCGGGCGGTCGGCGATAGCTGGCTTCATCGCGGACAATTGGTCTTGGCGCGAGCCCATCTCGAGCGCGGGCTCGCCCTATACGAGCCGGCGCAGCAGCGCTCTCTGACGGCTCTGCTCGCAGAAAACGCCCGCGTCGCGATGCTTTCCTTCCTGTCGCTGACGCTCGGGCTTCTTGGTTTTGCCGATCAGGCTGGAGCACTGAGCAGGGAAGCCTTGGCGGAAGCACGCGAGCTGTCGCATCCTATCAGCCTCGCATTCGCGCTCAGCGTCTCCTGCCGGCTCCATTTCGTGGTCGAGGATCCGCCTACCGTTCGCCAGCGGGCGGATGAGCTGGTCGCACTTACCACCGAGCATGGCTTTGGCTTCTTCCTTGCGATGGGAACGGCATATCGAGGCTGGACGCTAGTCGAGGCTGGTGAGGGCGAGGCTGGAACGGATCTGCTGCGGCGCGGCATCGCGGGGTTCCAGGCGTCGGGCGCGGCCTGGACCCTTCCGCTCTACCTCGCACAGCTGGCCACGGCGTACGCCAAATCGGGGCGTCCCGAAGACGCGCTCGGCCAGCTCGCCGAGGCCTTGGCTTTGACCGAGAGGTCAGGGGTGCGTTGGTTCGAGGCCGAGCTGTATCGGCGCCGAGGCGAACTGTTGCTGACTGCTCACCAAGGCGCCGAGGCCGAAGCGGAGGCCGACTTTCGCCACGCCATCGCGATTGCGTGCCAACAAGAGGCGAAGCTCTGGGAACTTCGTTCTGCCATTAGCCTTGCCCGGCTAAGGCGCGACCAGGGTAAGCGCGATGTGGCACGCGGTGCCCTCGAGCCAGTCTACGGTTGGTTCAGCGAGGGTTTCGGCACGAAAGACTTGAGGGAAGGCAAAGCACTGCTTGAAGAACTACGCGTCTGGGGAGGCCGTTATCAGCGACGGTGATCTACTCGCGCGCGATTCGCGGCAAACACGCCCGCGACGGGCTATCCATGCTTAAAGTCTGCTGCTCACTGCTTGCTCTCGCCGTCACCGCTTGTGTTTTACCCGCATCGCGGCCGCGAATGTCCTGCCCTTACTCACCCATGTATCGAGTGGCAGGTCGTTGATTCGCTTCACCAACACCTGCTTGGTACCGAACCGCACGCGATCGTCGAACTCGAAATACCAAAAGCCTTTGCCTTTGGCCCGGTACAGCTTCAGGCAGGGGTCGCCAATCAGGTGGAAGACCGTCTCTGTGTTGAACATCGTCAGTTCCCCGCTGCCGCAGGGGCAAGGCATACCTCCGCCATTTACTTACTGCTCGCTTCGGTCGGTCGCCCGATGACTCAGTAGGGCCGCTAGCGAGCTTGTCGATTTCATCGATGGGCGGCCGTGACATGCAAGCCGATGAACCGTCATCGATACGGGCGCACGGTCGCTTGGTGTGCGGGTAGCGGCGCCGGTCGGGCCACTGGGGATTTCGCGACGGCGCTTAAGAGACCGAAACCCCGCCGCCAATACGTTTAAGATGCGCGTGGGTGTTAGAACCGAAGCGAAAACGCATCTACGGACGCCGCTAATCGTGCCGCTACTTGTGCGGCACCCGGCAAGAACTGCTTTTCGGAAGGCCTCGAGTCGACTGGGTCGACCGCCAGCGCCGCACTGGAGGCGAGTACGGCTATCATAATCGCAGCGAGATATCCGGTCCTCATGGCGATGGTCCTCTTCATCGGACCCTTCCCCACAAATTAACTTGGGACTCTTAGAAATGGTTCCCGAACACCGCGGCCGATGTCTTCGTGCACAGCGAAGTTGCCGTGATGGAGCCAGGTTCCTCCTTCCGAATGGAAGGTCGTCGTTCGCGATCAGAAATCGGAGCAATTTTCTTTCTAGATTCTCTTCCTCCGCCACTGCCGCCGTTAGGCGACGCGAAGCTCAACGCTCGGGTGACGCAACTCGTCGCGGATGCTCTTTCGGGGACTGCATTTTGCCGCGACTGGCATCACCACAGTCGCCTAGCATTTTTTCTTTCGTCCGCTCCAAGTCGGGGGTGGCGTCTAACTATCTGTTAGTTCTGCATAATTCCCCAATCGACATTCCGCGGTGGTCCACGGAAGTTCGCGGATATTCGTCTAATCCGCGTTCAATGGTGGGGCTACACCCCCTCAAGGCGGTCTATCCGGCGATGACGACGCACGGCTGTCGGTCGAGCTTTCGGGATTGAGCAGGTGATGAAACTCGCTTCGAGCGCGATATCGCCGAGATGGCGTTAGCGCACAAAGTTGGCGACGAAACGGAGCAAGCCTATCGACGCGGCAGCGCCTTGAAGAAGCGACGACAATTGATGGAGGCTTGGGGCCGATATGTCGCAAGCGCTTCTAATGCGATCACACTTCCGCGCCGAACAGCCCAATAGGATTTCTGACAATGATAGTCGGTCGCCCAAGCTCTGCACCGGGGAGCCACGTCGGTGCGTCGAGCCTTGTCGGATTGTCGACACACCCAACCATGTGCGCCGACACTGCGCAACCTTCCCGCGTTACCCACTACCTTCCCGTGACTTACGCAGTACGGTGTTGGTGCGTCCATGCTGGACGATGTCGATAACGAGAAGCCGTGTCGGCTCCTCTCCTTCACTGGCACCAGTATGCCAGCGCCCCACCGACTCCACCACGAAGTCTCCCGGCCGATACGTCTTGCTTTGACCGGTTTCTGTGTCGGTCACGCGTAAGCTTCCCGACAAGATGTAACCATATCGAGGATATGGATGCTCGTGCTCTGGAAGATGCGCTCCAGGGGAAATTTCGAAGATGGACGCTATAAGCTCCGCGCCATTTTTGGGCAGTACGATCTTTTGCCCCGCCGACGTAGTCATCGTGGAAAGCAATTGCTTGATCGTGACGTCCGTTTGATGACGCGCTTCCGTTTGCTGCTGAGCGTAGGCTTGTGAAGTCAGCGATGCCAACAATCCGACGACGAGGCACTGCAGGCTGTGGGGCAGTGTAATTCTGCGCCACGGTTGACATATCGCGGCCCAAAGAGCTCCGGCGAATCTAATCATCTTGAAGGGTCTTTCTGTTTGCGTGATCCATTGAGGTTGCCGAAGCGATCTAGCCACCAGAGGATTGCGCGCAAGTCTTCCAAATTCACAGTACGGTGTCCTTGTTAACGACAGCAATCGTCATTCCAAGCTCACTCGCTGGCCGTTGTGAGTTTCCAAAGGGCGACATCCGTAGAGCCACACTGATTGAGGCTTTGCGGGCGCAAAAGTCAGCTTGCGTCCACGGGATCATGGAGACGGGCACAGAAAGCAGCGAACGTGCAGTGCATGGAAGACCGGGCTCACCCTCCTACGAACGGCATTCAAGTTGGGATCAGACCGGATCCGCGAAAGCTGTCGATCAGCGCATCGAACAGCTTTAGGTCCGCACGGCTCCGCGCCATCAGTTGCGCGCCGGCAACGGCAGCGAAGATTGCGCGAGCCCTAGTCTCACGCTTGCTGGCGGGAACAGAAGCCGCGGCGAGCATTCTGGTAAGCCACGCCACATTGACATCGGCGAACGTCTGCACTTCCGTCTTCACCGTCTCCGGCAGGTCGTCGTACTCGGCCGCCATGAAACTGCAGAGGCACATTCGATTGTCCTCCTCGAGCGATCGACGAAAGAGTCCCGGATAGGCCCGAAGCGCCTTTCTCGGATCGCCGTTCGCCTTTGAAAGAGCTTCAAGATTCGCCGCCGTGTCTTGCCAATAGCGCTTCGCTACCGCTGCACCCAAATCTGCCTTGCTGCGGAAGTGGTGATAGATGCTCGCAGCCTTGATGCCGACCTCATCTCCGATGTCACGGAAGTTCAGTCCGGCATACCCGTGCGCCTGAGCTGTCCGACGCGCCGCAACAAGGATCGCTTCTTTCGCGCTTTCGCTCATCACCATCGCCTCAACTTTTCTCGACCAACTGTTAGGTAGGTTGAATCCTTCAACTCGCAATACTATCCCAATAGCCTACCAAGTGACAGGTAAGGCCGCTATGCCGAATTGTGCGATTCACGTGGGACCACGCTCACAAGATCAAGCCCGTTGCAAGACGGGAGGTCTTGACCGTAGGGGCCATGAAGACTCGTTTCGATCGGACTTCCGAAGTCGAAGCGCACGGGCAGTTCCAGCGACTCATCGGCGGTGCTGCTTTGGCTGAACTGCGCGGGCGGCGAGATGCTATTGCCGAAGATATCGGTTTTCGGGGCGAACTGATGCGACGCCAAGGTGACGGCGATGGGTGAGGGCGTGTCTGGCGTTAAAGCCTATCCGTAAAACCACGACGGCGTGTCCGCCGGAGACTGAAAATCAGCAGCAGGCGAGGGGTTTCGCTCGCCAGTGATCGACTGTTTGCGGGCGGATTGGCCGGTTCGCTCAGGAGATCCAGCTGTGTCACCGACGACTGAATGTCGCCGCAACGTTCGAAAGGGAGCCCGTCATGTGGCTTATCAAGATCGCTCTCAGCCGGCCCTATACTTTCATCGTTATGGCAATCGCGATCGTGATCATGGGGCCACTGGCCATCATCAGTACGCCAGTGGATATTTTTCCAAGCATCGGCATCCCGGTCGTCAGCATGATCTGGACCTATGCAGGTCTACCCGCAAAGGAGATCGCCAACCGCATCAGTGCCAATTTCGAACGCGTCGCTCCGGTGGTGGTCAACGGCGTCGAACACATCGATTCAAGTAATCTCAACGGCGTCGGCGTCAGCAAGATCTACTTTCAACCCGGAGCCAATGTCCCTCTGGCGACAAGCCAATTGGTCGCCGGCGTCACGTTTTATTCGAAATTCTTCCCACCTGGCACGACTCCGCCGCAGATATTGACTTACAACGCGGCCAGCGTCCCGGTTCTCCAGCTCGCCCTGTCTAGCAAGACCATGACCGGGCAGGCTCTTTACGATACCGGAAACATCTACGTTCGCAGTCAACTCTCCGGCGTGCCCGGTTTGTCGTTGCCTTATCCCTATGGCGGCAAGCAGCGCCAAGTTCAGGTCGACCTGTATCCGAAGCAGCTTCAGGCGTTCGGGCTGTCCGCCCAGGATGTGCAAAACGCGATCATCAGCCAAAACCTTATCATTCCTGCGGGAACGCAGAAGGTCGGCGCCTATGAATACGTGATTGGCTTGAATGGCGCGGCAGTTACCATCGATGATCTCAACAATTTGCCCGTCAAGCAAGTCAACGGCTCGACCATTTATGTCCGCGATGTGGCTCACGTGCGCGACGGCTCGCCACCGCAGACCAATGTGGTGCGATTGAACGGCGAACATGCTGTACTGATGACGGTCCAGAAGACCGGCAGCTCCTCGACTTTGCAGATCGTGCATGATGTCAAGGCCAAGCTTCCAACTATCCAAAACGCCGGCCCCGAAGGACTGAAAATCGATGCCGTTGGCGATCAATCGATCTTCGTGAGTGCGGCCATATCGGGGGTGATCCGCGAAGGCTTCGTTGCGGCGGCGCTTACCGCGACCATGATTCTCCTGTTTCTCGGGTCCTGGCGCAGTACACTGATTATCGCGGTCTCGATCCCGCTTTCCGTGTTGGTTTCGATCATCGCCCTTTCGCTGTTGGGCCAGTCCGTCAACCTCATGACCCTGGGCGGATTGGCGCTCGCGGTGGGCATCCTGGTAGATGACGCGACGGTCGCCATCGAGAACATCAATGCGCACCTCGAGCGAGGCGAGCCGGTTCAGGATTCCGTACTCAATGGATCGGCCGAGATCGCCGCGCCTGCCTTCGTCGCGACCCTTTGCATCTGCATCGTCTTCATGCCGATGTTCTTCCTATCCGGTGTGGCGCGCTATTTGTTTGTGCCCATGGCGGAGGCCATCGTCTTCGCAATGCTGGCATCCTACATTCTGTCGCGAACGCTGGTGCCAACACTCGCCAATTTGATGTTGAAGCCGCACGTGCCGGGAGTGGAGACGGGCCGATTGAGCGCTTTGGCGCGACTCCAGGCTGGCTTCGAGCGCAGGTTCGAAGCCATGCGCGAGAGTTATCGTCGTGTTCTGTCCGATGTGTTGCCCGGCGACGCCTGTTCATCCCGATCTTCTTCGGTGGAGCTCTAGCGTCGGTGCTACTGGTTTTCACACTGGGGTCCGATTTCTTTCCCTCGGTCGACGGCGGCCAGATCAAAATACATGTGCGTGCTCATGCCGGAACCCGCGTGGAAGAAACCGCGCGCATCGTCGATGAGGTCGAAAGCGAGTTACGACGCACCATTCCCTCCACCGAGCTCAGCGGCGTCGTCGACAACATCGGCCTTCCTGTCTCCGGCGTGAACCTGTCGTACAGCAACTCCGCTCCGACGGGGTCGGCAGATGCCGATATCCTGGTGAGCCTTGCGGCAAGACATCATCCAACGGCCGACTACGTGCGACGCCTGCGCGCAAGTCTAGCGCAGGACTTCCCGGGTGTGACATTCGCCTTTCTGCCCGCCGATATCGTAAGCCAGATTTTGAATTTTGGATCGCCCGCACCGATCGATGTGCAGATCGTTGGGCGTGACATGGCGAGCAATGCGGTGGTCGCCCAACGCCTTCTCCAGAGAATTCGCAAGATCCCAGGGATCGCCGACGCGCGGATCCAGCAGGACCTCGACGCTCCCACGTTCACCGTTGCGGTCGATCGCAGCCGCGCAAGCGACGTCGGACTGACGCAGAAGGATGTCGCGAACACGATGTTGATCGCGTTGGCCGGAAGCTTCCAGACAGCACCCACATTCTGGCTGGATCCCAAGAGCGGCGTATCCTATCCCATCGTCAGCCAAGCACCCCAGACCGACCTCCAGACGCTGGATTCGCTCCGCAACACGCTCATCACGGGGAGCCCCGGATCGCGCGGCCAAATACTTGGTGGCATCAGCACGATCAAGCGCGACGTCCTCCCCTCGGTCGATACCCGCTACAACGCCCAGCCTGCGATGGACATCTACGCTACCAACGCCGACCGGGACTTTGGCAGCGTCGCAAACGACGTCCGCGAGGCGATCGGCGAGATGACCAAGGCCGGGCTGCCCAAGGGCGTTACGATCACCCTGCGCGGCCAGGTTGTCATCATGACCGCATCCTATGCCGGACTCCTCTACGGACTCGGCTTCGCCATGCTGCTGGTCTATCTGCTGATGGTTGTGAATTTCCAGTCCATGCTGGACCCGTTCATCATCGTCACGGCACTGCCAGCAACCATGGCGGGCATAGCCTGGATGCTGTTTCTGACCGGGACCAATCTCAGCGTTCCAGCTTTGACCGGCGCCATCATGAGTGTTGGTGTCGCGACGGCCAACAGCATTCTCGTCGTGAGTTTGGCGCGCGACCGCCTGAGCCAGGGAGACGATCCGGCCGTTGCCGCTGTCGCGGCTGGATTCGGCCGCTTCCGCCCAGTGCTAATGACGGCACTCGCGATGACTATCGGCATGCTGCCGATGGCGCTCGGATTGGGCGAGGGCGGCGAGCAGAACGCGCCGCTCGGACGCGCCGTGATCGGCGGCTTGATCGTCGCGACGATCGCTACCTTGACTTTCGTGCCCGCAGTCTTCGCTCTCCTGCACGGCGAGCGACGCCCCCGCGATCCGCCGGCGTCCTTCGATGGCACGGCGACCCCTCTCAACACACCTGCCGGATGACCGAGCTTGCCATGACCCAAATGCACTCCCAAACCGTATCCGTGACTGCCGGCCGCACTCGCGCCCGTACTCTATTGGTCAACTTCCTCAGGGTCGCAGGCGTCGCGGCGCTTGTCCTGCGGGGGCTCGAGACCCGCAGAGCCAGTGAGGCGGCCATGGAGCGGCAGAGCGCAGCCAGCGCCATCACAACTGTGATCGCGACCCATCCTAAGTCTGGACCTGCTCTTGAGGAAGTGGTCCTGCCCGGGCAAGTGAAGGGTGAAATCGAAACGTCCGTATATGCCCGCACCAGCGGTTATATTCGTCTTTGGAAGACGGACATCGGCGCTCACGTCAAAGCCGGCGAGCTTCTGGCGGTAATCGACTCGCCTGAGCTCGACCAGCAGCTTCTTCAGGCGGAGGCCGATCTTAAGACTGCGCAGGCTAATGCCGATATCGCACGACGGACATCCGATCGCTACGCGCAGTTGGTAGGGACGCTTGCAGTCTCCCGCCAAGCTGGCGACGATCGCGAAGCCACAGCGTTGGCAAGTGCTGCCCAGGTCACGGCGAACGAAGCCAACGTAAATCGCCTCCGCCAGCTTCAAAGCTTCGAGCAAGTGATTGCACCGTTCGCCGGGGTAATCACCGCACGCAACACGGATGTCGGCGCCTTGATCAACGCCGGCGGCAACCAGGGGGCCGCGCTCTTTCACATCGCGGCAATCGATAGGCTTCGTGCCTATGTCGACGTTCCGCAAAGTTATGCTAGCAACATTCGGACCGGAACCAGCGCCAACCTGCAATTTCCGGATAGACCCGGAGAATCGTATCCAGCGACGGTCACGCGAACCTCTTCGGCCATCGATCTCCAGGCGCGCACGCTTCAGGTCGAACTGGATATCGACAACAGTTCGGGCGAGCTTTTTCCGGGAAGCTTCGTTCAGGTGCATTTTCAGCTGCCCCCGGTCGGACAAGGGCTTCGACTGCCCGTCAATGCCCTCTTATTTCGAGCCGAGGGTGTTCAAGTCGCCGAGGTAAGTCGAAGCGGAAGGGTCGTTCTGAAGCCGATTACGCTTGGCCGGGACTTCGGTGACACGATCGAGGTTCTTACCGGCGTCGAGCCGTCCGATTTGGTGATACTCAATCCTTCCTTCGCCATCGCGAGCGGTGATCAGGTCCGCGTCGCCGCCGCGGGTGGTTTTCATACGGGATCGTAGTTCTCGCAGGCAAGGCAGTGGACACGGGAAAATCAGTTCAACCAGAGAACGTACGGCAGGAGTCTGTCGGCAATCTCGACG
Organism: Bradyrhizobium sp. 1(2017); assembly: GCF_011602485.2. Classification (NCBI taxonomy): domain Bacteria; kingdom Pseudomonadati; phylum Pseudomonadota; class Alphaproteobacteria; order Hyphomicrobiales; family Nitrobacteraceae; genus Bradyrhizobium; species Bradyrhizobium sp. 1(2017). Next base: position 6,191,683 of record NZ_CP050022.2, on the reverse strand, counting down.
AGATCGGCAATTTCCAATCCCAGAACGAGAGGCGAAGAATGGCGCACATAATCATGATTCACGGGTCGTGGAGCGGCGGCTGGATGTGGGACCGGGTCATCCCAATCCTGGCTGCGGCTGGCCATAGCGCCGAGGCCCCCACGCTGCTGGGTGCCGATCCTGGAGGGACCCGATTTCCGTCTAGGCCGATCGCCGCCTGGGCAGACCAGATCGCTGCACGAGTGCGTAAAGCAACGAGACCGGTTGTACTTGTTGCCCAGAGCCGCGGCGGACTGGTTATTAGTGAAGTCGCCGAGCGAGTGCCGGAGCGGGTCGGGTATCTGGTTTACGCGGCGGCGTTTCTGCTTCCAGATGGGGCGTCCCTCGGCGGAACAATCCAGAGCGCGCACCCCGGCGCAGCGCCGATCTTCAGTGTCGACACGGCGACTGGTATGACCGCCGTTCTTCCTGAAGCCCTGGAGAAGATCTACAGCAAGACGCCGGCGCACTGGATCGAGGTTGCGCGGGCAAAGCAATGCCTCGAGCCTCTTGCAGCAATCGCGACTCCGATCTCGGTTAGCGACGAGCGTTTCGGCTCCGTGCCCCGAGCCTACATCGAAGCGACTGAGGACCAGGTAATGCCCCTGACTCTCCAGCGGTCGATGCAGGCGCGGTTGCCTTGCGACCCCGTTTACACCATCGCGTCCGATCATGTGCTGCCGTCTTCGGCTCCTGACGAGCTGGCCAGGCGCATCGTGGAAATCGCCAACAGGGTCGACCATCCCGCTAGGCTGCGCTGACGCGTATTTGAGAGGACCGCGATATTCTCGCCCTTACAGAAGAGCAAAAAATGAATGCAGAGCATGACGATCCCGAAGTTGATTCCATCAGCCGGCGGAGCATCCTGGGTTTCACCGCAGCCACAGCAGCGTTGCCGATCTCCATTCGGATAGGAGCTGCACAAGCAGCGACAGCTGCACCGCCAAGCCCGAGCGGCATCAAGGCGATGACCTTTGATGTGCAGGGAACATTGTTCGACTACTATCAGCCTTTCACACGCATTAGTACCACCTTGAATAATCGCAAGGCGTTACATTTGAATTGGTCGGGCTTTCTTGGAGAGTGGAATGCGGGCGCAGTTTCGATTATCCAAACAGTCATTGCCGGCAAGCGCAAATGGATTCCGCCGGGTCAGATTTTTCGCGAGTCGCTCGAAACTGTTTTGTCCACTCGCGGACTGACTAACCAACTCGATGAAGCTGATCGCGTTGAGCTGATGTCCGTCTGGGCCCAGATGGTCCCGTGGCACGACAGTGCGGAAGGCGTCCGCCGACTCAAGCGTAAAGTTACGGTAGCGGCTCTCTCCAATGCGGGCATGGCCGGGGTAATCGCGCTTGCTAAGCGTGGTGGGCTATCGTTCGATGCAGTACTTACTGGCGAGCTAATTCATTCGTACAAGCCGTCTCCCGACGTCTATCAGGCCGCTTCGACCTACCTCGGATTTCCGCCGGGTGAGATCATGATGGTCGCGGCTCACAAATTCGATCTGAAAGCCGCGAAAGCAGCCGGATTCAAAACGGCGTACATACCCAGGCCTCTCGAAACCGGACCAGAAATGAAAGTGGACCGATCTCCGGAATCGTACATCGATGTCGTTGCAGACGACTTGATAGATCTGTCCAAAAAGATTGATCTCAGCTGAAGCCTGCTAACGAGCACTGGCGCAAGGCGGTCGCTTACTTGCGCAGATTATTGATGACGATCGGCGCAGCCTAATTTGACCTCTACGAACTAGGTCCAAAGCAATGAGCTGGATTGACCAAAGCCTTTAGCGAGAGGCTGGTCCAATGTCTCTTGCGAACAGATTCCGCGGCCTTGCCGGTGGTGACTTCGGACTCTTAGTCGACCTGCAGGGCGCCGTTGAAGCGGTTACCGGGACGCTCCTGAAAGGAAGATTACATGACCATCGGCATCATCGGAGCAGGCGCGGTCGGCACAGCCTTCGCGCGGGCGCTTGCGCGCGCCGGTATTGAAGCGACTATTTCGAACAGTCGCGGCCCAAATTCGCTCGAAGCGCCTGGCCGCGAACTCGCCCCCTCAATCAAGGCCGGACGCCGTGAGGAAGCGGCGCTGGCCGACATTGTATTGGTTGCGGTCAATTGGACAAAACTGCCGGCGGCGCTGGCGGGGCTTCCAGACTGGAATGGCCGTATTGTCATTGACGCCAACCACGCGACTGAACCGCCACAATTCAGGCCCTTCGATCTTAAGGGACGCCTCTCCAGTCAAGTTCTTGCCGATCTCGTGCCCGGAGCGCGGGTCGTCAAGGCATTCAACCTCCACCGCGCAGAAGTCCTGACTAACGATCCGAAGACGAACGGCGGACGCCTCGTGCAGTTTTACTCCGGTGATGACGCCACCGCAAAGGCTGAAGTAGCGGCGCTCATCGACCGGCTCGGGTTCTTTGGCATTGATCTCGGATCGCTCGCAGTCGGCGGTAAACTCACTCAATTCCCCGGGGGGCCGCTGCCGAACCAAAAATTGGTCAAGATCGACTGATGTCGCCGCCGGCATGACGTCTGTACTGGGACTTGACCATCCACAGGGCGAGGCGGAAATTATCAGTTGTTGAATATTTCGCGCCTTTGTCAAAACCAAAGACCGGATTTGAGATCACCACGTCAGATCGCTGGGAGAGACCACACGTCGCTCAGCTCAGCCGCAAATGCCGCTTTTGACCCGCCTACGGCACTGAGCGGGCCCGTTCGGGGTGCCCTTCAGATTGATGTCTTGTCATTTGGTCCGGATAACTGACTATTAGCCCGATCGCCTTCGGGCGTCCCGCCAATTCTGGGTCTAGCTCAATGATGTGCGAGTCAAACCACCATTAGCTAATCGGCCGCTGCGGCCGACTCGAAATTGCTCGTAAATTGATCCGAGATCAAAAGGTCGATCGCATCGCGAAGCGCCCTTGATCGCGCAGCTCCAAAGCTTTTCTCGAAGGCTCGCTGCGCCTCTCCCCATAAACGGTCAGATTGCTTGACGCGCGCTCTCCCAACGGCCGTTAAAGACACTAAACGATTACGTCGGTCGTCCGGATTTACCTTCATCGTGACCAGCCCATCACGAATCAGCGGCTTGAGAGTATGCGCCAGCCCGCCCGAATCCATGACGAGCGCTTCGGCGAGAAGGCCGATTGCCGCCGGTTCAGACCGTGCGATCTGAGTCAGAATCGCACGTTGGGTAGCCTTCAGGCCGCAGGGCGCGAGAGCCGCGTCATACAGCTGCGAAACGCGCCTGGATGCCTTGCGCAGCGCCGTGCAGTGGCATCGATATCCGACTTGAGAGTTCGATTGCGCCGCCACGGCAGCCTCCATCAGTTCGCGATAATCCTGGTCTTTGCTGCGTTAAGTATAAGCATATGCTGATGATTTCTCAAGTCCGGGTCGGTCGAAGCGCGATCCGGCTTCGCCACTCGCAACTCTCCACGCTTTGGCACTTCACCGGTTAGATCAAACGAGCGTGACCGCATTCGTTGGCATCGCGTCGGAGTGCTGAAGTCGACGTATCCAACGCGGAAAACCGCGCGACGGGGGCTGGGTCAATTATCAGCATATGCTGATAATTGACTCGACCAATTGGAGCTATTATTCTCCTGCAAATTGGAAGCGGAGCGCGTAGATCACGTTCTCGCAGTGAAGCTACGGCCGAGCAAGCGTGCGGATCGCAATGGTTCGCGCGAGTTCGCTGGCTGGTGCGAGTTAGCCGCCGTCGTGCCCACGAAGTCATCCAACAGGAGACCAAATTGGAAGCGATCAAAGTAAAAGAGGCTAGGCCTTTCCACTATGCGTGGGTGGTTGTTGGCGTTACGTTCTTGACGTTGCTTGTGACGGCCGGCGCCATGTCGACGCCGGGCTTGCTTTTGGTTGCCCTTCAGAAGGACTTTAATTGGTCCACTGCGACCATCTCAACGGCGCTCTCGCTGCGACTAGCGGTCTTCGGGCTTATGGCGCCGTTTGCCGCGGCTCTTATGCTTCGCTTCGGCCTACGTAACATCATGCTCGTCGCGGTCGCGACAACGGCTGCTGGCGTCAGCCTGACGGCGCTAGTGAGCCAGTCGTGGCAACTGACCTTGCTTTGGGGCGTCGTCGTTGGCGGTGGGACCGGAATGACAGCGCTAGTCCTCGGCGCTACCGTCGCAAACTCCTGGTTTGTGCAACGTCGTGGCCTTGTCCTTGGCCTAATGACTGCGAGTTCGGCGTCCGGGCAGCTCCTGTTCTTGCCGGTTTTCGCGAAGATCAGCGATGAGTATGGCTGGCGGACGCTTGTCGTGGTGGTCGGGTGTGTCCTCGTCTGTCTCATCCCCGTGATCGCGGCGTTCATGCGAAATCGTCCCTCCGATATCGGTCTGACGCCGTATGGTGCGCCTGCGGGCACCAAAGTCGCAGGTCCTGTGACGCCAACAGTGAATCCGGTCGTCATGTCCTTCAGGGCTCTGCGGGATGCCGCGCGCTCGAAAGACTTTTGGCTGTTGTGTTTCGGATTTTTCATTTGTGGTCTCAGCACGTCGGGCCTCATCGGCACGCATCTCATTGCGGCCTGTGGAGATCACGGCATCGCCGAGGTAACGGCGGCAAGCATGATCGCCCTCATCGGACTGTTCGACCTTTTCGGTACGGTCGGATCGGGATGGTTGTCCGACAAATACGACAATCGGGCTCTGCTTTGCATTTACTACACCGGTCGGGGATTATCCCTGCTCTTTCTGCCGATCGCACTGGGGGTCGACCTGTGGACCGTCTCGTTGTTCGCCGCGTTCTACGGCCTTGATTGGTTCGCCACCCTGCCGCCGACGATCCGACTTACGACGAGCAAATTCGGACTGTCCTCGGGGCCGTTAGTTTTTGGCTGGATGTTCGTTGCGCACCAGATCGGCGCTGCAATCGCGGCTTATGGCGCCGGCGTCACGCGCACACTGGAGGGCACCTATGCGCCGGCATTTGCTCTCTCCGGCCTGCTGTGCATCGTCGCGGGTTTCGCCTGCCTGCTAATCCGTGATCGCAAATCCGATGGCGAACCGAGGCTTGCAGCCGCGATCAAGTCGGCGGCCTGACAGCGGGCGCTGGCCTCCGCCCTTACACTGGCGGCCGTATAAGGACCGTGTCGCCTTCGCGCTGAGCCAGCTGGAGGAAGGATTGCCCGACCACGATGACAAGGATGATATGCCATGTTGAATGCCGATGAACTGCCCAAGCGCACCTGTGAGGTCGACGGGAAGCGGATGGCGTATGTTGAGCTCGGCGAAGGTCGGCCAATTGTCTTCCTGCACGGCAATCCCGCTTCTTCGTACATCTGGCGCAATATCATGCCGATCGTTGCTTCCCAGGGCCGCTGCATCGCACCGGACCTGATCGGTATGGGCGACTCGGAAAAGCTCGAGGGCGACGATCCAATGCGCTATGGCTTTTTGCAGCATCGCCGGTTTGTTGAAGGCTTCCTCAAAGGAATTGGGGCAACGGAGGAGGTCGTCCTTGTCGGGCAAGACTGGGGCGGTGCCCTGGCTATGGACTGGGCCAGTCGTCACCCGGAGTCAGTCCGTGGAATCGTTTACTTCGAGACCATTGTACGCACCCGCAATTGGAACGAGATGGATCAGTCCGTTCGGGATATGTTCGAGCGCCTACGGTCGCCGGAAGGCGAGACGCTCGTTCTTCGCGACAATCTGTTTGTCGAGAAGTCGTTCTCCGAGAGAATACTGCGGCGTCTATCCGATGCGGAGTGGGCGACCTATCGTCGTCCCTATCTTCGTCCAGGAGAGGACCGGCGTCCTACGCTGACATTTCCTCGAGAACTTCCCATTGACGGCAAGCCACACGATACCGCAGAGGCTGTGAAAGCCTATGGCGACTGGATGGCGATCAACGAAGTGCCGAAGCTGTTCATTGATGGAGACCCTGGCGCCATCATCACCGGTTCGATCCGGGAATACTGCAGAAGCTGGCGAAACCAGGAGGAAGTACGTGTAAAGGGCAAGCACTTCCTTCAGGAAGACTCTCCCCGCGAAATTGGTGAGGCGATTGCGGATTGGGTGGAGCGATTGCCGCGGCCTGACTCCGTCAGCGCGCGAACCACAGCCGCGTGGGGTGCGCCGCGCGGTTGACGCGATCGCCTTGATCAAGCTGTAGCGGACTTTGTATCCCTTGAAAAAGGAAACGTGAAATGCCGTATCTACATTTGAACCTGGCAAAGAAGTATTCCTCACAGACGAAGCGAGAGCTCGCGACGCGTCTGTGTCGGCTCTATTCCGAGGTGATGCAGACGCAGTCGTGGCGTCCGAACGTGGGGATTGCGGAACTTGGAGAGGATAACTTGTTCCATCTTGGTCCGGACGGACTGGAATCGATCACGATGGTGCTCGTCGAGATCCGCCGGGGCCGATCGCTTGATCAACGTCTCGAGTTGGGGAGGCGTCTTGTCGATACTTGCAGCGAGGTATTGCAGGTCGCCAAACGCACAGTGCTTGTCGAATTCACGGTTCACACCGGGGACGAGATATTACGCGATGGCAATTGGGCCGCTGACTGGACCTCGGCGGAGGCCTCCGGGTAAGATCATCCTCGCTTAGCGCGGTGAGGCCATCCGATCCTCATCGCGGCGCTAGGCCGGCCATTTCGCCGCTGACAAGACGATGGGACGGCTGCGGCCTAGCAGAAGTCTGGAGATCGACGAGGCGTGACAACTCGCCATCCGCCTGGCCGAAAAATGGCCGCGTCGGCTGACTATTGGTCTTCCGGCATCGCGATGACCGAGACCGCCTCACGGACATTGTCCGGGCCGCCCTTCGGAGGCCAGACGCCGGTGGCGAAGGCGGTGCTGCGCAGCGACGCGCGCTGTGCAAGGCTTTCGAAACCCCAGATATGGGTGATGCGGGGCGGCCCGTCGAGCGCGTACATGTTGATCATCAGATGCGCGGTGTAGTCCCGCGCCGGCGCGATCGCGGCCTCCCATCCCGCGAGCGTCGGCGGGAGCCCGCCCGGCTTCAGCTTGTAAGTGCGGAATTCGTAGACATCGCCGTAGACGCCCGGTCGCGGCGGCGGCAGGAAAGGAAAGCGCTGGTAGCTGTCCATCTCCAGCGCCGAAATCAGCCGCCCGGCGTTGAACGGGTTGGTGCTCAACAACGCGCGGCGCCGCTCTTGATCCAGCGCGTCGCGCGTTTCGAAGCTGCGCAGGATCAAGAGGCGTCCGAGCGTACCGAATTCCGTCCGCCAGCAGCCCAACAGCGTGCCGTTGGCGTCGGGCGCGGCAACCCAGTCCCGCGCGGCTTTTGCCACCTCCGATGTCCCAAGCATCGGGCAGGCAAGTGAGGTGAGCTCGTAGAATTCGCTCATGTTTCAATGCTCCTGTCGAAGGGGCGGGGGAGCCCCACCCCCGTAGCGTTAGATCGCGGGATGAAGATTGTGGACGGGACTCACGTCTTCAAGGGCCGAGGCGACCTTGAGCACCGTCGATTCCGCCAGCCACGACGAGACGATCTGCACGCCGATCGGAAGACCGTCATGGCTCGTTCCAAACCGCATCGAGAGAGCCGGCATTCCCGTCAGGCTGAACGGCGATGTCGCGCTCATCACGTGGAACGGCGAAACCGTCACGCCATCGACCACGACGTCGTTGAGACCATGCCTGGTCGCCGGGAACGGTGTCACCGGACATAGCAGCACATCGTAGTGCTGGAAGTATTCGGCGAAGCTATCGCGAAGACGCTCTATAGCCTGCTCGGCGGCGACGAAGTCGGGGATCGGGGTATCTGGTGCATCGAGAACCAGTTTGGCGTGCCTGAATATCTCGGCCTCGTGGCCGGCCGTGACCTTCTCGAACTCGGGTTGGCTTTCCATCTGCTGGAGCTGCCAGAGGACGCTGTTCGCATCGGTCTGCTCCACCATCGGCAACCGGACCTGTTCGACGTGGTAGCCGGCATTGCTCAACGCCTGCACCGCGGCCTTCACCGTCGCGACCACCTCCGGATCGATAGGTCCGAAGAAGCCCGGAGAGGCCATCCAGCCCACGCGAAGCTCACGGGTCGATTTCGTGCCCACCCCTGTATCAAGGCCGGGCGAGCTGATTGAAAAGCCGTCGGCACCGTCGGGGCCTGCCATCAAGGAATAAGCCAGTGCCACGTCGCGAACCGAACGCGCCATCGGACCGATGTGCCAGAAACGGCGCGGCACCCGGGGCCAGTGGCCTGTCATCGGCATTCGACCATGAGTAGCTTTAAATCCGACGACACCGGTATGCGCGGCCGGGCCGCGCAACGAGATCGAGAGGTCGCTGCCCACACCGAGTGGCGACATACCCGCTGCGATGGCGGCGGATTCACCACCGCTCGATCCGCCCGGCGTGTAGTCGAGATTCCAGGGATTGTTCGTCTGGCCCGTCAGAAGATTGTCGGTCTCGATCGAATAGGAAAATTCGGGCGGGTTCGTCTTTGCGATGAGAATGGCGCCGGCGGCCTTCAGCCTGGCCACAACGGTGGCATCGGTGTCAGGCACGCGCCCTCTGAAAATCGGCGAACCGCGCTGGGTTAGCACACCCGCAGTGTCGATCCCATCCTTGACCGTAAAGGGAACACCATGGAGCGGGCCGAGCTGTGCGCCGGACATCACCGCCGCCTCGGCCCTCTTGGCGCCTTCCATCGCGCCGTCGGCCAGCGTCACGATCGCGTTCAGCCTGGGATTGACCGCCGCGATGCGGTCGAGATGCGCCTGCATGACCTCGACGGGCGAGAGCTCCTGTTGAGCAATCAGCTTGGCGATGCGGGTTGCGTCCATTCTAACGATGTTACCAGTCATGTGATCCTACCTGTCATTTGGTAGGTGCGCCTCCCATTATGGACTTCAATCCCTACCTGTCATTTGGTAGGTACACGATGAGGTGATCGAGGCGAAAATGCTGCAAGGGAGCGATCCTGACGGCGGCGGGCGACGGCTCAGGCTCACGAATGTGGCGGGCTGAACCTCCTAGTACCGGAGTCGAAGTCGGCATCAAGGCTGCGAGCTTCTACCACCACTTCTCAGGCAAGGTTGAGTTCGGAGCCGCGGTGGTGAGGCGCCAGTGGGAAGATACGGGCGGCGAGCCTCGAAGCTCTTTCAAAAGCGACGGAGATCCGAAGAAAGGCGCTGCGGGCCTACCCGGGACTTTTTCGTCGATCGCTCGAGCATGACAATCGTATGTGACTCTGCAGCTTCATGTCAGCGAATATGATGATCTGCCTGAACCGGTGAAGGCCGAGGTGCAGGCTTTCGCCGATGTCAACGCTGCATGGTTGACCAAAAACGTCGCAGCTTCAGTTCCCGCCGGCAAGCGTGAAGCAAGGGCTCGGGCGATCTACGCCCGCCGTCACCGGCGCGCAACTGACGGCGCGCAGCCGTGCAGACCTAAAACTGCTCAATGCGCTGATCGATAGCTTTCGCGGATTCGGTCTGATCGCAAGCAGCATAACGCATAAGCAGGTGTCCAACGACCCTGAACTGGTTCAAAGAGAGGAGTCGGTGCCCAGACCGGAAACGGCGAATCTCCTTTCGAGGAAGAACACCCGCGCGATCGAAGGGAGCCATGGTTACGGCAGCGGACCGACGATAGCTTGGTCGTGACGTTCGGCGATGATTGGAAGTTGATCGCCGTGCTGTTCACGCGGCTCAGGTATATTATGCAGGTCGCGGAAGAATTCCTCGTGGCGGCGCGGCGCAGACACAAGGATATGCCGTGCGTCACGGACTCCGATATTTGTGAAACCGTGAATGACGCCCCTTGGAACTATCACTCGGGTGCCAAGGCCGACGGTCTCGGTCTTATCGCCGATAAGATACCTTAGTTGCCCCTCGATCACGATAAATAGCTTGTCTTCGGTCGACGAGATATGAGCCGGTGCGCCGAAGCCAGGCTTGATAGTCATATCGAGGACAGTGACCGCGTACGGATAGGGGTTGATGATCTTAGCGGCTATTCCTGCGAATTCCGTCGTTTCAAATTCTGTAGTGACACTAGGTTTCATTTTCGCTCCAAATTGGCAGGAAGGGCGACGATTGCCCCACCGCGGGTTGCCTAGGACATGTCGATGATGTCGGAACTTCTACAAGCCAACGGTTGATGTCGCCGATTCTCACGTGATGTCCTTGCAGACGCGGGCAACGATCTCGTAGGAACGACGGGCGGCAATGGGGTCGCGAATCAGCGTGATGACCATCAGCTCGTCGGCCTGCGTTTGTCGCACCATCGCCTCGATACCAGATCGCACCGTCTCAGGTGAGCCAACGATCGCATAGGGCAGGTGTTGCTCAGGCGCCGCCGCTACAACAGGTGTCCTGGCATTGTCGATCGGCACTCGTACGCTCGACTTGCGAAACCACTGCAGCAGGATCGGCCGGATCGGTGCCAGCAGATCCTGAGCCTGAGCATCGGTCTCCGCAGCAATGATGAAAGTAGAGATCATCGCGTAATTGCGTTGCAGGGTCTTGGAGGCTCGGAAACTTGTGCGATAGGCCTGCAAGGCGACTTGCAGGTCATCGGGCGCAATATGGGTCGCGTAGGAGAATGGCAAGCCAAGCTTTCCGGCCATCGCCGCCGACGATGTCGACGATCCCAAGAGCCACACCGGAAGATAGAGGCCACGGGCAGGCACGTACGGCGCATCATCCGCCTGCCGCTCATCGAGCAAGGTCAGGAGCTCGTCGAGGTCGAATTCAAATCGATTACGCGCGTCGGACGGCTTGCGTAGCATCCTGAATATCTCAGAGCCCGTACCAGGTCCGCCCGTGGCGCGCCCGATCCCGAGATCAATCCGACCCGGATGCAGCCCCGCCAGCGTTCCAAACTGCTCGGCGATAACCAGCGGCGAATGGTTGGGCAACATCACCCCGCCGGAACCAACGCGAATCGATTTTGTCACGCTGGCGATGTGGGCGAGCACGACGGCCGGTGCCGCATTGGTCAAGCGGGGCACATTATGATGCTCGGTAAACCAGAAGCGTCGATAATTCAGCTCCTCGGCTTGCTGGGCCAGCTCGACGGTTCGGCGCAGGGAATCGCTCGCCGTCTCGCCGTCACGCATTGGCGAAAAATCGAGGACAGATATCGGGAGCGGCGTACCCATAGCAGTCTCTCTCTAAGGTGAGCAAATGGCGTGGTAACCTTTCTGTCATCGCAAGCGTCCCTCTCGAGATGTGCGACAGTCAGAGACTCACTGGTCATCACGCGGCGCATTCCACCGGCGATTTGATAACGTCAATTCCGTAACGGCAGCGCCTTTTGCCGTGAAGCCAGTGCTGCGCCAATGAACAGCGCAACGGCCGACACAATCAATCCGCGTTCGAGGCCGCCCGGGCCGTCGGCGATCCAGCCAACGAGCGCGGGGCCGATGATCTGGCCGAATGCGAAAATTACCGTGAACACGCTGATCGCGGCCGACCATGATTCTTGCGGGAGATTGTGCCGCACCAGTACGGTGGTCGATGCCACCGCCGATAGCAGGACCATCCCGAAGGCCAACCCAGACATGAATACGACTGGAACCGCAGAAGTCACGGCCGGGAGGATGGAAACCACACCCGCGATAGCGTTGAATATCGCCAGCGATTCGCCGCCCTTGAAGCGATCAAGCATCGGTGCCCACAGACGCGAGGACAATACGACGGCCACCCCTAACAGCGTATAGAACAAGGTGATAGTTGCAGCCTGCATGCCCTGCTGCTTGAGCAGTGTGATCACGAACGTCATGTAGGCAATGTAACCAACGCCAAACATGAAATAGCCAGCTAGGGCAAACCCGAAGTCCTTCACGGAAAACTCGGATTTTGTGGTCAGATCAGAAGGAATTTCGCCAATTGCCTTCGCAGGCAACGCCATGATGGCGGTTGCGAGCAGACACGCGATGCCGAGCGCGAACCACGCCCATTGCCAGTCATGCGCGCCGCCGAGCCGTGCTGCGGCCGAAAGTGCCGCCGGTACGAGCAGCGCGGAAAGTGTGATCCCGAAACCTGTGCCGCCGTAATAGAGACCGATCAAGAATCCGGCCCGCTCGCGGTGCATAGAGCCAAGACGGGTCGCGAGAACGCCGCCGATGACGAAGACGGACGCGCTCGCTGCGCCTGCGCCAAGGCGGAGCAGGATCAGGGCTATGGCGTCGGTCACGACGCCAGACAAGAGCAGGAATACGCTGGTCAGAACGGAACCTATGACCAACAGTCGCCAGACGCTGAGGCGGCGCATCAGCGCCGGTACCGCCAGCGCGCCAATGAAGTAGCCGAGCGCATTCGCCGTGTTCATCGAGCCAGCCAACAAGTAAGACCAGCCAAGATCGGTACGCATGGGCGTCAGCAAGAGCCCGTATGACAGGCGGGAGACGCCGAGAGCGACGGCGGCAGCCAGTGACAAGGCGAGCGCTGTGGCGATCGGATAGCGCAGGAGCGATACTGGGAGCGCGGTTTCAGATGACATAGGGCAGCCACAGATGATGGAGTTCAATAGTTTAGTGATCGATAAATTTCGTGGCAGCCCTTGTCAATCAAATAGAGTGAATGCTAAATAACAAATTGGAGATCGGAACATGCCGCGACCGAGAAGCTTCGACCTCGATGAGGCGATCAAAGGAGCAACTGCACTGTTCTGGAAGAATGGCTACCAGGGCACGTCACTTGCAGACCTGACCTCCGAAATCGGAATTGCGCCAGCGAGCCTGTATTTTGCTTTCGACAGTAAAGCCGGTCTTTTCAGGCAGGTGCTCAATTACTATTATGAAGCGTACCTTGGCCGCGTCGACGAAAAGGCTCTGAGCCAGTCCACGGCGCGCGAGGTGGTGGAGACTATGCTCTATGGGTTGGTAGACCTATATACGGACAAGACTCATCCACCGGGGTGCCTTTCGGTCAAATGTTCGCAGGCGTACGCAGAAGAGGCAGATGTTCAAGATGAGCTCATGAAACTTCGTCACGCGCGCCGTAAACGGCTGGCTTCGCGGTTTCGGACAGCGCGGGAGATGGGTGATCTGCCGGCAAATACGGATTCGGAAGCGCTTGCACTATTTGCGATCGTTGTCGGTTGGGGGCTGGCGTTTGCGGCGCAGACGGGAGCAAGCCGGGCAGACCTGCGCCGTACCGTTGAGACGTCGCTCAGGGGGTGGCCAACCTAGCAATATCTGCCGTGCATACTTCAAGCGCTCATTGAGCGCTGTTACTCAAGGGATCAGCATGAACCCAAGCGCATCGATATCCATTCGACGTCGGATGAGCAACTCCGACGAGCGAGTGTTTTAGGGTCAGGCCGGCTCGGAAGTGACCCTTCTATCACGCCTCTTCTTGCTTGTTGCTGCGGCCCTCTTGCCTGCGGTCGCAATCCAGGCCTACAGCGAATTCGGCCGGCGTGAAGCGCGTCAGGTCGAGGTGGAAAATCAGGCACTCAGCTTGGCCAAGCTCGCCGCCGCAAACCAGCAACAAATCGTTCAGGGGATTCGTCAGGTCCTGATCGCGTTGTCGGAACTGCCGGCAATCAAGGCGGGGGATCGCGAAGGTTGCAATGCCTATCTGGGCGCGATGAAGCCACGCTTCCCTGCGTTCATTACCCTTATCGTCACTGACGTTAGTGGCCTGTCATTCTGCCACACAGACGGCGATCGCCGAGCGGTTGATATCTCCAAGCGCGCCTACTTCGCGAGCGCTATCAGGACCAGCTCTTTTACGATCGGAGAATATTCACAAGGTCTGTCGTCCAAGCAAAGAGTCATACAGTTTGCGATGCCGTTCTACGCCAGCTATGGCAAGATTGGCGGCGTCATCGTTGCAAGTCTTGGCTTGGATTGGCTCGCCGACTACATCGCTCGAAACGGCGTGCCAGAGGGCGCTGCTCTCGCAATCACGGACCGCAACGGCACGTTTCTCGCCCGTTATCCTGATAATGACCGGTTCGTTGGCACAAAAATGACCGGCGGAAAGTCGTTGGACCTAGGCGGTACGGCCGATATCGTCGACGTCGATGGCGTAGAGCGGATCGAAGCCTATTCCGCCTTGCAGGATGGTTTGGGGGCACTTGTTGTCGACTTCGGCCTCGACAAGGCATTGGCGTTCCAGGAGATCCAGCGCCAGACGCTGCGCGACGTCTTCTTGATCATCCTGAGCGCTACGCTGGTATTGCTGCTGACATCGTTGGGCGCCCGGCAGTTCATCCATCGCCCGTTCGGGCAACTGGTCGACGCAGCGAACCAATGGCGGTTCGGCGACTTTGCCCGACGTGTAAACATTAGCGGAACTTCGGAGATCGCGCACGTTGCTGACGCGTTCAATACCATGGCAAGCGCGTTGGAACATCGCGAGCAGGAATTGTCCAAGGCGAAAGAGATCGCCGAGGAGGCCGCTGCCCGTATCACGACGATCTTTGAGAGCACCAACGACAGCGTGCTCATCGTCGATCGGGATTGGCGCGTCACCTACTCAAATGGGCCAGCTTGGACGCGTTTCGCAGAAGGCCGCGATATCGTCGGTATGAGGCTGCCGGTGGTATTTCAAAGCGTGTTTGATGGGGAGGTCTTGCGCGAGGTTAAGGACTCGGTGTCGGAGCAGCGGCCGGGCTTTGTCGAAGCGTTCTGTCCCCGTCAAAATATCTGGTGCGCGATCAATGTCTTCCCTTCAAGTCAGGGTTTCGCGGTTTTTCTTCGCGACATTACGGAGCACAAGCTTGCGTTGGAAGCGCGCCACCAGATCGAGGAGCAGTTCCACCAGAGCCAGAAAATGGAGTCCGTTGGCCAGCTCACGGGCGGTGTTGCGCACGATTTCAATAACCTTCTCACTGTCGTCTCCGGCAACCTTGAACTCATCGAGATGACGAGGGACGTTGCTAAGATCCAGCAATTCGCTGCTGTCGCACGGCGTGCCATTGATAGAGGGACAAAGCTGACGGCGCAGCTTCTTGCCTTTTCGCGGCGGCAGACATTGAATCCGAAGCTCGTCAACGCTAACCGGCTCATCGGTGAATTCCAGGGGCTCATTCGTCAGGCGGTCGGAGCCGCCTGCAAGATCAAGCTGCAGACCGAGGATCGATTGTGGTTGTGCCACGTCGATCCGTCGCTGCTGGAAACCGCCCTCCTCAACCTGACGCTCAATGCGCGGGATGCCATGCCGACCGGAGGCGTACTCGAGATCGCGACGCAGAATGTCGTCGTGGAGGAGGGCGCGGTTGCAGGTTGCCTTGCTGGACAGTATGTCGTGCTCTCCGTCACCGACACCGGGTGCGGGATGACCCCCGAAGTGCGGGATCGAGTGTTTGAACCCTTCTTCACGACCAAGGAGGTCGGCAAGGGGACAGGGCTTGGCCTCAGCATGGTCTACGGCTTTGTCCGGCAGTCCGGAGGACACATTGTCGTCGACAGCACGCCGGGCGTGGGAACCAGGATGGCTCTCTACCTGCCCAGGGCTGCCCAAGGACCGGACGCAGAGGAGCAAATTGGGCTGCCTGAAATCATGCCGGCAGGCTCCGAGCGCATCCTTATTGTCGACGACAACGAGGATCTCCTGGAGGCAACTTCCGAAATGCTGACCACTTTCGGCTACTACGTCTCTTGCGCTGGAAACGCCGCGGAAGCGCTCCGGTTGCTACAAACCGGCCAGGAATTTGAACTCCTGTTCAGCGATGTCGTCATGCCAAACGGAATGAGCGGTGTCGAGCTTGCCCGCGAGGCAAAGCGACTAAGGCCAGGCATCAAGATACTGCTGACTTCCGGCTACGTGAGAGACGAACTGGAGCGGCATAATGCGGTGGATGAGTTCCCGATGATTCATAAGCCCTTTCGTCTCGCAGACCTGGTGCGCCGCCTGCAGGCAATCCTGAGCGAAGTATGATCCGCGTCGGTCGAATGTGTGTCTCTGGCGTCCAGAGGTTCGACGTCGTGAATTTGCAAGGGCAATTGGCTTAGTAAACTCTGAAGCGATCTTGCCCAGGCCTGAAATGCTTAGCGTCGTTAAGACAGTGCAACACAAAAGTGGCAGCACCGCTCGAGGCCGTGTACGAGGCGGTGGCTTATGAGGACGTACCTTGGCTGATAGAGTGACGACATGGCATTTCGTGTCTTGATCGTCGGTGGCACGGGGCAGGTGGGGACTGCGGTGGTGCGCGCCCTGACCGCGGAACCGTCCTGCATTGAAGTCGTGATGGTCAATCGTAGGTCAATTTCCCTGAGCGCTGATGCCCGTGTGCGGCAGGTGGTTCTGGATACGGCGGCCACCGAGTTTCCGTCAGAGGTCACCAAGCTTGCCCGGAGCATGATTGCGCAAGGCGATACTGTCTTTGGGGCATGCTGTGTCGGAGTCGGTCAAGGCAGCCTGAAGTGGAGTGAGGAAGAGCTAAAGGCGCTCGAAATCGGCGCGGTTGGTGACTTTGCCCGCGGTTGCCGGGCTGGAGGTATCACACAGTTTTCTCTGCTATCGGCGGTCGGAAGCACCTCGCAAAGCAGGGTTCGTTACGTGCGGGTCATGGGGCTCAAGGAAGAGACGGTTCAAGCGATCGGTTTCCAACGTCTGGCAATTTTTCGGCCCGGAATCATCGCGGGCAATGCTCACACGCCACGCTATGTCGCCTGGTTGGGCCGTCTGATCCCTGGACGGTTTGGCGTGATCGAGCAGGATGATATCGGACGCGCCTTTGTCGCAGAGTTCATCAGCAGCTCGGCCCGAAACGGGGTCGTGTATCTCGAAAACAGGGAGATGAGACAGAGGTCTCAAGCACTCAAATAGACGCTATCCGCTTAGTCAGGGACATTCCGGGCAGGTATCGCCGATCGATTCCAACACCCGCGAACCTCGGCCACCGCTTCATCAGTGGAGACTCGTGCTGGCGGGTCTCGACAGGCGGTCTCAAAAGCGCGCTCCCGCGCATGCCGGTCGGCACGATCCTGCATCCAACCATGCTTCTCGCATTCGTGGATGGCGCCGGCTCCCTGGATCACATGGATCTCGCATTCGTGCAATGTCCGTTTCCGACGTCCCAGTTCACTCGTCATCAGCATCGAAATGGCTCCTGATAGGACAGCGCCCGCCATTCGTACCCCTCCTATGCATGGCTGGGAATGGCGACGAAGGGAGCTTGAGGTCTGGATTCCGATAAGCGGCTGCGAACTGTGCGCTCGAGGTTATGCGACCGCGATGGATGGCGGTCGAAAGCCAAAATTTGCGACCTGCAACGCACAAGGAAGAGCGGAAAGGCATCTTCCAGTGCGCTAGAGTCCAATCGGCGTCGCGAACACAAAGGCTCGCGATGAAGTTCATATTCATCAAACTTGTTCCTGTGTTATTTCTATCTGGGCGCGTGCGGCAATCGCCGCACCGGGCTCTGGTGAACCGAACCGCTTCGCGTCTCGGCCTTCGGCTTCGATTCCTCGCGCAAGCAGTAGATATAATGTGTCGCTCGCCGGAGGCACTCGCACGAAGGGCTGCCGCTTCGCGGCACCGCTATCACTGCCCGTCGCGCGGGTGCCTTGTTAAACCGGTCTCGCGACTGCACTCGGTCCCGGGTCCCGCCGCGTACCGCGTCGGCGCTATGCTGACCCTCCTGCGGGTGCCTCTTTTGATTTTCTCACTCTTGCTCTTGTTTTCGATTGGCTAGTTTTAGCCTGCGCTGGCTTGCTCGACATTCCATCGCTCGAAGTCTCAGGGGCACTGCCCCTCGCGCCCGCCAGGGTAAAGCGCCGGCTGGCGCCGGCGCCGACCCGAGCGGTCTCCCCGGTCTTCCGGGCTACCGCTGGGTCGTCACTTTCTCGAACGGCTCACATGCGCCCGTGCAGACCCGCTTCTATCGAGCGGCCCTCATCGGGCGGGTGATCCCCCTCCGCTCGGGTCGCCCTGGCACTTGCTACCCCCGATCTCGCCGACGGGCAGGGGTGCAGGCGCGTGGTGCGCCTTGCACCCATGGAAGCAAAAGGAAGAATGATCATGTCGGCAAACCACGTTGAAATCATTCCCGCGAGCGGGGCGGAGGTTTTCATTCCGCTCAACAAGCTCAAGAAGTCACCGAACAATGCGCGCAAGATGCCGCACAGCGAGGCGGCGATCGAGGGCTATGCGGCGAGTATTGCCGCCAAGGGCATCTTGCAAAATCTGGTGGTCGAGCCGGAGTTGGATGAGGAGGGAGCCGCTACCGGATTCTATCTCGTGACCATCGGCGAGGGCAGGCGGCTTGCCCAGCTTTTGCGGGTGAAGCGGAAGGAGATCAAGAAGACCGAGACGATCCGCTGCATCATCGACACCGCAAATGACCCCCACGAGATCAGCCTGGACGAGAATGTCACCCGGGAAAACATGCATCCGGCCGACCAGTTCGAGGCGTTCAGGCGGCTTGCGGAGGAGCGTGGCTTCGGTGCGGAGGAGATCGCCGCGCGCTTCGGGGTGACGCCGCATGTGGTGCGGCAGCGCCTGCGTTTGGGGGCCGTTTCCCCAAATTTGGTCCAGCTCTATCGCGACGGCGATCTGACCCTTGAGCAGTTGATGGCCTTTGCCATCACCGACGATCAGGGCCGGCAGGAGAGCGTTTATGAGCGCCTGTCTCACGACCGTGATGCCAGCACCATCCGCCGTCTCCTCACCGAAACTCACATTGCCGCAACTGATCGCCGGGCGCGGTTTGTCGGGCTGGAGGCCTACGTGGAGGCGGGCGGGACGATCCTGCGCGATCTCTTTACCGAGGATGGCGGCGGCTATCTCGAAGACGTAGCGCTGCTCGATTTGCTGGTGACGGCACGGCTTGGCCGCGAGGCGGATGCCTTGCGGGCGACCGAGGGATGGAAGTGGACCGAGCCCCATCTCGACTTCCCGCACGCCCACGGCATGCGTCGCGCCTACCCGCATCCGGTCGAACTTTCGGCGGAGGATCGGTCCGCCCTTCATGCCGCTCAAACCGAGTTCGACTGGCTGACCGAACAGCATCAGACGGCCGAGGAACTACCCGATGAGGTGGATGCTCGGTTCGGTGAACTGGAGACCAAAATCGAGCAGCTGGAGGCAAAGCGGCAGGCCTACGATCCCGGCGATGTCGCGCGCGGAGGTGCGTTCGTCATCCTCGATCATGACGGCACCATCAGGATCGAGCGCGGTTTCATCCGTCCTGAGGACGACAAATCCCGTGCAGAAAGTGGACAGGAAGGCGAAGCTTCGGTCTCGGATGAGGAGGGAGAAGGAGACGATCAAGCCACGCGCGATGGTGACGGAGAGGGCGGAGAGAACGAGGACGAAGACGAAGAGGAAGAACAGCGACTGTCCGACACCCTCGTTCGTGACCTCACCGCGCATCGCACCTTGGGGCTGCGTCTCAACCTGAGTGAGCAGCCGGACGTTGCCATCGTGGCTGTTACGCACGCGCTCGCCGCCCAAATCTTCTATATCGGGGCCAATGCCCATGTGGTCGGCATCCAACCCGTGAAGACGGATTTGGCCACGCATGCGACCGGAATCGAGGACACTCCGGCTGGCAAGGCGTGGTCGGATCGCCATGCCAATTGGGCGAGGCAGATGCCGCGAGACGTCGCCAGGCTGTGGGACTTCGTAACCGAACTCGATCACGACAGCCGCATGGCGCTGTTCGCCCATTGTACGGCATTGACGGTCAACGCGGTCAAGTTGCCATTTGACTTGAGGCCGCGTGCGTTGATCGCGGCCAGCCGTTTGGCCGAGGCCGTCGCCCTCGACATGACGGGATATTGGCGGCCGACGGTGCGGAATTATCTGGGCCGGGTCACCAAGGCGGGCATCATCGAGGCTGTGCGCGAAGGTGTTCCCGGGGCACCTCAAGCACGATTTGACGCGTCGAATTGTGGAATTGATCGAGCTCTTAGATGCGATTTCGTTGGGCGGTTCGCGAGCTCAATCGTTGTCTACGCGGCCAACTACTATCGCCGAATTCGACTTGATAGCGGACCACGACCACGCTTCAGATACGAAACCGAGCCGCTTGCCGAACGAAATAATCTGGTCAGGATCGCGAGAAAGTCGAGGTGACGCGTCCGCCGAACCGTCGCCCAAAGCGCTGTTCTGCACGGTGACGGGTGCTCTGCGGCAAGGCCTGTTTCCTTCGCCCGAAGAGGACGATTCCCTGCTTATGGCGCTACGACCTATGGCAGCCGCCCCCCATCCGAAACCTTCGCACGCTTCCTTTTTTCCCCGCCGGCAAGCCGGCTCCTCGCGGCCGCTTCGCTGCAAAAAAGGAGCGTACTCGGGTGCTCCGCTGTGCTTCGCCCCAAGGGTTCGGATGGGGGCCGGCCGCCATGACGGTCTCGCCATCGCAGGGCATCGGCGCCTTGCGGCAACGAAGGAGACAGACCATGACCGCGATCGGATTCGTTATCCGCGGTCTCTTCTCGAGGGGAGCTGCGTCACGCACTGCGTCGACAGCTACGAATTTGAGGTCAAGCTCGGCCGGATTGGTAATCGCAGGCCAAGAGACCGAAGACCTATCTGCGACGGGTGCGGCAGGCGGCTGAAGAGGCCGGTGTCGGCTTGCATCGCACGTCAAGCCTTCGGGCGACCGGGTGGGACCCGGGCGCGCACACGGCACGGTGCTGGCCGGACGGGGAAGAGGCCAGGGCCAACGTCGTGTTGTGGTCAAGGCGCGTCTAGTGCGCATAAAGAAGAGCTGCCGCTCGTCTTATCCGAGCGCACCAGCGCGACGTCCAGCGCGACGGCGTATCGCAAGCCGGACGGGCCACATGACGCGAGAGCTAAACGGCGGCGGGCTTCTGCATAAGCGCGGCTCTTACGTGCTGCACTGCTAGCTCGAGTGATCTCAAGAGCTCATCTAGTTCCGTCGATGAAGCCTCCTCCAGCCGGAGATTGTTTGGGCTGACGGCCTGCGAGACTAACTGGTCTATCGTGGCGACGGAGGGGGGACATGACAACGCCTCGTTGGACGAGCCGAAGATGTTGGACACTATTTCCCCTGCAGGAGTGATCTTGGTGAATATCTCGAGACCCGTCGTGATTGCCTGCTCGAGCATCAGTATAGGAAGTTCGACACTCGTCAACGTATGATCCAGTCCCGTCGCCCGATAGCCAACGAGGGCGAAACGGCCATTGGGTCTGTTGACGAGATCTACAAATGGATCAACCGTCTGAGGCGGAGCATCGACCATAAGAAACACTCTGAATAGGTCGACAATACCTAGTATACTAGGTGGAGATCAAGTAGTGTTTAGGGCCGTCTTGCCGCATGAAGTTGCGGCGATTGGTAGCCAGGAATCTTCGGCGTCTGCGACGAAAAGGCGGCCTCACTCAAGAAGAGTTGGCTGATCGAGCAGGGCTGAATCGCAACTACATCGGTATGATTGAGCGTGAGGAAAACGCGCCAACCGTCGACGCGCTTGAGCAGCTTGCAGAAGCGCTCAATGTCGACCCCGTCGATCTATTTCAGTAGTGGAAGTTACGGCGCTACATATTCCAATGAATTGCAGACCCGATCGCATAGAGCGTTCCACCCACTAGAGCGTGCTGACGCGCAGCATGGTGTGGAGGTAACGCATTTTTCTTATCTCCTTGGGAACGTTTGCGGATTTTCCGTCGTTACAGGCGGGACGGGGCACTAAATAGCAGCAAATTGCGCCAAAGGGCAGGGATTGCGGGCGGTTTGCGGGCGACTAAAAGCACTTCTGTGCCCTTTGCGTTCTCAACTGTTCGGGAGCTTCATTGCTCCATGCAAATCGAATCTCTTTCCATCGAAGAACTCGCCGCCCTGAGAGACAAGGTCACTCAGACACTCGCTGACAAGGTTGCCGCGCGCCAGAAAGAGCTTTTGGCGGAGTCAGAAAGGGTTGGGGCGCTCGTTCAAGAAGCTCCTTTGCGTAACGGGTTCGGCTTACGTGGGTTTTAGCCGGCCCTTCGCGCTCGCTGGCCTGGCTCTGACCGCCTGTGCGGAGCCCTCGATGGTGGAGACCATCAACACCTCAGTGAACAGCGACCATCCCTACAGCCACTACATCCGGAAGCTTACGTATGCCCGGGTTCTCAAGCCCGGAGAGCCCGGCAACTGCACCGACATCGCCTTCACCAAGAAGACCGAGCTGGCCAAGCAGGGCATTCACGCCACCATGTGGGCCTGCAACCTCAAGAGCGGTGAGGGGCACGCCTTTTTGCTGCTCGATGATGGCCGGGCGCTAGATAACCGGTTTAATGAGATAGTGAGCTGGGGCGAGGTTGGATGCCGTTAGGTATCACCATTTGGCCTTCCTATTCCTTTCAGTGAGCATCGACTTTGCAGTTTTGTGGAAGTCCATAACTGTCTTTCCATAGGGAAGTTTCATGCTTTCGGGAACGTTGGAGTCCAGCGAAAGTAACTGGATCGTGTGTGGGTTTCGCGAAATCATGATGGTTGGGATCTCCTGCCAACCTTCAGGCTGAAGACTGCCCCTCAATGCGCGCCGGGTCGCGTTAGTGAGAATATCGACCATCTCCAGACCAGGCTCCGGGTCTTTCGAGAAGCGCAGGCTTTCAGATAACACCAGACCGAGGTTCATCGGCTTCGGGCCGTCCGGCTTTGGATTCAGTATATCCCTCATGAAGTCGGAAATTTCGTCGAACTCAAATCTCTTCATGTGCGAGTAATCGCCGATTTTGATGGCGCCCATGGGGTCGCGCGCCATCTTGCTTTGAAGGGCCGGCTTGATGAACATCGTCCACCATTCCTCCCAGGGCGTCGGGATGGAGTTGTCGCCCTTGGCATCAATCACCCAGTGGAAGGCTGAAAGCTCCATTGGACGTCTTTGGCAGTAGTACATCGTCCCATGCTCAAGGACGCGGTCGATCAGCTCGAATATGATCGCGCTCTGAATGTTGAGCTGTAAGCTGTAGTTCTCCAGCTCGTGGCGAGCCTTCCAGACCGCATCGATCATCGACTGATGGTGTTTGTCGGTGAGGCCATTCGTCATCGCTTCTGCGCGGGCCGCTTGATTGCGCCGGATACCGTCTTCGGTGTGTAGGCCGAGATCAATAGCGGCGACCTCAAAGATGACGTCGTGATGCCGGAGGATCGGCATGAGCTTCGCGATATCCTTCTCGGACATCCGCTTTCCCTTGACCTCGCCCTTCTCGGTCGGCAGGTACTTACGCAGTTTTCCGTATTCGCGTTCCAGGCTGCTCTTGCGGGCATCAGGAACGATCAACGCTCCAATCATGGAGATGCTGAGGGGCTGGCCTATCCCGGTAAACGTGCCGGTCTCGTCGATGAAAATATGCATGGGTACGCATAATAAACGTGGCGGGCAGTTAGATTAGGTAGTGGAGTCCAGTCGGGGTCGAGTTAGACCTGATCGATAAACGTCAAAGCCCCACTGAGGATTATCCCGTTCGGCGTTGTGGGTGAGCGGTGTTTGTCACCGAAGAAGGTTCTTACGCCAGCCAAGAACGCGCCAGCGTAGTTGTAACCCGGCTTTCCCGCCGTGGCGGTAAAGTGAGCCATGGATTCCTCGTGTGAAACGTATCTATGGCCGTAGTTTCTGTAGGCAGCGACGCGATACCTGCGCGAGCGGTACGTATCCAGAGGAACAATCCGCGTCCCAGTCGTAACGACTTCCCAAATGTTCTTGTCGCCGATGTAGTGAGCAACATGGCTGAACGGACCGTGCGTTCCGAGAGCAATGACCTTGCTCAGCAAGCTTTGTCGGTCGAAAGTGAACAGGGCGTCGTCAGGCTCTAGCGCTCTTTCGAAGCGCGACCACTGTTCGAAGTATTCGTCATCTGTGGTGTACGAAACATCCGGAGGAAACAGCTCGCCAGAGAGGAACGGTGCATAGTTATGCATCTGTATGAAGTTCGTAGCGAATCCGAACATTGTCGGGCGCCAACGGTATTTCAAAAGCATCTTGGCTACGTACGGAGCAATTGGGTCGGGCACACCACGAACCACCAAAGCCTCAGGTTTTAGCTTAAGCTCTTCGAGCGAAATGCTCCCGACGATACCTCGGAGAAATAGCGCGCGCTTATCGTCGATCACATAAGCCTGCTGATTTACACCCTCCTGCATTAGGATCTTAGAGCGTTTATCGAAGTAGAGGACAATGTCGAGGGGTTTTAGCACCGTGTTTGGAGTGATTTTCTCGGGCTCTATTCGCTCGTAGCGCGGGTCGTTCGGATCTCTGATGCCGGGTTGAATAAAGATAGCGTCACTGAAATCTCCTTCTGGAGCCTCCGGTGCATCATGGCCAGGGGTTGGTGGCGGAGGGCTCTCGTTACGCATGATTCTCAACCTTTAAAAGCTGGGTTATACTGCAGGTTGAGATCACAAAGAAGACTGCACGGCGGGGCCGGGTAGGGAGACCTCCTATAGAGCCAGACAAGGTAGCGGAGCTGCAGGAGCAGTATTTGGACCTATTGAGGTTGGGTCGAAACGAGAGGGAAATCGACGCCGTACCGGGTATGGTGTCTTGGCCAACCCGCTACTTGTGGCTGGCGGACAAGAGCTTTTCTACACGTCGGTTAGAGGCACAGGCCCAAGGCGTTGAATTAGGTCTGGTTGCGCATGAGGAGCGCTGCCTGCATGTCTACGATAATCCGACAATTGAGTCTCCCCGTAGCAGTGCGAGCGAGCGCGATTATGAACAGCGTCAGCGCGCCACATCAAAATCGTGCGGGAACGGAGGAAAAATATGTCGATCAGGGCCCTCGCGCTTCCCCTAATCAATTCCTTCATCGTCTTAGCCGCCGCCGTTAGTCAGGCCGGTCTGGCGCAGGCTCAAACCCAAACTGCCCAGATCGAAACTGTTCAAACACCGATTGGCGGCGTGAAGCTCCAGTTTGGCCTGCCAGCCAACGAAGCCGAGGAGCGTCGCATCTATGATCAGATGGATTTCCAGCGCGCGACGCAGGCTTACATCTGGGCTATTCCTTTTGTCGCGATGGCAGAGTGGAAGCATGCGCACCTGAACGAGATTGGCGCCGCCGAACTTGAAACCGTTCTCTATCTCGACTTCAAGGACAAACTCGGTATCCTGACCGCTAATCTCACCACGCCTTACCTCATCACCTTCGGTAATCTGGAGAAGGGCCCAATCGTTGTGGAGGTTCCCGCCGCAAATCTCGGCGGCATGATCATGGACTTCTGGCAGCGGCCGATGACTGATCTGGGCCAGGTGGGACCCGACAAAGGCAAGGGCGGAAAATTCATGCTCGTCGGACCGGGACAGACACCTCCCAACGACACGACCGGGTATTTTGTGGTGCCAGTCACAACCAACAACTTCTTTGCTGGCGTACGGGTTCTCGATCCAGGCGCCGAGAATATGGCGGCCGCCCAGAAGGGCTTCCGATTCTATCCCTACGCCCAGCGAGCGAATTCGCCCGAACAAAAGAGCCGCAAGGTCGACGGCAAGAAATGGTCGCAGGTGCAGCCGCGTGGCCTCGCGTATTGGGAACGGTTCAACGAGTCCATGCAGCAGGAGCCGGTACAAGAACGTGACCGTCCGGATACCAAATGGGCACCGTGATCATGTTCGATCCGAGCCAGGAAAAACGCAACTATATCGAGATCGACGAACGTGCTGATTACTTTTACGAGGCCGTCACGGCATCGGACGCGATGGTCACCAAGATACCAGGCGTTGGCTCCGCATATCTGGGCGCATATAAGGATCAGAACAACAACTGGTTCGACGGCGCCAAGACCTACCGACTGCGTGTGCCCTCGGACGTACCTGCCAAGAACTTCTGGTCATTCACGGTGTACGACACCTACGACCGGGTGCAATTGAACAACCCGACACAGCCGGCCGATATATCGTCGCGCAAGGAAGCTTGAGGAAGAACGCCGACGGCACCGTCGATCTTTATGTCGGTCCAAAAGCCCCGGCGGGCTGGGAGAACAGCTGGATCGAGACAATTCCAGGCAAATCGTTCTTCGCTTACTTTCGTCTTTACGGCCCGGAGAAGCCGTATTTCGAGCGCAGCTGGAAGCTGCCGGACATCGAGGAGGTCCAGACGAATTCCGGTGCTACGACCGGCCGAAATTAAGAGCGACATCGTTTCACGACATGTCGGCTTCTGGCCCATCGCGTCAGTTGGTCGATGCAGCGGTTTGTCTGCAGTTGTGGGTAAAGCCGACCTGGCAGCTGAGCGCCCGGACTTCTCAGTTTGACCCATAGCGGACTAGAGCTACGGCCCTTGAGAGGGTGGACTAATCTGTGAACCTATATCGCTCGGTCCATTTATGCTGAACTCAATTGAGTGCCGCGATTTAGCGGCGGAATGCCCGCGCGAGAATCGGAACTCTTCCAGCTGGTTCAGAGACGCGAAGGCGAACGGCGCCCCTACCAGCGAGCATCGCGGTCCCCGGAACGTTAAATCGATTACCACGTTTTCCCGAACGCGGCGAAATGACCGCGTTTCAGGTGGAGAAGCACCAGCTTGCATCCATTGCCCGCGAGCTGGTGCCTTTTCGCACCTCAGTCGGAAGGCCCGCAGGTCTGCGCCGATATCTGGCCAGCGGCGTTGAACCTCAAGACCGCGCTGACCAAGCCGTCGCGCGCAAGGTAAGAGATCAGAGCTCCTTCACTGGCCTGCTGCAATTGTCGAGCCTCGACGCGGGATATTCGACCATCCGGTCGACCCAATACGCGCGGCGACCTTCGGACCCTGTAATCGTCTTCATGCCGCCGCAGCCGCAGAGGAAGATAGCATCTTCAGCGTACATTCGCAGAATGTTCTCAACATCGCCGGCACGGTAGGCGTCTAGCCAATCGACCGCCGCGGCCATCGCGTCAAAGGACATCCAAGCACCTCCGCCAAGAGACGAGATTTGGCCGGGGCACCAGCTAAGTCTCTTCACCAATCGGTTCAGGAATATGGGCGTTCTCGCGCGGCTAGGGCCATATGCCGAAAGTCATAGCGTCAACGAAAGTGGAACGGTTGGACGGGTATCTTGTTTTCCCGTCGCCCTATCCCCTAGGGCGACAACGCCAGCTTCATCACGCCGCATACGCACGAAGCTGCGGTCTTCGCGGCAAGCGGGAGATGTTGATGCAGGACTCTCGCACGATCCTTTTGGTCCAACGGCTGAACGACCTCTCTTCCCAACTGTCAGATTTGGAAGATCTACGCCTTCGAGTCGAAGAGGCGGAACGACGTATTGGGGCTGTGCCTACCCAGCCCTCAACCGTCTCGCGTGAGGCTACATCTTACGTGCGCCCCTTGGCGGCCGTTAGCAGCACGACAATCTGCGGTATCTCTCGATCAAGGCGCCGAAAGTCATAGGGCCGCTACTTCCCGCTCGCGCCTAGACTCAAGCTGTCGAAGCGACCCGCCCGCAAAGTTCCCCGTACCTAAATTTAACATCTGTCATTGCTCAGCGTATCTTTTGGTACTGTACGCCGCTCGTTGCCATGCTACTTTTTCCCGAACATGGGGCGGCAATGGACGTGCTGAAGCAAGCTGCGGAACACTTGGAGGCTACGGATTGCCCGAATTGCCAAACCGCCATGAGGTGGTTTCGATCGGAGCTTGTTCGAGACGCGCCTGCACCAATAATCGCAAGCCTTTTCGTGTGCCCCAACTGCAAGCGGGCTACGCGATCTGATTCGAAACTCGCACCCGCTCGCGTTTTACCTGACAAGCTGGCTGTGCCTCGTTTCCAGCTGATCATTACGGATAAGCCGGAGGTCGTTCGTTCCCAGAACTGAGCGGTCCGTTGTCCCCCTAAATGGAATGAACCTTAGGAACCTACAGGACACGGGCCGCCGATGCCGCTTTACCGCTTCGATATCCATCATGACGGCGGCGTTGTTATCGATGACGACGGGATTGATGTTGTCGATGTAGGCGCGGCCGAGACGTTAGCCCTTGAGACTCTAGGCCAAGCTATCCTCGATGACGCCCGCAACCGCAGGACCGGTTTAACCAAGATTGAGGTGCGAGACGACGAAGGCCGAGTCGTGGCTTCAGCCTGCGCCACAGTCTCGCTGGAACGCTTACTCCTTTCAGAGGATTGACGGTCGCCTATTGGCCCTTAGCTGTTGCTGCGCTGCCTGCGCAATGTCGGCTTTTGACGAGGGTTCGGTAACTTTGAGCTAAGGTATTAACTCCGCCAAAGCGATTTCTCTGCCATCAAGTCGATCCTTAATTCTGAAGGCTCTACAATGACGTTGATCCGGCTTGCAATTGCCGCAGCGAGTGCATCTCTCCTGCTTGACGCGACCGCCCTTGCTGCGCCCCCCTATTCGTTTTCTGATCATCCGTCGCAGGACGGCCGTTGTATCGGAGACAACGGCCTCGGTGACATTGATCGGTCAGAGAAGGCCTGTCTTGAACAGGTCGGTGAGCTGGCCCAGCGCGTCGGCCCGGGTCTGCAGTTGAATTTCAGGAACGGAAAGACAAGAATTTATCTCAACGAGGAAGCAAAGTGTCAGAGCAATGAGGCCGAGGGCTGCGTCAAATATCAGCTGACGGGGTATTTTCCCGAGCACGACCTTGTCTTGATCGAAGTCGATTATTGGGAAGGTGCGAGCTGGCTACTCGTGAGGGGCAAAACGGGCGACGCCACAGAAATCGTTGCGCCCCCTCACTACTCGCCGGACAGGCGCTGGCTCGCTTCCGTCGCTTCGTCGATCGGCCCCGCCGGACCTCCTGACGGAATGGATATTGTTCCAAGCACGCCCGATCCATCCTCCAAGGAATGGCACTATCGCACGCCGGACGACGGGCAGTGGTTCTATGAGTTTACTGGCTGGGACGGGGAAACGCGCGTCAAACTTCTTGCATCTTCTCTCGGGCTTCCCCAACGAACTGTATCGACTTCTATCGAGCACCGGAATGGGGATTGGCATCTGAGAGAGCCACGATGAGAACCGGCCACTTCAGCTTCTGGGCCCTTAGCCGAACAAGGTTGATACCATTGTGGTGTCGGCTATCGGCGGCGGACCGGTCGCGGGGCCGCGCGCACCTCGACCGCCGCTTGTGCCCCTTACCGGACATCCTATGTCATCGAGCCCGTCTTTCGAAGTGGCACCTTGTCATTCTACGTTGGAGGGGTGCGAACTCATCAGTTCGACAAGTTCACATTGAAGCGAGCCTCGCTCACCTGGATCAATAATCCCACCAGGTCGGGACCCAACGGAAGACATCGCCTGCGAGCGCTACCCGGCCGATAGACGGAAACGGCATGTGCGTGGCCACCAGCCATGAGCCGGTCTCGACTAACTCCCGCATGAGTCGGATCCGGACGCGGGTAGCCTCCTCAGGGTCATGCTCGAAGCCGTTGTGCCATTCGGGGTGGTCGAACGAGACTGGGAAGATGGCATCGCCAGCGAACATCAGCTGGTCCCCACCGGACGTCAGGCGGACCACGCTGTGCCCGGGGGTGTGGCCGCCGGTGCGGCTGACGACCACGCCCGGCGCCACCTCTTGCTGTTCCTCGAAAATGCACAACTGATCGCGGTATTTGTCGAGGAATTGTTTTGATGCTCGCCGCGCGAGGTTGGCGAGCTCGGGCGGCATGGCGGTGCGGGAGAAATCGGGCGTCGCCCAGAACTTGACCTCGGCCGCGGACACGTGGATCCGGAGGTCCGGACGCAGCCGCTCCTTCACGCCGTCGACGAGCAGCCCGCCAACGTGGTCGAAGTGCATGTGTGTCAGGACCACGTCTGTCACTGACCCAAGATCGATGCCGGCGGCCTCCAGTCGCAAACCTAGCTGCCCGGCCCGCGGAAAGTCCGGGTATTCCACCCCAAGCCCACTGTCGACGAGGATGGTTTGGTCGCCGCTGCGCACCACGACCTCGTTCAGCGCCCAATCAAATGCCTCTCTGGACAAAAACATGTCGTCTAACCAAGCGCCGCGGGCGGCTGGGTCGGCGTTGGTAGCCATCGACTCGGCTGGCGGCGTCAGCACCCCATCACTTATCACCATCACGTCGATCTCGCCGACGCGTAGTGCGTAGCGCGAAGGAACCAGTTCGTCAGATCGGACCTTCGAGCTGAGCTTCATTCCCTGCTGCGGGTCGCGGATTACATGATTCATTTTCAAACTCCCAATTGATTTTGTTTTCTAGCGCCGTTTAACCGGCGACGAGCGCCTGGAACTCCAGTTGCTTGGTTCGTTTCAACTGTTCGATACTTGCGATCTGTACCTTCTCAAAAGCTTTCCATCGCGGCTCGATAGTTCGGCATGGTAAGGGCGTAGATATCAGCAACTTCTGCTGCCTCGACAATCATCAAAGCCCTGCCGCAGCCGCTGCGAAGAATATGGGTCACTGCGCGCTCCTATTGAGAGTTACAAAACGTATCACTGGGTTGAGTTCGCTCCTGAAGGCGGAGAGCTTATGAGTTGATCGCGAGTTTCTCTTCGATCATCCATCGTCTCCCTGTGTATCTTGGAGGGTGACGATCTTTTAATGGACTAGACTTGCCTTTGCGCCAGAGGGATTGCCCTCATCATCGAGCAATTGCTACTTACGTACTCGCGTCCGCCAAACGCTCGGGGATTCTCCAGTTAGCTTTTTGAAAGCCGCGGCGAACGCTGTCTGAGAGGCGTAGCCGAGCGCCGCGGCGATGGAGAGGATTGAATCATCAGTTTCGCGCAGCATCTGCATCGCTTGTTCGAGCCGGTGCTGCCGCAACCATGCATGTGGCGAGACCCCAGTGCTCTCCTTAAAGGCACGGCAGAAGTGGAACCGCGACAAGGCGGCATCCGATGCGAGCGCGGAAAGTGAGAGGTCCGCGTCTACATCCGAGCGCAGGCGTTCAATTGCGCGGGCCAGAATCTTGGGCGACAGCCCGCCGATAATCGGCACTGGCCTTGAAAAGGAGCCCGAGTACGCGGCCAGTAGACGTGTCGCGACAAGATCAGTGAGCTGATGCCTGAATAGCGAGTCCAGTACTGCACTGCCGTCCAGAGCACCAACTGCACTCAGCAGCAATCTTGAGGTTATGAGGTCCGGATTCGCGGTTCGCTCGACAAGGTCGTCGGGGCCGGCCATGCCGGCCTCTGCCGCAACGCGCAAGAGCGTAGTTTGCGGAAGGTAGAGCTGCACAACGGTCAACGGCTGAAAAATATCCCATCGCGAGGTCGAGCCCGCTGGAATGACTGTAACTGTTCCGCTGCGAGCCGTTCCAGTCACATGTTCTTTCCCGGAGCGTCTCTCGAATCTCGATGGCGCTCCGGGAAAAGCCATGATGACATGATCGGCCATGGCCCCGACTACGTCGTGTAGAGGATCATGCTTCCAAAACGTGATTGCGCCGCTTGAGGAATCCTTTGCCATGCTAACAGGCTTGGTCCTGAGAACCCGCGCCATCTCTGCATCCGCGTGAGGGCGCTTGTTGAACGAGGGGGCAGGAGCGTCCGGTTCGGAGCTATCCGGCTGCCCCTGAGAGCCTTCGCGCAGGATCGGGCCTCGCCTCACGGTCATGTCCTCAAGCTAAGAGGTTTCGATTGAACGTGTTTCCGCGGCTTCTAGAGTTCCAACAGTCCGTCGTCTTGCCTAAAGTTGCCACCTTTGTCTAAAGCTGCCATCTTTGTCTAAAGCTGCTATGTCCGTGCAGGTCAGAGATTGCGACCATCAGACGATCTTGTGTAGGCAGGAACTGAACTTACTTGTTCGTCAATCGAACTCCGGTACCAGAACAGGGTCGCGCGGCTGCCCCTAAGCGGTTTATTAATATCCGCACTGAGAACGAGTAGTCTCGCCACGATTTAACAGCGAGAGCTGACTTCAATGAGTAGAGCTGGCGCCTTCGGAGAGAGACACGGACAGTTCTTGCGTCAAGTGGACACTCCGCCGTCCATGATCACGCGATTACCGCGAGGCATCAAACTCGCAGTAACCGAAACACGAAACGAAACTCCGGTGCCAGGTCTGTCGGGCCGATTTACCCGCGAGGAGGCCTATCTGGTCAGCCTGAAATTGCGCGACTACACCGAGTGCGAGTGCTGGGAGCGAGGTCGCTGTGTCATCAAGTCGGATATTCGTGCTGGTGCGACCTATTTGTATGATTTAGAACGCGATCCGCAGTATGTGATCAACAAACCTTATCATTCCATCTTTTTCTACCTGACGCGCTCAGCACTCGACGACATCGCCGGACAGGCTATCGGATCCCGCATTAGCGGGCTCCTCTACCAGCCTGGCGTCGGTGTTGACGACCTCGTTATTCGGCATCTGGGATCGTCACTGATGCAAGCGTTGCATCGTCCGGAGGAAGCTAATCAACTATTCGTCGATCATACGATGATTGCGGTCACGGCGCATATCGCGCAGGACTATGGCAGGCGTTCGCGCAGGGTTAAACTCACTCGCGGCGGTCTTGCGCCGAGGCAAACTAGGCTTGCCTGCCAAAAAATCGAATCTGATCTTAGCGGAAGGCTCTCGATGGCGCAGATCGCGGCTGAGTTCGATCTTTCAGTGAGCCACTTCTCACGAGCATTTCGAGTTTCCACCGGGCTTCCGCCACATCAATGGTTACTGCGACAGCGCGTGAAAGTGGCACAGCAGCTAATGACCATTCGCGACTTACCGTTAGCCGAGATTGCAATATCTGCCGGGTTTGCCCATCAAAGCCATTTCACGCGTGTGTTTTCCTCGCTGGTTGGCGTCAGTCCAGCGGCATGGCGCCGGGAAATGCGACGGTCTGGGAAGAACGAAAGCTGATTGCGCGACAATTAAAAATCCGAGCGATTTGATTATGGCGCAACGTCGGCTTCTGGGCCCTTTGCGGACCACCCAGACCCGAAAATCCGCTTCCGAGATTGAACCCTTAGCGGACATGGCACTTGCAGCGGGAAGATCACATCAGTGGAAGTCGTGCGCGAGCCTTCGCGAACAGAAGGCGGATATATCTGGTACGATTTCTGGTGCGCCGACCGCCCTGCTAACAACCAGAACGAAGTAAGCTATTGATCACGTTGGTGGGCCCGGAAGGACTCGAACCTGCAGCCAGACCGTTATGAGCGGTGGGGCTAACCTAACTTCGCACAGGGCAGGGCTCTTCTTCAGCGATTCGGCTAAAAGGCACTTTTGCGAGCGAAATGCACCTCAGTTCGTTTCTCGCTCTCTAACCCATTGAAATCGCTGAAAATGCGAACGCCCTCCGAGCGCACCATAAACCCAAAGCGGCGATACGTTGTCGCAATGGGCGTCACCCTGGGCAAGGATCAGTTCGGGAAGTGCTTGCTACCAAAACGCTCGAGACGCACCCCGCTGATGCGCACGCTGCGCCGCAATCCACCATGGGACTGGGTCGAACGACTTTCTTGGGAGACGTCAGCGACGTCACTACTCTAGGCGGACTCATAAACGACACGTTCGGGAATCGAGGATTTGGCGGACCTTGGGGCTTTGCGACCCTTGGAGGGGCGGGCGGTCAGACGATCGTCGGCGCATTTAGTACCGGAACTCATGGCGGGGATTTCGACCGTCCGCCGATTGCCGATTCTGTGCAGGCCATTCATCTCGTCGTCGACGGCGGCAAGCATTACTGGATCGAACGGGTTGAGGGTGGGGTGCCGCAATTGACAGACGACGACGCCCTTCGGGATCTGTACGGACCTGCGAACGGATTCGAGGAAATCGAAATCATCCGTGACAATCAGACATTCGACGCAACCGTAATTTCGGTCGGCCGTTTCGGAGCCATCTATTCGGCCATACTTAAGGCTGTGCCACAATATTCGCTCTACGAACGACGCAGACTGGACTACTGGCAA
Source organism: Bradyrhizobium sp. 1(2017) (assembly GCF_011602485.2). NCBI lineage: Bacteria > Pseudomonadati > Pseudomonadota > Alphaproteobacteria > Hyphomicrobiales > Nitrobacteraceae > Bradyrhizobium > Bradyrhizobium sp. 1(2017). The sequence goes on along the minus strand of NZ_CP050022.2, from coordinate 6,158,006 downwards.
GACATCAAAGAGACGATTCGTGAGCTACCCGCGAAGCTGTTTGAAGCTCCAGCACTCAACAAAGACTTCAAACCAGCCGGCACAGTTTTCGGCCCGCAGCGTTTCCTCCAAATCGCGGTTTGCCTCGCCCCTTCCGCCAACAACACGCGCAATCGGGTAGGAATCACCCAGCGCTGGACGCTTAGCCTGACCTCCCGCCCGCCGGGCCGAGAAGAACGCGTAGGCGCTCTCATCGACCCCGGCCAACCCGGCGAGATTGATCCCGAATTTGAGCGAGTTGGAAAGGGCCCTGGATACTCGCCAGACCCGAATGATCCGAGGAAGGGCGCCCAACCAAGTCTCCTCGAGATTGCGTGCTCCAGAGACAGCTTCCTGAAGGGGATCATTGAGGGAGTAGCCAACGAGATAAAGGTGTTCGTTGAGAGCGACGGGGCAGTCGTCGGAGCGGGAATAGCTGCGACCGCTGCGTTCGGGGGAGTCGGGTTGCTGGCTCTTATTCCCGCTCTAGGTCTGATCCTTCTCGCGCTCTATGCGATCCTAGATCTCATCGATGACGACACCCGATTCTCCGAGGTTATGAACACCGTCAAGAATCGTCTGCTCGATCCCGACAATCCGGATCCGTTGGCGCGGGCTGCCGGGGTATTCGCCTGGCAGATGATCTACAACAAGGCATTCGAGGGTCAGCAAAGCCCGACGGACTTCGAAGCCATCAGTTATGCGGTCATGGATAAGCACCACTACGGCAATTACTGCGAAGTCAACGTCGACTCCGTAGAGGTCTTCTTCGACGCGGCCGACACTCGGCTGATCGCGTTCGTCGATGCGCTCATTGCGTTCGAAATCGCGCAGGAGCACCATGGGAAATCGATGGTTGGTTATGCGTCCCTGCGCTTTACAGGTCCGACATCGGCACTGATCGGCATGGAGAGATTCGAAACCAACTGTGCTGTCGAGGTCGCCTGCCTTCGAGATGTCACTGGCGGACAAGAGTTGATTGATTTCGCGGTCACTCTGGCGCGGAACCCAAACATCGGTGGCATCTTGCACTGGGGTCAACGCAACGACTGCACCCGAACCGATATCGACCGGCTGTTCGGGCCGACCAGCGGCTCAGATCGTATTGGCGCGTGGCGCGAAGTGCTGGACAGATTCACCGATGGTGGTCAACTCAACGCGTTCAGCAACGCATTCACCCGGCGAATCGGACTTGAACCGTAAGGCGGAGCGACACCGACATGGAACAGTGGGAAGTCTTCCACGGGACGTGGCGACTAAAGTCAGGCCGAGTGCTGGGGTATCGTTTAAGGTGGGACGCGGTTAATCGCGGAGATGGAAATGATAAGGCAGAACCCTGAGTTGCCCGTCGTTCCTTTGTTCCAGGCGGCACAATGATCGGAGCAGCTATCGCGACCGCAGCTATCACGCGCGACAGCGAACGGGTGCACCACCGCGTTCATATCGGGGATCAATGCCGGTTCAGGATGGAGCCACTCACCACCTGAGGTCCAAGGGACTTTAAGTTCTTTGCGGCTGAAGAGCGGGCGGGGGCGGTCTGCGGCTCGGCGTCTGTCAGATTGCCGTCGGTCCCTCGGTGAAGGCGCTGGGAATGACAATTCCTTCCGCAGATTGAACGCGGAAATAGTCCTTTTCACGATAGCGGCCCGCTCGTCGAGGACGTCTCTCGTAAGTCAATCGTCGAAGGCCGAGACGATAACGGGACAGGCCTGCATGTGCGGCGCTTGACGTCTGATTCCCCGGCACCAGCGAGCTCGATTTCCGAGGATACTGGAAGATGATCAACGTCGGCATTCCGGTCATCTTCCAACCAATTGACCGACTTGATCCGTTGGCTTGGATAAAGACGACAAGATGGTTGACGATGGGCGGCACGCGGCTCGCCCGATGATCATAAACATTACTTGATGCTGTAACCAAGCAGGTGCCTGGTCCGAATCTCTGGTCGTGCCTATCGGCGGTCGGCCTCGCACTCGCGCGTGGCCGGCGGGCTATTTTACTTGGGGCAACATGGCGAACGTTGGACCGACCGGCTCGCAGAAAGGGCCTTTGTCGCGAAACAACATCCATCTCAGCTTGTGCACGCAGCACGGCCAAGCCCGGCCAGTGCTTTCGACGTGATGAGCTCAGCGAGCATTTCTGACGCTTGAAGTGGTTTATCGAGGAGTTATCGACTGAATGCAGACCCAAACGAAGCATTACAACTTCACGCCGATTGTAGATCGTCCGGTTGTGTCCTTTCCGAACAAGGAACGCATAGCGGTCGTCATCTACATCAATCTGGAGCATTTTCCGGAGGACCGGCCCGGCCCGGCGATCGTGCCGCACACCGCGCATTTCATGCCGGACGCTCTCAATTACGGCTGGCGCGACTATGGGCAGCGCGTGGGCATCTGGCGGCTGATGGAGACGTTGGACAAGCATGGCCTCCCCGCAAGCGTGTGTCTCAATTCGGATGTCTGTCGTGAATATCCGCGGGTCGTCGAGGAAGGCTCGAAACGCAGATGGGATTTCATGGGGCACGGACGCAACAACTCCGAGATCGTCAACGGCCTTTCGTTGGACGAGGAAGCGGCGCTGATCGAGGAGACGATCGCGGTCATCGCGGCGGCCACCGCCGAAAAGCCAAAGGGCTGGCTCAGCCCGTTCCTGACGGAGACGCACGCCACGCCGGATCTGCTCGCCGAGCGGGGCATCGAATATCTGTGCGACTATTCGTGTGACGATCTGCCGTTCCAGATGAACGTGAAGAAGGGCTCCCTTCTGGGAATGCCGTACTCCGTCGAATGCAACGACCTTCCGTCGGTTCTGACGTTCGGTGCGTCCGCAGAAGACTTTGGCCGCACCATACGAGACCAGTTTGACGTGCTCTACGAGGAGGGGGAGCGGATTCCGAGGGTCCTTCCCATTGCCTTGCATCCCTTCATCACGGGGCAGGCGTTTCGGACCAAGCACCTGGCGGCGGCCTTCGCCTACATCTCGAGCCACAACGACGTGTGGGTGACGACCAGCGGCGAGATCAACAAGTGGTACCGGCAACACCATCTGCGGAGTTAGCGGTATCTCGTATCGCGCGGTCGCCACCCCCCTCCTGCACAACTCTGATGAGAAGGACTCACGATGAATCCCGAAATGTCCACGCCCACGATCGTGCTCGTGCACGGGGCCTTCGAAGACGCGTCGATCTGGAATAAGGTGATCCGCGGCTCCGGCGCGACGGCTATCCGGTCATAGCTTTTGCCAATCCGTTGCTCGGTGTGGCGGTCGACGCCGCCTACCTGCGCAGCGTGATCGACAGAATTCAGGGGCCCGTGATCCTGACGGCTCATTCCTACGGCGGGTCCGTCATCACCCAGGCCGGCACGGACCCCAAGGTCAAGGGCCTCGTCTACGCAGCCGCAGTGATGCCGGCGGCAGGAGAAGCCGCGAGCAATTTGCTCGAGCGGTTTCCCGGTAGCACATTCCCGACGTCGGTCGAGGCGGTCAACTACTCTCTCCCCGACGGAAGCAGCGGCACGTATCTCCTCTACCAAGCCGACAAGTTCCACAGCAACGTCGCTGCAGATGTGCCCGCGAGCGAGGCCGCCATGATGCTCGCTACCCAGCGCCCCATGAACCTGGCAGCCCTGACAGAGACGCTGACATCCGCTGCATGGATGAATAAGCCGAGTTGGCAAATCAGAACCCTGCAGGATCTCGCCATTCCTGTCGCCGAACAGAAGTTCGAGGCTGATCGCGCAAAATCGCAGGTCGTTGAGGTGAATGCGTCGCATGCCGTCACCGTCTCCAACCCGGACGTCGTGGCCGACGTGATCGTACGGGCCGCGCGCGCGGCAGCGAAGTAACTGCGGTGACAACGCGTTGCGCGCGCAAGGACCGTAATGGGAAATGACTAGAAACGATAGGAAGCGAACTCGCGTTCGTGCGGGATGGCAGGCCGGCGCGAACGTGCAATCGCCGGCGAGGTGGGACTCTCGCCGGCGGCGCTTCGCCATTCAGCAGGGGGCCACCCTATTGCCGCGTCAGGCGAACCAGGTCCTGCCGCAGCAGATAGAAGGAGACAGCGAGCAGGACGACATCCTTCATCAAGAAGGGCACGTTACCCGTCATCGCCGGGAAGCCTCCCGCGGCGACGTCCCAACCCTCCGGCATGAAGGGAATGATGGTAACGGTCGCAATGAAGGTGCCGGTCGAGCCCAACGCTCCGAGCACACCGAGCCGGTGGCTCCAGACGCCCGCGAGCAACAGCGCGCCGAAGGTCCATTCCGAGACGCCGAGGAAATAGCTGGCGCCGGCGTGGTCGAACACGGGATAGAGCCACCAGATCAACGGCCCGTTGTCGATGAAGGGGACCAGCCGCTCGAATTCATATGGAAACCACTTCTGATAACCGAAGAAGAAGAACATGATTACCATCGAGGCGCGGACGACGTGGTAGTCGAGGTCTTCCGCGAGCAGGCCGGAGCCGTTCAGCACACGGACAATCGGGTTTTGGGCAGTTGCAGACAACGTAGCCATGGTCATGATCCTTTCATGGTTGAGATCTGAAACCTCGCGCAGTGGCTTCACGCGACGGCGGGGAAGTCGATCTCGGTGTCGTTGATGCGGTTGAAGACGTTGGTGAACACGGTGGTCGCGAAGGCGAGGCTGATGTCGACGAGCTGTGCGTCGCTGTACCCGGCAGCCTTGATCGCCGCGAAATCCTTGTCGCTGACCGTGCCGCTGGTGCGCGCGAGCTTTTCGACGAAAGCGACCAGCGCATCACGCTGGGCATCTCCGGTCGGCTGGCCGTCGCGGATCTGCTTCAGCACCTCCGTTGTCAGGCCGACGAGCTTTCCGAGGTGGCTGTGGGCGGCGACACAATAGTCACAGCGGGCGGCCTCGCTGATCACGAGCTTGATGATCTCCCTGTCGGACTTGGTCAGGCCTCCGGAGGCGAGCACGGTGTCCGCAGCGAGGATGGCCTTGAGCGCGGCCGGGCCGTGAGCGGCGAGCGCCGCAAAGGTGTTCGGCACACTGCCGATGGCCTTCTTGATCTGGGCGTAGACTTGGCCGGACGAGCCTGAGTCAGCTTCGAGGTTGGGGACGGGAAGACGGGACATGGCGGCACTCCTTGATTGGGTGGTGAACGATTGCGGAGTGACAGTATGATCCGGGTATGAGATGTTTAATGCTGTTTATGCTCTAATATATGCTCATTCGTCTCAATTCGGAGGGCGCAATGGATTGGCTGAGCCGACTGTTCGAGATGATGCCGGTGCGCGGTCGTCTGGACCTGCGCTGCTCCTATGGCGCGCCCTGGCGGATCGAGCAGGGGCCGGGCGAGGCGAATGAGATTCCCTATCACGCGGTCGTCGGTGGCTCGGCCATCCTGGAAGACCCGGCCGGCGGCAAGCCGCTGCGGCTGGAGACCGGGGACATCCTCTTGCTGCCGGGCAATCCAAGACATGTCATGCACGACGGCGGCGGCGCTGCGCCGCTGAAGGCTCACAACCGCGCGTCGCTCAACTTCACGATCAGCGAAAATCTCGGCTCGGACGCGCGGCTCGACCTGTTGTGCGGACATTTTTCGATCGCCCCGCCGCACGACCGCCTGCTGCGCAATTATCTGCCGCCGATTCTGATCGTGCGTGCCGGCGCGCAGCAGGCAGGCGAACGGGACAGTGCCGGGCAGCAGCTCGCGGGCCTCGTTACTCTGATGCGCGGCGAGACGGCAGATGATCATCTTGGTGGCCGAGCGATGCTGAACGCGCTGTCGACGGCAATGTTCGCGCTCGTGCTTCGTCTCGCCAGCGAGACCGGGGACGCGCCGTGCGGGCTGCTTGCGCTCGCGGGTCACCCGCGCCTCGCGCCAGTGGTCGCGGCCATGTTCAACGAGCCAGCCCGTGCATGGACGCTGCCCGAGCTCGCGCAGCTCGCCAACATGTCGCGTGCGACACTTGCCCGTCAGTTCCAGGAGAAGGTCGGACGTTCGCCGGGCGATCTGCTGACCGACATCCGCATGACCCTCGCAACGCACGAATTGAGGAAATCGTCGATCTCGACCGGAGCTGTAGCGGAAGCGGTCGGATATTTGTCTGAGGCGGCGTTTCAGCGGGCGTTCAAGAGCCACATGGGCATCACCCCTGCGCAATGGCGAAAGGCGGCGCAGACGTCAGCGACGATTGATGATTTGGAGCTGGCAAAGCGCGCAGAGGTGATGTCGAGAGTTGAAGACGCCTAGCCAAGTGTGAGGCGGCTGGGCCACCTCAGCATCCGCGGCAGATGATCAGCTGGCGGTCCAGCGCCTGATCGCGCTGTTGCTGCTCACGCTCCCAGGCAGACAGAGAGTCCGATTGAGGCGCATCGGCTCGCTTTGGCTGGTGGTGACCGACCGGCGCGAGCCAGGGCCGATGCGACGTCGGCGCGACCGAAGCAAGATGCTCAGCCGAATGCGCCGGCAGGTCGGGGACGGCGTCGAGAGAGGTGCTTTGGTCGGTGGCGCCTGCGGGCGACAGCAGGCCAATCATGACAAGGCCCGCAACAGCGGAACGGATCGAGCGTGTCTGGTTAGAGCGATGGGACATTGTTGCGCGCCTTGATGGAGGCTCGGGATGAGCGGCTCCGTTGGGGTACACAATAGTCTCGGACGTGAAAGGCTGAATGCCGGGCGATCTCGAAGATATGCTCGTTCGTCTCAAAGGCGTCGACGGAGGGGACTGGTCTGCCGTGACGGGCGTTGACGCGGCCTTGCGAGTGACGACGCGGATGCCGCGGCCTCTTGCGCCGGCGTCGGTCGCGCCACCGGGCATGCCGATGTCTGGCCGCTGCCGCACGCGTCAAGCCTTGCGGTGGCCTCGTTCCTGAAGCACCCAGCTATTGCCATCTGGGTCCGAAAAGTCGGCGAAACTGGCGTAATGCGCGCGGGATCGAGCCCGGGGGCAAAGCCACCGTCCCACGCGGCGATCGGCGTCTTGTGTCTGATATCACTGACCTGAACGCCACGTTCCAACAGGTGGTTGCGTGTGGCCTCGAGGTCAGAGACGACGAGACAGCCGTTACGAAGCGATCCCGCGGGCGCGTCGGTGATGCCGTTGCCGATCTGAATCGAGCAGCTCGAGCCAGGGGGCGTGAGCTGCACCACGCGGAATGTGCCAGTCGGCGAATAGTCGACGTCGAGTGCGAAGCCGACCTGATCGACATAGAAGCGCAGCGCCCGCTCGACGTCTGCCACGGGAACGGTAATCACCTCGACCGAAAACTTCATGATGGCTCCGCTGATGCGTCCTTGCGATCTACAAATCGATGACGACGTCCCGAACCGGCCGTGAGCAGCAAATCAGGAGATTGCCGTCTGCCGGCTGATCGAGCGGCAAAGGCTCATAGGCCACCGCGCCGGAAATCAGGCCGCTTTCACAGTTGTGACAAACGCCGGTCCGACACGACCAGCGAACCGGAACGTCACACGCCTCGGCCAACTCCAAAATGCTCGCGTAAGCCGACGGCCTCCAATGGACGGCGATGCCACTTCGCGCGAAGGATACCAGCGGGCCGCTGTCGGCGGGGTCCTTGGGCGGGTGCGGAGCTCGCATGGCTGCGCCGACGATGCCGGGCATCAATGACTCGCCGCCATTGAAGATTTCCATATGAAATCGTTCCGGCGCCATACCGGATGCTGCGAGCGCCTGTTTCATGTCCGCCATGAAACGAGCCGGCCCACAGAGGTAGACATCCGCCTCATGCGGAATACCGATGTCCTCGAACACCGCTTGCGACAGGCGGCCGAGAGCATCGAAATCCTCCCCCAGCCTGTCATGTGGATCTGGTTTGCTGTAGCAGACAAAGCTGCGGCCCTGCGGGAGGCCAAGCATCAGACGGCGTACTTCGCTGGCGAATGGATGATGCTGTCCGTCTCGTGCAGCATGCAACCAGAAGATCTGCCGTGTCGAGCGGGCCGCCGCGAGGGCGTGCAGCATGGCCAGAACGGGCGTTGCCCCGATTCCCGCGCTGAGCAGCACCACCGGCCGCTCCCCGGGTTGCAGGGTAAATCCTCCACGCGGAGAACTCACCTCGATAACGTCGCCTGCCTGGATGTGCTCGCTCAGGTAATGGCCGGCCGCCCCATCCGGTTCGATTTTCACGCTGATCCGATAGCCCTGTGTCGACCGGGGACCCGAGATCGAGTAGCTGCGAATGAGCGGTGAGCCGTCGGTTCGCGGAAGGCGCAGGACCACGTACTGCCCAGGCAGAGGCGGCGGCAGCGGCTCACGATCCGGATGCTGCAGTGAAAGCGAGATGACATCCGCGGCTTCTCGATCGATCGACGCAACCTCGAGCGGTCGAAACCCGGGAGGGACCGGGTGTGCAGCGGCTGCCGGGGCAAGACCCGCGTTGCCGTTACTCCCTGTACCGGCCCCCTGGCTCTGAAGGAGCGCCTCAAACGACGCGCGCCATCCCGGCGAAAGTGCCCTGATCCGCAAGGCGCGCTCCAACCGATCACGCGGGTGATCGGGAGAATAAAGCAACGCGTTGATCTCGGTGACGGTCATCCGCACGCCCGCTTCGCCGACCTTCACGATTTCGTCGCCAGCGCCAACCTCGCCTTCGCTCAAAACGCGGAAATAGAACCCCGGCCGTCCGCTGGACGTCAGCAGGGCTGGCATCTTCGGCTCGTTCGTCCGGATGCCGACACGGTAGCAGGTCACGCGAGGCTGAGTAACTTCGAACACGGCGCTGCCGATCCGAAAGCGATCGCCTATGCAAACGGTATCGTCGGGTAGCCCATCGATCGTGAAGTTCTCGCCGAACTGTCCGTGGACGAAGTCGGTGCGGCTCAATTGCATCTGCCAGTAGCGGTATGATTAGATTTGGTAGACGAAGACCGCTCGTTGCTCACCCCCGTGGCCAGCTAGATCGCCCTGACCATCTCCGTCCAGATTCAATCGGCCGACCCGACAGCGACCACGCACGGGATCTTTCCAGATTCCAGTGTGTATCGTGCGATTCTTCCACGCAATGTCGCGCGGAAGCCCGACATTCACAGACAGGAGACGCGCCATATGCTGCTCCGTTTCGAAAGGCCCGAGCCCTTACCGGCGGGTCGCAGATTCGGCCGGCTGGCTACCAGCCGCGGGTGCCACCTCGGCGACGTCAAGGTTACGATCGGGGCCGTGTGGAACCACCGACTGGCCGGGCTCGAGACGCATCAGCGTGCCATCGAGATGGACGGTTACAATGTCTGGTTCGAAGGACACGAAATTGGAGATGCTGCGGACTTCGTCATAAGCGTCGGGGTAGGTCCAGGCCGCTTGGCGTGCGTCTCCAATGGAATAATAGCTGCAGAGGCCCTTGTAGGGACAGAAGGTCTGAAGCTTCACCGGAGTGAGGGCAGACTCGTCGATATCGGCACGTGGAACGTACCAACGAGGTGCAAAGCCAGATTCGTAGAGGACCAGCGGTCGCTTTGTATCGGCTATGACCCGGCCCTGATGGTTGACTATGAGGTTACGAGAGGTCTGGCGGATGTCGATGCGGTGATAGGGATCGGCTGCATGGCCCACGATTCGTTCATCTTCCTCGTAGAAGGCATCCATGGCACGCCAGGCGAAAGCGATAAGACCCTGCAAATCGCTGGCATGAGCGGGCAAATTGGTGTGCTGCCACGCTCCCCGAGGCGCGATGTGTTGCTCGTCTGCCCGAACGCTGTACCAGGAGGTAGGCCCGAGGTCGACGTGCTGACTGGTATGCTCGGCCCGTGCCAGGACGTGTGGCGAAACGTCGGTCTCGGGGAAATATGCCACAGGGTAGCGCCCCGGTTCGAATAGCAGGAGACATCGCTCGCTATCGGCGATCCAGCTTCCGCCGAAGCGCACGCGTAAGCGGCGGCGCAGCGGCTCGACGTATAACAGCCGTTTGGGCAGTGGCTCGGGGACAAGGAAGCGGCCAATCGCTCCGGTTGAGAGCGGGCCTTGTTGCCAGGATAGTCCCACACTTCCCTCCTCGTTGCACGCCAGCTGATGGTGGACCTGTCCCGGCCCATGTAGCTTCGCCTGAACTATTCGATCGAGTGTATTCGTGCGCCCTCTGGTCGAGGTTACAGACGATCGAAATATTTTGCGATGACTCTTGCCTGACGCTACCCAACGACATTGGAGCATTGGCGCGATGGCGCCACTTGCGGCAGACTCACAGCAAATGTCGCACCGCAAACGGGATTGGGTCTGGCTTGGATCGATCCTCCGTGAGCAACCATGACGCGCCGGCAGAGCGCAAGACCGAGGCCCATGCCGCTCTTTTTCGTGGTGTAGAGGGGATCGAACAGATCTGCCCCCGGGTCTTGGGAAAGGCCAACACCGTTGTCCTCAAATTCGACAATCACAGATTCCGATGAGGTGAACGTTCGAAGACTCAAGGTCCTTTTGCGGTCCGACACCTCAAGCACGCTGTCAATCGCGTTTTGAATAACGTTCAGCATCACCTGAAGGAGCAGATCCATATTCGCCTTCGCAACTGGCCGAGCCGGATCCAGGCATATTGTCGTCGTAACTTCTGCGAGCGCAAGTTGCGGCTTAGATATTCGAACCGCTTCCTCTACAATGGAGTTCAGCGACTGCTCCGTAAAATCGATCAGGATATTCGCCGACAACAATTGTAGGTCCGCGATGGTCCGCCCGGACCGGCCGGCTATGGCACGGATGCGCTGTATGGACCTTGTAGCCGAGGCGACGTTTGGAACGTCGCGGTCAAGCCAGCGCAAGGCAGCGTCGGCGCTGGAAATGATCGCGCCGAGCGGCTGATTGACCTCATGCATAATCGTTCCAGCGAGTTCCCCGAGTTGCGTCAGCCGCAATTGGCGATCGCTTTCGCGCTCGGTTCCATGAAGGAGATTCACCGCGGTCCTCAGTTCAAAGAGATCCATCACGACGCTCCGCATCGAGCTGACTTCCAACATCGACGCTGTTCCTGTCGCAATGCAACATGCGACCGATGCTGGTGACCCGTTTGATTTCGGCAGTTATCCTACTCAAAACCGGGTCGCAGTTATTGAATAGACCTGACGTTCGCTTTGGACGAATCTGATCGACGACGATCAATCGTTGTCATGTTCATCGAGGACATCGGCTGAGGGATCATGGGTCAAGATCTAGCGATCAATCATTGTCGCGGATGGGAGCAAAGTGATGGGAAGTCAGAGCAGGGTGGTGAGAGAGAAGCCGTCGGATTTCTTGTCCGATCCCAAGGACGGCATCTGTCAGGTTCGAGAGATCGCTGGCGCAAAGTTCGCCAAAGCCGGCCTTAACGCCGTTCATACCCTCAGGCGCCGCCAAGGCTCGGAAATGACCTCAATGCATCTCCGAGAGAATATGTACATGGTGACCGTATATCTCACAAATCATCCTGAGGCGCAGGACGTCTGGAAGGATGGTCATCACGCCATGCGGCCCGCGATGAACGCGGGAGCGATCTCCCTTTTCGATATGCGCTATCACTGGGAAGGCGACAATATGGCGCCGTTCGAAGCATTGAATTTCTTCGTGCCCGATCTCGCCTTTGACGAGACTGCACGTGAACTTGGCTCTACCTTCGCCGGTTTCGACTACGATGTCGAACGCGAGTATAGGGACGAGGTCGCGACCTCGCTTGCCCGCGCCGTCCTACCGGCGTTGAGTCGGCCTAGAGAAATTCCAATGCTATTTGTCGATCACGTATTCTCTGCGCTGCGCACACGCCTGCTTGTTGCCTACTGTGGATTGCACCCCACTGAAGCCACGACGGGAGCCAAACTTTCGCCCCAGGAGGTAGCGCGCATCAAAGAACTGCTTCTCGATGACGCCGGTGCAGACCGCTCGGTCGCAGAACTGGCTGTTTCCTGCGGACTTTCCGCAGGGCAGTTCTCGCGGGCCTTCAGGCGGACGCTGGGAACTTCGCCGCACCAGTGGCTCCTTGAGCAGCGGGTGGCACGCGCCAAGTGTCTGCTACGTGGGAAGCAGTCGATCAGCGACATCGCGTTCGAGTGCGGCTTTGCGGATCAGAGTCACCTCACTCGCGTGTTTTTGCGGAAGGTTGGAATAACACCCGGCGAGTGGAGGCGTGCAAAGTATTCGGACGCTTAGGAGCAACGAGGGCCAGGCGTCGCAAGCGCTATCTTTCTGCCTTCCGGTGGGAAATTATGACTTGTATGAAAGGTCCTTCAGCAACCCGCTTCTGTGGTATGGCGCAAGCTGTTCGCTGCTGGCGAGCCCTCGCAGATCTCGATTTCGAGGGACGAACCTTTTTGAGTACGCTCGATGCGACGCCGAGTGAGGCCATCCCGCAGGTTGACTAGCGATTCTAAACTCCTCGCAAGCGCTCTACTCGATGCATAGCCCGTCGTTGATCGGTACAGTGAACTGAAAGACGGCGCCGCGCGGCTCATTGGCGGTCATCCATAGTCTCCCGCCGTGCGCAACGATGATCGAACGGCATATCGACAGTCCGACACCCAGGCCTCCCGACTTGGTCGTGTAGAAGGGTTCGAACAGCCGCGCGAGGCCCTCCGCTGACAGGCCCGGCCCCGAATCCGCGATCGACACCAATATGCTGTCCGCATCTGCTCGCGCGGTCTGGATCAGCAGTTGGCGCTTGCCCTCCATGGTTCCGCTCAGCGCCTCGATGGCGTTCAGGATGAGGTTGAGCGTCACCTGCTGCAGCTCGACGCGATCGCCGATGACCTTGGGCAGACGATCGGCGAAGGCCGTCTGGATCGAGACGCCGTTCCGCGCTGCTTCGGTTTGCGTGAGCTCAATGACGTGGCCGATCACGTTGTTGATCGCCAGAGAATCCCGTTTGGGCGGTGATTTTTTTATCAGATCGCGGATGCGCCCAATGACCTCGCTAGAGCGGATGCCGTTCTCGATAGCGCGTGTCAAGGCCCTGCGCGTCTGCTCCAGCGCCGGCGGCTGGTGATCGAGCCAGCTCAATGCCGCCTGCGCGCTGGCGATGACGGCAGTGTTCGGCTGATTGACCTCGTGGGCGATCGACGCCGTCAGCTGGCCCATCACCGCCACCCGGTTGGCGTGGGCCAGTTCCATCTGAGCCTCACGGTAACGCTGCTCGTTTTCGCGTGCCTCGGTTTCTGCGCGCTTGCGCTCGCTGAGATCCAGCACGAAGGCGACGCCCTGCTCTTGCTCGTCATCGAACAAGGCTCCGCCTGTCAGCACCGGCACCCGGCTGCCGTCCTTATGGAAGAACGCCTTCTCAAACGGCTTGACGACCCGCGTCGCCTTCAATTCGGCACGGGCGCGATCGGTGCGCTCCTGCCATTCGGGCGGCGTCAGATCTGCCCAGCGCAACCGGCCCGCGGCGAGATCATCGCGATCATATCCTAATGTCTTCAGGAAGGCCTCATTGGCATCGAGAATGTCGGGGATGTGATCGAAGATGAAGATCCCGATGATGTTGGATTCGACAAGCCGACGGATTCTCGACTCCCGCTCCTGAAGCTCTCGATACAGACGAGCATTGTCGAGCGAGGTCGCAGCTTCGGACGCGAGAAACTTCAGGATCGCGATCCGGGCGGGGGTGAATACGCGCGAGGCAAGATTGTTCTCGAGATACAGAAATGCGACCGCCCTACCTTGCTTGATGAGTGGTACGCATAGGGCTGATCGGACACGTTTTTGCTTGATATATTCGTCGTCGCCGAATGCGCTGCTCGTCGATGCATCGTCGAGCACGACGCTTTCTCGCGTGCGAGCCGTGTAGAGTACGATCGACATCGGCACTTTGGCGGTGGAGATCGGTGAATCGGCAAGATCGAGAGCGACCGAACCGCCACCAGTCACCGCCTCCGCCCGAATTCTCAGCTCGGGCCCCCTCGGTAAAATCAGGACGCCGCGTTCGGCACCCGCGTGCTCGATAGCCGACCGAAGCAGGGTTTCCGTGAGCCTCTCCAGCACGATTTCGCCTGAAACGGCCTCCGACACCTTGAGAACCGTCGCGAGGTCCAGCTGCTCGACGGGCGCTCCGATCGTGCCTGCGTCGTTGAGCGTGGACCCTCGCTCCCGCAGGCCCGGATAGAGTTCCTCGAGCTGGCGCACCTTCGCCTCGGCGCCCCAGCGCGCGTAGCAATCGCGCGCTTTCATCAGATACGACAGAACGACCGTTCGAATGCCGCGCGCCTCGTAGAACCGTGCTGCGCGCTCAGCGGCGATCGCCTCGATCTGCACAAATCCGGATTCTTGCGCCAATCGGATCGATTCTTCGTACAGCTGTTCCGTCTCGAGTTCGCGACCTTCGATGCGCGCAAGCTCCGCCGCGACGAGCTTCTGCCGGGCGGCGAAGTTCGCCGGGCAGCGGTTGGACCAGACTGTGAGCTTACGGTGGTGCTCGCGGAGGTCGCCGAGGCGCCGCTCGCGATCTTCGGGTCGTGATGCGTGGTAGGCCCCGGCATGAGCGAGCGCCGTGTAGAACCGGTATTCGGCAAAGTCCGAATAGGCGCGGGCGCACCAGGAGAGCTCTTCGGCGCGTGTGGCGAGGTCAATCGCGACATCGTCACGTCCGGCAAGGACCTCGATCTGAATTTGCGTCGCGTAGTAGAAGAAGGCAGTTAACGGTTCGCTCGCATCCGGATGCTGAAGCGACCCCGGGCTCTCGAAGCCATTATTGCCATCGCGCCCCGCAAGGCTCCGCGCCAAATCCCTTTGTTTGACCAGGCCCTCCGCTGCCAGCCGGACACCCAAACCCTCTGCGAATGACAAGGCCCGCTCGGCGCTCGAGCAGACCTCCATGAGCGGATCGCCGCAGAAGAGATCCACCGATATCAGTCCGCGATGCGAGTACGCCGCGAAGGCCAGCTCTCCAGTCGTCAAACAGATTGCAAGAGCGCGCTGAATGGATGGCCTTCCCGATCGGATCGGGCGAATCCAAGGGGTTACGTGGAGGCCGAATGCCAAAAGCGCACGGCCGCTCAATCCGATCTGCGGGTGCCTGTCAGCAAGGGCTGCGCCAAATTGCGACAGCCGGAAGCCGAGTTCGGCATCGGTTGAGTTACTCGCGAGCACGCCGAATATCGCGGTCAGCGGATAGCAGGCTTCAGGGCAAATCCCGTGCTCGATCGTCAGCCGAGTTGCCTCTACGAGCATGATGTCGGACAGGTTGCGATCGGTGAGAAACGCAGGAGTGAGGAGATCAGCCAAGACGCACATCGTTGTGCGATGATTCGGATCGGTCATCGGCGGCAGCGCATGAAGCTGGGTGTCGGACAGTCTTTCGGCCAAACTCCGCAGACGTTGCCGATCTTCATCCACCTCGCTTCGGTCGGGATGAGGGGACCAGTCGATCCCGGTCGTGCGCAAGAATGCAAGGCAGACGTCGACCGCAGGCCCAAGCTGCCCCGCAGCGGTGTACAGCTGCGCCTGAAGTCTGGCGACCTCAGCGCTTGCCTGAATGTCCGATCGGCTCTGCGACAGGATCGTTAATTCCGCTTCGGCCGTGTCCAGATCGCCAAGCAGAAACTTGCATTCGGCGTGCAGCAGGCCGATCGCGAAGGCGTCCTGGCTGCACCGGGGATGTCCTTCCTCGCCGAGCAGAGTGCGGGCCGTTTCGAGGTAAGTTGTTGCGGCATGGTAAGCCGTTGCATTTCGTGCGCGCCGGCCCGCGTCAAGATTGACGGCAATGACCTGATCGCGTTCGGCGTCCTTCGTCAAGGCGGCGATGCCGCGGTTGAGCTGGTTGGCAACGATATAGACGCGCTCGTTGGTTTCGTCAGGCGTCAGCTGTGCCGCCAGCGCCATGCCGATCCGAAGGTGCAGGGCCGTTCGCCTGGCCTGGTCCGGTTCAAGCGCATAAGCGGCCTCTTGCACGCGATCGTGCACGAATGCGTACGAGTTCTTGAGGCGTCGGACCAGCTCGAGACGCGTCGCGTCTCGCATATCCACATGAAGCGCCTGCTCCGAACCTCCGTGCACAAGGCAGAGCATCGTGACCTCGGCGCTGCTGCCCAAACAGGCGAGTTCGAGCAGGGCCTGACGTGTCTCGTCGCGCAAGCCGCTCAGCTTGCCGACCATGAGATCTGCGACGTTTTCGGCGTAGCTCTTGTCCTTGATGCGTTCGAGGTCCCAGTGCCATTGCCTTTTGTCATGATCGAAGGTCAGTAGCTTTTCTTCGGCCAGCGCCTGCAAAAACTGCGTGAGAAAGAACGGATTGCCTCCCGTCTTCTCGTATGCCAGGTCGGCCACGGGCATGGCGCATGCTGGTTCGCAGCGAAGTGCATCCGCAGTGAACTCCCAGACGGCATCGCGAGTGAGGGGAGTAAGGTCGACTTCTCGAATGCGCTTCCGGGAGGCGCGAATTTCCGATAGCCATTGTGCCAGCGGGTGTTTGACGTCGACATCGTGGGGTCTATACGCGGCAACGAGAAGCAGATTCCGCAAGTCGGATCTGTTCAGAAGATCCTCTATCAATTCCAATGTGGCCACGTCGAGCCACTGCAGGTCGTCGAGGAAGAGCACAAGCGGATGGTGTGGTTTGGCGAAAATGGCAACGAAGCGTCGAACGACGAGTTGGAAGCGCCGTTGTGCGTCTTGCGGGGAGGTCTCCGGGACAGGCGGTTGATTGCCGATCACGAGCCGCAGTTCCGGTACGAGATCGACCATCAGTTGACCGAGATGACCCAGCGCTTCGTGCAGTGCGCTACGCCAAGGTGCCAGGTCGGCATCGTTCTTGGCGAGAAGGCTCCGGATGAGCCCTTGAAGAGCATGCACGAGCGTCGCGTAAGGTATGTCGCGCCTGTGCTGATCAAATTTGCCCGCTGCGAAGAACCCTCCCAACGGGACTAAAGCCTTGTGCATTTCGTCGACGAGAGCGGACTTGCCGATACCGGAGGAGCCGGACACCAGGATCAACTCGGGTGTGCCGCTCCGGGCGACGCGATCGAACGAGGCCAGCAACGTCCCGATTTCGTGTTCTCTGCCGTATAGTCGTTCGGGGATCAGCAGGTGGTCGGGTCTATCGGTTTGGGCCAGAACGAAATCGTCGATCCGCCCCTTCGCCTCCCATTCGGCCGCTGACCGTTCGAGGTCGTTCTTGAGGCCGACGGCGGTCTGGTAGCGATCCTCGGCCGTCTTGGCGAGAAGCTTCATGATGATCGCCGAGACGGGGCGAGGAATGCCACTGACCCGTTCGACAGGCGGAACGGCTCGTCTCGCGACATGGCTATGCACCCATTCCATCGGATTGGCCGCGGTGAACGGTAGTGCGCCCGTGAGCATCCGGTAGAAAATCACGCCAAGTGCATAAAGATCGCTGCGGGAATCGACGGACCGGTTCATGCGGCCGGTCTGCTCGGGCGCCATGTAGGCCAGCGTGCCGGCGATGGTCTCGGGCGGTTCGAGCCGTTGTCGCTCGCGCGGCAAACGAGAAGCGAGGCCGAATCCGGTAATCCTGACTTCGTCCGCTGCGGTCACCAGAAGATTTATCGGCTTCAGATCCTTGTGGATCAGACCCCGCCGATGGAGCTGGTCGACGGCGACGGTGATGGCGAGAGCCAATCGGAAAATGCGGTCCAGCTTCATCGGCGCGCCGAGCAGTTGCTCGAGCGGCTCGCCGCCGGGATCTTCCAATATCAGCGAGGTTCGACCGCCGTCGCGGATCAGCTCCAGCGGCCGTAAGGCCCAGGTCCCATCGAGCTCGTCGCGCAAGGCGTACTCATGGGCGAGCCGTTCGAGGACCGTGGCCGGCGGATGCTCCGCAGCGGCCCTGACGATCAGGACACTCGTGACGTTGCCATCGGCGCCCTTGCACCATTCGCGGCGAAAGATGCGCTCACCGTCGTCCCATGAGGCCTTGAGACCGGCATCGCCGTAGGTGGGAATCCGTGAGGATACGTGCATCTGCCGGACTCCGGAATTAGCCGGCCAATCGGTTGAAAACGCGGGAAAGGTGTGTGCCTATCCCGTTCGAGAACGTACTCCCAACACCATTCCCCAACAATAGCCGGGATCGGAGCCGTGACATGAGCCGCATTTCGTTCGGGCCGGACTGGTCGAGGCCAGTGTCGACGGCCATCTTCAAAGATTGCTCCGATGCGATCTGATTGACAATTCCGCTCAACCCCGGTTGATGTATCTTGGCCGCCTGGCGGCGGCTGTCGCAGCGTGGCTCAGCCAACTGCAAAGCCGTCATCGATTGGTACGGTGAATTGGAAGACGGCTCCGCGCGGTTCGTTTGCAACCGCCCATAGTCTGCCGCCATGCGCAACGATGATCGAACGGCATATAGACAGTCCGACACCCAGGCCGCCCGACTTGGTCGTGTAGAAGGGTTCGAATAGCCGCAAGTGCCCCTCCGCAGACAAGCCCGGGCCCGAATCCGCGACCGATACGAGTATGCTGTCGGCATCTGCTCTCGCGGTCTGGATCAATAGCTCGCGCTTGCCCTCCGCGGTTCCGCTCATCGCTTCGATGGCGTTCAGGATCAGGTTAAGCGTGACCTGCTGCAGCTCGACGCGATCGCCGATGACTTTCGGCAGGCAATCGGCGAGAGCCGTCTGAATCGAGACACCGTTCCGCGCTGCTTCGGCCTGTGTGAGCTCAATGACGTGACCGATCACGTCGTTGGTCGCCAGCGAGTCCCGCCTGGGTGGTGACTTTTTGATGAGATCGCGGATTCGTCCAATGACCTCACTGGAGCGGATACCGTTCTCGATGGTGCGTGTCAGCGCCCTGCGCGTCTGCTCCAGCGCCGGCGGGCGGTGATCGAGCCAGCTCAATGCCGCCTGGGCGCTGGCGATAATCGCGGTGTTCGGCTGATTGACTTCGTGGGCGATCGACGCCGTCAGCTGGCCCATCACCGCGACACGGTTGGCGTGGGCGAGTTCCATCTGGGCCTCGCGGTAGCGCTGCTCACGCTCCTGAAGCTCCCGGTACAGACGCGCATTGTCGAGTGACGTCGCGGCCTGGGACGCGAGAAATTTGAGGAGAGCGACCTTTGCCGGCGTAAATACAGCCTTGGCAAGATTGTTCTCGAGATAGAGCAGAGCGACTAGGCTGCCTTGCTTCGTGAGCGGAATGATCAGAATCGACCGGGCGCTCTTGAGCTGGATGTAGCGATCCCCTCCGAAGGCTCCATTTTCCGCAGCATCGTCGAGGATAACGCTCCCGTGCGTGCGGGCCGCGTACAGGACGAGCGACTCCGGGATATCCATCTGGGAGATCGGTCGATCGCACAGATGGACATTGATCGGAACTCCCTGGGTCGTGGCTTCCGCTCGGATTCGCAGCTCCGTGTCCCGCTGCACGATCAGCAGTCCTCGTTCTGCACCGGCGTGCTCGATGGTCGTGCGCATCAGTACGTCCATCAGCTTCTCGAGGACGATCTCTCCGGACACAACCTCCGCGACTTTCAAGGCTGCCACGAGGTCCAGATGTTCGATCGCTGCACCGATCGTATCGGTGGCGGTGAGCACGGGCGCGTTCTCCGCAAGGTACGGATAGATTTCGTCGATCTGACGTACCTTGCCATCGGCCCCCCATCGGGCATAGGCGTCGCGCGCGTTCCGACGGTACATATTGGCGAACGCGTCATAATCGCGAGCTGCATAGAAGTCCGAAGCCAGCTCATAGGCGAGGCCCTCTTCGGCAACGAGTCCGTTTGTGCGGGCCGAGCGAACCGCGTCTTCGTAGAGGCGCATCGCATCGGAGTCGCGGTCCTCCAGCCGGGCGATTTCGGCGCCGACCAGCGCCGCGCAAGTCTCGAAATTGTCCGGGCAGTTCTCCGCCCAGGCCCGGAGTTGCCGATGATGCGCGGTTATGGCGTCGATGCGTCGATGCCTGCCGGCGATCGTTTCCGGCAGTGCAGCCAGAGAAAGCGCGCTATAGAAGTGATACGAAGCGGCCTCCGCTGGAGTCAGAGGCGTCCATCGCCGACGCTGCAGCTTCGACAGGATGTCGACCGCTGATGCGTGCTCGCCGGCAAAGAAGCGCGCCCGAAGCTTGAGGATCCAGTAGATGCACTCGGCCCGCCACAAATTCGGATTGGCGGCGAAGTGCTCTTCGATCTGTTGCTCGTCGAACTGTTCGTCGTCGAAGGAGCCGAATCTTGGGGTCAACCCGCGGAGGGTCCGGAACAATCCGAGTTGCGCGGCGATGATGTCCTCGATGAACCCGAACCCCATCTTCCGGGCGAAGGCGAGGCCGGTCTCGGCTTCGCTCAGAACCTCGACGAGCGGATCGCCTGCCTGGAAGAGATTGCCATTCAGATTGCTGCAACTGTATGCCGCATAGGTCAGGTCGCCGCTCCTGTGAGCACTTTCGAAAGCGCGCCGAAGGAGATCGCGCGCGGCCCTGAAGTGCCTGGTCCACGGCACGACGTGTGCGCCAAATATCAGATAGGTCGCAGCCTGGAAGCGAACCATTCCGCGCTGCTCGACCAATTCATAGCCGAGTTCTCCGAAACGAAAGCCGGACTGGTAGTCGCCGAATAGCAGGCCGGCCACCATTCCGAGCTGTACATAGGCAACGCACGACCCGTCGCTGTGACCCCATTCGAGGCCGAGATTGACGGCCCGGCAGATCGTGAGGGAAAGGAGATTCATATCAGTGAAGAGGGCAGGCGGCAGGAGTTTGGTTAGAACATCCATGGTCGCAAGAGAGGCAGGGTCGTTCATCAAGGGCAGTTTGACGAGGTCTTCAATGCTGCGCTCCCCAATGCCCGACCAAATGAGATCGTACTCGTGGCGTGCCTCCGCTTCCGTCGGGTTGGGAGACCAGTGCACGCCTAGCTGCCGCAGGTACCCCAGGCCGACGTCGACGGCCCGGCTGGATTGGCCGAGCGTCGTATAGACATCCATGCGCAGGCACGCGACGGCGGCCTGTTCGAGCGGATTGGTCGCGCGCGTCGCCAGTGCAGCCAGACGATCGTCTGCGACGGCTGGCTCGCCGGTCAGGAACTCGCATGTGGCCCGATTCATTTCCAGTGTGAAGGCAAGCTCGTGCCGACGCGCCCAGCAATCAGCGCTCAGGAGTTCGCTGCCGGTGGAAAGATAGGCAAGTGCAGAGCTATAGGCCGAGGATGCCTTGGCGCGCTGGCCGGCGATCAAGTTGAGCTCGGCGATTTGCTCGCGCTCGCCCGGCGAGCCGACGAGGGACAGGCCGCGGTTGAGTTGGTTGACAATATCGAAGATCGCCGTCCCGCGCTGCTCGGGCGGCGTGTGTGCCACCAGGAGCCGGCCGATTTGCAAGTGCGACCCAGGCCTCTCGGGCTCGGGAATAAGTGCGTAGGCGGCTTCTTGCACCCGGTCATGCACGAACCTGCACTGCCGGCCCTGTCGCTCGACCAGCTCGAGCCACACCGCTTCGCTGAGATCGAGGTGGACCTGCTGTTCCGATCTGCTGAGTATCAATGACAGAGTAGGGATCTCGGCGGTGCTGCCGAGGCATGCGAGCGTCCGCAAAGCCATCCGAGTTTCGTCCGAGAGGCGGTTCAGCTTGCGGATCATCAAGTCGACGACGTTTTCGGTATAGCCTTTGGCATGAATACGCTCCAGGTCCCACTGCCATTGGCCCATCTCATAATCGAAGGCGAGCAATCCTTCTTCCGAGAGTGCGTGCAGGAACTGGATCAGGAAGAATGGATTGCCGTCCGTCTTCTCATGTACCAGATGCGCCAATGGCGCGGCGCGCGCTGCCTCGGAGCGAAGCGCATCAACGATGAAACGTTCGACGTCCGCGCCAATGAGGGGCGCGAGGCTGAGCGTCTGGACGAGCGCGCCCGAATCGTGAATTGCGGCGAGCTTGCGCCTCAGTGGGTGGTCGGCATCGATCTCATTGCTGCGATAAGCGCCGATCAGCAAGACATACTGCAGGTCCGATCGGGTCAGCAGCTCTTCGAGCAGATCGAGTGTCGCAGCGTCCAGCCACTGCAAATCGTCGAGGAAGAGCACAAGCGGCCGGTCCGGTCGCGCAAAGACGCCGATGAAACGCTGCAGCACGAGTTGGAATCGTCGCCGAGCGTCTTGTGGAGAAGCCTCCGGGACCGGCGGTTGATCGCCGATGACCAGTCTCAATTCGGGAACCAGATCGACCACCAGCTGGCCGTTGGGCGTCAATGCTTCGCAGATGGTGTCGCGCCACGCTGCGAGTTCGGCATCATCCTTCGCAAGGAGGCGACGGACGATGTTTTGAAAGGCCTGCGCGAGAGTCGCATAAGGGATGTCGCGCTTGTACTGATCGAACTTGCCCGAGGCGAAAAGGCCGCCAAGCGGAACCATGGCTCTGTGCAATTCGTGGACGACGGCGGACTTGCCGATACCGGCGTAGCCCGAGATCAGGACCAGCTCGGGCGTTCCGCTCCGGGCGACGCGGTTGAACGAGGCGAGCAAGGCCTCGATCTCGTGTTCCCTACCGTACAGCCGCTCGGGAATCAGGAGGCGGTTCGGTTGGTCCGCTTCGCCGGGCGTGAAGCGGTCAATGCGACCTCGCGCCTGCCACTCGGCAAGGCAGTGCGCGAGGTCGCTCTTGAGGCCGGCGGCGGTCTGGTAGCGGTCCTCGGCCGTCTTGGCGAGAAGCTTCATAATGATCGCTGACACGGCGTCAGGCACATCACCGCACCGTTCGGCAGGCGGAATGGCTCGTCTCGCGATGTGGCTGTGCACCCATTCCATCGGATTGGCCGCGGCGAACGGCAGTGCGCCCGTGAGCATCCGGTAGAACGTCACGCCGAGCGCGTACAGATCGCTGCGGGAATCAACGGACCGGTTCATGCGGCCGGTCTGCTCGGGCGCCATGTAGGCCAGTGTGCCTGCGATGGTCTCCGGTGGCGCGAGTTGCTGTCGCTCGCGTGGCAGGCGAGATGCGAGGCCGAATCCAGTGATCCTGATCTCGTCCGCTCCGTTCACCAGAAGATTTGCCGGCTTCAAGTCCTTGTGGATCAGACACCGCCGATGGAGTTGGTCGACGGCGATGGTGATGGCAAGAGCCAATCGCAAAAAGCGATCCAGCTTCACCGGTGTGCCGAGCTGCCGCTCGAGCGGTTCGCCGCCGGGATCTTCCAGTATCAGCAAGGTTCGACCGCTGTCGCGGATCAACTCCAGCGGCCGTGCGGCCCAGGTCCGATCGAGCTCGTCGCGCAAGGCGTATTCATGGGCGAGCCGGTCGAGGACCGTGGCCGGCGGATGCTCCGCAGCGGCCCTGACGGTCAGGACACTCTTGACGTTGCCGTCGGCGTCCCGGCGCAATTCACGGCAAAAGACGCGCTCCCCGTCGCCCCACAGAAGTTCGCGACCGGCATCTCCATGCGTGGGGATCGGCGAGGACATGTTCATCTGCCGGACTCCGGAGCCGGCCGGCCGCCCCGTGGAGAAGGCCCGCCAAGCGTCCAATCGCCCCCTCATCACCCTACTCCCCGGAAAATGCCCCCACAACGGCGACCATCAGAGCGAAGCTGCCAGCTTCACGCTAGTCGCTCCTCTGGTCTCCAATATTCGGGGATGCCGCCACAAACGTTACAGGCAGATTTTGCGTTTGATCGGGAACTCGGAGTGTCGATAACTCTCCCGCGGCCGTGGATCCCCAGGCTGGCCGCCTATTTGGTTCGCGCTGTAACCAAGCCGCGTCCGGCCACGAATGACTTGCCCAAACCGTCCAGGCTTACGGCATCACCTGCATCCTTGGGATGCGGCCGAAGCGAACATGGAGCTTGCAGCATGTCCGACCTTCCCCTGATCGTGTTCGATGTCAACGAGACGCTTCTCGACCTTCGGACGATGGAACCGACGTTCAAGCGCATCTTCGGAGACAAGGTCGATATGCGGCTCTGGTTCGCCGACCTCGTCATGTATTCGCTGGCCCTGACGGCGGCACGAGCTTATGTGCTTTACGGAGATCGGTGGTGCCGTCCTGAAGATGCTCGCCGACGCCGAAGGCATCAGGATCGAGCGCGCAGACGGCGAGGAGCTCAAGGAAAAATTCTCGACGATGCCGCCCTATCCGGAAGTGCCGGGTGCGCTGCGGAAGCTGCGCGATGCCGGCTTTCGGCTGTTCACCCTGACAAACAACCTGGCTGAAGTTCAGAGCCGCCAGCTCGAGCGCGGTGGAATTGGAAAATTCTTCGAAAGGTCATTCAGCGTGGACAGCGTCAAGGTCTATAAGCCCTCGCCGCAAACCTACGTTCATGTCGAGAATGAGCTGGGAGCCCGTCCGTCGCAGCTCTGCATGATCGCCTGCCACGCCTGGGATACGCTCGGAGCCGTGGCGGCCGGTTGGGAAGCCGCGTTCATCAGGCGGTCCGGAAACGACATCCTCGGAGTTGGACCCCAGCCGCAGATCATCGGCAACAACCTTGCCGATGTAGCCGAGCAGCTCATCGCCCGCCACACGGGACGACGATGATCTTGCGCCTTCAGCGCCAACCGGCGGCTACGGGATCGCTTCCTGTCGACAATCCCGTTCTGAGTCGGGGACATTTCGGCCGCTGCCCGGAGGATGTCCTGCTTGAGCAGATAGACCGAAGCCGCAAGCAGCACGACGTCCTTCATGAGGAAGAGGAACGGCAACGTGGCCGCGGGAAAGCCGCCGGCCGGCGCAGCCCAGGCATCGGGGAAAAACGGAATGATCGTCACAGTGGCGACATAGGTCGCGCATGAACCCAGTGATCCCAGGACGGCTAGTTTTCGGTTCCAGAAGCCGAGCAGAAGAAGCAATCCAAACAGCAATTCCGCAGAACCCAGGAAGTAGGCCGCCCCGCGCACGCCAAACACCGGATACAGCCAGAAAATCAGAGGCCCGTGGCTGATGAACGGAATCAACGCATGCGCTTCGTAGTCGAACCATTTCTGGCAGCTGAAGACGAAGAAGACGAGGATCATCGCCACACGCGTGGCATGGTAGTCAAGATCGCCCCTGACCAGATCGAGTTCGGACATTCTTTTTATGATATGGTCCATCTGATGTCGTCTCATCATCGAGTTCGCGGGTTGGCGTCAAGGGTGGCGTTGACGCTGTCGTCATTCGAACGGTAACCAAGCTTCGAAGGGCGCGCTGTGCGCGCGTTATCGCGTGTTTCTCAAAATTGCTCTGTTCGACCGCAGGCAGCCGGCATCTGCGTGGCCTGACCTTGCTCGCGTTCCGGCATCTGCGAATGACGTCGTGAGACGAAGGGCAGTCTTGCTGCTGCGTGACCGCGTCGCCCCGGTGGCACGTGTTGCCGCCGCAAACCCATACCAAAGTATGGGTATGTGCATCACAATCGTGAGATTGTAGGGGGCACCTGCCGAACGCATGCTCCGGGCTCACCTGCGCTACCAATCTTGGCGCAGCTACTGGATTTTCCTCAGTTGGGGAGACCGAACATGCGCCTCTTGCGAAAAAGCATGGAGCGTTACGACAGCAGCCGCTTCGTCGAAGGGCGTGCGGCCTGCGCGCCGGTCGACCTGGTTGCGATCGCGTTTCGATGATGGTTGCGCCTTGCGAGGGTAAGTCAGGTGAAGGTCCCTTTCGTAGGAGTCGTCGATGACGACGAGGCCCTGTGCCTGTCTCTGGTGGATCTGATGCGATCGATCGGATACCGCTCTGAGCCGTTTGACAGAGCCGAAGCGCTGCTGAGCTACGCTGATCGGTTTAGCTTCGACTGCATCATCGCCGACGTTCACATGCCCGGAATGGGCGGGCTCAACCTCGTTCGCGAGCTCCATGGGCAGAAGGTCAGGGCGCCGGTCATTCTCATTACCGCGCTTCCTCACAAGCAGCTAGACGCGGAAGCGGCATCGACCGGCGCATTCTGTCTTCTCAGGAAGCCGTTCGAGACAAGCGTGCTGCTCGAGTGTCTCGACAGGAGCCTTCGGCGATGAAAGCGCTCTCGGGTGATGACATCACGTCTTCCATGGCCACGCAATCCGCTGGGGGAGATGAACTGCGGCGTCCACGGTCCCGGGAGGATGCCGCTCCGTCGCGACCCGATCGCGGGAAAACGGCTCGCTGGGAGAGATGGAACGATTGCTCGGAGCGATGGGGCCGGCTCATGCTTGCGGCGCGGGGAGGGGATGGAGCCGCCTATGAGCAATTGCTTCGGGAGCTGGATCTGTGGCTTCGCGCCTACTACGCGCGCCGGCTTCCATATCCGGCCGCCGACGATGCGCGGCAGGAGGTGCTTTTGGCCATTCATGCCAAACGCCACACCTTCACGCCGTCGAGGCCTTTTGGTGCCTGGGTTACGGCTATTGCTCGCTACAAATGGGTTGACCGCGTTCGCGATGCATCGCGCTACAGCGCGCTCTCGCTTGACGACGAAATCGCAGTCGAGGATCACGAGGAAGCCGCCGTCAGCGCTGCTGCGCTAGACCAGTTGCTTGGCCGGTTGAAGCCGGCACAAGAGAGCGTGATCCGTCTCGTGAAGCTCAATGGTCTCAGCATCGCGCGAGCGTCCGGCGCGACTGGTCAGTCGGCGGCCCTGGTCAAGATCAATATCCACCGCGGGCTGAAGAAATTGGCGGCGTTGGTCTCTTGACGTCATTGCGGCCGCGGCCCAGCCGTACAAGACGTCGTGCGAAGGAAAAGTGAAATTGCTTCAACTCCAGAACGAAGTGCGATCCGGCGCGGCCGACCTGACGGCGGCATTCCGTTACGACATCATGGAAGGGTTAAGTCTCGCGCCAAAGGCAATTCCGGCGAGATGGCTTTACGATCGCCGCGGATCGGCTCTGTTTGAAGCGATCACGCTGCTGCCCGAATACTATCCGACGCGAACCGAGCGATCGATCCTTGCGTCCGCAGTATCGGAAATCTCCGCGCTCGCGGGGCCGGGCCGCGCGGTCATAGAGTTCGGTTCGGGCTCCTCGGCAAAGACGCGACTGTTGCTGACAGAGACGGAGCCCTCTGCCTATGTGCCGATCGACATCTCGGGCGAATTCCTTCGGGAGGTTGCGGCAGGCTTGTCGCATGCATTCCCCGGGCTGCCGATCTACCCAACCGAGGCCGACTTCACCTTTCCCTTTACGCTGCCGGAAGAGATTGCGTCGACTGCCCGCCTCGGCTTTTTTCCGGGGTCGACGATCGGAAACTTGACTGTCTCTGCAGCGGTCGATTTGTTGCGGGCAATGGCAACGACCTTGGGTGTCGGATCGATGCTGCTGATAGGCATCGATCGCATCAAGGATCGGGATACTCTGCTGCCGGCATATGATGACACGCAGGGGCTGACGGCGGCGTTCAATCTAAACCTCTTGCATCGGATCAACCGCGAACTGGGCGGCTCGATTCCCCTGGGCGCGTTTCGCCACGTGGCGCGGTGGAATGATGCGGAGGCGCGTATCGAGATGCATTTGGAAGCCACTCGCGATGTCCGCTTTGAGGTCGATGGTTGGGTCTTTTTCTTGACGAAGGGCGAGACTATCCACACGGAGAATAGCCTCAAATACGGCCGGAGGGATGCCTTCGTTCTGCTGCAGGCCGGCGGATGGAATCCCATCGCCGATTGGACCGACGACAGGGAGCTCTTCTCGGTCATTCTCGCGGAGCGAAGGCTCGCGCGAGCGGCTCCCTAAGTCGTATCGAAGGTGCAGCCGGTGTCATTCCGACAATATCGCCTCAATCGGCGCAATCCACGAACAGCGAGGCCCGCGCTTATCCTGCATACTGTGTGCATCTTCATTGTAATCAACTGCGTCGAGGCGCGACCATGCAACTCCGTTCCTCTCTGATCCTCAGCTTGGCCGCCATTCCTCTATCTGCCCTGGCAGACCCGGTCCCCGCGCCGTCGCCGAAGGCCCCGAGCACGGCTGAGAGCGTTCACGTGCAGCCTCGCGGGAGCGCATTCATGCCGAATTCACCTGTCGAAGATGAGTTGCAGAAGCGCATTACGGACTTCAATCGGAGGCAGGAGGAGCTGGACGCAGATCTCGACAAAAAGCTGAAAATCTGCCGCGGATGTTGATCGATAGCGGTTCAGTCAACAGCAATGGGTCTGCACATGGGGCACACGGTCACCGGTTCATTCCACGACGGAAGCGCCTGCGCGGACTACGAGCGGATCGCCCCGACCCGGGATGACGCGCTCGAGCTTGTGGTCAGGGAATTGCAGCACCGAATGCGCAATATCCTCAGCATCGTTCTGTGCTTCGTGAACAATACCGATGCGAATACGACCGCCGATTTTCGTGCGGCGCTCTCGGCGCGGATCGCGACCCTGTCCGATGCTTACAGGATGATCGAATCCGCGGCAGAACAGCGGGTGTCTTTCGCGAGACTGCTGGAGCGAACGCTCAAGCCACACGCGATGTTTCACAAGGGCCGCATTCTGCTGGCGGGACCGGACCTCCTGCTGGAGCCCCACATCGCTTTGGCGATGCACGTCATCATTCATGAGCTGGCGACGAACGCGAGCAAGTACGGCGCGTTGACATCGACTGCGGGAGCCGTCGACGTGATCTGGGACAGCTCTCCCTTTCTTGGCGGACAAGGTCTTGCCATCCAATGGCGCGAGCGCGGCGGACCGAAGGTAACGCGGCCGGAACGCAGAGGCTTTGGTACGCAACTGATCGCAAGAGCGTTGCCGGGCGCGCAGGTCGATCTCGACTTCGCACCCGACGGTCTTGTCTGCCGACTTTTGCTTGATCTCGGCCAGACGCCGACCACGCAGGGGGCTGTCAGTTAGGATCAGGAGGAGCGACACAATGAGTACATTGACAAGCGTCCCGCGGAAATCGTTCGTAAGCAGGTTGCCGATATCGGAGTTGCTTATGGGAGATCTAGATTACCACATCGTCCGGGCGTCGATGGTGATCCTGTTCTTCTTCTTCGGCTATCAGAAATGGTGGGCGTACGAGGCGGATCGTCTGGAGCCCTTCATCAGCAACGGTCCCCTGATCTGGTGGCTCTATCCCGCTTTTGGCCATCAGGGTGCCAGTTGGTTTCTCGGTGTCTCCGAATGGGCCGTCGGTGCCTTGATATTCGCGGGCTTCTGGAGCAAACGCCTCGGCATTCTAGGCGCCCTTGGATCTACCGGCACCTTTATCGCGACAGTCACGATCATTCCGTTCATGCCGGATGGTTGGGACGCGTCAGCCGGAGGCTTTCCGGCGATGACGGGCAACGTTCCGTTCCTGATGAAGGATGTCGTACTGCTTGCGGTGTCGTTGTATCTTCTGAAGCAGGACGCGGCGCGTGTCTTAGCGACCTGAGGCCGGAGGTGCGCCGCAGGATAGATGCAGATCATCGCCCGCGCGAATATGAGACAGTGCAACGAGACCACCGCCGGGCGAGGAAGCCGGGCAGGGTGATCAAGGACAGCATCCGCATCATCATGCGCGCCAGGCCTGAGATCCCCTCGATCGACGACCTCCCGGCACAGCATTCACCAGGGCGGATACAACGCCGCACGTGGTCAACCCTGAGCCAGCTTAAGCAGCAAGCGAGTCGCGATGACAATCGACCGCAGCACAATGCTGCTCCTCCGCACTTTCGTAGATATTCGGAGCAACGGTTGCCTTGGTTACACGTGTTTCGAAAAAGCACGATGCGTGGCGAAGAGGTGCTTGACGTGCCTGGCGGTCAAACTTGGCAACGTTGGCAAGTCCCGTTACATGTTGCGGTGTCCTGACGAGCTCTCGTCCCAATCCCTCGACGTAAAAGCTGCGGGGTGAGTGTCGAGACGTCTGGATATGATGGTCACGACGAGACATCTCGGTATGAGGCTTGATAACGAGACGCACGAACTGGATCTGGTCGCCAAGGCGTTTCAGGCCATTTCGAGAGAAATCAGCTATCAGGGATTGGCCAAGGCTCTCCTCATGGAGGCGCTGGGCTATTCGGCGGCAAATCGGGGGGCGATCTTGCTCAGCGGGCAAAGGGAGTTGCTTGCCAAAGCCGATGCGAGCTTCCCGCGCGAGAGGGCAAACTTCCTTGCCTCTTTCCCGCCAAACGCCCAATTCCGCTTGCCGACGGACCTCGCCGAAGAGGTGCTCGATCGAAAGCAAACGGTCGTGAGGCAAGCCGACGCAGAGAGCTCGGCATTGATCGACCCTGCGAAGGTACCGTCTGGAAAGATAGCTCAGCTGTGCCTGCCGTTGATTCACCAGAACTGGGCGATTGGCGTCCTCTATCTTGAGGCGGATGGAGATGCGGATGTCTTCACGCCACGCTGCGTCTGGGTGATATCCATGCTCGCCAATCAGGCCGCCGTCTCATTTGAATCCGTTCGCTTGTTCGAGGCGCTGCGCGAGACCAATATGTGGATGGTCAGAGGCCAGCAGATCGGCGGGATGGGCAGCTATCGGTGGAATACGCGGACCTTGCTCTCCCGCGGATCGCGCGAATGTTACCGTATTCTGGATATCGACCTGGATGTAAACCCCGTGCCGTTCGAGGTGTTCAGTAGCCGGGTCCACCCCGAGGATTATCCCGCGCTGGAGCAGGCTCTCACCGAGGCGATCAGCACGAAGTCACCATTTGCCCACGAGTACCGTGTGGTCCACCGGAACGGCAAGACGTTGCATGTCGCGGCCGTCGGACAATTCGATGAGGGACCGACCGGCGACCTCGAGTTGGAAGGTATCATCACGGATGTCACGCAACGGAAGGCGGCGGAGCAGGCTCTCGCCGACGCGCGCAACGAACTGGCGCGGGCGACGGGTCTGACGTCCCTTGGCGAGCTCGCCGGCTCGATCATCCACGAGATCGATCAGCCGCTGACGGGGACGATCATGAGTGCGGAAGCTTGCCTCCGGTGGCTCGCCATGGATCCCGCTCAAGCCGCGGAGGCGCGGAAATCGGTCGCACGCATTATCAAGCAGGCACGTCGAGCCGCGGAGGTTGTGACCGGGGTCCGGTCTCTTCTGAGGGGCACGCAGGTCCATTTTGCCGAGTTCGATATCAACGAGGCGGTTGCGGAGGTTCTACTTCTGTCGAAAAGGGAGATCGAGCGAGCCGGGGTCATCGTCCGGACCGACTTCGATCGATCATCGCCTCAAGTTGAAGCAGACCGTGTTCAGGTCCAGCAGGTCGCTCTCAACCTCGTGCGCAACGCCATCGAGGCCATGGCCGAGGTTGAGGATGGGAACCGTATTTTGGCGCTCTCTTCGGGGGTCTCTGATGGTATGATTTCCGTGGCGATCGCGGATACCGGGGGTGGCATCAGCCCGGCTGACAGAGAGCGGGTCTTCGAGACGCTCTACACGACGAAGGGGGCGGGACTGGGTCTCGGACTGTCGATCTGCCGCAAGATAGTGAAACTCCACGGAGGGCAGCTATGGGTGGAAGAAAACGGGAGGTGCGGAGCGAGGTTCATCTTCGCTCTCCCGCTTCGCCAGGCCGTTCAGACGTCGGAAAGCCGGTAGACATGCCTCCTTCTGGCGTTGTTCATATTGTCGACGATGACCGCGCGGTTCGTGAGTCCCTCGGCGACCTGCTTGAGTCCCTGCACTACAAGGTCGCGTTGTATGGATCTGCTTCGGACTTCCTGAATGTAGAACTGTCGGATGCTCCCGCGTGTCTGGTGCTCGATGTCAGGTTGCCGGGCACCAGTGGCTTGGAGCTGCAGGAGTACCTGACGAAGATCAACGTCGGAATCCCGGTGATACTGATGACCGCTTTCGGCGACATTCCCATGTCCGTAAGAGGCATGAAGCTGGGGGCAGTCGATTTTCTCACCAAGCCGATACGGGATCAGGATCTTCTCGATGCGGTCACTGCCGCGATCCGAAAGGACATCAATCGACGCGACGACAACGCGCACCTTGCGCAGTTGCAGGAGAAGTTCGCACTTCTGACCACCCGCGAGCGACAAGTGATGACGCTGGTGGCATCCGGTCTGATGAACAAGCAGGTCGCCAGCGAACTCTCGATCAGCGAAGCGACGGTCAAAATGCATCGTGGCAGCGTGATGCGGAAGCTGGGAGCAAAAACCGCGGCGGTGCTCGTTCGAATGGCCGAAGCGCTCCAACTCCAGGGCTGAAGCGTCTCCTTTCGCCACATCTCGTGCCGAACCATTTCGGCGCCGTCCCCGCACGCGGCCCATACCTAGGTATGGGCCGAAACAGCACAAACGTGAGATTGCTCGCCAGGGCGATGAAAAGCATCCTGTCCCCGTGCGGTGCTGCCAGCCAGCTTGGGCAGCTTGTTTTGACTGGAGAGGTAACGCCAGCTTGCGGCTTCAACGCCCGTATCCAGGCGATCAAGGCGTCTCCTCAGTGAAGAAGTTGGTTGACGACCGGACGCGGCCATCCGGAGCGCAGAACAGGGCGACGATGATGGGTATGTACGTATCAGATTCAAGTGAGAGCATGTTGCAGATGGCGGTCTCCGCCTCGCCGATCCGGCCGGTGGAGGAGGTGCAGATTTCCAGGTCGTACGAGGCGGCGCTTCATCCGACGGTCAGCATAACGCCGTCCGAGCCGGTGAAGCGCCTTGGAATAGGCTGGCGTTGGTGGTTTTCGGAGAGCGTTCATCTCCCGGTCGGTAACCGGATTGAATTTCGCTTTCAGGGATCGAGACATCTCCTGGCGTTGTACAATGAGGGGACACGGAAGAGCGGCGAGACCTCCATCGATGGCATCTGCTCATCGAAGTTGCGAGGTTCTGAGCACAAGCTGACCTTTGTCCCGGCGGGACGTGCTTATCGGGAATGGCATGAGACCGCCGCGTCTGCGCAGGTGACCTTCCTCTATTTCGATCCCGCCGCGCTTCACAAGTCCGATGACAGTAAGAGCGGGCTCACCCCAAGGATATACTTCGAGGATCCGTTGGTCTGGGAGACTGCCTCCAAACTGAAGAAAGCAATCGAGAGCGCGGAGACGAATTGCGCCCCTTACCTCGAGGCGCTCTGCGGCGTGCTTGCGCACGAGCTTTCCAAGTCTGATCACGATCCTGTTCGCGAGCCGACACCGGTCAGCCGCGGAGGTCTCGCAGGTTGGCAGAAGCGTGTCGTGGTCGAGTACGTAGAGGAGCATCTGGGTGAGCAAGTCTGCCTGCTGAAGCTTGCGGAGCTTGCCAGGCTCAGCCTTCACCACTTCTGCCGTGCATTCAAGAAGTCGTTCGGAATCCCGGCCTACCAGTATCAGGTTCAGCGACGCATGGAGTTCGCCAAGTCGAGACTGGCGGATCGCGCTGTATCGATCACGGACATCGCACTCAGCCTGGGCTATGCGCAAACCAGCTCCTTCAGCTCCGCCTTCCGCAAAGCGACGGGTTGGACTCCCACGGATTATCGCAGGGAGTTCGAATGACTCGATCAGAGGGGCGATCGATCTGGCGGAGGAGGCGATCGTGCGGAGCAGAAGAATCCCAGGGAGTCTGTAACCGGATCGTCCCACGCCACGAAATATCCACCTGAGACCGCCTCGGATCGGTTGTCAACGGATCATCGTTTTCACGAGGCGCAGCAGATCGTCGAGGGGGGGGACCGCGAGGGACCACAGATGACGAGCATTCGATACCGCAAGGCGGACGTGGACGGACTGAACGTATTCTATCGGGAGGCTGGCCGGGTTGACGCGCCCGCATTGCTGCTGCTTCACGGATTTCCGACGGCCGGCCACATGTTCCGCCAATTGATCCCCGCGCTCTCGGACCGCTTCCGATTGGTGGCGCCGGACTTACCCGGGTTTGGCCAGTCCGACATGCCGGTGCGCGAAAGCTTTGCCTATACGTTCGCCGCGTTGGCGCAGGTGATCGAGCGGTTCACGGAAGTCATCGGACTCGCTCGTTTCTCGCTCTACGTCTTCGACTATGGTGCACCGACGGGCTTTCGGATGGCTATTCGACATCCCGAGCGTATCGCTTCCATCATCTCGCAGAATGGCAATGCCTATGAGGAAGGATTGAGCGAAGGCTGGAGCCCGATCCGTGCTTACTGGCAAGATCCATCGCAAGCGAACCGGACGCTGCTGCGATCATTCCTTTCGCCGGAGACGACGGTTTGGCAATACACCCACGGGGTGCCTGACGCCTCTCTGGTCTCTCCTGATGGATACACTTTGGACAACCATTATCTCGCGCGTCCCGGCGCCGACCAGGTCCAGCTCGATCTTTTTGGCGACTACAGGACCAACGTCGCCATGTATCCGGAATTCCAGGCTTACTTCCGCGAGCGCAAGCCGCCTTTTCTGACGGTCTGGGGCAAGAACGATCCCTTCTTCCTGCCGGCGGGCGCGAAGGCATTCCAGCGCGACATGCCGGATGCCGTCGTGCGCTTTTTCGACACAGGGCATTTTGCGCTCGAAACCCATGCTCGGGAGATCGCAGCCACGATCGGTGACTTTCTTGCCCAGCCGATCTCAAATGCGTGATCGGCGCTTTCCTCGCCGCGAGGAATGCCAGGAGGATCATCATGCGCGCCATCGTTCTTGAAAAATTCGGCGGCCTGGACAGCCTTGTCTATCGGGACGTTCCGGAGCCGGAGCCTCAGCTTGGTCATGTCGTCATCGAGGTCAAGGGGTTCGGCATCAACCATGCGGAAATGCACATGCGCAGGGGCGAATGGGCTGAGGCGGCGCCGATCAGCGGCATTGAATGCGTGGGTCTCGTGAAGTCGTGCCCGGGCGGAGAATTTCCGGTCGGCGCCAAAGTGGCCGCATTGATGGGCGGTCTCGGCCGAACCATCAATGGCAGCTACGCCGAATACACCCGTGCTCCGGTCTCGAACGTGGCATTGATCGATGCAGATTTGCCCTGGGCCGAGCTCGCAGCGATACCCGAAACCTATGCGACGGCATGGACCTGTCTCTTTCGCAACCTTGAGCTCCAAAGAGGTCAGCTTCTCGCTATCCGCGGGGCGACATCCTCGTTTGGTCAGGCGGCGCTCAAGCTCGCGGTCGGTGCAGGCGCGCGGGTTATCGCGACGACGCGCAGCCGCGGGCGCTTTGCTATGCTGGAGAAGCTCGGTGCTGCGCGCTGCGAAATCGAGCGTCAAGATCTCTCGAAGTACCTTCCCGAGGCGAAACAGGTTGATGCCGTTCTCGACCTCGTCGGCAACAGTGTCGTGCTCGACTCCCTCGCCATGCTTCGCCGTGGCGGCCGTTCCTGTCTCGCCGGCTGGCTCGGCGGGCTTGATCCGATTCCGGATTTCAATCCGCTGCTGCAGATGCCGAGCGGCGTCTATCTGACCTTCTTCGGCAGCTTCGTATTCGGCACGCCCGGATTTCCGCTTTCCGACGTGCCGTTGCGGGATATCGCCGCCGACGTTGCGGCTGGCCGGCTGGACGTCAAGCCGACCCGGATCTTTCGCTTCGAAGAGATTCGCGAGGCGCATCGCGTCATGGAGGCGAACGAGGCGGTCGGGAAGATGGTCGTTGTTCGCGACGGATATTCGTAAGCCCTATAGTCGGAGGACTCATATGTTGAAATCAGTGGCCATCGTGACGGGTGCGAGCCAGGGAATCGGCCGTGCGACCGCGGTGCGTCTGGCGCGCGATTTCCAGGCCCTGGTGCTCGTAGCACGAAATCGTGCCAATCTCGAAGACACCGCAAAGATGGTTAGGGCCGCCGGCGCAGAGGTGCTGGTGATCGATGCCGACCTGGCCGAACCTGACGCAGCTCGAGCCGTCGTCGCCCAGAATTTGGCGGCGTTCGGCCGGATCGACGCACTGCTCAATATCGCTGGCGCGGTGCCGCAGGTCGATCTGTTCGAGACGACGGACGCGCAGTGGGAAGCAGGACTGGCCTTGAAGCTGCATGGCGCGCGCCGGCTCACGATCGCGGCCTGGCCATCGCTCATGGCATCGAAGGGGGCTGTGGTCTTGATGTCAGGAAATTCAGCCTCCTTCCCCAAGTCGCCCTACGCAGCGGTCGGCACCATCAATGCGGCAATCGTCGCATTGGCAAAGGCGTTCTCCGACAGGGGGATCAGCGATGGCGTCCAGGTCAACAGCGTCCTGCCGGGGCCGGTGATGACAGGACGCCGCCGCTCTTATCTCGGGCACTGGGCGCCCCTGCACAACATGACCGTCGAGGAGGCAACGGCAAAGTTTCCGAAGGAGGCCGGCATCGCGCGCTACGGCGAGCCGGAAGAGATTGCCGAGCTGATGGCATTCCTCGTATCGCCTGGCGTGCGCTGGATGACCGGCTCGGCCTTGCGGATGGATGGCGGCGAGGTGAAATCGATCTGAATGGCGCCGAGCGCAGCGCGATCAACAAGATCGTCGACGAGTTGAGACGCTTTCGTTCGCTCTCGTTGACCTCGTCAGTCCTCCCCAGCTCTGGATCTGAGGAGCTCTTCGCGGCGCCTGATCAAACTCTCGAGCCGCGCGGCCTGATCGTCAATTCGCTGGCCGACGAGCTCTTCGCTGGTCGCGACGGAATAAGAGGCGGCCTGTTCAATCAACTCGCGAAGGTTCGCCGCTGTGACGGCAATCTGGCGCTCGATTTCGGCGAGGCGGATGTCTTCACTGGGCATGGCGGGTCTTTGATTTTGGAGCTTGACGGGTGATCGTGCGCAGCATTCAGAAGTACAGGTGCCGGGCCCCGTGCATTTCAAGGATATACCCCTTCTGAGTTCGCCTTGCCCTCATCAGAACGCTTCCGCAACCGGCGCACTTGACGAGCGCCTGCAGGGGCCCGCCGTCGACGCCAAGAGAGCCAAGACCGGACACGGTGTCGCATACCGCGCACCTGATCTTCGTCAGCGTGATGTCAAAGGCAAAGGCTTCCTGAAGCAGGTGTGTGCATGGATCACCGCCAAGAATGAGGTCGGCGATGTTGTCTGCCATGGCGATCATGCTCCCGTTGGTCCGAAACGCTCGGTTTTGACTGTGAAGGGATCGAAACCGAGCTTCACGAGCATGCTCGAGATGCTTTCGACAAACCCGGCAGGACCGCAAATGAAGAACGTGGGATTTTGCTCGCGCGTGAAGCTGTTCTCTGCGAGCAGAACCTCGTTGACCCGCCCCAGATGTCCGTTCCAGTCGCTCGGATGCTCGCGGGTGAGCGTATAGACCAGACGCAGGTTGAGATCGCCGCGAGCCATCGTATCGAGTTCATCCCAGTACACGACGTCAGCAAGGCTGCGCGCCGAATAGATCAATGAAGCCGGTATGTTTGGGCGCGACATCTTGCGGTGGCGTAACATGGCCATCAGCGGCGTAATCCCGGTTCCGCCCGCGACCAGGCAAATCGGTCCACCGCGAGTTTGGTTCCAGATGAAATACCGCCCGATGGGGCCGCGAAATTCGAGAGCGTCACCAACCCGCAATTCGTCGAGGAGATAAGGAGAAACCTCACCGTCCTCGACCCGTTCGACGGTGAGGGTGAGCAGTTGTTCTTCGGGTGGCGATGCGATCGAGTAACTACGTTCGGCTTGATAGCCGTCGTCGGCGGTGAGCCGGATGTCGACATGCTGGCCGGGCCAGTGTCCGGACCAGCGCGCCGGCTGCAGGATGATGCTCTTCACCCGGCTTGTTTCGGTCACGATGGCCTGCACGCGGCCGGTCTGCCAGTCGATACTGTGCTGCTGCAGAGGCGCATCAGTCGCCGTCATAACGCTGCTCCCGCCAAGGATCGCCATAGTTGTGATAACCGCGCGATTCCCAGAAGCCCGGTTCGTCCCTGGGCATGAAGCGGAGCCTTCGCAGCCACTTTGCGCTCTTCCAGAAGTAGAGATGCGGAACCAGGAGACGGGCGGGGCCACCGTGCGCGGGGGCAAGCGGCAGACCGTCATAGCGGGTCGCGACCACCGCCTTTCCCGCGACCAGGTCGGCGACCGGAAGGTTCGTCGTGTATCCGCCGTCGCAATGCGCCATGACAAAGGCGTCCGGCGGCTCGCTCAGCCCGACCACCTTGAGAAGATCGTCGAAGCTGACGCCCTGCCAGACCGTGTTGAGCTTCGTCCATTTAGTTACGCAGTGAATGTCGACCGTGATCGTGGTCTGGGGCAGCGCCTCGAACTCGTCCCAGGTCCATTTCCCCAGCAACGAGCCGCCAAGTTGAAGCGCGATCTTCCAGTCGGTGACACGGATCGCCGGTGTGGGGCCCGCCGACAGCACCGGGAAGTCAGTCGTTAGATACTGACCCGGCGGTAGCCCGGCGGTTTCGGATCGATGTCGCTTTGATTTGAAGCCGCGAGAAACGGGAGGTCGGTCCATGGAAGCGTGCCCTCGTGCAGTGACGCGCAGGATGCCCGGATGTGTGTCGACATACCGTGTAGCCCGCACAAATGCAGATGAACCGCGATGGATGCCTTGTCGATGGCCGTGGTGGAGAAAGCATCAAGATCGCCAAAGAGGAAGCAATCGCGGCTGCGCGGGCGCCGACTATTTCAATGTCAAATGCGGTTTCGTCCTGAAGTGGTTCATAAGGAGAAACAATGTCGAGCGCAATCCGGACCTTGCATTCCGACGAACTCGCGTACCTCCCCGCGCACGAGCTGGCAGCTCGCATCCGGCGACGCGACCTGTCGCCGGTTGAAGTGGTCGACGCATTCATCCGGCGCATCGAAGCGCGAAACCCGAGCCTGAATGCGCTGGTCTATCTCGATTTCGAGGGCGCGCGCATGAGAGCGGAAGAGGCCGAGCGCGCATTGGTCGCCGGCGAGTCGTGGGGGCCACTGCACGGCATTCCGTCGGCGCTCAAGGATCTGTTCGACTTCAAGCCGGGCTGGCCGGCGAGCCTGGGCGGCATTCGCGCGCTCAAGCACCACGTCGTGAACGGCTACTGTGTGTTCTGCGAGCGCATGGAGAAGCGCGGCGGAGCGGTGTTCCTTGGCAAGACCAACAGCTCGCTGATGGGATTCCGGGGCACCTGCGATAATTACCTGTTTGGTCCCACGCGCAACCCCTTCAATCTTGCCAAGAACACCGGCGGGTCGTCCGGAGGAAGCGCCGCGGCCGTCGCCGATGGACTGCTGCCCATTGCAGAAGGTACGGATGCCGGCGGCTCGATACGAATCCCCTCCGCCTGGTGTGGGGTCTACGGCTACAAGGCATCGTTTGGCCGGGTGCCGTTCCTTGTGCGTCCGAACGCGTTCGGCACGGCCGACTCCCCGTTCCTGTTCGAAGGGCCCATCACGCGGACGGTCGAAGATGCGGCAATCGCGATGAACGTGCTTGCTGGGCATGATCCGCGAGATCCTTTCAGCCTGATCGAGCCGCCTGTCGACTTTACCGCCGCGACCCGTCGGTCCATCCGTGGGCTCAAGATTGCCTATAGTCCAAATCTCGACGTCTTTCCGGTCGACGGAAAGGTCACAGAGACAGTCGGCCGTGCGTTACGGGCGTTCGAGGAAGCCGGCGCTCACGTGGAGGAAGTGAAGCTCGGGATCACCCGCTCGCAACGCGAGTTGAGCGATGTCTGGTCGCGTCTCTACATGCTTCTGAACCTGCAGGCGATCGAGAACATGAAGCGCGACGGCATCGATCTGTTCGGCCAGCATCGCGACGACTTCCCGCCCGAATACATGGATTGGGTCGAGAAGACCAATCGCATGTCGGGCCTCGATTTCTTCCGGGACCAGGCTGTCCGGTCGGAGGTTTACGACGCCTTCCAGAACGTCCTCGGCAGATTTGATTTGCTCGTCACGCCGACCCTCGCATGCCCGCCGGTCGACAACGCAACCGACGGCAACACGATCGGGCCGAGGTCGATCAATGGTGTCGAGATAGATCCGCTCATCGGATGGTGCCTGACCTACTTCGTCAACTTTACCGGCCATCCGGCGGCTTCGATTCCGGCGGGGTTGTCCGACGGTCTTCCAGTCGGGATGCAGATCATAGGTCGCCGGAATGCCGACTTCGACGTACTGGCCGCGAGCGCGGCTTTCGAACGTCTTCGTCCTTGGCAGGATAGTTACGGGATCTGCCGCGAACGCCCCCTGCAGGCGTGAAGGACGACCCAGCCCTACGCTCCCAGGTGATACGGATTGTCACCTGAGAGCGGCCCGCTTTCAGACCGCGCCGTCCGGCTTTGCATCCCCGCCCTCATCGTTGGTCGCTGCTGCGCTGCGGTCGCCGCGCCTCTTGCTTTCGAAGCGCGGGCCTCCGGCGATCGCAAGACGGATGCGGAATGCATCAAGATAGAACAAGCGAAGGCAATCTCCAGCGCGCAAGAATTTCTGCGGCTGGTTATATCGTCTCCCGACAGGTTAATCCTGCCGGCGCATCGAGCGTCGGCCGCAGACGCAGGAGAGAGCAATGCGCGTGAGAGTCCAGGCAGCAGCGGCGGTCATCGCAGGCAGTGCGGTCGCAACGATCCTGTTCTTCGGATCGCTCAAGCATAGCAATGCTCAGAACAATGCGCGCTATTTGCCGGAATATACCGCGGACGGGCAGTTGCTCCTGCCGAAGAATTTCCATGAGTGGGTCTATGTCGGCTCGCCGCTGACGCCAAACGCCCTCAACGGCGGGCAGGCGAACTTCCCGGAATTCCACAACGTCTATATCGAGCCGGGCTCGTACGCGATCTACAAGAAGACCGGCGAATTCCCCGAGGGGACGATCCTGTTCAAGGAGCTGCAGCTGACGTTGCCGCAGGAGAATGCCGACGGCTCGCGAACGGAAGCGTCGGGACGTGGTTACTTCCCGGGCAAGTGGAACGGCGCCGACGTGACCGTCAAGGACTCAAAGCGCTTCGCCGACACCAACGGATGGGGCTACTTCAACTTCAATCACCACGAACCGAAAGCGTCGATGGCCAAGGTGAAGTCGAAGGACGAGTGCGCCTACTGCCATATCGCGAACGCCAAGAAGGATGAGGTCTGGACCCAGTTCTATCCGCTGCTCGATAACAAGGACGCCCGGTGACCACGTAATCGGCGGAAGATCGGCGTGAAAATCCTCAAAGCCGCTTGTATCGCCTTCGTCATGATCTTCGCGATCCCGGCCGCGGTCAGGTATTCGCAGCTGCGGGCGAACGCGGCGGATGGTGTTTCGCCCGGTGCGAGTGTCGCCGACCGCGACGGGCATCTGCGTGTGCCCGATGATTACCGCTCGACTTATCAGCTCCTCGGAAGCTGGGCGATTGCAGCGGGCGACGGCGGTGGCTCGAACGAAATTCATGTCGTGTACGCCTCGCCGGGGGTGATCGATGCCTATCGAAAGGACA
The DNA here is from genome assembly GCF_011602485.2 of Bradyrhizobium sp. 1(2017). NCBI lineage: Bacteria > Pseudomonadati > Pseudomonadota > Alphaproteobacteria > Hyphomicrobiales > Nitrobacteraceae > Bradyrhizobium > Bradyrhizobium sp. 1(2017). Next base: position 6,117,015 of record NZ_CP050022.2, on the reverse strand, counting down.
AGCGCTTTCCGGATGGAGCCGTGCTGATCAAGGAGGTTTTCAAGGCGACAACCTCCGAAATGACGACTGGTACCGTCAGTCGCGCCGACGCCCTGAAGGGCTGGTTCGTCATGGTGAAGGACACCGCGAACAAGCATCCGGATAACGCGCTGTGGGGAGACGGATGGGGATGGTCCTGGTTCGACGCCGGCGATCGGTCAAGAACGACGACGACGAATTACAAGACCCAATGTCTCGCGTGCCATGTGCCTGCTCGGGCCTCCGACTGGGTCTACGTCGATGGCTACCCGCCGTTGAAGAACTAACGGCCGTGCACGTCACGGAAAGTCATTCGATTTAACCAAAGCCAATCACCAAAGGAGCGAGAGATGGCTAAAGAGGCGACGACGAGTGAGATGGGAATGTCGAAAGGTCAGGCTGGCCATCTCTACATCCAGACCAATGAGATCGACAACGCCATTATTCACTACAGGCGGCAGGCGGACGGCAAGCTGGCCGAGGTCGCGCGGATCAAGACCGGCGGCGCCGGCTCCGGCGAGTTCAAGCCGATCAGCGGCCAGGACAGCGCGCCCAACTCCTTCGAAGGCGCGGGCAGCGTCATCATCACGTCCGACCGGCGTTTTCTGTTTGCCACGAATGGTGGAGACAATTCGGTTTCGAGCTTCCGCCTTGGGAGTGACGGCGGCCTCACGCTGCTCGATGTGAAGTCGACCGGGAATCCTGTCGAGGGAAGGAGCGGCACGGCCAAATCGCTCGCCTTCGCTCCGTCGACCCGCACGCTATTTGTGCTGCACTCATTCGGGCCAGATCACCTCCGGCTGATGTCGGTCGATGCCGAAGGCATGTTGAAGCCGCGGCCCGAACGATACACGGTCAATACCTCGAGCAAGCGGAACCGCGTCTCGACCATGGTCGTGGTCTCCCCGAACGAGGAACTGGTCCTCGTCGGCACGACCTTCGATGAGCCAATTGCGCTGACCGGCTTGTATCCGGACGGCTCACCCATTCTCTGGGTCCAGCGGGCCGGCGGTGCGTTGCACTCGATCGCTTCGAATGCACCGGATCCGGACGGCCTCGCCGTGTTCGCTCTGCAAAAGGACGGCTCGCTCGGCACGGCCAGGTTCTACGATGCGAAGGCCGGCTCTCCATTCTACATCGCCTTCCTGCATCAGCGCCCGAATATGTTCGTGATCGGCTATGCCGTCGGCGACGGCTGCTCCATTTGCAGCATCGAGAAGAACGGCTCGATCAAGATTGGTCCGCTCGTCAAGATCGACACCAGCGCAGGCGTGCCCACCGAGCTGTGCTGGCTGGCCATCGCTCCCGATGATCGCACGATCTACGCGACGAATTTCGGCTACAGCAACATCAGCAGCTACCGCATCGATGGCAGCGGCCTGGAGGTTGCCTGCGATCCGGCATGTCCGAAGGTCCCCGGCGACGGGACCGCGCGGGGATTGAACGGAACCGTGACGAGCGGTCCCAGCGACAGCTGGATCACGCCTGATGGCGCCTATCTCTATCAGATCTATGGCAACGCCTCGAAGCTTGTCAGCTACAGCACCCAGCCGGACGGTTCGCTGAAGGAGATTGGCAGCGTCAAGATCCCGTACAATAGTCCCCAGGGGCTTGCGGGTTTCTGATCCCGGTTTCGCGACACGAAGTCCGGGTGTGGCCGGCATTGCCGCTCCGCGCCCGGCTTCCCGCTCGCCTGCGGGCGAGAAATGCAGCGTCAATCATGAAGCCCGGGACAGATGTTTGAAGTGATCCACGAGCGCTCTCGCGGCAAGTCCGCAGCCCGTCCCGGTCATCCGGGGAAAGGGGAGAGCGCCATGGACAAGGCTGACCTGCAGCGCGCCGTCGGGGCAATTCGCGTGGCGTTCGCCGGCGCGGCAAACGGTACGGAGATCAGCGACCTTTATCAGAAATTTCCGATGGCCGTTGCCTTCCCGAACATCGACGCCCGCCGGCGCAAGGAAGCGGTCCTCATCAACACGTCGGGCGGTGTCGCGGGCGGCGACGAGATCAGGATCGAGGTGGTCGCTCAAGGCAATGCCTCGGTCGCAGTGACCACGCAGGCCGCGGAGAAGATTTATCGGGCGCTCGATCGGCCTGCCCGAATCCTGACCCGATTGAGGGCTGAGGGAAATGCTCGGCTGGCGTGGCTTCCACAGGAAACGATCGTCTTCAACCAGGCGCGCGTCGCGCGGCAAACCGAGATCGATGTGAGCTCGGGCACCGAGTTACTTGCACTCGAGTGGCTGGTTCTCGGCCGCATCGAGAGCGGCGAGGAGATTCTCGGCGGATATGTCCGGGACAGTTGGCGCATCAGGGTCGATGGCCGTCTGGCGTGGGCGGATGGTTTCCTCGCGTCCGACCAGGTGTTTCCGCAGCTTCGGAAAACGGCCCTGCTCTCGAACTGGAGGGCGATTGCGACAATGATCTATTTCGGTCCGCATCTCGAGAGCCGATTCGAGCGGTTGCGCGAGATCGGCGCTTCCCTGGAATGCGCGTGCGGCGTCACGATCGTGGGTGCGATCATCGTGATCCGGATCGCCGCGATCGCCAGCGCGGATCTCAGCCGAGGTCTGCGCCGCTTCCTCGATCAACTCGACCATGAACTTGGATCCGGTCCCTTCGGTGTGCCGAAGATGTGGTCCTGTTAGCAGCGCGGCCAAGTGGGAGAAGCGCCTTGAATTTGACGCCACGGGAACGAGACAAGCTGATGATAGCACTCGCCGCGATCGTTGCGCGTGGCCGGCTCGCGCGAGGCGTCAAGCTAAATTATCCCGAAAGTATCGCGTTGATCTCGGATGCCATCATGGAAGGCGCTCGCGACGGGCGGTCGGTCGCGGATCTGATGTCTGAAGGCGGCCGGCTGCTGCGCCGGGACCAGGTCATGGAGGGCATCCCGGAATTGATCCGCGAGATCCAGGTGGAGGCGACATTTCCGGATGGGACCAAGCTTGTCCCGGTGCACAACCCGATCCGATAGGAGCCAATGATGCGTATCGTCCCGTTTTGCGTCGCCGCGTTGAGCGTGCTTGCCTCGCCCGCTTTTGCTCATCCTGTTACTAGCGTGGGCAGCTCGTTCGATGCCGGTCTCGTCCACCCGTTCAGCGGCGCGGATCATCTGATTGCGATCACGTTGGTGGGAGCGTGGAGCGCGCTCGTGGGCGGATCCGCGAGAGCCGTGTGGCCGCTGACCTTTCTGATCGCGATGCTGGGCGGCTTTGCTGCGGCGAGCGCAGGTCTCCAGATGGGCTTTGTGGAGGCGGCGATCAGCCTCTCGATGGTGGCGCTGGGAGCGTTCGTTGCGTTCGAATTCAGGATGCCCGTCATGCTAGGCGCGGCGGCCATCGGCCTGTTCGCGTTCTTCCATGGTCACGCACACGGAACTGAAGCCGCCTCGATGCTTGCTCCCTACGTGATCGGCTTCATAACTGCGACCGCTGCTCTTCTCTTGACCGGCATGTTCATCGGGTTCTGGGGAGGAAGCGCGGCCAGAAAAAGTTTGCTTCGCGCGGCGGGCGTTTGTGCCGGTCTTGTCGGGTTGCTGCTGCTTGGAGGCGTGGCATGATTCCCGGAGAGGTCATTCCGGCTGACGGCGACATCGTTCTGAATAGGGACAGGACGGGTCTATCGATTGCCGTATCCAACACCGGCGACCGGCCGGTCCAGGTGGGCAGTCATTATCACTTCGCCGAAGTGAACGCAGCACTCGTGTTCGATCGATCCGCCGCCCGTGGACGCCGCCTAGATATCCCGGCCGGGACGGCCGTGCGGTTTGAGCCGGGTCAGTCGCGCGAGGTTTCATTGATTCCATTTGCCGGAGCGCGGCGGATTTACGGCTTTAGCGGCAGCGTGATGGGACCTCTGGAATCACAGACCGATGCATCCGGCTCCAACGAATGAGGTGAGGAAGACATGTCCCACACGATGAGCCGCAGAGCCTATGCGCAGATGTTCGGCCCCACGGTCGGCGACAGGGTGCGGCTGGCTGACACCGATCTGTTCATTGAGCCGGAGAAGGACCTCACGATCTATGGCGAAGAGGTCAAGTTCGGCGGCGGCAAAGTCATCCGCGACGGCATGGGACAATCGCAGCTCACGCGGGCGCAGGGTGCAGTCGATACGGTCATTACCAACGCGCTGATCCTTGATCATTGGGGAATCGTCAAGGCCGACATTGCGATCAAGGACGGGCTCATTGCCGCCATCGGCAAGGCAGGCAACCCCGACGTTCAGCCGGGTGTATCGATCATCATCGGGCCGGGGACGGAAATCATCGCGGGCGAGGGCAAGATCATCACCGCCGGCGGAATGGATACGCACATTCATTTCATCTGCCCCCAGCAGATCGAGGAGGCGCTCTTTTCTGGTGTAACAACCATGATGGGTGGTGGGACCGGGCCTGCCGCTGGAACGACGGCAACGACCTGTACCCCGGGGCCATGGCACATCCATCGGATGCTCGAGGCGCTGGATGGGTTCCCGATGAACTTCGGCATTTTCGGCAAGGGCAATGCGAGTGTACCCGCGGGCCTTGTCGAGCAGGTCGAAGCCGGCGCGTGCGGGCTGAAGCTGCACGAAGACTGGGGCGCCACGCCCGCATCGATCGACTGCTGTCTCTCAGTCGCCGACGACATGGACGTGCAGGTCATGATCCACACCGATTCCCTGAACGAAGGCGGGTTCGTCGAGAGCACGATCGCCGCGTTCAAGGGCAGGACGATCCATGCGGCCCATACGGAAGGGGCCGGCGGCGGGCATGCGCCTGATATCATCAAGGTCTGCGGCGAGAGGAACGTCATCCCGGCCTCGACAAATCCGACGCGTCCCTACACCGCGAACACGCTCGACGAAGCACTCGACATGCTGATGGTAACCCACCATCTGGACCGTCGCATTCCGGAGGATGTCGCCTTCGCCGAGAGCCGCATACGAAAGGAGACGATCGCCGCAGAGGACATCCTGCACGATCTCGGTGCGTTCTCGATCGTGTCGTCGGATAGCCAGGCGATGGGGCGCGTCGGTGAGGTGATCACGCGGACGTGGCAGACCGCCGACAAGATGAAAAAGCAGTTCGGGCGATCGCCGGAAGAAACAGGGCAGAACGACAATTTCAGGGCTCGGCGCTACGTCGCGAAATACACGATCAATCCGGCCATCGTGCAGGGAATGTCAGGCCATGTCGGTTCGATCGAGGTCGGAAAGCTCGCGGACATCGTCGTCTGGGATCCGGCGTTCTTCGGGATCAAACCCGACATGGTCCTGAAATCCGGCATGATCGCTGCCGCGATCATGGGTGACCCCAATGCATCGATACCGACGCCACAACCGGAATATTACCGGCCGATGTTTGGTGCCTTTGGCCGTTCTCCCGGCAAAAATTCAGTAACCTTCGTCAGTCAGGCTTCGCTCGAAACGACGAGACAGCTGGGCTTGGCAAAGCAACTCCTGCCGGTCTCGAACACGCGATCGATCGGCAAGCATTCCATGATCCTCAACGACGCGCTTCCTCACATGGAGGTCGATCCCGAAACCTACGAGGTGCGAGCCGACGGGCGACTCCTCACTTGTCCGCCGGTGAATGTGGTCCCGATGGCGCAGCGCTATTTCATGTACTGACGCGTTGCCAGGATGGTGGTGCGATGACAGACGATAGTTATGGACATACGGCGTTGGCGTTCCTGAGGCTGCAGAGCTGGCTCTCGCCGTCGTTCCCGAACGGGGCCTACAGCTACTCGCACGGCCTGGAATGGGCCGTGGAGGCCGGCTATGTGTCCGATCGGCGCAGCCTGATCGATTGGCTCAAGGCCGACCTTTGCTATGGCTCCGGCCGAAACGAGGCGATTTTTTTCAGCGAAGCCTATCGATGCGTGGCGGAGGATGCCGAAGACCAGATTCCGCAGCTGGCTGAACTCGCAGCCGCGTCCCGTGGCACGGCCGAATTCGTGCTCGAATCCGCACAACAATCGTCAGCGTGCCTTACGACCCTTCGCAGCGTGTGGCCGGATCGAATTCTGGACATTTTCTCCGACCCGAAATGCCCGCCGGTGTTGGCCGTCCTGCTCGGAGCGAGAGCGGCGCGCGAGCGGATTGGCGTCGAAATCGCACTGCCGGCATTCCTGCACAGCTACGTCGCCAATCTGGTGAGCGCGGGCGTGCGATTGGTGCCTCTCGGTCAGACCGATGGTCAGCTCGCCATCGCGGCGCTCGAGCAGGCGATCCTATCGCGCAGTGAAATCGCAAGCCGTGAGACGGTCGACGATCTCGGTTCGGCGGGCCTGATGGTCGAGCTCGCGTCCATCGCGCACGAGCTCCAGTATACGAGGTTGTTTCGGTCATGAGAACGATTGAAGGCGAGAGCAGGTCTTTCCGCGCACCCGGCATTCCGGCAACCAACGGGCCGTTACGCGTCGGAATCGGCGGTCCGGTCGGTTCCGGAAAGACGGCGCTGGTCGAGGCGCTGTGCAAGCATCTGCGCGATTTCTACGAGATCTACGTCATCACCAACGACATCTACACCAAGGAGGATCAGCTCATTCTGACCCGCGCCCAAGCGCTGGCGGCAGAGCGCATCATGGGGGTGGAAACGGGGGGCTGTCCGCATACGGCCATACGGGAGGACGCCTCGATGAACCTGGCGGCGATTCACGACATGAACCTGAAGTTTCCGCACGCGGAGCTTTGCTTTGTCGAGTCGGGCGGCGACAATCTCGCTGCCACCTTCAGTCCGGAGCTAGCGGATCTGACCGTCTACGTGATCGACGTTGCGGCTGGAGAGAAGATCCCGCGCAAAGGAGGACCGGGGATCATGCGATCCGACCTGCTGGTGATCAACAAGATCGATCTCGCTCCCCTGGTGGGCGCAAATCTGGAGATCATGGAAGCGGATGCACGACGGATGCGCGGCACGCGGCCCTTCATCTTCTCCAATCTGAAGAGTGGCCAAGGCGTCGATGAGATTGCGGGCTTCATTCTGCAGAAGGGCGGGTTGTCCGCCGCGACGCTGTCCGGAGGTACCCATCGATGACGGATGATGACCGGGAGTTTGCCGGCGATTTGGCCAAGCTGCGCCGCAGCATCGACAATCTCGATGCGGCGATGGTGCACCTGCTTGCAGAACGCTTTCGCTGTACTCATGTGATCGGAGAGCTCAAGGCTAGACATGGACTGGTGTCTCGCGATCCCCGACGTGAAGCGGCGCAATTGAAGCGGCTTCGCATGCTCGCCGCACAGAGCGGGCTCGATCCGGAGTTTACCCAGAAGCTGCATGCTCTGATCGTTCGAGAAGTCATCACCAATCACGAGGCGGTGAAGTTCGAGTCGGGAGCCGGCTAGGGCGACGAATGTCGTCACATGCCTGCTCCGGCGAAACGAGGTCCAGCCGAGAGCCTCCATTCCGGGGAGTCACATTTGTCGAATGATCTGCGCAACTACGCCGCCACTCTGGCGATCGTAACGAGCTTCTGGACGCACCCCGTGATCGCGGACGAACCGGAAGCGCCTACTATGCGGCGCTGAACAAGGCAATTGTCGCTGGGAAGGAATTGCGCATGCTCGTCGACCTTTCGGCTTGCCAAGTTCACGGCACTAACGCGGCGGGGCCTCCGATCAAGGCGAGCATGCGGTTTGACGGATACATGATCCAGCCTGACGGAACGATCGCCTTCGCAACGACCCATTTCACGGTAGGACCGGACAAGGCGGTCAGAGAATTCTTGTCGTTCAGGGTGCACGCAAACGGCAGGATCGAAGCACGCACGATGATCCTGGACGCCGTTAATGACGCCGTTCTCAAGGATACGGCATTCGACTGCGAGATTGGAAAAGGCGCGATATTCCACTGGTGACGCGCGGTCGTTACGCGGACTGATCGACCAGGCTGCCGGGCTGTTGGCCCTTCTTCTCCAGCTGCTTTTCGATGGCGTCCCGGATCTTCTGCTCCACCGCCGCTTTCTGGTCCGGGGTCATGTTGGCGAGGTCGGCCTCGCTGAGGTTCATGCTTTTCAGAATGGCCGCCCGCATACGGTCGAAGGGGTTCATCTTCGCGTATTTCAGGAACTCCTGCACCACGCTGCTGTCGCTCGATGCGCCATCTTCGCTGGCCTGCGGGAGCCCACCATTGTCGGTCACCGACGGTTTCGATGCACCGTTCGTTGAGCCGACTTTTGCAGGCTGGTAGCCGAAGATTGATGTTCCTGCCGTGACTTGCATGTTCGGCCCCTCAAGACGATCACGAAGGGCAAGCAACGTGCGTGCCAAATTCCTTCGTTTGATTGCATATGTTTCCGGGCTCGCGCCCATCGAGCAGCGCCGGCCGGCCGGCAAAAGTTGCCGGCTCGGTGGTATCGCCGGTAAGGTTTGCCCGGTCGCCTACTCGAAGCGCTTCGCCACGCGGGATCGCGGACATGGCAAGGTAGTTCGGCGAGGCCGACGCGCGCGATTTGGTCGCAACGTTAGCGGCTGTTCAAGGCCGCTCTCTCCTAACCGTAAATCGCCGAACAGACCGCGCACGCATTTGGATCGCGATTGATGAAAGCTATTCTGCTTTGCTCGCGAAGAAGGCTTCTGAATAGACGCGTGGCTTGGCCGGCCTAGGTTTACCAGCTGCGGATTTAATGACTGTGCGGATCGCTTCTTCGAGGAACAGGGAGTCGAGATCGACACCGTTTACCGCAGCGACCGCGACGACTGGATCCAGGCGCTGATGCGCTCGGGGTTGGGTTTTGGCCCTCATTCCCGAATATGCGGTCACCGATCCCGACGAAAACCACGATAGTCGGCGCCTCAGGGTGGACGAAGCGGGACACGAAGTCCGGCGAGTTTATCGCGGTCAAGAAGCCGCGAAAGGCGAAGAAAGCTGCCAAAAAGTTCAAGGGAGTTCGGGTAGAGAAGAAGACAAAGGCCAAGAAGAAAAAGGCGAAGAAGCGCTGAGCTTTAGCTAGGTCGTGTATTCATGAATCCGCGATGTCAACTTCCTCTCAACGGCGGCGTAGGAGCTGACATGGCACGAGGTCCGAGAAGGGACAGTAGCAGACCTGCACTTCAGTCGCACCATGGTGACCATGTCGTAATTACTCCTGCCGGTACTCGGTCGCCTTGCCTGTCCTTTCGATCACATGGGGCAGGAAGCGTAGTCTACTCAACGGTGCTACCGTTCCTCTCGTGGATGTGGAATGTTTCCGCATCCGTTGACAACAGGCCGATACTACCTGCCAGGGGAAGGAACGGCAGACCCTGTATCGGGTTTTGGAGTTGCTGGCCCTCTCGGCGAAGGGTTGGCGGCGGCCTCGGCGCACCCTTGTCCCGCCTCCAAGCCGGGGCCGCTTCTGGAATCCCAACAACGCAAGTCAGCTAAGGGCCCAATAGGCAACATTGAGCGCAGCCCACTGCGATTGCGCAAAGCGTACCGATAAAAATAGCGATCAGACCTAGGAAAGGTTGGGAAGTTCGCGCGTTGAGCGGGACTGGGGCAACGCCATGGAGGAGAAACATGCGAACAGCAATTCTCGCGATGATTGTAGTTGCCGGAAGCGCGATTACCTTTCCTGCAATGGCACAGGAGCAAAAGGCGGCGCCCAGTCAGCAAACCAAGGATGAAGTGCACGGTGATGTAGATAAAGGGCTCAAGGCTAGCGCGCCCAACGAGCAGATGCAGGGTGATCCGAACAAAGGTGTCAAGACACGCAACTCCGGCGCGTCCGGATACGTGGCCGATCAAGAGACGCCAGCCGCTTCTGCGCATCCCCCGGCCCAACCGGGAAGTGGGCAGACCACCGGTTCGGGTAGCAAGGCCGGCACGCCAAAATGAGAAGCCGCTCGCGATGGGGTCGCCAACTGAGGCAGGCTCTTTTGCTTGAGCGGCCGACTGGCTTGGTCGGAATGTCCCTTGGCGGTCAGAAGCGGTCCTCAGCGAGCAAAACTCGGTCGGCCTGGAGCCAAAAGCAAATCCGCTATCCTGTCCCACGTTCGCTCGCCGGGGGCTAAGATCGAGGGCGCCCGCCGAGCTTGAGCAGCGACGGCGGCGACGGCAACGCCGTGATCCACCTGACGGCCAGCGATACGATAACGCTGCAGGGATTCCAAACGGCGAACCTGCATGCGACAGACTTCATTTAGAGCCATGTCAATCGCTGGCGCGAAGCCGTGCGACGTATTAGCGCCGGCCCGAAAAAGTGCTGAAATTGAGCAGTCCCAAAGGGACGCAGACGTACCAATTCTGCAAGGATCAAGAGCTACCATTGCGAACCATGCCGCGATTGGTCCGCTAAGGGCCAGATCTGGCGGTCTCCGGAATGCGCCAAAAGGCCTGCTGTGCGCCAAGAGCGAATATCTATGACTATTCGATCACCTCGTCGGCGCGCGAGAGCAGCGTTGGAGGAATTTCGATACCGAGCGTCCTGGCCGTCCGGAGGTTGATGATCAGTTCGAACTTCGTTGGCTGCTCAACAGGGAGGTCGGTTGGCTTAACGCCTTTCAGGATTTTATCCACGTATGCGGTGCTGCGCCGAAAAAAATCGAGGAAGCTCGGCCCGTAAGACATTACACCCCCGGCCTCCACACTCTCCCTGATGCCATAAGCTGTCGGCAGGCGGTTCATTGCCGCGAGATCTACAAGCCGTGCTCGGTGGTCGTTGAAGATCACATCTGACAGGACCAGGAGTGCTTCCACGCGCTCTTCGGCCATGGCCGCGAATGCGCCGTCGAACTCGTTCGGACCTCGAGCCTCCAGCAGTTGGAGCTGCACTCCCAACGACAGGGCTGCGACGTTCAATTCTTTTATCGCGAGCTGGTGATACGCATTCGCCGGGTTCGAGAGGATGGCCACGCGTTGGATTTTGGGAACGGTCTCCTTGAGCAGTTCTAGCTGTTTGGTGACGATTTCCAGGCCGGCGCTGCCGGACACCCCGGTGATGTTTCCGCCCGGGCGCGCAAGGCTGGCGATGAGCCCGATGCCAACAGGATCGCGAACACCAATCATGACGATGGGGATTGACTTGGTGGCGTTCTTGGCTGCCGTCACTCCCTGCGTTCCCAACGATACGATGACGTCGACGTTGAGCCGGACCAGTTCGGCCGCAAGGTCGGGCAACCGGTCGAGCCTACCCTCAGCGAAACGATAGTCGATGACAATATTCTGGCCTTCAATTAATCCGCGCTCACGCAGACCTTGCCGGAACGCGTCGAGTAAAAGCGGCCTATCGAAGGGGGACGTGACGCCAAGATAGCCTATGCGAGGCACCTTTGATACCTGTTGTGCGCGCGCCGCGAAAGGACAAAGCGCTACGCTTCCGGTCAGTAGGATGAATTTGCGACGCCTCATGGTTCCACCCAAGGCCCAATGGCGCCATCGTACTGGCTCAAATCGCATCCTGGAAGGGCCAGAGGTGGCGGGATGTCCGCTCCAGGTCAAGGGCCGCCTTGGCGCGCTCGCATGGTGTGTTCAAGTCACTTGCAGTAGGCGGACGTCGCGGTGCTCTGAGCTGAGGTCAGACGGACCCAGATGCCGGCGTTCAGAATGATCCGGTGAAGTCGGGAGCGCGGCTGCGCCCGCCGGCCTCATTTCCGCCCGATATCGCAAGCGACTCTAGCAGCATTCTCTCTGATATTGATTGCTCCGGTCGGGCACCGAAATGACCTTGATTGAGGCTATCGGCTATTTGGCGTCGGCTCTTGTCCTGCTCACGTTTTGCATGAGCACTATGTTAAGCCTGCGTGCGGTGGCAATTTGCAGTAACTTCGCATTCATCAGCTACGGCTTTGGAGCCGGGCTATATCCTGTCCTCATTCTGCACGTCGTACTGCTTCCTTTGAATATTGTATTGCTCGTTCGCATGATGATTTTGCTTCGGAAAGCGAAGCTCGCTGCGGCCACGGATCTTTCGCCATTGTGGATGCAGCCGTTCATGTGGCCCAAGCATTTTAGGACGGGGGAGACGATCTTTAGGAAAGGTCAGCACGCCGATTTGCTTTATATGGTTGTATCGGGCGAAGTTGAGCTTCCGGAGATTGACCAGCGACTTTCGGCAGGTGATCTCTTCGGCGAGATTGGATTATTTTCTTTAGAAAGACGACGCACGCAAACCGCAGTTGCAGCAACCGATGTGGATCTGCTTTGCATCAGCGATGTAGCATTAAAAAAGCTCTGCGAGCGCAATCCTGGCCTATCGTTGTATTTCCTGCGTCTGACGGCCACCCGAATGACTCAAAATGCCTCCCGGCTGGCTCCCATGACCCGGCGTTGATCCAGAGACGAGGCCGCGACTGAATGCACTGTCTTCTCAGAGAACCGGCAAAGGGCGAGCCGAGGCAGACGGCAGTCGCACCCTTGCGTCATCGCAAAGGCGATTAGGCCAAGTATCGGCTTGACCTATGGTACATGGACGGCAGCATGCCGTCGTGCGACTCTCGCATAGCTAGGCAACCATGCGTCTCGCATTGCCGTATGGCGTATGCACCGGCCTCGCCACGTGGCTAGCGGCGAACCTCACGTTCTGAAAATCAGCCGTTGGTGAAACGCACGAAGGCCGCAGCCTGGGGGCAGGCTGCGGCCCGCGCATAGTCAAAAAAGCCGGGTGAAAAAGTCCAAGTGAAATCTGCAGCCAGCCGCGAACGGCGAATACCCTTGACGCCCATGTTGCGGCCGTGTGAGCTCATCGCTGCTCCGCTTCGGTCACGGGCACTAGCGTTATTCTCCTTTCAAAGTGAAATGTGAAATTCGACGGGAGTTTTGTATCTGTTAGGGCTGCAGGAGTGACAGAAACCGTTGACTGTCTTGATCGCGTGCGCGCTGGCAGGCACGCAACCGTTCCAGCTCCTTTCCGGCACTTGTAGAATCCTGGCCCTCCTGGTCGCTCCTGCTCTGCAAGCTGGCGCTCTCCAGCGACTACTTCGCGCTCAATACGGCTCAACTCGTCGTAGATCGACGCTCGGTCCATCGACAGCATTCACGATGTGCCCAATCTAAAGATGCCAAACGAGACGGGCTCCAGCTCACAGCGGGGCGGGTGGAAGAGCTGGAGCCCGACAGGGTACCCACTTGGGGATGGGTGTCAGGAAAACTTGGTAATTGGCAGATCGTTCCAAGCAGCCTTCAACTCAGCGGCCTATATCGGTCTTCCCGTTGGAGCTGCCGTCGCCGCCGCCGTTGCCCTTGCCATTGTTGCCACGCGGGCGGCCGGTCCACCGCCGGACTTCGCAATTGCATCTGATGTGAGCGACGTCGACAGTAGGAGCGTCATGGCTGGAGGCGTCACGGCGGCGAAACGCCCGCACGTCTTTAGGAATTCTCGGCGGTCATCGTCTGGGGCGGGCGCCGCTTGGCTTCCCCGAGCAAGCGCTTGCCACGGCGCGCGAGGCGGTGAGGATGGCGCGGGGGCTCTCGCAGCCCTTCAGCCTTGTTCGACCGCGGAGATTCGCGGCGGTCTCGCGGCCGTCGAGCCGACGGGCGTGCGCATCCGTCGGCCCTATTATCTCGCGTCGCTGGCTGAAGCATCGGCGTGGGCCGGAGAAATCGAGCAAGGATTAACCGCGCTGGTCGGGGCTGCGCGCGTTGTCGAAGAAACTGGCGAGCGACGATGGGAGGCGGAAATCTGCCGGTTAACTGGGGAGCTGACGCTTGCCAGGCGGAGCGGCGACGGGACCGAAGCAGAAGGGTGGTTTCAGCGTGCGCTAGACGTGGCGGGTCGCCAGAGCGCCAAATGCCTAGAGCTGCGCGCTGCCACCAGCTTGGCCCGGATCTGGCGCGACCGTGGCAAGCGCAGAGAATCCCGCAATCTCCTCGCGCCTATCTACGGCGGGTTCACCGAGGGCTTCGGCACGTTGGATTTGAAGCAGGCCAAGGCCTTACTCGACGAGCTGGCGCAATGAAGGTGCTTTTGGTCGTGGGGGGCCACATGGAAGGTCAGCTTCTGGGCCCGTAGCCGACCTCGGCGCGCAGCCTCCGAGCGTGAGCTTGTGACCCGAAACAGACCTCGACAGCTACCCAACACACACGTCATGAAAAATAGCTCCGCCCCTCTCAACGTGCTATGATTTGTCACGACAAGTCTCCCTCTCCTGAGCCGGGGTGGACACATGAGACGACGCGAGTTCGTGACGCTATTTGGCGGTGCAGCAATTGCGTGGCCGTCTGTCGTACGAGCCCAGACTCCGAGGAAACGGCCCCTTATCGGCACATTTGGATCGGGTACGCCAGCTCAGCGCAAAGGTTACGGAGCTTGGCCAGCGTTCTTGAAGGGGCTGCAAGAACTCGGATATATCGAGGAGCGTGATTTCGACATAACGTTCCGACTTGCCGCGTCTACCGAGAAGTTACCAGAGGTAGCGAGGGAGGTGGTTCAGCTCCGCCCCGATGTCATTTTTGCCGCCGCCAGCGCCAATGCGCTTGCCGCCAAGCAGGCAACATCAACCATCCCGATTGTTGTTGCAGCGTTGGGAAACCTGACCGCGCTTGGATTGTCGGAAGCCGATGTTCGCCGTCCGACTGGCAACCTGACCGGTATCATGCCCTACGTGCGTGGGTTGCCTGCAAAGCAGCTTGAGATCGCGCGGGAAATCGTTCCCCGCGCGCAGAAAGTTGGGATCGTAAACGATACGAGCGACATCAAAACAGCGCCTCAATGGGACGAAATCAACGCCACCGCCGCGAAATTTGAAATCAAGATCGTCGGTGCGGATGCTCAGAGAACCGAGGATATTGAACCCGCGTTCAGAAGGTTCAAAGCGGAGCGCGTTGATGTCGTCATCGTTCTGCAGGCGAACTTCTTGCTCTTGGATCGGGCTCAGATCGCCGCCGTCGCAGCGGCAGCTCGGCTCCCGACCGTTTATGGATACCGCGAACTCGTCGATGCGGGCGGGCTCATTAGCTATGGAATTGACCTTCGTGCATGCAATTACCGCGCTGCGACCTACGTGTATAAGATACTCAAGGGCACTCCCGTAGCCGATTTACCCTTTGAGTTCCCTACCCGGCTCGACCTCGTCGTCAATCTAAGGACTGCAAAGGCACTCGGTCTTACGGTGCCTGACATGCTGCTCGCCCGCGCCGACGAGGTAATCGAATAACGACCCGGGCGTTGCCGAGGCTGCTCACGACCGGTTATGGCCCTTAGCCGAACAATGCCGAAGCTATCGTGATGTCGGCTGTCGGCGGTGGACCGGACGCGGGGCCGCGCTTGACCGCCGCTGGTGACCCATGTCGACCATCTTCCGGCAATTGCATCTTGGGGCAACAAGCTCGCTAAATTGCCGCACAGACCGTCGCAAGGTGCTAACCTCAGCAGCCAATAGCGTGGCCCGTACAGGGGGACACATGCGACGACGGGAGTTCATCGGATATCTCAGCGTTATTGGCGCTGCAGCAGGATCGACATTGTTTGGTTGGGGCTTGAGCGCGCAGCCTGTGCGAAAACGTCCGCTCATCGCATGGGCGGGAGCTGCGCCTCCGGGGGTGAAGCTTCCCCAGTTCATATTAGACTTGTTCGGCAGTTTCGTTAAGGGGCTCTCTGAGCTCGGCTACGAACAGGGCCGTAACATCGATATCATTCGGCGACAGGACATCTTTCCGGACCGCGTACCGTCTATTGAGGAGATCGTGGCTCTGCTCAAACCCGATATCATCGCTGTGCCAGCAACGCTAGAAGCGGTCGCTGCTCGAAACGTAACATCGACAATACCTATTGTCTGTCCCGCGCTTGCCGATGCGGTCCATCTCGGCTTGATTGCCAGCGAGGCTCGCCCAGGAGGAAATGTAACGGGCATTGAGCCCTACATCGCGGGTTTGCCGACCAAGCAAATTGAACTCGCGCGAGAAATCGCTCCGAAGGCGCGGCGCATCGGACTGCTGACCAACATTAACGATCCTAAGGGGCCGCCTCAAGTGGGGGATTTGAGGGCAGCCTGTGGGACTTTGAGCCTCAGCGTGGTCGAAGCAGATGCCAGTGCGGCGAAGGACATTCCGAATGCGCTCGCTGCGCTGGCGAACGAAAAGGTCGATGTCGCCGTTGTCCTTCAGACGAACCTGCTGCTCAACATGAGCCAGGAGATCGGAGCTATCACGCTTGAAAAGCGGCTGCCGACCGTCTTCGGATATCGCGAGCACGTTATCCACGGCGGCCTTGTGAGCTATGGCGTTGACTTGCGCTGGTGCTTTCGTCGCGCAGGCTATTTTGTGGACAAGATACTCAGGGGGGCACACCCGGGCGATCTTCCCATCGAATTTCCGAGCAAGCTGTGGTTGGCGGTCAACCTCAAGACGGCAAAGGCTCTCGATGTGGCTATACCAGCAGGGCTCCTCGCCCGCGCCGACGAAGTGATCGAATGAGGAAGGCGTACTTCTGCTTAGGGCTGGTTGTGTTGAAAAAGTCGAAAATTCTGCCTCAACAATATTCCCGCAATAGCGGGCGAACGTCCGTAAATGACGCGATGGAACTGCTTACCTCTTATCACCATGGAATGGCAACTTGCGCGTCGTGGCACGATGTAGGTGTCGCGCGACAACTGCCCCGCATCATGGGTCCCTCTGGCGGTCAGATTTCAGTGCGGGTAATTCGCACCGCGCCGCCGCGCTAGCCGAAGGGACTGCAAGTTAGGTTGACAAGGTTGACACGGTTGACAGTCGGGTTGACAGGGCGGGGGTGGGCTCAAAGTCTGGCGGCGATGATGAGGAGACCGGTCTCCCTGGTTCGCACGCAAAAAGTTCAGAAATAAAAACAAAAAGCCCACTCAGGGTGGAGCGCGAGAGAAAAGGGGGCACCCATGTGCCCCCCTTCATCTCGCGAGCAGTGACTGACCGCACAATCGTGAATTCGCGACACTTTGCGAGATAGCTCGCGATAGCACAAACAGTTTGGCGAGAGGGGGGTGCCCACAGGTGGGCACCCCCTCTATTGAACCAGACGATGAATCGGAGCGGCACCCGGGAAACTTGCAACGGCACACGGAGCAACTTGCAAAGGTCAGGGTAGGGGGTGGGTCATTCCTCAGCGCCTCGCGATTCAGGGACCGGCCCCACTCTCATTCGCGGATTTTTTTCTCCGTCTGGTCGATTTTTGGGCTCGCAACTTGCGTGTAATCGCCTCCGCTAAAGAATAAGTTAGCTATTACAGCCACTTGCAACTTCACCCCCGCCAATGATCTAATTCGCACGTCGATTTATTTTCCGTTGGACATGCACGAGCTTCTTCGCCTGCCATACGCAAGGAAATGAGGATCACCGTGACAGACGTTCAGGTCGAGCGCCGGCTAGCGGCAATATTGGCAGCTGATGTCGCCGGTTATTCGCGGCTGATGGGGGAGGATGAGGAGGGCACGCTAGCGGGATTGAAAGCGCACCGCCGAGAGCTCGTTGATCAGAAACTCAAATCCCATCGTGGCCGCCTGATCAAGACAACCGGTGACGGCATGTTGGTGGAGTTCTCGAGCGCTGTTGAGGCTGTAAAATGCGCGGTCGAAGTGCAGCGTGGGATGATCGACAGAAATGCAAGCGTGCGTCCGGACCGACGTATCGAGTTTCGGGTAGGGATCAACGTCGGTGACATTATTGAGGACGAGGGCGATATCTTCGGAGATGGCGTCAACGTAGCTGCGCGGCTTGAGAGCATTGCGGTGCGAGGCGGCATATGCATCTCTCGCCAAGTCCTTGACCAGATCGACGGCAAGCTTAACTTCCCTTTGCGCGAGTTAGGCCGCCAGAATTTAAAGAACATTACTCGCCCAATCGAAGTTTATGCGATTGACCTGAACGAGGAAGGATCGCCCGCAACGCGAGTTTTATCGGCAGCCAACCTGAAGCAGGAAATTCGCTATTGCAGAGCCACGGATGGTGTGCGGTTAGCCTATGCTAAAGTGGGAACGGGACCTGGTCTGTTGAAATCGGCGCATTGGCTCGGCCATCTCGAGTACGACTGGGACTTTCCGCTCCAGCGCGACTTCTTGCTTGGGCTTGCTTCGTCATTTACCCTCGTGAGGTACGATGCGCGTGGCAACGGTCTGTCTGACTGGGATGTCGGAGAGCTTTCTCTTGATGCGTGGGTCAAGGATATGGAGAGCGTAGCCGACGCAGCCGGTCTCGACAGATTTCCGTTGCTTGGGTTTTCGCAGGGCTGCGCGGTTTCTATAGCATTTGCAGCGCGGCATCCCGAACGCGTCTCGCATCTAATTCTTTATGGTGGATTCGCCGTTGGCGCGAACAAGAACCCTAACTACACGGCCGCTGATCGAGAGCGGTTTGCTGCAATGAAAACGTTGATGAAACTCGGGTGGGGCGCAGATGATCCGACTTTTCGGCAACTGTTCATCGCCTCGATGTTGCCGGATGCCACGAAGGAACAAGCAGACGCCTTCAATGAGCTTCAACGTCTAAGCGCCTCAGCCGAGTGCGCAGTGCGCTAAAGGCGCCAACGCTTGTTATGCACGTTCGCGATGAACGCAGGGTGCCGGTCGCCTCCGGTCGCGACCTAGCAGCGGAAATTCCCGGAGCGAGGTTTGTGGCACTCCCTGGTAAAAACCATATGCTGCTTCCACAGGATCCCGGCGCGCCAATATTTCAAGAAGAACTACGCAAATTCCTTCTTTAGTTCTCATGGGACTTATATCGCTACTCGTCTAAGTAGCTCAGCTCAATCGGTCACTGGCTGACTTATTGCATAACGTCTCATCTGCGAATCCGGGGCCCGCGGCGAAGCCTCGATCCCGTGTGCACAAGTGGCTCGGCGCGGGCTTCTGTCCGCTGGATTGAGGATGCTGTTGCGGCATACCGGCTCGAATAGGGGGCCACAAATTGCTGTGGCTGCGCGTTAGCCACCGGTGTTGATCACCGCCCCGAGCGTCGCTCTCACCCGCAGCAGACCAGCTGGGCTGGCGCTGGACGCCCGCGGCGGTCATGCCGGAGAAGTCTGGTTTTATTAAGCCGCCGGCTGTAACGCCGAACGTCTTTCGGGCCGTTCTAGATGTCGCGCACGGCATCGCCTAACGTGACGACAGATGCGTCTAGAACTTTTGCACGGCGATAGCCGGGAGAAGCGTCAGGTACTGCGATCTCGAACGACCGCGTTGCATGGCAGTAGCCCATCGACTTCATCGAGTTCCCTGGCGTGATGGGCTCCCCAATCGATGAGGGAATCCAGCACCGGCCGCAAGCTCTTGCCGAGCGGGGTGAGCAGGTATTCGATCGCCTGACTGTCGCCGACCTTGGGCCGCCGGCTTACCATCCCATGCTCCTCGAGCGCTCGCAGTTGCTCGATCAACACCTTCTGCGTGATGCCGAAAATGCGCTTTTCCAGGTCGCATGTGCGTTGCGGACCATCCGCGAGCACATCGATAAGGACCGCCTTCCATCGTCCCGCAAGGACCCCCAGCGCACGCTCGACCGGGAAGCCCGGTAGCCTCTTAATGATCTTCATCTGCCGACCACTGACCAAAGGGTGTTTAGATTTGGAATGACCACCGAACGATATCCTTTGGGTTACGAGTTGTCCCAGCGCGCGCCGGAAGCGTAGGGTCAGGCCTTAGGTCGGTAGTCGCAGGGTAGCGGCTGTTTGATCAGGGAAAATTCCTATCTTGCCATCGCAACTCCTGATTTGATGATTGCATACCTAGTGTCGTGGCAGCCGCCTTGAGACGAGACATGTTTGCATTTGTGGATGAGACAGGAAATGCCGGTGCCAACCTTCTGGATGAGCGGCAGTCGATCAGCTTCGCTCGGAATTCGACAACTCTGCTTCACCGACGCTCAACACTGATTTGACCGTCGCGGTGACTTGCGACGCCGGAGCACACTGGACCGCGGCCACCCTGGCGTCAGTCTCAACGAATGGGCAAGGCGGGCGAAAAATCGCGGAAACGGCCGACACTGTGTGCACAGTAGGCACGTCGTTTGCCGCTCGGATCAAGACCCTCAATAATAAGAATGTGCCGATCCACGGGGTGAGCCTGTCCGTGCACTGATCGGTGTGCCCAACAAAATGGCCCGCAGCGGCGGACCACTGCGGGCCTGTGCCGGGTTAAAAAATTGCAAGTGAAATATGTGGTCCAGCCCCGGCAGGTGTAAGCCTACCGCGAGCCAGCCGAAGCACAATGTCATCTAGGTCACAGTCGCTCTAAACTTTAACTACGGCAGTTTAGCTGACCGAGGCGAGAAGCTCGCCGATGGGGCTGGCGGACCGCGAGCTCTCGGCCTCGGTCAAGTGCAGGGCCGCCGCCATCGCACAATCGATAGTCTGTACCCCGATCTCGTTAGATGGATGTTAAATCGATATCGGGAACTGGCGGCCGGATGCAATCGGTGGAGTTTTCAATTACCGCTGGTGTCCCAATCCGATTCCCAGATTGAGCGCCTTCTGACGGAGGGCGCCCTCCGTACGCTTCATCTCTTTTGAAATCTTCGCGACTGGCGTCCGATCTTTCGAATGCTTTTTCAACGTCCGCAATTCCGCGAGCGTCCACTCACGGCGAACCAATTTCTTCTTAGCCAACTTGACGCTCCTTCAATGTTGAGGGGCGCGGTCTAACACATAGCGCGGCGCGCGCAAATCTACCGGCAACTAGGAAAATCAATTGCCCAACGACGACTTCGGCCGGCAGATCGGTCAGCTACCGATCAAACTCAAACGACAGCTCGTGACTGCAATCGCGCAGGAAGTTTAAGGCGTATTCGGCGGGTTTTGGCTGGACTTCGCTGCAGGCTTGGTGCCTTCCGTTGGCATGTTCCGGTAGTAGCACTGCGCGATGTTGCGTTTGCGGCGCTGAGCTTTCTCAGTGTCCGGCCCGTCATGTCTTTCGCGATCTTCCGTGTTCAGCAGGATTTCCACCGAGCGCAGATCGTCCGGGGTAAAGCGATTTTCATCGCGCAGGCGGATGACGGCGCTGCAGTCCGCCGTGATTTCATAGCTCGTGTAATCGGTCTTGTTGATCGGCTTGCGCAGGCCCTGGTCGCTGCGATAATTGAGGATGCAGGCTTGGTACATCATAAAATTGCGGAAGCCCGCGGGCATCGCCTGCAACAGCTGGTAATTATAGTGCACCGTGGGGCCTTCATTTTCCGCGACGCCGCGGCCATGCTCGTATGCGAAATAAAGATCGTTGGTGCCGGCGAAGGTTTCTATCGAACGTGGCATGAAATGGAGGCCCAGTTTCAGGACATCGCTGTCCAGCTTCAAGGCGGGCAGTCGCCGTTCACCGTTGCACTGCAGTAGGGCACGCAGAGTCGGGTGCTGGGCCAGTCCGGTGCAACTGGGGCTGTCTCTCTACTGAGTAGCGCTTTCGCCTCGCTGTTGACGCCAACCAGCCTGGTGACCATTGCCACGATCGCGCTCGACGGCGCTGCGGTTCAGTATGCCGCGAAAGCGATTGATGCGGTTGACGATGTAGACGAGAACCTCAAGAAAAAGCGAAACCCTCTTAATTGCAGCGAAGGCCGGCATCATGCGTTTGTCTACCTCCATGCGTGATGGATCAGTGGGTCAATGTGTTTGTGAAGGTCTGATTGAGTAGTAGCCGCGTCTGCTCGGAGGTCGGGCCCAGCGCGATGCTTTTGATATTGGTTCTGACGCCTGAAAGTGACGCTCCGGGAATTGTCAAACCAGGTCCCTTCCAAACGAGTAGCGACCAGTTCGGCGTTATACTTCCACCGTAGCGAACATCGCGAACGCGGTCCTCTTCTCGCACGCAATCCGTCTCGACCGGTTCGACCGTCGTCGTCGATGAAGGTGCCACCATCGCGGCGTGAGCAGCTTCCAGATCGTTGGACCGATTTGATGCACCCGGCTATCATCGAAGAAAGATTGAATGTTCGCCTATTGAACACATTATTGGGGAGGTTGGAATGGTCTGCAGGTCGACGGCGCTTGCAATACTCGGTGCGGGAATTCTGTTCGCAGCCGCAGCGCCCGCTGCAGCCCAGCAGGAGGACGTCAATTCGCCGGATCTCGTTCTCGTCAACGGAAAGGTCCTGACCCTCGACGAGCAATCCAGCGTGACCGAGGCGATCGCCGTTCGGGACGGAAAGATTCTTGCGACAGGTAGCAACGCGTCCATCCGGACACTCGCCGGAGCGCGCACACGCGTGCTCGATGTGTCCGGCAAGACTGTGATCCCCGGCCTGATCGACACCCATGCCCACTTCAAGGCGGCTGGACTTGGCGACTATGTTGTTGTCATGAGCCGGGCGAAGACGGTCCCGGAAGCGCTCGAGGCCATCAAGGTCTTCGCCGCCAAAAAGAAGCCGGGCGAGTGGATCGTTGGTGGAGCGTGGCATCCGCCGTCACAACTCGCGGAGAAGCGCTACCTGACGAGGCAGGAGATCGACAGCGTCGCTCCGAACAATCCGGTCTATTTGCGCACCGTCGGGCATTTCTCGATGGCGAACTCGATGGCTTTGCAGAAGGCGGGCATCGACAAGACCGCCGCGAACCCGGACGGTGGCTCTTTCGAGCGCGACGCAGCAGGCGAACTGACTGGCGTCCTCGTGGAGACCGCGATCGATCGGGTCGAGAAGGCCGTTCCGCCGTGGACCGAAGAGGATGAAATCAGACAGTTCACGCTTGCCGAAGGAGCGCTGAACAGTTTTGGGATCACGAGCGCGGTCGAAGGCGCCACGGAAGCGCGCGACGTCCGTACGCTGCAGAAGCTCGCCGCGTCCGGACACGCGACGCTGCGGACGGGATTGATGTACAGACCCGAGCCGCCCGCCGATCTGAGCGCCTGGGAAGCGATCATGTCGGGTAATGGCGCTTCGTCCGGATTCGGCGACGACTGGGTCAGGTTTGCCGGCATCAAGATTTTCTACGACGGCGGCATGACGCTGAAGACGGCGCTGATGCGCGACGTCTACCCGGATTCCCACGACAATTACCATGGCATCGCTCAGCAGACGCCCGAGCGGCTGGCTCAACTCGTCTCGATCTGCAATCGCTACGGCTGGCGCGTCGGCGTGCACGTTGTCGGCGATCTCGGCATCGACCAAGTGCTCGACGCCTTCGAGGCGGCCGACAAGGAAAGGTCCATACGGGATCGTCGTTTCGTTCTGATCCACGCGAGTCTGATCAGGCCCGAGCAGATGGAGCGCGCTCACAAGTTGGGTGTCAGGATCGATTTCCAGAACGTCTTCATGTGGGACAAGGCTGCGACCGTGGAGCGGTTTTTGGGGCGGCCGACAGCCGATCGCGCCGTACCGACAAAGACCTTGATCGAGAAGATGGGGCTGGACAACCTCGGCGCGGGAACGGACTTCCCCGTTAATCCGATCAACCCGTTCCTCAACATGTACATCATGGTGACGCGGAGGGATCCGAATGGCAGCGCCTATGGCGCGGCTGAAGCTATCAGTCGTGAACAGGCACTTCGCCTCTACACGTCGGCAGCTTCGCGCTACACGTTCGACGAAACCCGAAAGGGTACGATCCAGCCGGGCAGGCTTGCCGACCTCGCGGTCCTTTCCGCGGACTTCATGGCCATACCGGAAGAGCAGATCAAAGACATCAAGGCGGACATCACCCTCGTCGGAGGGAAAGTCGTCTTTCAGCGCTGATACAAAAGAAAGACATAGCCGCCGTCGTTCGGTAGCTTAACTATTCTTCACTTGGGATTGCCTCCGCGCTGTCGCTGATCGCATTCAGCTTTTGGGATTTCCGGTCGTAGTTCATCTAGTGGAAAAGCTCTGAGAACAACGCTTTGCCGATTTTGACTCCTGGATTTTCGGATCGGTCTCGCTAACGAGATTCGGTGTGGATCTCTTGCCGAATCAATGACTGGCGCCAAAGTGCGTACCTTGCAAGGTAACAGGGCGCGTATCTGGTGCGATGATCGCGCTCGGGGCAACAAGACTAAGCCAGATATTGATATTCTTGGTGGGCCAACAGGATTCGAACCCGCAACCAGACCGTTATAAGGTGCGGGGCGAACCTGATTTCGCTTAGAGCAGGGCCCTTCTTCAGCGATTCGGCGAAAAGGTACTTTGCGCGCGAAATGCACCTGTGCCCCTCGCTTGGCTCTCTAACCCATTGAAGTCGTAGCCGTCACAACGGTCAGTTGTAATACCGAAGGCGGACGCAATCCCTTAGGCGAGAGCCTGCAGGTGACGATGCACCGACGGACGAGATCGTTCGGAATGGCCTGTTGCCGACCTCACTTGAATGGGACGTGAAACGTCGAGCGGAAGGGCGCGCCGGCAGGACACGTTTCGGACGGCGAGGCCCGAACGGATGCTTGCGACGCCGGTGATGCGCGATATTCGCGCAATCAGATTTTCGAGATCGGGGACGTCGGACACGATGGCGCGCAGCAGATAATCCTGATCGCCAACCATGAGATAGCAGTCCATGATCTCGTCGATGCGGCCGACCTCGGTGGCGAAACCGTCGCGAACGCTTTGCGCATGTTTTTCGAGCGTCACCTGTATGAAGGCCATGACGCGCAGGCCGACGATCTGGGGATCGACGACGGCCACGCGTCGGTTGATCACACCGAGACGCTCGAGATTCTTGACCCGCGTCAGACAAGGCGATGGCGACAGGTTGACACGCGATGCCAACTCAACGTTGGTGAGACTGGCGTCGTTTTGAAGTTCCTGCAGGATCCGCAGATCGATCTTGTCCAGCGTGTCAAAGCTCATCGAGACCTCCTTAGCCTTCCCAAATACCCGCCGGGCGAGTTTTTGTGGGTGCGAGCCGCAGCTTCAGGTATTTCAGGAAGGCTACGGCGGCTCTGCAGGTCTGTATTTCGCTAAATTGTCATCTTATATCGAAAAACGGACAACCTCGAAATTTATGCCAAAAGCCGCGCTGCGAATTGACCAATTTAGATCCAATGGCCTGACCAGAAATGGATCAAATTGCTCAATCGGCGTGCCACGGTGGCCATCGGACTCGAACAAACGACCACGAAGTCGGCGCGGCAGAAAAGTCGGTGCGTGGCGCCCAGCGCGATCATTTCTGCCGCCGATCGGATCGAGCCTCACGCAATACGGCAGTTCATTCAACGCCCACTCCGTTAGCCTGTCGCGCATGACGGATACAGACATTCTCAAGATTAGGCGCGAGCCGAACCTTGTCGTCCTTACGATGAGCCGGCCTCCAGCAAACGCGCTCAATCATGCGCTGATTGCGCGATTGCTTGAGGAGATCGGACGCCTGGAAGCCGAGCCCGAACCGCCCGGTATCGTCCTGACCGGCGAGGGAGATCGCTTCTTCAGTGCCGGCGGCGATATTCGCGAGGTCACCGGGGTGAAAGTCGCAACTCCGCGCATTCGTCTCTTCCATGCCGTGCTCTGTGCCTTCGAACGCTATCCGGCCCCGGTCGCTTGTGCCGTGCGTGGCTACGCGGTCGGCGGCGCGCTCGAGTTTCTCCTGCATGCCGATCACGTGATTGCCGACCACAAAGCCCAGATCGGCTTTCCCGAGATCAATCACGGCCTATTGCCGGTGGCCAAGGGTATTCGCCAGGCTGCGTTGCGCTTGGGAAAGCGGGCGGCACAGGCCTTGCTCTACTCGGGAGCGCTCATCGATTCGCAAAAAGCGATGCAGATCGGCGCCTTTGACGAGGTCGTGGACACCGGCGTCGTGCTGGATCGCGCCATCGAAATCTGCCGCAACTTCCGCAGCAAAGACCGAAAGCTCTTTGCGGCCATCAAAAGATCGCTGAATATGACGGGACGGTTGAGCGACGAACAGCTTGAACAGATGACGGTCGACGACCTCAGCCAATATCTCGACAATGACGAGTCTGCGGATGCTCGCGCACGGTTTCTCGCCCGGAAATGAAAGCAAGATGGTCGATAATACGCCTATAGACGCTTTGAAGCTCGAACTCATGACGTTCGAGGACGTGTCGAACGCGTTGAGTGACGGCTTCGATACTGTGCTCATCCCCTGCGGCGCGATCGAGCAGCATGGTCCCCATCTACCGCTGTGCATGGATGCCGATCACGCCGAACGTCTGGCGGTGTTGATCGCGCAAGAGCTCGGCAGGACGCTGATCGCGCCGATCATCACGGTCGGTTGCTCCGCGCATCATCTGGCGCTGTCGGGGACGATCTCGTTGCGCAAGGAGACATTTGAAGCGGTGTGCCAGGATTACTGCACAAGCCTCGTTCTTCACGGCTTCAAGCACATTCTGCTATTCTCCGGCCACATCGGGAATTTTCCGGTTCTGGCAGACATGCTGCCGCGGTTGCGGCAGGCAACGAACGGCAAGGTTCGCATCGCCGCCTATACGGACTCCCAAGCCTGGATCGGATGCTGGAAGCACGCAGTGCAGGAGGCAGGCGGTGATCCGGACCATGTCGGCGGGCACGCCGATATCGCCGAGACGTCGCTGATGCTCAAGCTTCGGCCGGAAAGCGTCCGCGTCGATCGCTTCGCGCGCGGCCATCTCGGTGCGCTGACACCCGATCAACTGGATCTAATGTGGAATAACGGCATCGTGTCCGTATCCAGAAACGGTATCATCGGCGATCCGCGTGGCTCGTCGGCCGCAATCGGTGAACAATGCCTGCATGACGTCGCTTGCCTCCTGACGAAGTACTTTTGCACCGTCGATTGACGCGACGTCATTCTCCCGGACTCCTTACCCCGCAATTTCTGTCGCGGCTTCTTTCTTCGTCAGGATCGCTACACCAGTTCAACACCACGCACATCCCTCGCGCAGCATAAAATAGGGAAGCCCGCATCTCGCGGTGGCACCTTCGGGAGAAAATGTTGCGCGACCTGTGACACTCTCCTTGCATCAAAAAGCGACGCCAAGGGAGCGCTGAATGTCACTCAAGTTTGGATTGTGGTCGGAGCAGGAAACGCAAGTCGGACACAGTTATGCTCGCAGACTACACGAACTTGTCGACGAGGCCAGGCTGGCCGAGAAGATGGGTTTCGACTTCGTCGCGTTGTCAGAGCAGCATGTCGCACTCGGCGGAATCTCGAGCTCCGCGCCCGAAGTCGTGTTCGGCTACCTTGCCGCCGTCACCGAGCGGATTCGCCTTCGCACCGCGGTGACCCTGATGCCCCAGCGCATCAACCACGCGCTGCGTTCCGCCGAGCGGCTCGCCGTCAGCGACATTCTGTCCCACGGGCGCATGGAGATGTATTGCGGTCGCGCCAATACTACGATCGCGATGCGCGCCTTCAACGTCGATCCCAAGGAAACGTTGCCGCAGATGGAAGAAGGCATGGCCTTGCTTCGCAAGGCGATGCGCGAGGATATCTTCACGTTCGAGGGTGAATACTACCAGGTTCCCCCGCGCATGCTGGTGCCGAAGCCGTTGCAGAAGCCCTATCCCGTCATCGGCATCGCTGCGACGAGCGAGCGCAGCCACGCCTGGGCCGGTGCCGAAGGCCTCGCTCTCATGAGCGCCACGATCTACCAGGGCTTCGAGAACCAGCAGAAGCTGATCGATGCCTATCACAAAGCCTGGAAGCGCGACGAGACCGGGCCGCTCGATCGCCCACGTGTCGGTGTGCCTCTGTTCTTCGGAATCGGCAAGACCGATCAGGCCGCCAAGGACGACTACGCCGAAGCGCTGATGCACTACGCGCGCATCTCGACGGACGCTTATCCGCGCCTTGCCAAGCTCGCCGACGACTATTCCTACATGAGCGAGAGCGTGCCCGCCATGGAGCGGGCCGGCCGCGACTGGGATTACCTGCTCAATCACTCGGGCACGACGGTCTGCGGCAGCCCCGATACCGTCATCCGCCAGATCGAGAAGTTCCAGGCGATGGGCATCCAGGAGGTGCTGCTGCATCTCGACTCTGTGACGCACGAGAAAATCATGGAGGGTGTCGAGATGGTCGGCCGCTACGTCATCCCCCACTTCAACGACCGAAACAACGTCGTTCGCCCCACCGACGAGATCCTTGACGGGATCAGGGCGATGCGCCCGCAAAACGAAGCGCTGGCGGCCAAGTCCGCCTGAGGAGAGAAACATGACATCCCATAGCTACACCTACTTGCTCGTCGACAAGCGGCCAAGCGGCGTCGCCGTCGTGACGATGAACCGCCCCGAGATCCTCAACGCCGTGAACTGGGAGATGCACGACGAGCTGGAGCGGGTCTTCGTCGACCTCGATTCCGACAAGGACGTTCGCGCCATCGTGCTGACCGGCGCCGGCCGCGGCTTCTGCTCAGGCGGTGACCAGAAGACGCTCGACAAAGGTACGATTCCATCGGCGACCCGCGGAGGGCGTCACCTCATCCGCAACATTCTCGAGGTCGAAGCGCCGATCATTGCCGCGGTCAACGGCGCCGCCGTCGGACTTGGCGCGACGCTCGCCCTGATGTGCGACATCGTCTTCGCGCAGTCGAGCGCCCGGTTTGCCGATACGCATGTGACGGCCGGCGTCGTCGCCGGTGACGGCGGCGCGGTCATCTGGCCGCTGCTAATCGGGCCGGCGCGCGCCAAGCACTATCTGATGACGGGTGATTTCATTTCCGCCGAGAAGGCGGCGGCGATCGGGTTGATCAACGAGGTAGTGACCGGACGCGACGTCCGCGACCACGCGATCGAGTACGCCGAAATGCTGGCCAGCGGTCCGCGCGACGCGATTGTCTGGACCAAGTATTCCGTCAACAAGATCATCAAGGAGTACACCCACCTGCTGCTCGACACGTCGACCGCGCTGGAAACGCTGACCTTTGCGAGTCCCGAGCGGCGCGAAGCCGTTGCGGCTTTCGCCGAAAAGCGCAGGCGCTTCGCGGAGAAATGACGATGACCGAGCCGTTGCCGGCGTCCGGCGCCCAATATGCCGATGTGACGATCCCGAGCTTGCTGAAGGCCAGAAGCGTCGAGCGGGCTGGTGAGGTCGCCTTCTGTCAAAAGCGGAACGGCCAATGGCTTCGCACCACCTGGCAAGACTATGCTTTGCTGGTCTGCCGCATCTCAGCCGCGATGAAAGCCGCTGGGCTCAATCGCGGGGACCGGGTTGCGATCATGGGCGACGTGTCGCAGGAGTGGTTGCTGGCCGACATGGCCACGATCTGCTCCGGCGCCGTGACGGTCGGCATCTACTTCACGTCCTCGCCCGAGGAGGTCGATTACTATCTGCAGGATTCGGGAGCGCGGATCGGCTTTGTCGGGGGGGAGGCGCAGCTTCGCGCCTTCCTCGCCGGTAGCCAGGCGGCCACGCTCGACAAGATCGTCATTATGGATCCCGGCTGGAGCGGGGCGTTGCCAGGGAACAACGTCACGACGTTGGTGGACTTCATCGGCGCGGTGACGGTCGATGCTGCCGCGGCCCTCACCGAAGAAGCCGCCATCGCGAAGGCCTCCGACATCGCGACGATCGGCTACACTTCGGGAACGACGGGCTATCCCAAGGGTGCCATTCTCAGCCACACGGCGCTGCTTGCCGGCGCCCATACAAACATCACGTTCTGCCCGCCGCTCGCCACGGAGCCGCAACGCGTTGCCGTGCATCTGCCGATGTCGCACACTGTCGCGCGCGCGCAAGCGACTACGAAGCCGCTGATCACGCGGGTCGTACCGCATTTCGGTGAAACCACGGCCGAGTTCGCCGCGACGATCCGCGAAGTAAAGCCGACCTTCTACATGGCGCCGCCGCGGTTCTATCAGCGCAATGCCGCGCTGATCCTGAGTAAGGTCCAGTCCGGCTCGACGCGGTTCCGCCAACACTACAAACACGCAATGCGGATCGCCAAGACAGTGCTGGCGCATCGCCAGGCCGGCCGCGAGGCGAATCCCTTTCTCGATGGTCTGTTCGAAGTCTGCCGCGAGCAGGTGTTTCGTCCGCTTCTTGCCGAAGTCGGCTTCGATCAACTCACCTATCCCTATACTGCCTCGGCCCCCATGCCGTCGGAGGTAATGACCCTGTGGCAACTCTGGGGACTGAACCTCAAGGAGTGCTACGGCCAGACCGAGATGGTCGGCGGCAATCTCGGCCAGATGGCGGATTGGTCGAAAGCCGGTACGGTCGGCATCCCGGTCCAGGACCCGGCCTGGGAAACCCGGGTTCTCGAAGACGGCGAGATGATCGTTCGCGGCCCGGGCCTCTTCACCGGATATTGGAACAAGCCCGCCGAAACGCAATCCGCGCTCAAGGACGGATGGCTCTACACCGGAGATGTCGTCCAAGTTCAGCCGGACGGATCCTTCAAGCTCGTTGACCGCAAGAAAGAGATCATCAACACCTCGGGCGGCAAATCGGTCAGTCCGACCCAAATCGAGAACGAGCTGCGCCAGAGCCCCTATATCTCCGAAGCCGCCGTGATCGGCGAGGGCAAGAAGTACCTCACGGCGCTGATCGAGGTTGACGCCACCGCCGGCATGGACTGGGCGAGGTCGCGTGACGACCAGGTGAGGGAGTACAAGGATCTCGCCATGTCCGAGATCGTGACCCGCCTGATCGAAGGCGAGGTGGCGAAGGCCAACATGCGTCTTGCGCGCGTGGAGCAGATCAAGTCGTTCCGCATTCTGCCAGAAGAACTCTCGCCCGATACCGGCGTCATGACGCCAACGCGCAAGAAGCGCCGCAAGCCGCTGATGGAGCGCTACAAGTCGCTGATCGACACGCTCTACGACGATTCCGAAGAGCAGCTCATCAAGGAACAACTGTCGCCGGCATCGAGATCGCACGGGGCCCGCCCATGAAGATCAAGCACACCTACCTTACGGCGTCGAACCCCGAGGCCCTGGCGCAGTTCTATCGCGAGATCGGCATGCCGGTTCGCTTCGCCGATGGCGAGCGCTGGATCCAGTTCGCAACAGACGGAGCCGCGTTCTGCATCGCAGGCCTCGAGGAATCGGCGGTGCAACCCTCTTCGAACGCCGTCGTGGTTTTCGAAGTCGAGGGGCTTGAAGCCGTGCTGGCGAAAGCCGTCGATGCCGGCGGGACCAACATCTCGGGCATCCGCGACATGGGCAGCCACGGTCGCACCGCACAGATCCGAGATCCGCAGAACAACCTGATCCAGTTCTTCGAGCGAGTCAAAGCATGAGCAGGGCGCCGTTGTTTGTTGCTCGCCTGGAACGACTTACCAACGCCGGAACAGAAGCCATGACTGCCGAAGCTCAATTTGATCCAAACGATCTCGTCGACAGCACCTCGTTCAAGAGGGCGCTCAGAGGCGTAACCGGTGCAGTATCGATCGTGACGTCCGGATCTTACCCCTCGCGCCACGGCCTGACCGTCACCGCCGCCTGTTCGCTGTCCGTCGAGCCGTCGACGGTTCTCGTCTGCGTCAACAAATCGGCGGGTGCGCACGATACGATCGTTAAGACCCGTTCATTCGGCTGGAATGTGTTGTCGTCATCTCATGTGCCGCTGGCCCAGAAGTTCTCCGGCCAGGACGGCAGCAAGGGCGACATTCGCTTTGTCGAGAAGGAGTGGCGGTCGCTTAGAACGGGAGCGCCGATCTTGATCGACGCCCTCAGCAGCTTCGACTGCCGGGTCATCGGCGTGCATCCAACCGGCACGCACACCGTGTTTGTCGGAGCGGTGCTCGCCGAGATGCACCGCGACGACCTCGAGCCCCTCGTCTACGGGCAGGGACAATTTGCCGTACCTGCGAATCTCGATCGCGCCGGACCTGAAAAGTCGGCCTGATTTATGCACGCATCACTTCTTCATGGACGGAGACTTCGATGACCAGCCTCAAGGGACCAACGATTAACCGACGTACGGCGATGAAGGGCGCTGCAGGGTTCGCAGCTGCGACGATGGCCCCCTGGGTTCGTGCCGCGGCGCCACCGCCCGTCAAGGTTGGTGCGATCATGCCGAGTAGCGGCATACTTGCGTTCCCGGGCCAGGCCTGCGTTCGCGGCGTCGATCTCGGCGCCAAATTTGCAAAGGAACGCTTTGGCGTCGATATGACCGTCGTCCACGCGGACACGCAGAGCAAGCCGGAGAACGGCAGGATCGCAGCCGACTCTCTTATTCAGCAGGGCTGCAACGTTCTGATCGGGGCGTGGGACTCCGGTGCAACCATCTCGGCGCTTCAGGCCGCCGAAGCAGCAAAGGTACCCATGGTGGTGCATGTCGCGAGCGCCAACCAGGTCACCTCGCAGGGTTTCACGCAGGTGTTCCGGTTCTATCCGCCTGCAGCCACGATCGTGCGTCAGTCGCTTGCCGAAATGAAGGCCCTGGTCACGAGCGTGAAGGATCCTCCCAAGGGCGCAGTCGTCCTGCATCTGAGCAATACGATGGGAACGTCAACCGCGACCAGTCTCGATGGTGCCTGGAAGGAGCTCGACGTACCGGTCAAGCTTCTCGAGTACATCCCTTACGACGAGAAGGCGCGCGATCTCTCGGTTGAGGTGGCGAAGGCCAAAGCATCGGGCGCAGATGCGCTGGTCTCCGTAACCCGCGTCAACGATGCAATCATGATCGTTCGGGAATGCATCAAGCAGGGGTGGAACCCGAAGATGATCTTCTCGCCGAATGGCAACGGCGTGCCCGACAAGGCGTTCTACGACGCGCTTGGAAAGTATGCCGATGGCGCGATGTCGTCGAACCTCTGGTACAATCCGAAAGGCGGGGATACGCGCACGATCGTAGACAGATTTCAGTCTGCCTATCCCAACGAATGGATGGACGCGAATTCTGGATGCGCGTTCGAGGCGGTCCAGATCGTGGCAGACGCGGTCGCTCGTGGCAAGTCGGCGGTCTCGTCCGATATCCATGCGGCGCTGAAGACGACGGACCTCAAGCCCATCCTCATGTACAGCGGCCCGATCAGATTTGATGCGACCGGGCAGAACACCGGCGCGGCTGTGGCGGTTCTTCAAGCGAAGGAATCGAAGCCCCACGTCGTCGGCCCCGACATCATCGCTGAGTACAAGCCGCAATATCCCCTCGTGCCGTTCGAGAAGCGCTAGATGCTGACATTGTGGGGCAACGTTCTTGTAAGCGGGATCCTCATGGGTCTCGTTTACGGCATGATCGCGCTGGGGCTGACGATCATCTTCGGCGTTATCCGCATCGTTAATTTTGCGCACGGTGCGATGGTCGTGTTCGGTCTTTATGTTGGCTATTGCGCTCGCGCCTGGTGGGGTATTCCGACCATCGTTGCCGCGGTCAGCGCCGGCGCACTCCTGTTCGTGTTCGGCTATGTGCTGGAGACGTCGGTGGTGAAGCGATTCGTCGCGCGGCCACACCACATCCAGTTCATTCTGTTCATCGGGATTTCGCTGGTCCTCAGCGGAGCGCAATTGATCGCGTTTGGACCCGACCCGCGTCCCTCGGTCTCACATCTCTCCTTTGAGACCATCGCTCTCGGGCCCATCCGGCTCGACCTTGCCAGGCTGCAGGCGGCCATCGTTGCGGCCGTGATGATCCTGGCGCTCGCGGCGTTCCTCAAATACTCGACGTTCGGCCGCTTCATCCGCGCCGCCGCCGACAACCGGCTAGGTGGCCTGATGGTCGGGCTGCCGATCCCGAAGATTTACGCGATGACGTTCGGCATCGGAGCGGCCTGCGCTGGCGTGGCCGGTGCGCTGATATCACCGTTGTTCGATGCCCAGCCCTTCCTCGCCGTCGACTTCACGCTGCTGGCGTTCGTCACGGTTATCGTCGGCGGCCTCGGAAGTTTCGTGGGAGCTCTCGTCGGAGGGTTGACCATCGGGCTTACGGAAGCGGTCGCAGCGCTTCTGTTTGCGCCGTCCCTTAAGTCCGCGTTGTCCTACGGCTTGCTGATGATCGTCCTGATCGTGCGTCCAAGAGGGTTCTTCGGTGCAAAAGAAACGTGATGCCTTGCCGGATCGTGGCGCGGTTGTCGCCAGTCTTGCGGCCTTCGCCATCCTTTCGGGGCTTGGCGGCGTGCTCAACCCCTACCTGATCTCGCTGCTGACGATCGTGTTCCTGTTCACCTTCATCGGGCAGTCATGGAGCATCATGCTGGGCCTCGGGGGCCAGCTGTCGATCGGTCACGCGCTGTTCGTCGGCATCGGAGCCTATTCCGTCGCGGTTCTTAACATTCGCTACGGCCTGAGCCCTTGGTTCGGGCTGGTCGTCGGGATGGCGCTGGCAGCCATCGTCGGCGCGGCACTGGCCTGGCTTAGCTTTCGTTTCGAGGTCCGAGGCATCTATTTCGCGCTGCTGACGATCGCCGCGGCCGAGTTTGCCCGCGTCGTCTTCAGCGGCTGGGAATTCGTCGGCGCCATGCAGGGCCTTTTCTTTCCAGCGCAATCCGGGCCGAACTCGCTCTGGATGCTGCGCGGCGATGCGCGCTTCTACTATTTCGTGGCGCTGGCCGCGGTCTTTCTCGGCGTCAGTGTCACGGCTCTCATTCGCCAATCCTTCCTGGGCTATGTCTGGCGCGCGATGCGGGACGACGAGGAAGCCTCACGCGCGCTGGGCGTACGTACTTTCCTGCACAAGATCGTCATTGTTTCGTTCTCCGGAGCTTGGGCGGCGGTTGGCGGAGGGTTGCTCGCGCTGGTTCAAGGCTCGGTATTCCCGGATTCGATCATGGGCATGGGAATCTCGGTCGATATTCTGGTTGGCCCAGTTGTCGGCGGATTAGGAACGGCCTTTGGGCCGCTGGTCGGCACGCTCATCACGCTGCCCCTGGATCATCTCGCGAGTGCCATCGGCAACAAGTTCGGGATTCCCGGGCTTAACAACGTCGCCTACGGCTTCGCCTTGATCGCTGCCGTCTGGCTGCTGCCGGACGGCATCTGGCCGGCCATAGTCAGTTCGGCCAAATCGGTCACCCGACTTTCCTGGTTCGGTTACCTCCAAATAGAGCAGGTCAAGAAGTGAGCGATCTTCTCGAACTCGACGGTGTCTCGCGCCGGTTCGGCGGATTACTTGCCGTCGATAATGTCAGTTTTCGGCTCAAGAGCGAGGGGATCACCGCGCTGGTCGGACCAAACGGCGCAGGTAAGACGACATGCTTCAATCTGATTGCCGGAGCCTTTCCGCCGACGCAGGGATCGATCAAATTCGGCGGCAAGCTCATCTCCGGCTTTCCGGCCGAGACCATCTGCCGGCTCGGTATTGGCCGAACGTTCCAGGTGGTCCGGCCCATGCGCGACATGACCGTGATCGAGAATGCCATGGTCGGTGCTTTCAGTTGGACGCGAAAGGTGAGCGAGGCGAGGGATGCCGCCCGCGAGGCCCTCAACCTAGTGGGGCTCGGCCCGAAAGCCGACGCGGCCATCAGCAAGCTGACCCTCCCCGATCGCAAGATGCTCGAGACTGCCAAGGCGCTGTCGACCCGGCCCCGCCTGCTTCTGCTCGACGAAGTAATGGCTGGGCTGCGGCCTCCTGAGGCTGCGGCGGTGGTCGCCGTGCTCAGGCGCCTCGCTGAAAAGGGCTTGTCGATCCTGCTCGTCGAGCACGTCATGCGTATCGTGATGGAGGCCGCCGAACACGTCATCGTTCTCCATCATGGCGCGAAGATCGCCGAAGGCACGCCGCAATACATCGTCAGTCATCCTGAGGTCGTTGCAGGTTATCTCGGGGAGGGGTTCCGTGCCTAGCGAGCCGCTTCTCACTGTGCAGTCTCTGACGGTCGGCTACGGCGGATCCGTTGCCCTCAACGGCGTGTCGCTCTGTATCTATCCGGAAGAGCTGCTGAGCGTCGTCGGCGCAAATGGCGCCGGCAAGACATCTCTCATCCGGTCGGTCGCGGGCGTCGTACGGCCGTTGGATGGAGAGATACGTTGGCGGGGCACCAACATTGCGGGCCTTCCACCGTGGGAGATCTGCGAACTAGGCATCGCACAAGTGCCCGAAGGGCGCGAGTTGTTTCGAAACCTTTCGGTCGAGGAGAATTTACTCATTGGGGGCTCGCTCAAGCGCGCAAGGGCTCGCAGGTCGGGCAACATGCAGCAGGTCTATGGTCTCTTCCCGCGATTGCTGGAGAGGCGGCTGCAGGCCGCGGGCACGCTGTCCGGCGGCGAGCAGCAGATGCTCGCGATCGGCCGCGCCATCATGGCCGAACCCGAGCTCATCATGCTTGACGAACCCTCGATCGGGCTTTCGCCGGCGCTGACCAGCGCAATGTTCGATATCGTCAAGATGCTGCATGCCAAGAAGACCACGATCCTGCTGGTCGAGCAGAACGTTGCGGACTCGCTCTCGATCGGAGACCGTGGCTATGTGCTCGAGAACGGAAATGTTGTTCTTGAAGGCACCGGCGCCGCTCTACTCAGTAACCAGGATGTCCGGCGTGCCTATCTCGGGCTTTGACGGCGAACCTGCGCCCTCCCTGGTCAGGGGGTGGTCGAGGTGCCGCTCATCTTTCGATCGGCCAGGTATCGGCGGGGGCTCTTGCCCAACGCTTTCTTGAACATGGTAATGAAGGCGCTCGGCGTCTCGTAGCCGAGATCCTGCGACACCGTCTGAACCGATTTTCCCACCGACAGCCGCTGGAGCGCGACCAGGATATGCAGACGCTGGCGCCAGCGGCCGAACGTCAGACCCGTCTGCTTTTGGATGAGGCGCGCTAGCGTTCGTTCGCTCATCGCATAGCGCTCCGCCCATTCGTCGAGCGTGCTGCGGTCGCCGGGATCTCGCAGTAAAGCGGTCGCCAGCTGTTGCAGGCGAATGTCGCGTGAGATTGGCAGATACATCTGCTCGGAATCCATCTGCACCAATTCGTCGAGTAGGACCTGCGCGAGCCGACTGGTCGGCCCGCCTACGGGATATAAAGGCGGGAAAGAGGCAAGCCTGTCGATCAGCTCACGCACAAGTGGCGAGATCGTGAATGTGCAGCATTCGGACGGCAGCTTCATCGCTCGGGAATCGATGAAGACGCAATAGATCTTGCCGAATGAGGAGACGCAATTGCTGTGCTGCACGCCACCGGGGATCCAGACGGCGCCCTGCGGCGGAACGATCCATAGCCCGTCGGGCGCCCGGCACATGACTGAACCGCGCGAGGCGACGACCAGCTGCCCCTTCCGATGCGTGTGCATCGGAAGTTCGTCGTCGTTTTGTCGTGTCTCGATGGCGATGGAGACAACCGGACGATCGAGAAAGTCGGGATCGAGCGGCTCGTAGTTGATTCGTAGGTCCGGTAGTTGCATCATGCGAAAGCCGGTTTCCTCACGTGAGGATTTTGCCTGGATTTCAGATGGACGGTACAAGACCTTGCTCCAATCAATGGGGCTGCTCGACAACCTCGGCGCATTGAACGTTGCTGCTGCGAGATTGTCACCAAGCATATCGGCTCCTGCTTGGACACGCCAAGGGCAAATCGCCGCTCTTCATGAAAACGCAGCATGATCTGCCGTAGCTGGCGTAATCCGCGGCAGAGATGGCGGCGCTAGAAAGCAGGGAGCCGATTTCGGCAGGACTGCTTGCGGCGGTGATGGTATCTCATCGTCTTGTCGGACCTCCGCAGCGGGGGTACCATAGTGTCGGGAAACGATGGGAAAGCCAAGCTCGAGGCGGGTTATCCTGACTGTTCAGGAAATCGAATTCGCGTTCGCGTGCAAGACATTCGTTCTCGAGATGGACCCGCGCGCCGGGAACCAGATTATCATCGAGGGCAATGCCATTGCCGTCCCGAACTCTGGAAAAGCGAGGCGAGCCTTTCTGCACTACGGTATCACGCGCCTTTTGCGAGTTTTTAATAAGGCAATCGAGCAGCGGGCTATTCCGCTGGAGCAAGTTCCGGGGCTTCTCTCCAACCTTGCCCTGTTCAACGAAAAAATTCTTCGCGCCTTTGACGTGATTCCCGAGTGATGCATCGGCTAGCCAAGTAGGTCGGCCCTACATTGTAGCGGCTTGAGTCTCTCAATTCGTGCCGAGTTGGTCTTTTGCGAGCGAGTAACAAGGCAGCGGCAATCCCACGACGAGACCAATGGTGGTGCAGACCCGTTGCTGACAATTGGAGTGCCGCGTTAGCCACTGATCACTGCGATCGAGGCTCGAGACAGGCCCTGTTCCTAGCTCCCCGACCGACGCCCTTTGCGGTCGTTTCGACACGGCCAAGACCCAAAGCGGCCATTTGGCGCGACGGCCCGGCCAAAGATGAGCTTTAGCAAAACGCCGCACCTCAACGAACTTGGCGACACTCCCTCTCCAACTTGCGGCATTGTTTTTCGCTGCAAACGTTCTCAAATGCCTGCCACCGTCAAGGCACATATGTGGAACAACGATACAAGCGCCTCACGTGCGACCAAACACAAGGAGGAAACGCTATGAGCGCGATTTGGCCGGAAATCCCCTTCGAGGCATGGCGCGAAACCTGTTCCGCGCTTCATTTGTATTGCCAAGTTGTCGGCAAGTATCGGCTCGCGAGGACGCCGTGGGTCAACCATTCATGGCACGCGACTTTCTACGTGAATGCTCGTGGGCTCACGACTTCACTGGTTCCAGACGCCTCAGGTATCGAGATCACCTTCGATCTCTCCCGTCATATCGTGATCGGAGAGGCCTCTGACGGGCGCCAGGTTGAAATGGCGCTCGGGCCGATGTCCGTTGCCGACTTTCACGCCCGGTTCTGCGAGTTGGTGGGACGTCTCGGCGGGACACCGGAATTCGACGGCCGGCCCAATGAAGTGCCCGATCCGATTCTCTTCCAGGACGACCGTCAGATCCGACCCTATGATGCAGACGCCGCGACGCGGTTCTTCAGGGCCCTGGTTGCGATCAACGGTGTGTTTCATCGGTTTCGGACGGGCTTCACCGGAAAGGTCAGTCCGGTCCATCTCTTTTGGGGCAGCTTCGATCTCGCAGTGACGCGCTTCTCCGGACGTCCTGCTCCGCTTCATCCGGGTGGCGTACCGGGTTTGCCGGACGAAGTGACGCGCGAGGCCTACAGTGATGAAGTCTCATCCGCCGGCTTCTGGCCGGGCGGAGGCGGCACAGAGTTTGCGGCTTTCTACTCCTATGCCTATCCCACCCCGAACGGCTTTGCCGACGAACAGATTTTGCCGGCGGGCGCATATTTCGATCAGAAGCTCGGAGAATATCTTCTGGCCTACGAGGTTGTGAGGAAGTCGGGCGATCCGGAGGCGACGCTCATGTCGTTTCTGGAAAGCACCTATCGAGCGGCAGCCGATGTCGGCCGCTGGGATCGTGCCGCGCTCGAATGTCCGATTGGTCGCCCCCTTCGGCCCCGCCCTCTGGACAGGAAGGGATGAAGTTCGACGAGCCTTCCCCTTGATCCAGAGCACCTTAAGCGCGACGTCGAGCCACGACGCTCTGCCGGCGGGGCTGGCCGACGTACCTGCGAGCAAGCCATCCTCTTAATCTGTCTCCCGAACCAAGCTCGATCGGGAAAAACTGGAAACTTTCCGGAGCGCGTCGCGTTGCCAGCGACTGGATGTGGTCGCCGGAGCGTGAAGATGGTCGACGAAGTCGTGTTGAAGATGGCCGGGGAAACCGCATGGACGGTCTACCGCGCAAGGCATCCCCACGTCGACTCACAGGATGGCCGGCGCTGCTTGCTGGAGCGCCACCTGCAAAGAAAATGGGAAGAGCGACGGAGTGATTCCGAAGAACTCGCCAGCTTCGGGATAGCCTACCTGGACCGGCTTCCCCGCGACGAATGCTGAGGGGCATGAAGATGCTCGTCGCGCCGGTGGCTCGCGGAAGCACTAGGCCCAGTTGGACACTGCTTGCGATGTCTTCCCTCATTTCCGCTTGCATCGTGATGATCCTGCGCTTTGCTTTCGGGACCTAGACCGATGCGGATCGCCCAGCTTGCTCCGTTGGCCGAGAGCGTCCCACCGAAACTTTATGGCGGGACGGAGCGCGTAATCGCCTGGCTGGTGGACGAATTGGTCGAGCTCGGACACGACGTTACCTTGTTCGCAAGTGGTGATTCGAACACGAAGGGAAAGCTCCACCCGGTGTGGCCCCGAGCTCTGCGACTGGGACGGAGGGGGGTGGATCCGAACGCCGCCTGCGCGCTGCTGATCGAAGCCATTGCCGAACATGCCGCCAGCTTCGACCTAGTCCACTCTCACGTCGACTGGCTGCCGCTTCCGGTGTTGAGCCGGACGGGCGTGCCGTATCTCACGACGATGCACGGCCGTCTCGACCTTCCCGGGCTGGCCGAGGTCATTGGGGCCTTTCCGAATGCGGCCTTC
This sequence comes from Bradyrhizobium sp. 1(2017), assembly GCF_011602485.2. Classification (NCBI taxonomy): domain Bacteria; kingdom Pseudomonadati; phylum Pseudomonadota; class Alphaproteobacteria; order Hyphomicrobiales; family Nitrobacteraceae; genus Bradyrhizobium; species Bradyrhizobium sp. 1(2017). The sequence goes on along the minus strand of NZ_CP050022.2, from coordinate 6,077,012 downwards.
GCCTCGATCTCCGACAATCAGCGTCAGCCTCTTCCGGACGCGAATTGGATCGCGACGATCCAGCACGGTCTGCCGAAGGATCTCTTTCGGCCCTCCTATGAGCGCGGTTCGTACCTGGCCTTTCTGGGGCGGCTGACGGCGGAAAAGGGACCCGAAGACGCCATGCGCATCGCACGTGCTACCGGGATGCCGCTGAGGATCGCCGCCAAGATACCTCGCGCGGAGACGACATACTTCAAGAAGAAGCTCGAACCGGACATGGACGGCGAGCGGATCCAACTTGTCGGAGAAGTGGACGAGTCCCGGAAGCAACCATTTCTCGCTGGAGCCGCGGCATTGTTGTTTCCGATCAATTGGCCCGAGCCGTTCGGCCTCGTCATGATCGAAGCGATGGCCTGCGGGACGCCTGTCATCGCCTACCGCTCTGGCTCCGTTCCCGAAGTGGTGGAGGACGGCGTCACCGGCTTTATCGTCGACAACGCGGAGGAAGCGGTCAGGGCGGTGAACGATCTCGGCCGACTGGACCGGAGAGTGGTTCGCACCCGGTTTGAGGAGCGCTTTACATCAATCCGGATGGCGAAGGATTATGAATCCCGATATCGCGAGGTGGTCGCTCGGGCGAGGGGGCCGTCCTGAACTCCGCCCGATGTGGAACGGCTTCGCAGCCCCGTCGTTGAGTTGCCGATCAACGAGGTGCGAATGAAGTTTATTTTCTCGACGACGGCTGTTCTTATTCTTCTCACCACGACGGCACTGGCGGAAGAAGCGCCCGTCTTGTTGCCGAAAGTACAGGAGGCAGCCGACGCTGCGAAGGAAGCGGAGGACTGTTCGAAGCAGGTGTGGCCGCATTTCACGCAAGCTTGCCTCCGCTCCGGAGGTGGGGGAGCCGCCGCCGTTCGCTTGGTCACCACCGAACGTCGCTAACGATTTCTACTCCTTTGATCAGCGCGGCGCTGGGAACAAGTGGCAACCCGGGACGTTGGGGGGCGGGCATCCGACAGGCTGCCGGCTCACGTTGAAGGAGATAATCGATGAAAAGTTTTCTTTCCGTTGCTTTGCTTGGTGCTGCCGTGATCGGTGGTTCTGCGTTCGCGCAATCCACCCAGCCTGCGGATCGCGCTGCGCCGGCGGTGACCAGTCAGCCCTCCAACGCGAAGATGGCGCTCAAGGGAAGCTGGCGCGCCTCGAAGCTGATGGGCCTGAACGTCTACAACGAAGCCAACGAGAAGCTCGGCGATGTCAACGAGCTGCTAGTCGACAAGAGCGGCAAGATCGAAGCCGTGGTGATTGGCATCGGCGGCTTCTTGGGAATGGGCGAGCACGACATCGCCGTGTCCATGGACAAATTGAAATTCGTCGAAGAGCCGGTCCAAACCAGCTCGACCAGCACCGCGAGCACCGGGGCGGCGTCGAGCAACGCGACGAATCGCAATGCGAACGATTGGGTACCCGATCACGCCGTCATGAGCGGCAACAGGGAGCAGTTAAAGGCACTGCCGCAGTTCAAATACTCGGACTACAACTGAGTAAAAGCAAACGCTTGTGGGCGGCCGGCCGTCATCGGCGCCCGTAGCTGGTGATCGACATCTTGGCAGGGGTCAGCCTCATAGAAATGCGGCCCCTGCCTTGTCGGGATGATGAAGCCGCCGGCGGCATCCCAGTCTCGGGCCGATTGGACGTTCGAAGCTGACAATATGGAGAAGCATCGAATGGATGCGGCGATCGAGCCAAAGGTTCAGAAGCGAAAGACCTTCCGCATCCGCAACTTTCTGTCCACGTTGGGACCAGGCCTCATCACGGGGGCGTCCGACGACGATCCGTCCGGAATAGGCACCTACAGCCAGGCCGGAGCGCAGCTCGGTTTCGGCATTGGTTGGACCATGCTGCTCTCCTATCCGCTCATGACTGCGATCCAAGAGATTTCGGGACGGATAGGGCGGGTGACTGGCCACGGCATCGCCGGCAACGTTTGCCGAAATCTCGGCCCGGGCTACATCTGGAGCCTCGTGGGGCTCCTCTTCGTGGCCAACACGATCAATATCGCCGCCGATCTCGGGGCCATGGCGGATGCCCTCAAGCTTCTGATCGGCGGCCCCGGCATCGCCTACGTGGTGCTATTCGGCGCCGTGTCGGTTCTTGCCCAGATTTTCTTCAACTACGACCGATACGTTAAGGTTCTGAAGTGGCTGACGCTCAGCCTGTTCGCTTACGTGATCGCACTCGCCGTCGTGAAGGTGCCTTGGGGCGATGCTCTGAAGGGCATTCTGATTCCCCACGTGAGTTGGGATGCCGGCTTCCTGACGACCCTCGTCGCCATCCTGGGAACGACGATATCGCCGTATCTCTTCATATGGCAGTCTTCGCAGGAAGCAGAGGAGCAGCGGATCGACAACAACAAGAAGCCTTTGAAGAAGGATGCTTCCGATGCGCCGGAAGAATTTCGGCGGATCCGGCTGGATACCATGATCGGCATGGCCTTCTCTAACCTCATCGCGCTCTCCATCATCGTCACGACCGCATCGACACTTCATGCCCAGGGCAAGACCGACATCGAGAGTTCGGCACAGGCAGCGGAAGCCCTGAAACCGATTGCCGGTCCGTTCGCCGAGTTCATCTTCGCGCTCGGCATCGTCGGAACCGGGCTCTTGGCGATTCCCGTCCTGGCCGGCTCCACTGCATACGCCATCGGGGAAGGACGTCGCTGGACGGTCGGCCTGTCTCGTAAGCCGAAGGAGGCTATCGCGTTCTACTCCGTGCTGGCACTTTCGGGCCTCTGCGGGATCGGGCTCAACTTTACTCCGATCGATCCGATCAAGGCTCTCTATTGGAGCGCTGTGGTCAACGGCGTGCTTGCCGCGCCCGTCATGGTGGTCCTGATGATGCTCGTCCGGCGACCGAAGGTCATGGGCGAGCTTGTCGTCAGAGGACCGTTGTATTGGTTAGGCTGGGCTGCGACCGCTGCGATGGCGCTGTGCATCGTGGGCATGGTCGCCACGATGTTCATGAGCTCATCATCCTAGAATTTGACCGGCCTCTCGTGATCGTTAACATTGTTGAATCGCGTCGCCCGGAAAGTCCGCTATAGCAAGGTTTTCCCTCCGGGGGGTAGTTCATGTTCGATACGGCAACGACCGCGCTTTTGCGCGCGGTCCTCGATGAAGTCTGTGAGAGCGTTTCGCACCGCGAGATCGGAGCGCGCACACGTCGCCTCGAAAATTCTAGAGGCTGCTACCAGAGGCGAGGTCTCTCCCGAAGAGCTCAGGCAGGTCGGCCGGGACGCCCTCTCGCACGCGCCTACGATGTGGCGCTGATCGAGCGGGGTCGGCTGTGAATTTCCAAGTTACCGTGCTGAAGATTCTGGTGAGCTACCCGGATGGCTTCGCTGTCATGCAGGATCTCAAGCGCGACCTGGCCATCCTGGCGACCAGCGGGCATGATTGGGCGCACCGAACCCGGCGGCTGGCCGCGCGCGTCTCGGAGCTCGACATCTTTTCCCAAGGACTGGTGGACCGGGAAAGCGGTGGTTGGAAGATCACGTCGAAGGGACGGGCCGTGCTGGAATTCATGGAATCCAGCCCGGCCGCTCCCGAACCGATCCGGGCGCCTTTGGTCGAGGAAGTTGCGGAGGCGGTAGTCGTGCCGGCTCCGGTTCCTCCGTTGCGGCAGTCCACTGACCGGGCCAAGCGGCGTCGTGAACGCCGTGGACGTCGACGCGAGGCGCGCGAACGGGTTAGGGCGAACACCTCCTGAGATCAAGTTGAAGAGAAAGAGTGCTCCCCAGCCCCAAGCGTACCGCCGTTACCTTGCCTAGCGTCCGGCGAGCGCGTCGCCATGTCTCAATTATTGAGCGCTGGCCGAAAGGGATTGAGCAAAGGAACGCGCAGTCCCCTGGTAGCGTTCTCTTCTCCAAAATGGAGGATGGACGTGTCTGATAATCTCACCAAGCGTGCTCAACCTGACCGCAGCAAAATAAACATGCATGAGGCTCACGAGGTAAAGTACTGGACGCACGCCCTCGGCGTGACCCGTGAAGAGCTACAGAAAGCAATCGATAAGGTGGGCAACTCCGCAGCTACGGTCCGTAAGGAGTTGGGCAAAGAGACAAATGCGCAATGAAGATCGCGAATGACTGCTGATCTACATCGATAACGCGATAGTCGCTTGCATGTCTGGCCTCATGATAACCTTGCGACATGGTCGCGGGGCTCTCTTGTAACTGATCCCAACTATCGTATCTGCCTCGAGCTCGGCTGGGTCTGCGAGAACCACTCTGACCGCGCTTGGACCGAGCAGCCCGGAGGCTGTCAGTGTGGCGCTGGCATGCCATGTGAGTGCGATAGGGCGACGGACATCGAGCGGATCATCGAAGAAGTCGAGGAGCCGAAGAGGAACAGGAATTGGAATGCCGTATTCGGGTTAAGTATCTCACCGAAGATCATATCGGCGCTTCAAGCGTTCGGTTGTGACCTTTGCGGCGTATTGAATGCGGTCGAGGTCGCCTTCATCGTTCGCGATGACGTAGAGCCTCCAGTCGCGCGGGACATCGGTCTCGCATTCTACTTCCACAGAGCGGACTTGTTCGGACCCGGGAAAACTGCGGATTTCCTGTAACGCGATACGTTCGAGGTCGGCCTTTGAGATAAGAGCTTTTGCCACCCTTACCTCCTGAGCTGGCAAAGGGCCGTCGAATCCCACCATAGCCAACCGAAGCGTCGCGGCTAAGTTCCTATAGACGGCGGCGTTCCGATCTTGAGGACGCGGCGTCGAACGGAAGCGTCTGCCCACGCGCCGTCGTAGACCTGACACAGCTCGTCGGCGATCACCAGCGCACTTTCTAGGCGGGCTCAAGCCCGCGCAGGCCGCTGCCAGTTGGGGGCCATGTCTTGATCGCGTTGCTTGCGAGGCGTTGGCTCTCCGGCCGAATGCAAAAATCCGCTGGATCCTGATTGCTGGTAGACTTCGTTGGCACCGTCAACTGAGTACTACCGCGCTTATTCCAAGCCCTAGTCTTGTCGTCGAGTATCGAATCTAAGACTTCTGCGATCGCAACCGCGGCAGCCCGCTGGAGAAACCCCGGCCGGTGGGACTTGACGCGCGACATCGAATGCACGCTCCCGGGCGTCGTGATCACCGCGATCCTGCTCCCCGCACGACGCCCGCGTCAACTATCGGGAGTCCTCGCAAAAAAATCGTCCCCGGGTCTTGAAACTTTTCTCAGATTCCCAAATTTCTACGGCGTCGTCGTACGACGATCGGGATGCCGTTCGGGTCCCGCCACTGAGACGGGCACCGGTCGTGTCCGGTGCCGCTCGTAACCATTTTGCTCCCAGGAGGATCTGGCTATGCGCACTGTTGATTTTTCGCCCCTCTTCCGGTCGGCCATCGGCTTTGACCGGCTTTTTGATCTCGCCGAAGCCGCCCAGCGCGCGGGCGAAGAGACTTATCCCCCCTACAACATCGAACGTCTCGACGAGAACCGCTTCCAGATTTCGGTAGCGCTAGCCGGTTTCAGCCCGGACGAGGTCGTCCTGACGGTTGAGCAGAATGTCCTGACGCTCGAAGGACACAAGAGCGAGAAAGAAGGCAAGACCTTCCTGCATCGCGGCATCTCGGCCCGCAACTTCAAGCGCCAGTTTACGCTGGCCGACCACGTCGAGGTCAAGGGCGCTATCTTCGAGAATGGCCTGCTGGTCATCGACCTGCAGCGGGAGATCCCCGAGGCGATGAAGCCGCGCCGCATTGCGATCAATGGCGCCGCATCGAGCAAGGTGACGCAGATCGAGTCCAAGGCGGCCTAAGGCCATCCCGCAGCACAGCGACCAAGCCGCGTGGGTCGTCCCGCGCGGCTATCCCTCAACTCGTCTTGGAAATGGAGGAAAGCCATGCGGCCGACGACCGCCCTTCACGACAACGTTGTTGATCTCAACGCCATCATCCATCCCGGTATGGTTTTCGAGCATCCCCGGGATGTGGTCTCCCATCCCTCTCTCAGCCTGACCGAGAAGCGCGCCATCCTGGCTTCGTGGGCATCGGACGCTTCTGCAATCGCATCGTGCCCGTCGCTGAGGGCGCCCGAGGGGCTGAAGGCGTCGGTCAAGATCGACGAGATCTTAGAGGCACTTTGCGCGCTGGACGAAGGCCCCCGGAATCCGCCGGGCGGCAAGCCGATGCGGCTGCGGCCGGTCGAGCGGGCAGCAGCGTAGGAGACGTGAGGAGTGACGAAGATGCTCGATGAGAACCTTGCCCGCATCCGTGCCCACCGCAACAACATCCACCGCTATCGCAGCCTGCTGGAGACGCGGCTGTCGGACCTCGAGCGACAGTTCATCGAACGGCGCCTATCGGAGGAGAGCTCGGCCCTGGAGACGTTGACGTCCCAGACCTTTCCCATCGCGCTCACGATGCCGCCGAGACCGGTCTTGCCAGCAACAACAGGGGCCGCGCCATGATCGCCGTGCGGGACACGCTGATCCGCGGCAGTGAGAAGATCATTGCCCACTTTCGGCTGCTGCTTGCTAGCGCGAAAACCGAAAAGGAGCGCGAGCGGCGGCTTCTGGACCACCTTAAGGCGGCTTGTCGACACGGGCCGTGGCCTAAACTCCCGGACCGGCAAGGATCGCTACACAGGCTTCGAGATCGTGTTGAAGCGGCGCGGTCTTGCGAGCCGTGTTAGCAGGACCTGTTGCCAAACCAGGCTCCAGTCCGTCCCTTCGGGCTGGAAGTGTTTATTTCCGTTGTTTAATTTGAGTAGGCTGGTGTCATTTGGGATAATCTGGCGTTTGCCGCGAGAGCGGCAGGCCTCTCGGTCCCAGCTCGTTTTCGAATCGGAAAACCTCCAGGCTGGGGCCGATGTGGGGCAGCCGCTGATGTCGGCCATCATCGACATGCTAGGATATGGATGAGCCTGATTGCCGCTCCCGACCGTTTATTTCAAAGCGTCCATCACGCGTGAAATCGCAGTGTGGGTGCGGTTCTTGACCTTGATCCAATCTCGCGAGCGGCCGGCGCTGTAGCGGCGATCGCGTCGTTTCGAAACTATGCCTTCAGGCCCCATGCGGCAGGCAACCTAGAATAAGTCGGGCCCGATCTCGCCGCGCTCGAACGGCGCGACGCTGATGCCATCCGGCCGACGCGCCAATAGCTGCTGCAGATTTGCTTTCCGCAAGTGGAGGGGAAGGGACCGCAAATGATCGCCGTCCATGGCGAGAAAATCGAAGGCGGAAAGCTGCACCTCGTGGTCGTATTGTCGGCTTGCAGCGCGTTGAAGTCCCTGATGCCATCCACCCCAGGGATGACCGCCTCGCCGTCGATCAGAAAGCGCTTCTGCCGGGTCTTCAGCGCCGCCTCAGCGATCCAGGGATAGCGCACGGGCCAGTCGGCGCTGTTGCGAGACAGCAGGCGTACGTGCTCGTTCTTCCGGATGACAGTATCTGGTAGCCATCGCGCTTCACGTTTTACAAGTCAGGAACAGGTCGCTATCTGGCGAATTGGTTCTTGCTCCGGTGTTGAACTCCCCCGTTGGCGCCAGAGTAGACCCCCATCGGCCTCAGCTACTGCCAGCTGAGGCCGCCCTTTTTTGGGCCACCCGCACAGCGCGCCGGTTCACGCTGGCAGGCGTCTCTCGTTCTGAGACCCGTAAGACGAAGGCCGCAGCGATCAACCTCGCTGCGGCCCGCGCCGCGTCAAAAATGCCGGGTGAAAAGATCTAAGTGAAATATGCAGCCAGCCCCGGTCGAAGCAGTCTACAGCGCCTGAAGGTTGCGGCACTCACAAATGTGAATCGAAAGTTAACAAGGTGCTGGAGGGCCCCGCCCGGGGTTGGCTGAACTGGCGAGCCTCGGTCGTTCGGTTTGCCGAGCCGTCGAAAGGCCAATTGGAACGAGTGTCCACTTTGGTACTTAGGAACCTCGCAATGCGCGGGTGATTCGATGCTGGGAATGATCCTCATCATGTCCGCTGTTGGGCTCGCTACACTCGGGGCGATAGTCGCTTACTTCGAGACACGCGGCGCTTTTGACCGCCGCCGCATTCGGTGACGCAAGCAAAACGGCCTCAAGCATTTCCGGGGCTGGCTCGGATGCTGAGGCCGTTCGGTGCAGCCCCAAATGGGCGCGCATTGCATGATTTTCCCGATTCGTGGTCGATCCGAAAGAAATACTTGGACGGATTGTACATTAATTGGTTCGAGCGCCTCCAGAGCAAGCGGCCGCCGCGCGGCCGGGTCTCTTTGCCATTGATCCAGCTCAAGCTGTAGCCGCCATTCCGGCGGCCGATGCCCAGCAAGTTTGTTTGGCAGATCCCCGCAGGGTAGTCCGGTTGGCGCGCGAGAGCTCCCACTAGTCGTTGCAAAAAACGTAGGTGCCAAACATCAGCCCTTTCGCAGGCAGTTGCTTTTGAGTTGCTTACTCAGTTCGCTCCAACTTTGCTGACGTGCCGCCTGCGACATACTTCCCATGACCGCCCCTTAGCGACGGTGGAGCTGTTCGGTGAAGTGCATCAGCGAGGAACGATCGACGCTTTGACGCCATTGACCTTCTTTCCAACGGGAGATGGTCATGAACCGCAAAGCTCTTCTTCTTTCAGCTGCGTTGTCCCTCGCTGTTGCCGCTCCCACCCTCGCTCAAGGTGGCGGAGGCGGTGGTGGTGGCGGCGGAGGCGGAGGTGCAGGCGGGGCTGCCTCCAGCAGCGGAGGGTCAGGAGGATCCGCTAGCTCCGGCGCAGGCACCGGGACGTCGAGCAGCGCGAATGGTGGCCCGTCGGCTCCATCTGGCATGGGCACTAACAACAGCACAACTGGGGTCCACACAAACAACTCGCCCACTAGTCCGAACGTTCAGGCCCCAACGCCAAACGGGAATACAGCAAGCACCCCTGCGGCGCCGACCAGCTCGGGGACGGGCAACACCGCGACTGGTTCGACACAGACGGGTACGCAAAGCGGAAACGACAGGTCTGGCATCACGGCATCGAGCGGCGCCAACAGCACCAACAACAATCGGCAGATGAGCCCCGCCGAACAAGCAAGAACCGGGATCAAGACGCTGCCTCAAGACCAGGCTCCTGGCGCCGTGAGCGCCCCAGGCGTTGGCGTTGGTCACGCGGCGAATGGCTTGCCAATTGGGACCCCCGGCTCCGGGACCAGCAACGTCGATCAGAAGTAGCCCTGTCCCATGCATTTCCAATGAAGGCCTGCTACCGCTGGCCTGTATTGCTAATAGTGACTGCACCTGCGCGCTGCGGCTTGAGAAGAGCAGCTGCTTACTAGGCGTTCTACCGGTAGGCTGTATGAACGACGATGAGCCCTCGCCATGCGGGGGACTGCCGGACGCGGGCAATGCTGACGAGAGCCGTCACCATCAAAGACTCAGCTGCGAAACTTGGCCATTTGACGCATGACCGCCGGGCCGTAGGTTGGCCGCACGGCAACCATTGCTTGGCTTGTCGAGATCCCCGCATGCACCGCGTCTGGTATTTGTCGCCCTCGCTCGGTGACCTCGTCAGCTTCTGGGTGATCTGAAGGTGAAGAAGGTGTCTGCGATGTCAAAAATTTACAGCGTCGACTGGGCTGACATAGTCATTCCGACCCACTCCCTCTTGGAAATGGTCGTGCGCGGCAGCCTTAGCTATGTCGCCCTTTTCTTTATCCTGCGCTTTCTCATGAAGCGTCAATCTTCCACAATCGGTATTGCCGACATTCTCGTAATCGTTGTCATTGCGGATGCCGCGCAAAATGGTTTCTCAAAGGAGTACAAATCGGTCTCAGAAAGCATCGTGCTCATACTCACTATCGTTTTCTGGGATTTTGCGTTCAACTGGCTTGGCTTCCACGTCAGCCTTTTCGAGCGACTGCTCGCACCGTCGCCGGTGCCGTTGATTATCGACGGGCGCTTGAACCGACGCAATATGCGGCGCGAGCTTATAACCGAAGAGGAACTGAGGAGCCACCTCCGGCAGGAGGGGCTTGACGCTTTTTCCGAAGTTGAAAGTGCGCATGTCGAAGGCAATGGAGAGATCAGCGTCGTCAAGAAAAAGCGTGACGACGCCGGCGGAGAGAGTAAGACGAAGTCGGGCGCCTGAGGCAAGAAGACCGCTGGTCGCATTCCCGGTCAGGCGGCGGTGGAAGCCTTCTTGTTGACGCCCTTGCGCAGCGCAACGGTGTTCAGCTTGGTGTTCGCCGCTTTCTCTTCGTTGAGGTTCGTTGTCAAGAATCGCACGATATCGTCGTGGCCAAGTTCTTCCGCCCATGCGATCAAAGTGCCGTAACGGCAGATCTCGTAATGCTCGACGGCTTGCGCATTGGCGACGATCGCCGCATCGAGTACCGTCTTGTCTTCGATCTCGCCGGCTGTCTCGTCCGCTTCCTTGATCAGGCCGTCGATCGCGGGACATTGCGTGCCGCTTGGCTTTTTGCCGAGTTTCTCGAAGACCTTCTCAAGACGTTCGATCTGCTTGTTGGTTTCTTCGAGATGGCTCTTGAGGCCGATTGTCAGATCACGGTTGGTCGCGTTATCGATCATTTTCGGCAACGCCTTGAGGATCTGCTGCTCGGCATAATAGATGTCCTGTAAGCCATGCAGCAGCAGATCACCCATCGTCTTGATGTCTTTTGTGAATAGTCCCATGGCGTCACTCCCTGATCTCAAAGCGATGGAACGGCACCGATCGGGCTTTGTTCCTCGCCGCCGTTGCCGCCGTTTGGCTGTATAGGTCGGGTCGCTGCGTCGGCTGTCCGCACGCAAGATCGCGAATGCCGCTCCCCGTAGAACAAGGAACTGTGGCACTGAGCGGGCGTTTTGCCTTATTGCGCGGAGTTCAGGATGGCCAGCACCTCGCTATGGATGGATACGGAGATATTGCCGGAGGCGGGGAAGCTCGAAGGCGATGCGCATTGCGACGTGGCCGTGGTCGGCTCAGGAATCGCTGGCCTTTCGACAGCCTACGAGCTTTGCAAGCGCGGCCGGTCGGTCATCGTCATCGATCGCAAGGGCATCGCAAGCGGCATGACCGCGCGCACCTCGGCGCATTTGGCGCCGCTCTGCGACGATCTGATGAGCGAGTTCAGAAAGTTGCGAGGTGCTGAGAACGCCAAGCTCTTCTATGAAAGCCAGGCCAAAGCCGTCGACCGGATCGAAGCCGTCCAGGCGAGCGAGACGATCGCCTGCGACTTCCGGCGACTGGATGGATACCTCTTTCAGGGCGACGGCATGGCGGCCGATGTCATCGATCAGGAGCTGGAAGCGGTTCAGCAAGTCGGCGCACCGGTTCACCGGCTGGTCGGCGTGCCACTCAAGGGATGTGAAAGTCGCCATGTGCTTCGATATCCCCGGCAGGCGAGGTTCCATCCCCTCAAATACCTCGCGGGCGTTGCCGCCGTCTGCGAGGCGAACGATGTCCGCTTCTTTGCCAACAGTCCGGTCGAAGAAATTGCCGAGCGGGATGGCAGCGTTACGTTGCGGACCGGACACGGGCAGATCACGGCCGGGCAAGCCGTGATTGCGACCAACGCTTCCATTGCCGACCGCTTGCAACTGCATACCAAGGTCGCACCCTACCGCACTTATGTGCTTGCCTTTGCGATCGCGCGGGGTGAGCTTCCGGATGCGCTCTACTGGGACACCGAGGATCCCTACCACTATGTGCGATTGCAAACGGGGCCGGACGATCATGATTTTGTTTTGGTCGGTGGCGAGGACCACAAGAGCGGCGAGGCAAACAATGCCGACGAGCGCTGTGCCCGGCTGGAGAGCTGGGCGCGCGAATTGATCCCGGCTCTTGGCAAAATGACACACCGCTGGTCGGGCCAGGTGCTCGATACCATCGATTATGCCGGCTTCATCGGCCGCGAGCCCGGCAGCGAACGAGTCTATCTTGCGATGGGCGATTCCGGCCAGGGTCTGACCCATGGTGTGATGGGCGCTATGTTGAACACGGCGCTCATTCTCGGCGAAGACAACCCGTGGCAGTCGGTCTATGCCCCTGATCGCAAGCCTCTCGCCGCCGCCCGAAACTTCCTGCGCGAGAACCTGACCATCCTGCAGAACCTTGCGGAATATGTTGCGCCGGGTGAAATCGCCTCGCTTGAGGAACTGAAGCCGGGTGAGGGCGCTATCCTGCGCCAGGGTCTCGAAAAGGTCGCCGCCTACAAGGACAAAGCCGGCGAGTTACATCTGCATGCGGCAAGTTGTACCCATATCGGCTGTCATCTGCACTGGAACAGCTTTGAGAGCTGCTGGGATTGTCCGTGCCACGGCTCGATCTTTGCGCCCAACGGACAGCCGATCAATGCCCCGGCCGTTTCTGCTTTGCGGCCGGTGAAGGTCTAGCGAGATCTGGTCAGGATTCCCAGGAGCGATCCATCTTCAAGGACGAAGACATCGAGCAGGAGGATTTGCGCAGCCCGCGCACACCATGGGCCGTCCTGCCGCCATCGCCGATTGAGCCTATTGCCGAAAGCTTCCGTTGTGAGGTTCTGATCATCGGCGCCGGTATCACCGGTGCATTGGTGGCCGAGCGTCTGACCCGGCAAGGCCGCCAGGTGGTCATCATCGATCGCGAGCTTCCCAGTCTTGGCAGTACGGTCGCGAGCACTGCCATGCTGCTCTGGGAAATCGACCGTCCGTCGTTTGAACTCGCGCAGCTCTATGGCTTCGAAAGGGCCATCCGCTGCTATCGGGCCAGCCACCATGCGGCGCAAGGTCTAGTCTCGTTGGTGGCTCATCATGCAATAGCCTGCCAGATGCGGCCACGTCTTTCGCTCTACCTTGCTGTCGATGACAGTCCACGACTTATTCAGGAGGAATATGCGCTGAGGAGCCGCGCCGATCTGCCGTCTCTCTATCTCGATCACGGCGCGCTGCTAAAGCGGTTCGGTATGACGCGGGCGGGTGCCCTTTTGTCAAGGGACGCAGCCGACGCTGATCCGGTGCAGCTCACGCATGGTCTGCTCGATATCTCTCGCCAGCGGGGAGCCCGCCTTCTGAAGGCCAACGCGGTTGCCTACGATTGCACGGCCGAGAAGGTAACTGTCGGCCTTGAAAGCGGGCTTTCGATCGAAGCACGTCATGTGGTGCTGGCGACCGGTTACGTGATGCCAGAAATCGTGAAGCCCACTGCCCAGCAGCAAACTTCCAGCTGGGCCATCGCGACCCGACGGCAGCCAGGTAATCTGTGGCCCGAGCAGGCCCTGATCTGGGAGGCGAGCCGGAGCTACCATTATGCGCGGACGACGGCCGACGGGCGCATCATTCTTGGTGGTGAGGATGATCATGCGCTCATCGAGCCCGCGGCTCGTGATAACGCGACGCCGGCAAAGGTGAGGGCGCTCAAGGACTATCTGAAGGTACTCTGGCCGCATGCATCGAGCCACGTGGCCTTCTCCTGGTCGGGTGCCTTCGATACTACCCAGGACGGCTTGCCGTTGATCGGCACGGTACCCGGCTGCAAGAACATATACGCCGCCTTTGGTTATGGCGGCAACGGCATCACCTTCAGCTTCCTCGCGGCGGAACTGCTGACCACATTGCTTGCCGGCGGCTCTTCGGCCCTGCTCGATGATCTTGCGATCGACCGCGATATTTCCGGCTAACGCCGTGCTATCAGCACGCCCAGCATGAAGGCGACGAGCAACGACGGTAGCGGAGCCTCGCGCACCACATCGCGCAGAATGGCAACCGCTTGGCCAGGCGGCTGTCCCTCTTCGAGGTTTTGCCTGACTGTGCGGGCGGTCTCGCGTATGCCTTCCGACACCTCTTTCACCTTGCCCAAGGCGTCTTCACTAGCCATTTGATCCTCCTCCTACAAGCGTTCAGAACAATGAATGTGTTGGGCAACCATCCGTTCCTGCAACCGGCGGCGCTCGGATCGCTGCAGCCCATTATTTCGGGAATCGAAATCTCAGCATCGGACTTGGCCCGGCCACCGACGCGGGGGCGCGGGCGGGTCGGCCCCGATAGGAACAACGGCGGCGCCGGACCGTTCGGCTGTGATCTTCTCCCTTCAAGCCGAGGCTCTCCCATGTATCACCACGTCAAGAAGTTGATGTTCACCGTCCGCGTCGATGAGCCGGACCCGCGTTTTGGCAATATGCTTCTTGAACAGTTTGGCGGTGCCAATGGCGAGCTCGCAGCCGCCATGCAGTATTCGATCCAGGGTCTCAATTGCGAAGACCCCGATCGCAAGGATCTTCTCATGGATATCGGCACCGAAGAGCTGAGCCATCTTGAGGTCGTCGGCACATTGGCCCGCATGCACCTCAAGCCGGCGAAGTTCGACCGCCAGGCGGCCGAGGCCGATCCGCTGATCGCGATTGCAGGCGGCGGTGGGGTCAACCTTTTCAATTCGCAAGGCAACGCCTGGACCGCCGACTATTTGAAAGTCACCGGCGAACTCGATGTGGATCTGCGCAGCAACATCGCCGCGGAGGCGCGGGCCAAGATCGTTTACGAGCGACTCATCAATTTCTGCGACGACGCCGGCACCAAGGACGCCCTGCAATTCCTGATGACACGTGAAATCACACACATGAAGGCGTTTTCGCTCGCGCTCGAGAGCATGGCAAAGCCGGCCTTCAGCATCGGCCGCATCGCCCCGACCCCCGGGCTCGTCGATCAGTTTTTCAACGATTCCACGGGCACCGGCGATCATGGTGAAATCGACACCCGCGGGCCCTGGAACGAGGGCGGGGAATGGGTCTTTACGGAATCGCCGGCGATCCAGGCCGGCGAACCCGGTCCTGCGACGGCCATCGTCACCGAAAGCTCATCACCGGTGGACGAAGCTGGCCTTGGCGATCTGCTGCTGGACGAACTTCGCGATATCCTGCACGCTGAGAAGCAGTTGACGAAGGCACTCCCCAAGATGGCTCAAGCGGCGCGTTTCGATCAATTGCGCGAGCTGTTCGAGCTGCATCTCGGCGAGACCGAAACCCAGATCGAGCGCATCAATGAATGCTTTGAGCTGCTTGGCAAGTCGGCGCGGGCCAAGCCTTGCAAGGGAATGATGGGCCTCGTCGAAGAAGGTCAGGAAATCATGGCCGAGGGTGAACAGAAAGAAGACGCCGCGGCCGACCTCGCACTCATTGGAGCCGCGCAGAGGGTCGAACACTATGAGATCGCCGGCTATACCACAGCGCGCAATCTCGCCCAGCAGCTTCGACATAGCGCCATCGTCAGCCTCTTGTCGAAATCGCTCGCGGAGGAGGAAAACGCTGATCAGCTACTCAATCAGGTTGCCCGGTCCCTGATGTCGGTCGCGAAGATGCCCGCGGCGGTGGAGCAAACTGAGTGATAAAGCCGCTGGCGACGCCGGGACCGGAGAAAAAGGTTCAGAGCTTGTCTTTGGCCAACTTGAATCCAGCGTTGCTGTGCCGAGAGGAAAAGTTAGGCGATCGTGCCCACCAAGAACGCTTGTTTTGTGTACGGCCGCCTGAGAAGGTCATTGTTTCGGACCAGGACGAGCAGGACCTCTATCTCGTTGGAGAGCGCGCGTCGGAAATTCGCTTGAAACGCGGTACTGTCTCGTGGAGCGACGGAACACCCGATCTCAATCGGCACAGGGCGAGGTACACGCGCTCCGCATCGTGGTTTGGAAAGACGAAAGTTGATTAAGCGGAGAAGCGGTTTGCCAAAAGCGGCCATCTTCGATCTGGACGGCACCTTGCTGGACTCCGTCGATCTGCACGCGATGGCTTGGCACGAAGCCATGGTGAAGTTCGGTCACGATGTCAGCTTCGAGCAGGTGCGTAGTCAAATCGGGAAGGGCGGTGATAAGCTCATTCCGGTATTCTTGTCGGACGATGAACGCAGCGATCACGGCAAGGAGCTCGACGCTTGGCGCGGCCAACGCTTCAAAGCTCAATATCTGCCGATGGTCCAACCGTTCTCCGCGGTGCCCAATCTGCTGCAGCGAGCCCGGGACGCGGGGCTCCGCATCGCCATTGCTTCATCGGCCAAGAAAGACGAACTTCAGAAGTATCTCGACATCGCAGCTATTGCGAAGATGGTCGACGTATCCGTTTCGTCAGATGATGTCGACGAGTCCAAGCCGGAGCCGGACGTCTTTGAAGCGGTCCTGAAGAAGCTTGCGATCGACGGTGATAGTGCGGTCGCAATTGGCGACTCGCCGTACGATGCTCAAGCGGCATCCAAAGTACGGGTCCGCACTATAGGTGTGCTCTGCGGAGGATTCAAGGAAGTGGAGTTGCGGGCAGCCGGGTGTGCCCAGATATTCCATGCACCTGCAGCGCTCCTGACACAGTTTGAGCGTTCAATCCTTTCAACACTGTGCGGGCAGTAGACGGCTAACCCAACGCGCGGCATAGCCCGGATATGGCTTTCAGGATTGGCATCATTTCCGACACCCACGGCCTCTTAAGGCCAGAAGCGGTCGGCCGCCTGGCGGGCGTTCATCACATCGTGCATGCGGGCGACATTGGAAAGGCCGACATTATTAGCGCGCTGCACTCGATCGCGCCCGTGACTGCGATTAGGGGCAATATCGATACAGGCGAATGGGCTGCGAAATACGCCGATACAGAGATTGTCCGCCTAGCCGGGATGTCGATCTACGTGTTGCACGATCTGAAGGCGCTGCAAATCGATCCTGCCGCGCGTGGTATCGACATCGTCATTTCAGGCCATACGCATGTGCCGAAGGTCGAGACGGTCGAAGGCGTCCTTTACCTCAATCCAGGTAGCGCCGGACGCCGACGCTTCAAGCTGCCGATCACGCTTGCAACGATCGAGATTACGTCTGATGGACCGCTTCCGGAAGTCCACGACCTAGAGCAGCCAGAGCGCTGAGAGCGGAGCAGGAGCGATTGTCGTGTCGGCCGCAAGCATAGGATCGCATGGGGCAAACGTTAACCGCCCCCTCGAGCGTCTCCCGGCAGGCCCCTTGTGACCCAAAGCGGGACACATCTGATGATTGGCGAGGAAGAAAGCCTGCTCTGTTCACCACATTTAAACCTTAAGATTCTATGAAGAAGACTCACCCACAGGCCGCAGGAACATGCG